>NZ_ACFE01000001.1 GCF_000174015.1 Lancefieldella rimae ATCC 49626 | reverse complement strand
ATTAGTTGATTTCGATGGACGCTGAGGCTCGTAATGCACTTGTTGCTATATAAAGTTTGAAGTAAATGATATAATTCTATTAGAAAAATAGTAGAATGATTGGATATGTAATGAACATCACCTCTTCAACGGTACTGAGGAATGACTATACGAAGATTTCCAGTCTTGCACATGAAAGTAATGAGCCTATCTATATCACTAAGAATGGCGAAGGTGATATCGTTGTGCTCTCCATTGAAGCTTTTGAAGGATTAAAGACACAACTCGAGCAAAAGGCCATGATTCTTGAAGCAGAAGCTCGTCGTCTTGCAGGCGAGGAATCGTACTCAATCGATGAAGTTGAAACAATGCTTAATGAGATGTTTAGAGATGCCAAAGCATAATATGCTCATTCAACAATCCGCTTGGGAAGACATCCGTCAAATAGCAAAGTATAAGATTAAGGCGGTTGGCCCAAAGTCTGCTGAAAATTTCATGAAGAAAATACTGGATACTATGCGTCTTTTGGAAGAAACGCCTTTGCTTGGCCCTCTTCACCATGATAGTGATTTACGACGTCTTGGATACCGCAAGCTGTTTTGCGGAGAATATGTTTGTATATATAAAGTTGTAGAGGGCCGCGCAGTTGTTCTCAGGATATTTCACGGGTCTGAATCTTATAAGTTAAGGATATGAACCAGGCGGAAAATGAACCTTTTACGTGGACTCATTGTGTACTCGGTTCATTTCCTGCCTGGATTCACTTCATATTTGTTTCTTGAGAAAACGTATTAATTTCCCCAGACCTTCTTGGCAATACGCTTAACGTGAGCAAGTTTTGCCCACTGTTCGTCTTCAGTCATTACGTTGCCTTCCTCCGTTGAAGAAAAGCCGCATTGCGTTGAAAGGCGGAGCTGTTCAAGCGGAAGGTACTTCTCGGCTTCGTGGATGCGGGCGATAACAGCATTTTCATCCTCAAGCTCAGGGAATTTTGAAGTGAGAAGCCCAAGCACGACGATGCGGTTTCCGGCATGCGCTAAAGGCGCAAAATCACCCGAGCGATCGGAATCATATTCAAGGAAGAACCCGTCGTAGTTTGCCTGGAAAAGTGTCTTCGCAATCGGATCATAGCCGCCTGAAGAAAACCATGTTGAGCGGAAATTGCCCCGGCAAATATGTGTGGTGATGGTCATGTCGGCGGGCTTGGACGCAAGAATCCGATTGATGCAGTCAACGTAGTCGTGTGCAACTTTATTGAGATCAATGCCTAAGGCTTCATAGGCAGCGCGCTTCTCGATGTCGCAGAATTCGCCCCAGCTGGTGTCATCAAACTGCAGGTAGCGGCAGCCAAGGTTATAAAAGGCACGGATGGCATCTTGATACGTCTCGACAATGTCGTCATAGAGGTTGCTCTCGTCCTGATAGCGCTCAATGGGCCGATAGCTTTCTTTGCCGCGTATGCAGGGGATCAGATGTAGCATCGATGGGGAAGGTATAGTCTGCTTAACGAGGTGATTACCGGTGATTTCCTGCAGCCTTTTGAAGTGCTCGAGAAAAGGATGCTCCCCGAAGGCAATTTTTCCCGTAAATGTCAGCTGAGCTCCCTTGGGTTTTGGACCTTTGAACTCAACAGACCAATGTGCCGTATCAACATGCTCAACATTCTGGAGTTCCTCAAGAAAGTCCAGGTGCCACATAGTGCGGCGAAATTCACCGTCGGTAACGGCCTTGAGACCGATTTCTTTTTCTTTATGGACAAGTTCGGAAATGGCTCTGTCTTCCGTTGCGGTGAGTTCCTCACGGGAAATACGACCTGCTGCAAAGTTGGTGCGCGCCTCTTTGAGGTACGCGGGGCGCAAGAAACTGCCGACGATATCAAAGGTAAACGGAGGTGTTTTAAGATTCGACATGGATACCCTTCCTGGTCACAAATGATGTAGTACCGCTATGATGGCACGTCGCTTGCCTGTACGGGCGTTCGCGGGTGAGTTGCAACCAAAAAGAAATAATGCGCGCGAGAGTGCCGCGTGCAGGAGCACTACACAAAAGAACGTCCCGAGAAGATCGACTGTGCGATTTTCGGGACGTTCTTCGATTCTATGGGACTCCTGCCATGAGCTCCCATCGGGACGGCTCTTACGAGCTACTTTCCGTATGTGTAGAAGCCCTTGCCGGCATTAATGCCGAGCTCTCCAGCGTCGATCTTTTCTTTCAGTAGCGTAACGATACGATTTTCAATGGTGCCTTCCTGCTGCGCCTTAGGATTGAGCATTCCCACGTTGTAGGCAGTGGTGAGGCCGATAATGTCCAGGATTCTGAATGGTCCTGCAGGCGCACCCGTACCAATCATCCAAGCTCGGTCGATATCCTCAGGCGATCCTATGCCGCCGGCCCAAAGGCCCTCTGCGGCTGACAAGAAGGGAACAAGCATCGAATTGAGAAGGTAACCCGGCTGTTCTTTGAGAACCTTAACGGGAATCATGCGGATACTTGCGGCAAAGGCGACAACGAGGTCGAAATTTTCCTGTGCGGTACCGGCGTGCCCCATTACCTCAGCGAGTGGATTTTTCCAAATTTCGTTGGCAAAGTGGAGTGCAAGGTACTTCTCGGGACGGCCCGTGTGCTCAGCGAACATACTTGGAATCATGGTTGAGCTGTTGGTGGCGATAACCGTCTTCTCCGGCAAATGCTTTGCCAGCTCGCTATAAAATGCAATCTTCTGCTTGGGCTCTTCGGCAACGGATTCAATGACAAAGTCCGCATCGTTGAACGCTTCGTCCCAGTCGGTAGTGAGCTTGAGATGCGCGTATGCCTCTTCGACGCGACCTTTGAGTTCGTCGAGCTTCTCGGCTGTAATATCCTCTTTGGCAATAAGACCATAGGCATATGCTTTGGGGTTGGTTTTGAGTGCCTCAAGGGTGTTCAGATAAATCTCTTTCAAACGGTCAATCTTGGGTTGCGCGCGACCAATTGAAGCATCGGTGCGGAGCCAAATAGTAGTGTCATATCCGCTATAGGCAATTTGAAATGCAATTTGGCTGCCTAAGACGCCGCCGCCCGCAACGGTTACATTTTTTACTTGCGAAATATCCATTGAACTATCCTCTCTCCTTTAATGAGGAATGAATACATGCATCGTCATATACCCGTCGTGAGGAGATTAAGTCGGGCGGAGAAGAGCTATTCCGCAAACGTTATATAAATAAGCGTGAGTGGTAGATCGCAAAAGCCCTATTGCTTTTTACTTATGGGCGCGCAACACTAATATATGAGTTTTCCATGACTAACTTATGCGGTGGGTCGCCGAGAATTTACCGCCAGAGTAGTTATCCAAAATAAGATATTCATGTGCTGTTCTATAGTCTGTACAGGAGGATTATATGGAAAAACAAGGGTCCGAACAGCAGGAAGAGTTACGCGGCTCTCAAGAGAAACGAACCCAACAGCCTCAAGCAAATCCCGTCGCGGTACTGCTTGAGTGGTCCGGTAAAAAAGGGACATACGCCTTTTCGGTTCTCCTCGCCATCATTGGTGTTGCCGGTGGTATGGTTCCTTATTTTGCTGCCGGAAATATGGTTGTCGGTATTTTTAATGCGGTACGAGATTGGTCGTTTTACGTGCAGTGGGCTTGCATTGCAGCGGTAAGCTATGCAGTGCAGATCATCTTTCATCATCTCTCAACGACGGTTTCACATATCGCAACGTTCGCGACCATTGCCAACCTTCGTATCCGTCTTGCACAAAAGCTTACCCATATTCCCATGGGGTATGTGCTTGATACACCGTCCGGCACGCTCAAGCGTCTCCTTGTTGAAAAAGTTGACGGCATTGAAACCACGCTTGCTCACGCGGTTCCCGAGCTCACCTCAAATATTACGGTTGTAATTGCAATTTTTATATACTTGGGCGTTCTGGACTGGCGACTTGCCCTCGCAACATTCCTTACTATCTTCGTGGGCCTTGCCTGTATGGCAGGTATGATGAAAGACTATGAGGCGTGGTACCAAAATACCATTACAACAGGTAAAGAGATGAATAATACTTCGGTCGAGTATGTTTCGGGCATCGAGGTAATCAAAGCGTTTGGTCAATCTGCCAGCTCATACGAGAAGTTCTCAAAAGCGGTCTATGCATCCGCGCATGCCTTTATTGACTGGATGAGCCACTGTCAAATTTGGCAGGATGCAATGCTTTCCATTGCGCCTGCAACTCTCGTGGTGGTTCTTCCCTTGGGCTGCCTTTTTGTAATGCAGGGTTCGCTTGAACCCGCGACATTGGTTATGTGCGCGGTACTGTCGCTCGGCGCCTTTCAACCCCTGTATGCAGCCATGAGTTTTGGAGATTCGCTTGCTCAGGTGGGAACGATTGTCGAAGAGATTTCGGAAGTCCTGAACTATCCGGACCAAAAGCGTGCCGAGAAGCCCGGTGTTCTTGAAGGTACAGACATCAAACTCAAAGACGTTCATTTTGCCTACGATGCTAACGAAGTTATTCACGGCGTTGACCTTACCATCAACTCTGGCCAGGTAACGGCATTTGTCGGTCCAAGTGGTTCGGGTAAATCCACCCTTGCAAGGCTTGTCGCGGGCTTTTGGGATCCTACGTCAGGATCGGTTTCAATCGGCGGAAAAGATATCTGCCAGCTGTGTCCGTCTCAGCTTGCCGATCTTGTCGCCTACGTTGACCAGGACAGCTATCTCTTTGACGACACCATCATGGAAAACATCCGGATGGGTCGCAAAGACGCCACGGATGAAGAGGTTATCGCCTGTGCAAAGGCGTCCGGTTGCCATAATTTTATACATTCGCTTCCCGCGGGTTATCAAACGGTGGTTGGCGGTTCGGGAGGACATCTGTCCGGCGGAGAGCGCCAGCGTGTGGCCATTGCTCGCGCCATGCTTAAAGACGCCCCGATTATTTTGCTTGATGAGGCCACGGCCTACGCCGACCCGGAGTCCGAGGCAGAAGTCGAATCTGCGGTGGCAAAACTTGTGGCGGGCAAGACCTTGGTGGTTATCGCGCATCGCCTTTCAACGGTACAAAATGCCGACAAGATCGTAGTTGTCAATAACGGAACCATTGAAGCCGAGGGTACACACAACCGGCTTATGGATACCTGTCCGCTGTATGCGCGTATGTACCGCGCTCATATCGGCGCACTCGACGAGGCTTAAGAAAGGAGCCGACAATGCTTTCTGTATTGAAAATGTATTTCCAGTTCGGAGACACATATCGCGATAAGCTCCTCAAGGGCCTCTTGTTTACACTTCTGACCTGTATGTTTGAGGGTCTGCAAATTACGGCGCTTTGGATCGTATTCAGCGCACTTACAACAAATACGCTGTCGAACCAGACGGCTCTGATTGCACTAGGGGTTATGCTCATAAGTATTGCAGGGACGTTTGTGTGCTCTCATTTTAAGAGTGAGAATTTTTGCGACGCCAACTTTAGCATGGCCGGCCGGAAGCGAACAGAAGTGGGAGATACGCTGCGCCATTTGCCCATGGGGTACTTTAACGAGAATAGCCTTGGCGAAGTAACGTCCGTCATGACCAATCAGCTGGACGTCATGCAAAACCTCGGTGGTCTTCTGTACATGACCATTGTGGGTGGCCTCGCGTTTTCCTGCATCATTGTCGTATTCTTGCTCTTCTTGGACATACGTCTTGGCATTATATGTGCCCTCACGTTGGTTCTTTTTTGTGCGAGCATGGAGCTTTTGCAAAGATATGTACGTACGACCGCAAGTAAGCTTACGGAAGCCAATACAAAACTTGTCAGTGCCGTTCTTGAGTACGTTCGCGGTATCAGCGTGGTTCGTGCGTTTTCGCTTGTCGATGACGCGGAAGGGAAGTTTTCGCGAACCGTTGACGATTGCCGAGATCAGGCTTTGTCGCTTGAATTTAAGGCACTGCGTTTTTCTATTCTGCAGATGGTCGTTTCCAAAGCAACAAGCGTTGCGATGTGTTTGATTGCGGTGGGTCTGTGGTTGTCGGGAAGCCTTGATACTGCCATCTGTCTTACGGTTGTGGTGATGTCGTTTATGATGTTTAGCCGTCTTGAGGCTGCCGGTCGTTTCTCGGCAATCCTTCGCAATATTGAGCTTGCCATGGAACAAACCAACGCGCTTCTCGCCACGCCTCCCATGGACGAAGGCGCGGGTGTCGAGAAGGCCAATGCCTTTGACATAGAAGTTTCCGACGTCACGTTTGGATATGACGACAGGCGCGTGCTTGACGGTGTGAGTCTTTCCGTTCCCGCAGGTAGTTCATGTGCCATTGTGGGACCAAGCGGATCCGGCAAAACAACGCTTGTGCGTCTGATTGAGCGCTTTTGGGATGTGGATTCCGGTGCGGTTACTCTGGGCGGCCGCGATGTACGCGATTATAAGGTTGACTCGCTGCTGCAGAATTTTTCTACGGTTTTCCAGGGCGTATTTCTTTTTGACGATACTATTGAAAATAACATCAAGTTCGGAAGCCCCGAAGCAACGCATGAGCAAGTGGTGGACGCTGCCCGCCGAGCCTGTTGTGAGGAGTTTATTCAGGCGCTGCCAAACGGCTATGACACGCGATTGGGTGAGAGCGGCTCTTCACTTTCCGGCGGTGAGCGCCAGCGTCTTTCCATTGCACGTGCCATTTTGAAAGATGCACCCATCGTGGTTTTGGATGAGGCAACGGCTAATGTTGACCCTGAAAATGAGCTTGAGTTACAGCACGCCATTTCGGAGCTTACGAAGTCAAAGACGGTCATTATGATTGCGCATCGCTTGAAGACCGTGCGCAATGCCGATCAAATTCTCGTGCTTGATAAGGGTCGTATCGTTCAGCGCGGAACGCATGAATCGCTTATGGCGGAAGGCGGACTTTATGCCGACTTCGTAAACATGCGCGAGAAGACCGTCGGCTGGAAGATTGCGTAGAGATCGGCAAACAGAGCAGCAAACAGACCGGCAAACAGCGAAAACTTCGGTCAAAATAATGCCTGCAAGCGAAGGTGCTTGCAGGCATCTATCTGAGAGATCATGGTGTACTGTTTATGCCCTGATGAATTTTCCGGGCTGACCCCATTCCCACTGCCCTGCAAGATCGGCGCCAAGTTCAAAGTGGAGCTTGCTGATGCCCAGGTCAAAGTCCTGCACACGGTGTCGTTGGTCAGGCATTGAGGCACTGACAGCGCCATTGCTCAGATCGAACACTACCGGCAGCTTGTTGATTGCTGTGGGGCCGAGAAGCACGGCGTCAAGGCCGCGTACAAACCATGCGGGTACGTCGGAGAGTGCTGCCGGAGCGCCATTCACGGTCATGATCTGTGCGGGTTTCTTGGTGCGCAGACGGATGGCAGTGCGGATCCCCTGCTGTTTGAGCGGTATTGTTGCCGGCGCATAGCCAAGCGAGATAATGATCTGCAGATCAAGCCCTTCACGCTCGGTTTGCGCCAGTGTCTTGGGGTCGAAGGTTTCGGCAATCCAGCAGCTGCCAAGACCCAGCTGCTCTGCCAGGAGCACGAGCTTCTCGCCATAGTAGCCAATCATCTCGCGCGCAATGGGATCATCGGTGGCAAAACCTGCGATGTAGTGGTAGATGGGTCCTACGATCGACCGGTTCTTCATATGGACAGCGGTGCCGTCCTCAAGATGAGGGCCGGTGAGCTGCAGGTATGCGGGATGGTCAGCATCCTTTTTCATCTCTGCATTACAGCGGGAGATCGCTTCCTCAAGCTGACGGAGCTTGTCCGGCTCGATAGGTCGCGCGTCATAAGCGCGCAGGGAAATGCGCTGCTTAAGGGCATCTTGCATAGTCATAAAAACCTCCGACGTCGGCGGGCATCGGAGGTCTTATACCCTTATTCTGCACTGCGTGACAAGGTCGTGCAGGGATAAGGCTGAAGTATGCGATCAGATTGCAGCAGCACTACAAAAGCGAGCCATGCCGCCGTATATAGATCGTCTTGACGATGCTAATAAGGATCAGATAGCCGAACATGAGCGCGAATGTGAGCACGTCAAAGAGTACGAGTTTCTAGGATAGAAGTTTTAAAAAATCTGCTATATGACGGCTGTCAGGTTGAATGAGGCTACAATGTGGAATACTATTTTTCTCATAAAAATCATCCCCTTATTGGTGATGTGGCGGCACCTAAACTACTTCAAGAATATGTGTCAATTATTGATTATGGTGGCATTAGAGGCTCTGGCTATGTTTCCATTGATGATGAAGAATCAGACGCATGCAAGACGTATATTATTCAAGAAGGTTGTGTGTCTGAGTTATTAACAAATAATCATTATGCACAACTTTGGCATCAAAGCGTGTCTTCGGGGAATGCTCGAAATAAAAGCATTTATAATTCGAATCTCATCAGAATGACAACAACGTATATGGATAGAGGGAATCAATCGGTTGAAGCTTTTTTGGGTCAGTTGACGAAGGGATTTATATCGAGACCAGTCAGGGAGCATTTCTCAGGGATAAATTTTACTTAATTCTACGTCGTGCTTATCAAATACGTGGTGGTAAAATCGAAAGGCCTGTTTTTAATCTCTTGTATCAGTGGACGTGTGAACGAGCTTCTTTATAGTATTTCTGGAATTTCGAATGTGATACGTTTCCGAAATAGTCTCTATGGGGGGTGTAGGAAATTATGACAGGATTACTTGCGCGTTGCTTATGGCGGCCCCTGCTTAAGTATTGATGCAGTAACGATTTCCTAGGATACTTTTAGGATAGTGGAGTACTTTGCAGTCTCATAACAGTAAAATACATAGTAATGACATGCGCATTAGTGCTTTTTTGTGGTTATTTGTTCTCATTGAAGGTGGGGCAAATGTTGCCCTTGCATGGTTTGAAGGTGTAGCAGTTGATGCGCTTGCATACAATAGCTTTAGCGAGCAACAGCTTTTACGTAGTATGTTGTTTCTTCTTGCAGCAATTGTTGTTCAATGGGTTTCGAGTGTTTTAACTCCATTTCTTTTCAAGATTTCGTGCGCGCAGCATATTTCTAAGCTAAGGCGCCGTATTTACTCTGTTCTTATATCTGCTCCGGTACTTTCGGTTGCTAAGGTAACAGAAGGCGATCTTAGTGTTAGGTTAACTCTAGATGTAAAGGCGATTGAGTCATTTCGTGAACAGACCCTTTATGTGCTCCTGCGGCGTGGATGTATCGCTACCTTGGCTGTTACGCTTGCATTTTTTGTTGATTGGAAGTTCGCGCTTGCGGAATTTGCAGTGCTGCCATTCATTCTATATATGAACATTAAGATTGATTCGTCCATGGACGAAACATACTGTCATCTCAGTGAATGTAATAGTAAAATGTCAAACTTGCTCTATACCATTGTGAGTCAACTCCGAGTAATTAAGTCCTTTTACGCAGAGTCATTCTTCTTGACCCGTTTTACGTCTATTCTTTCTGAGATTTGTGTAAAGACGAAAGATAACAACTTCAAGATTACGCGAAATACCATTAAATTGTCCTACATCAATATGATTCCTATATTTTTACATTTCTCTATTGGTACAGCTTTGGTTATATCTGGATCTGTTACTTTTGGTAAGTTCGTTCTTTTTGGTATGCTTCGGCGACATTTGAATAATTTTCTCCTGTTTCTTCCTCAGTTTATTTCTCTGCGTCACAAGAACAGTGCAGCAGAGGAACGTATTATTGATATATTGAAACTTTCACCCACCCGTAGAGTAAATTTCTGCGCCACAAAGCGTGCGACAGATGTCGTATGCATGCATAACGTAGGTTTTTCATATGGAGATAAAAAGGTATTTTCTGAGGCAACTTTTACATGTTTTTTGGGACAGATGACTGTGCTCGTAGGTGAAAGCGGCAGTGGAAAATCGACTCTTTTACATGTTTTGTGCGGTATATATCCTCCTTCTGAGGGAGAGATTTTCTATGCAAAAGAAACTCTGAACGATAAAGTTTCTGCAGCAGCTTTTGTGAGTCAGGATCCTTTCATTTTTTCGACCTCTGTAATGGAAAATATCCGACTTGGTTCTGCCGCAAGTGATGAAGAGATATATGAGCTGTGTCGAAGGCTAGATATTTATGATGCTATCATGAAACTCCCCAATGGCTTTGAGACCTGTATCGGTGCTGGTGGATTGGCATCTCTTTCAGGTGGACAATTGCAACGCATATGCATTGCAAGAGCCTGCGTAAGCAATGCAACTCTCATAGGAATGGATGAACCAACAAGCTCACTTGATGCTAAGAATATAGCTATGGCGCTTGATGTATTTGAGGTGCTTAAGAAAAAGAAGGCTTTCATTATTGCAACGCATAATCAATCAATTATGAGGCACGCAGACTGCATTCTGCATGTTTGTAATGGAAGGGTGCATAAGGTAAAAGACAAGAGCCTATTTATTAAAAACTTCATACCTGAGCAGACCCATACAGATGTACCGATCTTCTAGTAATAATGAAGGAGGGGAAAACATGCGTGAAAGTAGTAACTTACTATTTTTACTGTCGCATTTGACTACAAGTAGACGTGGATGGATTCTTGCGCAAATCAAACTCGTAACAGTTCAGTTCCTCAGCTCCTATGTGTTAGCAGTTTTGCTGGAGCGCTTCTATGATCATTTGGTCTTAGGGCAAGGGTTTATGAGATATCTTGCTCTAAGTTTAGTGCTAAGTGTGGTAAGCACCTTTGCCATGAAGAGTATTGAGCAATTTCTTATCCCTAATTCAGAAATCTATGTTAAGGCAGATTTATATAGGCAGTCCTTTGCTGCTCTTGAGAAAAAAGAAGATGTTATCATTGATCCAACTGGATATACATCTAGACTTTTAGATGCCACTGAATTGGCTGCTCAGCTTATCGCAACGGACTTATTTCGTTTTGTAAGCGCATTGGTACTTTCGTTTTTGTCACTTTTGGTAATAGCTAGAATTAGCCTCATATTTGGTATTGTTTATCTAGTAATTTTTATTACTGCAGCTATAGTTCATACTGCATTTTACGCTAGGCTCTCAATTAAACGGAAGAAATTACAACATGACTCAAGTCACATTAGTACATATTTTGGTGAGACCGTATCCGGTATTGATACGATTAGAGCATTTCACCAGGAAAATCATGCGTATTCCGAATCTGAAAAAGTAATACATGCTGCCGAACGTTCCAAAATAGAATACGAAAAGACATATGCATTACATGAGCTCGTGAGCAATATGCTGTTCTATCTGTCGGAGGTCTTGCCGATAGCATTGGGGTTCGTATTATTTTTGACGCATGAACAAAATGGAGATTTAGGCACGGTCATGTTTCTTGTTCAGTTTACACAGCCGCTTGTTAATTACATGATAGATTTTAACGACTCGTTCTGTTCTATAAGGTCATCTCGGGACAGTTTGAAAGAACTTGTCGTACTGCTAAAAGAGAACGATATGCGGGCTAGAGTTATAGACCACAATATATTGCCTAACGTAACATTTAACACAACGGCAGCCTGCATATCTTTACGCGATATAGGAGTTATGTATGGCAGCGTGCCGGCTCTTTCTCATGTAGATTTTGACGCGCATAAAGGCGAATGCATCATGATTATCGGCGAGAGCGGAGCCGGAAAAAGCACGCTTTTAAATTTATTTATGGGATTTTCCCCTCAATATGCGGGGAGTTACTTTTTGGAAGGTATTAATGTCAATCAGATAACTCCCGCGACGTTTAGACAACGGATTTCTTTTGTTTCTCAAGACAGTAGTTTGCTGCCTCTTAGTATTGAAGAGAATCTATCAATGGGAGATGCAGCTATCAATGAAGTTCACATGAAGCGGATGCTTCAGGCCGTTGGGGCTCTTGAGTTGGTGGAACATTTGCCTTTAGGCCTTAAAACCGTCATTGGTGATGAGGGAAAACGCCTATCAGGTGGAGAGAGGCAACGCTTAGTTATTGCTCGCGCATTATTGAAAAAGGCACCTATTCTTATTTTGGATGAACCTACCTCGTCGCTTGATTCGAGGCATGAAGCTATTGTTATGAGGCAATTGATTAAGGAGCGACAAAAGAGGTGCATTATAATGGTCACACACCACATCAACTGTCTTTTGTATGCTACAAAGATTGTTGTTTTGCATGAGGGACGAATTATCGCTGTCGGGACTTTTGAAGAGCTTGCAGAAAAAGGCATAATAAAACGCCTAAAAAAGTTATATGGGACAAGGCCCTTAATTCAAAATGAATAGAAACGAAAATGTATTACAAGCTGATTGACAATAATAGCCATTCGGGTTTGATTCATTTGATAAGGCATTTAAGAAAGAGGACGAAACAAGCATTAAATTACATAGCCTTACGCCAGATCAAATAGTGGACTTAATGGATATGCATGCTAATGGTACTATGAACCTAATAGTTGCTCTTACTGTAGAGTGTGATTTGCGATGCTCGTATTGTTTTGAAAATCATCTAAGCAGAAGGTCGATGAGCATGGAGACATGCATTACTCTACTCAATGAGTTGGAGCAATATATTACTAAAACAAAATTAAGTGAAACATTAAAAATGAAAGCTTTTTCTGATAGAACTAGTATCCCTAATGTATTGACCTATCATATTGATAGGTGTCTGAGCGGACAAGTTCCACAGATATCTATACACTAGGCCATGGTCCGTCCATATATGAACGCCTTGGGTGTCTTCCTCAGTATAAGTATTTTCGGGCTCATTCATAGGTCAATAAAGATCTGACTCTCTCAATCTTTACATCTCCTCATATAAGATTATTACAGCACTACAAAAGCGAGCCATGCCGCCGTATATAGATCGTCTTGACGATGCTAATAAGGATCAGATAGCCGAACATGAGCGCCAAAAGCCAGCCGAAGAAGGCCTCCGGCAGGCGGATGAGTCCAAGAGCAGTGGATACTACGGGCAGGAAGGGCAGCGCACTTACCGCTGCAATGCCGATAAGAGTGAGCGCCATCAGAGCCGCGGAGGGGCGGCCCTGGATGAAGGGCAGCTTCTCGGTGCGCAGCGCGTGCAAGACAAAGGTCTGGGTCCACATGGATTCTATGAACCAGCCCGTCTGGAAGGACGCAACAAAAAGAGCCTGGGCAGCGGTATTGCCGGAGGCAACCAGCTCCGCCCAGCTGCCGCCCGAAAGGGCAGGGGAGATGATGAAGAACATGAGCGCGAATGTGAGCACGTCAAAGATTGAGCTCACCGGCCCTATCCAGAGCATGAAGCCTGTGATGGAACGCGCTTCCCATGAGCGGGGCTTTGCCAGAAAGCTCTCGTCGACCGTATCCCAGGGGATCGCAATACAGGTCAGTGTATAGGCAAGTCCCAAAAGCAGCAGCTGCAGCGCGGACATAGGCAAAAACGGAAGCAACAGGCTGGCGACCATGACCGAAAGGACGTTGCCAAAGTTTGAGCTGGCAGTCGCCTTGATGTATTTGATCGTATTGCCGTAGGTGAGCCGGCCTTCCTCAACACCGCTCTCAAGGACGAGAAGATCTTTCTGCAGCAGGATGATGTCGGCCGATTCCTTTGCCACATCGACGGCAGTGTCTACAGAGATGCCTACGTCAGAGGCACGCATGGCAGCTGCGTCGTTGATGCCGTCGCCCATGAAGCCTACGATATGGCCATTTTGGCGCAGCGCTTCGACAACGCGCGCCTTCTGCATGGGAGAGAGCTTGGCAAAGAGTTGCGTTTCTTCGACACGCTTGCAAAGTGCCTGATCGGAGAGGCTCTCAACTTCCTCACCTAAAAGAAGCGCATCGACCTTGATGCCGACCTTTTTGCAGACGGCAGCTGCAACACCTTCATTGTCGCCCGTAAGGACTTTGACGCTGACGCCCTTCTCACCAAGCTTTTTGACGGCCTCGGCGGCGCTTGCCTTAGGTGGATCAAGAAACGCCAGGTAGCCGATGAGAGTCATCTCGGATTCATCATCGACGCCGAACTCGCCTACCGGCCGCGGATCATTCTTCTGAGCTACCGCTATGACGCGCATGCCCTCGTCGTTGAAGTTTTGCACTCTCCGAAGCACCTCGCGGCGCTGTGCTTCGGTCAGCGGCGATACCTCGGTGCAAAGATCAACGGAGTTGCAGACAGTCAGGATCTCCTCGACGGCGCCCTTGGTGATCATCTGAGCCTTGCCTGAACTATCCTCGACCACCACGCTCATGCGCCGGCGCTCAAAATCGAAGGGGACCTCGTCGATCTTGCGGTAATCGCCGGTCAGATGATCGATATCAGTAAGGCATTCGGTGGTCTTGATGATGGCTTTGTCGATGAGGTTGCGAAGCCCTGTCTGAAAGTAGCTGTTTAGAAAGGCGTGGCGCAAGACAGCTTCATCTTCTTCGCCGAGGACGTTCAGATGGTGCTCAAGCACCACCTCGTCAGCTGTGATGGTGCCGGTCTTGTCGGTGCAAAGGATATCGATGGCGCCGAGATTCTGGATTGCCGAGGGACTCTTGACGATGACGTCTCGCTTTGCCATCTGTGTGGCTCCGCGCGAGAGACAGGTGGTAACGATCACGGGCAGCATCTGCGGTGTGATGCCAACAGCAACCGAGACACTGAACAAAAGCGCGTCCAGCCAGTCTCCCTTCATGATGCCGTTGACGAGCAGTACGATCGGACACATGATCAGCATGAAGGCGACAAGGACCTTGGAGACCGATTTCAAACCCGTGTCAAAGCTTGTCTCGGCGGCAGGCTGCTGGAGGGCCTTTGACATGCGCCCTACATAGGTATCGTCACCGGTGGCTACTATGACGGTACGGGCACTGCCCGATTGTACGGTAGTGCCTGCAAACAGCAGATTCGTGCACTCGGAAAGAGATAGTGGGTAGCGTGTTCCGTCGGCACGGCGCCGTGCATGTACAACGCCCGGCAGCTTTTCGACAGGCTCGGATTCGCCGGTCAGGGCAGCTTCGTTTACAAAGAGGTCCTTAGCGTCGAGTACGCGGCAGTCTGCAGGTACCATGTCTCCGCTGGCGAGAAGCACTACGTCTCCGACGACTACCTCAGCAAAAGGAATCTCCTTATCAAAGCTGTCGTCGTTTCCGGCGGTTGCAGACTTATCGTCAAAGCTGTTGGTGTCTCTATTTTCGTCGGGCATTTCGCTTCCGTTGGGTGCCGCGCCGTCCTCAGACAGAGTGTCCTCGTTGTTCTCGTTGCCCTCAAAGTTGTCGAAGCTGATCGGCTGGCGGATCACGCACGTAGTGGCAGTGACCATCTTCGAAAGCGCCGCGGCCGCTGAGGCGCCTTTCGAGCTTTGCACGAAGTCGATGATGCCCGAGATGAGCACCATGGCCGCAATGATGATGACAGTTGAGGGATCTTTTTCTCCGGGCGAGGCCAACACGACATTGGTCACATAGGAGATCACAGCTAATACGATCAAAATGAGCGTAAAGGGACTTGCGAAGCACTTTAAAAAGCGAATAACCGTAGGATCCTCAACGGTCTCAGAGACTGCATTGGGACCATTGAGATCAAGCTTTGCCTGTGCAATATCAATCGGCAGGCCGCCTGTATACGCGCGTGCCTTTCGACAAACGCTTTGTTCCGAATGAGTGGCAGCAAAACCAAGCAGCGCACCGAGGTCGCCGCGGTCGAGAGTACGGTTTGTTTGATTCTGAATCGCGCGCCTTGTTTTAGCCATTGCGCACCTCTGTTTCAAAAAATTGTGTCATGTGTGCTGACACCGACTGGCAGATGCAAGAATGTGGCGCGGAGTAGATTGTCCCTATTCGCAGTGCTTAGCTGGCGAGAAAAACGCCGTTATAGAGGCACTTTATCGAGCACAGCAAACACGGTGGATACGGACAATTTTCCGCCCAAATACGATAACTTCGACTGTGATCAGACATAAAGCACCTCCTTATACAGGGGTTTAAAAGCCAAACAAAAAGGCGAGAAGATATTACGAAAATGTTCTTCTCGCCTGTAGCGTAGCGAGATACTACTGAAAGGTCAAGAGCTTCATGTGCGAACGGTCCATTTTGCACGATTACGTACAGATGTAACCGTTTACAGCGCAGATCCTACCGTAGAGCGAAAACTTGTATCCAAAGCGAGTATCCTCTGAAAGCCTATGTGAGTATGGGATAAAAGTTCTCAAATAAGCCGTATCTTTAGAGAAGGTGGAAACATGAAGCGCCTTGGAATTTCAATATATCCCGAGAAGAACACACAAGAGGAAATCTTTGCATATCTTGACATGGCGGCAGAAGCGGGCTTCTCTCGTATTTTTAGCTGTCTTCTTTCGGTTCAGGGTACGAAAGAGGCTGTTGTTCAGAAGTTTTCGGACATTAACGCGTATGCGCACCGCCTTGGGTTTGAGATTATTCTTGATGTAAATCCGCAGGTTTTTAAGGAGTTTGGCATCTCGTATGGAGATCTCTCGTTCTTTAAGGAGATCGGTGCGGATGGCTTTCGTCTTGATTTAGGGTTCACCGGAAAAGAAGAGTCATTTATGACATTCAATCCTGAGGGACTGTTTGTTGAGCTCAATATGAGTAACGATGTGGATTATCTCGACACCATCATGAAATACCAGCCAAACAAAAACAAACTCATTGGGTGCCATAATTTTTACCCTCATGGTTACTCGGGGTTGGGACTTGAATTTTTTAACCGCTGCACTGAGCGTTTTACAAAGTACGGAATCAATACGGCGGCGTTTGTAACCAGTCAGGTTCAAGATTCATTTGGGCCTTGGCCGGTAACCGAGGGGCTTCCCACGTTGGAGATGCATCGACATATGCCCATGCACCTGCAAGTGGAACACTATATTTCAATGGGGACCATTGACGACGTTATCATTTCAAATTGCTTTGCTACGAAAGCCGAGTTTGAAAAAGTCAAATCCCTACCACATGATCTGGTAAGTTTTGGCGTGGAACTTGTGGATGCAATTCCGGCTGTCGAGAAGAGCATTGTTTTAGATGAACTTCACTGCAACAGAGGGGACGTTTCTGACAATCTGATCCGTTCGTCTCAGAGTCGCATGAAGTACAAAGGACATACCTTTGACGTATTTAATGCACCTGCGAGCATTCACCGTGGAGATGTCATTATTGATAGCAGTCTCTATGGTCACTATGCAGGAGAGATGCAGATTGCTTGCACGGATATGATCAATACCGGCAAAACAAATGTTGTCGGCCATATTCCAGACGAAGAGCATTTCCTGATTGACACCTTACGACCATGGCAGAAATTCCGTCTTCATGAAGAAAGACAACAGTTCTCATAAGACTTGCAATGATCGAACGATATACCATTGAGCTGACAAACTAAGCCGCTAAACCGCTTTAGCAAGTTTTTACTCCTTTTGATATTGATAGCTGGTGGAAGTTTTTGTATAAGAAGACTCAGATGTAGCTTCCTCAGCAGGGATACAAAAAAGGAGAAGGATTTTGAGTAAAGTTATTGTTTTTGGAAGCATGAACATGGATCTGTCAATAGAGACGGATCGGATGCCTTTTGAAGGTGAGACTTGTGATGGGAAAAACCTTTTAATTAACCCAGGAGGGAAAGGAGCAAATCAGGCGGTCGCGTCTTCACGTATAGGAGCACATACTTTAATAATTGGGTCAATTGGTAACGATGCGTTTGGAGAAGATATACTTCACAGTCTTACTGATTCTGGAGTACATTGTGACGAGGTTATTTCTACGGACAATGCGTCTACAGGTTTAGCAATTGTTATAAGAACTTCGGGTAATAACCGGATAATCATTGAACATGGGGCAAATTATATACTTTCCTCAGAACAAGTTATCGAAGCGCTTGATAGAGTAGCTTGTCCTGGGGATGTATTTCTTACGCAATTTGAGTGTTGTGAAAAAACTACGTGTGATGCAATAATTCATGCAAAGGAGCTGGGATTATACGTTATAGTTAATCCATCTCCCGTGCATACCATACCAAAACATGTCTTTAACTCAATTGATTTACTTTGCTTAAATGAGACAGAGTGTATGTCGCTTTTTGGACTCAGGGCGATGGATGACTTTGAAAGTATAGATAGAAGTCTTTCTCAGTTATTAGCAAATGAAGCTCAGACTATTATCCTCACTGTTGGGGATGCTGGTTCAATTGTAGTGACAAGAGGTCAGAGTCTGTATCAACAAGCTTTTCGAGTTGATACAGTTGATACAACAAGTGCGGGGGATACCTACGTCGGAGCCATGGCAGCATGTGTTGCAAATGGAAAAAGCCTTAATGATGCTGCTGTACTAGCTTCAAAGGCTGCTGCACTTGCAACAAGAAAAATTGGTGCACAGCGATCAATCCCTACACTAAGCGAAATTGAGCGATTCTTTGAAAAAGGAGAGAGATGACTAAGACTCCCATAATTATTGATACAGATCCAGGAATTGATGATGCTGCAGCTTTAGCGATTGCCATTGGATCAGATAAGGTTGATGTGCGTCTCATAACGACTGTGGGAGGAAATGTTAGTTTAGAGAACGTTAGCAATAATGTTCTTAAACTCCTTAAATTTTGGGATAAAAAAATACCGGTTGCTAAAGGTGCTAAAGGACCGCTTGTAAGATCTTTAAGCGATGCAAGTGCGATTCATGGTGCAAGTGGAATGGATGGATTTGAATTTGATGGTTTGGCTGACGGTTGTCTTTTAACGGAAGTTGCGGTCGAGGCACTTTACAAAGAGATTACTAGATCAAATACTCCCGTAACTATCGTTGCTATAGGTCCTCTTACCAATATCGCATTACTTTTGAAAGTGCATCCGGATAGCAAATCAAATATTGAACGCTTAATCATAATGGGAGGAACCATTACACGAGGGAACAAGGGTGTCCTGTCAGAGTTTAATATGGCCACTGATCCCGAAGCGGCAAAAATTGTCTTTTCCTCAGGAGTGCCGATTGTAATGGTTGGGTTGGATATAGGATGGAAAGCTCTTGTACTGCCTGAAGACATTGAAAAGATAAAGGCAGCAAGTAAAACGGGAAAAATGATTACCGCGCTATTTAGCCACTACAGGGGAGGCTCAATAAAGACAGGCCTCAAAATGTATGATCCGACTGCCATGGCTTACCTGCTTGTACCAGAAATGTTTCAGACCACTGAGACCTTTGTCGATATTGAGTTGAGTGGCGCTTTGACTGCTGGATGCACCCTCGTTGACTTGAAGGGATATCTGGGAAAGTCCGCAAATGCAATAGTTTGTACTGATATTGATGTACGAGCCTTTCGAACTTGGTTTGTTGACCAGTTTTATTGCCGAGACAACAGAGGGGATTAGACCGTATGGCAATATGGGTTCTGATAATACCAGATGGCTCTGCTAATTTTTTGAGGTGAGGTTTATGAATTCTTTTGTAATGTATGGAACAGCAATTTTATCCATAGCCATTATTGGATACATGCTTGTTAAAAAGATGGATATTAAAATTACCCTGTTCTTTATTGGGGTTATCCTTATGTATATCGCCATTTTCGCTGGAAATACCATTGCTATAAAGGATTTTAAGTCATCCGGTGCCGGACTTCTCGATCCTTTATTGGCAATTGTCAGCACGTTCAAATCGACACTCGCTGGAGCGGGCTTTATCATCTTACTTTTAGGCGGTTACGCTGCCTATATGAGCGAGATTGGTGCCAATGAGATCACAGTCTCTGTCTTATCAAAGCCAATAAAGAACATTCGCTCTCCTTATGTTCTCGTCCCGGTGGTTTTTCTTCTTGGTAATCTGCTTTCACTTGTTATCCCCAGTGCTTCGAATCTGGCCATTATTCTTTTGGCTACCCTCTATCCTGTATTGAGAAAAGCCGGAATGAGTCCACTTACTGCTGGAGCAGTGATTGCGACTACGGCTACTGTTATGCCGACACCGCTTGGTTCCGATAATGTTGCTATTGCGAATGAATTGGCAAAATATCCTGAATTTGCTGGACTGACAGTTTCACAGTATGTGTTTGCTTATCATGCTATTGTTTCAATCCCAACGTTACTCATTATGGCTATTGCACATTACTTTTGGCAAAAGTTTGAAGGGCGTAATGAGGCAATAATAAGTGCGAATGAAGTTGAGAAGACCGAAGGAAGCTATTGTAGTAATTCTGTTTTGTACCGGAGCGTCTATGCGCTTCTTCCGGTACTTCCTATAATTCTTTTAGTCATCGCCTATTTTATTAAATTGCTCGGTCATTCTAAAGTGGACCTAACAGTTGAAATTGCAGTAGTGATTTCATTCATTGTTGCGGTGCTATGCGATTCTATTAAGCGGCATAGTTTAAAAGAAGCAGTCAAAGAGACGGAAAAGTTCTTTAAAGGCATGGGAAATGCTATGCCGATAGTTGCTCTTCTCGTGGCTGCTACTGTTTACGTAGTAGGGCTTAAATCAATAGGGCTTATTTCAGCATTGCAAAATGTTATGACTGGAATGAATGGCAATGGTTTGGGCTTTGTTCTTCCTCTCATTCTCGTCGTTCTCTCTGCGGTTATCGTACTTCTTTCGGGCTCGGGTACAGCCCTATTCTTTGCAATGGTTCCCCTTATCCCTACACTTGCATCTGCTGCAGGCATTTCAGCGATTGCTGTTGCAGTACCTATGGGTCTTGCAGGTAATCTACTTCGGGCAGTCTCGCCGGTATCGGCTGTTATAATTATTGTTTCAGGATCAATTAAAGCAGACCCAATAGAGGTTGTTAAGCGTACGAGCATTCCAATGATTGCAGGAGTAGTCTTCATGTTCATTCTGTCAATGATTCTGTTCTTATAGAATCAAAAGAAATTGAGAGAACCGAGGTCAGGCAGATAATAGTATCGCTTAATTTAGTACGACAGCGGAGGATATAACATTGCAGGAGCGGAGAGTAACACTTAAAGATATTGCAAAAGAAGTCGGACTCTCCGTTTCTGCAGTGTCGCTTACGCTCAATGGCCATGATGTGCGCCTTTCAGAAGAAAGTAAACAGCGTATACGCGAGGTTGCTAAAAAGAAAAACTATAAAGCGAATGTTCTGGCAAAAAGTCTTGTGACAAAAAGAACAGATACATTTGGTCTTTTAGTGCCTGATATAGAAAATCCGTTTTTTGCCTCATTGGCAAAAGCACTTGAGGAATATTCAAGAAATACAGGACGAGTTCTCATTATTGTCAATTCAAACGATGATCCGGTTTCTGACAATAGACTTTTGGATATGCTAGTATCTCGAGAAGTTGATGGGCTCTTTCTTGTTCCAAGTAATTTTGTTCCTCAAAGGCAGCCTGAAGTGAAAATGTCAAGATTTGCCTCTGCGCTACGGCATCTTTCAGTACCTTATGTTCTTGTCGATAGGATCTCTGAAGATATCGATTGCGATAAAGTTGCAATTGATAATGAACGTGGGGCAGCAATGGCTGTTGATTACCTAGTTAAACATGGACATCGGGGCATTATATGTGTTGCAAACAGAGATTCTATTAATGGTAGAGAACGTTTGAGTGGATATCGCCTATCCTTAAAAAATCATGGTATTGAATACAACGAACAATTTGTGATTCACAGTGATTACCATGAACAAGGGGGATATTTAGCTGGAAGTCGAATTTGTCGTCTTCTGAAACCCTCAGATAGTTCTTGTGATACCTGTGCTACTGCTGTTTTGTCATGCAGTGATATGACGACTTTGGGAATTATTAGTTACTTCAGGGAAGTAGGAATCTCTATTCCTAGAGATTGTTCGTTAATTAGCTATGACAATAGTCCTGTTTTGAGTTTTTCGGATCCCGGTATCACAGCAGTTGCGCAAGATATCCAAGGGCTGTCTTATAAGGCATTTGAGACTCTTATTGCTCGTATAAATCAACCTAAAGCTCCCTTTTCAAGGACGATTCTAACTCCTAGCCTTGTGATTCGAGATAGCGTTTTATCGATATCTTAACAGGTAGACCATTGAAAGGAAATCTGAAAAAGCCGAATCTCTGTCACATGACCTTGTTAGTTTTGGCGTGGAACTTGTGGATGCAATTTCAGCTGTCGATAAGAGCATTTCTTTATTGATACCATACGACCATGGCAGAAATTCCGTCTTCATGAAGAGCTGCGGTAATGTGCTTCAGTTGTGATGACGTGCTTTACGTTTAAGTGAGACAGTGAGACGAATCTGGTCCAAACTCGATGTTTAGTGGTGATTTTTTTCGCAAAAGCAATGCTTAGTGGTGGTTTTTCTCGGATTTGACTGTTTAGTGGTGAATTGAATCACCACTAAACAGTCGATTTGGTACCTTTTTTGAAAAATGTGATTTGCCGGTGGAATAAACACTGGCAAAGCATGTTCTTAGTGCTTTTTCAAGACACTAAGAACACTGATGACAGCGTGGTAGAGGAGTGCAGAAAGAGGCCAGATAATCCAGCTCCTACCCCAGTCGTAGGTGATAAAGCTATAACCAAGATATATGAGTGTAATAACTACATAGTAAGCTTGCGTATATGGCTTATACTGGGCATAGATAGATTTTTGTTTATTTTTGGAGATTTTCTCGCTATTTGAATAATCTTTTTCTTGGAGAAGAACATTGTAGCTACTTTTGACAATACCAGAATTAACGAGCAAAAAGACCCCAAAAGCAACCATGAACATGGCGATAAAAAATCCTATTGAGAAGTAAAGACCAGCTTTAAAATACGATGCGATAGTAAAAGGGATAGAGCTCAGAATAGTAAGACAAACTCCGGCGGCTTGCTGAAAAGAGCGCAGGGACTTTGTAGATTCAGCGCGGCGTTTAACAGCTGCCTCAACACCATATTGCAACTCAAGAGCATTTTCTTTAAGCTCTTCGAATGGTGAAAGTTTTATGTTCTGTAAAATCAGAAGACCTACACCAGCTGCAATGCAGAGCATCATAATAGAAACACCTATGATGTCAAGAAGACTGGATGTATTGAGCGCACTTGAATTGATAATCGTGAGGTCAAAATCTGTTTGAGTTTTTCCATAGTTAGAGAGTGACACAAGAATCGCAGGACCTATGATAAAGAGCATAACGGCAAAGGCTGTTGTACGAGACGTCTTTACAGTGGTATCCAAATATTCCGTTGCTCGATCCAGAGAGACTTCAATTTTTGTGGAGGAATAGACACTTTGCTCATTAGTTTGTGAAGAAGACTCGGGAGTAGCGCTCTCACTTGAGAGCTCTGCAGAGTCTAAAGATGTTGCAGTTGCAGGGAGATCCTCCATTTCATCTTTAAGCAGATAGTCGGTTGAGACACCAAAGAGCTCACTCATAGCCATAATCTTTTGAATGTCTGGCATAGCAGCCATAGATTCCCATTTGGAGACCGATTGTCTTGAAACATTAAGCTGTCGTGCAAGCTCTTCTTGTGACCAACCATTCCGCTTTCTGAGGCTCATGATTTTCTCGCTCAGTAACATGGTTGTTCCTTTCTAGTAATGATGGATTGGGGCATTGAATCGGATTCACATGTGATGATTTTAGAGTAAAAGAAGCTCTGGTTGCACACCACCAAGTGCAGTTGGAAATTTGTCAACTTTCAGTTGCGTAGTATTTTACCTGCTTTTTAGTGATGAAAAAAGGTTAAAGTTAACGAGAAATCGGGTGAGACCTTGCTGTCTCTCTATTGAGTTGGCCGTCAGGTTGCCCTTGATCACCTTAAAGGGATTAAAAGTTTTATTGAGTAGAGGTGTAAAATACCATTCGCAATTCATTTTGATTGCATATAGCATGTGCGATTTAGGAAAGAGTTTGTTTTGAAGATACCAATGAACAAGTTTTTGAAGGTAATGTTTGCGCTGGTTATCGTTGCGATGACCGGTGCAGCAATTCTGCAAATTGTTGCACCTGAGTATATGGGGAGTAATGCCGCCTATGGTATCTCGACGGGTTGGCAACGAGAGATTGGCTTTTGGAACCTTGCAGTACTGATTATTTTGCTTACTGCTTGTTTTCACTACGATTGGGTTTATTTACGTGCAATTTTGCTTGCGCTGATTCTGGGAGGCATTGGAATTGGAACTAATCACTTCATCCATTTCTTGAGTGCTCACGAGTCGGTAAATTTGGTAGGCGCTATCGAGAATTACGTTCTTGCAGTTGGTTGGATGATTGGCTGGAAAATCGAATGCAATCGCAGAAAGACCGAAGACGTCTCTGAGTAACTGTAGGTATTTTTGAGTGACGTTATAAGTGCCTGATTTCATCAAAGAATCTGTGTTCAAAACACAGATTCTTTGCACTTTTTAGGCAAGGTAGGCTAGAAGTAGCTTGATAGCAATTCAAAAACGCTAGTGCAGGCGCGTGAGCTGGACTTTTTTGATGAGGGAATCCACAACCGAACGCTCTGCCGCTTGAGTTCCGCTCTCCATGACGTTTGCAGCACCCGTGGCCATGGCCAGCCGCAGTGCGTCTTCTGTCGAGAGGCCCTGTGCATCTGCAAAGGCAAACGCTGCTACAACGGAGTCACCGGCACCGACAGTGCTTCCTACCTTGACTTTTACTGGACCTGCATACCAAACTTCGTTGGTCGTAGCGTAGACGGCACCGTTGCCTCCCATGGAAACGCAGACAGTGTCGATGCCGCCAGCGACAATCTCGGATGCGGCTGTGGCAATTGCGTTCACGTCGACAAGCTCACGGTTCAGCATGGCGGAGAGTTCATGATCGTTTGGCTTGATGAAGGATGGTTTCTGCTCAAGGCCTGCTGAGAGCGCTGTACCATCGGCGTCCAGATAAACCTTCAGCCCGGCGTCACGTAGAGCACGCGTCCAACGACCGTATGTATTAGTGGAAGCTCCGCGGGGGAGGCTGCCAGAAAGAACTACGATATCGCCAGCGGAAGTCATGGAGACAACATCAACAAGTGCCTGGTCAAGTACGCTGTCGGTAACCTCGGGGCCAGGCTCGTTGATGTCGGTATTGGTGCCGCCCTCAGTATCGACAACCTTGAGGTTGGTACGTGTTTCTCCGGGAACGGTAATTGCCTGGACCTTGATATTATTCTCGACAAGAGCGTTTGCAATCCATTGTCCGGTCTGACCAGCGAGAACGGCAATGGCGGTTGACTCTCCACCAAGTTTTGCAATGACTTTGGAGACGTTAATGCCCTTGCCGCCTGCGTCCTGCCTGAGCCACGTAATACGATTCACCTGGTCGACGGCAAAATTTGGTACCCGGACAGTCTTGTCCAGAGCGGGGTTAAGCGTAACAGTATAGATGCTGGGCATAGTTGCTCCTTGGATAACACTCTGAACTTTTGAAACGTCCACCTATGCGTCAAGGGTCCTATAAGTCGGAGTCCACTTGAGCGTGCGAACGGCCGCCTGCACATCAGAGACGGGTTCCCGATTCAGTCCTTGTCTCAGAGCTTCTTGAGCAACGCCTGTGGCAATGCGCTCGGAAAACTCAGTAATGCGCGAGACGGGAGGCAACACGGCAGCTCCGGGCTGTGTGGTGTCAACGATACCACCGAGAGAATGTGCTGCCAGAGAAATCATTTGATCCGTCAGAAGACGAGCTTTTGACGCAAGGACTCCAAGGCCAAGACCGGGATAGATGAGAGCGTTGTTTGCCTGTCCAATCCGGTAGGTAATGCCATTGATTGTGACATCATCGGATGGAACTCCGGTAGCCACCAGTGCGCGCCCGTCGGTCCAGGCAAGCAAGTTGGCAGCGGTTGCCTCGGCGAGCTTGGTTGGGTTAGACAGGGGGAAGATTATGGGTCGCGTGCAGTGCGCAGCCATTTCTCTTATAACGTCTTCGGTAAAAGCTCCGTGAACGGTGGATGTTCCTACCATGATGGTTGGATGGATAGCGCGGACCACCGCAAGCAGTGAGCCAAAGTCAGTGCCTTCTTCAAACTCGGAGCGTTTGCGGGCAAAGGGGCGTTGTTCGGGTGTGAGATCGTCCATATCGTCAAAGAGAAGACCCTGACGATCAACGAGGTAAAACCGGCCTCGGGCTTCCTCGCGGCTCATGCCCTGGTCAACAAATTCCTGCAATACGCGGTTGGCAATGCCACAACCGGCAGTTCCTGCGCCAAAACAAAGATAGGTTTGATCCGTGAGCTTCTCGCCCGTGATATTCAGACCGCCTAAGATGCCGGCAAGGGTAACAATGCCGGTACCTTCAACATCATCGTTAAAGACGGGGTAGGTGTCTTTGTACTTGTCGAGAAGTACCGTTGCATGGCTTCGACCGAAATCTTCAAAGTGCAGGTAAAGGTTGGGGAACAGTCGCTCGGCACAGGCTACAAACCGATCGACAAACTCGTAGTATTTCTCATCGTCAATGCGCCTGTGGTGCTCTCCAAGATAGAGGTCATTGTCGAGAAGTTCTTGTCGGTTGGTTCCTGCGTCCAAAATTACCGGCAGCACGCGACGTGGGTCGATGCCTGCAGCGGCGGTATAAACCATGAGCTTACCAACGGAAATCTCAACGCCATTGGTGCCCCAGTCACCAATACCTAAGATAGCCTCAGCGTCAGAGACGACAATGAGGTCAATGTCTCGACCGTCGGCGGCGTTTTGCAGAGAAGTTTCAACGTCTTCGGGATGGTCGGCGGAAAGAAAACAAGCATATTGCGAGTCAACATAGCGCTCGGAATAGTACTCAATATCAGGCGCGATGGTGGGATCGTACACAACGGGCATAAACTCTTTGAGATGTTTGGAGAAGAGGTTATAGAACAAGGTGCGATTCTCGGAAAACAGGCGCATCAGGTAATGGCGCTTTGCCTCGTTGTCAGCCTTTGTCAGATAATTTTCATAGGCCTGATCAGCTTGTTGATCAATGGTCTGTACGCAGGGAGGTAAAAGTCCAACAAGACCGTATTTTTCTCGCTCTTCTGTGGTAAAAGCAGTTCCCTTATTCAAAAACGGGTCGTTAAGTAACTCAAATCCATGCTTCATGGTGCCTCCTTGGCTTGTTACTTTATTACAATAGCACCCTCGGGATAGGAATACTCTGCATCCGTGGCGATAAGTACATTGTTTCCGGCAGTCTTTAGCGTATCGGGCCATTCCGGGACATAAGCCACATGAGTAAAGACGTGGCCAAACTCCTCGACAACTTCAGTCAACGGAGCAGACTGAGAGCCTTCAAGCGGGCAGCGAATGTCTGCGAGATACAGTCCTCCTTTGCAGAGGCGATTGTGTACCAGCTGCGCACCCTCAGCAGTTTTCATGGGTCCAAGCGGTCTCTTGCCTGCAAAAACTTCATTTACAATAACGGAAAAAGAACCCGATGAAGAGTCCTGCAGCGTCTTCCAGGCATCGTCGGCGACAATGTGCGCACGCCCTTCGGTTTCGGCGTTGCTTTCGTTGAGAACCTCGGTGAGAAAGAAACGCTCTCGTGCCAGTTTGATGATTTTGGGATCGATTTCAACGGCAGTGACGTCAAGGGCAGGGTTGTGGGCAATGAGGTATTTCGGAAGCGAGAAACCGCCGCCTCCTAATATGAGTACGTGAGCACGTGGTTCTTCTTGCCCTGTGGGTGTTGGCTGAGGCGTGGCTGTGGCCTGTGCAATGAAGTCTGCCATCAGGCGATGATATTCCACGGCAAGCTCGGCTCGGAGGTCTTTTGGAACATAGCTTACTGATTGATACGTGCCGTTGACGTTGAGGAGTCGGACGGGAGTTTTGTCCGCGTCAACGGAATCAAACACCATTGTGACTCCAAATTTTGTGCGCGTAACGAAAACGCCACGAAGGCGCAGAATCCAGAGAAAGAGCAGGTAAACAATGGCAATTACTCCGCCAATGCCAAACGACCATAAAAGAAGCTCTTGTAAATCACGTGTCAACATACGAATTCCTTGTTATTCCGTTGCTTTCTCGGTTATACTAGCGGATGCGACATCGCGCGCGTGCGTGATTTTGCGTTATATCTAAATTGTCACGGAGGTTGTTTCTATGATTCTTGGTCTTGGTATTCCTGAGATTCTCGTTATTCTCGTTGTCGTTCTTGTCATTTTTGGGCCAAAGAACCTTCCAAAGCTTGGTAAGTCACTTGGTCAGACGGTTAAGTCTGTCCGTGAGGGCATGGAAGAGGATCTTGATGGCGATAAGGACGACAAGAAAGCTTCCAAAAAGGAAGACGATGACGTTGATGTAGAGATCGTTGAAGAAGAGAAGAAGTCCGAGTAGGACTTCTTACGTGAGTTTCACACGTACGTCCTAGTTATGCCCGTTCACCATCTACAGAAAGAAACTGATGGATACCACTAAAGAAATCGTACTTACCCCTGAAGGTCGTCAGAAGCTTGTCGATGAGCTTGCATATCGTGAGGGTGAGAAGCATGATGAGATCGTTGAGCGTATCAAAGAGGCTCGCGGTTTCGGTGACCTTTCCGAGAACTCCGAATATGATGCGGCGAAAGAAGAGCAGTCCCACAACGAGTCTCGCATTAACGAGATCCGCCAGATTCTCTCGGTTGCCAAGGTTGTTGAGGGAGACAAAAAGCGCAAAATTACCGTTGCAATCGGCACAACTGTCGAGCTTGAAGATGCAAAGGGTAAGAAAGCCAAGTACGTTATTGTAGGTACCACAGAGACAAACTCTCTTGAGCACAAGATTTCAAACGAGTCGCCCGCAGGGGAGGCACTTATCGGCCACAAGAAGGGCGACGAGGTAGAATTCACCACGCCAAACGGTAACGTGAAAAAGTACACCATCACCGCAATCACCCGATAGACCGGCCGGAACAGAAAAGAGTTCGCCCCGCGTCTGTCCGGCGCGGGGCTTATTTATTGATAATTTCAGGAGGATACATGTCGGAACACGTACAAAATGCTGACACAGAGAACGCCGCTGCCGAGAAGAGCAACGTCGAAGTGTCTGTTAACGACGAACGCGCTCAGCGCAGGGCTCGCCGTCAGGCTTTACTTGATAGTGGCATAAATCCGTATCCTATTCAGTCCGAGGTTACTGCACACGTCTCTGAGCTTGAAGATCGCTACGCGAATCTCGAAAACGGCGAGACCGAGGACGAATACTCCGTTGCAGGCCGTGTGCGTGCCATTCGTAACCAGGGCAAAATAGCCTTTGTCGTTATCGAAGACTATACTGGTCAGCTGCAGTTGTTCTGCCGCATTAACAACCTCGATGAGGCAAGCTGGGATCTTCTCGGCATGCTTGATCTGGGCGATATTATTGGCGCTACCGGAGCGGTCATGCGTACACGCCGCGGCCAGCTTTCCATTGCGCCGACTCGCCTTGTCCTGCTTTCAAAGTCGCTGCGTCCCTTGCCGGAAAAGTTCCACGGCCTTACCGATCGTGAGGTCAGGTATCGTCAGCGCTACGTTGACCTTATTATGAACCCCGAGGTACGTGACGTGTTCCGCAAGCGTTCGCAGATCATCTCCATTATCCGTCAGCACATGGAAGACGACGGTTACATGGAGGTTGAAACCCCCGTCTTGCAGGAGATTCTTGGCGGCGCCAATGCAAAGCCGTTTATTACGCACTACAATGCCTTGAATACCGAGAATTACCTGCGCATTGCTACCGAGTTACCTCTCAAGCGTTTGATTGTGGGCGGTCTTGAGCGTGTCTTTGAGATTGGTCGCCAGTTTAGAAACGAGGGTACCGATCTTACGCACAACCCCGAGTTTACTTCGATGGAGGCGTATGCCGCCTACTCCGATTTGGCCGGTATGCGCAAGCTGTCGCAGGAACTCTTCCAGGACATTGCTCGCCGGGCGTGTGGATGTGAAGCGGGTCATGAGGTCATTACGTTTCAGGGAACGGAAATTGACCTTTCGGGAGAGTGGCGTATGGCATCGCTTTCCGAGATTGCATCTGAGGTCACGGGTGAGAATCTTTCCATCGATACCCCCGTTGAAAAATTGCGTGAGGTGCTTGATCGCTTTGATATCGAGTGGAACGTTGAGTGGGGAGCCGGAAAACTTCTCTTTGAGATCTACGATGAGCTTGGCGAGAAGAGCATCATAAACCCAACATTTGTATGTGATTATCCGGCAGAAGTATCTCCTTTAACCAAGCGTAAAGACGACGATCCTCGTCTGACCGATCGCTTTGAGCTGGTTATCAAGGGAGCCGAATATGCAAATGCGTATTCAGAACTCAATGATCCGGTGGATCAAGAGGAGCGGTTTGCGGCTCAGATGGAAGCCAAGCGACAGGGTGATGATGAGGCTATGGAGTACGACTACGACTTCATTCGCGCCCTTGAGTATGGTATGCCGCCGGCCGGTGGTATTGGCTACGGCATCGATCGCATGATTATGCTCTTCTGTGATCAGCCTTCAATCCGTGATGTTCTTCTCTTCCCGCAGCTTCGTCCCGAGAAGCGCTCTGAGCGCACGGCTGCCGAGTAAGCCATACGTTTTGGCGGTATAGGCATGCCGTGGTTGCATTGCATGCGTTAAACGCAGCCATATCGCGTGGGTTATTAAATACCGAAAGATATTGAGGGGCTGTATGTATGTACAACCCCTCTTTTGGTGATTTTTGTTAGATAGAGACTCTTTGAAAGCATCGACGTATGGCCTTCTTATTTTCTAACTTTGTGCAGCTTGGATGCCAGGTGTTTGTATCACGTGATACTGGGTACATAAACTCCCAAAACGCAACAGAGAGGTTTATCCGCAATGTTCGATAAATTCACAGACAAAGCCCGTAAGGTTATGAGCCTTGCTCAAGAGGAAGCGCGTGGACTTGACCAGCTGTATGTTGGAACCGAACACCTCCTTCTTGCATTAATAAAAGAGGGTGAGGGTATCGCGGCACAAGCGCTTGCAAAGCTTGACGTGACCTATGATGAAACCCTTGCTACGGTTAAGGAACTGACCACCGGTTCGGGAGATCCCGTTCCCGGAGGTCACATTCCCTTTACTCCACGCACCAAGCGCGTTCTTGAAGACGCCTATCGCGAGACGATGACACATGGTCAGACATATATCGGCACCGAGCATCTCCTTTTGGGCATTGTTTCCGAGGGCAACGGACGTGCCATGGATGCCCTGCGCACCATGGGCGTTTCTGGCGATGCGGTGCGCAATGCAGTTGAAGAGTTGATTGAATCCGGGACGCCGGGAGGAAGCGGTCCGGCGGTACAAGACGTTCGTATGGATTCCAGTATTTTTGGCATACCCGGTGTCTCTCAACGTTCAGGTGCAAACAATGACGGCTCCATGCTTGAACAGTTTGGTCGTAATCTGACAAAGCTGGCGTCAGACGGCAAGCTGGATCCCGTGATTGGCAGGGATCGCGAAATTGAGCGTGTCATGCAGGTGCTTGCGCGCCGTCAGAAAAACAATCCGCTCATTTTGGGAGACCCCGGTGTCGGTAAGACGGCTATTGTTGAGGGCTTGGCACAGCTTATTGCCTCAGGAAATGTACCCGATATTCTGCGCGGAAAGCAGGTTTGGACGCTTGATCTTGCCAGTCTCGTAGCGGGGTCCAAGTATCGCGGTGAGTTTGAAGACCGCATGAAAAAAGTCGTCTCGGAGCTTGAGGAATCCAAAAACGACATCTTGTTTATTGACGAGATTCACACGGTTATAGGTGCCGGTTCCGCGGAGGGTTCGATTGATGCCGCCTCAATTTTGAAGCCGCCTCTTTCACGCGGGGAGATTCAGGTCATTGGTGCCACTACCGCAGAAGAGTACCGCAAACATATCGAGAAGGACGCAGCATTTGAGCGTCGTTTCCAGCCTGTCAACATTGGCGAGCCAAGCACGGACGATACCATCAGTATCATTCACGGTCTGCAAGATCGTTATGAGAAGCACCACCACGTACACTATACCGAAGCTGCAATTAACGCGGCGGTACTGCTTTCTCACAGGTATATTCAAGACCGCTTCTTGCCGGATAAAGCCATTGACGTTCTGGATGAAGCGGGTGCCCGTGCGCGTATCCATAAAATGTCCTTACCACCTGAAATTGCCCAAGTAGATGCCGATCTTGAGCGTGTAAGCAAAGACAAGGCAGCTGCGGCTTCCGTTCAGGAGTTTGAACGCGCGGCACAGCTTCGCGATGAAGAAAAGTCTTTGATCGCCAAGCGTGATGAACTTGAGAAGAGCTGGCGCGCCAAGCTTGACGAGGACATTGTGACCATTGATGAGGACGACATTGCAAAGGTAGTGTCGGGCATCACCGGTGTCCCCGTATCAAGTTTGACCGAAACCGAAGCTTCGCGTTTGCTGCGCACGGAAGACATCCTTCATCAGCGCGTCATTGGCCAAGACGAAGCGGTAATCAAAGTTGCAAGGGCAATCAGACGTTCGCGCAGTCCGCTTAAAGACCCTCGCCGTCCAGGCGGTTCATTTATTTTCTTAGGTCCCTCCGGTGTCGGTAAAACGGAACTTGCAAAATCTTTGGCGGAGTTCCTTTTTGGGAGTGAAGATGCTCTGATTTCATTTGATATGTCGGAGTATATGGAGCGCCATACCGTGGCTAAACTGGTGGGTGCACCTCCGGGATACGTGGGGTATGACGAGGGCGGAGAGCTCACAAAAGCAGTGCGTCGTCGTCCTTACTCGGTATTGCTTTTTGATGAGATTGAAAAGGCTCATCCCGATGTCTTCAATATCCTTCTGCAAATTTTGGATGAAGGACGTTTGACTGACGGACAGGGTCGCCATGTGGATTTCTCCAATACCGTTGTCATTATGACCTCCAACATTGGAGCTCGTGAGATTGCAAAGACCAATACCATGGGCTTCTCGGCAGAAGGTTCCGGCGGTCTTTCCGACAAAGAGATTTCTCATCGCGTAAGAAGCGAGCTCAAACGCAGTTTCCGCCCTGAGTTTTTGAACCGTGTGGACGATATCGTGGTCTTTAAATCGCTTACGGCAGAGCAGCTTCGTGGCATTGTTGACCTCATGGTTCTTGAACTTCGCGATAGACTGATAGCCAACGGCATGTCCATAGATCTGACCGATGCCGCCCGTGATCTTATCGCCAAAAACGGAACCGATCCCGTCTATGGTGCCCGTCCGCTTCGCCGCGCCATCCAATCCATGATTGAGGATCCTCTTTCGGAGGAGTTGCTTGAGGGCAAATGGCAGTCTGGAGATATCGTGCTGGTTGATATCGATGACGAGAACCAGAAGTTGACGTTTAAGAAAACAAAGGGAGAGATTCCGGCGCCTCGCATACGTGAGAGCATGGCACAGGTAGAAGATAACTTCAGCTTGCCTCCGGTGCCTGAGTCTGGGGTGCCCGTACAGGGATCGGGCCTTGCGTCGTCTGCAGAGTAACATAAACGAGAAGTACGAGGGCTTCAAAAGCTCTTTGGACTTCTCGGTGTATATGCAATAAAAAACTTTATACTTCTACTATGACGGTTTGCTGGCTCTTCGGAGCCAGCTTTCATACAGGGGAGGGTCATGGAGTCTTCGCAGTTTGAACAAATACCAGATGACACCGCTGAGCGACGAGCGCTTGCTATTAAAATGACAGCCCCTGGAACGGCTCTCCGTGTCGCATTGGACATGATTCTTGCAGGACACCTTGGGGCACTTATTTGTGTGGGTGATCGCGAAAACGTTCTTGCGGCAGGCAGCGATGGATTTGCCCTGGATGTTTCCTTTACGGCAAACCGCCTCTTTGAGCTGTGCAAAATGGACGGTGCCGTGGTTATTGACAAAGACCTTACGCGGATTGTGCGTGCTAACTTTCACTTAAATCCTGACGCTACGCTTCCGACGGCAGAAACAGGAACGCGCCATAGAACTGCTGCTCGTATGAGCCTGCTTACTAAGTCAATCGTTTTGGCAGTTTCTTCTCGCCGTTCGCTCATTACGGTGTATGTTGACGGTCGGGCCATTCAGTTGAAGTCGGTACCAGCAATTATGACGGCGGTCAGTCAGCTTTCCGTTGCCATGCAAAGCACGCGCCAGGCCCTTGACCGGGAGCTTTTACGCCTTACGGCTCTTGAACTGGACAACTATGTAACACTTGGTGACGTTGCTGAGACGTTCTATCTTTTTGAAGTACTTATGACCGTGGCTGAGCAGCTTGACGCGCATATTCTTGAACTCGGCAATGAAGGAAAAATCACCGCTATGCAACGTGAAGAATACTTGGGCGGTGTGAATGAGGCATATAACCTTATGATTCGCGATTATGCTGAAGATTCGTCTGTTGAAAACGCGCGCTCTATCCGTCGGATATTCCACACAACGGAGAATACGGAGCTTCGCTCTGCCCAAGTGGTCGGTCGTATCCTTGGATATGACCAAGACCTTCCTGCGGATACCGCTATGGTTCCGCTTGGCTTGCGTACCCTTTCACGCGTTTCTGTGGTTCGTGATGATATGGCCGCAAAAATTGTTGACGAATATGACTCTTTGCAGGAACTTCTCAACGTGGCCGAAACCAATCCCAATCGTTTGGATGATTTGGGCATTGAGAACCCCGGCGCTCTGGCCAATGCGCTGCGCCGCATGTGGGGGAAGTCCGAATGAGAGTTTCCGGCGCCTGCACACAAATCAAGACTTCTTGCGCCCGAGTTGTCGAGAAGAGCAATGGCCCCGACACCGTGGCCGTGATTGTTGCCGGCGGTATCGGTGAGCGCTTTGGCTATCCGGGCGGTAAACAGTTCATTAACCTTTGCGGACTGCCTTTGATGAGCTGGTCCATTTTGGCGTTTGATCATGCGCCGAGTATTGCGCACGTGGTCATTGCGTGTTCTCCGGAAAAAGTGGATGCCGTACGAGAGTCGGTGCTTTCAGGCCTTAAGCTTCACAAGCCAATTACCTTTGCTGCATCAGGAAAGACGCGCCAGGCATCGGTGTATTCTGCGCTTAAGGCAACTCCACGCGGCTTTGATTTGGTAGCTGTACACGATGCGGTGCGTCCGCTCATTGAAGTGGAGACCATTGAACGCGTTATTTCTCGCGTGCGCTCAGATGCTGCTCTTGCAGGAGCTATTTGCGCGACTCGCGCCGTGGATACGCTCAAGCGCGTTGAAGGTTCTACCATTGTAAGTACGCCTGACCGCTCGTTTTTGTGGGCTGCTCAGACACCGCAGGTTTTTCGCAAAAGCATACTGGTTGAAGCCCATGAAAGAGCTCTTCAAGAACGGATAGCGGCAACGGATGATTCTTCGCTTGTTGAGCATTTGGGTGGCGTGGTTGAAGTGGTTGAGTCGTCCAATGACAACATTAAAGTAACCTATCCTTCTGACCTTACCATCTGTGAAGCGCTTCTCGGCAAGCATCTCATGGATGGCGCTGACTCCTGTATTCCGTTTGACGGTGGGGAGGCATAAGGTGACACTTCACATTGGACACGGATATGATGTGCACCGACTTGTGCCGGAGCGAAAGCTGGTGCTGGGCGGTGTAGAGGTACCCTTTGATCGGGGACTCTTGGGTCATTCGGATGCAGATGTCCTTGCGCACGCTCTGATGGATGCGCTTTTGGGAGCACTTCGTGAGGGTGATATCGGTCAGCTTTTTCCAGACAGCGATCCCGCGTATGCGGGTGCGGATTCCATGGATCTTCTCGCCGCTGTTGGCGAGCGGGTAAGAAAAGCAGGCTATCATATTGTGGATTGCGACTGCACAATCGCTGCTCAGGAGCCCAAGCTTATGCCGTATCGTGATGTCATGCGTTCGCGGATGGCCGAGGCTTTGGGGGTATCCAAGGCGTGTGTGGGCGTGAAGGCCACCACCACCGAAGGGCTTGGCTTTGTCGGCACAGGTGAGGGAATCGCCGCCTGGGCGGTTGTGATTTTGGAGTCTTAATTTAAAGCAGGGAGTGTACATGCTCGTTTACAATACTCAGACGCATCGCAAAGAGACTTTTACACCCATTGATGAGGGAAAAGTTCGGATGTATGTCTGTGGTCCTACGGTGTATGACCAGATACATATCGGTAATGCACGCACGTTCTTATCGTTTGATGTAATACGCCGATACCTCATGCATGCAGGATACGAGGTTACCTTTGCACAAAATTTGACGGATGTTGACGATAAGATTATCAATCGTGCTCTTGAGCAGGGGCGTACGGCGCAGGAGGTTGCAGAGGAATACTCTTCCGCCTTCATTGAGCAGATGCACCGCTTTAACATTCTTGATCCCGACATTCGTCCGCGCGCCACGCACGAGATCAATGCCATGGTTGAGATGATCCAATCCCTCATTGATCAGGGATTTGCCTACGCAGTGCCGTCGGGAGACGTGTACTTCTCGGTGCGAGCGGATCACAATTATGGTGTGTTGTCTGGTCGCGATCTTGATCAGCTTCGTGCAGGCGAGCGCGTTGAGGTCAATACCGAGAAGCGCGATCCGTTTGATTTTGCCCTTTGGAAGACTGCAAAGCCCGGTGAACCCAGCTGGCCGAGTCCATGGGGAGAAGGGCGTCCCGGCTGGCATTCTGAGTGCTGCGCCATGATTCACCGCTACCTTGGAACGCCAATTGATATCCACGGTGGTGGGGCTGACCTCGTGTTTCCGCATCATGAAAACGAAACGGCTCAGGCAAGCTGCTGCTGGCATGAGCCTTTGGCAAACTATTGGATGCATGCGGGTATGCTTCGCGTGGAGGGCGAGAAGATGTCCAAGTCCCTGGGCAACTTCTATACGCTCAAAGAAGTGCTGGATTCCTACTCAGCAGATGCGGTTCGACTTTTGATGCTGCAGACGCACTATCGTGCGTCGCTTGATTTTTCTTTCGAGCGCTTGGACGGTGCTATCGGTACGCTTGAGCGTATGAAGACCTGTGTGGCTAATTTGCGCTGGGCTGCTAAAAACGCTCAGAGTACTGAGCGTTCTGCTGATGCTGGACGCTCTGCCAATACCGGAGATGCGACACAAGATCACAAGCAGTCTGACCGCGAAAATGAGCTTACCTCAGCCATTGGCACTGCGTGCGAGAACTTTGAGCGCTCCATGGCAGATGATTTCAATACGGCAGAAGCCCTTGCCGCGATGTTCACGTTGGTTACTGCTGCAAATACCTATCTTGCCGATGCGGCCGATGCAATTAACGCAAAATTGACGCTTCATGCTGCTGATACGTTGACAGAACTTTTTGGAGTGTTGGGAATTAGCGTCAACACGGACAAAGCGTCCGACGAACTCCCTCATGAGCTTATTGATTTGGCAAAGTCCCAAGCAGGCTATGAGGGAGAGAGCGTCACGCAAGCGGCAGAAGCTCTTCTTTCTGCTCGTCAAAACGCGCGTGCCGAGAAGAACTGGGTGGTTGCAGATGCCATCCGTGATGGCATTGCTGGTCTGGGACTTCTGATTGAAGACACGGCTTCGGGTGCTCGTCTGAAATACAATTCGCGCAAGGATTAATAGCAAGGATTAATACATGGCACAGAGAGCGCAGAGATATACGGCACAGAAGCATGCGGCACAGGGACAGCAGAGACATATGGCACAGGGGCAGCAGCCGCACAAAAGAAAGAAACGTGCTGATTCGAGGGAAGCTTGTGGTACAAAAGACCACCGGAGTGGCGGTTATAGGCCAAGGGACATTCGTACATCTGACGATACTCGCGGAGCCAGAAAATCTCGAACTTCTCGGCAAAAGAGTGCCTTTGATTTGATTGAGGGTCGCCGCGCGGTTGCAGAGGCGCTTGCCTTAAACATTCCGCTTAAGAATGCGCTGGTACAGGTGTCCTCAGGCGAGCGGGATCAAGAGATTGAAACGCTTGCCAAACAGCTTTCATCCGACGGCGTTCCTGTTGAGCGGGTGCCTCGGCAGGTTTTGGACGCCCTTTCAAGTCATGGCGCTCATCAGGGCGTTATTGTGCGGACCCGACCTTTTGAATACGCGGAACTTTCCGACATTCTTGAGAAAGCGGGTTCAAAAGACGCGCTGGTAGTGGTGCTCGATCATGTAACCGATGAAGGTAACTTTGGCGCTATCGTCCGATCTGCTGAGGTAGTTGGTGCCGCAGGGGTGGTGATTGCCAATGCACGTGCTGCTCAGGTGGGTGTGGGCGCGTACAAAACCTCTGCCGGTGCCGTTTTGCATGTGCCGATAGCGCGGGTTTCTAACGTATCGCGAGCGCTTGAAGAACTGAAAGCCGCAGGATTTTGGACATGTGGCGCTACCGAGCATGCCGCGGACGATGTGTGGAGCGCGCCTTTGGGAGGACGCCTTGCGCTCGTGATGGGTTCTGAGGGTGCAGGCATTTCTCGTCTCGTGCTTGAAACGTGTGATTTTGCCTGCAAGCTTCCGCAGCGTGGAAAGATTGAATCGCTGAACGTGGCACAGGCTACGACCGTTATGTGCTACGAATGGTTGCGTCGTGTGAGTATGGGCGGCGTTTCATAATGTCCGTGCGAGAAGACCGCGAACTTCTCATCGTTGACGGCTATAACGTGATGCATGCCACTGCTCGTTATGAAGGCCTGATTGACGGGGCAAATCAAGCTGACGGTTTAGTGAGTTCGGCGGATGCTGCATATCACATGGACGGCGACCCCTTTATTCGTGCTCGTGAGGCGCTCATTTCCGATGTGGCAACGTTTGCGCATCATCGATACAAGGCGGTCATTGTGTTTGACGGGGCGGGTAACGTAAACCCTGAACGACCTGATCGTTCACGAGCCGGTGTCAAACTTATTTTCTCAAAGCCCAATCAGAGTGCGGATACCGTTATCGAAAAACTGGTTACGGAAGCGCGAGAAGCCGGTCGGTCCGTTTCTCTCGTCACTTCCGATAAGGACGTTCGCTCAACGGTTGGGTTTGGTCCCGGTGAGGTGACACGCATTTCAAGTGCGGCACTTGTGCGTGATGTTGAGGTGAGCGATACGGCTATTGATGATTTACAGCGCGAAACGGGGCGTACGCGTATGACTTTGGAGGATCGTCTGTCTTCCGAGCAGCGACAGCGCCTTTGGAATCTGCTGGATCAGTAGGGGGTTGTAGCTGTTTCGGCTGTTCCAGGTATTTCAACGACTTAAGCTATCTCAGGTATCCAAGAAACCCCAAGAATCCCAGCGTTATTCTTGCCTAAAAACACCTGCTTGCGGCTATACCACGTGTGGCTACCATACGCTGTTGCCCGTCTACTTATTGGCTCGCCCGCTTGGAATACTCGCCTAGAGCACCTACTCGAAATGCTCCACAGCAATCGTTTACTGGTGGTTTTCACGACCACCCGTCTCTTAAAATCACCACTAAGCATGTGGATTCCAAAAAACGTACCAAAAGCACTGTTTAGTGGTGGTTTGATTCACCACTAAACGCTCAAATTGACGAAAAACCACCACTAAACACACGTTTTGCTTCCAAAAACACCACTAAACCACGAGTTTGATCCAATTGCGAGAAGAACTTCGTTTAGTGGTGGATTTTCCTTGCCACAATCTCGTTTACTGGTGGATTCGATTGGCGACAATCGCGGTTGGCAACAGCATCGGCTTGCCGAACCTCAGCTACCAGCAGAACTTCGGTCAGTGGCGAGAAGAACTTCTTGCCCTGTGCACCGTGCTGGGTCTGCGCAGGTGCTCAATGGGACAGCTTGAGTACTATGATTTGTGAGTTTTTCAAGAGAAGCAACTTTCAATAAAATGCCTCTAGACTCCTCCGATAAAACTCGGTATCATTACTCACGCATCAAAAGCCGCTATAGCTCAGCTGGTAGAGCAACTGACTTGTAATCAGTAGGTCCCGGGTTCGAAGCCTGGTGGCGGCACCATTGCATTTTAACCTCTTGGGTTTTCCGGGAGGTTTTTTATTACTTTCACGGTCTTCCAATAAGTTAGCCATCATTTACAATATATGCCTAGCACTAGCTAGAGTGAGCTATCACGAACCAGCACAACCAGTACTAGCCAGCGTGAACAAGCGCGAACCGGCGCTCTGTACAGGTCGATGTCGTATGAGGCCTCTATGAACTATCCATATGAAATACGAAAGGAAATAGTATGGTCGACTATAAGAATTGGATTCCTCGGGGTATGTTGGCAGCTTCGGGAGGCGGAACTCTCGTGGCACTTGTCGGCGTGGTGATATGCAAAATAAGTGGTGCTGTACAGGGCGTTCGCCTCTGCGCGTTGATTCTTTTTGGAGTGTTATTTGTCGCGTTTGGCTTGTTTTTCTTATGGGCAACCTTTGCGTATTGTGCGTTTTCGTATCGTGGCCGGCGACATCTTTCAAAAGACATCGTTGAAGGAGTAGCTGCATACGTGCAGCTCCCTCAGGATGGTTTGGGACTTGATGTCGGCTGCGGAAGCGGAGCTTTGACCATAGCTTGTGCAAAAGCAAATCCTCAAGCGTCAATGATCGGGATTGACCGCTGGGGGAAGGAGTACGCTTCGTTCAGTAAGCGTCTATGTGAGAACAATGCTCGTGCCGAGAAGATCGGCAATGCTTCATTTCAGGCAGGCGATGCCGTAAAACTTGATTTCGCTGACGAGACTTTCGATGCGGTTGTCAGCAATTACGTTTACCACAATATAACTCGTATTGATCGACAGCGGCTCCTGCGTGAAACGCTCCGTGTACTCAAAAAAGGTGGCACCTTTGCCATACATGATCTTATGGACCCTCGTCGCTATGGTGATATGCAGGCATTTATACAGAGCCTGAAAGATGAGGGTTACGAGAGTGTAGAGCTTTTGGATACGGCTTCAGGAAAGTTCATGAGTATGCACGAAAGTCGTTGGCTCATGCTGTCGGATTCAAAACTCCTAGTAGGGAAGAAATAAGAAGCGCAGAATGCCTCAGTAAAGAGTGCAGAACGCCTCATGCATAATGCCTCAATAAGAAGCGCAAATGCCTTACGAAAAAAATCTCTCCTGGGCGGATAAAAAGAGATACTGCGCATAAGCACAATGCGTTAAAGATGTGTGCAATATGTCAAAGTACTTCTCGGTAAAAATGGAGATTTTTTGATAAGATACGCCCGGGAGCGTGGTTTGCGTTGACAAGAGTGGGGAAGCAACGTATTATTTTCCCGCTTACGAGGTGAGAGACAGGAATTAATCCTTCTTATATCACGTGGTAAGTGCCTGAAAAGAGCAAATGGGGATATGGCACAGCGGCAACTGCGGCGGACTGTAAATCCGCTCCCTCTGGGTTCCTTGGTTCGAGTCCAAGTATCCCCACCACGCCCGTGTAGCTCAGTCGGTAGAGCACTTCGTTGGTAACGAAGAGGTCACCGGTTCAAATCCGGTCGCGGGCTCCATTTGTATTTTTAGGTATACACCGATGCCGGTGTAGCTCAGCTGGTTAGAGCACGCGGCTCATACCCGCGATGTCACTGGTTCGAATCCAGTCACCGGTACCAGATTCTTTGCAGTGTATGTACAGTAATGTGGGTATACTGTTGGAATATACAGAGAAGTTTCACCACGGTCTAGCCCGAGGGTTAGTTCCAGAAGGAGGATTGGCAATGGCCAAGGAAAAGTTTGACCGCTCTAAGCCACACGTAAACATCGGTACGATTGGTCACGTCGACCACGGTAAGACTACCCTTACTGCAGCAATCACCAAGGTTCTCTCTGAGACCGAGGGCTGCAAGGCAGACTTTACCGCCTTCGAGAACATCGATAAGGCTCCCGAAGAGCGTCAGCGTGGTATTACCATTTCCGTTGCTCACGTTGAGTATGAGACATGGGAGCGCCACTACGCTCACGTTGACTGCCCAGGTCACGCAGACTACATCAAGAACATGATTTCCGGTGCAGCTCAGATGGACGGCGCAATCCTCGTTATTGCTGCTACCGATGGTCCTATGGCTCAGACCCGCGAGCACATTCTTCTTGCACGTCAGGTTGGCGTTCCTTACATCATCGTCTTCCTGAACAAGTGCGATATGGTTGATGACGAAGAGCTCATTGACCTCGTTGAGATGGAAACCCGTGACCTTCTGTCCGAGTATGACTTCCCCGGAGACGATCTTCCTATCGTCCGCGGCTCCGCTCTTGGTGCTCTTAACGGAGAAGAGAAGTGGATGGAGTCCGTCCGCGAGCTCATGCACACCGTTGATTCTTACATCCCAACACCTGCTCGTGACAACGAGAAGCCATTCCTGATGGCAATTGAGGACGTCATGACCATTTCTGGTCGTGGTACCGTTGCTACCGGCCGTGTTGAGCGCGGTGAGCTTAAGCTCAATGAGCCTGTTGAGATTGTTGGTATCAAGCCTACTCAGCAGTCTGTTGCTACTGGCATTGAGATGTTCCGTAAGACCATGGACTTCTGCGAGGCTGGCGATAACGTCGGTATTCTTCTTCGTGGCGTTAAGCGTGAGGATATTGAGCGCGGTCAGGTTCTCTGCAAGCCTGGTTCAGTTACTCCACACAAGAAGTTCACTGGTGAGGTTTACGTTCTTACCAAGGACGAAGGCGGCCGTCACACACCGTTCTTCTCCGGTTATCGTCCTCAGTTCTACTTCCGCACCACCGATGTCACCGGTGACATCTATGAGCTCACCGATGCAAATGGTGGTAAGGTTGAGATGGCTATGCCTGGCGACCACATCACCGTTGGTTGCGAGCTTATCCACCCAATCGCTATGGAGACCGGTCTTAAGTTTGCTATCCGCGAGGGTGGCCACACCGTCGGCGACGGTCGTGTCTCTACCATTATTGAGTAGACAGCACCGTAATCGGTAATGTTTTCACTGACCCGGTGCCCTTAAGGGTGCCGGGTTTTTTATGAATATCGGATTCTGGTTGACACGGAGTGCTACTAGGTAATAGACTTATCAGCCGCGTCACATTTTAGATCAGCACGTGACCGTGTTCAGGAGGAATAATGCGCACACTCGTTACTCTCGCTTGCACTGAGTGCAAGCGTCGTAATTACACTACGGATAAGAACAAGTCCAACAACCCCGATCGTATGGAGTTGAAGAAGTACTGCCCGTGGTGCCACAAGCACACGGTACACCGTGAGACTCGCTAGGCTAGTGGGTCAAATTTAGGCCAGTAGCTCCAATGGTAGAGCGGCGGTCTCCAAAACCGTTTGTTGAGGGTTCGAGTCCTTCCTGGCCTGCCAGATTAAACCACCGGCCTTACCCGTACGGGAAGGCCGGTTTGTATGTTTGCTTGGGTAAGAAAGACCCCGAAGGAGATTAAGGGATGGCAAACCGAGAGCGTAACAAGAGGAGTGTCCGTAAGGCGCGTGCTGCACAGCGTGCACAACGTGAAGCCGTACAGGCTTCGGCTGCCCCTGTTGCTGAGGTCAAGGCTGCTAAAGTTGCAAAGGCTAGCTCTGCGAAACAGGAAAAAGCGCTTGAGCGCAAGAGCAACCCTGGCTTTTTCGGACGAATCAAGAACTATTTCAGTGGTGTTCGCACAGAGATGCACCGTGTGGTATGGCCAACGAAGCCTGAACTGGCCAACTGGTCACTTGCCGTTATTTGCATGGTTGTCTTTTTTGGTCTGATGACCTTTCTGGTGGATACCGGTATCGTTGCCGGCCTTGTCAGATTTACAGGACTAAGGGGATAAGCATGGCAAAACGCTGGTATGTTCTTCATACCTATTCAGGATATGAGAACAAAGTCATGAACGATCTTGAGCATCGCGTTGAGGCCTATGGCCTTCAGGATGCCGTTGTGGACGTTCAGGCTCCAGGCGAGATGGTTACGGAAGTTAAAAAGCGTGGCGAGAAGGACGTGACCTCCACAAAAGAAGTCAAGTTCTATCCGGGCTATGTTTTGGTACGTATGGAGCTTGACGATAACACATGGTCCGTCGTACGCAATACTCCGGGCGTTACCGGCTTTTTAGGCGTTGACGGTAAGCCGTCTCCGCTTCGCCGTGAAGAGTTCAATAAAATGATGCGTCGTTCCGGCGGTAAGGCTGACGCAACAACCCTTAAGCGCGTTACCACTGATGTTGAAGTCGGGCAGTCGGTACATGTTCTTTCCGGACCGCTTGCAGACTTTGACGGTATCGTGTCTGAGGTCAATGCTGAGTCTGGCAAGATTAAGGTCATGCTCACCATCTTTGGCCGCGAAACTCCGGTTGAGCTAACGCTTGATCAGATTTCCGTCAAAGACTAACAAACGAGTACCACTGTCGGTACGAGAACAAAGGTACATCCGCTTGACCTGCCTCATTGAGGATTGCTTCTCGGGAAAAGCGCGACGATAAATTGCGAAATGAGTTATTTCAGGAGGAAGTAACATGCCAGCTAAAAAGGTCGTTAACTTCATAAAGCTTCAAATCCCTGCTGGTCAGGCAAATCCAGCGCCTCCCGTAGGACCTGCTCTTGGTGCCGCTCAGGTCAACATCATGCAGTTCTGCCAGGCATTTAACGCTGCTACTCAGGATAAGGCAGGAGATATCATTCCTGTTGAGATCTTTGTCTACGAAGATCGTTCCTTTGATTTTGTCACCAAGACACCACCGGCGGCTCAGCTTATTAAAAAAGAACTTAAGCTTAAGAGCGGCTCGGGTGTTCCTCAGCGCGACAAGGTAGGCCAGCTCACCGATGAGCAGCTGACTAAGATCGCTGAGATCAAGATGCCGGATCTCAATGCGAATGACATTGAGGCCGCAAAGAAGATTGTCGCCGGTACTGCCCGCTCCATGGGCGTTACCATTGCCGAGTAGTTTGTTTTCTCGCCGGCGAGTAATTCTCGCCGGCTTGATGCTTCTCTGAAGGTGGCCATATAAAGGTATGGCCGTGATGTGGGAGGGCGGACGCCCGTTGACCACAGGAGGTATGGATATGTCAAAGCACGGAAAGAATTACACAAGCGCAGCTGCTAAGGTTGAGCGCGCAAAGCTTTACAGCCCCAAAGAGGCAATGACCCTTGCCAAAGAGCTTGCGAGCGCAAAGTTTGATGAAACCGTAGAGGTTGCCATTCGTTTGGGTGTCGATACCCGTAAAGCCGATCAGAACGTTCGCGGTTCAATTTCACTTCCTCACGGCACCGGTAAGAGCGTACGAGTTGCCGTCTTTGCCGAGGGCGAGAAGGCCCGTGAAGCGGAGGCTGCCGGCGCTGATCTCGTGGGTGGCGATGAGCTTGTCGAGGCCGTTCAGAAGGGCAACCTTGATTTTGATGCAGCTATCGCAACCCCTCAGATGATGGGTAAGGTCGGTAAGCTTGGTCGCATCCTTGGACCCCGTGGTCTTATGCCTAACCCCAAGCTTGGTACGGTAACCATGGATGTTGCAAAGATGGTTTCCGAGCTCAAGGCCGGTCGTGTTGAGTATCGCGCTGACCGTTACGGTATCTGCCATGTTCCTATGGGCAAGGCTTCCTTTGAGGTACAGCAGCTTGTTGAGAACTATGGCGCACTGTTAACCGAGATTCTTCGCGTGAAGCCTTCGTCTGCTAAGGGCAAGTACGTCAAGTCCGTTGTTATCTCTTCTACGATGGGCCCTGGCATTAAGGTTGACTCCACAAAAGTTCGTAACTTTATGGAGGACTAAGTTGTACTGGGCATATTGCTCAACAACGTCATAGGGCAGGAACAGGCGAGGTCCGGATTTTCGGGCCTCGCTTTTCTATGGACCTCTATTCTATGGGCCTCCACAGACCTGTGATGCACTTTTAAAAAGCTGTGAGGTACTTTTGCAGAGCTGTGAGGTACTTTTTTATGGCGAGAAGACCGGTTTTCTCGCTAAATGTACCTCACAGCCTCCTGTTTTGAAGCAGAAAAGTACATCACAGGTCGCAAGAAGTACATCACAGGTCGACGGATTTACCTCACAGGTCGCAAGAATGGCAGAAAGAAAAAGCATAGCCTGGATATCACATCAGATGATGATGCAAGATTTTGACTTGACGCACGAGAGGTTGTCGTGCGAGAATGACTAGCGCAAGATGTTCGTCTTGTAGTTGCACGTTCGCTGCCAAAGACAGCCGGTGTCTGGAAACAGACTTAAAGGGATTACCCGCCTGCCGAGGTGGTCTTGAAGATAGAATCCTCAGACCCCGCTTTGGTTGCAAAGTGGGGTCTTTTTCATGGAGGAGTTCATGTAGAGGGCCAACCACGTGGCGCTCGTGCCCGATACATGGATAAAGGAGGTGTATTGAATGCCAGCACAGAATAAGCTTGATATGCTCGAGAAGATCTCCGCATCTTTGGAGAACTCAAAGGGCGTTTTTGTCATCGATTATCGTGGTCTTTCCGTTAAGGAAACTCAGGAGCTTCGTCGCGCACTTCGCGCCGCTCACTCCGAGATGAAGGTGTACAAGAACAATATCGTCAAGATTGCTCTTAAGAATGCCGGTATGCCAGAGATTGACGACATGCTCGCCGGTACCTGTGCATATGTATTCTTTGAGAACGATCCTGTTGATGCGGCAAAGGTTATCAAGGAAGAGGCAAAGAAGCTCAAGAAGCTTGAATTCCTTGGTGGCATTGCTGACGGACAGGCTCTGAGTGCAGACGGCGCTAAGGCGTATGCTGATCTTCCTTCTCGCGAGGAACTTATCGCAAAGTTTGTCTTTGTTGCAGCAAGCCCGCTTTCTGGTATTGCTCAGGTTACCGCAGGTCCCGCACGGGCTCTTGCTACCGCACTTTCTGCAGTTGCAGATCAGAAAAACGCTGCGTAGTGTGGCGTAGGTCGCATCATGCAGTGAGCCGCAATACGCGGTTTTGTACGTAGTCGATATGAGCGCATAACATTCGTCTGTGCTCAAAACATGCGCGCACGCGCACTTTAAAAGGAGAATTGACATGGCTGTCACTAAAGATGAGATTATTGAGGCCCTGAAAGAGATGCCCGCACTCGAGCTTTCTGAGCTCGTTCACGAGCTTGAGGATGTCTTCGGCGTTTCCGCTGCTGCTCCTGTCGCAGTTGCAGCTGCTCCCGCAGCCGGTGGCGCTGCCGAGGGTGCCGCTGAGGAGAAGACCAACTTTGACGTTGTTCTTGAGGGCTTTGGCGCCAACAAGATTGCCGTCATTAAGGTTGTCCGTGAGCTCACTTCCCTTGGTCTCAAGGAGGCAAAGGAGGTCGTCGAGGGTGCTCCTAAGGCTGTTCTTGAGGGCGCAAAGAAGGATGACGCTGAGGCTGCTAAGGCTAAGCTTGAAGAGGCCGGTGCTACCGTTACCCTTAAGTAAACAGTGCTTAAACGCTGATTTACAAGGCTTTTGCGAGAAGATCTTCTCGCATATATGGTCTAACAATAAAGAGGCTGGGGATGAACCCAGCCTCTTTTTTATTGCGTGTACGGTTTTTGCTATGTGTATGGATGTGTACGGTTTTGTTACGTGTTCGGTTTTGCTACGCGCACAGTAAAAGGTTCGATGTAATTCTCCACAATTTCTACACAAATCTTGAGACATAAAATATATGGGGAAATGTAAAACCGCAGGTGAATTTTCAAAAGCAATAAGATAGCGAATATATTGCAAGAAATCAAGTATTTCTATTGACGGAAAAACAACACTTGACTAAATTATTAGGTTGCGATAATTGCCACCTTCCACCCTTTGAAGGAGGACAACCTGGTGTCTAACGCAAAGAATGTAGCACTGACTACACCCCAGGCACAGACTGGCCGTAGGACCTTTAGTAAAATCCCAGAAGCTATGCCACTTCCTAACCTCATTGAGGTTCAGCGGGAGTCGTTTGAGCGTTTCATGGGTGAGGGACTGCAAGAGTCCTTCTCAGAATTTTCACCGATCGAGAGCAATAACGGCACGATGGAAGTTGTCTTTGGTGACCACCAATTTGGTGACCCCATCAGCTCTATTGCCGAGTGCAGAGCCAAGGATATGACCTATCAAGCTCCGCTTATGGTGGATATCACCTTCTTGAACAAGGAGACGGGCGAGAAAAAGGAACAGCTCATCTATATGGGTGACTTTCCTCTCATGACCGAGCGCGGTACGTTTATCATCAACGGTACCGAGCGCGTTGTGGTTTCTCAGCTTGTTCGCTCTCCTGGCGTGTACTTCTCGGCAGAAATGGATAATGGCATACTGGTACACCATGCCCAGTTCATTCCTGCACGTGGTGCATGGCTTGAGTTTGAAATCGATAAGCGCGGGCATTTGGTTGTCTCCATTGACCGCAAGCGTCGTATGAGCGCAACAATCTTCCTTCGCGCGCTGGGCATTGCCGTTACCGACGATGAAATTCTTTCGCTTCTTGGAGATTCTGACGTCGTGCGCAATACCATCGAGCGCGATACGGCAACCACGAAAGAAGATGCTCTTCTTGAGGTGTTCCGCCGTCAGCGTCCGGGTGAGCCGCCAACCGTTGACTCCGCTCGCACACTGATTAACAACCTGTATTTTCATCATCAGCGCTATGATTTGGCTCGCGTTGGTCGCTATAAGATTAACAAGAAGCTTGGTCTTGAGATAGCTGCAGATCAGCGCATTTTAACCGATGAAGATATTGTCGCTGCTCTTCAGTTCTTGCTTGCGGTTCATGCAGGTGATGAGACAAAGCATCTTGACGACATCGACCACTTTGGTAATCGTCGTGTGCGTACCGTAGGCGAGCTTGTTCAAAATCAGTTCCGTATTGGTATGAGCCGTATGGAGCGTGTGGTTCGTGAGCGCATGGCGTCTCAGGATCCCGATGATATTGCACCTGATACCCTCATTAATATTCGTCCCATTGTGGCAGCCATTAAAGAGTTCTTTGGCTCTTCTCAGCTGTCTCAGTTTATGGATCAATCAAACCCTCTGGCCGGTCTTACCCACAAGCGCCGTTTGTCAGCGCTTGGTCCGGGAGGCCTTGCGGGTCACAAGTCAGGTTCTAGCCGCCGTACCAACGTACCAACGGCTGTCCGCGACGTCCACAACTCACACTACTCTCGTATGTGCCCCATCGAGACTCCCGAAGGCCCCAACATCGGTCTTATCGGCTCGCTGGCACTGTATGCGCACGTCAATGAGTACGGTTTTATCGAGGCTCCGTATCGTAAGGTCGCAGGTGGCAAGGCTACCAATGAGATCGTATGGATGACGGCAGATGAGGAAGAAAACCACATCATTGCGCCGGCAAATACGCCCATTGATCCTAAAACCGGCCGTTTTGTTGAGATTGACCATTCCGGCAAGGTAGTCAATGCTGATCGTGTCATTGCACGTACGCGCGACTTCGACGGTTCTTTTGGTGCTCCCGCACAGGTGTCCGTTGAAGACGTTGATCGCATGGACGTATCTCCGCGACAGCTTCTTTCCGTTGCGGCAAACCTGATTCCGTTCCTTGAGCACGACGATGCAAAGCGTACGCTCATGGGTGCAAACATGCAGCGTCAGGCAGTGCCTCTGATTCGCTCTCATGCACCATACGTTGGTACCGGCATGGAGGCCAGAGCGGCTCTTGATTCCGGAGAGCTTATTTGTGCAAAACATGCGGGCGAGATTACCGAGGCAGACGCCGCTCATGTAACCGTGTATTCGGATGAGTACGGTTCGGAGACGTATGATCTTCCTAAGTATGAGCGTTCCAATCAATCTACCTGCATCAACCATCGTCCCATTGTCAAAGTGGGCGACTTGGTAGAGAAGGGTCAGCCGCTTGCGGACGGTCCTTCCGTCGATCACTCCGAGTTGGCGCTTGGCGCGAACCTTACCGTGGCATATATGCCGTGGGAAGGCTACAACTACGAGGACGGCATCATCGTTTCCGAGCGCGTTATGCAGGAAGATCTTCTCACGTCCGTCAACATTTCTCGTCACGAGATTGACGCACGCGATACTAAGATCGGCTCCGAAGAGATTACGCGAGAGATCCCCAATGTTGGTGAGGACATGCTCGCCAACCTTGATGAAGACGGTATCATCCGCATTGGCGCCGAGGTTGGCCCCGGAGACATCCTTGTTGGTAAGGTCACTCCAAAGGGCGAGACATCTGAGACGGCGGAGGCAAAGCTTCTGCGCGCCATCTTTGGCAACAAGTCCAACGATGTCCGTGATACTTCGCTGCGCGTCCCCCACGGTTCATATGGCCGTGTCGTTGACGTTGTACGCTTTGACCGCAAAGACAAAGGCTCTGACGAGAAGGGCAATGAGCTTCCTCCAGGAGTCAATACGCTGGTTCGCGTCTACATTGCGCAGCGCAGAAAGATTCAGCAGGGCGATAAGATCGCGGGTCGTCACGGTAATAAGGGCGTTATCTGTAAGGTTCTGCCTGTTGAGGATATGCCGTATATGGCGGACGGTACGCCTATCGACGTAATTCTCGACCCATTGGGCGTTCCTTCCCGTATGAACGTGGGTCAGTTGCTTGAGTGCCACCTCGGCTGGGGTGCCGCTCATGGCTGGGACGACGATGATGCAGACTCCAAGCGCTATGTGCCCGGACCCATCCCCGTGTCCACGCCGCTTTTTGACGGTGCAACCGATGAAGACGTTGCGGAGATTGTCCGTCGTACCAACATCAACATGCTTAATAAGGCTCAGCAGGAGTATGGCGAGCATATGCGTGAGGAGTTTATTCCCCAGCTTAACGGACGCGGCAAGACCACCCTCTATGATGGTCGTACCGGTGAGGCATTCAAGAGTCCCATTACGGTTGGCTGCTCCTATATTCTGAAGCTTGGTCATATGGTTGACGACAAGATCCACGCACGTTCAACCGGTCCATACTCGCTGGTTACTCAGCAGCCGTTGGGCGGTAAGGCTCAGTTTGGCGGTCAGCGCTTTGGTGAGATGGAAGTTTGGGCACTGTATGCATATGGTGCCGCCAACGTTCTCCAGGAGATTTTGACCGTTAAGTCTGACGACACCAATGGACGTGTGAAGACCTACGAGTCCATCATCAAGGGAGAAAACATTCCTACGGCAGGCATTCCGGAATCCTTCAAGGTTCTGGTCAAAGAGATCCGCTCGCTTGCCCTGGACATTGAGCCAATTTCATATCGCAAGCGCAACGAGCAGACTCACAAGTCCACCGAGGATTCGAGTGAGAAGACCTTTGATGTTCTTGCCGGGCTTGAAGCAAACGAACTTGATGCCGATCCGTCTCAGGCTGACGATGATGTAGCAGCACTTGTAGGCGACGCGACCACCGATAAGGAGTAGCGACTGTGGCAGATTTCGATTCCACTGATTTTGACGCCATTAAGATTTCCCTGGCGTCTGCTGAAGATATTCGCAAATGGTCCCATGGTGAGGTAAAAAAGCCTGAGACCATCAACTACCGCTCCTTGAAACCGGAACGTGACGGTCTTTTCTGCGAGAAGATCTTTGGACCGGTGAAGGACTGGGAGTGTAATTGCGGCAAATACAAGGGCATTCGCTTTAAGGGCATTGTCTGCGAAAACTGCGGCGTTGAAGTGACAACCGCCAAGGTTCGCCGCGAGCGTATGGGCCACATTGAGCTTGCCGCTCCGGTAAGCCATATTTGGTACTTCAAGAGCCCTACAAGTTTCCCACTTGCGCGTCTTCTTGACATCAAGAGCAAAGACCTTGAGAAGGTTCTCTACTTTGCGTCGTATATCGTCACGAGTGTCGATACCGAAGCGCGAGAGGCTGACGCTGAAGACCTGCGCGAAGAGCTGGCAGCGGATCTTGAAGAGCTTGATGCCGAGCGCGACGATCAAATTGAGCGTCTCAAAGAGCAGGGAAAGCCTGCCGGCGAGGAGTTTGATGACTTCGAGCCTCTCTCTGAGGATGAAATTCGTGCCGGTATTGCCGATCTTGAAGAAGAGTACGAGGAAGAGAAGGTTCTTCGTCGCGAGGCATACGAGAAGTTCATGCAGCTTGAGACTCGTGAACTCATCACCGATGAAGGGCTCTTCTCCGAGCTTAAGCGCTACTATGGCATTTACTTTAAGGGTGGTATGGGCGCCGAGGCAATCCGCGAGCTTATCCGTGGTGTTGATTTGGACAAAGAGGCCGAGGAGCTCCGCGCCATTATCGCCAACGAGGATTCTCAAAAGCAAAAGCGCGAGAAGGCCATCAAGCGTCTTGAGATCGTTGATGCCTTCCTTAAGGGCGGAAACGATCCCGCTAACATGATTCTTGACGTCATTCCCGTTATCCCGCCTGATCTTCGTCCTATGGTTCAGCTTGACGGCGGTCGCTTTGCGGCATCTGACCTCAACGATCTGTATCGTCGTGTTATCAACCGCAATAACCGCCTGAAGCGTCTGCTTGATCTGGATGCTCCGGCAATCATCGTCAACAACGAGAAGCGCATGCTTCAGGAATCCGTCGATGCCCTCTTTGACAACGGCCGTCGAGGCCGTCCGGTAACCGGCAGGGGAGGCCGTCCTTTGAAGTCTCTTGCCGAGGCTCTCAAGGGCAAACAAGGCCGCTTCCGCCAGAACCTTCTGGGTAAGCGCGTCGATTATTCCGGCCGTTCCGTCATTGTCGTTGACCCGCATCTGAAGTTGCACCAGTGCGGTCTTCCGTCGGCCATGGCGCTTGAGCTCTTTAAGCCGTTTGTGATGCGCCGCTTGGTTGAGCTGCATAAGGTTGAAAACGTCAAGGGTGCGAAGCGCGCCATTGACCGTGGTCTTCCTGCGGTTTGGGACGTCCTTGATGAGGTCATTCAGAATCGTTTGGTACTCTTGAACCGTGCACCTACGCTTCACCGCCTGTCCATTCAGGCGTTTGAGCCAGTTCTTGTTGAAGGTAAGGCAATTCACCTTCACCCGTTGGTATGCGCTCCGTTTAACGCTGACTTCGACGGCGACCAGATGTCGGTTCACGTGCCCCTTTCCACTCAGGCACAGACTGAGGCTCGCGTACTCATGCTTTCGTCCAATAACCTGCGTAGTCCCGCATCCGGTAAGGTGCTTACCGTACCTTCTCAGGATATGGTTTTCGGTGTGTACTTCCTTACTTCGGAAAAGTCCGGCGAGCAAGACAAGACGCTGACGTTTGCAAGCTTTAACGATGCGCTTCTCGCCATTGACACAAATCCCGACCAGGATATTCAGGCGAAGGTTGTCGTTCGTGTAAGCTCGGCCGATGCGAACGCGCATGACGAGAACGGCCATCCAATCTTCCGCATTATGTGTGGCCGCGGCCAGTTTGAGGATTTGGACGTATCCGAGCATCCTCAGCGTTTTGAGACAACGGTTGGTCGCATCATCTTTAACCGTCAATGTCTGCCCGAGGATTACCCGTTCATTAACTACAAGATGGTGAAATCCGATATTGGCATGTTGGTCAATGATTGCTGCGATCGTTACCCGATGGCAGACGTTGAGCCGATCCTTGACGCCATTAAGGCAACGGGATTCCACTATGCCACCATTGCCGGTTTGACCGTTTCCGTGTGGGACGCAGTCATTCCCGACAATAAGGCACAGCTTTTGTCTGAGGCTCAGAAGCGCGTCGATCAGATTAACGAGTACTACGAGGATGGCTTCCTTTCCGAGCGCGAACGCCACACCGAGGTTGTTAATGCGTGGACGGAGTGCACCGATACGCTTGGCTCTGAGATGCTTGAGGGCTTTGCAGAGAATAACCCCATCTACATGATGGCCGATTCGGGCGCCCGTGGTTCCAAGACACAGCTTCGCCAGCTGGCTGGTATGCGTGGACTCATGGCTGATATGTCCGGTGAGACCATCGACCTTCCCATTAAGGCAAACTTCCGTGAAGGCCTTGAGCCACTTGAGTACTTCATTTCAACCTATGGTGCACGTAAGGGTCTTGTCGATACGGCTTCTCACACATCTGACTCAGGATATCTGACTCGCCGCCTTGTTGACGTTGCGCAAGACGTCATTGTGCGCGAGGAGGACTGCGGTACCGATGAGGCAATTACCTATCCCATTATTAAGCCCGGTCAGAGCTCCGTTGATGCCGATCTCGTAGGCCGTTGCACGCTTGAGGACGTTTGCGATCCCAAGACCGGCGAAGTTCTTATCGCAGCCGGCGGTTACGTAGAGTCTGTTGACGATCTGAAGAAGCTTATTGAGCACGGTTTGAAGAAGATTCGCCTCCGTGCGCTGCTTACCTGCAAGTCCAAATATGGCGTGTGTCAGAAGTGCTACGGCTGGGATCTTTCTACCCGTCGTCCGGTCAATATCGGTACGGCTGTCGGCGTTATTGCCGCTCAGTCCATCGGCGAGCCGGGTACTCAGCTTACGATGCGTACCATTCACTCCGGTGGTGTTGCCGGTGCCGAGGATATTACGCAGGGTCTCCCGACGGTCGCTCGTATGTTCGACGTTGTCGGTAATGTTAACGAGAAGATCCTCGGTCGTGAGGCCGACCTCGCTCCTGTTTCGGGCACGCTTCTCATTACGCCGGAGACGACCGAATATCTGCTTCGGATTGTTGACAGCGAAGATCACTCCCGCATTCTTGAGGAGTGGCGCGTTCCTGCTTCCGTTCGTTTCATGCCTGACATTGAGGAGGGCGTGGAAGTTCGTGCAGGCGATCAAATCACGCGCGGCTTTGTTAACTTCCGCTTGCTGCGTAAGCTTACTGACATCGAATCCACGATGCATACGTTTGTCGAGTCCGTTAAAGACGTCTACACGTCACAGGGCGTTGATCTGAACGACAAGCACATTGAGGTTATTGCCCGTCAGATGCTTCGTCGCGTTCAGGTTACGAACCCCGGCGATTCTCAGTATCTGCTGGGACAGTACGTTGACCGGTATGTTTTTGCGGATACGGTCAGGAATATCACGCTTGCCGGCGGTACGCCGCCTGAGGCCGAGCCTGCCATTTTGGGCACCTTAAAGGTTGCAAGCTCCATTGACTCTTGGCTCTCCAGCGCTTCGTTTATCCGTACCGCAGGCGTTCTCACGTCATCCGCCATTGAGGGCGATGTCGATCACCTGTTGGATCTCAAGTCCAACGTCATCGTTGGTAAGCAGATTCCTGCAGGTACCGGACTTTCCGCGTACAGCGACGTTGAACTTACCTATCACGGTACTAAGATTGACGGACCCACTTCCGATAGGGCGAAGGTGTTGCCGGATTGGGCGCCACAGAGCCTTAAAGATATTGAAGAGAAGCTTCCAAAGCAGCTTGATTGGGTTGGCGACGAATACGGCAACGGGAGCATTTTCTCGAAGAACGGGCGCACCCTTTCAAGTGAGGATGCCAAGCTGTACCTCTTTGACGACCTTGGGGTTTCCCAGCGCTGGACCAATAAGTTCTCCGAGGTTGGTATTGAGACGGTTGGGGATCTGATTGGCAAGACCGAAGAAGACCTTCTCCGTATTGACGGAATTGGCTCCAAGGCAATCGAAGAGCTCCGTCAAGGTCTCGATGCTCGCAATCTTCTCTACATCCTTGAGCCCGATGAGGACGAGGCCGACGCTGAGGATCTTTCTCAGCTGCTTAACATGGTCTTCTCGCCGGATGCTGACGGAGGGTTGATGCTTGGTACGGCTGCTCCGGCAACGCATGAAGACTCTGACCTTGAGCTTATTGGCAGCAGCAATACCGATAACCTTGATTCGGATATCATCAACGAAGATCTTGGCTCGCTTGATGACCTGCTTTCTCAGGTTGTACGTCTCGATGCACAGGCAGAAGGCAAAAAGACCAAATAGTTTTGCTTCGTGCAGCAATGCTTTAAGAACCCCGGCTTTGGTCGGGGTTCTTTTTATGAGTATGGGGACAGGCAGATAATGAGCTGAGTGAGCGAGAAGGACGAATACATACCATGTAAATATCGCGTAGGTATCCGTAAAGCAGGTATACTTGCAAGGAACGATTTCGATGAAGATAGAGTGGATAGCTATGAGTGAACTACACACAATCTGTGAGCCTATTTCAGAAGAAGCGCTTCGTGAATTTCTCGTGAACGACGATGTCATCTATGATGCAACGCAGATTTTTGATGCGCTTTCGGACTTTACTCGCTTTCAAATTCTTGGTGCGCTTGCGCTTGGCGAGAAGAGCGTTACAGAGCTGCAAGATCTTCTTCCTGTTTCGCAATCGGCAACTTCGCATCAGCTGCGCCTCCTGCGTGACAGGGGGCTGGTTACCGCTCACAGAGACGGTCGCCGTGTCATTTACTCCCTTGCCGACGAGCATGTTATTACGCTGATCAGCGTGGGCCTTGCACATGCGGCACACCTCCACGAGTGAGTTGAGACATATGGCATACCTCCACGAGTGAGCTGAGCGTTGAGGCGCACCGGAGTCAGCCTTGCGCATACGGCATGACTTTGCGGGCGCCTGGCTCCGTTCATCGATTGATGAGAAAACCGGCGCGATTTCGGTGTCATTTCAAGTATGCTGGTAAAATTAAACGGTAGTAGATTTTGCGGACGGAAGGTTTTGTGAACGGTACGTTTTGTGGATGGAGACTGCAATAGGGGAGTCTGTCTGCACTTTTCTCGTCTGCGCTGTCCACATAACGTAATTATCGGGGGAGACAATAATGAGTGACTATCGCGTCATAGAAGTTAAACAGAGCGTTTTGGCATCCAACGACCAAAAAGCCAACGAACTTCGCAGCAAAATGAAGGAAAAAGGGACACTGCTTATTAATTTGATGTCGTCTCCTGGGTCCGGAAAAACAACGATGCTTCGTCGAACCATCAAGGCACTTAAAGGGGAGCTTGATATTGCCGTTATGGAAGCCGACATTGATTCCGATGTCGATGCCGCCGCTATTTCAGAGGTGGGCGCTCAGACGATTCAGCTTCATACGGGAGGCATGTGTCATCTGGATGCCGCTATGTGTGCACAAGGACTCGAAGGTCTTGCCGCAGGCGACACCGACGTAATCTTCTTGGAAAATGTGGGCAACCTTGTGTGTCCTGCGGAATTTGATACGGGAGCGGGCGTTAATATCACCATTTTATCTGTTCCTGAAGGGGATGATAAACCGCTTAAGTATCCCCTTATGTATCAGGTTTGTGATTTGGTGCTTGTGAATAAAACGGACGTCATGCCATATTTTGATTTCGATCTCGATACCCTTTGCAAAAACGTCGCCATGCGCAACCCCAAGGCACGTGTTATCCCCATTTCGGCTCAGACGGGAGAGGGTATGGACGCGTGGTATCAGTGGCTGCGCGAGCGCGTTGCAGCGTGGAAGACAGAGAAGTAAGGTTAAAGTGGTTTCATCTGGCCAGATAGGAGAGGAAATGGCTGAGGAGATTCCCGTACGTGTAACCCCGCCCGACGGCAATCCTATGCGAGGAGATTTAACCGATGCGGAGATTGCGGCTCGCAATGTATTGCCTGTGACCAATCCCGCTGGCGAGGCCATCAAAAACATTAAAGAAAATCACATTACCGAAAACAAAGACGTGGTGTCCTACCGCAAATCAAATCCGAACGAACCCGGCCCTGCTGCCGATGAGCCTTTGAAACCCGGCGTTCTCCGTGAAGTTCAAAAAATCACCGACCGTCTTGGCCACAAAGTGACCAAGGATGATCCTGAATACTGGGGTATCGCATCGGTGATGACCGAAGAAGAAGCCGCCGTTACCAAGCACATGAAAGTGCGCGTGCCCATGACCTTCTCGGCACTGCAAAGTGCCACCGGTCTGGCGGCTCCAAAATTGCAGGAGCTTCTCGACAGTATGTCCCTCAAAGGCATTATTGAATACAACTGGGAAAACGCCGAGCGTGAAAAACAGTACGTGCTACCCATGTTTGTGCCCGGATCTGCTGAGTTTACCGTTATGAATGAGAGCCAGCTGGAGGAGCATCCGGAGATAGCGACGCTGTTTGAGCGTATGACGTATCTGCCGCTGAAAATGGCTACGAAGCTGGTGCCTCCGGGAGGTGCCGGCATAGGTATGCACGTGATTCCCGTTGAGCGTTCCATTGAGCAGGTTAACCATACGGTTTCGGTGGAGCATATCTCGCATTGGCTCAAAAAATATGATCGATATGCGGCAACGCCGTGCTCGTGTCGTTTGGCCGAGCGCGTCCGCGGCGATGGTTGTGCCGACGATCCCGAGGACTGGTGCATTGCTATCGGCGACATGGCCGATTATTGCGTGGAAACCGGCAAAGGCCACTATATCACCTACGACGAGGTCATTGACATTTGCCAGCGTGCCGAGAAGAACGGCTTTGTCCATCAGATTACCAACATTGACGGCGAGGATAAGATCTTTGCCATCTGCAACTGTAACGTAAACGTTTGCTATGCTTTGCGTACCTCGCAGCTGTTCAATACGCCGAACCTTTCCCGCTCGTCTTTTGTGGCTCATGTGGACGCGGAAAAATGCGTGGCGTGTGGCGGCTGCGTGGAGGTATGTCCGGCGGGAGCGCCTCAGCTGGGTCAGAAGCTTTCTACCGTGCACGGTCAGCTTACCTATCCTATGCAGGATCTTCCGGACGACAAGTTCTGGGGCGAGGCTGACTGGGACTGGAATTATAAGAACAACAACCGCATTGAGTGCCACGATACCGGCACCGCTCCTTGTAAAGTTGCCTGTCCGGCCCATATTTCGGTGCAGGGATATCTCCGTATGGCGGCCGAAGGACGCTATCGCGACGCCCTCGAACTTATCAAGAAAGAAAATCCCTTCCCGGCCGTCTGCGGACGTGTGTGTAATCGTCGCTGCGAGGCGGCTTGTACGCGTGGTACGGTTGACGAGGCCATTGCCATCGACGAAGTCAAGAAGTTCATTGCCGAGAAGGACCTTGAAGCAGAACATCGCTTTGTTCCCGAGCCGGTGATTCCTTCCAATCGCGGTCGCTTTATGGAAAAGATTGCCATTATCGGCGCCGGTCCTGCGGGTCTTTCCTGTGCTTTCTATCTTGCGGAGCGTGGCTATAATCCGGTGGTGTTTGAGAAAAATGCGCTCCCCGGCGGCATGATGGTCTACGGCATTCCTGCCTATAAACTCCAGAAGGACGTGGTGGCCGCAGAGATTGACGTCTTGCGTGAAATGGGCGTTGAGATCCGTTGTGGCGTTGAGGTGGGCAAGGACATCTCTTTGAACGATTTGCGCCAGGACGGTTTCAAAGCGTTCTATGTGGCCATTGGCTGCCAGGGAGGTCGCAAAGCCGGTATTGCCGGAGAAGACGCTGTCGGCGTAAGTACTGCCGTTGAGTTTTTACGGACGGCTCTGGATGATCTCGCACATGTGGTTTCCGGAAAGACCGTTGTCGTCGGTGGCGGCAACGTTGCCATTGACGCCGCTCGTGTATCCATGCGCTGCGGAGCTGATGCGGTGGCCATGTATTGCCTTGAGCAGCCCGATGAGATGCCGGCGCTTCCCGAAGAGATCGCGGAGGCGCGTGAAGACGGCGTTACCATCAATAACGGCTGGGGTCCGGCTGCAATAGAAACCACGGAAGACGGTCGTGTCCGTGGCGTTACGTTTAAGCGCTGCACGCAGGTGTTTGACGAAAACAAGCGCTTCTCGCCACGCTATGACGAGACCGACACCGTCTTTGTTGAAGCCGATAACGTGGTGCTTTCCATCGGCCAGTCCATCGAGTGGGGGAATCTGCTTGAGGGTGAGGCGGTGGAGCTGGGTCGCGGCAAGGGAGCCGTGGCTGATCCCAAGACGTACCAGACGGCGCAGCCTGATGTTTTTGTCGGCGGTGATGTATATACCGGTCCGAGTTTTGTCATCAATGCCATTGCCGCGGGTCATGAAGCTGCGGTTTCGCTGCATCGTTTTGTGCAAGCGGGGTCATCGCTTACCATTGGCCGCAATCAGCGCCATTACGTTGAGCTGGATAAAAGCGAGATTGCGCTCAATCCCGATTCGTACGATCATGCGGGTAGGCAGATTCCTGCGTGCGGAAAAGTTGAGAGTATTCGTCATAACTGGAGCGATGTCCGCAAGACGTTCACGCCTGAGCAGGTGCGCATTGAGACTGCTCGTTGCCTTAAGTGCGGTGCGTCCGTGGTTGATGCCAACAAATGTATTGGCTGCGGCCTGTGCACGACACGCTGCGAATTCGATGCGATACATCTTTTCCGAGACAACCCCGAGTGTTCCACGATGGTGCGTGCGGAAGACAAGAAAACAAAGATTCTGGGGTATATTGGCAAGCGAGCCGTTAAGATCATCAAGAATAAGAAGCGCAGCGAGAAATCCGCTAAGCCCGAGTCGCACGTGACCACTGATGAGCTTGGCAATCCGGTGCCGGCCGGCAGTACGGGCATTTCAAGCTGACGTTGATTTGGTGAAGGTATCAGGGACGGTTCATGCACGAGCTGGGCATTGCGTTTTACATTATTGATATGGTCGAAGACCTTGGGCGCCAAAATGACCTCACCTCAGTCGCTCGCGTAAAGTTGCGGCTGGGGGAGGTTTCAGGCGTCATTCCGTCGTATCTTCAAGATGTATGGCGTTGGGCGGCCGACCGCACCGATTTGATGCGCGCGGCCGAGCTTGAGATTGAGAGCGTACCGGCAGTAACCCGCTGTCTTGATTGTGATCGAACCTATGCTACCGTTGAATACGGCCGCACGTGTCCGTATTGCGCCAGCGAGAAAACCGAGCTTATCCAAGGTCAAGAGCTTGAGCTGGATGAGATCGAAGCCACGTGAGAGATTCTTGTAGTGAGAGATTTGTGGCATTTGTCCGCCGCGCATCAACAACCCTACTATCGTAAAATGTGATTGTCCTTCAACAAGCAAGCGCCAAGCGAATGGTGAGCTCGTGCTAAGACTGGAACGCATAAACGGAAAAAATGTATGGGACATCCTTGAACTCAAGGTGTCTGAGGAGCAGAAGGCCTTTGTTGCCGGCAACGACGTAAGCATTATCGAGGCCTATACTTCCATAACAGGAAATGGGCATGTATTTCCCTTTGGCATCTACGAGGGTGCCGTACCGGTGGGTTTTTTGATGGTCGGCTTTGGCGCGGACGACTGCTGGGACGACGCTCCGGCGATAGCCTATGGCAGCTACGATCTCAGACGTCTGATGATAGACGCAAAGCATCAGGGTAAAGGATACGGGAAAGAAGCCCTCAAACTCGCGCTGGAGTTTATACGCACCTTCCCGTGTGGCAAGGCAGATTATTGCTGGCTTTCCTATGAACCTGAAAATGAAGCTGCTCGGAATCTCTATCGTTCGTTTGGATTTGTTGAGACGGGCGAGAAGGACGGCGAGGAATTAATCGCCGTTTTGAAGTTAGCTTCAAATGTACCTGCAGGAATGTCTGGCAATAAGGAACTTCTCGCCAACGGCGCGGTATTTACTTCTGACAATGAAGAGCTTCTCGCCCAGTTTTTCCAAGCGGAAAACATGCGCGATTGGGAAACATACGAGACGTTCCTTGCCGAGGACGTTGTTTGGGAACTTAGAGAAGCTGGGAAAACTACGACAATCCGAGGCAAACGCGCATACATGAACCATATTCGCTCTGCGTACAAGGGGAGCGGCGCAACGTTTAGCTGTGAGAGCCTGTACATAGGAGCCGATGCTTCGTGTCTTGCCGCCATGCTTGTAAACGACGCAGGTATGCGTTCGTGTGATATGTTTTGGTTTGAAGACGAGAAGATCGTCTTTGAGCTTGAGGTTATTTTGGACTAAGTTGAATTAGCGGCGCTGCCTCGAATTAATAGTGCTGCCAAAATGACGCCAAGTTGGTACCGCCGGAACAGTGCTGCCAAAATAGCGCCAAGTTGGGCACAAGTTGCCAAATTTGCAGCAAGTATGGTTAATATATGCCAAACTTGCAGTAAGTATGGCAGTCCAAGCCATACTTGGCGCATTTTTGGCAGCACTACAAAGTTCGCGCATTTCCGGCAGCACTGGCAGCACGGACAGTTCCGGCAGTTCATCAAGAGAAGAGAACAGGCGCGCAAGCTGTACGACGAGAGGCACTTCTCGCCAACGACAAAACGTTTTCTTCCTGTGGTATGGATATTCTGTGGTATGGATACGCCCGGCAACGTGGTGTGTTGACGAGCAGCAAACATCGGCGTAAAGTTCTTCCTTGCGTAATTCCAAGGGGACAGTGCTGTGTCGCCTTTAGAATATGTAAAACTGCACGTAGATAGGTATAAGAAGGAGAATATCTTGCCTACTATCAACCAGCTCGTCCGCAAGGGTCGTATGAGCGTTCAGGCCAAATCCAAGAACGCCGCCTTGCAGCACAACCCTCAGAAGCGTGGCGTTTGCACCCGCGTTTTCACCACAACCCCTAAGAAGCCTAACTCGGCGCTTCGTAAGGTTGCTCGTGTACGTCTTGTCAACGGCATCGAGGTTACCGCCTACATTCCCGGCGAGGGTCACAACCTTCAGGAGCACTCCATTGTGCTTGTCCGCGGTGGCCGTGTCCGCGACCTTCCTGGCGTTCGCTACAAGGTCGTTCGCGGTGCATATGACTGCGCTGCAGTTCAGAACCGCGCAAAGGCTCGTTCCCGTTACGGCACCAAGCGTGCAAAGTAACCTCACTACTCGATTTAGTTCTTAGGAGATAAACATGCCGCGTCGCGCAGCAGCAGTACGTCGTGAGGTTATGCCTGACGCCGTCTATAACAACCGACTGGTTACCCAGCTCATCAACAAAGTTCTTCTCGATGGCAAGAAAGCTACCGCAGAGCGCATTGTCTACGGTGCCTTTGATATCGTTGCCGAGAAGACCGGCGAGGATGCTCTGACTGTTTTCAAGAAGGCTATGGACAATATCCGTCCTACTCTTGAGGTCAAGCCTAAACGCGTGGGTGGTGCTACCTACCAGGTTCCTATGGAGGTTAACTCTCGTCGCGCCACTACCCTTGCTATCCGTTGGATGGTTAACTTCAGCCGTATACGTAAAGAGAAGACAATGGCCGAGCGCCTTGCCAACGAGATCATTGATGCAACCAATGGCGTTGGTGCTTCCGTCAAGCGTCGTGAAGACCTCTTCAAGATGGCAGAGGCCAACCGAGCCTTCTCCCACTACCGCTTCTAAGTCGGAGATCAGGAGTATCTAATACAATGGCTAAAACCAAGTACAATCTGAAAGACCTCCGTAACATCGGTATTATGGCTCACATCGATGCTGGTAAGACCACCACTACGGAGCGCATTCTTTACTACACCGGCAAGACTCACAAAATCGGTGAGGTCCATGACGGTGCGGCAACGATGGACTGGATGGTCCAAGAGCAGGAGCGCGGCGTAACCATTACGTCCGCAGCAACCACCTGCTTCTGGAAGGATCACGTTATCCAGATCATCGACACCCCGGGTCACGTTGACTTTACCGCTGAGGTCGAGCGTTCGCTTCGCGTCCTCGACGGTGCCGTTGCCGTCTTTGACGCCGTTGCGGGCGTCCAGCCACAGTCCGAGACGGTTTGGCGTCAGGCAACCAAGTACAACGTGCCTCGTATCGCGTTCATCAATAAGTTTGACCGCGTGGGCGCCGACTTCTTCCACGCCATCGAGACCATGAAAGAGCGTCTGTCCGCTCCCGCAGTTGCGGCACAGGTTCCTATGGGTGCCGAGTCCAACTTCTGGGGCCTCGTTGACCTTGTTACCAACACGGCGTGGGACTTCAAAGAGGATGCAAAGGGCATGATTTACCCTGAGCCTCTTGATGAGATTCCAGCTGAGTTTGCTGAGATTGCTGCCGAGAAGCGCGAGGAGCTTCTTGAGGCTGCCTCCGACTTCTCCGAAGACCTCATGATGGCAATTCTTGAGGGAGAAGAGATTGACGTCGATGAGCTTAAGCGCGCTATCCGCGCCGGTGTTCTTGCTGGCAAGATGAATCCCGTCTTTGTGGGTTCTGCCTACAAGAACAAGGGTATCCAGGAACTTCTCGACGCCGTTATCGACTATCTTCCAAGCCCGCTTGATGTGCCTGAGATTGATGGCACCAACCTCAAGGGTGAGGAAGAGGTACGTCACGCAGACATCAAAGAGCCCTTCTCGGCACTTGCCTTCAAGATCATGACCGACCCGTATGTTGGTAAGCTGACCTACATTCGTGTCTATTCCGGCCAGGCTGAAGCAGGCTCGTATGTCTATAACTCCGTCAAGGACGGTCGCGAGCGTCTGGGCCGCATCCTTGAGATGAACGCCAATGACCGCGTGGATCGTGAGGAGTGCTCTGCCGGCGACATCGTTGCCTGCGTTGGCTTCAAGAACACCACTACGGGCGATACCCTTTGTGACGAGAAGCACCCCATCGTGCTTGAGTCCATCAGCTTTGCCGACCCTGTCATTGACGTTGCTGTTGAGCCTAAGACCAAGGCTGAGCAGGAGAAGATGTCCGTGGGTCTGGCTAAGCTTGCCGAGGAAGACCCAACCTTCCAGGTTCACACGGATCACGAGACCGGCCAGACTATCATTGCCGGTATGGGTGAGCTGCACCTTGAGATCATCGTTGACCGTCTCCGCCGCGAGTTTAAGGTTGACTGCAACGTGGGTAAGCCGCAGGTTGCTTACCGTGAAACTGCCGGTAAGGCCGTTACTCATGCTGAGGGCAAGTTTGTCCGTCAGTCCGGTGGTCGCGGTCAGTACGGTCATGCCGTCATCGACATGGAGCCCAACGAGCAGGGTAAAGGTTACGAGTTTGTCAACGCCATCGTTGGCGGCGTCGTGCCCAAGGAGTACATCCCCTCTATCGACAAGGGCATTCGTGAGGCGCTCAACAGTGGTGTCATTGCAGGCTATCCCGTTGTGGATATCAAGGTTACCCTTGTTGACGGCTCATACCATGAGGTCGACTCCTCTGAGGCAGCATTTAAGATTGCCGGTTCTATGGCAATCAAGGACGCTCTCAAGAAGTCCGATCCGGTACTGCTTGAACCGGTAGAGTCTGTAGAAGTTGAGACTCCCGAGCAGTACATGGGCGATGTCATGGGCAATCTTTCTTCTCGCCGTGGCAAGATTGAGGGCATGGAGGATCGCCGCGATACCAAGGTCATTCGCGCAAAAGTGCCTCTCGGCGAGATGTTCGGTTACGCAACCGACCTGCGTTCCCAGACCCAGGGTCGTGCAAGCTACACCATGCAGTTTGATTCTTACGAGCCTGTTCCTAAAGCAGTCCGTGATGAAATCGTCGCCAAAAACGGCGGTTCCGAGTCCTAATAACAACCACGAGCTCAGGCTCATGTATGGAGGTACCTAAAGTGTCAAATCAAAAGATCAGGATCCGCCTCAAGGGCTATGATCACGAGGTTGTTGATCAGTCTGCAAAGCTGATTGTCGATACAGCCCAGAAGAACGGCGCACGCGTGTCCGGTCCCATCCCTCTGCCAACCGAGCGTAACCTGTATACGGTTATCCGCTCACCGCACAAGGATAAGGATTCCCGCGATCAGTTTGAGATGCGTACACACAAGCGTCTTATCGACATCCTCGACCCCAACTCCACTACGGTTGATTCGCTGATGCGTCTTGACCTTCCCGCTGGTGTTGACATTGAGATCAAGCTCTAAGCAAGCGGCGTAATCCAGAAATCGCAAAACCCTCCCGCATCACGTGGGAGGGTTTTTGATTTTTGCGCGAGACACCGGGAACTCTTTGATTACCTTGGTGCTGCCAAGAGGGTGGTGCCAAGAGGGTGTTGCCAAAAATGCGCCAAGTTGGGTCGTCATAATGGCGCTGCCAAACTTGCAGCAAGTTGGGCACGATTAACCATACTTGCAGCAAGTTTAGTTAATATATGCCAAACTTGCAGTAAGTATGGCAATATAAGCCATACTTGGCGTATTTCTGGCAGCACTAGGCAGTATGATTATGCTCGTAAGGTCTTCTCGCAATCGTTGAAATTGCGTATCAACGGCTGTCTGCAAATCCGCAGGCAGCCGTCTTGCTTTCGTGGTGGTTTTCTCGTGACGTAGGAAATTGGTACCAAACTGGGTGTTTAGTGGTGATTTGATTCACCACTAAACGCTCAAATCCGAGAAAAACCACCACTAAACATCGTTTTTACGGAAAAACCACCACTAAACAGTTGATTTCCGGCAGATTCCAGAAATTCTCGTTTAGTGGTGAAATAGGTCACGAGGTGGTGAAATGGCGCCTGTCGCAAAAGTGAGAGCACATACGAGAATATACGCGCGAGCACACACAAGAATACACGTGCGAATACACACGAAAATACACGATAGATACGCCCGGCAGCGGGGTTTGACCTCGCAAAACACGCGGCGAGAAGACCGTGCAAATGGAATCTGCAGCTACAGCATCACATTTTACACACGAATTTGAAAAATTTCCTTGTAAAAGATCTCGAACAAGCGTAAAGTAGACAAGCTGCTCGAATGGGACAGGTATGTCTAAAAGCAGCATAGTACAGGAAGTGGTCCGCTGGGGAGGGGCATCCGATATGCCCATAAGGGTCCCATGACCACCGAGAGTTAGGAAAGAGCATGGTGAATACCATCCTCGGCCGCAAGCTGGGCATGACCCAGGTATGGGATGAGAACGACAACGTCGTTCCCGTTACCGTTATTCTTGCTGGCCCCTGCACGGTCTCGCAGGTAAAGACTGCAGAGACAGACGGCTATGATGCCGTACAGATCGGATTTGGTGACATTTCTGAGAAGCATGTCAACAAGCCAATGGCCGGTCACTTTAAGGCTCAGGGTGTTGAGCCTATGCGTTACCTCCGCGAGGTGCGCGTTCCTGCTGGTGAGGAGCACAAATGCGGCGACACTGTTACCGTTGCTGACTTTTCTGAAGTCACAGCTGTCGACGTTATTGGTACTTCCAAAGGTAAGGGCTTTCAGGGCACAATCAAGCGTTGGAACTTCTCCCGTGGTCCTATGACACACGGTTCTCGTAACCAGCGCCGTCCGGGTTCCATTGGTCAGTGCGCATACCCTGCGCGTGTTCGCAAGGGTCTCCACATGTATGGTCACATGGGTGCAGAGCGCGTGACTGTTAAGAACCTCAAGCTGGTTCGCGTTGACGCTGAGCAGAACCTCATGCTTATCAAGGGTGCTGTCCCCGGCGGTAAGAACGCTCTCGTCCAAGTCCGCATGGCTTAAGGGCCGCTTTACAAGCAAACACTTAGGCTAACAAGGAGACAACATGTCGAAGTATGAGATTAAAAACACAGAAGGCAAGAAGGTCGGCGACGCTGATCTCTCTGCTGACGTGTATGGCATCGAGCCAAATATCCCTGTCGTGCATCAGGTTGTAACCTGCCAGGCTGCATCTTTGCGTCAGGGTACCCATTCAACCAAGAACCGTCACGAGGTGTCCGGCGGCGGCGTGAAGCCGTATCGTCAGAAAGGCACCGGTCGTGCTCGTCAGGGCTCAATTCGTGCCGGCCAGTGGACCGGCGGTGGCGTTATTTTTGGACCTACGCCACGCTCCCACGCACGTCGCGTTAACAGCAAGATGGTTAAGCTTGCCATGAGGTCTGTCCTCTCCGGTAAAGTTGCCGATTCCGAGCTTGTTCTCGTTGACAACTTGGAGTTTGATACGCCTTCTACCAAGCAGGCAGTGGCTGTTCTGAAGGCTCTTGGCCTTGAGAATAAGCGCGTTACCCTTCTTGTTCCGGATGACGACATCAATACCTACCTGTCCTTCCGTAACCTTAAGAAGGTCAGCATTTTTGGCGTCTCTGAGGCAACAACCCGTTCGCTTATCGATAACGCCGCACTTGTCATGTCTGCAGATATTGCCAAGCAGCTTGGGGAGGTGCTTGCATAATGAACTCCGCATATGAAGTTATTATTCGCCCGATTGTTTCTGAGCGTGCGTATGATTTGATGAGCGAGGGCAAGTATACCTTTGAGGTTGCAAAGTCTGCCGGTAAAGAGGAGATTGCCGCTGCCGTGGCAAAACTCTTCAACGTCCACGTGACCAAGGTTAATACGCTGTCAGTAAAGCCAAAGAGTAAGCGTCTGCGCTATCAGCAAAAGGGTAAGACCCGCAGTTGGAAAAAGGCAATCGTGACGCTTGCTGAGGGCGAGCAGATCGAGATTTTTGCAAATCAGTCTGCTGAGTAAGTACGTTCGGTTCTTTTACCCGCATATAGCACATGTAGATATGCGGGTTTGTATGGCGCTTAAGTAGATACGCGCGGCGCCGTGGTTGTCCGGTGTCAATCCGCTCATTCCCAAACGGGCTGGCCAACGGATGAGAAAGGGAAAGATTTTATGGCAGTTAGGCACATAAAGCCAACAAGCGCAGGCAGGCGCTTCCAGACAATCTCTGACTTTGCAGAGATTACGACTGATAAGCCCGAGAAGTCACTTCTCGAGCCCCTGCCAAAGAAGGCCGGCCGTAACAACAACGGTCGCATTACTACTCGCCATCAGGGCGGTGGCCATAAGCGCCAGTATCGTCGCATCGACTTTAAGCGTCGTAAGGATGACGTACCGGCAAAGGTCGCTACGGTTGAGTACGATCCAAACCGCTCTGCACGTATTGCTCTTCTGCACTACGTTGACGGAGCAAAGTCGTACATTCTGTGTCCTCAGGGACTAAGTGTTGGTGACACGGTTGTTTCCGGCACAAAGGATGTTGACATTAAGCCCGGCAACTGCACAACGCTTGAGCAGATCCCCGTGGGTACGCTCGTGCACGCAGTTGAGTTCCAGCCCGGCAAGGGTGCTGCAATGGCACGTTCTGCGGGAACGTCCGTACAGCTTATGGGTAAGGATAACGGATATGCCGTTTTGCGCCTTCCGTCCTCCGAGCTGCGCCGCGTGCTTCTCACCTGCCGCGCCACCATCGGCGAGGTCGGCAATGCCGAGCACTCCAACATTGTGATCGGCAAAGCCGGTCGCGCACGTTGGGCCGGCGTACGCCCCACGGTTCGTGGTACGGTCATGAACCCTGTTGACCACCCACACGGCGGTGGCGAAGGCAAGAATCACACGTCCGGTCGTCCTTCCGTTACCCCGTGGGGTAAGCCGACCAAGGGTTATAAGACCCGCGATCCGAAGAAGGCTTCCAACCGTCTGATTATCCGTCGTCGTAAGTCAAAGTAAGACACGAGTAGGAGTAGATTTATGAGCAGAAGTCTCAAAAAAGGCCCCTTTGTGGAGACTCGCCTCCTTGAGCGTGTCACTGCAATGAACGAGGCCGGCAAGAAGGACGTCATCAAGACTTGGTCACGTTCTTCCACCATCTTCCCCGAGATGGTTGGTCATACGATCGCCGTTCATGACGGTCGCAAGCACGTTCCTGTGTACATCACCGAGTCCATGGTCGGTCACAAGCTGGGCGAGTTTGCCCTGACCCGCACCTTCCGTGGTCACAAGGCCGACTAGGGGGAGTATCATACATGGCTAAAAATACCGATTCACTTGAGGTTCGCGCTACGGCAAAGTATGTGCGCGTCGCCCCTCGTAAGGCACGTACCGTTATCGCTTTGGTACGCGGTAAGTCTGTCGAGAAGGCCCTCGAGATCCTTCAGTTCTCAACGCGCGCAGCCGCCGTTGACATCGCAAAGGTTTTGCGCTCCGCTGTTGCTAATGCTGAGTACAACAATCACCTGCATGCTCGCGATCTTGTCGTCAAGTATGCCTACGTTGATGAAGGTCCGACGCTTAAGCGTATCCGTCCCCGTGCAAAGGGTTCGGCTTCACGCATCAATAAGCGTATGAGCCATATCACTGTTGTCGTTGCACCTCGAAAGGAGGCGTAGGAACATATGGGTCAGAAGGTTCAGCCTACAGGCTTCCGTCTTGGTGTAACTGAGAACTGGCGCTCTCGTTGGTACGCCGATAAAAACTACGCCGAGAATCTCGGCAACGACCTTGCAATCCGTTCATATCTTGAGAAGCGCCTTGAGAAAGCCGCCATTGCACGTATTGACATTGAGCGCGCTGGCGATAAGGTCAAGGTCACTATTTTCTCAGCCCGCCCCGGTATTGTCATTGGCAAGAAGGGCGCAGAGATTGACGGACTTCGTGCGGACCTTGAGCGCGTTGCCAAGGTTGGCAAGGGTCAGGTTAACGTTGATGTTATCGAGGTTAAGCGTCCTGAGCTTGACGCAAACCTTGTAGCAGAGTCTATTGCCGAGCAGCTTGAGCAGCGCGTTGCATTCCGCCGCGCCATGCGTAAAGCGGTTCAGTCCGCCCGTAAGGCCGGCGCCAAGGGTATCCGTATTCAGTGCTCCGGTCGTCTGAACGGCGCTGAGATGGGTCGTCGCGAGTGGTACCGTGAGGGTCGCGTGCCTCTGCACACCCTTCGCGCTGTTGTCGCCTATGGCACCGCAACGGCTCGCACCACAATGGGCGCCTGCGGCATCAAAGTTTGGATCTATCTCGGCGAGAAGATGCCAGGTCAGCCCGCACCAAATCCGGCTCTTGAAGGTTCTTCTCGTCCTCGTCGCCGCAATGAGAGGAGGGGCCGTTAATGCTTGCACCTAAGCGTGTTTTGCACCGTAAGGTTCAGCGTGGTTCCATGAAGGGCCAGGCAAAGGGTAACACCCGTCTGCACTTTGGTTCTTGGGGCATTCGTGCGGAGGAGGCTCACTGGATTACTAACCGCCAGATTGAGGCTGCTCGTATTGCGATTACCCGTGAAATGAAGCGTGGCGGTAAAGTTTGGATTACCATTTTCCCTGACAAGCCAGTTTCAAAGAAGCCGGCAGAAACCCGCATGGGTAAGGGTAAGGGCAATCCCGAGGAATGGGTTGCTGTTGTCAAGCCAGGTCGCATTATGTTTGAGATCGATGGCGTTTCTGAGGAAGTTGCTCGTGAGGCACTTCGTCTTGCACAGCACAAGCTTCCCATCAAGACCAAGATTGTCACCCGCGCCGATCAGGACGGGGAGGAATAATGAAGTATACGGACATCAAAGCTATGAGCGATGACGAGCTCACAAAGAAGCTCGAAGAAGGCCGTGCAGAGCTCTTTAATCTTCGTTTCCAGATGGCAACCAGCCAGCTGGATAACACGGCCCGCGTTAAAACGGTCAAGCGTGACATTGCTCGCGTTCAGACCGAGATGCGTACCCGTCAGATTGCTGCGGAACAAGCCGCAGATCAGAATTAGTCGCAGGAGATAAGTTATGGCAGAGACCGAAAGCAGGAATGCGCGTAAGGTTCGTACCGGAACCGTCGTCTCAATCTCTGGCGAGAAGACGATCACGGTTGAGATTACCTACCGCAAGCACCACCCTAAGTACGGAAAGATGATGACTATCGGCAAGAAGCTTCACGTCCATGACGAGAAGAACGAGGCTGCTCTGGGCGATAAGGTCCGCGTTATGGAGACCCGTCCTTTGTCTAAGACCAAGCGTTGGCGTCTCGCTGAGATCGTTGAACGTGCTAAGTAAGTAACATTCGTTGTTTCTTGCGCCTGTATGGCGCAAGAAATTAGGTTCCGGAGGAACGTCACATGATTCAGATGGAGACCATGCTTAACGTCGCTGATAACAGCGGCGCAAGGCGCGTAAAGTGCGTCAAGGTCCTTGGTGGCTCCAAGCGTCGTTACGCCGGCCTTGCCGACGTCATTATTGGCGCTGTTCAGGAGGCAACTCCAGGTGGTTCGGTGAAGAAGGGCGACATCGTTCGCTGCGTTATCGTTCGCACCGCTAAGGACACCCGTCGCAAGGACGGTAGCTATATCCGCTTTGATCAGAACGCATGCGTTCTGGTTGACAAAGAGGGTGAGCCTAAGGGTACCCGTATTTTCGGGCCCGTCGCGCGTGAGCTGCGTGACCACAAGTACATGAAGATCGTCTCACTCGCACCCGAGACGCTGTAAGGAGGACTGACAGATGCCTAAGATGAAGATCAAGAAGGGCGACACGGTCGAGGTCCTCACCGGTAAAGATAAGGGTAAGCGCGGAGAAGTTCTTCGTGCTCTCCCAGAGGACAACAAGGTTGTTGTTGAGGGTGTCGCTATGGTTAAGCGTCACATGAAGCCCAATGCAGCAAACCAGCAGGGCGGTATTGTTGAGCATGAGGCAGCAATTGATGCTTCCAACGTTGCTCTTATCGACCCTAAGGACGACAAGCCAACGCGCGTTGGTTATGCGTTCAAGGAGGACGGCACCAAGGTGCGCGTTTCCAAGCGTTCAGGCGAGGAGCTGTAAGTTTCTTCTCGCTTTTGCAGCAGAATAATGACCGAAAAACCACTCCAAAGAGTTTTGGAGTGGTTTTTATTTTGCGTGAGTGGCTTGAACTCTTTGATTGCTTTAGTGCTACTAAAAACAGAGCTGCCGGAAATACGCCAAGTATGTCTTGGACTGCCATACTTACTGCAAGTTTGGCAGCGCTAGGCAGTATGATCATGCTCGTAGGCCTTCTCGCTTTACTTTGCCGTAACCTTGCTGTGGCTGTTGAATTTACGTATCAACGGCTGTCTGCAAATCTGCAGACAGCCGTCTTGTTTTAAGGCCTTAGCCTGTTGAGCGCGAGTAACGCGCGAAACATAAAACCACCCGCTGTGCGGGTGGTTGTGATTTAAAAGTTTGATGACTTAACTGGGGCTTTTTAAATTCGGGGCAAAAAAGTCACTCCAAAGCAGAAATCCTTCATGTGTCTTCTCTATCGGAGAGAGCCTTTGTTGCCGCTAGACCTGTTGCCGTTAGACTTACTCAGAATCAAGCGTGCCGCCTGCAGTTTCGCTGTCGAGAAGCTCCTCGCCTTCAGTCTCGCCTTCAACCTCGTCAACCTCGCTGCCTTCGTCTTCGTCCTCCTCATCGAGCTTCAGAGGCTTGAAGCTTGCGGTGTCACCGCCAACAAGGTTATGAACGGCGGCAGCATTTTCAATGCGGTCCTTATGCATGGCAGCAGAGAAGATGTCGTCATCTTCCTCTATTTCTGCAATACGCTCATGTTGCTTCTCGGCTTTTAAAGACATACCCATGTCAGGAGTTGCCTCAAGCGTTACTCGGGTAAGCTTGTGTTCACGCTTAACCTTGGAGAAGAGTGGAACATACTCAAAAATGACATTTGAGTTTTCAAGACCATACCAACGAGCGGGGGAGCCGCAGATGCGACGAATGAAGTACTTCAGCTCAAGACAGCGCTTATCAAAACCAGAAATGTCGGTTTCGGGGGCAAGCACTTTTCGCAAGAGACAGAAACGGAAGTCGCCTATCTCCGAATGCTCACGGTAGATTGAATACTTGTGATTTTGTGGCGCAAGCTGACCGCTGGCGATAAGGTCGCCAATGATCTGATAAAGGTAGGTGTTGATGCGCTGGTTTTCTTTGAAGCCTAAGCGGATTGTAACTTTAAAGAGGAAATCAGTCCCGAAGTCGTTAATAACAAACTCTCGGGTATTGGGCTTATCGGTAACGGAAATGTTGATAAAACAATATGTCCGAGCTCTCTTGGGACGCTTATCCAGGATAGAGTAGAGAATGTCGCGGTCGAGCTTGTCAAAGGATGAGTCGTTGGTGAGAAACACCAAGTTATCGGCAAGCAGAGAATAATCGTTGTCTTGAGAAAGGCTCTTGAGCTGGTCAATATACTTATTAACCGGCAGGTACACGCTCTGTGTGTGCTCAATGGCAGTGCCACGCCGCCAAACAAACATAACAATGAAGATTGCGGTGGCGAGAAATACCGTGACATATCCGCCGTGGAAGAACTTGGTCAGGCTCGAGAAGAAGAACATTGCTTCGATGGCGCCAAAGAAGATTAAAAAGACGACGGCCGCCAAAGGGTTTTTGCGAATACGAATGAGATAGGTGTAAAGCAAAATGGTGGTCATGAGCATCGTTACCGTGATGGCCAGGCCGTAAGCGGCTTCCATGTGCTCGGAGCTCTGGAAAAGAAGTACAACGCCAATGCATCCGGCCCACATAATGGTATTAACCAAAGGAATATAGATCTGACCCTTTGTTTCTGAAGGATAGTTAATCTTCATGTGAGGCATAAGATCCAGGCGAACAGCCTCTGAAACAATGGAATACGAACCGGTAATGAGTGCTTGTGAGGCGATAATGGCCGCAAGAGTGGAAAGTATTACGCCAAAAGGTCGGAGGGTATCGGGGAGCATCTGGAAGAATGGATTGAGATCGTTGATAGCGTTGAGGCCTCTATCGGTGTGGTTTGAGATAATCCAAGCTCCCTGGCCAAGGTAGTTGAGAATAAGGCACGTCTTAACGAATGGCCAAGAAACATAGATATTGCTCTTGCCAACGTGGCCCATGTCGGAGTACAGAGCCTCGGCGCCTGTCGTACAAAGAAAAACGCTGCCCAAAACCATCAAGCCGGCGGCGTTGAGCTTGCCGTCAAACAAAAAGGTAATGCCGCGCAGGGGGTTTAAGGCGCGAATGACGGAAAGATCGGCACCCATATTGACAAGGCCGGTAATACCCAAGAACAAGAACCACAAGGTCATAACGGGACCAAACGCCTTACCAATACGTGAGGTTCCTGCCTGTTGCATGGCAAAGAGTGAACAAAGAATGATGATGGTAATTAAAACAACCGTTTGTTGGTTTGTGCCGATAAGTGCGTACATTGCAGGAATGGTGCGCAAACCTTCAATGGCGGTTGTTACCGTAACTGCGGGTGTGAGAATACCGTCGGCCAGAAGCGCTGCTCCTCCGATCATGGCCGGAATAATCAACCATTTCGCACAGCGTTTGACAAGACTGTACAAGGCAAAGATGCCGCCTTCGTTGTGATTGTCCGCTTTCATGGCGATAAGAACGTATTTAACGGTAGTAATAAGGGTCAGAGTCCAGATGATGAGGGAAAGCGCGCCAAGGATGACATCGGTGTCCATCGTAAAGAGGCCACCGTTGCCTGCAATGATTGCCTTTAAGGTATACATCAGGCTAGTGCCAATGTCACCGTACACAATACCAAGCGTTACAAGCACCATGCCGGCACTGAGCGGCACACCAGTTGATTTACGTAGGTTTTTACGACCGGCAAGAGCGGCGGGAGCCGACTTTTGATTACTCATGTATTTCCTCTCAACAACCATAAAATGGCAGTTTAGATACCTACTTAGGATAGTCCAATCGAGCAAAGATGACCAGCCTTTGCGCGGTTGGGCGAGTTGCAAGTGTTTGGGACATATCGATACGCGCTCGGTGTCCGCTCATTGCGGGTTGGGTGAGCGCGTTTGGATACAGCCAAACTCAGCTATTTTACTCGTGTGACGCGATAACAGTGATGAATTTTTTGGTTTCGCGCAAAATCTTCCGGAATTGTTTCTTTTGTGATGTCCTCCAAAGAAACTCCTGCACGCTCGATCTTCTCGACATCCGGTTTGAAGGAACGTAAATTGCACGAGAAGAGCGCTACTCCGCCACGGGTAAGTAAGCGCGAGATACCGATGATAAGCTCGGCATGGTCGCGCTGTACGTCAAAAGAAGCTTTTTTCATACGAGACGAGTTGGAAAAAGTCGGAACATCGCAAAAAATTACGTTCCAGCGGTTTTTGGAACGACGCTGTTCCGTAATCCACGTGAGTGCATCGGCTTGGACAAACTCATGCTCTTGTCCGTCGAAGCCGTTCTGGCACATATTGCGCCGTGCCCATTCCAAAGAAGGTTTGGAGAGGTCAACGGTAGTGGTATGAAGAGCGCCTCCGTCAGCGGCGTAACACGTGGCCGTGCCCGTATAGGCAAAGAGGTTAAGGAAACTCTTGGCAGTACCGGCTGTCTTCATCATCTCTCGTATCATGGCTCGCGTCTGACGATGATCGAGAAAGATACCGCAGTCAAGATGTTGAGAAAAATCGACTTCAAAGGTCAGTCCTCCCTCGTCAATAAGGAGCGTCTGTTTGTGTGCGTAGGTGGGCGCTTCACCCTCACTGACATATTGAGAGCCTCCCTTGGCTCGCGTTCGGATACGCAGGTTAACGTGGTGAGGCGGAACTTCAAGTACTTCGGGAGCAATGGTGAGCACGTCAAGCAGGCGTTTTTTTGCCAGCGTTGCGTCAATGTCGTGCGGTGCGGCATATTCGGAAATCTGCAGCCACCGCTTGGAAGAGGTGCAACCCTGATAGAGATCTATGCTGACCGCGTAGTCCGGTAAGTCGGCATCGTATATGCGGTAGCAGCTGATATCTTCACGTTTTGCCCATCGAGCGCGCAGCTTCGCAACCTTTGTAAGCCGCGCACTGAATTGATCGGAAGCACCAACAAGCACCGGGAGCTGTTTTGCACGGACCGTAACCGTGGGAGGAAGCTCAAAGTTTTTGGTCGCAGCATAGGTACGTATGCCGGCAGGAGTCTTGCCGACAAGAACGTTGGTGACGGAGGAACTTTGCTGACCGAGTGTGGTATCGGAAGTTTCATCCAGTGACAATACGGTAGCTTTCGTGCCAACGAAGTGTGCAAGTGCCGAAAGCGCGCTCCCTTGTACGGCAAGGTTGTGACCAAACCACGACATATCCGCAACAATCCCACCGTCTGTGGTATGCTCCGCAAGCTCTTTTGGCGACAAGAACCTAAGGCTGGCAGAAAGACCTGATGCCCGAAGGGAATGTCGTGCGGCAACGTCCGCTTTGGGACGTGTATCGGAGATGCATACTTCAAGGTTCTTCTCGCACGCGTTTGCACGATACGTAGCCTCATCAATAAGCTCGCTCCAGACCTTGCTGTCATGGCCGACCCAGCCAAGCATTCCCCATCTGGTGCGGAGAAGGCCCGGCGCGCAGTCGCTCCGTATGCCAACGAGCTCATGTACCAGGGAGCCTGCACCGGAAAAAAGAATGGAGGGCGTCGCGGCTGCTGCTTCATAAGCAGGGGTTTCCAGAGACTTTCCGCCATGCTTTTCGCTACGGTTTCCTCCGTAGATACCATGAGCGGCGAGAAGGGCTGCGGCGTAGTCTGGTCGCAGAGGCGCAAGGTTTTGCGTGAGCGTACGTCTTGAGATAATGCCGCGTTTGAAGAGGGGATCTCCTGCAAGGTCGATGCCTAAGGACGCATGCGTTTTTGTAATCCGCACCGTGACGGTGACATCCGGAAAATCCGTGTTAACCATGGGTCTGCTACCGCGTTTGGCAATCAGCTGGTCAACAATGGCATCTTTTACGCGAACGGCGGTGAAATGAGCGTTTCTGAGTTCGCTATTGGTTCCGTGTGCGTTAACCGCAAAAGTTGCGTGCGGGGAAATGTGTGCCTCCCAGTCAATCTCAGAGACCCCTGCATACAGTTCGTCTGCCTGTGTTGCGGACATACGGCCCAACACGAGAACAACGCGAGAAGCAAGGCGGCTCCAAAGACAGACACGATATGCGTCCGCAAGTGTCCCTCTAAAGGAAACCTGCCCGCTCAGAGGACGTATTTGAGAGATGGAAAGCCTTGATAATTCGCACCCGAGGAGTTGCTCAAAACCCTTGGGACATGTTGCAAAGAACTCTTGAATATCTGTTGTCATCGGGACACCCTTCGCCCGTCAAGAAATATTGGCATGTTGTTCCAATACGCTTACGTTATTACCGACTCCCATTTTCTCATGAAAGAGAGGCTTTCTGTCTGAGAGCTTTACAGGAGATAAAAATACCTCTGTCAGAGCTTTTCCACGGAGGGTTATTTAGCATAAAATAAAGAGAAGAGAGCACATTGAAAACAATGTCTGCATACAAAGGAGAAGCAATGGATGCAAAAATTCAGGCTGCGGTCGATCTCTGGAATGCCCAGGTAAAAGAAGGCGATTTGAAATCTGAGCTTACAACACTGCTTGCTCCCGAGAATGCAGATAAGCTCTACGATGCATTCTATCGCGATCTTGCATTTGGAACGGCAGGTCTCCGTGGCGTACTTGGTGTGGGCACCAACCGCATGAATGTGTATGTTGTGGCTCAAGCAACACAGGGCGTCGCAGACTACCTCAATGCCCACTATGAGCATCCCTCACTGGCGCTTGCCCGCGACTCCCGTAATAAGGGCGAAGACTTTCAGCGTGTGGCTGCCGGTGTTTTAGCGGCTAACGGCATCAAAGTATATGTGTATCCCCGCATTGAGCCGGTACCGACGCTTTCATTTGCGGTGCGCTATCTTCATACGTCCGCAGGTATCGTGCTTACGGCTTCGCATAACCCCGCCGTCTATAACGGTTACAAGGTTTATAACGACAACGGTGGTCAGATTACTGACGAGGCCGCGGCGGAAATCTCTGCCAATATCGCACGCGTTAATCCCTTTGACGTAAAGATAATGGACTTTGATGAGGGTCTCGCGCAGGGTCTCATTGAATGGACCTCCGAAGAAGTTCTCGACAACTTCATTGCAGCCATCAAGCGCGTTTCCGTTCCGGGCTTTAAGGCTGCCGACGGATACAAGGTTGTCTACACGCCGCTTAATGGTACCGGTATGGAGCTTGTTACCCGTATTTTGAAGGAAATCGGCGTGCATGATGTGGCCGTTGTTCCGGAACAGGCAGAACCCGACGGCAATTTCCCAACGTGCACCTATCCAAATCCAGAGTTTCGTGAGGCTTTGGAGCTTGCGCTTCGTCTTGCCGATACGGTCAAGCCCAATTTGTTGGTTGCAACCGATCCTGATGCGGACCGTATGGGTACGGCAATTCCGCATGATGGCGATTACGTGCTGCTCTCCGGCAATGAGATGGGCGTGCTCCTTCTCGATTGGTTGCTTTCAATGGCAGAAGAGCGCGGCGAGAAGCTCAATGAGAAAGTAGCGGTTTCTACTATCGTTTCGTCTGCGATGCCCGACGCTTTGGCGCGTGCTCGTGGTTTTGAAATGCGCCGCGTGCTTACGGGCTTCAAGTATATTGGCGATCAGATTGATCAACTCAAAGCCGAAGGCGAGGAGAATCGTTTCCTTATGGGCTTTGAAGAATCGTATGGCTATTTGGTGGGTACGCATGCGCGTGACAAGGACGCTATCGTAGCCACGATGCTCTGCGTTGAGATGGCATCTTACTACGCCGCAAAAGGCATGGATTTGTATGAAGCAATGGATGCTTTATATCAGCGGTATGGATATTATCTCAATGGCGTGGTAAATGCGGCGTTCCCCGGTGCTTCCGGCGCGGAGCGTATGGCCGAGATAATGGGCAACCTACGCGAGCATCCGCTGAAAGAGCTTGGTGGCTATGAGGTTATCGGTATGACCGATTATGCAACGGGAGCACAAATGCCGCGTACCTCCGGTCTTCAGAAAGAAGCCCCCCAGACGTTGCCGTTCTCGAATGTGATTGAGTATAGGCTGCAAGGAGACCACAAGGTTATTTTCCGTCCTTCTGGTACGGAGCCCAAGGTCAAGGCATATCTTTTCTCGCTCGGAAAGACGCGCGAAGAGGCAGAGGCTCACCTTACGGTTCTAAGTGCCGCTGCCGAGAAGCTCTTGAAGTAGCAAGGGATTCTTGAGACAGCTTGTAATTGAGACAGTTAAAGGCTCCCTCGGGAGCCTTTAACTTGCTTTTTATGACAGATCTACGTTATTCTGCAGATTCGCTCGCGCTGACTACGTAGAGCGTTTGTGTTGCTGCGGCGACGGTGGCAGAGTCCCACGGATGGCTGGAAACCTCAGGCGAGGTGGGATCGTATACCATGACGGAGCCGTCGGCATTTTCGCTTGCGATAAGAACCCAGTGAGCAGGAGCGTTATCACCAAAGGCATTTTCCTTTACCTCTGCCAAAAGATATGTACCTTGGTCAAGAAGGGCATTGATGTTTGCGGCGGAGGAGTCATAGCTCTGCGCGCGGAGCTTAAGGTCATCCAGGTGGTTCTCAACGAAATCGCTGTGCATTCCTGAGTCTCCGGTAGCATCGTTTGCTTTCGTAACCAGTTCTGCAATATCTGCGGGAGTCTTGTCGCCTTTGCCGGTGAGTCCCATATATGCCATGGAAAGGGCAGTGGGGCCGGAGCCGTTTACGGCCAGAATCGACGAGCCAAAGCTTACGCCGCCCCAACGAGAATCCCACGTAAAGAGTTTTGGAGCGGTGCCCTTCTCGATTGTTTCTTCATACGCACTTGCCTTACCGTCTGAGGACGGGTAGTTTGCCACAAAGTCAATGGCTTCGGGATGCTTGAGAGCAAGCTCGGGAATCTTAGGGTCTTTGTAGTCGGCTGCGTGCTCGGCAATCCACTTGAGGTTTTCGCCTTGATTAAGGGCAGTGCTGAACTCTTTGGTGAGATCTTCACTTACTCCTGCGGCAACACGTGAATCCACGGGGTTCTTCTCGACTTCTGGAGCAGCTTTTTTACTGCATGCATGTACGCAGCTTGAAATTACAAATACCAAAAGAAGAACCAAAAGAATGCCTAAGACGCCCACAATCAGCATACGGCGCTGGCTGTTCAACTGACGTAGCCCTGGAAAATGAAGAGAGCCAAGTGAAAAGGCGGAACGGCGACGATGCCGTTTGCCTTGTGGACGAGGGCGCCTCGCCTGCGTATGTGTTCTTTGAGGACGATGGGACTGGTTGCTGAGACCTCTGTTATGTGGTGTGTTTGCTGAGTAACGAGGTTCTTGACTATCGTAAGGCATACTTCCTCCGCACATATTCTATACGGCTCATCACATCATTCTAATAATAGCCGCTGAGCCGTCATATTCGTCAAAAAATGCGATAAATGGACGCGCTAAGCCCCCTGAGCGCGCTACTTTTAACTCTAAACGGTACACAGGTAAACAAAATAGCTTTTTGGGAGTATGATTTTAGTTCAAAAGATGATAGGAGGGACGAGTTCGTGAAACATCACAGTGTGCGACAAAATGCAATACGTGAACTTGTTCGGAGCCAATCAGTCCGGACACAGCGTGAACTCGTATCGCTTTTAAAAAAACGTGGATTTGTATGTACCCAAGCTACGGTCTCTCGAGATACTGCAGAAATGGATCTCCAGAAGCTGCCGGAAGAGGGATATGTGCTTTCGGAAGACGTCCATCTCCAGCGGATGCTTTCTGAATTTGTGACGGAGATATCTTTCGCGGGAAATCTCGTGGTGATTCATTGCCGGCCAAGTACGGCTCCTGCGGTTGCGAGCGCCATTGATGACGTTGATCTGGACTTTTGTGTAGGAACCATAGCAGGAGACGATACGGTGTTTCTCGCCGTTGACGATGCGTCCCATACAAAAAATGTCCTGAAAATTATTGAGCAGCTCAGCGGGACGGAATAGCTCATTAGCGGGACGGAATGAGCAACAATACCGTTTAATCAGCTATAAAAAAGGCGAGAAGAGCAAACATACACTCACGATGTATATGTTTGCGGCTCTTCTCGCCACATGAAAGACTCAAAGCACTACGTCTTTACCCGCTCGGGGTAGATGGTGTGGAAGGTGTTGATGGTGTCGTAGGTGTTGTAGGCGTGGTGGGGGTTGAAGGTGTAGAAGGTGTAGAAGGCGTTGATGGTGTTGTTGGCGTATCTTCTTCATCATCGTTGTCGTCTTCGTCATCGTCATCGTCAGAATCATTAGTGGTGTTATTGGTATTGGTGTTTGTGGTATCGGTAGTCTGAGTCTGCTGTGTCGTCGTGGTAGTTTTAGTTGAATTACCATTGCCGCCCACAAATTTCCAGGCACTGTTTGGTTTGTAGTCTATTTTTGTGGTTGTCGTTGGGAATTCTTTTCGAGGAACACCCTGAAGTGCCGCATTCATATAGTATGCCCAGGCATACTGTGCCGTGGTAAAGGTAGAGCCTTCGCCACCACCCAAAATAACCGCCTCGTGTGCGTCCGGATAGCCCATCCATACAACCGTTGCCAGCTGTGGCGTGTAGCCACAGAACCAAAGGTCTTCAGAGTTATCCGAGGTACCGGTTTTACCGGCAACCGGTTGGTTAAATGTCTTCAGATTATTGGCAAAACGACCGGTACCGTATTTCAAAACGTCGCCCAATACTTCAGTAGTTGCCTGCGCAACTTCAGGTCTGAGAGCTTGTACGGAATTGTCTTTGTGCTCGTAGACGACATTGCCGTTACGGTCTTCGATCTTTGTAATGGCAACGGGATCGTGTCGTACGCCACCGGCGGCAAGCGTTGCAAAGGCAGTGCATTGTTCGACTGCAGTGACGCCTTGAGATCCGAGTGTGGTGGAAAGATACGGAGAGAGGTGGGTTCGAATACCCATGGCATAGCAGGTGTTAAGGACCTTGTCGATACCAACTGCATCGGCAACCTGGGCATATACGGTATTTGATGACCAAGCGGTAGCTTCGCGCAAAGAAATGGATCCGTAGTTATAGTTGCCGGCGTTGCGTACGAGCCATGTAGGGGTAATCTGCATGGGAGACGTGCCATTGATAATGATGTTGGGATTCATTCCTGAATCGATGGCCGCAACAAGGGTGTACATCTTAAATGATGAGCCCATCTGACGGTAGGTGGTGGTTGCAAGGTTATATTGGCTCTTGTTGTAATCCTGACCGCCAACCATGGCTTTAATGTAGCCGTTTGATGGATCAATTGATACAAGTGCCGCACCTAAGCGAGAATTTCCCAGCTCTTGAAGGCGCCTGTTACAAGCGTCTTCGGCAGCCTTTTGTAGATCGGGATCAAGCGTGGTATAGACTTTCAAGCCGCCCTGCATGATGGTATCGGAGTCAAAGTCTTCCTGGAGCAGGTTCTTTACGTAATCCGTAAAGTAGGGGTATTTACCCACCGACTCCGTGAGCTTTCCCGGATTGAGTACGAGTTCCTCATTGAGGGCATTTTCGTACTCTTCGTCTGTGATATCGCCTTGTCGGTGCATGCGCTCAAGAACGGTATTACGGCGTTCTTTTGCTGCTTCGGGATCGGAAGTTGGATCGTATGATGAAGGAGCTTGGGGAAGACCGGCCAAGGTAGCGGCTTCGGCCAGCGTAAGTTCGTTTGCATGCTTGTTGAAATAGATGACGGAGGCTGCTTCAATACCGTAGGCACCGTTGCCGTAGTAAATGGTATTGAGATACATGTTAAGAATTTGGTCTTTTGAGAACTTCTTTTCCATCTGGATGGAAATGTATGCTTCTCGTATCTTACGTTTTGCGGAACGCTCAAACTGCTCGTTTGAAAGAACGGTATTTCTCACCAACTGTTGTGTAATGGTGGAAGCTCCCTCGCCACCACCGGACAGAGTACCAACGGCAGCACGGGTAATGCCCCATGCATCGATGCCTCCGTGCTGGTAAAAACGGCGGTCCTCAGTATCGACCGTTGCTTTGAGCACGTAAGGAGAAATCTGATCAAGAGTTACGGAGCGACGTTGCTGAAGGTAGTAATCGACAATATCGTTACCCTTAGCGTCGTAGACTCGTGTGGGCTCTGCAACGAGATATGCGTCTGCAGAGTTGTAGTCGGGGAGATCTTCAAGCCATGAAGAAACCACTGCTCCCAAAGAAATGGCAAACGCTAAAGCGAGAAGAGCAAGGAATCCAAAAAACCCTGCTATACCAAATCCTACTACGTGCGTATTTGCGTGCTTATGTGCTCGACGGGTCCTAATACCCATTGCGCCTCCTTGTCATAGTCCAAACAATTATATAGCGCGATTGTCATTTTCTATGGAAAAAGACAGCTTTATATTGTTGTAGACTGATATAGATATATTTTGACACAAAGACTACATAGATAACGCAAGACATCTATGTAATCATCGGGATTGAAAGGTTGTGCTCGTGCTTCCAGTTGAAGAGCAGCTTAAAGTGATTACTTCAGGTACCATGCAGATTGTCCCTCTTGAGGGATTGAAAGAGAAACTTGCAAAAGGAAAACCTCTTACCATCAAGCTTGGCGTTGATCCAACCAGTCCTGATTTACACCTCGGACATGCCGTTCCTTTGCGTAAAATGCGTCAGTTCCAAGATTTGGGGCATAACGTAACCCTCATCATTGGTAATGGCACGGCACTTATCGGTGATCCGTCCGGAAGAGATTCAACGAGGCCTCCGTTGACATCGGAGCAAATTGAAGTGAATGCTCAAACATATGTTGAGCAGGCTATGAAGATTCTTGATCCGGATCGCACTACCGTGGTGCATAACGGTGATTGGATCAAACCAATGAACCTTGAGACGATGCTTAGTCTCATGAGCAAATTTACGGTGGCGCGTATCCTGGAGCGTGAGGATTTTTCAAAGCGCTATCACAACCAGCAGTCCATCGCGCTACATGAGTTTATCTATCCGGTACTTCAGGCATACGATTCGGTCATGATTAAAGCCGATGTTGAAATGGGCGGAAATGATCAGATTTTCAATTTGCTTGCCGGCCGCGATCTTATGCGCGATGAAGGAATGGAGCCTCAGATTGCCCTTACGATGCCGCTGCTTGAGGGTACCGACGGCGTTAAAAAGATGTCAAAGTCTTACGGAAACTATATTGGTCTCACCGATGAACCCGCTGATATGTTCGGTAAGATTATGTCCATTCCCGATGAGCTTGTAGCGCGCTATTATCGCCTTTGCTCAACGCTTTCAATTGATGAGATTGATGCCATTGATGCAAGCTTTGAGGATGGAACGGCTGACCCATATGCTCTCAAGCGCGCCCTTGGTCGCAATATTGTGGAACTCTATCATGGTGCCGATAAAGCAGCGCAGGCAGAAGAGGCCTTTGACGCGCTTTTCAAGAAACATGAGATTCCGGATGATGTTGCCGAGTTTTCTGTTGAGCTCGTACGTAATGAACAGGGGCTTGTGTATCTGCCTAAGCTGATGGTTGAAGTTAAGCTTTCGGCTTCAGCAGGAGATGCACGACGTCTTATTGACGGAGGCGGCGTTAAGATTAACGGGGAAGCGCTTGCACCAAAATCGTATAACGTTGATCCGGATCTTCTCGATCATGCAATACTTCAGGCTGGGAAGCGCCGTTTCGCAAAACTGGTATAGGGAGCGCTTGGTATGTGGATACAGTTTGCGCTTGCACTTCTTGTGGTAGCAGTTCTTTGTTATGTACCAGGATATCTTGTTGCCCGTTTGCTCGGAGGAAAACGGGCAACTTCCTGCGTTATTGCGCCTGTATTGTCTGGAGCACTCTTGGCAATTTCGGGTGTTGTCATTTACCCGCTTGGACTCAGGGGTGTGGTGCCTCTTTTAGGGTGTGTCGCGGTATGTGCTGTACTCATTTTTGGTTGTACTCGTTTGCTTTCCGGCCGCCTTGCGCGAAAGCTTGATCTCCCTGAATATGTAGAAGGAAAGTTTCTTTTAGTGGTGGGGATTCTTACACTGGGACTTTTCTTTGTTATATTTCATAAAGCAGTCCGAAATCCTGCTTGGTTTTTACAATCAGCAGATAACTATGCTCATCTCGCCTACATTGTACGCAGCACGCAGTCCGGCATATATTCAATGCTTCATGCAGCGTTTTATAATGGGGCCGTGCCATCTATCCAGGCTCCTTTTACTGATGAGGGCTTTTATCCGTATGCCTTTCATACTATTGCGTCCGTAACATCTTCAATTACAGGAGTTTCTGCTCCAATATGTGAAAATGCTACATGGTTCTTATTTGTTGCAATCGTGTATCCAACAGGCATTGCTGCACTTATTCAAGGTATTTTTAAGAAAAAGAGTTATCTTTCTAGTTTTATTATTGCCTCTGTGGTATTTGCAAATATTGCCTTTCCCATTCGAATGGTTACGGTACATGGAATATTTCCTAATGTCATTGCGTTTTGTTGCGTCCCTTCTTGTGTATATCTCTTTATTGCTGTCACCGGCGGAATGTCAGAAATTGTTGAAGAAAGAAAGAGTACCGGTGTATCTACAGAGAATCCCAAGGTGAAAGAACGCGAATTTTTTGTCTCTTGGGTTGGGATGACATTGCTTGTTATAAGCCTTTTTGGCCTTATGTCAATGCAGCCGAACGCTGACTTCTTTTGGGCGGTACTTGTTTTTCCGTACATTTTGTTTAACTACGTTCCTCGGATAGTTGAATATACTGCACATAAACATGGCATAAAGAAAAAATCGAGGCAGCTTATATTTCTCGTGATAGCAGAAGTACTTGTGATCGGTGTATCTGTCTTGGCTTGGTATGTTGTATTGAATTCCAGCTTTATGGCACCTATTGTGAACTTTGTGTGGGGCATTACAGTAGATGCGACAACTATGATTTACTACATAGTAAATTTTGGACTGATTATAAGACTGCCGTTATTTTTCTTTACTATTGCCTTTTGGATTGGATTTATATATTGCCTTATCAAGAAGGACTATCGTTGGCTGAATGGAGCTTTCTTATTCTGTGCAGTTATTCTTATATGCAGTCTTTCTGACAATCTTGCGATTAAACGGTTTTTCTCGGGATTTTGGTATACCGATCCAGAGCGAACTGCGGCTATGGTTGTTTTTGCTGCCGTTCCTATTGTTGCGGCTGGCATTTATGTCATAGCCATGGGAATTGGATTTTTCATCAGTAAAGCTATTGTTTTTATCAAAAAAAGAAATATCTTTGCACTTTCTCGGGAGGGTATTCTTCAACTTCAGCTTCGTTACGAGCCTCTTAATATCGAAGAACATCCAAAAGCTCCGTCAATCTGCGTCTCTCAAGTGACCGTTCAGGTGTGTGCGGCTATTCTTATTGCACTTGTGTATGGAGGCGCACTGCTTACTCCATGGGATCTTAGCAAGCTTCCCGCACGCGTAAAGAGCGAGATTCGCTGTGGTATTGGCTGGATGAATGAAGTCTATGAACCTCGTGATGGCATGACATATTCGGCTGCGGAGGAAGCTTTTGTTAAGAAATCGCAAAAAATCATTGGTGATGATTCGCTCGTGATTAATAACCCATATGATGGCTCACTTATTACCAATGCAACTCATGACATGCGTGTATATTACCGGGAGAAGGCTGAATATCAGGAGACTTCACAAAGTAAGCTCATCCGGACAAAGCTCAATCAAATTAGTGGCGACCGTGAAGTACAGGAGGCTGTTCGGGACATCGGTGCGCACTATGTCATCTTACTTGACGTGGACAACCCTGCTTTGCGGGGAAATCACAAAGAGAAGTTTCCTGGTCTTCAAATAACCGACAATACGCCCGGCTTTGAGGTAGTACTTGCAGAAGGACCATATCGCCTGTATCGCATAACGGCGATTGATTAAAGGCGCATCTGATTGTACAAACGTTGCTTGGAGGATGTATGAAAGGCATTATTCTTGCAGGTGGGAGTGGAACGAGGCTCTATCCGCTGACGACGGTAACATCTAAACAACTGCTGCCGGTATATGACAAACCCATGATTTATTACCCACTGGCAACGCTTATGCTTGCGGGTATCCGTGATGTGTTGGTCATCTCGACTCCGCGTGATTTACCCAACTTTAAGAGTTTGCTGGGAGACGGATCTGATTTTGGCATCTCCATCAGCTATGCCGAGCAGCCGTCCCCTGACGGTTTGGCGCAGGCCTTTGTCATCGGCAAGGATTTCATTGGTGAGGATTCCTGTGCACTGATTTTGGGCGATAACATCTTCTATGGAAACGGTCTTTCCAAACTGGTTCGAGAGGCGGCTGCCAAAGCCGAGAAGTGCGGCCGAGCTACGGTGTTTGGCTATCACGTGGATGACCCCGAGCGTTTTGGTGTCGTGGAGTTTGATGCAAACTACAACGCCGTTTCTATCGAAGAGAAACCCGAACATCCCAAGTCAAACTATGCGGTAACGGGATTGTATTTCTACGATGCCCGTGTAACGGATATGGTAGGGCAGGTTAAACCAAGTGCCCGCGGCGAGTATGAGATCACCGATTTAAACAGGCTCTACCTTGAGGACGGAACGCTTGACGTAGTGACGTTGGGCCGAGGCTTTGCGTGGCTTGATACCGGTACCATGGAATCGCTTTTTGAGGCTTCTACCTTTGTACGGACGGTAGAGACGGCGCAGGGGCTCCCTGTTTCCGTTCCTGAAGAAATTGCCTTTGATAACGGCTGGATTGACCGTAAGAAATTGATTGAATGCGCAACGCGCTATGGCAAGTCAGATTACGGCAAACATCTTAAAAGTGTTGCCGAAGGCCGCGTAGTTCCCAGCGGAAGAGGAGAATAGTGTGAGGATTCTTATCACCGGTGCCCATGGTCAGCTGGGCAATGAGCTCAAACGATTGCTTGAGAGTGGGCAGGCTGAGATCGGACCAATCTCTTCTGCGTATAAAGATGCCGAAGTTGACTACATTGATATCGACGAGCTTGATATCTCAAACCATGAAGCCGTTGATGCTTGGTTTATAGCTCATGATCCCTATGATCTTGTAATTAACGGCGCCGCCATGACCAATGTTGATGGCTGCGAGAAGCACTTTGACCAGGCATTCGCTGCAAATGCCTTGGGGCCCATGAACCTTGCTCGCGCGTGCAGTCGTATGGGTTCTAAGTTTATTCACGTTTCAACGGACTATGTATTTCCCGGTACCGATCCGCGTCCGCGTACGGAAGCTGACGTACCGGCACCCATCTCGGCATACGGACGCTCAAAGCTCGCCGGTGAAGGACTTGCGCTTGCCGCATACGCACATACGTTTGTCGTGCGCGTGGCATGGCTCTATGGATATGAGGGAAAAAACTTTGTGGCTACGATGCGCTCCTTGGGCGAGAAGTACGATGAGATATGCGTGGTGGACGATCAGTTTGGCAATCCCACCAGCGCAAACGACCTTGCCTACGAGCTTCTTGCTCTAGGTGTAACCGACGAGTATGGAATCTACCACTGCACCAATGAAGGTACCTGCTCTTGGGCTGATTTTGCTGAGGCAATCATGCGAGGAAGTGGGCTTGATTGTCGCGTCAAGCGCGTGAGTTCAGCGGACTGGAAAGAGATGCATCCCGAAAGTGCTTCTCGCCCTGCGTATTCCTCTTTGGAAAATGCTCATTTGGCTGCTACTATTGGAAACAAAATGCGTCCGTGGCAAGAAGCCCTTGCCACCTATCTTGCAACAGTCGGAAGAGGATAGCGTGAAAACATATTTGGTTACCGGTGGGGCCGGGTTTATTGGATCAAATTTCATTCAGTATTTGCTTCGTATGCATGAAGACATTTGCGTGGTTAATGTGGATGTACTGACGTATGCGGGTAATCTTGAAAATCTGAGTGCCTATGAACATGACAGCCGTCTCGTATTTGAGCAGGTTGATATACGGGATCGAGCGGCCCTTGCACGTCTCTTTGAGAAGTACGCTCCCACGTATGTGGTCAACTTTGCTGCCGAGAGCCATGTTGATCGCTCCATTGAAGATCCCGGAGCCTTTGCGGATACCAACGTGATGGGAACGGTAGCGCTTCTCAGCACTGCGAAAGCTGCATGGGATGATGGATGCGGTGGCTTTGGAGACCATATATACCTGCAGGTTTCAACCGATGAAGTATACGGCTCACTGCCTCTGGACGATCCTGAAGCATTTTTCCGTGAAGATACGCCGCTGTCTCCGCACAGCCCGTATTCAGCCTCGAAGGCAAGTGCGGATATGTTTGTGAAAGCATGGTTTGACACCTATCGGTTCCCTGCGGTTATCACCCGTTGTTCCAACAATTATGGCCCGTATCAATTCCCTGAGAAGTTGATTCCCCTGATGATCCAGAATTGCTTGGATCATCGCAAGCTTCCGGTGTATGGCGACGGACTTAATGTGCGTGATTGGCTGTATGTGGAAGATCATTGCAAGGCCATTGATATGGTGCTTGAAAGAGGGCGCTTAGGGCAGGTATATAACGTTGGCGGACACAATGAGAGAAATAATCTCTACATCGTAAAGCGGATTATTTCCGAAGTGAGCCAACTTACCGGCGATCCTGAAATTAATGAAAGCCTTATTACGCACGTGACGGATAGAAAGGGCCATGACCGTCGCTATGGCATAGCACCTGATAAAATCCGAGAAGAGCTTGACTGGTATCCGGAGACCCCATTTGAAGAGGGGATTGTTAAAACGATCACATGGTATCTTGAAAACCGTACGTGGGTGGAACATGTGGTAAGCGGAGCCTATCAAGATTACTATAAGAGAATGTATGAGGGACGATAATGCGCGAATATGATGAAGAAACCCTCCACCACCTGCAGCGTGTTGAGCGTATGATTTTCAAGGACTTTATAGACACGTGTGAGAAATATAATCTTCGCTATTTTGGTATTGGAGGTACAGGTATCGGTGCTTTACGTCACAAGGGTTTTATACCTTGGGACGATGATATTGACGTCGCACTTCCGGCGGAAGATTTCCACAAGCTGCTTGAGATATATGATCGGGAATGGTCTGATAAGTACAACATCATCAATACCGAGCGGGACATTAACTACCCGTTTCCCACTACACGCATCATGCTGAACGGAACACAGTTTTGCGAGGAAGCGCTTGCGACGCTTCCGCTTGATTTGGGTATCTTTTTGGACGTGTACTGCTTTGACAATGTTTCGGATGATGAGAGGGAATATAAGAAGCAGGTCAATGATACGTGGTTCTGGTCGCATATGCGCATCCTTGTTGACGTGCCTCATCCTGTCATTCTTGCCGACGGCATTAAGGGTAAGCTGTTGCGCGCTGGTGTAGTAGTCGGCAGAGGCATCTGCAAACTCTTCCGTGTTTCAACGCGTAAGATGTATGCGCGTGAACAAGAAGCCCGTAATCGCTATGCACACGTGAAGACCAAGCGTATTGCCTATATGAACGATACTTACAAATGGAAAGAGACATACTTTTTTGATGATATTTTCCCGGTAAGAAAACTTGAGTACGAGGGAATGATGGTTGCTTTCCCACGTGATCTTGAACATCAGCTTGAACTTCTATACGGTGATTACATGCAGCTTCCACCCGTTGAAAAGCGCAAAAATCATTATCCCGCCCGGTTGGATTTTGGACCATATTAAGAAAATCCCAATATCGGATATTTTGTGAAACGCTATCTGCCGTAATCGCAGATAGCGTTTATTCTTGCATATATGTTCAAATTACTGATATAATTATGATAAATTGAACATCGTAATGAAATGCATCTATATCGGTAGGCAAGATGCCGTGCAGGTATAGACGGCGGGAGGTTTCATGGCACTGACAAAAAATGTTTTTACCGTTTTGAAGATGTTTGCAAGCACCAATGAAAAGCTGAATCAGCGTCAGCTTTCAGAGGCAACAAAGCTTTCGCTGGGAACCGTTAATACGGCCGTTAAGAGTCTTGAAAATCGAGGTCTTATCAAAAACCGCATGATCACTCAAAAGGGTCTTGAGGCGCTTAAGCCGTATGCCGTTGACAACGCCATTATTATGGCTGCAGGACTTTCTTCTCGCTTTGCTCCCATTTCGTATGAAAAACCAAAAGGTGTTTTGAAAGTGCGTGGAGAAGTTCTGATCGAGCGTCAGATTCGCCAACTCATGGAAGCCGGTATTACCGATATTACGGTAGTTGTGGGATACAAGAAGGAGTACTTCTTCTACCTAGCAGGCAAGTTTGGGGTTAGCATCGTGGTTAATCCTGACTATGCAACGCGCAATAATAACTCCACGCTTTGGTACGTTAAAAACCGACTTGGTAATACCTATATCTGCTCGTCAGATGACTACTTTACCGTCAACCCGTTTGAGCATTACGTGTATGGCGCGTATTATTCGGCAACCTATGTTGCAGGACCCACAAAAGAGTGGTGCTTGAAGGAGGGGCCCGGAGGTCGTATTACCGGTGTTGAGATTGGCGGCTTTGATGCGTGGGTCATGCTTGGACACGTGTATTTTGACCGTGCATTCTCAAAACGATTCGTTGAGATTCTTGAATCGGTCTACGAGAGGCCGGAAACTGCCGACAAACTGTGGGAAGACATATACGCTGACCATATCAAACAGCTCTCGATGACCATTCGTAAATACCCCGATGGTGTTATCAACGAGTTTGATTCCCTTGATGAACTGCGTGAATTTGATCCTGCGTTTATTGAAAACATTGACTCAGAGATATTTGACAATATCGTTTCCGTGCTCCATTGCGAGAAGTCCGATATTCATGGCTTCTATCCGCTTAAGCAGGGTCTGACCAATCTTTCCGCTCATTTTACGGTTGGCTTTGGTAAGGACGTACAGGAGTACGTCTATCGCCATCCCGGCGTTGGCACGGAAAAGCTTGTGGACAGAGCAGGCGAGGAGGCAGGTCTTCGTCTTGCCCGAGAACTCGGTCTAGATAGTACGTTCATTTATGAGGATCAAAAGGAGGGCTGGAAAATCTCTCACTTTGTAAAGGACGCAAAGAATTTGGATCCGCATAATCCTGAGCAGCTTCGCCGTGCCATGGAGATGGGTCGGACACTTCATGAAAGTGGCGCGGTACTTGATCGACACTTTAGCTTTGTTGATGAGGGTCTCAACTATGAGAAGGTCTTAAAGGAGCATGGCCCTATTGAAGTTCCTGGCTATTTTGAGCTGCGCGAGAAAATCCTTAAACTCAAGGCATATGCTGATGCAGACCATGCCAAGACAGTCATTTCTCACAATGATTTCTTCTCCCTCAACTTCCTTATTGACGAAAACGATACCTACAGTCTTATCGACTGGGAATATGCAGGTATGTCCGATGAAGCAAATGACTTCGGTACTTTTGCGGTATGCTGCGAGCTTTCAGAGGATGAGGCAAACAAAGCCATTGACTATTATTTCGGACGGACGGCAACCACAAAGGAGCGTCGTCATTTTTGGAGCTACGTGGTCTTTGCCGGTTGGTGCTGGTATCTTTGGTCGCTGGTAAAAGAGGCTGAAGGAGAGAATGTAGGCGAGTGGTTCTTTATCTATTACCGCTACGCTGCGCAGTATATAGACAAGCTTCTTAGTTGGTATGAAGAAAATCAGGCGTAAACGTAGTACATATGAGGCAAGAAGGGCGGGTTTCAACATGCAATACGGATTAATAAGCGGCATCCTGTGGGCAATCGATACCGTCATCCTAGGTGTAGCTCTTGGCATGACGCCATATCTTGATGCACCTCAGGCATCAATTGTCAGTGCATGTGTGCATGACGTTTTTGCGGCGTTGATCCTTTTGATATTCATGGGTGCTCGTGGACGCTTGAGGGACACCGTTTCTGCTTTAAAGACGAGAAGCGGAAAGGTTGTCGTGCTTGGTGCGCTGCTCGGCGGTCCTATCGGTATGAGCGGATATCTCGCGGCCATCAATAATATTGGACCAGGTTATACGGCAGCCATTTCCGCATTCTATCCTGCCGTTGGTTCTGCGCTTGCATGGCTTTTGTTAAAAGAACGCATGAAGCTTAAACAGGTGCTTGCACTTCTTGTGGCGCTTGTTGGGGTCATGCTGATGGGACTAACCTCTGCCGATGCCGTTACCGGTAATGGTAATGTTGCTATTGGTATTCTCGGTGTGTGTGCCTGCGTTTTTGGTTGGGGATCCGAAGCGGTTATTTTGGCTTGGGGTATGCAAGACAGTGCGGTTGACAATGAAACGGCACTTCAAATCCGAGAAACTACCTCTGCTCTTGCCTACGGTATCGTGGTGGTTCCCTTGACGGGTTCGTTTGGCTTTGCCGTTCAGACGGCAGTGACGCCTGCAAACGGCATTGTTCTTCTCGCCGCGCTAGCGGGCACCGTATCGTATCTCTTCTATTACAAGGCCATTGACGCCATCGGAGCTTCTCGCGGTATGGCGCTCAATATCTCTTATTCTGCGTGGGCTGTTATTTTTGCAGCTCTTGCAGGTGTATTGTTGCCAGCTATCATGCCCGAAGCAATTCCGTCGCCTTTGGCCGCACTGTGCTGTATTGTCATCATCGTAGGTACGGTGCTCTCGGCAACGCCCGACTGGCGTGAATTGGGGATCAAACGGGAGTCTTCCGGAAGAGAAGCTTAGTCGATGCGCAGTGTGTTGGGGCTGTTGTAGTAGTCTCCCATGATGTGACAGAGCGCGGATGAAATGTCTCGCGCGATATAGGAATTTTCTCGGCCGGTGGATACCGCTCGCACAAAGGTAATGAGTTCGTAGCGGAATCCTTCGCCTTCAAGTTGGTAGAAGTAGCGTTTGTTGTCAGCGGGATTCTCATAGCGGATTTCAAAGTAGTCGGTTTTCCACCACGGTGCGGGAACGTATACATAGGCATCAGTGCCGGAAATGATTAATTCGCCTTCAGATTTGACGCCGGTGGCCACTTTCATGGAAGCAACGGCAGTTGGGTATACCAAATCAATTTTGGTGAATTCTCCTTCGTGGACATAGCCCTTCTCGCCGCGAACGACTATCTGCTTGGATGTATAGTTGGTTCCTAAAAGCTGAAAAATGGGGAGCAGCGCGATGGGCCCCCATTCTCCCATGCCACCCCAGTTGGCGCCCGAAACCGCTTTGTCTTCTTTGCTGTAGCGAAGTGTGGTGCAGGTTGCATCAACGGAGACAACCTTACCAATCTTTCCGCCTTTGACTAAGAGGTAAAGGCGGTGATACGCCGTGGAGTAGGCGGTTTTGATGGCGTCTTGGAGTACGAGGTTGTGCTCATGTGCATATGACATGAGCGCGTTACCCTCATGGGGCGTGAGGGCGAACGGAGACTCGCACAGTACGTGCTTGCCGGCTTTGAGCGCATGCTCTACCTGCGCATGGTGTAAAAGCGGATCGGAAGAGATGATTACCGCATCTACGGCGGCGAGAAGCTCATCAATGTCGTTCGTTACAAGAGGCAGTGAGGCAAGTCCTTGAGCAAGCGATTCTTTGCGGGAAGTTGCAACCCCTACAATCTCCATGCCGTTGACTTTAGTATATATCGCCATGGGGATAGAGGTACCTCTATCCATTGCTTTTTTGACCTTTTTTGTAGGCAAGATTAATGAGTTTTGCCACGGGCGTGGGCCAAAATTTTTCAAGCATTGCAAGGTCTTCTGCTTCACGGCGATTATCATGTATGAGATGGCTGGTCTCGGAATCTTCATGGATGCGATGAAGCATCAAAATATTTGTGTTGTAGAGGAAATCTCCCTCCCTACGACTGATTTTCTCCCATGCTTGCCAGTCAAGGTTTGAGCCAAAACCGGCTTCAAAAACGGGAAGCTCAAGGTTTGGGAGACAGAGCGTAACGGAAGGGCAGCAGATGGCACATCCCAATTTAAGCGCACGTCGTTTTGCCCACTGTTTGCCCGCATTTTCAGGTTTTCCGAGGGAATAGAGCAGACGACGCTTGACGCTCAAGAGCCTATTGTCGTCTATTTCACGTCCGTCTCTGAGCTCTCCGTAATTGGTGAAGTATATAAGAGGCAAAGATGAGGCGTTTATGCGCGCAAGCATTTCTTCCGCATAGGTCGGTTTGTAGATATCGTCTTGGTGAGCAATGGTTACGAGGGGAGTGGTGCAGCAGCTGACGGCAAAGTTCCAGTCGCCGGCGATGCCCCCGGGTCCCTCATTGATATACATTTTAATGTTGTACTTCTCGCAAAGATTGCAAATTAAATCATTGGGCGTGGAAGTTGCAAGGAGTAGTGTTGTGGGAAGTGTCTGCTTTGTAAGCGAGCAGATGAGCTCTTCCAAATACGGACTTTCCCCGTAGGCACAAATGGCAAAGGTGTGATCGGCTGGTGTGTACATGGTATCATCCCATCATGAAGCGTTCGTTGTGGAGCTTTTTATTATCTGTATTATAGAAACATTAACCAGAACTCGTTGGCTGGAGTCTTTGTGGGATTTGAAACATATAAGGGTTACGATGATCCGAAGGAATTGCGTCGGATTCAGATTTTATCTACCATGCTGATGGATGAGCTTGATCGTGTCTGTGGTGAACTCGGTATTTCTTATCAAGCGTATGGCGGTACCGAAATCGGTGCCATTCGGCATAAAGGCTTCATTCCCTGGGATGATGATGTGGACATTTCGATGTTTCGTGAAGACTATGAAAAATTTCTTGCAGAAGGTCCGTCACATATCAGACCCGATTTTATTATTCAAAACGGACGCACTGACGACTTCTTTCCTGCGGTAAATTCCAACCTCTCTTTGAGAGGTACCGTGTGCGTACCGGATGAATTTATGGATTGCCCGTTTACGTATACCATCTCCATCGGAATCTTTCCGTTTGACAAGATTCCTCGGGATCAAAAGACGTATGCCCGCACCAAACGCCGCACGTGGTTTTGGGGACGCTTGAATTTCCTGCGTGCCACACCGAGGCCGCATATACCCTTGGGAGGCTGGAAGCGCACGCTCGCGCTTGCGGGATGTTTTCTTATCCACTGGACCATGCGTATCCTGCATGTTCCTTCAAAGTTCATTTTGAGCCATTGGGACAGGGCGGCTCGCTTGGGCGAGCATGAAGAAACCGACGTTTACGCCAGCTTCGTCGAGCCTGATCCCGAAAATTGGACCATGAGCAAAAGCGACGTGTTCCCAACCGTGCGCGTTCCGTTTGAAGACATCACGACGGTTCTCCCCAAGGAGTATGACAAACTTTTGCGGCTGGGCTATGGCGATTACATGCAGCTTCCTCCCGAGGATGATCGCAAGAACCATCATCCCGGCAGACTTGATTTTGGCAAGTGGAAAGATATCGATGTCACTAAGGGAAGCCGTGATGCCTTTGCGGCTTTTGGCGAGAAGAGCGTATGAATATAGAAACATCTCCGGCGCAAATGCGCAAAAACTATTTTTGGAACACGCTTGGCTCGTTGATGAATGCCGCGTCAACGGTCCTCATGCTGATGGCAGTGACGCGGACGATGGGTGCTGCCGCCGGAGGCATCTTCTCGCTTGCGTATGCCATTGCACAGCAGCTCATGGTAATCGGCCATTTTGAAATTCGCACCTATCAAGCAACCGATACGGAAGAAAAATTTCCGTTTGGCGTATATCTGGGGTCGCGTTGCATTACGACGATCTGTATGATGATCGGCGTGGTTATCTACTCCGCTACCACGCAGGGACTGACGTATGAAGGTCTGCTTTTTACTCTGATTGCTTCGTTGCGTCTCTTTGACGTTGTTGAAGATGTGTTTCATGGTATGTTTCAACAGCACGGAAGACTTGATATTGCAGGACGTGCGTTTTTCTTCCGTGTACTGACGACGGTTGTCGCATTTGTTGCGGGTGTGGTACTTACGAGGAATCTGCTGGTATCATGTCTTGTTGCTTTTGCGGCGTCTGCTGTGGTGATGGTTGTGCTGATTTACGCGCCCGCAAAGGCAATGGAGTCTCTGAAACCATCTTTTAACCTGGGGTCCATTGGAAAATTGCTATTGACCACGGCACCGCTTTTTGCGGGATCGTTCTTGCTGACCTATGTGGTGGGAGCTCCCAAATACGCCATGGCACGTTTCATGAGCAACGAGTATCAGACGTTTTATGCGGCACTTTTCATGCCGGCGATGGTCATTAACTTGCTCAGTAATTTCATTTTTAAGCCGCTTTTGACCGATATGGCTAATCGGTGGACTTCTGGCAATATCGCCTCGTTTTTGTCTCTCATCCTCAAGGGTTTTGGCGCAGTAACGCTTGCCACGCTGCTTACCATGGCTCTTGCGTGGCCTTTGGGCACACCGGTTTTAGGCATACTGTACGGACTTGATTTTTCCCCGTATCAAGCGGAACTTATGGTGCTTTTGGTGGGAGGCTGGCTGAATGCGCTTACGGTGATTCTCTACTATGCTGTGGTTACCATGCGAAAGCAGATTGGCGTTTTGGTGAGCTATGCCTGCGGCGCCGGTTTTGCATTTGTGACGTCAGGTTATTTCATTACAACGGGCGGCATGATGGGTGCCTGCCTTTTGTATGACGCCTCGCTCCTGATGCTTGCCTTGGTATTCGGAGTCTTCTGTGCGCTGGGCTTGCGAGCTAAACGCGGGCAGCGTGGTTGAAGTCGGTGATGGAATCGAGGTTCTTCTCGTCACGTAAGTCTTTATCGTGAAGGGCAATCGTAGCGGAAAGCGATTCAACCTTATAGGTAAGGCGAGAAATGCTGCACGACTGGTGGAACAGTTTGATGAGCATCAGGGCTATCACAACAACCAAAACGAAGTTGCTGGTTGAGACAAATCCAAAAAGTCGAGAAAAGAAAAAGGGGATTTGCGGAATAATCGCAAACAAGAGAAGAAGAGTTGCGGATATGACCCAAAACACTGAATCTGAAATGCGGATTCGTGATTTGCGGACGCTATTGATAACAATGCCGAGTGCAAAGAGAGCACCAAGGAGTAAAGAAATTCGAAGCATGATAGACATAAAGCCACCTTATCTCGGTTTATCTAAACCATTGGAACAGAAGAAGTGAAAGACACGTGCGTGCCATATAGACAATAGAGTTATAGAAGTTGAGATAACTCTTACCGCCTTGGCGCTCACGCATTTCGGTCTGAATTTCGCTGATCCGCGCACCCTTGCGCATCAGGAGCGAAATGGTGTCGGGTTCCGGCGAGAAGTCAAACGAGCGCGCATATCTGTCAATCATTGCGGCATTGTACATGCGCATACCGGAGGTTGGATCGGTGATGACCTGTCCGGTACTGCGCTTGATAAGCCAGCTGATGAGTTTGGAACCAATCTCTCGGGCACTTGATCCGCGTTGTTTGGTTACAAAGCGGGAAGCTATGACAATGTCGACGTGGTCTCGCTCAAGCGCTTCTGCCATGGCTGGAATGAATTGCGGCATATGTTGGCCATCGGAGTCGAACTGCACGGCAGCATCGTAACCATGATCTTTGGCATATCGCATACCGGTGCGGAAAGCCGCTGAAAGTCCACCGTTGACGGGTAAGTTTATATAATTGAAATTATTCCGGCGGCAGATGGCCAACGTGGAATCACTCGATCCATCGTTGATAACAACATAGTCAACGGACGGACATGTCTGTGTTAATTCAGTGATAGTGTCCGCAATGCAGGCTTCCTCATTATATGCAGGTACAAGTGCAAGAATTCTCACGGCTTTTCCTTCTGTACGATCTTTGCGGTGTCTTTGAGTCTCCCACTAAAATAATAGCGTACTCATTGGGTGATTGTTTGAGTATAGTTATCTGTGGACTCATCAGACAAGTGGTGAGTATAAAACGAGTTGCGCGTGAAGGGAAGCCGTATCGTGGCTGAGTTGACAGAACGTTCCATAACATCGGGTAATTTTGTGTTCACTCCTACCTCCATTGAGGGAGTGATGGCAGTCGATGTAAAGACGTATGGTGATCGCCGCGGATACTTTATGGAAACCTATCGACGTGACAACTTTGTAGCGGCAGGTATTGATGCGGAATTTGTCCAGGACAACCAGTCGTCTTCATCGCAAGGGGTGCTTCGGGGACTTCACTTTCAGATTGCACATCCTCAGGCAAAACTGGTTCGAGTTATTCGGGGTACCGTTTTTGACGTGGCAGTTGATTTGCGCGTAGGGAGTCCTACCTGGGGTAAGTGGGAAGGCATCGTCCTTTCCGAAGAGAACCACCGTCAATTCTTTGTGCCGCGAGGATTTGCCCATGGATTTTTGGTGCTCTCGGATGAGGCTGAGTTCTGCTACAAATGCGACGACACCTACCATCCGGGCGATGAGGGTGGCGTTATGTGGAACGATCCTGAGATAGGTATCGTGTGGCCGGCGTTTCTCGGTGAGAAGAACTTTGATCCTGCGCGCGTCATTTTGTCCGACAAGGATAAAGTGCATCCGCCTCTTTCTGCACTGAAAAACTAATATCGCTCAAACCAAGTACCGTCTACGCAAGGATATACATGAATGATCGAAACCGTCGCGAGCGTGCGTGTGCCGCTGGCGAGAAGAACCGCATGAATGAAGCGTCATGGACCCATGCATCGTCCCACGAGCTTGAACACACAACGCCGCTTGCCAATGCCGCTTTTGTGGAGCTTCTCGCTCCGGCAGGAGGCCCCTCAGCGTTCAGTGCGGCCCTGGCGGCCGGTGCGGACGCCATCTATTGCGGGCTTGGCAGCAACTTTAATGCTCGGCGCAGTGCCGACAACTTTGATGATGCGTCTTTTGCGGAGGCATGCAGGCGTGCACATCTTGCGGGCACGCGAGTGTATGTGACGGTCAACGTGGTGGTCAAGTGGGACGAGATGCAACGCGTATTGAGGCTGATTCGCCGCGCGTGGCTTTTAGGTGCCGATGCCTTTATTATCCAGGACTGGGGGCTTTTGTGGCAGGTCCGAAGTACGTGGCCCCAGATGGAGTGCCATGTGTCTACGCAGGCCAACATACACGACGCGCGAGGCGTGGCGTTTTGCCGAGAGCTCGGCGTTGGCCGCGTAACGCTTTCTCGCGAGCTCACCTCTCAAGAGATCGGCCGCATTGCCCAAGAGGGCGTTGATGTGGAATGCTTTAGCCATGGCGCGCTGTGCTTTTGCTACTCGGGCATTTGCCATATGAGTTCCATGCGCGGCGAACGCTCTGCAAATCGTGGTGCGTGTGCACAGCCGTGTCGTCTGCCGTACGTGTTGGTGGATACCGATCATACGGTAGTTTCTCGTCCGGAGTTTGAGCGCCTGTTATGTCCCAAGGATTACTGCACCATTGACGATTTGCCAGAATTGGTAGCGTCGGGCGCCAAATCGCTCAAGATCGAGGGGCGCATGAAGGCGCCCGAGTATGTGTATTCGGTAGTACGTGCCTATCGAGAAGCGCTTGACGCTCTTGTGGCTGGTGAGGACAGCGACTCAAATCGTGCGTATCGCCATCGCCTGCTTAAACGTTCCTTTAATCGCGGGCTTATCGACGCATATCTACAAGGTACTGCCGGCAACGAAATGATGAGCTACGAGCGGTCAAACAACCGTGGTGAGACTGTAGGCGAGGTGGTCGGTGGTCGCGCGCTTGAGGATGCCGTCGAGAAGAAAGGCGGACTTAACGGCGGACGGGTAAAGCTGCGGCGCTACAAGCAGGCTGATGTTGATTTGGCCGTCCATGCACCCATTGGCAAAGGGGACTTGTTGGAGATTCGCCCTCTTGATGACCCTACGAAATTCTTAACAGCCTTGGCTCCTTGTGATGCGGAGCCGGACAGCACCTTGACGGTCAGAGCGGCTCGCGTGATGGCGGTTGGCTCCGTGGTACGCGTGATTCGTTCGGAGGCGGCGCGTGCTCAGGCGGAACGGATTGCCTCACTCGACTGTCCCCGCAAACGCGCCGTTTCCGTGCGGGTTTCTGCGCATATTGGCCAGCCGTTTACCGTTTCACTTACCACCGCTGACGGGGAGCATTCCGCATCCGTCCAGGGCTTTGTGGTTGAGAAGGCACGCACGAAGCCGGTTAGTACGGAAGAGTTAAGAGAGCACGTGGGACGCATGGGTTCATCTCCCTTTGAGCCCATATGCTTTGACATTGATCTTGATGCGGAATGCGGCATGAGCTTTTCCGCCGTCCACGGCGTGCGCGCAGATGCGTGCATGGCTCTCGAAGAACGGATTCTTGCCGGCTATCGAGCTCGCGAGAAGAACACGGCGCCTCTCTCTCGTCGCGCCGCCGAAAATGAACGCAGCGCAGCAGCCAAAGCGGCATCTTTGCTCCTGTCAGACAGAGCCTCTGCTCAAACAAGGGCAAAAGACGCTGAGATATGTGTGCTTGTGACCTCACCGGAGCAGGCACGTATTGCACAGGCGGCGGGAGCTTCTCGTCTCTATGCATCCGCCGATGCGCTCAATCAAGGTGTCTGGCCGGATGATATGCTTGCACGCGTGGTGCCGTGGCTGGATGAAGTGTGTCGCGAGGCGGATCACTTGCGGCTTGATCCGTGGATTCGCACGGGAGCTCCCGTGGCCGTCGGTAATATATCAGAGCTTGCGTGTGCGCTTGATTGCCATGCGATGGCAGAAATCCGGGAATGTATTCCTCTTCACAACGATTATGCCGTGAGCGCTCTTGTAAACAGCGGTGCCTGTGGCGTTTGGCTGAATTCCGAGTTGACTCTTGCTGAGATTGCTCATATTGCGGAAAATGCCTCGGTTCCCGTGGGGTATTTGGTCAGTGGCCGCATACGCACCATGACAAGCGAGCATTGCGTGCTTATGGCAACGGGGAAGTGCATCCATGACTGTGATACCTGTAAGTTGCGCCAAGAGCCGCATTATCTGCGCGGAATTGATAACGATTATCTTCCCGTTACCACGGATACTCAGGGTCGCTCACGTATTTGGGCCCCTCAGCCTTTTGATGCGGTACCTGAGCTTGATGTCCTTCTCGCCCACGGAGTTACCCGGCTTATGGTTGATGCCACTTTGCTGACCAAAGAGCAGACAGAGCGTGCCATTGCGCGTGTGGCTTCTGCAGTAGCTGCCGTGAAGCAGGAAAGAGCTTTGCCGAGCCGTCTTGAGGGAGCAACGCAAGGGCATCTCTTCTCGCCCATTGGTTAGCGGTGTGCGATTGCCTTTATGCGGCCGTTTGCTTTAAGACGCCACGTTTGGGAGAAGCGCGCAAGGGAGTTCCTGAGGGAGTCCACAAGAAACGTGTGATGTAAGAAACGTATCATTTGAAGGTCATTGGGTACGATACAAAAGACTTTGATCATCGTATTGAGACCATAAGGAGATCGGCTATGGCAATTAACAGGGAACTTTTGAATGCTACGCTTGACGTAATCCGTCAGAGCCTTCAGGCGGACGGTGGAGACGTTGAGCTTATCGATGTGAATGACGACGGTACGGTAACCCTTGAGATGACCGGTTCCTGCGCCGGTTGCCCTCTGTCTGCCTATGATATGTCTGAGGGCATCGAGCGTATTCTTGTTGAACACGTACCCGGCGTAAAGCGCGTTCAGCCGGCGATGCTGTAGCGGTATTTGCTCAAGTAAGTAGGGCGCGTTCAAATTTAATGGAAATATGTTGAATTTCCTGCGTTAATATGATGCATTTTTGGTGCGCGCCTCTTTTTTGAAAGTGCGCGTGCTAAAGTGAGCGTGTTACTGTAGTAAGGCAAGAAATTGGGAACCACCGTGAGGGAAAGGCAGATGATTTGGTCCTCTCAGATCGCGACATTAAAAGTGAGCTTTTAGCTGGTCGTATTTTGATTGAGCCTTTGTGCGACAAAAATATCCAACCGGCTTCCGTTGACGTATGTCTTGGTTCAAATTTTAGGATCTTCCGCAATTCTATACACACTTGCATCGATCCCTTAACAACACAAGATGGTCTTACGGAGTCAATTGACGTTCCCGAGGGTGAGGTATTCGTTCTTCATCCGGGTCAGTTTGCACTTGGAACCACTCTTGAGCGCATTGCCATTCCCGATGACATCTTGGGTAAGCTTGAGGGCAAATCAACGCTTGGCCGCCTTGGCCTCATGATTCATTCAACTGCCGGATATGTTGATCCCGGTTGGGATGGAGAGTTGACTCTTGAGCTTTCCAATGTGGCTACTCTTCCCATTGCCCTGCATCCGGGGATGCGCATTGGTCAGCTCTCTTTTGAACGTATGAGTTCTCCGGTCGAGCGTCCCTATGGATCTGAAGCTCTTGGCAGTCATTACCAGGGACAGCGTGGGGCTACACCGTCTCATGTCCTTCAAAAGTAGGTGGCGAGAAGTACGTGTGGCTTAACGAGCTCTATCATTCTCTTAACCCGGTAGCCATATCCATCGGACCGCTTTCCATCCGTTGGTATGGGCTGGCATATCTTGTTGGCTTTACTTTGGCGGGCGTTATGCTCTACCGTACAGCGCGTCGCTGGAAGCTTGATATAACCGTTGACGATACGCTTAATCTTCTTGTGAGTATAGCGTTCGGAGTCATTATCGGAGCTCGCTTGTTTTACGTCATCTTCTATGGCGCAGGATACTATCTTCAACATCCCTTGGATATTTTTGCGTTCTCGCAGGGAGGCATGAGCTTTCACGGAGGTCTTGTCGGTGCTGTCGTTGGCGGTTCACTTGCGTGCCGTATGATGCACTTTTCGATTCCGACCATCGCCGATCTTGCGGCCATTGGAGCTCCTTTGGGACTCTTTTTTGGCAGATGTGCAAACTTTGTCAATGGAGAGCTGTGGGGAAAGCCAACCAATCTTCCGTGGGGAGTTATGTTTGAAACAGGCGGTGCCGTCTACCGTCATCCTTCCCAGCTCTACGAAGCACTTCTCGAGGGTTTGGTGTTGTTTATAGTTCTCTACGCGCTTTCAAGAGCATATCCTCCGCGTTCACAGGGAACATTTATCGGCATATTTTTATTGTTGTATGGCGTCTTCCGTTTTCTTATTGAATTTGTACGCTTACCCGATCAGCAGCTTGGATATCTTTTAGGTGGTGTTATTACCATGGGCCAACTGCTCAGTGTTCCGCTTATAATTTTAGGTATAGGAGTTCTTGTATATGCACACAAAGTAGGCTCTCCTCAAGTAGGGAGGGTAAGGTAGCATGAGAAAGAGGGTTATAACAATCCTTTTCTCTTTTGTGGTAGTGCTTTCGGTTCTACCTTTTGCAGCTTATGCAGAGACCGGCAATCTAGCTGCGAGCTACACCGAATCTTCAAAAAGCAGTGACGCAACCTCAAAAAATACGTCTCCTGACACTGAAAATACCGCTCATTCTACTGTTGCATCTGAAGGCGTGCCAACGTCTAATGATACGTCTGAGACTGAATCCGTAAATAAGGCCAAGTCTCAATCTGAGGGTGAACCTAGGGGAACCTCTGAGAGTGCACCCGAGTCTGTATCCGGGATATCCGAGCCCGCAAAGGTCAAGTCTAAAACACCCGCTGCTTCTCAGGCAGGGAGTACTCGTTTAGGAATTACGCCAACGTGGGGAGGATATCCAAACGGAAGTAATTCAGCGTTTGTTTCGTTTTTGACTCCCACGGGAAACGTACATGCTCAATGGATCCTTCCTCCCAAGACAATCGGCACATATCCATCGGTTGTTTCCCATCAGGTTATCTCTGGTGATCACGTCTACTTTGTTCGTGGAAATACGCTGTATAAAGCCCAGCGTGCAACGGGAAAGATCGTAGGCCAGGCAACGTTGGACAGCACCCTTTCCCACACGACTCGTCCGCTCGTTGTAAACGGTTTAGTGGTGGTTGCTACCGATGACGGACACCTGACGGCATTTTCGCTGGATTCGCTTGAGCGTGTGTGGCGCTCTGAGGATCTGTCCGGAGCTTCGGCATACCAGACGCTTGCAACGCTTACCGCCTCACATGACGGAACGTCTGTCGTAACGGGATTTACTCAAATGCAATCGGGGAAGGGAAGCAGAGGAGATTTCGTTTGTGTGGACCTTACCGATGGCTCTATAAAATGGGCACTTCGCGCGAGTGAAGAACAAAAATCCAGCGGTTATTGCGGCAGCGGTGCTGCGGCTGCGGGAACGGATTTCATTGTAGGAAATGAGTCGGGAGACGTGGTGCTTCTCGACGGGAAAACGGGGTCGGTAAAGTCCAAGCTGAATCTTGGGAGCTCTGTACGTGCGGGCGTGATTCCGTATCAGGTTAACTCAGAAACCGGAGACGGCACCTACATCACGGTGACCCATGACGGAACCCTTCATGTCTTTGAAAAGTGTGGAAATGAGCTTGTGGCCCGTGGCAGCGTGAAGTTTGCCGGCTCGTCTTCGTCAACTCCCACGATTGCCGGAGGAAAGGCGTTTGTGGGAGGCATGGTCGATTTGGAAGACAAAGGCCAATCCGGCGTGCTTTCCGTTATTAATTTGGATACGCTTAAAATTGAGCGCACGGTTCATGCCGGTGAAGGCGAGGTTAACGGTGCACCTCTTGTCTCACAACAGGGCGAGAAGACCTACGTCTACTTTACGGTTAACGATCCGGTTGGTGGAGTGTGGCGATATGTGCTTGGAGATTCTGACGTGTCAGGACACAATACGTCGGATTGTGACGCGCTGACGCACATATATGTTCCTGAAGATGCGTATAAGAACTTTGGGACTTCGCCTGTCATCTGCGACGCACAAGGAAACCTGTATTACACCAACAACTCAGGCACGCTCTTCTCACTTACTGCTGACAAAGAAGCTCCGCACGATACGGATAATTCTTCGGATGAGAAGAAGCCTTCGGATAATTCCAGCCAAAACAATTCCTCATCAGATGTACATGATGGCAACGCACCGTATACACCTCAGACAAAATCCGATACGGCTGGTACGGTGTCTACTCAAACTTCCGCGCGTCCTTCTCGGCAGAGTGAGTCCCACTCAACACAAGAGCCAGAAAGTGGCACGCAAGGTAATTCTCAAGAGAATCATGCGATGAATACGTCTTCTGAGACTCAGCGAAAAGGTGCGACTTCAACGGACGATTCCCAGAAAGAGGAATCGCTTCCGATGCGCGCCATTCTTGGAGGAACAACCGTAATTGCGCTTATGGGAATCTTCTCCTATTTGTTTATTTCAAATAGGAGAAGTACCTTTAGAAACGCATAAAGGGCTCTTCGTCCTGAGCCAATTCTTCAAGAAGTTCCTCGTTCAGGTCATCGAGAGTGCCGTAATCTTCATGATCTTCGTGGCCTTCGTAATCTTCGTGGTCGTAGACGGAGTCATCATGTTCGCAGTCATCGTGGCCATGGCTATGATTGTGTTCGGCTTCGTTCCACGAGTATGCGTTTGCAACGTCATCATCAAATTCAACCGTAGGAAGAGCACTTGTAATGCTGCAAAGACCGTCTCCGGCGGGCATAATTTTTTGCCATTGCATAATGAGTGGGTTTGATGGAATCTCAGGCAGCTCGACTATCGAATCAAGATAAATTTCCTGAGCGCCATCAAGCAAATCCGACACTTTGCTCACTTCAAAGAGATGCTCGGAAAAGAGCTCCAAGGCCTCTTCGGTACTTTGAGCTTCCACAAGGCAGGGCATAAGACAGTAGTTGTCCTTATCGTCATTTGTATCGTTATAGCTAAAATTGCCGACATAAATCATACGTACCCCCATCTGTTAAACGTACTCCCTTAGAGTGTATGGCATAACGTGGGGAAGTTGGTTGGAAAAGTAAGTTAAGCGGTAAACGGAGCGGCCGAGCGGTATGCGTGGCACCTACGCGGCACGCAGGGTAGCCGAGTGAGGCGTGGATGCCGAACGGTAAACAGAACGGCCGACCTATCAAATCATGTTCATATTGGCTTGAACGGCCGAATACCAGCCATTGGGGTTTGCGGGATTGTATTTTGCCGCACCTGAATACGTGAGGTAGCCGCCATATCCACTGGCGAGTCCGGCAACGTGGGCCCAAATTGCTTCTTCCCAAGATCCCCAGCTGGAAGAGCCCCAGCCCCATGCGCTGTGCGGTCTGAAGCAATAGGCTCCCTTGGTGCTCTCGACGGCAGAAATTGCAGGCGAGAAGCGCGGATCAACACCGTACTCCCATGCGGCTTCCGCAAACGTTGAGCCATATCCCGCTAAGGGCGACCCTGAAAGATATGCATCAATTCTGCCGCTCCACTTTGAAACAAAAGCACTCTTTCCATCCGACCAATCAACGGAGCCGGAAGGATTGGAAGAATGAGATGAATCAGAAGAGTTATCAGAAGAGTTATCAGCGGAGTTATTAGACGAGTTGTCGGAAGGTGCTACATAGCCGGTCTGCTGACCTGATGCGTTGGTGAAGGTGTTGTTAGACTCCTGAGCTTTTTTCTGCGCTTCAGCAATGGCAGCTTCTTCTTGAGCCTTCTCTGCTGCGCGCTGCTCTTCCATTTGTTTTTGCAACGCATTACGGGCATCAACGGCCTCTTGTAGCGCCTCAGAGGCGGCCTGCTTTTGCTTTTCAGCTTCGGCCATCTGAGCGTTGAGATCTTTTTTGGTGGCATCAAGTTCGTTTGAGAGATTGACCAAGTTATTAATGGTTTCGGTATTGCGATTTGAGATGATATTGAGGTATTGCAGAAGTGAAATCAGATCATTGAAGTTGTCGGTCGATAAAATCAAATCAATAATGCCAAGAGAGCCCTGTTGCATCCGATAGGTATTTGCGATAGATGCCGCAGCTCTTGAGCGTTGCTCCGGAAGCTGGTTTTCAATTTCCTTGATACGGGCCTCATTGTCTTGAATCTTTTGCTGCAAGTCAGCGACCTGATTGGTTGCGTTGTTGTAGTCGTTGTTGCTCTTCTCGATATTTGCCTGAAGATCTTCGAGAGACTCGGCATACGCCGTGTAAGGCATAGCAACAAGAGAAACGGAAAGAATACATACAAGTGTAAGGGCAAACACAGAACCTTTGATGCCGTGCATCCTATTGCTGTGTGCCCTATGTTGTCCAAAACTCAAAATACGATACCTCCGCGATTGGGGTTTGCATGCGTGGGTGCGCAATGACCTCTTCTCCGCTCGTGCGAGGGTATCAAGTTTACACGTTTTGAGGGGTATTTTGCAAGAATTGCAGGTGAGAGCAGTGCTTTGGAGCGTTCAAGGTCGGCTATAGGAAAATCCATACGGGGTATCTATAAAGCAGATTTCATGTCGAGAAGAACTCGTACTTGTCGGTACTTACGCTTTGCGCGATGATGTACAAACAAAACGAAAGGGGAGTTGTGGAAGTTTTTAATCTTATCGTATCTGCAGTATATGGAATTGTTGAGGGTATAACGGAATGGCTACCCATCTCCTCGACCGGGCACATGCTGCTTTTGAATAGATTTGTGCCGCTGAGTGTGTCTGCTGACTTTTGGGATATGTTTGTCGTGGTGATTCAGTTTGGAGCAATCCTTGCCGTGTGTGCCATCTTTTTCCATAAACTCAATCCCTTCTCGCCTCATAAAACAAAAGAAGAGCGTCGTTGCACGTGGAAGTTGTGGGCAAAGGTCGTGGTGTGTTGTATTCCAGCTGCGGCAGTCGGCATTCCCTTGGATAATTTTATTGAAGAGCGCTTGGGCAGCCCGTATGTCATTGCTTCAACTCTTATTTTATATGGCTTGATCTTTATCCTTTTGGAGGCACATCGCGAGAAGGTCGCCAAGGCAGCTCCTGTTGTGCAGCCTCACGGAAAGCACATGCGCCTCTCTGAAGATACCGTAGTAAAGCGTCGCAGTGCCGATGAACAGGCACGTGTTGTTGACATTGATGCGCTGGATTGGAAGACGGCGTTTGGCATCGGCCTTTTTCAGGTGCTGTCCATCATTCCGGGAACATCGCGTTCCGGAGCTACCATCATTGGCGGCTTGGTGCTTGGATGTTCGCGCTCGGTTGCGGCTGAATTCACGTTTTTCTTGGCAATTCCTACGATGGTAGGTGCTTCGGGTTTGCGCTTGGTAAAGTTTTTCTTAAAGGGAAATTCGTTTACCTCACCTGAAATTGCAATTCTTGCGGTTGGCTGTGTGGTGGCTTTTGTGGTGTCTCTGGGCGTTGTCCGAGCCCTTATGGGGTACGTGCGTAAACACGACTTTAAGCCGTTTGGCGTGTATCGCATCATCTTAGGTATTGCGGTTATCGCATACTTTGCCTTGTTTGCATAACGGCTTTCAAAAAGAATTGTTGTCCGCGCTTAGCGCTACACTCGTATTCTATTGAGTGTCCTACTGAGTTTCTCCACGGATGTAATTGGAGCACTATGTCTGATGCGTCACAGCTAGATCTTTTTTCCGCCAATCCCTCGCGCCTGAGTCTTCAAGATCTTAACGCCGCTCAGCGTGAAGCGGTGTTGGCTACCCAAGGACCGCTTTTGGTGCTTGCCGGAGCAGGTTCAGGCAAAACGCGCGTGCTTACCTATCGCATTGCGCATATGATTGCCGATGAAGGCGTGCGCCCCTGGCAGATACTTGCGATTACGTTTACCAATAAGGCCGCAGCCGAGATGCGCGAGCGTCTGGGTACGCTTCTTCCCGGAGGCACACGTGGTATGTGGGTATGCACCTTCCATGCCATGTGCGTACGTATGCTCAGAGAAGACTCTGAGGCCGTAGGCTTTGGCCCCAACTTTACCATCTATGATGACGACGATTCCAAGCGTCTGGTAAAGGCTATTATGGCCGATTTGGATATTGACGTTCGCCAGTTTCCCATGGCTTCTCTGAGATCAAAGATAAGCGCCGCAAAAAACGCACTCATCACGCCAGACGATATGGAGCAGGCGGCATCTTCACCTGCTGATTATGTTGCCGTTCGTGTGTATCGGGCCTTGCAAAGCCGCCTGAAGCGGGCGGAAGCCATGGACTTTGACGATCTTCTCGTTAAGGCGTTTGAATTGCTTTCCAAAAATCCCGCTATTTTGGATGCGTATCAGGAGCGATTCCGCTATATCAATGTTGATGAGTATCAAGATACCAACGGCGTTCAGTATGCAATTACCAATCTTTTAGCATCAAAGTATAAAAATCTTATGGTTGTAGGAGATGACGACCAGTCCATTTACTCCTGGCGTGGTGCTGATATCAAAAATATCCTAGCATTTGAGGGAGACTATCCAGACGCTCATGTAGTCAAACTCGAGCAGAACTACCGTTCAACGGGGCATATTCTGGGAGCGGCAAATGCGGTTGTCGCCCACAATGCACACCGAACCGAGAAGAAGCTTTTTACCAATGAAGGTGACGGCGAGAAGATCTGCGTGTATCGCGCGGCAGACGAGCGTGATGAGGGTCGTTGGATTGGCTCGGAAATTGAAAAACTTCATGACGGGGGAACTTCCTACGACGACATTGCCGTCTTTTACCGTACCAACGCACAGTCCCGTATTCTTGAAGATATGCTGCTCAGAGCAGGCGTTCCGTATAAGATCGTAGGCGGCACGCGATTCTTTGATCGGGCTGAAATCCGAGATGTCATGGCGTATCTGAAGGTTATTCTCAATCCTGACGATGATGTGGCAGCGCTTCGTGTGGTCAATACGCCTCGACGCGGTATCGGCTCCACGAGCATTTCCAAAATTCAGAAATTTGCCCTCGACAATCAGCTGTCGTTTTTTGCTGCGTGCGAAGCGTGCATTGCTGAAGAAGGCCTACTTTCTGCCAAGGTTCGTAACTCGCTTGCGGAGTTTACGGGGACCATTGAGGCTGGTCGCACGATAGACGGAGAGCTTGACGAAGTCATTGAGGCAATAGTCGATCGATCGGGCCTTATCCGTGCATATGAGGCGGAGCATACCATGGAGGCCGATGGCCGCATTGAGAATATCCGCGAGTTCTTTAGTGTTGCCGCTGAGTTTGATGAGACGCACGATGACATAGCAGAAACACTTGAGAGTCTCCAACAACTTCGCGCGGCGGGTGCTTTGGATGGCGGAGATGCGCAAACGGCCGATGTGGCTTTCTACGCGGCAGACGTCAGTGTGACGGTTTCCAGCCCGACGGGTGCCAGCGAAACGGTTTTTGATACGGCGGGTGCCAGCGGAACGGTTTTTGATGCGGCGGCATATGGCGCTCCCGACTATCCTTCCGTGGCTGCTCAGAAGCTGCCGGCGTTTATGGAATGGCTGGCACTCCGTTCAGATCTGGACAGCCTTGCGGGATCAACCTCTGCCGTAACGCTTATGACCATTCACTCCGCAAAGGGTCTTGAATTTCCGGCCGTCTTTGTGGCGGGGATGGAAGAGACCATATTCCCGCACATCGCTTCCGATACGGGCTCAGCACATTTGGAGGAGGAGCGGCGTCTTGCCTACGTTGCCATTACGCGCGCACGCAAAAAACTCTACCTTACCTATGCTTCCACACGACGTATGTACGGATCCACACAGGCAAATCCCGTATCTCGCTTCATTTCGGAAATTCCTTCTGAACACGTGAGAGCCATAGGCATCGGTTCGTCGGATTTTTTGGGCATCGGCTGGGAAAAACGAGGGGACCGTCACGGTACGTTTGGCTCAGGTCGTGGCTCAGAGGTATACGGTGGCAATGTTTTTGGTTCACGGACACGCTCGACCGGCGGTTCCTCTACGACTTCTTCGTCGTTTGCACCGATACAAAAAGACCCTGTACGTGCAAAAGTAACATTTGAGGCGGGGGATCAGATCTCCCATAAAACCTTTGGCCCGGGGATTGTACTTTCAGCGGAAGGCGATACCATTGAGGTTAAGTTTACTCGGACGAATAAGATTAAAAAGTTGATGAAAGGCTTTGCACCCATCGTCAAAATAGAAAGTTAGGGTAAGGATGCTCTCCGATACGAATCAGACAATTCTCGGTCTTGCACCTGCAGACTTTTTCTATCGCGTTGTATTTCTCGCCACGGTTTTTGTCATTGCGCTCATCATTGAGCACCTGGTAATTCGCGTGTCGAGAAGAGCCTTGGATGCTTCACGGATTCCTTCGGCTTCAATCTTTCTTAACGTCATCCGAAGCATTATCTGGATGTTTGCCATCCTGTCCGTATTGCAGCCCGTCTTTGGCATACAGCCGACTGCCTTTGTTACGGCATTGGGCGTAACCTCCATTGCTCTGTCGTTTGGTTTGCAAGACACCGTTTCAAACCTTATTGGCGGACTTGGTTTAATGCTGGCGGGAGTCATTAAACCCGGCGATCATGTAACCATAGGGGATATTTCCGGTGAGGTGACGGATATAAACTGGCGTTCAACCATTGTGCGCGAGCGTACCGGCCGGATTCAGATTATCCCCAATTCGGTGTTGAATAAAACCGCGTTTACACACCGAACCCGTTGGGCAATCACAGACGTTGCCGTGCCTGTTTTGGTAAAGCCTACGGCAGATCTTGATGTGGTCACGAAAGAGATTATCGAGGTTGCTCAAGAGTTACTTACCGAAAGTCTTGACCTTACGTTTCCGATTGAAGTTCGGTTTGAGAGCATTACGAACGTGGGCGTTCAGGCTCTCGTTCACCTTCACATCAGAGATTCGGTACAGGCAGAACCCGTGGCAGACAAGCTCGTGCGTGCTCTCGTCGGGCGTTTGTGGCTTGCGGGAGTGGAGTCCTAGCGTGAGAAGTGGAGCCTCGCATGAAAGTTGGAATTATTGGCGCCATGAAAGAAGAGGTTGCTCTTCTCGTGCGCACTATGTCGTCTGAGCGTGTCGTATCTGTGGCTGGAAGAAATTTTTACGAAGGAAGTATCGGAGACACGGCCGTTGTGGTGGTGCAATCAGGCATTGGCAAGGTTAATGCAGCACTGTGCACACAGATTCTCGTTGACCGCTTTGAGATTGATTGCGTCATCAATACGGGTATTGCGGGGCTTCTCGTTGATGATCTTATTGTGGGAGATGTCGTGGTGTCGTCTGATTGTGTGCAACACGACATTGACGTGCATACACTGGGATATCCACAAGGTCAGATTCCCGGTATTGCAACGTTTTCATTTCCAGCGGACACGGGACTTTGCAAGCAGGCGCTTGACGCGGTGGAAAAAGTCGCTCCCTATATAAAGGCAATGCAGGGGAGAATTGTATCGGGTGATGAGTTTGTTGCAGATGCGTCAAAGGCAGAGGAGCTCAAAAAATTCGGAGCGCTCTGCTGCGAGATGGAAGGCTCGGCTATCGCACAGGTTGCATGGCTCAACGACCTTCCGTTTGTGATTGTACGGCTTATGTCTGACAAGCCGGGAGTGTCGTCTCAGCTTGATTATGCGACTTTTGAAAGAACCGCTTCGCAAAGGTGTGCTGAGATAGTTTTGCAGATGGTCAAGCAGCTTTCGTATATGGATAACTGAGCAATGTTGCCGATACGACTTTCTTCAACTTGGCAAGACGTAGACAACTACTTCGGCAGACGGTAGTATTTTCTCGCTAAACGTTGTCTATTTCGTTTATTATGAGAAGGACAGAGCAGGAGTACTGGAGAGGTACCGAATGATTACCTTTGGACGCTTCCTCGACATGATTGTGGCAAATCCGTTTCTTGCCGTTGTCATTGTCCTTATTTTCGGTTGTATTTTTGTGAACGGTGCCACTGATGCGGCAAATGCCATTGCTGAGTCTGTCGGTACCCGTTCTATTAAGGTTAACAATGCTATTGCCATGAGTGTTATCTGCAACTTTGTGGGTCTTGTGGTTATGTGTATTGTTTCTACCGCGGTTGCGGACACCATCATTGGTATGGTCGATTTTGGAACCGACTATCACCAGGCATTGATTGCGCTTGCAGCGGGCTGCGTCGGTATTGTGACCTGGGCGGTGGGTGCATGGGCACTTGGTATTCCCACTTCAGAGTCGCACGCTCTTATCGCCGGTCTTACGGGAGCAGCTTTGGCGCTCCACGGCAATTTCGATGCAGTGAATTGGGATGAGTGGAGTAAGGTCATCATTGGTCTTATCTTCTCAACTATTTCCGGCTTTATCGCCGGTTGGGTGATTGTCAAAATCATTCATGCAACCTGCAAAAACGTCAACAGAAAACACGCCGATAGCACGTTTGGCCATCTTCAAGTGCTGGGTTCGGCGTTTGTTGCCATGATGCACGGAGCGCAGGATGGACAGAAATTTTTGTCTATCGCTATGCTCGCTATTGCACTTTCCGCCGGTGCGGGAACCTCCGGCACCGAGGTGTTTCCTTTATGGTTACAGGTAGTGTGCGCCGGGCTTATGGCATTTGGTACTGCCATCGGGGGTCGCCGCATTATTAAAAAAGTAGGCATGGAGATGGTAAAACTTGAGCGCTACCAAGGCTTTGCCGCTTCCATCTCTGCCGCAGCCTCCCTGCTTTTGTCTACACTTACCGGACTTCCTGTTTCCACTACTCACACCAAGATGACCGCCATGATGGGAGCCGGTGCTGCCAAAAATACACGTTCAGTAAATTGGGGCGTTGCAAAGGATATGGTACTTGCGTGGGTCTTTACCTTTCCGGGTTGTGGGCTTATCGGGTATTTGTTTGCAAAGCTGTTTTTGATGCTGTTCTAATCTGCACAATTGTTTGAGGTAAAAGATTGTCTCGTTAAGCTGAATTATATTGGAGGATTGTATGTTCGGTGAGCCTAAAGAAGATATTTTTTATACGTTGTTTAAGGAATTTGGGGCAAAGATTGTCGAGACGGCGGAGGAGTATTCAACCATTCTCGATGGGTACCCCGAGACGGCGGCTCGTATCCCACAGATGAAGGTCTATGAACGTGAATGCGACGAAAAAGTCCAGCGCATCATGAAAGAACTCTACTCCTCTTTTGTCACTCCTTTTGAGAGAGAAGATATCTCTGATCTTGCGCTTGGTCTTGATGACATTGTCGACGGCATGAATTCCGTATCCGAGCGCCTTGACCTATTCAATGTTGACGAGTTCCGCAAAGAAGGCGCACAGCTTGCCGAGCTCACTCTCCGTGCGTGCATTACGGTCAAAGAGATGCTGGACCATTTGGCTGACTATAAGAAAGACCCCATCGTGATGGAGAAAGCAATCGCTGTTGGTCACGTTGAAGATGAGGGTGACCTTGTGTACCATAACGCTCTTTCTCGTCTCTTCCGCGATGAGATGACTGGCCGTGAGACCGTTGCATGGTTGCGTATTTTTGACCGTATGGAGCAAGCGCTCGACTCCTGCGATAAAGCAGCAGGTATTGTGCGTTCAGTGGTTATGAAGAACGCGTAGGTCAGATCTTACGTAGGTCAGATCTTAGCGAGAAGTGCTGCTAAGTTTTGAAGCACAGTTCATGCGGTTCAAAGGCATAACTCAAAGGTGTGCTCAACGGCATAGCTCAAAGGCGTGGCTCAAAGCCAGGGTTGTGATGTACTTTTTTGAAGCTGTGATGTACTTTTCTGCTTCAAAAACCAGTGCTGTGATGTAGATATGACGAGAAAATCGCTCTTTTCGCCATGAAAAACTACATCACAGCTTTTCAAAACTACATCACAGGTCGTAAGAGTCACCCTGTGGATTGAGTGAGCCGTTTCATGGTTTCCAAAATCCAGTCAAAACTTGTTAAGTTGGCCTAAAGTGTTTTGCCCATACGATGAAGCAAGCGCGATGAAGCAAGCGTGATGGAGTAAACTTATACAAAAGCCGATTCCGGTAGAAAAAGCTGATTCCGGTGGGAGGTTTCATGAACGGTTTCAAGAGGTTTTGTCTCGTTATATTTGCGTTAGCAGGGGGCGCATCTCTTGCAGGGCTTACTCTTACATGGTTTGGTCCATGGACTGAAATTGCATCAAATCTTTTGCTCAATGAGGTGTACCTTATTGCACTTCAAGTGTGCATGATTATTTCGGTTGCCGGGTTTACCGTGTGTCTTTTGATGGGCTTGTTCTCTCGAAATATTCACTCACTCACGGTTGCAACCCTTGACGGAGGAGTTATTTCCGTGACGCGCGATGCCATTGTTTCACAGGCTAAAAGTGCCGTTGCCGCTGAAGGAGATTGCCTTTGCGATCGCGTGCGAGTAGATATTACCCGCGGCAATCGTGTGCGGGTATCGGTACGAGTAATACCTCAGGAGGCACTTGACGTTACCGAAGTCGGCCCACGTCTTCACAGCCAACTTGAAACTTATTTGGCAGCAGTGTGTGGAGATACGGTGGCTTCCATTAATATAGCGTTTGTGGACGGTGCGAATTTCTCGCCACGAGAAGACCTATCGGAAGAGAATTCACCAGAAGAGACAGCGGATTCTTCCGATAAAAAACGTAATACTGAGGTGTCTGGTCAGCCTATGGTTTCAGCAGATTCGTCATCTGAGATTAGGGTCTCTATGACAGCGGAGCATGGTGGATCCGAGACTTCAATTTCCGAGGAGGCGTAAGGCCTATGAATACGATTCAGGCATGGATTCATGATCATTTCCCCGGTCACGAAAACGCCTTTATTGGTGGCGTGTGCGGCCTGCTGACGGCTATTCTCTTCTTTAATTTGGGCTTTTGGCGGACATTAATTTTGATAATCTTGGTTATTGTCGGTGTAGCTATCGGCCAGATATTCGATGGTGCTGCAACGCTCATTACAAAGTTTCGCGAGTTCTTTTCTGATCGTCGTTGATGTGTCATTAATGTTTTGTTAACCGGTGAGGAGTTTTCATGGCTGATGAGACCGTTGGTACCGAGATTGTACCCGCAGATGAGACCGTCTTTGCAGATATTACAAAAGATCCGAACGCAAATCCGAGTGCTGAGCTTACAGATACCCAAGCTCAGCCTGATACTGAGCTCGCAGATGAGGATTCCCTAACGTTTTCCGATGGGGTTATAGAAAAGATCGCCGCCCTTTCTCTCAGGGAAGTAGACAATGTGGTGGGAGCTCGTGGCAACTGGCTTAACCGCGTACAAGATGTACTTGGTGCAACTGATGCCGCTAAGGGCGTGAGTGTTGAAGTGGCTCGTGAAAATGCGGTGCGCATTAGTATTTCGGTTCTTATCCGCTTTGGCGCATACGCTCCCCAGGTTTTCGAAGACGTGAAGCAGGCGGTGTCGGCTCAGGTTACGAGTATGACAGGTCTTGAAGTTGCCGGCATCAATTTGCGTATTGAGGATGTCCTGACAGAAGAAGAGTACGAGCGGATGCGAGGTTCTGAGAAAGCGGGAGAAGAACCGGCAAAAGATGCAACGAAAGATGCCATAAAAGAGGCAACAAAAGAATCCCAGGAGTAGGTATGAATTGTTCAGTTGCCATTCAGTATTTGCCGATGGACGCTTCTTCCGATGAAGAGACGTGTCGTATCGTTGATGAGGTTATTGGCTATATTGCGAGTACCGGCGTGGAGTATTTTGTCGGACCATTTGAGACAGTCATTGAGGGCAGCTATGATCTTTGCATGGAGGTACTCAAGAACTGTCAGCTTATTGGCGCGAAGGTGGGCTGTACTCACGTTATGACATACGCCAAGATTAACTTCAAGTCAGAGGGTGACGTTATGACTACTGAGCATAAGATTGGAAAATATCATCCTGAGGGGTACTAATTTGTAAAACCTTGGTTCTTAAGGGTTTGTCAAAATGAGGCAGGGTGATCCTATGGTTGTCGCTCTTATAGGAAGCACTTTATTCGGAATTGTTTTTATCATTATTGGCGTATGGCAGATGAAAACAGGAAGCGTCAGCTTGTTGCACGATTACCATACCGTGTGCGTTTTACCTGCCGATAAACCAAAACTTGCATGGAGAACCGGAATTGACGAGGTTGTTATAGGAATTCTTGTTGCTGTGGGAGTTCCGTTTGTTGCATGGACTCAGATATCTTTTTCTGAGCAGAATTCACTTGCCTATTATGTTGCCGGTATAGCATTTACTGTGTTTCTTTTTATTCCAATTATCGATACGTTACGAGCAATCAAAAAATATAATGGCTCAATTTTTGGGACCAAACCGCCGACGGTTTGATTGAGGGTGAGAGGTTTGACTGGTTTTATAGCAAACTCACATAGTGTGCTTGCGAGTAATCATATGGAGCCTGAATTTCATGCATTCTAAAATTTCTTTTCAGAGGGGAAGCCGATCGAATATGTGGCTTGTGTTTGCTCTGGGTTCAGCAATTTTTGCGGCTCTGACATCGATTCTCGCAAAGATCGGAATTGACGGTGTGAATTCCAATCTTGCAACTGCCATTCGTACCGTCGTGGTAGTCGCAATGGCGTGGGGTATTGTTTTTATGACGGGTGCGCAGAATGGGATGAGCTCGATAAGCCCTAGAAGCTGGCTCTTTTTGATTCTCTCAGGTCTTGCAACGGGAGCTTCGTGGCTCTGCTATTACTATGCGCTTAAAATTGGCCGTGCAACAGATGTGGTGCCGGTGGATAAACTTTCTGTGGTGATTACCTTGGCACTTGCTGCGGTGTTGCTTCATGAGCAACTGACTTTAAAGTCTGTCTTCGGAGCTGCTCTCATTACGGTAGGAACGTTAGTGATGGTAGTCTAGTGGATATAACGGTCACAGTTTCCGTTTACGACATAATGAACCCCGTTCAGCCGTCTCACCGCCCGTTCTTCTCGCCATAACGGAACTATTGGGGGAAAATAGGGGGGTGACTAGAGGAGGCACATGCATCCCTAGCCTCCAGACTTGGAGTTTGCACGTATCGGCTTTGCAAGAGGAGGGCTTGGCTATGGAACTATCCAAGGAGAAGAAGGTTATCGTTGAGCGTCATAACAAGGTTGTATATGACAACGGCGATACCGTCGTAAAGGTTTTTAATGGCAGCAAACCCGCGGCAGACATTCTTAATGAAGGTTTGAATCTTGCTCGGGCAGAGCAAGCGGGCATTAACGTTCCAACGTTGACGGAGATTAGCAAAGTGGGGAATAGCTGGGCTATCGCTACGCTTAAGGTGGAAGGCCCCACCCTTCGTCAGCTGCTCAAAGATCATCCGGAAAAGACCGATGAACTTTTGGATAAGTTTGTCGATCTTGAACTTTCAGTCCACGCGCATCGCTCCGCGCTCCTTCCGCGCCAGAGGGATAAGTTTGCGCGTATGATTAACAGCATCCCCGACGTGCTCGCCGAAGATGCTCGCTATGAGCTTTTGATGAAGCTTGACGGCATGAAGAATCACGCGAAGGTCTGCCACGGCGATTTTGTCCCGTCAAACGTTATTATTCCCGAGAAGGGCGAGCCGGTCATTGTGGACTGGGCTCATGCTACCCAGGGCAATGGCGCTGCCGATTGCGCTACCACCTATTTGCGCCTGCTGCTCAACGATGAGAAAGAACTTGCCGAGAAGTACATCGCTAAATACTGTGAGAAACAGGGCTGCACACGCGAATATGTGAACGAATGGATGGGCATTGTTGCAGCAGCTGAGCTTGCCCGCGGTCGTGTGCATGAGACGGAGTTTTTGCTCCGCTGGGTAAACGTGTACGACGGTATGTAGGCTGGTTGGTGGCGTATACGCTGACCGGGGTATTGTGGGCTGACCTACGCACATACGCTGGTTTTGCGACAGCCAAAGCTTGTGAAGGATGTCTTTACGGGATGCATTGATTGGTGCATCCCGTTTTTTTGAAGTAAAGGAGATCTTGTGTCGGAAAAGTCTATGTTTGAACGAATGTCTGCGGGTGAATGGTATGGAGAGAAACCTGATGCAGAACTGAGCCGAGCATTCTGGCGCGCAAAAGACTTGGTGTGGGGATTTAATCAGATGCGTCCGAGCAATCGGGATCACGGGACAGAGATCCTTACGAGCCTTTTTGGTCATCTTGGCAAACATTCAACCGTTTTGGCGCCTCTTTATGTGGATTATGGCAGTAATACCTCGCTTGGGAACGGATGCTTTGTAAATCACGATGCGTATTTCATGGATTGTGTACCAATTTCCATTGGTGACGACGCTTTTATCGGCCCACATTTCAAAGCGTACACCGCACAGCATCCCCTTGATACTGAAGAGCGCAATCTTCGTATAGAGCGCGCCCTGCCCATTACCATTGGCGATGGCTGTTGGTTTGGCGGAAACGTGACGGTGCTGGGTGGTGTAACCATCGGCAATGGTTGCGTGATTGGAGCAAACAGTCTGGTCACCAAGGACATTCCTGCAGGATATCTTGCCATGGGATCTCCTGCGCAGCCGGTTCGCAAAATTACCAAGAAGGATCGTGTCGGTCTGAAAGAACTTTTTGGTTTAGAGTAGCAAATCGTGCTACACTCAAAAAGAAGCGGGGAGCTGGCGCACGCCGGCTGAGATAAGATCCATTGCGATTTTGACCCGGAGCAGACTCTGCTCATACCTGATCTGGATAATGCCAGCGTAGGAATCATGTCATCTCATGTCCGCGCGGCGGTTTTGAGAGGAGATGACATGACAAAATTAAAACGAGTGCTTCTGCCGGCATTAACCATTGTGGTATTGCTTGTGCTTTGGCAAATTGTCGTTGTGCTAAACATCGTTCCAAACTACCTTGTACCGTCTCCTTACCAAGTTTTTCTCGCACTTATACGAGACGCAGGTCTTCTCGCGTCCCACACGTTGGTGACGCTTGAAGAATCGCTTTTGGGTCTTGCGATTGGTGTGGTCATAGGTTTTGTAATTGCGGTGTTGATGGATCGTTTTGAAGGCCTCTACCACGCATTTTCTCCGCTTATTACGGTGTCGCAAACTATTCCCGTGGTGGCTATTGCGCCACTTTTGGTGCTCTGGATGGGGTTTGGGATTTTGCCGAAGGTGGTTCTCGTGGCAATATCCACCTTTTTCCCTGTGACCGTGGCGCTTATATCGGCCTTTCGGTCAGTTGACTCCGATGTGATTGATCTTATGCGGACTATGGGAGCGCACCGCGTGCAGATTTTCCGTCATGTCAAACTTCCTGCTGCTGCTCGTCAGTTTTTTTCGGGATTGCAGATCAGCGTGACATATGCCGTAATTGGGGCGGTCATTGCGGAGTGGCTTGGCGGAGATATGGGCCTTGGCGTGTACATGACGCGCGTGCGAAAAGCCTTTGCCTACGATCGGATGTTCGCGGCTATCGTAGTGGTTTCTGCACTTTCTCTGCTGTTGATGTGGTTTGTTGGCCTCCTCAAAATGCAGCTTATGCCATGGGACAAACAGAGCAAAAATAAAGTGAAAGGGGAATAACATGAATCGTCGTTTTCGCACCGGGACTCTTTCGCGCAAAAACTTCCTGCGCGCGATGGGCTTCTCGGCAGCCGGGCTTCTTGCTTCGGGATGTACGCCTGAACAACCAAAGGCTCCAGTGGGCGAGAAGAACAATTCGGTCGAGCATGCCAAGATTACGTTTGTGCTGGACTACACGCCGAATACCAACCATACCGGTATCTACGTTGCACAGGAAAAAGGTTTCTTCAAAAACCACGGCCTTGAGGTTGAGATTCAGCAGCCTCCTGCGGACGGTGCCGATGCGCTGATTGGTTCAGGCGGCGCACAGATGGGTGTCTCGTATCAAGATTTTATCGCCAATAACCTCGCTTCCGAGCATCCGCTTCCGTATACTGCCGTGGCGGCCATTATTCAACATAACCTCTCGGGTATTATGAGCCGCAAGGATGACGGCATCACTCGTCCACGCGAGATGCAAAACCATACATACGCAACATGGAATCTTCCCGTTGAGCAGGCAACGGTTAAGTCTGTGGTTCAGACTGACGGTGGAGACCCTGAAAGCATCAAGATGGTGCCGTATGAGGTTGACGATGAAGTTTCGGGACTTAAAGCCAATATGTTTGATACCGTGTGGGTCTACGAGCAGTGGGCGGTCCAAAACGCTGAGGTACAGGGCTTTCCCTACAACTATTTCTCGTTCCAGTCGATTGATCCGGTTTTTGACATCTATACGCCGGTCATTGCTGCCAACGACGCGTACATGAAGGACAATCCCGGAGCGGTGAAGAGCTTTCTTGCTGCAGTTAAAGAGGGCTATGAATATGCCGTTTCCAATCCCGGGGACGCGGCCGATATTTTGTTGAAGGCAGTTCCCGAGCTTGACCATGATTTGGTGCATACAAGCCAGAAGTTCTTGGCATCAAAATATATTGACGACGCAGAGAGCTGGGGCGTAATTGACAAAGACCGCTGGTCAAAGTTTTATCAGTGGCTCAATGATCAAAAGCTCCTTGACAAGCAAATTGACGTTGCAGCAGGATTTACCGTTGACTATCTGAAGTAAGTGAGCGACATGGGATTGGCTAAAACGGCAACGACGGCGACATCGCCGGCGGCGACGGCAGCAACATCTACCACACTCGCCCTTGAAGCTCGGCATCTTGCGCTTGCCTGGGGAGATGGTCGAGAAGTTGCCCGTAACATCAGCCTTGCGATTGCCCCCGGTGAGCTGTGCTGTTTGGTCGGTCGCTCCGGTTGCGGAAAGACAACGCTTTTACATGCGCTTGCGGGGCTTCTTGTGCCGCAATCGGGTTCGGTGCTTTTGCATGGCGAAGACGTAACGGGCACACCGGGACGCATTGGCTACATGCTTCAGAAGGACCTGCTTTTGCCACACAAGCGCATCGTGGACAATGTTGCGCTTCCGTTGGTGCTCCAGGGTGTTTCTCGACAAGAAGCCCGCGTGCGAGCTCAAGAATTACTGGCACGCATGGGTTTGGGGGAAGTGGCGCAGAGCTGGCCTTCCGAGCTTTCGGGCGGCATGCGACAGCGTGCGGCTTTCTTGCGCACCAGCCTGACGGGAACCGATGTGATTCTCTTGGACGAGCCCTTCTCGGCACTTGATGCGCTTACACGGCGAGAAATGCGTGAGTGGCTTATGTCCGCGGTGGCTGAGATGAACATGTCTGCGCTGGTTATCACCCATGACGTGGATGAAGCGGTTTCCATGGCGTCGCATATTTTTGTGATGCGGGGAAATCCTGCACAAGGCGTTGTGACGGAAATCGTGGGCGAGGTTACGCCACAGCGGTCTCGGCAGCACTCCACTTCAGAGGGCAATTTTGCTGATGCTCCGAATGGCGTTGATTCAGAAACCTCTCCTGTGGAATTTGAGCTGACCGATGAGTTTTTGGCAGCAAAGCGAGAGGTACTGAGGTTGTGTTTGTAAGTGCGTTTGTAATCTGGTGTTGCCAGGTTGGCGCTGCCCAAATAGCGCCGCTAGGTTAGCGCTGCCGGAACAGCGCTGCCAAAATGACGCCAAGTTGGGTCGTCATAATAGCGCTGCCAAACTTGCTGCAAGTTGGGCACGATTAACCAAACTTGCAGCAAGTATGGTTCATATATACCAAACTTGCGCCAAGTATGGCAGTTCAAGCCATACTTGGCGCATTTCTGGCAGCACTACAAAGTTTCGGCAGCACTGGCACTTTCGACAGCTCTGCAAAAGAGCAAATGTGAGCAGATTTTGAAAACAGTGAGAAGAACGCGCAGCATGAAGTTTCTGTAGTCGCCTGACTGCAGTTCTAAGAGACATGTAAAGAAAAGCGCAGGTGCCCCATCAGTACCGTAAGTTTTTTTAGTGCGCTTGTATATTCCCTTCATGCCACGCAATATCGGCGAGGGTTTTGCTATCCAAAAAGCTCGAGGTCATTTTGCCAAGATCGCGCCAGATATTGACGGTGGTGCAAGAACCCATCTGAGGACAGAGCGTCTCATTTGTGCAATTGAGACAAGATGCCGGAGCAAGATTTCCTTCGGTGGCACGTAAAATCTCGCCAAGCGTGTACTCCTCGGGCTTGCGTGTGAGCCGGTATCCACCGCCTTTTCCGCGCAGCGATTCAACATAGCCGGCCTTGTGCATAAGAGAAATGACCTGTTCAAGGTATTTGCGTGAGATATGTTGACGCTCGGAAACGTCGCCAAGTGAGATCCAACCGTCATGTACGGCTAAATCCGCCATAGCACGTAACGCATACATGCCCTTTGTGGAGAACATGTTTGCCATGGCTACTTACCGCCTTCAGAAGCAGCTTTTGCGCTGGTGGATAGGGGGGCAGCACTTGTGCCGTCGCCTTGCTGTTGCGCCTCAAGCATTTCTTCCAGCGTGCGCCACGCAAGCTCGGCGCATTTCACACGTGCGGGCATATGGGCAATGTCGTGAAGGAGGTTGGCATCTTCCAGCTTTTCCAGCACGGTATCGTCGGTCTCCTCGCCACGTATCATGCGTCCGAAGAGTTGACAGAGGTCAATGGCCTCTGCGGGTGTGCGACCAACCATAAGATCGCTCATGATGTCGGCACTTGCCTGCGAGATGGCGCATCCATGACCGGTGAATGCGGCCTCGGCAATAGTGCCGTCATCGGCAAGGCGAACAGAAAACGTTAACTCATCTCCGCAAGAGGGATTGACGCCTTCATGCGTATAGGTTGGATGCTCCATCTCATACTTATAGTCAGGATGCGAGACGTGATCCATAAATTCTGCGTTATAAAGGTCGTTACCAGCCATATAGTTTAGCTCTCCCTCAGCCAGCCCAGTTGCCATTACAGCTTAGTTGCCATCACCTAGTTGCCATTAAAGATAGTCCAGACGCGTGCAAGTCCGGAAACAAGTTGGTCAATGTCGGATGCGTCATTATAGAATGCCACACTTGCGCGACAGGTGCTGGATTGACCAAGCTCTGTGAGAAGCGGCTCGGCGCAGTGATGACCGGCACGGATACACACGTTGTCCATGTCAAGAATGGACGAAACGTCATGTGGATGGACACCGCGCACGTTAAAGGAGACGGCTCCGATGTGTCTTGCGCCGTTTTGCGGTCCAATGATATCAATGAATTCCAGCTCATTAAGGCGTTCGGTGAGATAACGGGCGAGAAGCGCTTCTCGCCTCTCAATGTTTGCCATACCCAATCCTTCAAGGTACGCAATGGCTTCTCCGGTAGCGCAAATACCTGCGCCGTCTTGAGTACCCGCTTCAAACTTCTCTGGGATGGGAGCCCAGACGGCACCGGTTTCCGTAACGGAATCGATCATCTCGCCGCCGGTAAGGAAAGGAGGCATCCGGTTAAGTATGTCGGCCTTTCCCCACAGTATGCCGATGCCCATGGGGCCACACATCTTGTGCGCCGAAAAGGCCAAAAGATCGCAATCAAGCGTACGAACATCAACGGGAAGATGAGGCGCTGACTGAGCGGCGTCGACTACCATATACGCACCCATAGCGTGCGCGCGTCTCGCAATGGCAGAGATATCGTTGGAAACTCCGAGGACATTGGATACCTGAGTAACCGAAACAATCTTTGCGCGCTCGGTGATTTTTGATTCGAGCTCTTCTTGCGTAATCTCAAAGGCATCATTCATACGCAGATAGACAAGGCGAGCACCGGTTTGAGCACAAATTTGCTGCCAGGGGATGATGTTGGAGTGATGTTCCATGATAGAAATAACAACGTCATCGCCGGGTTTGAGCACAAGACGCCCAAGGCTTGATGCCACGAGATTGAGCGATTCCGATGTATTGCGTGTAAAAATAATCTCGCGGTCACGTGGGGTGCCATCGGCATCTACCGCTCCAATAAAGCGCGCCAAAGCCTTACGAGCATCCTCAATAGCAGCGGTTGCATCAACGGAAAGACGGTAGAGCCCGCGCAGGGCGTTTGCGTTGATGGCCTCGTAAAAGTGTTTCTGCGCTTCAATGACGCTACTGGGGCGCTGAGAAGTTGCAGCGCTGTCCAAATACGCAATTTCAGGATTTTGCGCCAGAAGAGGAAAATCCTTTTTATAGGGGTTATCGGCAATCTCAGTCAGTTCTGAAGAGGTCAGTTCTGATGAGCTCAAACGGTCAGCTGTCATGCCTTGTCGCCTCCAAAGGTTGCCTCGGTGGCATCGTCAAAGTCATGAGCAACATCGGCCCCTAAGACCTTCTCGGCACGCTCAACCGCAACGGTGTGAGAGAGAGCCTCGGGTGCATGAATGATGGCGTCTTCAAAGAGGGCGCGCACAAAAAGGAGCTCTGCTTCGTGGCGAGAAAGACCGCGAGCCTGCAGATATTCAATCTGCTCAGGGGAGACAGAGCCGATGGTGGCACCGTGGTTACCGGCGACGTTATCCTCGTCACAGAGAATGACCGGCATGGTTTTATTGACAACGCCGTCGCCTAAAATCTGCACCGTTTCGGCCTCGTTGCCTTTGGCATCTTTTGAGCCGCGGATAAGGTCGATGGTGGCGCGCAAGGTTTTACGCGCAGAATCGTTCAGAATTCCCGATTCGGCAATTTCGGCGCGCGTTGCGCATCCGCGCATACGAGCAACGTGGTTGATGTCGAGAAGTTCCTCGTGGCAGGCGTGGTAGCGGTTGTTCAGATCAAGGCGAGCTCGGTTGCCCACAAGGTTAACCGCAAGTCCCATGCCGACGGCGCCTCCGCCAAGTGCGTATTGGCGCACGTCACAAACGGCATCTTCATGAGCTTCAATACCAACACTTTCAAGATGTTGCTGGTCATCGTCAATACCGAGCATTTCCACAAGATGTATGCGTGCGTGTTTCTCTGCAACGATACGCACGAGTGCGGCGCTTGTTGCCGGAGCGTCAGCTTCCGCATTGGCTTTTGCGCCGGTGTTATCGGCTGCAGTCTCGGTGTTCTTCTCGCCGGCGCGTGCGACAACGACAATGGTTGCTTCCGCACCCTCGCGTACCATAACGCCGGTATTGGTGCATTCGTTTTCGGCGGCTGAGACGGAGATGACAATCGGCTCTTTACGTGTGGTGTGAGCAGGAACCTCATGGTAGGTGGCCTCAAAGACTTGCGAGTCTATGTAGTTGGTAACTTCGGGCCCCATGCCACATTCAATACGCTCAAAGAGACGGGGGAGCGGAAGGTATACCGTTCCCGCATCAGGCGTTTTGGGGACGGTCAGTGCAAGAGAGTTGGCACGAAGACGGTTCCATGTTTGCGCAGGGGGAACGTTGGCAGATTTAATACGGATATGTTCGGCCGTGTGCACAGTCATTAGCCAATCGCCCCTTCCATCTCGAGTTTGATGAGATTATTCATCTCAACGGCATATTCCATAGGAAGTTCCTTTGAAACGGGATTTGCAAAGCCATTTACCACCATCGTGCGTGCTTCAGCCTCAGAGCAGCCACGACTCATGAGGTAGAGGATGGTGTCGTCAGAAATGCGACCGATGGTAGCCTCATGTCCAACCTGTGCGGTAGCGTTTCTCACGTCCATCTCGGGGATGGTGTCCGAACGGCTGATGTCGTCCAGCATGAGTGACTGACAAGAAACGGATACACGTGCGTTGGCAGCTTTGCGGCCAATGGTAACGGCGGAACGGAAGGTATTGACGCCACCGTCTTTGGAGATGGATTTCGTATCAACCGATGCCGTATTGTCGGCGCCGTTGATGATGACCTTGCAACCGGTATCCAAATCCTGGGTGGCACCGGCAAAGGTAATGCCGGTAAAGTCGCAGTTGGAGCGGTCGCCGTTGAGAATGGTAGACGGATAGAGATAAGAGACGTGGCTTCCAAAAGAACCGGAGACCCACTCCATGCGGGCATCGGAGCCAACGAGCGCACGCTTGGTGTTGAGGTTGTACATATTCTTGGACCAGTTTTCGATGGTCGAATAGCGAAGTCTTGCCCCGTCTTTAACAAAAAGCTCAACGGCTCCTGCATGAAGATTGGCGGCATAGTATTTCGGTGCGGAACAACCTTCAATAAAGTGCAGGTCAGCACCCTTCTCGACAATAATGAGTGTATGCTCAAATTGTCCGGCGCCCTGTGCATTCAGGCGAAAATAGCTTTGCAGCGGATAGTCAAGGCTCACGCCGGCGGGCACATAGACAAAGGATCCGCCCGACCAAACGGCATAGTGAAGTGCCGCAAATTTGTGGTCGGCGGGAGGAATGAGGGTACCGAAGTACTGCTTGACCACCGGCTCCCACTTGGGATCATGTAAGGCATCTTCAATGGTGGTGTAGATAACGCCCTGTTCGGCAACCTCTTTGCGCATGTTGTGATAGACGATCTCGGAATCGTACTGCGCCCCTACGCCGGCAAGGCTCTCCGCTTCCGCTTTGGGGATGCCCAAACGCTCAAAGGTGTCGCGAATGTCTTCGGGAACATCATCCCAGTTGTTTGACTGTTTGGTCTTTGGCGAGACGTACGTGGAAATATGATCCATATCAAGACCGGTAATGGACGGGCCCCAGTTGGATGCCATGTCGCGGGTGTGATAGGTTTCCAGCGCCGAAAGTCGGAACTGGAGCATCCATTCCGGCTCGTCTTTTTTTGCTGAAATGGTACGTACAATCTCTGGCGTAAGGCCGTCTGCGTAACGCTCGTAGCCCTCTTCGGACTTGGTGAAGTCATACAGGGAGCGGTTAATATCAGCGACCTGAGACCGCTTTTTCTCGCTCACTCGCTGACACCGCCTTTGGAAACTTCGCCATTCTCCTCTTTTGTAGCCACGTCTTTCTCAAACTGCTCAAACCCGCTGCGATTAATCTCGTCAATAAGGGAAGCCGGGCCATCAGCTACCAGATGACCTTTAACCATGACGTGTGTGCGATCCACATCAAGGCGCTCAAGAATGCGCGTATTGTGGGTAATGACCAACAGCGAGCCGTTACAGGACGTGCGGTAGGCCTCAATACCACGAGAAACGACCGCAAGTGCATCAATGTCCAAGCCGGAATCGGTTTCGTCAAGAATGGCAAGCTTTGGCTGCAGAAGCAGAAGTTGGAGCATCTCAATCTTTTTCTTCTCGCCACCTGAAAAGCCTACGTTCAGCTCACGCATCAAGAAGCTCTGATCAAGCTCAAGCCGGTTGGAAATTTCTCCGACGCGCTTACGGAAATTGCGCGCGGTTGTTTTGAGCTCCGGACGCATTTGCGTAATGGTACGTAAAAAAGAATAGAGAGGCACACCGGGAATCTCAACCGGTGACTGATAGGAAAGAAAAATACCGGCAAGCGAGCGCTTATCGGGAGAAAAGTCCGTGATGTCTTGGTTGTCAAACAGGATGGTACCTGAGGTGGTGCTATACGTTGGATCTCCCATAACAACGCGGCCAAGCGTTGATTTGCCTGCGCCGTTTGGCCCCATAAGCACATGGGTCTCACCAAGGCCGATTGTAAGGTTAATGTCATGCAGGATGGGCTTGTCCTCTGTACCTGCAGAAATACCGCTTATGCGGAGAAGTTCATCTGTCATATATCTCTCCCGTATCGTTATGCACAAAACCCTGGGTCGGTTAGTGCACATGTATGGCGATTGAGTCATACCCGAAGGTTGACTAATTCATACTAAATTATAGGAATTAAAAAACAAGTCTTCCGGCGTAATTTATCGAATCCTGTCGTAATTTATCGAAAAATGAAGCGATCTTTTATGCAACCATTTTTGTATGCGGGTATACTTTCACCATCTGTGAATTATGACAGGAGGACACATGGGGCAGCGAATTCAGGGTACCGAGGATTTGTATGGCGGCTATATGCGCTCGTGGGAGCGTATGCAAGATATAGCGCGTCATCTATTTGGTACGTATGGATTTGATCGCATCGAGACACCGGCCATAGAACAGGTGGATACCTTTGTCCATGGTATTGGTGAGTCTACCGATGTCGTGCGCAAAGAGATGTTCCGCGTGTTTTCCGGTGCGCTTATGGAAGATTTGCTGGCCTCGGGCAGTGAGGCGGGATTGAAGCCCCGCCAGCGCATGGCTATGCGTCCTGAGGGAACCGCCGGCGTCGTACGTGCGGCAGTTGAGCATAACTTTGTGCCGCAAGGAGCCGCTCCGGCCAAGATGTGGTATGCCGAAGCCATGTTTCGCGGGGAGCGCCCGCAAAAGGGGCGGCTTCGTCAGTTCCACCAAGTAGGTGTTGAGTGGCTTGGTGCGTCGGATCCCGCCGCTGATGCCGAGTCCATTATTATGCTCATGCAGTTTTTTAAAGAGCTGGGCTTTGATACATCTCGCCTGAAACTCATGATTAATTCCATGGGGGATGCTGAATGCCGTCCGGCATATCGCGAGAAGGTCAAGCAGTTCATTCTTGATCATGCGGACCGCATGTGTGACGACTGCATTGAGCGCGCCGAGATCAATCCGCTCCGCGCCTTTGACTGTAAAAACGAGAGCTGTCAAGCCGTCATGAAAGACGCGCCTCTCATTTCCGACAATCTCTGCGACGACTGTCGAGCGCATTATGAGCAGGTCAAAGCATATCTTGATGCAGCCGGTATTGCGTATGTTGAAGATCCAACGCTGGTGCGCGGTCTCGATTACTACACGCGCACCGTTTTTGAGGTTGAGGCGTTGGATGCGGGTATCGGTGCCATCGGTGGTGGCGGCCGATACGATGGTCTTATGGAGCTTGAAGGTGGAAAGCCTACGCCGGGCGTGGGCTTTGCCGTCGGCTTTGAGCGCATCATGTTGGCGTTGGCGGCGCAGGGCATTGAAACGGATATCGCAGCTCCTTGTTGCGTGTACGTTGCAACTACTTCTGCCGAAGAAGCGCGTGAGGCATTTTCTGTCGTACTCGCACTTCGTGGTGCCGGTATCCGCACGGAAGCCGATCGTACAGGCCGCTCTCTCAAAGCTCAGTTCAAGCAGGCGGATAAACTGGGGGCAAAGCTTTGTGTGGTGCTGGGGCCCGATGAGGTGGCTGCAGGAGTGGCGACTCTTCGAGATATGACAACTCACGAGCAGATACAGGTTCCTGCAGATCGACTTGTTGAAGAGGTACGTCAGCGCTTGGCGTAGCTTTGAGACTTCCGGCTCAAATGGCGAGAATTGCCTGGAGATTCGAGTGAAGTTGGTGTCGGAATATGAGTATCTGTACGACAGAGGCCCACACGACCAGCCTGATTCGTTAGAGAACCTCATCCCTTAAATGCTTAACTTTCAACCAAGGTCTTCTCGGCATCTTTCCAGTAGTGTGGATGTGGAGGCGCAATGATGTATGCCGATTCTGACGATATATTTAATGAGAAGCACGAGCAAATAACTTCGTGGAAAAAATGGCTCTTTAGTGGTGAATCAAATCACCACTAAACGCTCAAATCCCGGAAAAACCACCACTAAACATCGTTTTTCCGGAAAAAACCACCACTAAACGTGCAGATAGAGCGAAATTCGGAAATATTTTATTTAGTGGTGGTTTTAAAGACAGAGCGAAGTAAGGGAAGAGAAGCAAAGGCGAGAAGCAAGGCGCAGGTGAAGAGCGGCTTGCATTCCGAAGGATCGAAGAGCAAAGGCAAAGCCTGAAGCTTAAAATATACACAAACAGTAAAACGCTTGAAAAGTTCATAAGGAGCTATCTAGTATGGCTACACAGTAAAATCTTTGTAGCCTTATGCTGTTTGAACTTCCAAGCACTTCTCCACATTGACTCCTTGATGTGTCTGTGCCAGCGAAGAAGATGCTACATCATCAGCAGAAAGTCCAAGTAAGTGAGCGCGGCGGCAATTGATATTCTCGGGGCGATGGTGCAGCCAAATGGAAATCCCCAACGACCACAGAGGCAACAGATACAAAAATGATGCTGCCAGAAGGCTCATGGAGGGCGCACCAATAGCGGAAAGTACCGAGATGTTTGAGATGGACCAGGGAACCAAAGGAGCCAAGATAACGGCGCTATTCTCGATATCAAGGGCAAGTGCGCTTGAAGATTTTTCCGTATGCTCGCAAAGGTTGTTGGTCAACATGATGGCAAGTGTTTGATTACAGGAGACCATTGAAGTAAACATGCTGGTAATAAGGATGCTCAAGAAGGGTGTTGACTTATCGCTTAGGTCAGCGACCATCTCGCACATACGTCGAAGCAGGTGCGTGCTTTGGAAAAGACCTGCGTAACTTGAAGAAATAGCTACGATAAATACCACATTCAGCATCGAGAATACTCCGCCGCCATTGACCATGTTGGCGACGGTTGCTCCCGGGGCGCGTAGACCAAAAAGCAGGATCTGAGGGAGCTCTATGATGGGAACGTGCTGGACAAAGATACAGATGCCGCAGGCGAGCAGGAGGCTGGAGAGCATGGTAATAATGACATCGACCTTCAAAAGGGCAAGAACAACTACCAAAATGGCAGGCGCGAGCGCGACCCATGAAAGACGAAATGCGCGTGAAAGAATGGAAGTTACATCAGGTACGGTACCCGATCCGCCCATAAACGTGTCCCATGCAACATAGATGAGACAGGCAATGATGAAGGGAACCACGCTGGTTCGGAGCATGCGACCGATATTTTTTGACAGGTTGGTGTCGGTAAGCTGTGAGACCAACATGGCGCTTGTGGACATGGGAGAGCAGCGGTCGCCAAAGTAGCTGCCGGCAAGCACTGCTCCGCCAATGAGAAGCTCGTTTGCATTAATGGCGCGGCCTATTGACATGCAGATAATGCCCATAGTGGCGGCGGTTCCGAAAGCGGTGCCGATGAGCATGGACATCATGGAACACAAGAGAAATGTTGCCAGTACAAAGACCGAGGGTGAGAGCAGGTTGGATGAAATGCTGACAATCTCAGGAATGGTTCCGGAGGCTCGCCATGCGGCGCTCATGGCACCGACAATGGCAAAAAGAGCAATAACGGAACGGACTTCCCAAATGGATTTTGCGGCTGAGCGCAAGAGGGCTTTGGCGGAAATACTACGGGAAATACCGTAGCTAAAAAAGAGGGCAAAACCCATAAGTAAGGTATAGATAAGGGGAACAGACAGGACGGTGCCGATAATAAGGAGTACGGCGAAGGTACCGATAATCACAAATTCTGTCATGCAACCAACTTCCTGAAAAATCTGTCCTTTCACGGTATAGCGTACGTGCTCAAAAAAGATATGTCTAACTGTTTTCATTGGTCATTATTACAGGTAAAATTTGTGCTAATGTGAACTGGGAAAACGATGGAAAGGTTCCTGAAAACTTAAAAAATACGAGGTTGAGACAGTATTTGGTGGGGATGTCATGAACTTTCAAACTATGGACTATTTTGTAGCGGTAGCAGAGGAGCGAAGTTTTACGCGAGCGGCCGAACGTCTTAATGTGACGCAGCAGACTCTTTCGGCAAATATTGCCCACACCGAAAAAGAGTTGGGCACCAAGCTGCTTGATAGAAGTGTGCCCCTGACGCTGACGTATGCAGGGGAAGAATTTCTGAAATATGCTCGTCGGTTTCAAGCGACCAGGCGTGCGATGCGCCAAGAATTCAGAGATATTTCAGGTAATGAACGTGGTCGTCTGCGAGTGGGAGTAACGGCAACTCGCGGGCACATTATCATGCCGCGCTCAATAGCGGCTTTTCAAAAACAGCACCCTCTCATTTCGATTGAATTGCATGAAGGGGAGAATGACCAGCTGGTAGAATGGCTGTCGGGCGGTCAACTTGATCTGGTGGTGGCAACCATTACGGGTCCTGCCTACGATTTGGTGGTCCACGATCTTTTTCTCGAGAAGATTGTGCTTGTGGTGGCTTACGACCTTTTGCGTGAGCTCTATGGAAACGACGCCGATGCGGTAGTGGCCAAGGTTGAGAAGACCGCGAACCTTTCACCGTTTGCCGACCTTCCGTTTTTGACGGTAGGCAAGCGTGATGTTGCGGGCAATTTGGCTCGGCAGGCATTTGAAAGCGCAGGTATTAACCCGCACATCAAAGTCATGTCTCGAAATTCGGAGACCCTCATGGCACTGGCCGTGCGTGGTGTAGGTGCCTGCTTTTTGCCGTCTGAGCTGGTGGCTTCAACGTTTACAAAACCGCAGGATGCGGGCTTGTGTGTTATAGAACTTGGTAAAGATATGACCTATTCCGTAAGCGTTGCGTGGAGAAAAGCCGAGCACGTGTGGAGTGCCATCACATCTTTCGATGAGGTGCTCAAAGAGCAGCTTTCCGAAGTGACTTCTGAGGCGAGTGTCTAATGGATATCATCTATCAAGATAGCTATATTCTTGCGGTTAATAAGCCTGCAGGTATCATCATTCATAGCGACGGTACCTCGCACGCGGGCGAACGCGCCGACATGTGCGCCGCCGAAACGCTTACCGATCTCGCCCGCGTTTATCTTGAGAACAATGGTTGTGTACAGCAGGCGCAAGATGTGCAAGCGCTGCATCGTCTTGATAAGGACACCACGGGCATTGTGCTCTTCTCGCTTGATAAAGAAACCCAGCCACTGTTTGATGAGCTCATACGAAGCCGTAATGTACATAAGACCTATCTTGCGGTGGTGAAAGGGGAATTTCCGGAAGGAGAGCAAGACATTACGCTGCCGATCGGAAGAGATCGCCATGACGCAAGACGAATGCACGTGTCAAAGACGGGAAAGGCAGCTTTGACGCATGTTCGCCGCCTAGAGGTACAACGCCGAGGTCAAAGCACGCGATCACTCATGCTTGCCGAGCTGGGTACGGGAAGAAAGCATCAGATCCGCGTGCACTTCTCGGCCCTGGGTTTTCCGATTGTGGGAGACGGCTTGTATGGTCCGATTGCGAGAGACAGCATGTATGGGCGAGCCCCTTCCACAAGGACTGCCGCTTTCACGCAGGCGTCTCTTATGCTGCATGCCTATGAGCTTTCGTTTGTGCATCCGGTGACAGGCGAGTCTCTTGTGTTGAAAACGGAATGGCCGTCGCGTTTTACCGGATGGAGCGTGCAGAATCCGTAAAAGTCAGTCATACTGAAATATGTGTCAAAGTCGTTGTGCGCACACTGAGTTAGCTTCAACCGGTGACGTGCGTACGGTCAGGTAGACGATTTATCGGTCGTGTATGAGGGATACACTGCCGAAGACAAAGCGAGGGGGATTTCATGCCAGGTACCATGCGTGGTGTGTACACTAACCTTACGGAGATTCGCCGGAAGGTGTTTCGAGAGGTTTCTAAACTTGCGTACGAGAGTGGCGAGAAGCCCCTCGAAGAAGTAGCTCACAAGATGGAGCACCTTCCGTATACCATTGTTCCGGGAGAGATTGCAACCTACCGTGAAAGCGTATTTTTGGAGCGCGCGGTAGCAGGAGAGCGCGTGCGCATGACCATGGGCATGCCCATGCAGGGTGTCGACCATCCCGAGCAGCTTTCGGAGGGTATCGAGAAGGCAGCCATTCCCGAGGTGTACTATCAGCCTCCGCTGATTAACATCATCAAGTTTGCATGTAATGCCTGCGAAGACAATGTGTTTCGTGTGTCAAACGCCTGCCAGGGTTGTCTTGCGCACCCGTGTCGAGAAATCTGTCCAAAAGGCGCCATCAGTTTTGTCGACAAGAAAGCTTTTATCGATCAAGAGAAGTGCATCAAGTGTGGTATGTGCGAAAAGGTCTGCCCCTACCACGCCATACTGCATCATCTTCGCCCCTGTGCCGAGGCCTGTGGCATGCACGCCATTGGCTCTGATGAGCATGGTCGAGCCGATATTGATTACGAGAAGTGTGTTTCTTGTGGGCAATGCCTGGTTAACTGCCCCTTTGGTGCCATTGCCGATAAGAGCCAGATTTTCCAGGTAATTACCGCCATCAACCAAGGCAACGAGGTTATTGCAACGGTGGCTCCGTCGTTTGTGGGCCAGTTTGGCAAGGGCGGCGTCGGCAAGCTCCGTGAAGCGTTCAAGCAGCTTGGATTTGCAAGCCTTGAAGAGGTTGCAACCGGTGCCGATATGTGTACGGTGCAGGAAGCCGAAGACTTTTTGGACGAAGTTCCCGAAAAACTTCCGTTTATGGGAACAAGCTGTTGTCCGTCTTGGTCGGCTATGGCAAAGATGGAGTTTCCCGACAATGCGGATGCCATTTCAATGGCGCTGACTCCCATGGTTTTGTCGGCACGCCTGATTCGCAAGAACCATCCAAAAGCAAAGATTGTGTTCGTGGGTCCGTGTTCTGCTAAGAAGTTGGAGGCGATGCGTCGTTCCGTTAAGTCAGAGGTTGATTTTGTTCTGACATTTGAGGAACTTGCCGGCATGATGGAGGCAAAGGGCATTGCGTTTGAGTCGCTTGCTGACGACAAGAGTGATTTTGAAGCATCTTCACGTGACGGTCGCGGTTTTGCGGTTTCCGGCGGTGTTGCCACGGCAGTGGTGAATGCCATTCACGATAAGCATCCCGACCTGGAGGTTAAGGTCATGGCCGCAGAAGGTCTCGACAACTGTCGCGCGATGATGAAAGATGCCGTGAAGGGCAAGTATCCCGGTTATCTGCTGGAGGGTATGGCGTGTCCGGGAGGCTGCGTTGCCGGTGCGGGTACCCTTTCCGCTATCAATCGCGCGTCTGCCGCGGTCAAACGCTACGCAAAGACGGCCGCAAAAGACGTTGCGACCAAAAACGAGTACAATCCGCTCATTCCCGAGCTGGCCGGTTCCGTTTCTCCTGAGGTTGAGATTGCCGAGGTCAGGGAAGTTCAGAAGCCTAAAGGGCAATGAGGACCGGATAGGGAGAAAGCTCATGTATCCAAGAACGATGCTACAGTACGCAACGTGAGATGTACTGCGTGAGGTAGCGAGAAGAGTTTGTGGGCGAGAAACGCCCGCACAGCTCTTCTCGCGTGAGAGGTCTTCTGAGATCCGGCATTCTATTCACCATGTTTAATTCAGAATGCTTTCTGAAATCCACCACTAAATAAAAATTTTGTAAAACGGTACCATTTGACGGGTTTAGTGGTGGTTTTTTCCGGGGAAACGATGTTTAGTGGTGGTTTTTGGCCGATTTTGGTGTTTAGTGGTGAATCAAACCACCACTAAACGTGGGATTTACGGCAAAAGTCCGGCCTTGGAAATACAAGGTCGGACTTTACCGAGTCAAATGAACGTAAACGAACTTACGTAGTGCTTACTCTTTCTGGTCTTTGACGGATGCATAGAAAGTGGCATGTGAGAATACGTCTTTGATAGTTTTGCCGTTAACAAAGGGAAGGCTTAAAAACTCATCGACCGTAGGAACGAGTTCAGAGCAATCAACGAAGTGATTCTTGGTATTACGAATACTGGTGTCTTGTGCACGCCATGCTTCAAAGTTAACGTCTGTGAGGTAGTATACCTGGTTGCCAACCTTCATATATATTGAATGATGATTGTGCAGGTAGTTGACCAGGTCCTCGTAAGAGATTTCAAGTGCCTCAGAGCTTTTCTTACCCATGATGCTATCCTTTCTTCGTAGACGGCAAAACCATCCTGTGGGACGCACTTTCTTTGAATATACCGCCGAGTAGGCTTTGATATTCAAACGTTTTCAATTCATCGGGTAAGCGTAGGTTTTTACACGGTAGACGTATGCCATGTATCAGACACTTGCCTATGGACTATTTCTCTGGTAAAAGGATTGCATCGACCATTTCGTCAGCGGCATCTACCAGTGTGGTTGCTCCCGCGGCGAGAAGGACCTCTTTGTCCCTAAAGCCCCAAGTAACGCTAATGCACGGCATATCGCTGTTTCGTGCGGTTGCGATATCAACCTCCGAATCGCCAATGTAGACGGCATCTTCCGGAGCTACGTCAATTTGTTGGAGCGCAAAATGAACGGGCTCCGCATCAGGCTTGCGCTTAAGATTGTCGCGTTGACCTAAGGCATAGTCGAACTTACCAAAAAAGAAATGGTTCATGAGATCTGCGATGGCAAAGTCAGGCTTGTTAGAAACGACAGCGCACTTCACGCCCGAAGCGCGAAGCCGATCGATGGCATCGACCACGCCGGGATAGGGGGCGGTGGTGTCAAGGCTGTGGTCGGCATAATGTTCTTTAAACGTTGCAAGAACTTTCCGACAGAGCTCATCTGGGGTTCCTTCGGGCACCGCATCGTGGATAAGTTTGGCAACTCCATTGCCAACGAGGTGCTTGATCTCGTCAACCGTATAGGTGGGCATATCGTATTGTTTGAGAGCGTAATTGGTTGCCCATGCAAGGTCAACGATGGTATTGAGAAGTGTTCCGTCAAGATCAAACACTGCAGCTTTGTATGGCATGGCAAAACCTCGTTCTTCTCGGCATGGCAGAAAAATCGGCGCGTGTAGCCGTCGGCGCAATCGCGACACGCAGCAATCGCGCAACCGTCGGAAACGTAACAATCGCGTAAAACCGTTACCAATATAGTAGTTGCTCGCAAAGATGTCACCTTTGCGGAGTACAATGTCATCTTGGTGCAAATGTGTGCCGTCTACACACGTTTGCCGTCTGCTGAGCGCTGTCCGATTTGACACAGGACAGCAGAGACGAGAGGATTTTTAGTGGATACATCCAACTCAAGCGCCATGCCAACGTTACAATCAAAATCGATTTCGCTCAAGCCCGTCAATCAGCATAGTATGCACACGCATACCTGCGGAGAATTGCGTGCCGAGAATATCGGCGAGATTGTTACGCTTACCGGCTGGGTTTGGCGCCGTCGTGACTTCGGTGGCCTTGTCTTTGTGGATCTTCGTGACCGCGAGGGTTTGACGCAGGTGCTGTTTGATCCCGACGTGGCATCTGAGGCATTCAAGACGGCCGAGGGTATCCGTCCTGAGTGGCCGGTTTGCATCACGGGTACCGTTCAACATCGCTCCGAAGGTCAGACGAACGAATCGCTGGCAACCGGTGAGGTTGAGATTTTGGCGTCTGAGATTGAGGTGCTGAACACCGCTCAGACACCACCGTTCCAAATTGAGAATCACATTGACGTGAACGAAGACCTGCGCCTGAGATATCGCTACGTTGACCTGCGCCGTCCGCGTATGGCTCGCAATCTTCGTCTGCGCTCCGACTTTACCTTTGCGCTTCGTGAAGCCTTTCACAAGCGTGACTTTACCGAGGTGGAAACTCCTGCGCTTTTTAAGTCAACGCCTGAAGGTGCGCGAGATTTCCTCGTACCCTCACGCATGCAGGGGGGCAGCTTTTATGCGCTTCCACAATCTCCGCAGCTCTTAAAACAGCTGCTGATGATTGGCGGTGTGGAGCGCTATTACCAGGTTGCCAAGTGCTTCCGCGACGAGGACCTTCGGGCGGACCGCCAGCCTGAATTTACCCAAGTTGATACGGAGATGTCCTTCGTGACTCAAGATGACGTGATGTCTGAGCTTGAGGACATCCTCTCAGATGCATTTGGAAAGATGGGAATTCAGATGCAGACGCCGCTTCGTCGGATGCAGTATTGGGACGCAATGGATACGTATGGCACCGATAAGCCCGACACTCGTTTTGGCATGGAACTTCACGATGTGTCCAATATCTTCCAAGATTCCAGCTTCAAGCTCTTTAGCGGCGCCGCGCACACCGACGGGCAGTATGTAAAGGCCATCAATGCGCGTGGAGCGGGTTCTTCGCCGCGCTCACAAATCGATAAGCTCGGCGAAGTTGCGGCAGGTTTCGGAGCCAAAGGTCTTGCGTGGATTGCGTATAGAGAGGACGGCAGCGTCGGCGGTCCCATTGCCAAGTTCTTCTCGGCAGATGAGCTTGATGCTTTGCGCGCAGAGATGGAAGCGCAGCCGGGCGATCTCATTCTCTTTGCGGTGGGAGCTCGTCTTGAGACGGATGAGATTCTGGGTGGCATGCGTCTGCATATGGCACGCGTGCTGGAAGTTCCTCGCGAAGGACATGACTTCCTGTGGGTAGTCAATTTCCCGCTTTTCCACTGGGACGAAGAAACGCAAAGCTACGCCTCAGAGCACATGCCCTTTACGCAGCCAAATGAAGATCAGATTGACCTTCTGGATGCCGATCCTCTGTCCATTGGTTCGCATACCTATGACTTTGTGATGGACGGCTTTGAAGCGGGCGGCGGTGGCATGCGCATCCACAACGCTGACCTGCAGCTTCGCATCCTTGAGAAGCTGGGCTTCACCAAAGAGCGTGCAGAGGCTCAGTTTGGCTTTTTGATGGAGGCGCTGACCTATGGCGCACCTCCCATGGGCGGCTTTGCGCTTGGCCTCGATCGCGTGTGTATGCTGCTGGCGGGCGCCGATTCTATCCGTGATGTCATGGCATTCCCCAAGACAACATCGGGCTCGGATCTTATGTCTGCCGCGCCGTCGCCTGTGACTGATGATCAACTAAAGGAGGTATCTCTCCGCACGTTGTAGGGGGAGAGTATTGTGTCTAAAGATACTTCTTATAGAGCGGGCGTTTCGTCTGCCGAGAAGAACGGCGGCACCGATACCGCTGCTGCTGCAACCGGCGCCACCGTTGTTACCGGCGACGTCACTGCAGATAACGTTGCCGCAACCGGTGCCAACGCCACCACTGAAAAAGGCGTAGCACTTTCCGACATCAAAGTGCTGGCTTCCCACTTTGGAGCTTATCGCGCCGACTTTATCAAGTCGGGACTGTGCGTGTTTGCGGAATCAGTGCTTGAGCTGTTCATTCCGTTTTTGATGGCACGTATCGTCGATGAGGGAATCATGCATGGCAATTTGCAAACCGTGTTTGTCAACGGTATCGCCATGGTTGCCTTTGCGCTTCTCGCCATGGGTGCAGGTATTGGTTATGCACGCTTTTCGGCTCGTGCGGCCATGGGACTTGGTGCGCGTCTTCGCGAGGACGAGTTTGCCTGCATGCAGGGCTTTGCATTTGCAAATCTTGATCGTTTTGACACCTCCTCGTTGGTTACGCGTCTTACCTCCGATGTGACCATCATTCAAAATGCCATTGCCATGGGTACGCGTCCGTTCATGCGTGGACCCATCATGCTGATTATGGGTGTCTTTTTGGCGTGTGTAATGAGTCCTGAACTGGCCTTTGTTTACTTTGCCGTTTTGCCTTTTTTGGCGCTTTGTCTCTTCTTTATTGTGACTCGTGTAAGTCCTTTGTACCAAGCGCTGCAGGGGTCGATGGATAAAATCAATGAGGTACTCCAGGAAGATTTTGCTGCTATCCGTGCGATTAAAGCCTATGTGCGTGAAGGCTTTGTATCCGATCGCTTTGCTACCGTTAATGCCGCTTATGCCAAAACGGCAACACGTACATTCGGTACGTCAGTTATGAACGTTCCGGCATTTCAGGCAGCCATGTATGTGGCAAACGTTGCCATTTTGCTTTTTGGTGGCCGGATGATTATGGCCGGTACGCTTGGAGTTGGCGAGCTCACGGGTTTCATGAGCTACGTGCTGTTGATTATGAACTCGCTCATGATGATTTCGGGCGTTTTTCTGTTGACGGCGCGCGCTATTACCAGCGTGCATCGTATCGGCGAAATACTTTCTGAGATACCTGCCATCAAGTCTCCACAAGATGGTCTAACAAAGGTTCCAGACGGTTCCATCGCGTTTAAGGACGTCTCTTTTAAATATAGTTTTGACGCCAAAGAAGACGTTCTCGAGGACATTACGCTTTCCTTTACTTCAGGATCCACTATCGGAATCCTTGGCGGTACCGGTTCCGGTAAAACTACGCTGGTACAGCTGATTGCCCGTCTCTATGACGCAACGACGGGCACGGTTGAAGTAGGGGGCCATGACGTTCGCGCGTATGATTTAGCCTCACTCCGTGATGCCGTTGCGGTGGTGCTCCAGAAAAATGTTTTATTCTCGGGCACGGTACGCGACAACTTGTGCTGGGGGAATCCTCAGGCAACTGACGAAGAATTGCTTGAGGTATGTAAAATTGCCTGTGTGGATGAGTTTCTCGACCGCATCGGTGGCCTTGACGGCGATTTGGGTCAAGGCGGCGTTAACGTTTCGGGTGGCCAAAAACAGCGTTTGTGTATTGCCCGCGCGCTCTTGAAGCACCCTCAGGTTCTGATTTTTGATGATTCTACCAGCGCTGTTGATACGGCAACTGACGCTAAGATCAGAAGCGGTTTGGCGCGTCTCAAAGGTACAACCAAAATCATTATCGCTCAGCGCGTAAATTCCGTTATGGAGGCAGATCAGATTGTCGTCCTTGACAACGGTCGTGTTCACATGACAGGCACGCACGCAGAGCTTCTCGCCCAAAGTCCTATCTATAGAGAGCTGTATGAGTCGCAGGTACATGGCTCTGATCTTAAGAGTCATGATTCTGCTCAAGATTTGGTTTCTGGCGAGAAGAACGACGTGTTGCCTGCGTCTGCCATAGCGGAAGAGGAGGTGCATCATGGCTAGTCGCGGAGGAGCATCGGTGCGCCCCAAAAACGTAGGCTACACGCTGCGCCGTTTTGTAACGTATCTCGGGCATGCGAAAAAGCGCCTGCTTCTTGTGGCATTTCTCGTAACGATAAGCGGTCTTTCTGCGCTTCTCGGCACGTATATGATCAAACCGGTTGTTGCTGCCGTTGGTGCGGGAGATGTATCCGGCTTTACGCGCCTGGTACTTTTTACGGCAGGCGTGTATCTGCTTGGTGCCCTCACGAGCGTTGGCTATACACAGACCATGGTTTGGGCTGCTCAGACGGTGGTGTTTGACATCCGTCGCGACCTCTTTGAGCATATTTTAACGTTGCCGCTGAAATTCTTTGACGGGCAAACGCGCGGCGACATTATGAGTTACTTTACCAATGATGTTGATACTATTTCCGAAGCACTCAACAACAGTTTTGCCAATCTTATCCTGGCGTTTATTCAGATGGTGGGTACGCTTATCCTGCTCTTTGTTTTGAATTGGCAGCTGACTATTATCACCGTAGCTTTTGATGTCTTGATTGTCTTATATGCGCGCTATTCAAGCGGACGTTCAGCAGCGTATTACGCTACGCAGCAGACGTCGCTTGCGGCTCTTAATGGCTATGCCGAAGAAAGCATTTCCGGCCTTAAAGTCGTAAAAGTGTTCAACCACGAGGCGGCAAACCTTGCGGGGTTCCGTGCCTACAATGAGGAACTGAGAGCTGCAGGTACCAGTGCGCAGACATACGTAGCCACTATGGTGCCCATCACGGTATCGTTGACGTATATCAATTATGCCGTGGTCACCGTTGTGGGTGCCATTCTTGCGGTTAACGGACACGCCGATGTGGCAAGTCTCGCCTCGTACCTGGTTTTTGTTCGACAGGCCGCCATGCCGTTCAATCAGTTCACGCAACTTGGCAACTTCCTCATGACGGCTCTTTCCGGTGCTGAGCGCATCTTTGGCGTCATGGAACTTTCGCCCGAGGTGGACGACGGAAACGTTACTCTCGTCCGTACCGGTAGCTACGATACCGGCGATGAATGCTGGGCATGGCAAAAACCTGATGGCGAGAAGATCTCGCTTGCCGGAGACGTTCGCTTTGATGATGTGACCTTTGGGTACGACGAAGGCCAGACAGTTCTTGTCAACCTTTCACTGTTTGCGAAACCGGGCCAAAAGATTGCTTTTGTCGGCTCAACCGGCGCCGGCAAAACTACGATTACCAACTTGATTAACCGCTTCTATGACGTGCGTGACGGCACCATTACCTACGACGGCATTCCGGTAAACGATATCAAGAAAGCGGCGCTGCGCGCTTCTTTGGGCATTGTGCTTCAGGATACCCATCTTTTTACCGGTACCATTGCGGACAATATCCGCTTCGGCAAGCTGGATGCAACGGATGCGGAAGTTATTGCTGCCGCAAAGATTGCCAATGCCGATAAGTTCATCCGCCGCATGCCAAAAGGCTACGATACCTTGTTGACATCTGACGGAGCCAATCTGTCTCAGGGTCAGCGCCAGCTCTTGGCGATTGCGCGCGCCGCCATTGCCGATCCTCCTGTTTTAATTTTGGATGAGGCCACATCGAGCATTGATACCCGCACCGAGGCTCTTATCGAGCAGGGCATGGATGCCCTCATGGCGGGCCGTACCGTCTTTGTGATTGCGCACCGCCTCTCTACCGTGCGTAACGCAAATGCCATTATGGTGCTTGAACATGGACATATCATTGAGCGCGGTACGCACGATGAGCTGATTGCGCAGCACGGTGAGTATTATCAGCTCTACACCGGCTCACGTGAGTTGGAGTAGGTGGAACCGGATATGTTTGAAGCTCTGGCAGTTGCCCTCGGTGGAGCACTTGGTAGTTTGGGTCGCTGGCAGTTGGGAGTTTTCTTTAAGCAGTGGATTCCCGGCATGCCGGCAGGTACGTTTGCTGCAAATGTAGTGGCAGGTTTGATAATTGGTTTTGTGACAGGGCTTGACCTTGCAAGTCCGCTTCAGCCACAGGTTAAGTTATTTTTGGCCGTTGGCCTTTGTGGAGGCCTTTCAACCTTCTCGACCTTCTCGAATGAAACGTTTTCATTTATTCAGGCAGGAAACTGGGTAGGTGCAGGCTGTAACATTGCAGTCAACGTCGTGACTTGTTTGCTTGCCGTATTTGTTGGCCTGAAGCTTGCGGCGGCCGTTGCGTAGTTCAGACGCGGCATCTTTTAGGACTTGTAAGGAGTCAGAAAGTCTAGAACGTCTTTTAGGAAGCGAGTACTCCAGATATATTCGGTTGAGAATGAAAATCAACCAAGCAAATCTCTGCTGCAGTCATAGCAGCTTTGCGATGGAGAGGCTCATATCTTTCTATAAGCTGGAGACCGTGCGGGCAATTTATCTATGGCGTAGCTACTTAACTATCGTGAGGAGAAGTTCATTTTGTGAATCGTTGATATTTCCAAATACATGTTCTTGTTGGCCGTAAAATGCTCTTATCGAGACAGTCTGAAACAACAGAGAGGGCTTGGGATGTGCGAGGAATGTTATGTCGAAGACAAAAGGATTACTCCACTGATTAATCCCTTGGAATGTTTGAAGCATCATACGCAGTATATATGCGGTACTTGCGGGCGCTGTATCTGCATTGAACACGATCCAAAAAGAGGCCTGCAGAGATGGAATTTTCCCTTTAAGTCGCTTGAGATTGCCAAGCTTTATTTACGCACTGCTGACCATACCTTGAAAATGGCATGCGGCATCTATGAGATAACAGATGCAAATAAAAGGGTTTCGTACAAAATTTTTCCAACCGTCGCTGATTTAGAAGAGTTCTTAAAAAAACATAGGGATAAGAGATGCTCTCAGATGGCACCTATCTTCTCAGCAACAACGTACAGAGAGTTTCCTCACACGAGTGTAAGAAAGCTCAAATAAGAAGAGATCGTGCAGTATATGAGTGAACGTATCTAAATACGCGTATCTTTAGTTTTACCAGTAGAAATTATCGCTTTTAGCCCTATTTTTATCAATAAAGAATAATTAACCAGGTCATGTCCCTAAAATGGTGTAAAAGATGGAAATGAGCCATAGGTCCACTTCCAAGTAAATTTGCAATCGCCAGAAAACAGAAGAGGCTTAGAGGCAAAACATGATTCAAATCAATATTGCTCTCAATCAAGAAGAGATTCTATAGTTGCTTTCTGAGGATAGAAGTGATGCATTTCGCATACTGCTCCAACAAACATTAAGTCAAAAATGACGTTTAGTTATGTTTTCTTGCTAATTTAAGCCTTTAGTGGTGATTCAATCCACCACTAAAGGCTTGATTTGAAGCGAATAAGCGTTGCCAAGTTGCTTCGAAGTAAAGTGTATTAGTTTCTACTTCTTGACTTTACCCTGGTTGGCAACGGCGTTGATCTTTGCTTCGATGGTAGCCGGATCGCCAATGTAGTGCTTATCGACAACATTCCAGTTTTCATCAAAGGTGTATGCACACGGAATGCCGGTTGGGATGTTGACCTCAAGAATCTCTTCCGGGGTCAGGTGTTCAAACTGCATGACAAGAGCGCGAAGGCTATTGCCGTGAGCCGCAATGAGAACACGCTTACCGGCTTCCATCTGTGGCTTAATCTCGGACTCAAAGTAAGGCCATGCGCGGGCAATGGTGTCTTTCAGGCACTCGGTGTACGGCAGGTCTTCCTTGGGAACATCGCGGAACATTTCCTGCACGTGAGGATCGCGCTCATCACCGGGTTCAAGGGCAGGTGGCTGGACATCAAAGGAGCGGCGCCAAATCTTGACCTGAGCTTCGCCATGCTCGGCTGCTGCGTCGGCCTTGTTGAGACCCTGAAGTGCACCGTAGTGACGCTCGTTCAGACGCCAGGTCTTGTGGACAGGCAGCCAGTTGCGGTCAAGCTCGTCAAGTACGTGGTTAAGCGTGTGGATTGCGCGCTTTAAGAGGGAGGTGTAGCACACGTCAAAATCGTAGCCCGCTTCATGAAGAGCCTTGCCACCCGCAATTGCTTCCTCGTGACCTGTCTCAGTGAGGTCAACATCGGTCCAGCCAGTGAAGAGGTTGAGCTTGTTCCATTCGGACTCGCCGTGACGTACGATGACCAGGTGCATGTACTTGTCTTCTGCCATGAAGGTATCCCTTCTCTAGAAATCCTTGCGACACCGCGCACGCCGTCGTCGTGTCGCACGACCATTCACCAAAACGGATGAATGGTTCTTTACGTGTATTAGTATGACGCACTTGGGTATAGTTTGCTTCAGTTAACACGAAATCTTGTGAGTCAGAGTAACGTTAATTTTTTGGATGGTATTTGTCTGTGTGATGCGCTTATTGATGGAAGGTCTTGATTATGCACGTAATTGATATTGTCATTCTTCTCGCTGTGGCTGCGGCAGTTGCGTTGTGCATTCGCTCTTTGGTTAAGGGTCTTAAGGGAGGGGAATGCTCCGGCTGCTCTTCAGCTAAAAGTTGCACTGCCCATAGCACAAAAGACGGTCATTGCGGAGTTGCACAGAAGATGATTGCCGATGCAGACGCTGCCATAGCTACCCATGACAGTGCTTCGGCGTAAGTTTTCTCCTTGCTCCTTGTAAGCAAAACGTAAAAAATAAGCAAAAGTGAAACAGGCGTGAAACATTGTTGTGAGATGGTATATGCGTAAAAGTTGTGTCATGCTCTATACAATGGCTCTGTGATGGTTCGGAGGACCTCATGACTGATGATAAAAAGATTGACTACATTCTTCGTACCGTTGAAGAACGCGATATCCGATATTTGCGTCTCTGTTTTACGGACGTATTGGGCAATCTAAAGGCTCTCTCAATCTCTCCCGAGGAGCTTGAAGAAGCTTTTGTTGAAGGCATCGGTTTTGACGGTTCATCAGTTGATGGATTTGCCTCACAAGCGCAGTCTGATTTGCTGGCGTTTCCTGATGCCGCAACGTTTCAGGTATTGCCGTGGGAAAACGACGGTGAGGCCGTTGCCAACGTGTTTTGTGACATTCAGACGCCTTCCCGCACACCGTTTGAGGGCGATCCGCGCCGCGTGCTTGAACGCGCATTTAGGAAAGCTGACGAGAAGGGCTATGCAATGAATGTTGGCCCTAAGCTCGAGTACTTTTATTTTACCGACAGCGTTCATCCTACGCCGATTGATCATGCAGGTTATCTTGATCTCGCGTCATCTGACCTGTCGCATGATTTGCGCTACGCAACAACACGAGCACTTGAAGCCATGTCAATTCCGGTACAGTATTCCTTCCATGCGGCCGGTCCTTCTCAAAATGGAGTAGAGCTTCGTTATTCTGAGGCGGTGAGTTGCGCGGACAGCATCATGACAGCCCGATTGGTTATCCGCCATATCGCAACGCTTCACGGTGTTTTTGCGACGTTTATGCCTAAACCTTTGCAGGGCGTGCCTGGATCCGCAATGTTTTTGTATGAATCGCTTCTTGACCACAAGGGTGAAAACCTGTTCTGGGCACCGAAGTCAAGCCATCCGGCACATCTTTCCGTACTTGCACAGCATTATGTGGCAGGTCTTCTCAAGTATGCGCCTGAATTTATGCTCATTACAAATCCGACGGTCAATTCGTATAAGCGCTTTGATCGCGATTCCATTCCAAGTCATACTACCTGGGGTCGCAATAACCGTGCGGCGCTTGTTCGTATTCCTGCACATAAACCGGGTAAACACATTGCCACGCGCGCAGAACTCTTGAATCCGGATCCCTGTGCCAATCCGTATCTGGCCCTCGCTGCCACACTTATGGCAGGTCTCAAAGGTATTGAAGAAGAGCTTGAGCTACCCGCTGAGTATGAAGGCGGAGATCCTGCTGAGTATGGTGAGGCTTTGCCGACTACGCTTGGAGAGGCGCTCGTGCGATTTAAGGGTTCCAAGCTTATGCGCGAGACGTTGGGCGATCATGTCTTTACCTATCTTTGTGAGCGCAAAGAGGAAGAGTGGCGTGAGAGCTGCATTGCCGTTACCGACTGGGATCGCATGAAATATTATGCGGGGGTATAAGCAATTACGAAGAAGCATGCGTGATTGCGTAAGAGCAGGTATGCGTATGCGAGAGTACCCGCGATTACGCTGGAGCATACGCATGACACTTGTGCTACGCTACCTAAATAGCACGTTCCTAAGGAGGGTTTGATGCACCACAAGAACATCCTTCTCATTTCAGCTACCACACGCTTGCACGACCGTATGCGTGAGCTTACCCGTGTGATTGATGTTTCCGTTGCCCTTGCCACTGAGGCCACATTTTCTCAGGTGCCGCTTTCCGGTCGTGTTTTCGATTTAATTATTATTGACGAGAAGGGCCTCTCGTCTGAATTTGCATCTGCCGTTGAAAGTTATGCGGTACAAAATAATGCCATCCCTCGCCTTTTTGTATGCGATCTTGAGGCTATAACGGGTCTTGTACTGCCACCACAGGGAAGAAATGATTTCATTCTTTCTACCGCAAGTCTACAGGAATTTAGCTTACGCTGTTCGATTTTACTGTGGCCTACAACAGAAAACACTTCTCGTGATCTTGTCGTGGTAGACAACATTAAAATCAATCTGGCTACCTATCAGGTATACATTGATGATGCGCCGGTAGATCTTACGTATATGGAGTATTTGCTGCTTGCCTTTTTGGCAAACCATCCGTCCCGAGCATATTCTCGCGAGGTTCTTTTGCAGCGCGTGTGGGGATTTGAGTATTGTGGCGGTACGCGTACGGTTGACGTACACGTGCGTCGTGTGCGCTCAAAAATCGGCCCGCAGGCGGCGGCTCATATCGAAACCGTACGCGGTGTTGGGTATCTCTTTCGCGTGTAATGACGTGTAAAATAATGCAAAGCAAACATAGAGATGTTGCTTTTATATGAATGAGCATCTTGCGAGGGACATTGAGCCTTAGCGGAGGAGCGTTGGGCCTTGGCAAGAGTTTAGAGGAGATTGTATGGACAGCTCTACAAATAGTGCGCCAGAGACGGGCAAGCCGGAAGATCCACAGGGCGTTACAGAAACATTGACGAGTTCACGGCCGCAAGGTCGGCATGGGCTTCTCGGCCGCTTTCTTGTAGGAATTTTGGGTGGTTGCATAGGAGCTGCAGTCGTTGTGGCAATTTTGCTTGCAACCGGCATTTTTAGCCGATTTGCCCAGGTTGTCAATCGCTCCACAAACGTAACGGTAAGCGGATCGAATCAACCGGTACAGGACGTGACAATCAGCGCCCGTCAGCAAAGCGCAGAAACGAGTGAGGCGGTGGCATCTAAAGTGTTGCCGTCAGTTGTATCGGTGTATGTCAACTACCAGGACGGCAAACAGGGTTTTGGTTCGGGCGTTATTTTTGATAAAGATGGAAACATCATTACGAACTATCACGTTATCGAGAATTACAAAAAGGTATCAGTTTCTGTAGGAAATACCGAGTATGACGCAACCGTCGTCGGCTATGATGCTTCGTCTGACTTAGCCGTTCTTCATGTTGATTTTAAGGGAGCTTCCATTGTTCCCATTGAAATCGGGGATTCCTCAAAGCTTGTCCCAGGTAGTTGGGTCATGAGCGTCGGCAGTCCTTTTGGTTTGGAGCATTCTGTTTCAGCGGGAATTGTGTCGGCTCTTTCCCGAGGAGATCTTCTGCAAACTGAGGGCGGAGAGACTACTGTTTATGCAAATCTCATCCAGGTAGATGCGGCGATTAATCCCGGTAATTCCGGCGGAGCGCTCGTTGATTCTAGCGGAAAGTTAGTGGGAATCTGCACGCTCTTCTCGTCAGATACCAAGTCATTTGCCGGTATCGGCTTTGCGATTCCAGGAAATTATGCGGTGGATATTGCGCGACAAATCATTGCCGGAAAGCAGGTAACCCATGCGTATCTGGGTCTTTCTATGCAGACGGTAAACGAACGCAATGCCAAGTCAAATGACTTGGATGTCGATTATGGTGCATACGTTGCTGATTCCGATCCTGAAGGGCCTGCGGTAAAAGCGGGTATCCAAGAAGGGGATATCATCGTTTCCATAAATGGCAAGAAGATTTCGTCCTCCGATGAGGTACTCGTTGAGGTTCGCTCCCATTCAATTGGCGATACGGTTGAGGTTGGTATTATCCGTGATGGTGAAAGCAAGACCTTTAAGGTAGTGCTTGGTTCGGATGAGGCCTTGAGCAAATTGAAGAAAACCGGCGATTCCGATAACACTCCAAAGGGTCTTACACAAAAGAATGCCCCTCGGACGAAGGAAAAAGATCAGAACACTCAAGACAACTCGCAGGATAGCCCAGAGACCAACTCGGAGACCAATTCAGATAGCAATTCAAACACCAACTCAGACACGCGAGATGACCTTCGTGACGATGATGCTGAAATTGATCCTATCAATGAGCTGATTGATGACCTGTTGGGTGTCGATGGTTCAGATAAAGTGTATAAGGAGAAGTTCGATCGGCTTAATATTTTTGAGAAGATCGGAGTGTCGCTCTACCGGCTGTTCATGGAAATCTTTTCAATATTTACGGAGTAGCCGGACAAGTAGCATCGTGAGAGTCAGGCTCATGAGCATGCACTTTTACGATGCGCTTTTACAACTCCTTTTGCTGGTATAGATCGGCATCCTTAAAGCCCTGTGCACGATAGTAAGCGCGTGTGCCAACGGAACTAATTACGTTGAGGATGCCATAGCCTTCGTCTGCGGCGATTTTTTCTGCTTGCGCCAGAAGCTTTTGCCCAAGGCCTTGATGTTGTGCCGATAAGCCCTCTGAGCCCAGAGATAAAGCCTGGCCATAGACGTGTAATTCTCGAATCATCGCTTGACCCGGTTGTACTGACAATTCATCCGCACGTACGTCACAGCTGCCTGCTGCCAGCTCGTCCCAATGTGGCAGTGAAAGCCTGCAAAAGCCTGCGATTTTGTTATCCGCAGTTACCCATTGCAAGAAGTGTTCGTCGCTTACGGCTGTGGTATATGCGTGATCTTGCAATATGAGTTCGTCTGCGTGTACCTGTTGCTGGTTGATTTCCCTAAAGCGGATTTCTTGTACATGCGCAGCTTTTTCCTCTGTGTTCAGCTGCTGCTCAACCATTTGGCGCAAATTGGTGTGTTTGTTTCCCACCAGAATATCGGTAGAGCTAATGTCGCGAATCATACGAGAAATACGCACGTATGCAGGAGCTGTCAACACGTCGTGTACGAGCACATCCACCAGCTCGTCTTTGGAGTAGGGACGCCAGAGACCTTCTCGGTATGCCTTAACGAGCTGCGTGCCGGCTACCAGTGCGCAAGGATAGAGCTTAATCTCATCTGGCAGAAAGCCCGGGTCAGTTACAAAGTTATTGAAGTCGCACTTGTCTTCCTCGGGTGTTGCACCCAACAGGTTCACCATCAGATGCGAATGAATTTTGAATCCATAAAGACGGATAAGCGAGAACGCGCGCTTTATCTGTGCGACAGTCATGCGGCGCAGGTTGGCGTCAAGAATTTCTTGACGTGTGCTTTGGATGCCGATTTGTATTTTGGTACACCCAAGCTGTCTGAACATGCGCAGGTTATCGGGGGTAATCGTGTCGGGACGTGTTTCTATAACCAGACCTACGACGCGACAAGCCGCAGTCTCGTTACGGTGTTGTTGTTCGAGAAGGTCGTCAAATGTGGCACACATGTGTGACCATGCCTTTTGATGTGACTGGCTGGGATCGTATAACTCATGAAATGCTTGGTTGTATGTTGCAGCTCCCGTATTGATGGCTGCTTGCCGGTACGCAACAAACGAAGACAGAGCCTCTTCTGTATTTTGCAATCCAAAAGATCGATACCAATCCGTGCGCTTCTCGATATGTTGAGGTGAGCGCGGCCATTCATTGAGCGCGCGAAATAGCTCGCGTATAAACCAGTATTGATAGCTTGTGGGATAGTCGCTCCAGGTTCCACCTAATACGATAAGTTCAATCTTGTCCGTGGAATGGCCCATCTGATGCAGTGCCTGCAGGCGGGCAGCAACTTGTATATAAGGATCAAAAAATGCCAGCTCTGCACGCTGACAGGCGGGTTCATTGGCAATATAGCTTTTGGGCATACGCAGATCACAGGGGCAGTATATGCAGTTACTTGAGCAAGTGTGTGGCCGCGTGATAACCGTGATGGTTGCTACACCTGAGGCAGTGCGACGTGGTTTCATACGAACCGATTGTATAAAGCGCGCTTCAAGCTCTGGTGTAACATTCCATGAGCGCCACAGCTTGGTATTTTGGTCCTTAACCCGTAAAAAATAGGGAAGGATGGCGCGCTTGGGTATCAGTTTTTTGCGATCTGAACTGTTGATACTGCTGTTAATCCCACTGTTATGGGAGTTGAGTAATACTTCAAGCTGGTGCGCATCAAGAGCGCCCTGAGAGTTCGCACGAAGTTGTTGCAATATGTCCAAAATGAGTTCATCCATACTCGTATTATATGCAATTGGTCTGACTTTACGTTTGTTAGGATAGGGCGGTGGAGTAAAATTTACACATGAATACTTGCAGAAACATTTCTAATGGCTCATCTATCAGTAAGCAGACCGCTCGTCAGCTTAGTCGAATTACCTCTGAGTTCTACACACAGCAGGCTCAGAGTTTCTCTGCCACACGACAGATGCCTTGGCAAGGCTGGCAACACTGCTTGGATGTCATGTCTTGTTTTATGGCTGTCGAGAAGCCCTGCGTGCTTGATGTGGGGTGTGGGAATCTGCGTTTTGCTCGATTTTTGACGGATCAAGCAGGAGTGCAACCTGCATCGTATTTTGCGGTAGATAATTGTGAGGCGCTGGTTCAAAGTGGCATGACGGGCGCCCAAATTACCTTCATTGAAATGGATTTAGTTGATAGCCTCCTAGATACCACCTTGGAAACTCAGTTGAAGGTATCGGCTTGTGATTTGGTGGTTGCCTTTGGTCTTCTGCATCATGTACCAGGAGTTCAAAATCGAATACGACTTTTATGTACTCTGCTAGATAAAACCAAACCGGGAGGGTATCTCTGCGTTTCATTTTGGCAGTTTATGAACAGTGCAAAATTAGCTGCCAAAGCCAATAAAACAACCGCTCAGGCTTTGCAACAGCTCCGGATAAGCTCGGATGCTTTGGAGAAAAATGACTATCTGTTGGGTTGGCAAAATCAGGCCCATACGTGGCGCTACTGTCATCATTTTACCCAAGGCGAGCTTGAAGATCTTGTTGCTCAACTTACCCCTCAGGCTCGTATGTGTGCACAGTTTAGTGCAGATGGGAAAGAGGGAAATCTTAACCGGTATATTGTGTTTCAGCGCATCTAAGCGTTTGTTGACGCTGATACTTTAATAAACTCGTATCACATCTTCCAACAAAGCAATAACACGATACTCAGGAAAAGTTTGTGTTTGGGCAAAATCATGTGTTAAACTTATCGTAGTTGGACTGGCTTTTGTGGCCTTGGTCCACCCTACGGCGGGGGAAGTCCCCCGCCATTTGTGTAATTAGGAGTCGAATGTCTGAACTCAGTATTTTTGTTGATGAATCAGGTGACTTCGGTGTCCATTCTGACTACTATCTCCTCACACTTGTCTTTCATGAGCAGAATCACTCTATTGCCGAACAACTTTCTAGATTTGAACAGAGGGTTCTCAAACTTGGTTTACCGTCCTCGCAGGTAGTCCATGCGGGTCCTATCGTGCGCCGTGAAGGCGAGTTTTCATCACTCTCACTCTCTACAAGAAGGGCTCTTGCAGGTGCTCTCTTTGCATTTACCCGTCATTCTGGGGTACATTTCTTTACTATTGTCGTGAAAAAACAAGAGTGTTCTGACCGTATACGTCTTAAGACTCGGCTTGCACGTGAGCTTTCCGGATTCTTACGCGATCATATGGAGTACTTTCTGTCATTTGACCATGTTATTGTTTACTATGACAATGGGCAGGCACCTGTCACTGAGCTTATTGGCACTGTATTCGGATCCGTTTTCTTCGACGTTGATTTTCGTAAGGTTATACCCTCGGACTATCGTCTCTTCCAGTCAGCAGATCTCATCTGCACACTCGAACTTGCTGCGAAAAAGGCTGATGAGGGAAAGCTTTCGCGTTCGGAAGAGATCTTTTTTGAGAGTAAGAGAAAACTTAAGAAAAACTGGCTCAATCAGTTAGACCGAATAAGGTTATTTTAAAATTCATTAACAACGTATTATTTTCAGTTAACTGGACATGACATACTTTTGGGATCATTTCGTATATGTTTTGGCCTGTGATAATAGTTGGGAAAAGATCTTCTCTTTCAAAATTTTACGAAAATGTAGTTAGAAATGGTTAACTTATGGGTAATACTACCGGCAAGGTAGCAATACCGTACCGTTGTCTGATAAACCCGACCGAAGGAGGACGACATGTCCCAGATTGGCAACGAAATTAAAGATTTTACCGTGCAGGCGTTCCAAAACAACGAGATCAAAACCATCTCAAAGGCGGATACGTTGGGAAAGTGGAGCCTTTTCTTCTTCTATCCGGCCGACTTCACGTTTGTCTGCCCAACTGAGCTCGAAGATCTTGCCGAGAATTACGCTAAGTTCCAAGAGATTGGTGCGGAGATCTACTCCGTTTCCTGTGATACCGAGTTTGTGCACAAGGCGTGGCACGATGAGTCTGAGAGTATTTCCAAGGTAACCTATCCGATGCTCGCCGATCCTGCGCATGTGCTGGCAAGAAACTTCGGCGTTCTCATTGAAGAAGCCGGTCAGGCTGAACGCGGCGCATTTATCGTCGATCCTGAAGGTATCATTCAAGTTGAGATGGTTACCGCCGGCGGTATTGGGCGTAATGCCGATGAGCTTTTACGCTTGCTTCAGGCCGCTCAGTTTGTTGCTCAGTATGGCGATCAGGTCTGTCCCGCCAAGTGGCAGCCCGGTGCAAAAACTTTGAAGCCGGGTCTTGATCTTGTCGGCCGGCTATAGACAGACTTGAGAGGCTCATGAGGGCCTAAGAAAACATTTGAGTAACTGTATCGTTTCCTTATGCGGTATGCGGACACGATATGACGGGCAATGGATCCTTCTGGGTTCGTTGCCCGTTGTTGTATGGGAAGCTCACACTGACCTTTACTTTTCTACCGTTTACGGAATTGCCGTCTTGAAAAAATGCAACTAACTGAGGATGATTAACGTGTTTGAAAGGATTGATGTCTTGAAGGATTGAAAGGGGGTGGGAAATATGGGAAACACAAAGAAGGTTTTCCTTTTTTGCAGTGCCGGGATGTCTACGAGTATGTTGGCATACGCAATGCAGCAGGTAGCTGACAATCACAAATTGCCTATTACGGTAGAGGCCAAGCCGGTCGATTCAATCGGTCAAATCATTGAGGCAGAACATCCCGACTGCATTCTCTTGGGTCCTCAAGTTTCACACATGTATAACGAAACAGTGAAACGCTATGGTCCTACAGGTATACCTATCAGTCTTATTGATAAAGAATCCTACGGTCTGATGGACGGCGAGAAGGTCCTCAAGAAGGCGGTTCTTCTCATCAAGCAGGCAAAAGCAGGAAAGTAACTCGTACAGACCCTATATACACGTGAATCGGAGGAACTACCATGATGGAACGGCTTGAAAAATTGCTGTTACCACTTGCGGAAGCCATTGGTAAAAATAAGTACCTTGTTGCGCTTCGAGATGGTTTTCTCGTTTTAACCCCCTTACTCATTGCAGGATCAATCTTCTTACTCATTGCAAACTTTCCTATTCCAGCTTGGACCGACTGGCTTGCTTCTGTCGTTGTGAACCAAAATACCGGTGAGACACTTGAAGCCTTTGTATCCAAGCCTTCGTCCGCAACGTTTTCCATCATGGCCATCTTTGCCGTGATTGGCATTGCGTATTCGTTTGCGCGTGAGATGAAAACGGATAAAATTTTTGCCGCAGCAACTGCGATTATGTCATGGTTCCTTCTGATGCCATATTGGGTAAACGGCTCCACGCTTATCAATGGCGAGAAGACCGCTGTGACGCTTCCCGGTATTTCCACCGGCTGGATTGGCGCTAAAGGCATCTTTATTGGTATCATCTGCGCCTTTGCGTCCGTTCATATCTATAAGTGGGTTGAAGACAGAGGCTGGACCATTAAGATGCCTCCGGGAGTGCCACCTACGGTTGTCAAGTCCTTCTCGGCACTTATTCCCGCTTGTGTGGTTATGACCGTCTTCTTCGGTATCAATCTCATTTTGGGTCTTTTACAGACTGATGCTTTTACTATTGTGTATAAGTTCTTGCAAACGCCTCTTCTTAACCTTGGCGATACCTTGGGTGCCATGGTAATAGCCTATATCTTCCTGCATCTTTTCTGGTTCTTTGGAGTTAATGGCGGCTCTGTGGTGGGTGCCGTATTCAACCCCATTCTTCAGACTCTTTCAGCCGAGAACGTTGCGTTCTTTACCAACGGTGTTGGCTCTCCGCACATCATCTGTCAACAGTTCCAGGATCTTTTTGCAACCTTTGGCGGCTGCGGATCGACGCTCTCGCTTATTATTGCGATGTTTATGGTCTGCAAGTCACAGCGCATTAAAAAGCTTTCCAAACTTGCCCTTGTTCCTGGTATTTTTGGCATTAACGAGCCGATTGTCTTTGGACTTCCGTTGGTCTTGAATCCGGCCATGCTGATTCCGTTTATGCTGGTGCCAACCTTAAATATCGTGATTTCATACGCCTGTATGGCTGTCGGACTTGTTCCGGTGTGCTCGGGTATTAACATCCCATGGACGACGCCGGCAATCATTTCCGGTTTCTTGGCAACCAACTGGGTGGGTGCGCTTTTGCAGGCACTTCTCTTGGTTATGGGTGTCTTTATCTATATGCCCTTTATTAAGGCCATGGATGACGAATACCTTAAGGAAGAAAAGGAGAACGTCTCCAAGATGGATGAAGTTGATGAAGCTGATGCCATCGACCTTGACAATCTTTCTTTTGACGATTTGTGATGTAATTTGAGACGTAGTCAATGAACGCAAGACATCCGGCTGGCGTACAAGCTCAGTCGGATGTCTTGTGAAGATTTTCGTGAAGGCAAAGGCGGGAGTTTTGCATGAAGATAGTCATGGTGTTCGATCAGATCCAGGCAGGAGCCGGAATTAAGGACGACCACATGGTTCCCTTAGGCCTTATGAAAGGTGCTGTTGGTCCTGCGATAATGATGGAGCCGTATCTGAAAACGTATAACGGTCAGGTACTGGCATGTCTGTATTGCGGAGACGGCTATTATGCGGAAAACAAGCAGGAATGTCTTCGCAAATACTGCGCCATGGTTGAGAAAATAAAGCCGGACGTTGTTATGTGCGGACCTGCCTTTGACTATCTTGGCTTTGGTCGTATGGCGGCCGAGGTGGCCCAAGCAATACAAAAAGCCGGTGTGGCTCAAGCGTTTGCGGCTCTCTCCGCGGAAAATGAAGAGACGATTGCGGCATTCAAAGACTGTGTCCCGTTGGTAAAGGTGCCCAAAAAAGGTGGGGTTGGTTTGGACGCATCGCTTCGTGCTATGTGTGAGATTGCCCATGCGTTATATACCGGGGCCGATATTCAACCGTTTAAGCAAACGTATTGTTTTTAAGAGCAGACTTTTATGGAATGAGCTGCGTATGGAATTAAATCCGGCACAGCTTTTGTACAAATTCGTCGTGCGGAGATAAGGAGAGTACGGTGTGGGGAATCATTGCCACGTGGCGTATGGCTTTAGAAGGTGTTAGCGCTGCATCAAAGATGCTTGCCAAAAAAGAGCAGTCGGGTGACGCTGTTGAGATGGCAATTCGTGAAGTAGAGGACTTTCCCTATTACAAATCAGTGGGTTTCGGCGGTCTTCCCAATGCAGAGGGAGACGTAGAGCTTGATGCAGGCTTTATGGACGGAGACACACTTGACTTTGGATCCGTTGGCGCTCTCAAAGACTTTGCTCATCCCGTATCCATTGCGCGCGCACTTTCTCATGATGGCGTGAACTGCGTACTTGTGGGTGAAGGTGCCGAGAAGTACGCGGCACGTCAAGGCTTTGCTCGTAAGACCATGCTGACCGATCGGGCAAAAATTCATTACATGAATAGACTTAAAGCTGACGGCGGTCTGCCTCACCAAGAAGATCTGAAACCCTATGCAGGTCATGATACCGTTGGCATGGTATGTCTTGACGAAAAGGGTTCAATTACCTCCGCAACTTCTACGAGCGGTTTGTTTATGAAGCGTCCCGGACGTATCGGAGACTCTCCGGTATGTGGTGCAGGGTTGTATGCCGATAGTCACTATGGTGGGGCTACCGTTACGGGTCTTGGTGAAGATTGCATGAGAGGGTGCATTTCCTATGAAGTTGTACGACTCATGGGAGAAGGACTCAGCCCTCAGGAAGCTTGCGAACGTGCCGTCTTTGAACTTGACCGAAAGCTCAAAAGTATGCGTGGTTCTGCGGGAGATCTTTCGGTGGTTGCAATGAATGCCCAAGGCTTGTGGGGTGTGGCTACCAATACGGATGATTTTTCTTTTGTCGTGGCAACGGAAGAGCTTGAGCCTACGGTGTATGTGACGGAACAACGAGAAGCTCATACGACCTACCAGCCCGCTACGCAGGCATGGCTCGATGAGTATATGGCAGCTCGTATGGCGCCGATTGAGCTGAGGTAGGGATGTTTGTGCCTGTGGAAAACACCTTTTCAGACAAAGACATTTTTGAAGCCGTTGATGCACTTGTGCCGCAGATGATTCGCGCAATCCAAAACATTGTGCGCATTGACAGCGTACAAGGAAGTTCGGTGCCGGAAGCTCCTTTCGGAGCAGGTGTAAAGAAAGCTCTGACACAGGCACTCATTGATTCCGCGGAGCTTGGATTTGCTACGGAAAACATCGGCAATCATATGGGGTATGCATCTTTTGGCTCCTCCAAGGAGTATGTCTGTGCAGTTGGACATCTGGATGTGGTACCTACAGGAACGGGATGGACGCATGAGCCGTTTGGAGCTGAAATTGTAGACGGCATCATGTACGGCAGGGGAGTTCTTGACAACAAAGGTCCCATCTATACCTGTCTCTATGCGCTTGCCGCCCTTAAAAAGCTTGGCTTTAAGCCAAAGACTCAAATACGCATTATATTCGGCTGCAATGAGGAAACCGGCTTTACGGATCTTGAATACTACCTTGCACATCAAAAGCCGCCTTGTATGGGCTTTACGCCGGATTGCAAATACCCGGTCGTCTATGCGGAGCGCGGTCGGCTTGTTGTCCGTGTGCTTCCACATCGTCAAACGCCGGAAGATCTTGCGGAGCTCTTAAATGACCGCGTGCTCAATGCGCGAGATACGGGAGAGGCTTTTGGCATTGCGTATGCAGACAAAGAGTTTGGGAAGCTTCAGATAAAAAACTATCGCGTTGATCCGCAGCTCCGCGCTCTTGAAATGTCCATAAGCTATCCTGCCGGCATTACTGCCGATGAGTTGGTTAGTCGTATGCGTACGGCTCTTCCGAACACGTGCATTGAGACGATAACAAACTGGAACCCCGTCCGATTTGACCGATCTTCTCGCCTTGTACAAACGCTACGGTCAACCTACGAGCGTGTTACGGGGCTTGACGGTACGCCGGTGACTACAACGGGTGGGACCTATGCCAAACTGATGCCCCATATTGTTCCGTTTGGACCTTCGTTTCCGGGACAGAAGGGTATAGGACATCTGCCGGATGAGTGGATGGCTCTAGACGATCTTGTTACAAATGCAAAGATTTACGCTCTGAGTCTCTATGAGCTTTCCCGGTGAGACGCGCGTTTAAAAGAGGGGATTGTATACGGATATGCAGAAGATTGAACATGTGCAACGGTTCAGCGTTGAAATTTGCTGCGGTTCGTTTGCCGATGCCTTATCAGCGGAGAAGGGCGGTGCGCACCGAATAGAACTCAACGCGGCTTTGCCACTGGGAGGTTTGACGCCAAGCGTTTCAAGCTTGAAGCTGGTCAAAGAACGTACGTCGCTCAAAGTCATCTGCATGGCTCGCCCGCGAGCCGCCGGCTTTGCCTATTCTGACGACGAGTTTCATCAGATGAGAGATGAGGTTCAGGAACTTCTGAGGGCAGGTGCCGACGGAATTGCGTTTGGCATATTAGCCCCTGACGCAACGATTGATCTTTCTCGCTCGCGCATACTGTCTGACATTATCCATGAGGCGGGAGCCACTGTGGTATTTCATCGTGCGTTTGATCTTACGCCGCAGCCTTTTGATGCCATTGAAGCTCTGATTGAAATTGTTCATGCTGACAGAGTTCTTACTTCAGGCCAGCGTCCGACTGCCCTTGCCGGCGCCCCTTTGATCGCAAAACTTCAGAAAAACTACGCCGCTCACATTGAGATTCTCCCCGGATCGGGCATTAAGCCGGAAAATGTGGCTCAGCTTATACGAGAAACCGGCGTAACTCAGGTGCACGCATCATGTAAAGGAGCTGCAGAAGATCCCACCACACGGTCTCCCTTTGTCAGTTTTGCGTATCGTGAGGGTAGCGAGGCTTGCTATCATGAAAAAGTTATGACCGGTCGTGTATCGGAGCTTATACAAAGCGCCTCAGAAGCATGGGCGTAGTTTCAAAGAGCGTATGAGAGGATAGTATGGATAGCCAAGAGAGCGTAGATGACAAGAAGACCAGCGCCAAAAAGACTGGCGTATCCGAAGATCAGCAATTAGTTCCAAGCGAGAAGAACCAGCCGGCAGACGTTCATTTGGGAATACGATTTATTGCCTATCTGGTTGATTGGTATCTTGGGGCTTTGGTGACGTCACTCCCGACGGCTCTTTTTGCACAGAAACTCTACGGTGACGTAACTCAACAGAATATTCTCTCGTTTGAAGCTCCTTATGGGCTCATTGCAGGAGCGCTCTCACTGCTGTGCGCCATTCTGTATTTTGTGATTTTGCCGGCCTTTGTCTGGGAAGGTCAGACACCGGGAAAGCGTTTATTTCATCTTAAAATCGTGGCCGCAGACGGATCGCGAGCGTCACTTGGGCAGCTGTTGTTGAGACAGGTTATAGGAATCATCGTCGTTGAAGGGGCTCTTGTAACGGCCAGTGCAACTCTTCGTAATGTCGTACAGCTAACCTCTGGGGTTTCACTTGCCTATGGGCTATACGTTGGGATTGTTGTGAGTTTGGTAAGCGTGGCATTGCTTTGGTTTACCAAAGATCACAGAGCACTTCATGATTTTATCGGTACCACAAAAGTGGTACGCGCTGCACAATAAAATCTTACAAGAGGACTTACGGTAAAGGCTTACGACAAGAACTTACGATAAAGGCTTACGAGAGGACAAACTTCTCGATAACCTCGGCGACACCGCCGGCGTTATTGTCAAGCGTGGTGACGTAGTCTGCCTGGCTCTTAAGCTCTTCGGGGGTATTTGCCATGAATACGCCAAGGCCGGCCGTTTTGATCATGGGTAAATCATTGTAGTTATCGCCGATGGCAATGATGTCTTTTGTGGGAATGTTAAGAATATGTCCAAGGCGCACGAGGCCGGTACCTTTATTTATGCCTTTCTTGTTAAATTCAAGGTAGCGATTTGCCGAGAAACTCACATCGATATCTTCAGTGATGTCTTGCCATTCGGCGGCAAGGCGGTGGAGATAGGCTGCATCGGTGTTCATGACCAGGCACTTGATGATCTTCTCGCCGGCGAGAAATGCCAGATTAGGTTCGGTGGTCTCATCCATTTTTTGTAGCTTGCTGGTATAGAAGCGCTCGATTTCAGGAACGTTCCATGCCCAGATTTTGTGAGCCGTATAGACATGGACGCAGAGATCGCCGAGGGTAAGAGCCCTTTGAAGAATTTCGTTAGCAAACTCGTGAGAGATGCCTTCCATGCTGATAATGTGGTTATCTTTGTTTTCGGTAATGATTCCACTGTTAAATGAGATTGTATATTCGTCTGGTTGGTCATAAAGACCGAGCTCTCGCAAGGTAACTTGGATGCTTTGATAGTTTCTGCCTGATGCGGGGACAAACTTCACGCCCTTTTTACGTGCGGCAAGAACAGCCTCGCGTACGTTTTTGGGGAGACAATGTTCTGAGTCAAGCAGCGTTTCGTCAAGATCGCTTGCAATGAGCTTGTAGGATGACATGGAGTTCCAATCTGTTTGGTGCTTAGAACATTCCGGATATGATAGGCGGGAGAGGCTCGGGATCCTTTTTAGACAATTTGGAGATTGATAGCATTACTATGCTGCAAAATGCAAGCATAGAGGTCATAGGCTCAATATAAACAGGATAGCGCTCAGTTTGCCATGTGGGAAGCAGAATGAAATCATCGGCATATTTTTTGAGAGGATGCGTAGCTGAATGAGAGACAAGTACTACATAAGGACGTCGATTTTTTGGTAAGTCTTGAATGATATTGATAAGAAGTCGTTGTGTATCATTTTTTGAAGAAAAAATGATTATAAGGTCGTCTGGATTCACGACATGCATATAAATCATTTCCTGTCCATTTTGGGCAAAATAACAGGGGATTTTATATTTCAGAAGTTCCATTGAAAGCATGAGTGCAGGAGGAGCGCTTAATCCTCCACCCGTAGTAATTACTTTCCCCGAACGTATAATTCGCTTTGTCAAATTGCGAAAGACTTCTTTTTTTACTGATATATCGGTGGCTCGTACCATGTTACATAAATACTCAATAGGGTTTTTTTCTTGTGAAGCCGTTTGTGTAGGTGTGTGTGTCGACAGGGATAGCATGAGATCCATACGGAACTCGCTGAATGTGTCGTATCCTATTTTTTGACAAAACCGACTTATGGCACTCTGAGAAACTCCTGCATATTGAGCTGCCATAGTTGTGGTGCTTTGGACAAAGCTTTCAGGATCAGCAGTAATTGCCTCAAAAATGAGATGTTCTGTTGGCGTAAGTTTACGCTCATTTGAAGACATTTGCTGGAATGCATCCATATATCGCTCCAATTTGAATAGTCAATTCAGTCTGGTTACAACTATGATACTCAGATTGGCATAGTCGCAACTTCTTAAGCTACCAAGTATTGAAAATTTTGACATAAAGCTACGTTTACCGTCCAAATTAGGCCATTCAGGGTAGTTTATTCATTAAATATTGAATAAGTATTTCTAAAATTATAGAATAGCAATGAGAGTGGTGGAGGAGGAAAAGAAGATGTTCGACCTTTTGATTGTCACGCATGGAAATTTGGGGACAGAGTTTCTAGCGACATTGGATCTTGTTTACGGAAAACCCAATGGTTGGATAAATGCATGCGGATTTTTAGCAAAACAGAGTCCTGAAGAACTTTACGCTCAAGTTGAAGACTATGTTTGGCAATCAAGAAATCGAGGGGGATGTCTCATAGTAACAGATATACCTGGTGGCAGCCCGTTTCTTATGTCGGCTCGTGCATACAAGAAGTTTCATGACACGATACCCGTTGAAGTCATAAGTGGATTGAATTTAGGCATGTTGCTTGAAGTCGCTTCAATTCAATCTGAAAAAACGCTTTCTGAAGCTGCAGAAATTGCTTGCTCCTCAGGAATGCAGTCAGTAAGAAGCTTGTTTACTCAGTTGGATTTATAGAATATGGAAAGGAGGTTGGAATGTATATAACCGCCTACAGAGTTGATGAACGATTGGTGCATGGGCAAATCATGACATCATGGTTAAAGTACCTACAGCTAAAACGAATCATAGTAGTTGATAATCAGCTGGCTCAGGACGATTTTATGTCCACAGTGCTTTCTATGAGTGCCCCTGCTGGAGTAAATATTGAAATTTTATCTGTTGATGAAACTGCAAAACGTCTTATGCATAGCGATTCGGATGAAAGAACAATGCTGTTATTTAAGAGAATTTCAGCGGCACTTGAGCTTTCAAAGAAGCTGGAAGGTACCAATATCCCTATAACAGAGCTCAATTTGGGCAATTTGGGATCTTTGCCGGGAAGAGTTCAAATTACAAAAAATATTTTTCTTTCCAATGAAGAAAAAGAGCAGATAAAAAGCCTGCAAGACATGGGGGTGAACGTTTTTTTGCAAATGCTGTATACCGATCAAGCTATACCTGTTAGTCAAGTCCTTTTGTAAAAGTACAGGATTCAATCTCTGTTTTTATATCCGTTTCAGATGAAAGGGGTGGGTTAAATGATGCTTGCGCTTCAGGCGCTTATCATCGCGCTTATTACATGGTTTGCCGCAACTGCCTGTCCGATGTGGCTTCGGTGGTCAGTTTATTTTGGAGCCCCGCTTGTCGCAGGTCTTGTAAATGGATTATTGCTTGGCAACCTTGGATATGGCTTATCAGTTGGTTCTACGGTAATGATGGCCTATATCGGTATGGTTGCCATCGGCGGATCCCTTCCAAGCGACTATGCTCTTGCAGGATATTTAGGTGTGGCAATGACGATGCTTGCCGGTACTGATCCTTCTGTTGGTCTTACGATTGCGGTTCCGTTGGGTCTTTTAGGTCTGTTGAGCTTTAATGTAAAAATGTCTTTGAACTCAATTTGGATTCATAGAGCTGACAGATATGCTGCTGAGGGTAATTCTCGTGGTGTTATTATCATGAATCTATTTGCTTCTCAGATTTTTCCTTTTGTTACTTATGCTATCCCTTCTTTTTTGTGTATTTTCTTCGGTGCCAGTACACTTGAAATGTTGCTTTCGATTGTTCCTCAACAGGTGATTTCCATTCTTTCACTTGCGGGACACCTAATTCCTGCACTTGGCCTCGCAATGTTGATGGGAGTACTCTATAAAGCATCTCTTGTTCCGTTTTTTGCAGTTGGATTCGTACTTTCATCGTATCTTGGACTTGGTACTATGCCTGTAGCAATTATAGGTGCTGCTGCTGGTATTTTGCATCTCATATATACCTCTGGAGATACCTCAGTATTTGAAAACCTTTCGTTTGACGAGATAGCTGAGTATAGAGGAGAAAAATGCGATACCAGCAAAAAACTCTCCAAAAAGACACTTCGTCGGTCATGGTTTGCTTGGCAATGTTGGGGGCAGATCTGCTACAACTATGAGCGCATGATGGGATTAGGATTTTGCCATTGCATGATTCCTGTTTTGGAGGAGCTCTATGGTGGAGATAAAGAGGCGGTAGCGGCGGGACTCAAGCGCCATCTTGCATATTTCAATACTGAAAACACCTGGGGCTCAATTATTCCGGGTATTACTGCAGCAATGGAAGAAGAGCGTGCAAATGGTGCCGCAATTGATGATGACATGGAAAATAATCTTAAGACTGCACTGATGGGCCCAATGGCAGGTATTGGTGACTCTGTTACTCAGAGTCTTGTCAAAGTAGTTTTACTTTCTATTGCTATTGGTTTGGCTTCGCAGGGAAGTGCTCTTGGCCCGATTCTTCTTGTGGTTCTTTTTAGTATCTATGCTCTTGGTGTTGGATATTTCTGTTATTTTTCAGGTTATCGCTTTGGAAAGAATGCAGTAACAAAACTGCTGTCAGGTGGCCTTGTTAAACAGCTGACTGAAGGTTTGGGTGCCATGGGCATGATGGTAATTGGATGCTTGGTTGCTACAGTCATTCCGATTAAATGTCCTTTAACGTTTACCCTAGCGACTGGCGTCATTGAAATGCAAACCATCTTAGATACTATTTTGCCGAAGTTTCTTCCCCTTGTAGCATTTTTACTGACGTACGTTGCTATTAGAAAAGGAGTGAAGCCAACAATAGTAATTGTTGTCATGTTTGTTGTTGCTATTGCGCTTTCTCTGACAGGTGTTCTTTTGTAATGGATTGTATTAGAGCATATAGGCCTTAATACATATGTAAATGAAGGAAAATATTGTTATGTCTACGCTTTTAGAAAAGCATTATGCTACCTTTGGCTCTTCTTGCCCTATAATTGGCTGTCTTCATATGCAAGCTTTGCCTGGTACACCGTTTTCAGATTCGAAAATTACGCTTAAGAATCAGATTGAGCGCTTAAAAAGAGATGCCTACACGCTTCAAGATGCGGGATTTGATGCTGTGGTTTTTGCTAATGAAGGGGATCGTCCTTACATAACTCCGGTAGGTTTTGATACAGTTGCAAATTATGTGAGAATAGCCACGGAAGTTATAGAAGAACTGAGTATTCCCTATGGCTGTGGAGTATTGATTGATCCTTTTGCAACGCTTGCTGCTGCGAAAGCTCTTGAAGCAAAGTTTGTCCGTACCTATGTTACTGGATCGTATGAAGGACTTTTTGGATCACAAAAGTTTAATCCAGGGGAGATTTTCCGCTATCAAAAGCAGATAGAAGCTACAGATGTTCGTGTGTATACGTATTTTGAGCCTCATGCGGGAACTTGTCTTGATGTGAGATCTAGTGAAGAAATGCTTGAGGCGGGAATTGCGAATCTTCCGATTGCAGGTGCGCTTTTTGGAGGTGCCCATGCGGGTCTTCCGCCTGAGGCTTCTCATATCGTGCGACTTAAAGAAGAATTTACAGAAGTTCCGCTGATTATTGGCAGTGGAGGGACAGCTGAAAATATCAGCAAACTCTTACCTCACGCTGACGGAGTCATTGTTGGAACAAGCATTAAGAAAGATGGAATTCTTTGGAACAACGTTGATCCTGTTCGAGCCAAACGCTTTGTTAAAGCAGCAAAGAACCTCTAATTGATAAGACTCTCATGCATAGATGATACGTAGCGTATGCCCGCTTTTGCTCATCAACATGGCAAAAGCGGGTTTTATATTACATAGAAATCTTTGGTAGTCATCTATACTATGGGGTATCTCAATAGGGAAGATATCAGAATTACATACAGAAAGGACACCATGAAGCTTGCGGTTGTTGGTACCGGAAAGATTGCACATCAGGTTGTGTCATACCTTGTTGAGTGGGGGTATGAGTTCGCGGCAATAGTAAGCACGCCTCGCTCTTTTGCACAGGCCACAGATCTTGCGCGGCTTACAAAAAGTGTTGCTTTCAGCTCTTTCGAAGATGCGCTGTCGGGTGCGGATTTTGATACGGTATATCTTACGACGCCCAACAACACGCACTTCTCGCTTGCCAAAACTGCGCTTGAAGCAGGAAAAAATGTCATTGTGGAAAAGCCTATTGCTTCAAACTTTGATGAAGCTTCGGAACTTGTGCGTATTGCTCGTGAGCGTAAGCTCTTTTTGTTTGAGGCAACCACAACACTTTATCAGCCCAACTACCAGGCCGTTAAAGAAGCGCTTCCAAGGCTCGGCAAGATTAGGCTTGTGTCGTCGAATTACAGCCAGTACTCCAGTCGCTACGAAGCCTTTTGCGCGGGGCAAAATCCGCGTGCGTTTACTTTGGAGGCCTCAGGCGGTTCATTGATGGACATTGGTTTGTATGCGGTGACATGGATTGCGGGTCTTTTTGGTGCACCTAAGCGTGTACACCGGTTTGCAAACATTCAGCGCGGGATAGATACGTCTGGTATCACAACGCTCGACTATGGCGATTTCCAGGCTGTGGCTATAGACGCAAAGGATTGTGATGGACCAAATCGCTCGGTTATTGAGGGCGAGAAGGGCTATCTGGTACAGCATACGGCACCCGGAGTGTGTGGTCGGGTAACGCTGCATCTTCGGGGCGGGGAGACGGAAGAGATTGATATGAATCCCGACAACCATTATCAGGCGGAGTTTGAAACCTTTGCACGTATGATTGATTTGGGTAACCTGGCATATTGTTCTCATCAGCTTGAGACAAGTTTGGCGGTTTCTCGGGTGCTTACCGAAGCCCGGCTTGATTCAGGCATACGCTTTTCAGTGGACGCGTGACTTTTCCGAAGGGTTGATTGCCGTAAGTTATCGCTTCCATCACGCGAGAAGATGCAAAGTGGACCTGTAAGCCGGGTTCTGTCGCGGACAACCATTTATCTACTACCAGCATTGCTGCTGATCTCTAGCGCGCAACCCGAGCGCAGTGCGGGCCACACCATAGCGCTCCTATTTGCGTTTGCTCCGGATGGGGTTTACCAAGCCACGCTGTTGCCAGCATGCTGGTAGTCTCTTACACTACCGTTTCAGCTTTTCTCTTTACGCGAATGCGCAGGTGAGAGTCTTCTTTTCTGCGGCACTTTCCGTCGGGTCACCCCGCCTGGCCGTTAGCCAGCATCCTGCCCTGTGGAGCCCGGACTTTCCTCATAGCACCCTTCCACTTGGCTGGACGGGAGCTCCGCGGTTGTCTGGTCCACTTTGCATGGGCGATTGTATCACTAAACCAAGCTAAATAGAAAAGTTTGCTTTGTTGTGTATCTGACACTGGTACTATTAAAGGGTTGGTATTCAAACGGAGTACATGGGGGAATTATGGGTCTACTAGACTTTCTAAAGAAACAGTCTGCTGACGAGAAGAACGTTGTGCCGCAGTCTGTCCACGTGCAGGAAGAAAAACTAACCGTTTTTGCACCCGCTACGGGTCGCGGCGTTGCTTTGGCCGACGTTCCCGATCCCGTGTTCTCCGGAGGCGTATTGGGCGAGGGCTATGGCATCTGGCCTGATGAAGGCATTATTTATGCTCCCGTAAGCGGCGTTATCAGCGCAACCACTCCAACCATGCACGCCCTTGGCCTTACCTCCAAAGACGGCCTTGAGATTTTGATTCATGTAGGCGTGGATACCGTTGAGATGCGCGGCGATGGGTTTACTTCCTTTGTAAAGCAGAATGAAGAAGTTAAAGCCGGCCAGCCATTGATGAGCTTTGATTTGAAGAAAATTCATGCTGCGAAGCACCCGGAAGTCATCATCATTGCGGTAACCAATACGTCTGAGCTTTCCGGGGTTACCCCCGTTGAACCAGCGGAAAAAATTGAGGCAGGAGCTCCCATCCTTCGTGTGTCTGAACAAACCGCCGGTGAGTAGTGGAGCATCCGTCATATAAAACGCTCAGGTCGGATTTTGAAGCAGTGGGCGAGATCGAGGATCGACGCAGTCGTTTTATCGCCCAACTTGCCCATACAGAATCTGAAGATGAAGCGCATGCGTTTATCGCTGTCGTTCGGAGTCGGCACCATGACGCACGCCATAACGTGCCGGCATGGGTTCTTTCGGATGGTCGTGAGCGCTGCTCTGACGACGGTGAACCGTCACGTACCGCCGGTATGCCAATCCTTGAGGTTTTACATGGCGCCGGTCTTGCCGATGTGTGCTGTGTGGTGACGCGCTACTTCGGCGGCACGTTGCTTGGGCCGGGAGGTTTGGTCCGCGCATATACCGCAGCAGCACAAATTGCTCTTACGGATGCCGAGAAGAACAACTCACTTGTTGAAATGCGGTTGGTTACCCGCGTGATGCTGAGTGTTCCGTATACGCGCTACGAGCGGATACGTCATATGGTTTCTGATTTTGGGGGCAAGATAGTACGGAGCGACTTCGGAGCAGAAGTACTTCTCGCAATGGATTTCAAAAGCGGAGAAGAGATGGCGTTTGTGGATGCACTGAAAGAACTTGGCTCAGGTGACCTTGCGCCGACGGTGGAAGCACCGCGCTTTGATACGTTTTAAGACGAGGCATACAAAAAGCGGACAACTCTGTGAGCTGTCCGCTTGTGTGGGTACGTCTTTAGCTGCGTACTAATTGCGTCCGCGACCACCGAGTGCGCGACCCATGCCGGACCATAGTTCCACCTCGACGTCCTTTGACTCGTCGTCCCAAAGCTCAAGAAGCTCTTTGGAAACGTACTCGCGGCGGACGTCAGACTCTCCACCGTAGAGACGGAACCAATCGGCGCTCATGATGAGATAACCATCCTTGCCGGCATCCTTACCCCAGCTGTTCTCAATGCGCCACTGCTTTGCCTTACCGTCTTTGTCAAGCTCAACGCCTTGGAAGGTCATGGCGTGCGTGAGGTAGGTCTCATAGTGGTCAATCATGGACGTGCGATCCATGTCAAAGTCCACGCCAAAAAGGCCATTGAAATCAACGGTATCGGTAGACAGGACGTAATTGAAATCCTGAATGCGACGGGGGAATTCCTGCATGACATCGCATGCCATGGCAACCGGATGTCCCGCTTTAAGAGAGGCAATGGTTGCGGCCTCAAGAACCTCCGGCTCAACGTTCAGGCAGCGTGTCTTCAGTCCACCGAGAACGGAATCAACATGCTTGACGCGATATACCTTACCGTAGGGGAACTGGGTGCCGGGAATGGAAACCAATGCAACAAAGTTCTCCGGGTTGATGTTGCAATACCGCTCTACAAATTGGAGTGGCGTAATACCAAAGTCGCGCAGAATCTGGGAGCCTTTCTCGTCCTTCTCGTCTGTTTCGTCCTTTTTGTCCGCAGTATTCTTTTTGCGGCTCTCTTTGGCGGAGTCGGCATCGTCTGCTTTTTCGGAAGGCTCGATGGAGGAAAGCTTCTTGGCATCAGCCTTGCAATTCTTGCCAACCTTGAGCTCAAAGTCAAACTTGATTGGCGGTTCGCCAAGGCAGACGGAAAGAATCTTGTAGAAATCGCCGAGCATTTTTTGTTTGGTTGCGTGGAGCTCATCAAGGGTTGCTCCGTTGGCTGCGGCCTTGCGGAGCAGTGCGGCGTCTTTGCGGAAAAGACGGTCGATGCGCGCGTCCATCTGGTCTGAGTTCTTAGAGCATGCAGTCTCAGGCATGGCACTCTTGGGAACCAGCCCATACTTCTTTACTAAGTTCATGGCAAAGGGATAATAGCCACCGTCTCCGATGCCCTCGGTAAGAAGCGTCTGCACCAAACGATCATCAGCAGGTTTGTTGGTAGTTTCGATGATATATTCAAGCGTTGAATTGACTTTTTCAAGCTTGTCATAAAACATACCGTATGCCTGTGAAAACTCAAACGTATCCACGTCCAAAAATTTGATGGCTTCCTGGCGAAGCACGTTGAAAGCGGAAAACATCCAGCAACGCCCGCTTTGGCGCTGATTGGTAATATCGCCGGTCTTGGGAATGGAGATACCATACGTATCGGTATAGCTGCGCATGGCGGTAACGTCGCGAGCGGCTGCCATGACATCCATGGACGTGACGGAGTTACGTGCAATACGATTGGCTCGATCTTTGCCAAACGCCCTTTGCTGTTTTGCGGCCCATTTGGGGTCAATGGTTGCTTCAGCCATAAGAATCTCCTTACTGCGTTATGGATAAACGCTGTTCAGTATATGCAGAGGCGAGAAGAACTTCTCGCCAGAAGAAAAGATGTAACAAAAATGAAAACGTGCGCCACGCGATGTGACGCACGTCTAAGAGAAAGCCGGCCTTAATCAGAGCAAGCAAGCGACCCCATGGGATCCCACGGCTCAAGTACTGTTGGCGTTTCGGTATCGAAGATATGACGCTGTTCAGGAGTGAGGTACTTTTTATCAACGACTACCTGGTATACGTACTCATCAAACCAAGGGTCAGAGATGGTATCAAAGCCGTCGCGACCATGGTCCTTACCCCAGCTGTTCTCAACCTTCCAGAGGGCGGTGTTGCCCTCGGCGTCCAGGTTAACGCCCTCAAGAACCATTGCGTGGGTCATAAGAGACTCGCCGTAGTCAAGGCGCTCAGCACGGTTGAGCGCTCCTTCAACAGGGAAGCCAAAGAGGCCGTCGATGTCGAGGGCGCGGGTATCCATGATGCCCTCTTCACGCAGGTAAGACTGGTCAACATCGCAACCAAACCAGACAGGCAGGTTGTCTTTGAGCTGAGCTACGGCAAGGCGCTTAAGCTCGGAAATCTCAAGGTTAAGGTAGTGAACGCCGCCACCCTCAATAACGTTACCCAAACGAGAAACGGTGTAGGTGTGGTTGAAAGGCTTATCAGCAGTAGGAGCGGAGATGATTGAAATGTAATCATCAAGATTCATGTCAACGGTCTTTGCGAAGAATTCCTGAGGAGTAAAGGTACCGGAAAGAACAAGCTTGTCGTCCTTATCGCGCAGACGTGTTCCAAAGTGCGCCGGCGGCTCACCAAGACAGGTGACGAGAAGGGCGTATACGTCTCCCATCATTTCTTTTTTCATCTCACGAAGTGTCTCAAGCGTTTCTCCTGCCTCGTGGGTCTCGCGCAGACGTTTGGCGGCGCCACGCAGATAGCGGGTGAGATACTTGTCCATATCGTGGGTATTGCTGGAGTTTTCGGTCTCGGGCATGGCTTCTTTAGGCACGACGCCATACTTTTTTACCAAGCTCTTGAACATGTCCCACTGCCCGCCGTCACCAATAGGGTCAGTCAAAAGAAAAGCTACCAGGCGGCCGTTAAGGGGCTCATCAAGGGTGTCAAGGATGTTCTCAAGGAACCAGTTGGACTTCTCCATCTTGTCCCAAAACAGGGGATAGGCCTGTGAAAGCTCAAAAGTGGAAAGATTGTATTTCTTGATGATGCGGTAGCGGAAGGTGTTTAAGCTTGCAAACATCCAGCAGCGACCGGACCGCTTCTGATTGGTGCGTTCTCCCTGTTTAACCTCCACATCAAAAGACAGTGGATTTTCCGCAACGCCCTCGGGAACACGCGCAGCCTTGCGTACACCGGCGGCGGTGGCGGCGTTTTTGGCAACTAAATTTGCACGATCAGCGGCAAAATGCTTCTGAGCGGCTGATACGTCATCAAGCGTAATGCTTTTCATCTCGTCCATAGTACCCCTTACGGTTTGAATGACAGAACTGCTTGAGTATATGCCCAGAGTTGGCAACCAATTTCAGAGAGTTATCCATTTGGAACTTTTCTCATCAAAAGAGTAATAAAAAATATTTGCGCAAATTTGACCTGCTATTCTCTTTCTTTTCGCTGCTAGAACATATGTTTGTATTACCGGCATGAAACGACGCTTTCAGGTATAGTAGAGAAGCGAGAAGAGCTTCGCTCAAAGAAGCCTTTTTAGCCCGTAGTTCTTCTCGCCATACAAGATGAGAGCACAGACACGAAAGAGAAGACATGGCATTTGTACATCTTCATAACCACTCGGATTTTTCCATTTTGGATGCCGCTACCCGCGTGAACGATATGGTTAAGCGCGCAGTTGATCTTAAGATGCCCGCTCTCGCACTTACGGACCATGGATATCTGTTTGGGATACCTGACTTTGACCTTGCCTGTCGCAAGTACAATGACGCTCAAAAAGACATGCAGCAATGGCGCTCTGACCTTGAATGCTTCCAGAAGAACTGGGATTTGGAAGAACCTCCGACAGATGCTTTGGATGCCGGCGAGCATGACCGTATGCACCGCCAATGGGAGAGCGATATTGCTATTTGGAATAAGACGCATGATATAGAAGCGGTAAAAGCAAACAAACCACACCCGCTGATCAAACCTATTTTTGGTTGTGAAGCATACTTTATTACGGATGACTGTATCGAGCGCGGAACCAAACAGACTCGCTATCACTTGATTCTTCTCGCCAAAAATGAAACAGGCTATGTCAACCTTATGAAGATGATGTCAGAGGCGGCAAGTAAGGAGATGTTCTACTTTAAGCCTCGCACCACCTTAGATATGCTTCGTCGCTATCATGAGGGGATTATCTGCACGTCTGCTTGCGTTTCCGGTATCATCCCCCGGAGCTTTTTTGCAGGACAGCCGGAAGAAGCAGAGCGCTGGGCGCTTATTTACAAAGAGATTTTTGGTGATGATTTCTATCTTGAGGTGCAAGATCACGGTCTGTCAGATCCCAACTGGAACGGCTTTACGGATCGTACACTGTCGGAGCAAATTTTAAATCTTGGACATAAGCTCAACATTAAGGTAGTTGCTACCAACGATAATCACTATCTCACTCGTGAAGATGCCTCCGTTCAAGATATTGCAAGTTGTATTGGTACGGGGTCAAAGTTTGCCGATGCCAATAGAAAGCGCATGTCGGGCAATGAGTTTTATTTCAAAACAGAAGAAGAAATGCGTGAGATTTTCTCGTGGGCTCCCGAGGTGATTGATAACACGCTTGAGGTTGCCGATAAGTGCAACTATGAGCTGGACTGGACGCATATGTATTTGCCAAAGTTTCCTGACCTTGCTGAAGGGGAGACGTCTGAGGAGCGCTTCCGTAAGGAATGTGAAGAAGGACTTGCGCGGCGCTATGGAGAAAACTGGCGCGAAGTGGAGATTAGCGGCATCAACGTTAAAGAGCGCTTTGAGTATGAGTACGACATTATCTGTAAAAAAGGCTTTGCGGATTATTTCCTCATCGTTCAGGAGTATGTGCGCTGGGCCAAACAAAACGGTATTGGCGTTGGGCCCGGCCGCGGATCTGCAGCGGGAGCCATCGTTGCCTATGCGATGGATATTACCACCTTTGATCCGCTTGAAAACGGCCTCATGTTTGAGAGGTTCCTCTCGCCACAGCGATCTGAGATGCCTGATATTGATATGGACTTTGACGATGAGCGTCGTCTTGAGGTTGTTGAGCACGTTCGTCAGCTCTATGGTCCCGAGCGCGTCAGCCACGTTATTACGTACTCTACCATTAAGGCAAAGCAGGCCATAAACGATGCGTGTCGCGTACTTGACTATCCGGTTTACCAGGGACAGCGCCTTTCGAAGATGATTTCAAATGATCCCAAGGCGCAGCTTTCCAAGGTGCTTCACAAAGGTGACGGTGAAAAAAACGATCTCTATAATCCTGATTTTGAGGAAGCATACAACACCGAGGAAGCTTCTCGGGAAATAATCGATGCCGCCCTTGCCATTGAGGGTTTGCATCGCGGCGAGGGCGTTCATGCGTGTGCCGTCCTCATTGCCCCCACGCCTGTCAACGACCATGTACCCACAAAGATGGATACCAAAGGCGAGGTTGAAATTACCCAGTTCGAAGGCCATTCGGTTGCGGACATGGGTCTTTTGAAGATGGACTTTTTGGGACTTAGAACTTTGACGGTCATTTCTCGCGCGCTCAAAAACATCAAGGCAAATTTTGATGTCGATATTAACGTTGACGAGATACCCTTTGAGGATCCTGAAATCTATCGGCTGATGCGTGAAGGTCGAACCTCTGGGGTTTTTCAGATTGAATCCGCAGGTATGACGGCAACCATCAAGGGCATGCGTCCAACCGAGTTTAAACACATCGTCGCACTTATCGCCCTCTATCGCCCCGGTCCTTTGGGAGCGGGAATGGTGTCCAGCTATATTGACCGCATGAATGGTCGAGAAGAGCCGGTTGACTACGATCCTCGTCTGCATGATATTTTGGCCGAAACCTATGGCACCATGGTGTACCAAGAGCAGGTCATGCAGATTTCCATGAAGATGTCCGGCTTTACGGCGGGCGAGTCCGATAAAGTTCGCAAGGCTGTGGCAAAGAAGAAAATCAAACTGATGCAAGAGGTTATCCAGCATTGGGATGACGGCGCCGATGAAACCATGGAGCAGCACTGGAAAGAAGGCGCCGTTCGAAATGGTTTTAAGCGAGAGACCGCAGAAATCATTTGGGAAGACGTTCTCAAATTTGCCTCCTATGCGTTCAATAAGTCCCACTCAGCGGGCTACGCTATTTTGGTTATGCAAACGGCTTGGTTGAAGGCACATTATCCGCATGAATACATGGCGGCAGTGCTTACCTCTTTTATGGGCAAAACGGACAAGATCGTTCACTATGTTTCGGCGTGCCGACAAGAGGGAATTAAGGTAAGCCAGCCGGATATCAATGAATCCGGCCGTGACTTTACCGCAACAAAAGAGGGTATTCGCTTTGGCTTTGCGGGTATTCGCGGCGTGGGTGCCGGTGTGGCGGAAGCCATTATGGCCGAGCGACAGAAGGGAGGTCCGTTTAGCAATCTTCGGGACTTTATCGATCGTATGGACGCAAGCCAGGCAAAACGTAATGTTGTCGAGGCCCTCATTAAAGCCGGCGCATTTGACTCAACGGGATATACCCGTATGCAGCTTATGAAGCTTATTGATAAAAACAATCCTGAAAATCTTTTGGATTCTGCGGCAAAGCGCCAAAGGGATAAAGCGTCCGGACAGATTTCGATGTTTGACCTCTTCTCTGAAGTTGAGGGTTCAGGGTTTACGGAGGATTTTCCGGATCCTGATGGAGTGGAATGGGAGCGTCGCTTTAAACTGAGCCAGGAATACGATGTGCTGGGTATTTACGTTTCCGATCATCCGCTCACGCCGTATGCGTATGCTCTGTCGCTTGCACGTGATTATGAACTTGTCGATATTGATGCAACAGAAGAATACCGTGCCCCTGACGGTGGCATTAAAGAAAGGTTTAAGGTGCCTGAGGGCGAGAATATCCGTCTTTCGGGCATGGTTACAAACATCCAAAAGCGTATAACAAAAAACGGCGACCCCATGGCCATCGTTACCTTGGAGGATATGGAAGGCGAGCTTTCTTTGGTCCTGTTTCCAAAGGCATACAAAAAATATGCCTCTACGCTGGCGGGAAGTGTTGACCCAGAAACCGGAGAGACGCAGGGCGATGTTATCGTGGGTGTTTTCGGCAAGCTTGAGCGATCGGATCGAGGTACGCAGTTTATCTGTTCAGGGGTTACTCCCATTGAGTTGAATGAGGCTAACAAGCGCCCGCGTGTGCTTGAGATTCAGATTCCCGTCTCAAAGTTTTCCCGCGCCAACTATGAGATGCTCAGTCAAATTTTTAATAAGTACCGTGGGAATGACTGCGTTGAACTTCGGATTGAGAGCACTCAAGGTGACGTTATGCACATGGAGATAGCTACGCGTGTGGATGCTCGCAATATGGCAATGATTACAGAGCTTTCATATGTGCTTGGCGAGAAGGGCTTTGCTCATGTAGTTTAGAATCAACGTTTCAAAAATGTTATTTAATTTGTAGCATTTGCGATTGAGAATCTAAGGTATGGGGAATACTGTTGAAGTAATCATCGCTTGCATTGAGCGGTGTCAAGGAGAGGAGAAAAAATGGCAGAGGCCAAGTTTTACCGTTGTGAGCACTGTGGAGCTATCGTATATGTTGTTGAGGATAAAGGGGTTACTCCATCTTGCTGTGGTGAGCCAATGACACTTCTTAAGGCCAATACAACTGACGGTGCTACAGAAAAGCACGTTCCGGTTGTTTCTCGTGATGGCTTTAAGCTAACCGTTAAGGTTGGCGAGGTTGCGCATCCTATGCTTCCTGAGCACTATATTGTGTTCATTGCTCTTGAAACAGAGCAGGGTATAAATCTGAAGCGCTTGAACCCAGGTGAGACACCTGAGGCTCACTTTGCACTTCCCGAAAACCAGGGTGGCGTTGCGTACGAGTTTTGTAACCTGCATGGTCTTTGGAAGGCAGAGTTCTAAGGTTTGGCATGATTTTCTCGCAACAATACGTGCGTTAATAATGCGTGCGTTTCGTGTTTTATGTACGCGCATTACGTGTTTTCTTAAGAGCTGTAGAAAGTACAGCTCTTTTTTATTGCTTTTGGGCATACTTGTTTTGTTGTGGTAGAGCGCGAAAGAGAGTGAACCATGAGAGTTGCCATTGCACAAATGAATACCCATACCGGAGCCTTGTCGGAAACATGTGAGCGAATGCTTGCGTATGCTTGTCGCGCACAAGAGGGGGATGCGGATCTTGTTATATATCCGGCTCCAACCCTCACCGGTCTTATGGCGCTCAGTGATGCCACGATTGACGACTTCCTCGGAGATCTTTTTACGGCCTTGCAGGCACTTGCTGAAAAGCTCCCGATACCGGCGCTTATACCGGTGGTTGTGCAAAAGGATGGAGAACTTCTCCAAGAAGCCATGTTTCTTCGAAAAGGACATGTAACGCCCCTGCGTCTTGCAGCGGAAATTGCCCATCTCAGTGCTTTGACACGAGGTTCTCTTACAGATGCCGCTGCAAAAATGATGGGTTTTGGTGATTTGAGTTTTGATTTACCCTGCTTTGAAATGCAGGATTTTTCTATAGGCGTTGCCTTCACCTATCAAGAGCTTAATGCGTGGAAAGATACAGATCAGTCGGCAGATATCCTGCTCTACCTCAGTTCGTTGGGGTATATCCTCCATGACAAAAACACGGCTATGGGGCTTCACGCAGAAAATAGCCGCTTTGTCTCAGATACCAATGAGCTGGGTACGTGGATTGTCGCTGCCAATCCTGTTGGCCTTTATGGTACGCACGTGTACATTGGATCAAGTTTTGTTATGACCCCAGATGGTCGGCTGACAAGTTGCGGAAAAGCTTTTGAGGAAGACCTCATTTTTTCCGACCTCTCAAAGCCGTCTGACACGGATACGTCCGTTGCGGAGTCGTCTGTTACGGACACACCTGTTACGGATGTATTTGCCACGGGTGCATCCGTATCTGCTGCGGACGAGCCCGCCAATAAAGCGCATCAAGAGACTTTGAACACGTATGATACGACCGACGTTGCGTGGAAGGCACTTCAGCTGGGACTGACGCAGGCAGTTATCCAGGGAGGCTTTGAGGGCGTCGCCGTTCTTCTCGACAACTCGCTTAATGCCCACGTGGTAGAAGCTCTTGCAAAAAGTGTGCTGAATGAGAAACAGGTGTACATACAGAAATTGCATGCGCATGGCCGGCTGGAGAAGAATGTTGAATACGCGCGTTTGGCTGCGGTTGCTTGCGAGAAGAACCTGCTTGTTTTAGCCACCGAAAATAAGACTGATATTGCTTTGAATCCGAGTGGTGTACATGCTACCGGCTCACTCTATATTCTTGGGGATTTTTATTTGTCTGAAGTAAGAGATCTTGTAGAGCCGGCTTCTTTGGGCAGAGAGACTGAGTTCCAAGAGGCTCCAAGTATGGTCAGTGGGCTAGACGGAGATATGACACCGTTTGCAGATGAGACGGAGCGGGATGCCTTTGTCGATCATGTGTTAACTCAGATGCTTGAGGGAAACAAAAGCGTCAGAAGCCTCCTTTTGAGCGTTGAGCATCCAAAAGTTGCAGAGCGTGTTTGTGAGGCATTTCAAAAGAATACGTTTGCTCGACAGAGTATGCGACCCATTCTTACTTTCTCAAAACATTCGATTGTTGAGGAAAGTTTCCCACTCTTTTCCATGTGGAGAGACACGAGGGCAAGTGAAGTACCAAGGCAGGATACCTCCACTCTTTTTGATGGGCTACGTTCATCGGCGGAACACACCTTTTCAAATTCAGTACCCGATCAAATGGAGGCGCCTTCTCCTGAAAGCGTTCAGGAAATCCTTGAATACCTGCGTGAATTCTCAGGTCTTGAAGGGGCGGGTGTCATGTTCGGCGTGCCAAAAATGTGGCGGGGGCCGTTTTCGGAAAACTAATACAATCTCTGTGATAAAATGGAACGAACGTTCTTATTGTCTCTAAGGAGGTGCTGTGGTAATTTTAGGAGTCGACCCGGGTCTTGCACATACCGGTTGGGGCATTGTTGAAACTCGCGGGTCGGTGTGCCGCGCTCGCGCCTACGGTTGTGTGGAGACAAAGGCTCATGAGCCTATCGATATGCGTCTTGGTAGAATTTACGATGAACTTTCTCGGGTTATCCAAAAATATGAACCCACGGCGCTTTCCATTGAAGGTATTTACTTTGGGCAAAATGTTCGCTCCGCCATTCCAACGGCTCAGGCGCGGGGAGCGGCAATCGTTGCGTGTTCAAAAGCCGGCCTGACCGTGGGAGAATACACGCCTATGCAGATTAAGCAGGCCGTCGTTGGGACGGGTTCCGCTGATAAGGCCCAGGTTATGTATATGATTCGTTCCGTTTTGGCTCTCGACCATGAGCCTCATCCCGATCACGCCGCAGACGCACTGGCGGCAGCAGTGTGTCATGCAAATCTCACAAGAACGGAAGAGCTTGGCAAAAGGAGAATCCGTCTATGATTGTGCAACTTACCGGAACACTACTTTCTGTTTCGCCATCTCTTGTGGTTCTTGACGTCAACGGCGTTGGGTATGAACTTGGCGTTTCGGCTAACACCGCGGCGTCTCTTCCTCAGGCAGGAGAAGCGGGCGTTACCGTTCTTACGCGGATGGTGGTGAGAGAAGATGCCATGGAGCTCTATGGATTTTCTTCGCGAGAAGAACGTGCTCTTTTTGATCGCTTGCGTGCCATTTCCGGTATTGGTGCTAAGCTCGCGCTTTCCGTTCTTTCAACGTTTACACCCCAGCAGCTTGCAAGTGTGGTGGCCTCTGAAGACGTAACCCGCATGACACAGGTTGCGGGACTCGGAAAGAAAAAAGCCGGCAGGATGCTTGTTGAACTTTCGGATGTTTTTGCAAAAGATGCAGAGCTCAGAAACCTTGTGGGTCTTTCTGGTCTATCGGATACAAACGTGTCGGGAGGACTTTCCGCTCATACGTCGCTTGACGATGAAGTAACGGAAGCTCTTCTCGCCATGGGATTTACCTCGCAAGAAGCCGCTTTGGCTCTTGAGGGTAGGCAAGAGGCGGGTGCTCTTTCCATTGAGAAGGCCATGAGCTATGCACTTCGTCGTCTAGGAAGTGGTAACTAATGTGGGAAGCGGACGCAGGGGATTTGTTTGGAAAGTCATCTCCACAACAAACCCATCAAAGAACTCAAAAATCAAATCGGATGGTTTCTGGCGAACTCGGTCCTGAAGACATTGAGCAGGAACGGTCTTTGAGACCAAAGACGCTTGATGAATACCTTGGGCAGTCGCGCGTAAAAGAGAACCTTCGAGTTCTTATTCAGGCTGCAAAAAAGAGGGATGAACCGCTTGACCACGTTATTTTCTCGGGCCCTCCGGGATTGGGCAAAACAACACTTGCCGGTGTCCTTGCAGGCGAGATGAATTCAAAACTTCATACTACTTCTGGTCCCGCTATTGAAAGAACGGGAGATTTAGCGGCCATTCTTACAAACTTGGAGGAGGGGGACATCCTTTTTATTGATGAGATTCACCGCTTAAATCATCAAGTTGAAGAAGTTCTCTATCCTGCCATGGAAGATTTCTTTTTGGATATTGTTATTGGCAAAGGCCCGGCTGCCCGCTCAATCAGACTTGATATTCCACGTTTCACTCTGGTAGCGGCAACTACAAGAACTGGTCTTTTAACGGGTCCTTTGCGTGATCGCTTTGGTATTGCGTACCGCCTTGACTATTACTCCGTTGAGGAGCTCAAAACTATTGTTTTGCGTTCGGCTACCATCTTAGATGTTTCCATTGACGAGCAGGGGGCTCTGGAAATTGCTTCTCGCTCTCGCGGTACACCTCGTTTGGCTAACCGTCTTTTGAAGCGAGTCCGTGACTATGCTCAGGTTAAGGCAGGCGGAATGATTACATGGGAAATTGCTGCTCAGGCTCTGTCATTTTTTGATATTGATGAGCTGGGGCTTGATGCTATGGACGTCAGCGTGCTTCGCGCGCTGTGTCAGACGTTTCACGGTCGTCCGGTTGGTCTTACGACGCTTGCGAGTGCTGTTTCGGAAGATCCTTCTACACTTGAAGATGTGTATGAGCCATTTTTGTTACAGCAAGGTCTTATTATCAGAACGCCGCAGGGACGCCAAGCCACCCAGAGTGCGTTCAATCATTTGAGTATACCGTTCCCCTCACAACGTTAGGATTTTATATGTTGCAGCGTGATTACATACTTGAGATTATTGCTGACTTTAGCAGAGCTGTTACGCAAGCCCTCAAACAGGCATACGATACCAAAGATCCCAAATCTTTGGAGATAGTTGAGCAACAAGTTGCAGAGCTTATCGATTTGTCTCCTGAGACTGCATGCGCTCTCGCTCCGGATTCGCTGGTAACAATGATGCTTCTGTCAGGAGTAGCGGATTCCGTGGCAGAGTATGTGAGTTATGCACTTGAACGTGCTTCTCGCATATATGATCAACTGGGAAATACTGACGCATCAGGTCTTCGGCATCTTCAGGCACAAGCCGTAGCAGAATCGTTCAACTGTGATCCGAGTGCCGTACCAAAAGAGTTTGCTGAACTTGAAGCTGAGTGTTTTGAAAAGTAACTTTGGCAGTACCGCTTGCACCGATTACTACCGCTCACGCCGCTTTTTGCCGTCTATAAGAGTTTTTACTACCGCTTACCTTTTTCATAGCCGGATGTGGCATTCTCTTTCTATACTCAAATTAAGAGAGTTTTGCTAAAAAGTCTTTAGCGAGAAGGGATCTTTATGGTAGGACAAATTCGGATTACTTCAAATCAAATACGCTCCTGTGCAAGAAAGTAGCGCCAATAGCAAGGTTAAGTGAATGAAGTAATCTCTCGTATGGATTCCCTTCTTTCACAATTTCAAAGATAGAGGAATTCGCTATCTAAGCTTATATGGAGCATTTTGGTGAACTTCGTTCCGGCTTTGTAAAAGCACAAGAACTATCGACGAGATTACACAAGCCCTTGATGTAATCGCGCTCTCTCTTGAAGAGACCGATGTTCAGATTGCAGCACAGTTTCGCGGCTAGTTATTTAGTTTATTAAACATAGTTTTAAAGAGAGCCGCTTGTAGGAATCTATGAGTAGCCTCTTTTAAAAAGGAACGTCTGTGAGACCAAATCTTTGACTACTTAACCTTGAGCCTATTCTAAAGCAACGCAGTATTCCAAAGGAGCTCTCATGATTGACAGAAGAAAGTTCTTATCTATAGGTCTCATTGGACTCTCAAGTGTTGCTCTTTCTTCCTGTTCTCTTACAGGTTACTACGATGATAAGAAGTACGGCATTATTGACACTACGGGTACCTGGATCATAAAGCCGAAATTTGGTTGGATATCTGACTCCGTTAAAGGACTCTGCACAGCTTTACTTTCCAGAGACGATGATTCGCTTTGTGGAATTGTTGATCTTTCGGGTAGGTGGGTAATAGAGCCAGGAACATTCAAAGCAACTAACACAGGTAAAACGGAACGAGTTAGACCTATAAAATCAAGCGAAAAAATGGTATAATATTAAACAAGTATTTGATTTTGGAGGTGCTTAAATTCATGGATGAAAGAGAGAAAATCATTCGTTTATGGTTTGATATGTGGCTTACACAACAAGACTTAGGAATAGATGATATTTTTTTGGATGATGTGATTTATATTGAGAGTTGGTGTCCTAAGTATGAAAATCGGCAAACAGTAAAGCACTGGTTTAATGAGTGGAATACAAGAGGAAAAGTTCTTGCGTGGGATATAAAGCAATTTTTTCATAAGGATAATCAAACTATTGTAGAATGGCACTTCAAAAATAAAATGAATGAGGGGAAAGTTGAAGAATTTGACGGTATCTCTTTGATTGTTTGGACAGCCGATAATAAGATAAAAGCGTTGAAAGAGTTTGGTTGTAATTGTAACAACTACAATCCTTACAAAGAGAGTGAAACACCCTCATTTAGAGATGAAAAAGTAAATTGGTTTTGAGGAGATAAAAAATTGATAGAAAGTAGACCTGAGTTTGACAAAATTACATCGTTTGATGAATTTACTAAATACTATTGGTATCGTGAAGAACTTTCACAGATATGCAAGTCATTAGGATTAGAATATAGAGGTACAAAACAGGAACTCAATTATATTATTGAGCAATACTTTAAGGGTAATTTGATTAAAAAATCATCAATAAAAAATGAAAAGAAGCAAGTGGAAAATATTACTTTAGATACACCATTACTTGAATGTGGTTTTTCTTTTAATGCAAAGTTCAGAGAATATTTCGCTGTTTTAACAGGTATCTCACCATTTAAATTTACTGCTGATATGGCAACAGTTTGGAGAAAAGTAAAAAGAGAAAATGATTTGAGTTTTACAATTCAAGATATGCTAAAAGTTTATTATGGGAAATCAGATTATGCAAAGTATGATGATTCGGTTTGTCAATGGAATCAATTTTTAAAGGATTTCTGTGCAGACGAAAATAGTTGCAACTACTCAAACAAATTAAAAGTAGCTTCTATTCTTTGGAAAGAAGTCAGAAATTCAAGAAATGAAAAAATTTATTCAAAGAATCTTTTGACTGAATATGCCGATAAAATAAAAGAGTATTGCAAGTAGGATATTTTTAGCTTGCTAAACTAACAATTCAATAAAAGCTAACACGAAAGCAGTAAATCAAAAAAGGTTTGCTGTTTTTTCTTTGCTTAAAAACGGAAAGGAGGACACATGGAAGAAGAAAAAAGAGTAATAAAAGAACCACAACATAAACAGTTAATAATGGATATTGGAAAAACAAAATACACCGTAAACCTACATTTCAAGCAAGGTACAGGGGAAACATACAAGGATAAAATACTAAAGCTAATCAAGAGAGAAACGGAGAAGATATAAATTTATCAAAAAATTTTGTTTATGTCCTTGATAAATCTTCCCAAACGGTACTTGGGTGATAGAGCCAAGATTCAATCGGATATCTACTCCTGTTAAAGGACTCTGCATAGCTTCACCTTCTGATTCTGTACTTTGCGGAATCGTGAATCTTTCTGGTGAGTGGGTAATAGAGCCGAAGTGGAGAGATGCTGGATGTCTCTCTGAGCTTGATTACTTTGGAGCACAAGATGCTGAGAGTGGTCTTTGGGGCATTGCGAGAAAAGACGGGTCTTGGCAAGCTGAGCCGTATCTTTCAGGAAAGAGTGGTTTTTCACGTATAGGCTATTTCAATCCACACACGCAAATAGCAAAAGCGTGTGATGAAGCATCTGACCTTTGGGGCTTTATAGATGGTTCAGGGGACTGGGTTGTTAAGCCTTTTGCAAAATGGATTAACTATGCAGGAGATGATAAGATTTACGCTGCGTCTCCTGTCGACAGTGCCTTATATGGACTTATCAATATTGAGGGCAGCTGGGTTGTAGAACCTAAGTTTTTGGATTTCGGTGCTTTTGGCAAGACCGGTTATGCCGATGTTATATTGGCTGAAACAAAGCGGTCTGGTCTTGTTGATAAGCAGGGAAACTGGGTTGTAGAGCCAAAATTCTTTGGTATCAGCACTCCCAATAAATCTAACTTTATTCCAGCTAAAGGGTGCACAAAAAGGTCTTCTGACTATTTGCTTTGGGGCTTTATTGATCTCTCCGGTGAGTGGGTGGTAGAGCCTAAATATGCATATATCGGTTCATACAATGAAAAGTGTGATGTAGTTTTTGTCTGTCCAGAAGGAAAGGGGGATCTTTATCGTCTTATAAATTCAAAAGAAGAGTTTGTATCCGATGTGCGCTTCTCCTATATTTCTCCTAAATTTTCAGATGAAGGCTACTGCTATGCAAGACCTTACAAACTGAAAAAACCTCAGAAAAGTAGAAGCATGTGAGTTTACAGTGAACCCTCAGGGTTGGAATGAGTATCAAATTTTACGTCTCTTATCTAACCGCAAATCCCGTGAGTCTTTTTAGGATTATTTGTGTGGGAATCGTTGCTTTTGGCGTGTTGGGAACTTTAGTATATGTAGGAGCCCGCCACATGAAAGCAACCGCCGACGAACGCGATCCGTTTGGTAGCAGTGCTGGAAAGTAAGAAGAAGGGAAGCAATGATGCCAGAGAAAGATCTGACTCGCGTTGTGTCAAAAACTCCGTCAGACGTTTCATCAACAGAAAACCCTGTTGAGCTTTTTGGAATGTATGTGGCACATGTCGGCATCAATGCATGTGATGCTCATGAAGCAGAGGACATCGCCGACAGGTTTTCTATTCTCATGGGCCTTCCCAAAAAAGAGATGGAACCCTCGTTTTTCTCGGGAACCCTTGTTGAAATCATGAAGCAAAATGGTCGTGGCGAGAAAGGCCACATTGGTTTTCACGTGGACGATCTGCCTGCGGCAGAAAAGTGGTTTGAGGCGCGCGGATTTGAGATAGACGAATCTTCCAGACGTCTTTTGCCCGATGGAGGCACATTTCTTGTGTACTTCAAAAAACAGATTGCAGGCTTTGCCATTCACCTAACCGTTGCTCAATAAGGGTTGCCAGTGGTTGTATAAACACTGCCGGCTCTTGCGTATCATGTGCGATTGACGGGTGCGCGCATAGAGCAAGTTCAAAAGTTACTCGGTTTTGCATATTCTTTCTCGGAGTATGCACTCTTATGAATACACTTATTTGAGGTTTTCATTTATAGGGGCTCCTGTACATCGTCTGGATCACGTTTCTAAAGATGGCCTGACGCCAACATTTAAGACACGATCCAACCAAATACACCAGTAAACGAGATTCTTCTCGCGATTGCTTTAAACTTATGGTTTACGGGTGGTTTTTGGAAGCAAAACGTGTGTTTAGTGGTGGTTTCTCGTCAATTTGGGCGTTTAGTGGTGAATCAAAACGCCCGTAAACATCCGATTTGGTACCAATCCGCTGTCTCATATGAAAAGCACAACTAAAGCAAAACGCCTGCCTGCGGATTTGCAGACAGCCGTCGATACGCAATTTCAACGATCCGACAATAAAGCGAGAAGACCTTACCTTGCGAGTATGATCATACTTCCTAGCGCTGCCAAAAATGCGCCAAGTATGGCTTGGACTGCCATACTTACTGTAAGTTTGGTAAATATGAACCATACTTGCTGCAAGTATGGTTAATCGTGCTCAACTTGCTGCAAGTTTGGCAGCGCTGTTCCGGCAGCACCATTATGACGACCCAACTATCGATTGCTTTGCCACACATCTTCAAAACTTGTACATAATTCAAACACAATTCTAAAAACAGTACGTTTGTACTGGTAATCCTGCCCATTGTATAGAAGCGGAGTGCTTTCTACTAGATATTGTGGCTATTTTCAAAAACCAAGTAAGTGAAAGCTACTCATTCGTGGAGCGTCAAAAATAATTTGTGGGGCAAAGTGTTTTCTAGTGTCTAAAAGTGTGGCATTGAGCTATATTTATCTTACGTTCGAATGGCGTATGAGCATTTTGCCAACGACCGCCGCGCACACAAACCTTAAACGCACCCCGCGCGGCATTTTTGGCAAGCGAAAACGCGATGCAGGCAGCACTACGAAAGGAGGAGGACATGCTCACTGGACAGTACCAGCGCTCATTGGACTCCAAGATTCGTGTCACGCTTCCTGCAACACAGCGCAAAGAGCTGGGCGATTCCATAGTGCTCATTCGTCGTGAGAACGCGCTTCATGGGTATTCACCTGAGGCTTACGAGGCATTTGTGGCGTCTATCCCCATGGAGGGAAAAGATCGTCGCCAGGTGGATAGGGCGCTCAGATCTCTCAATGCTCGTGCAACAACGGTTGACATTGACTCGGCCGGCCGCGTGGCACTGGGCAAGATTGACGAGTCCGATCCAAATGCCCGCAAAGAGCTGAGCCTCAAGCGCGATGTCACTATCGTCGGCAACGGTGACCACATTGAGATTTGGGACACCAAGAAGTGGGACGACTACTTCAATGCCGACAGCGGTGTCGAAGCACTTGAGAATCTCATCTTTGGCATGTAATCCGAGGCGAGAAGAACGTGGAGCAGTGCAACTTGACAGTTGAATATCGGCACCAACCTGTGATGCTCGCTGAAGTACTTCAGCAACTCAATCCAAAACCGGGAGAAATTGTGTGCGACTGCACGCTGGGCGGGGCAGGACACACGGTAGAACTTGCAAAGCGCATTGTGCCCGACGGCTTGTCCATTGGAATCGATCAAGACGACATGGCACATGAAGCCGCAGCCGCTCGAATAGCCAAAGAGGTTCCGACAGCGGAGTTCTTACCTCTTAAAGGTAACTTTGGAGATTTGGATACTTTGCTTGTTTCCGCAGAGGTTCCTGGAGTGGATTGCTTTCTGTTTGACATCGGCGTGTCATCACCGCAGCTTGATATCCCCGAGCGGGGTTTTTCGTATCACGAAGATGCCCCGTTGGATATGCGCATGGATCCGGGGAAACAAACCCCAACCGCACAAGAGGTCGTCAACACCTATACCGAAGCTGACCTCACCCGAATCCTGCGAGTCTTTGGCGATGAAACGTTTGCGCCGCGGATTGCCCACCGAATCGTGGAAGTTCGCAAGACAGCTCCCATCAAGACAACCTTGCAGCTTGTCGAGGTTATCAAGGCATCAATTCCTGCAGCAGCACGTCGCCATGGAGGACATCCCGCACGCAAAACGTTCCAGGCGTTGCGCATTGAGGTGAATCATGAGCTTGACGTGCTTGAGCGCGGACTTCGCTCTGCGATTGCTTGGGCAAATCCCGGCGGCAGAATTTGTGTGATTGCATATCACTCGCTGGAAGATCGCATCGTGAAGCATGTGTTTTCTGAGCTGAGCCAAGGTTGTATCTGTCCGCCTGATCTTCCCGTTTGTGTGTGTGGGCATGTGCCGATAGTCGATGTTAAGACCAAAAAACCTCTGACGGCAACGTCGGAAGAAATTACGCAAAACCCGAGGGCGAGAAGCGCACTCATGCGTGTGGCGGTAAAACGCAACACCGAAAACGAGAGGATTTAAGCAACATGGCACGCTATACATCAGAGGCGATTGACATAACCTCAGTTGAGAGGGACTATGAACGTCAGCAAACAGTTGCCCGTCCCTCGTTTGAAGTGGTACCCGGCGGTGGGCTTGATGCTCATGCCCGTCGTGGTGTGTCTACTCAGTTTGTTTCTGCCGTAATGATGGTCGTGCTTGCTTTTGCTCTCATTTTTACCATTGGAGTGGGACGCGTTGTGCTTTCAACCATGACAGTCTCAAAGCTTCAGGCAAATAATGAGACGCGTACCGCTTTGCGCCAAATGACGGCAGAAAATGACAATCTTCGCATTTCGCGCTCACTGCTTTCCAGCAACACCCGCATTGAGAAGATTGCAACTCAGAGGTACGGCATGAAACTTTCCGAGAACCGTGCCGTTCTGAATGTAAATAACTCTCCACAGGCGTAACATATACGCCGTGAGTACTACGACGAGAAATAATAACCGCCGAAGGCGGAGGAATGCTCCGGAGGCCTCGTATGACGAGGCCTCTCGTGCACGGTATCGCACGCGTGCAGGCATTGTGGGCAATGCAGCCAGTGACGACAGCCTTTTTGGCCGCCGGTTCAAGGTGCTGTTTGTCGTCATGGGCTTTATAGCGATTGTTATCTTGGGTTTTCTCTTTTTCTACCAGGTTATCAATCAACAGAGCCTTGCAAAAGGTGCCGAGGAGAACCGGAAAAATGTAATACCTCTGCACGCTAAGCGCGGAACCATCTATGACCGAAACGGTAACGTGCTTGCCATGAGTGTTGACTGCAAGGACATCTACTGTAATCCGAAGGAAATTAAAGATCCTGCAGGAGTGGCGCAGGTACTTGCGGATAATCTTGGCGGGAAACCGGGGGATTATCTTGAAGCGCTCAAAAAAGACACTACGTTTTCCTATATCAAGCGCCAAGCCGATAAGACCGCCTCAGCTAAGGTAAAAGCGGTCTTGGAAGAAAAGAAGCTTGCCGGTGTCTATTATGTCGACAATACCAAGCGTGTGTATCCCTACGGAAACGTGGGCGTTCAAATTCTTGGGTATGTTGGCAGCGACGGCAAGGGCATATCCGGCCTTGAATACTACTATGACAAGGAACTTTCAGGAGAAGACGGCTCCATGATTATGGAGACGGGCTTGGGTGGTACACCCATCGCCGGCGGGTCTTCTCAGGTGACCGAAGCAAAAAACGGAAAAGATATCGTACTTTCGCTGGATATTAACCTGCAAGATGAGGCGGAAAAACAACTTACGCAGGCCGTAAAAGACAACGATGCCAAAGATGGTGGTTCGCTGCTTGCCATGAATCCCAAAAACGGCGAGATTTATGCGGCATGCTCCTATCCGCTTCCTGATTTTTCAGGTAAGACCGATCTTGATCCGGATTCGCTCAACTTGAAACTGGTATCTAACTCGTATGAACCCGGCTCCGTGTTTAAGGTGGTAACCACTGCCATCGGAATGGAAAATACGCTTTTTGGACCTGATTCCACGTTTAACGTTCCTCTCACCATTGATGTAGGCGGCCATATTGTTGAGGATGACGATTGGCGCAGTGGCGCCATGGACATGACGGTTACCGAAATGATGCGCAGGTCTTCTAACGTTGGTATGGCGACGCTTGAAACACAGGTCATCGGCGACAAACGATTTGCTCAAGGTCTGGAGGATCTTGGAATTGGTCAGGCAACCGGCATTGATTTTCCCGGAGAAGCAGACGGCATTGTAAAGCCGATTGATAAGTATGAGTCGTATACCGGTGGAAATATGTCATTTGGACAGGGTCTTGCCATTCCGTTTATCCAGGTCACACGTGTGTATGCAGCCGTAGCAAATGGCGGCAACCTCGTAACCCCTCATTTTGCCACCTCCATAGGAGGCAAAGATATTGACTGGCCCGTTAAGGAAGGCGTCCTTTCCAAGACAACCTGCGACGGCGAAAAAGAGATGCTCCGTACGGTCATTCGAGAGGGCACGGGTGTTCGTGCGCAGGTATCAGGGTATGATATTGCCGGTAAAACCGGTACGGGTCAGCAGGTAGATAAGAAGACAAGTGCATACGACAATTCCGGCCATTATGTATCGTCGCTTTGCGGCTTTGCCAATGCGGATGATCCTGATGTTTTGGTGTACGCCGGTCTCAATGATACGCAGCAGTTGGCTTCACAGTCGGCCGCAGTGGTTTTCTCAACGTTTATGAAGTCAGCGGTGACGCAGCTGGAAATTCCACCTGCGAGCCAATAAGTGGGAGGTTGCATGATTTGTATGTCCGCGCGCGACGTAGTTGAGTCTACGGGAGCGATGCTTTTGGTTGAGGGAAAACGCCCACTTGCCGGTGAGGTGGAGATCGATTCTCGCCGTGTGGGCGAAGGCTCGCTTTTTGTTGCATTTGCGGGCGAGAAGGTCGACGGAAACTCCTATATAGATGCCGCACTTGATGCAGGAGCCGCGGTAGTATGCGCAAGTGTAGAGCCGGCTCAGGCCACCCTCGAACACGCCCGTCGTGTTGATGCCACGCTTCTGCGAGCCGAGGGGGATGACTGCGAAGAATTTCTTCTCCGCTTGGCCGGAGCCTGGAGAGCGCTCCATCAGGATTGGACGGTAGTGGCGGTTACCGGCTCCGTTGGTAAGACCACCACGAAAGATATGCTGAGAGCGGGCATTGCAACGCAGAGGCGCGTTCATGCCACCGCCGGTAACCACAACAATCTCATTGGGCTTCCCATGACGATTCTTTCGGCTCCCAAGGATGCCGAGGTCTTGGTCTGTGAATGCGGCATGAACCACAAGGGTGAGATTTTACGCCTGACACGTTGTTGTCGTCCCACAATCGCCGTCATTACCAATGTGGGCACAAGTCACATCGGTCTTCTCGGCAGTCGTGAAAACATCGCTTGCGCTAAGGCAGAGATTGTCGAGGGGATGGAGGCTCACGGCGACATACGTCCTACGCTTATTCTTGAGAGCGGAGGCGATTTTACGTCATTTGTGAGCGAGAAGTTCGCGCGTCCCAAAGGCATTGACGTGGTATGCGTGGGATCTCATGCAGGAGATATTCTGAGAGCCCAGGACGTTACCGTGGGTGAAGAGAGTCTTCCGACCGCAACGTTTGTCACACAAGACGGTTGGAAGAAGACGGTAACGTTTTCGGTACCGGGACGCGTTGCGGTTTCCGATGCACTTATGGCGCTTGAAGCCATTACCCTTTTGGGCTTGGATCGAGACATGGCGCTTGACGCCATTGCTACCATGCCGCCGACACGTATGCGCTTGTCGGTACTGCATGCCGTTTGTGGTGCACGTATTATTGACGATTCGTATAACGCAAGCCCCAGCTCCATGGCAGCGGCTCTTGACGTGCTTTCCCGCATGCCAACGCGTGGCCGCCGCATTGCGATTCTTGGAGAGATCGGGGAGCTGGGTCAAGAAGAGAAGCGCCTGCATGGCTATGTAGGTGCCTATGTTGCCGCAAAGCCCATAGACTTGGTAGTTTTTGTGGGCAAAGATGCCGCCCGCGAGATGGCAGAGGCGGCCAAAACGATGGGTTTGTCAGAGGATGCAATCGAGCTGGTTGAAAGCGTAGAAGATGTGATGAAAATAATTCCGCCTATACTGAAAGATACGGATACGGTTTTGGTAAAAGCATCTCGTGCCGCCGGACTTGATGCGTTTGTAAGGGGAGTTGTTGCATAATGATTGGTAATCCAGCATATCCAACGTATCAGGTCTTTCTTTCTCTTGGCGTCTCGGCGATTATCACGCTTATTGGTATGCCGTTCTTTATACGAATGATGAAGAAGGAAGGCGTCGGCCAGCAGATCCGTGCCGACGGGCCACAGCAGCACCTCAAAAAGCAGGGTACCCCCACCATGGGCGGTACCGTTATGCTTCTTTCGGTTATCCTTACCTGCGTTCTTTGTGCAACGTGGAGTACCGATCTTATTTTGGCCGTGGCAGCCATGTTGTTTACCGGATCGTTGGGTCTGCTTGATGACATTGAATCGGTGGCACATCGCCGATCCCTTGGTCTTACGCCCTCCCAGAAGATGCTGGGGCTTATAACCATCTCCGTCGGTTTTTGTCTTTTAGCGGTCAACGTGCTTGGCATCTCACCGGTGATTTCGTTTCCCGGTGGTTTTGGTATTGATTTGGGAGTCCTCTCTACCATCATTCCGCTTGGAGAAGGCACGCTTCACATCCCGTGGCTCTATATATTCTTCGTTTTTTTGCTTATGGCAGGACTTTCCAATGCGGTCAACCTTACCGACGGGCTTGACGGTCTTGCGGGGGGCTGCACCATGGTGGTCATGCTGGTTATGGCTGCCGTGGCGTTTCGGTATGGCGAGATAAACTTGGCCGTTTTTGCCGCCGCCATTGCAGGCGCGTGTATCGGCTTTTTGTGGTTCAACAGCTACCCGGCGTCCATTTTCATGGGAGACACCGGATCTCTTGCATGGGGAGCAGCGCTGGCCGCACTTGCCGTTCTTACAAAAACCGAGGTAACTTCTTTGGTCATGGGAGGTCTCTTTATTATTGAGGCACTTTCCGTCATCATCCAGGTGGTAAGTTTTAAGCTTACCGGTAAACGAGTTTTTTTGATGGCTCCTTTGCATCACCATTTTGAGAAGCTCGGTTGGAACGAGACAAAGGTTGTCATTCGGTTTTGGATTGTTTCCGGTGCGTTTGCCGCCCTTGGTTTTGCTCTTTATTTTCAGCTCGGATAAATTTGCTGGGGGAGGCATATCTTATGGAGCCGCAGGTATCTAAAACACTTGGAGATGTTTGTGTTCTCGGGTTTGGACAGACTGCTCTGTCCGTCTGCACCTATCTGATGGCACAAGGTCCTTCTCGTGTGCACTCCGTTACACTTTTTGGCGGTGCTCAAACTCACGAAGGCGAGAAGTGCGCCGAGTTTGAAGCGCTTGGAGTGCATGTTGTTACGGGTACCGATGAGGTGTGCGGTACGTATTCGCTTTGTATAGCCTCTCCCGGTGTTCCTGATACCTCAGCACTCTTTTTGTCTGCCGCAGCACATTCGCAAGAGATTATCGGTGAGCCTGAGTTTGCGTTTCGGGAAAGTCCGGAAAAATGGATTGCCATTACGGGAACCAACGGTAAGACCACCACAACTACCTTAGTGACAAAAATCTTGCAGACCGCAGGGCAAAAGGCCATTTCAGTTGGAAATATTGGCCGCACCATTACCGATGAACTTTCGAGCCGCACACCCGATGAGTGGTTTGTGGCGGAACTCTCAAGTTTTCAGCTGGCTACCATTGCCCGCCTGCATCCTAAAACAGCCGCACTTTTGAATATCACCCCCGACCATCTTGAGTGGCACGGTACTCTTGCGGCGTATGCGGCGGCAAAAGAGAGAATTTTTGAGAACTTTGACATCCATGATTTGGCGGTTGTATCAGATCTTGATGAGTATTGCCGTGCATGCGCCCAACGCCTAGAAGCTCGGCACATACGCGTATGCCATCTCAACACGGAAGATCCAAAGACAGAACACGCTGCATTTATACGAGACGGTGTGCTTGTGGTCAGGCGTTCGGGCAAGGAGACAGAGCTTATACGTGCGGCTGACCTAAAGATTCACGGGCTACACAACGCTTTGAATGCGCTTGCCGCATCTGCTTTGGCTCTTGAGGCGGGCGTCGATCCCGTTTCCGTGCGCCACGCGCTTCTCGACTTTGAGGCGCTTGAGCATAGAATTGAGCCGGTCAGGGAAGTTTCAGGCGTACTGTACGTCAACGATTCAAAAGCGACAAACACCGACGCGGTTGAGAAGTCGCTTACCGCCTTTCCCACGCGAGGCGTGGTGCTTCTTTTGGGAGGCCATGATAAGGGGACAGACCTTGGCTCACTTGCAGCGGCGGTGAATAGGAGCTGTAAAACGGCAATATGTTACGGTGCCGCCGGTCCACGGATTGCCGAAGCGCTTGAGGTAGAAAAGACAAAACAGCACTCCGATCTTCATGTCGTGAGTGCCCCTCACATGAAAGAAGCTTTTGAGGCGGCGACAAAAAGAGCGATGGCAGGAGACGTCGTCCTGCTTTCTCCGGCATGCTCTTCGTTCGATGAGTTCTCCAATATGGCAGAGCGCGGTCGGACGTTTAAGCACTATGTGAGCGAGCTTGCAGCACAAGAAGGTGTTTTTTGATGGTTAGAACCCGTCGGAGCCAGTCTCAGTCGGCCAAACAAGAGCGCACGTTGTTTGGCGTGCCGGAACGTTTCATGAAACCCCGTATTGTTTTGTTGGTGGTCGTGACGCTGCTGGTTCTCTTTGGCCTTTTGATGATTTATTCGGCATCATCGGTTACCGCCATGACCAATCCCGATATGGGCAACAATCCCTTCTACTTTGTGACGAAGCAGGGAATCATTGCGCTTGTAGGTACGGTTCTTGCAGTTGGTCTTGCGGTACTTGATTATCGTAAGCTCTGCAGAGCATGGCCTGTTTTGTTTGGTGGCACGGTGGCGATTTTGGCCTTGGTACTTATGCCGTTTGCAGGTACCGATGCACTTGGAGCTACGCGTTGGATTGCCATCGGAGGCTTCACCATTCAGCCTTCTGAGTTTGCAAAGATTTCCATCATTATGATGGTTGCATTTTTGATTCAACAATACCTGGTTGACGGCGTCATTGATCGGCGTCGCTTTATCATGACCTGCGTGGCCGTTGTGGTGCTTCCGCTTGGGCTTATTTTGCGCCAGCCCGATAAAGGAACCACGCTTATTATCGTTACCTCCATTATTGTCATGGCGTTTCTCGCCGGTTTTGATATGCGCCTCGTCATGATGCTTGGCGCTGCAGGTGCCGTGGTGCTGCTTTTCTTGGCTACCCGAGACGAATACTCCCGCGCGCGCTTTTTGATCGGACTCAATCCATGGGCCGACTATAACAATACGGGATATCAGCTGGCTCAGGCTCAATATGCCTTTGGTACGGGCGGCTTATTTGGCGTGGGAATCGGGTTTTCAAAACAAAAGTACTCGTATCTTCCCATGGCTCACAACGATTTCATATTTGCGGTTATAGGCGAGGAGACCGGCTATATCGGCATTCTGTGTTTGTTTGCGGCCTTTGCGCTGCTTGCGTGGGCAGGCTATCAAATTGCCAAATATGCGCCGGACCTTACCGGACGACTTATTGCAGCAGGTTTTACCTCGATGTTCATCTTTCAGGCGCTGCTCAATGTAGGCGGCGTCGTGGGCGTGCTGCCGCTTTCCGGCAAGCCGCTGCCCTTTATTTCCTACGGAGGTTCAACTTTGCTCTCAAGTTTGATAACCGTGGGTGTTCTTATGTCTATCTCGAGAAGATCGGCTCTGCCTCAAACCGAGCATGATTCGCGTCGTCGCTCGTGGCGTTTTGCCGATGAAGAGGGCTCAGAGCTTCCTGAGGATTTTATGGAAGCATACGAGACACCTTCTCTTACAACGATAGGTACCCCTCGTTCAAAACCGGCAACGTTGGGCTCATCATTTACGATGGTTGATGGGGGAAATACGGGGAGAAGCCCGTCACGCTCTTCTCGAGAACGTATCGATCTTGGACCAAGCGCAACCGATCGTCTCCGTGGTTCTTTAGAGAGCAGGGGCACTCGCGGTAAAGGAAGGGATTTTCGTGGCTAATTCACATGCGCCGCTTGAGATAGCAATCGCCGCAGGCGGCACGGCAGGTCATATCAACCCAGCGCTTGCACTGGCAGAAGAGCTGCGCGAACGCGGACATCATGTGCGCTTTTTTGGTCAACCCAACAAACTGGAGGGAACCTTGGTGCCCGAAGCGGGCTTTGAGCTGGTTCCCATCCATGTTTCGGGTTTTAATCGGCGCAAGCCTTGGACGCTTATATCGGCAGGCATTCAAATGGAGAAAGCAAAGGCCGGACTGCAGCGTCTTTTTGCACAAGAGGGTGCCCCTGATGTGTCGGTGGGTTTTGGCGCATACGTTGAGTTGCCTCTCATGCGCTGGTGTGCCTCCCATAAGGTGCCTTATGTACTGCACGAGCAAAACTCGGTTACCGGTTTGGCAAACCGAGTTTCGGCACGAGCGGCCACACGTGTGTGCGTGGCATTTCCCCAGGCAAAATCCGCGTTTTTAGAGCACGTATCAGACCCCGATCGTATTGTGGTAACCGGAAATCCGGTACGCCGCTCGGTACTCAACGCTCAACGCGAACTGTCTCGTCATGCCTTGGGAGTACATGACGACGAGGTATTTCTCCTTATCTTTGGAGGAAGTCTTGGTGCCCGGAGTTTGAACAATGCAGTTATTGGCCTGAAAGAGCAGCTTTTATCGCACCCAGGAGTGCGTATTTTGCAATCGTGCGGAGCGGAGCTCTATGACGAGGTGGTAGACGCGCTGAAGCTGTCGGAGGAGGAGAAGCGCCGTTGGGAAGTGCGGCCCTATATCTCAAATATGGGAGAAGCGCTTGCGGCAGCGGATTGTATCGTTTCTCGCTCCGGAGCTTCCTCGGTTGCTGAGATCGCAGCGCGCGCCCTTCCAAGTATACTGGTACCATTTCCCCTGGCCACGGCAGACCATCAGACAACGAATGCGCACCTGCTCTCCGATGTGGGGGCTGCCGTGTTGGTTCCCGATGACGAAGTAGCAACTGAGTCCTTCTCGACACCACTGTTGAAGATGGTGGAGGATGCCGATATGCGCTTTAAGATGCATAACGCGGCGCAAGGGCTTGACCAGGGACGCTCGACACAGCTTTTGGCGGATCAAGTAGAACTTTCTGCACAAGCCCGCTCAGTGTAAGCTATTCGGGTAAAGTTATATATCTCAGAGGGTTTATCAGAGGAGCTTAGGTATGGCCAATCAAGACAGTCTTACAGTTACGCGTGCCCATTTCATCGGTATTGGGGGCGCCGGCATGAGCGGCATTGCGCTTGTGCTTCATGAGCGGGGCTGTACCGTAACGGGCTCCGATCTGAAGAGCTCGCGCTATGTGCGAGAGCTGGAAGAAGCCGGAATACGTGTCCATATCGGCCACGTTGCAGCCACCATCGATGAGGTACAGCCGGATGTGGTGGTAACGTCGTCGGCTATTCCCGAGACAAATCCCGAAGTTATTCGGGCAAGAGAGCTCGGTCTTCCTATTTGGCCACGGGCAAAGATGCTCTCGTATCTCTCTCGCGGCCGTAAGACGATTGCGGTAGCGGGTACGCATGGCAAGACCACCACTTCGTCCATGATTGCAACCATGCTGGATAAGATGGATCTTGATCCGTCATTTCTTATCGGCGGCGTTGTTGAGGGTTATGATACAAACGGTCGCAACGGCTCAGGTGATTACTTTGTATGTGAGGCGGATGAGTCCGACGGCTCGTTTATGTACCTTACTCCCAATGTGATCGTCATCACCAATATCGAAGCGGACCACTTGGATCACTATGGAACGCTTGAAAATATCGAGAAGACCTTCTGTGATTTTATGCGTTTGCTTGATCCCAGTGAGACGGTAATCATTAACGGCGATAATCCTCATTGGGTTGAGCTTGCTCGTTCTACGGGCCGCAAGGTCGTATCGTATGGATTCAGTGAGACGTGCGATTACGTGTGCCGCGCACGTATGCGTACGCAAGGAATTGAAAATCCGCTTTCCGTTACGACACCTTCGGGTGCCTGTATCGATGTTGTGCTGCCCGCAAGTCCCGGTACGCACAATATTGCAAATGCGTGCGCCGCCCTTGCAACCGCTGATATTTTGGGATATGACCTGAGCGAGGCAGCACGAGCTCTTTCGCAGTTTAAGGGCGCCCGTCGCCGCTTTACCCATGTGGGGGATATCTGTGGCATTACGGTAGTTGATGACTATGGGCATCACCCAACCGAGATCAAAGCAACCCTTTCAGCGGCACTGCCCTTAGGTTTTAAGCGTGTCATCTGCGTGTTTCAGCCTCATCGTTATAGCAGGACAAAAGATCTTGCCGACTTATTTGCCCATGCATTTGATGGCGTTGATACGCTTCTTGTGATGGATGTGTTTTCCGCAGGGGAGCTGCCTATTCCGGGTATTTCGGGAAAAACGGTTTCGAGCCATGTGAAGGATGCGGGCAAGGTATCTGACGTGCGCTATATTCCTTCTCGCCATAAGCTGGTAGACACACTGTGCGAGCTTTGTCGTCCCGGCGATTTGGTCATTACACAAGGTGCGGGCGACGTTACCCAGATTGGCCCGGCGTTCATTAAAGCGCTCTCCGAGCAAACCGATCACTGCTAAACTTGCGCAGGGCACCAATGGCACAAAATACTGACAGACGGCGTGGTACTCCACGTAAGGCAAAGAGCGTTCCCAAGGTTTCTCAGGCTCCGGCTCAAGATACGGCTCGAGCGTCTCAGAGGAAACCTCGTACTCGCTCTCAAGCGTCCAAAAAGACTTCGGGCACTTCTGTACAGGGCGCTTCTGCATACAGAAGTCCTTCGGAGGCCCGTGCAGAACGCCTGCGCCGTGCAAACCATGGCACGGTGGACGTAAAAAAGACAATACGCAGGGTATGTATAGGTCTTGTCGCGTTTATGGTGGTCGGCTTGGTGGCATTTTTTGTATTGAAGAATTCGTCTGTGTTTGCCATTACCAACATTACCGTTGATCCCACCGATCACATTACCAACGAAGACATTCAAAAGCTGGTGGCCGTTCCCGAAGGCACGACGCTTCTTAATATGGACGAGAAGCAGATAACGGAAAACCTCAAAGAGGACCCTTGGGTTGCCTCGGTTTCTTTTGAGAGGCAATTTCCCAATACCTTGCACATTACCATTACAGAACATAAGGTTGCCGCCCTTGTGGTTCCATCCGCCGGCTCTTCCGCTTGGTATTTGAGCGATGAGGGAACATGGCTTCAAAAGGTGGATCTGTCGGTTGGGGAGAATAGCTCGCTGAGTGCCGCCGCACTTGCACAAGCCGAGAAGGACGGCGTTCTTCTCGTCTCAGATGTACCGGCAACGGTAAATCCTGTTGCAGGAGCACCGGCAACCGATGAGGTTATCAAGGCGGTCCTGACGTATCAGTCAACCTTTACTTCAGAGTTAACGTCGCAGATTGTCAGTTATTCCGCGGCCAGTTCGGACAGCATAAACATCACGCTTACGAATGGTATTCAGGTGGCACTTGGCTCTCCGACACAAATTGAAGATAAAGAGAAGGTTATCCTACGCATGATTGAGCAGTATGCCGGTGAGATGACATATCTCAATGTGCGGGTTCCCTCAAGTCCCACGTATAGACGTGTTGCCGGCGGAAACACCCAAAACGGAACCGGCATTTCAACGACAAGTACATCAACCAATCAAAGCGAATCGACAAGTCAGGAAGAGCAGGGAGAAAAAACCTCTCAGACTGAGGAAGAAACCTCTCAAACCAAAAAGACAGAGACTGATCAGCAGAGTTCTTCCCAGTAAGCGATGCGAGCAAGGTGCGCAAATACACTGCGCCTACCAGCTGTCTTCATAATTTCTACATAATTGTTGACGAAACCCTCAAGGTATGCAAATATACCCCGCTTTGCATGAAGCGTAAGCCTTAACTTGAGGTTAAGGGTTGTTACCTGCGGTTCCTGCGAGCGCATAAGACAGGCAGTAAAAGCGCAGACGCGCTCAAGACCGAAGGGACAAGACGCATGCCACGAGGAGGAAAGATGGTTAAGGATACTGACACCCTTAATAACTACCTTGCAGTAATCAAAGTTGTAGGTGTAGGCGGCGGCGGCACGAATGCCGTTAACCGCATGATCGAAGAAGGCATTCGCGGCGTTGAGTTTGTCGCCGTCAATACTGACGCACAAGCCCTTGCCATTTCCGATGCCGATATTAAGGTTCATATTGGTACCGATATCACCAAGGGTCTTGGTGCAGGCGCTAACCCCGAGGTTGGTAAAGAGTCTGCGGAGGATTCTCGTGATGAGATTAAGGCAGCACTTGCCGGCGCCGATATGGTCTTCATTACGGCAGGCGAGGGCGGCGGTACCGGTACCGGTGCTGCTCCGGTTGTAGCCGACATTGCAAAAAATGATGTCGGAGCTCTTACAGTTGGTGTTGTGACCAAGCCATTTACCTTTGAGGGACGTCGTCGCTATGCATCGGCTTCCGAGGGTATAAAAAATCTTGCCGAGAACGTCGATACGCTCATTGTGATTCCAAATGATCGTTTGCTTGATCTTTCCGAAAAGAAGACTACCATGCTTGAGGCCTTCCGCATGGCAGACGACGTGCTTTGCCAGGGAACCCAGGGCATCACCGATTTGATTACGGTCCCGGGCCTTATCAACCTTGACTTTGCAGACGTGTGCACCATTATGAAGGGCGCGGGTACCGCAATGATGGGCATCGGTATTGCCTCCGGTGACAATCGTGCGGCCGACGCCGCAACCGAGGCCATCTCAAGCCGTCTTCTTGAGAGTTCCATTGACGGTGCCACCCGCGTACTTCTCTCGGTTGCCGGCAATAAAGACTTGGGCATTCAGGAGATTAACGATGCCGCTGATCTTGTCGCCAAAAACGTTGACCCTGAAGCAAATATCATCTTCGGTACCGTTGTTGACGAATCCTTGGGCGATCAGGTTCGCGTTACGGTTATCGCAACGGGCTTTAATGACAATAACGTCCAGCAGACAAACCTTCCGGCTGCACATACCATTGCCGCCTCACGCCCCGCACCGCGCAAGGCGTCTCGTCCAAGCATGCCAAGCGCCCGTCCGACGCAGGCTCCGGCTCCGGCTCCGGCTCCGGCACCGCGTCCTGCCGCAACGACAAACGATAAGGAATTTGACATTCCTGATTTCTTGAAGCGTAGTCGAATCTAATATGGCTGCGCTGGTACAACAGCGAAAAAGTGGCGTGACTCTGATTACGGATACGACGTGTCCGTACGGAGTCACGCTCGCGTTTACCGAAAGAGGCGGGGGAGTTTCATGCGGTGAGTTCTCTTCGCTCAATCTCGGGAGTGCGTGCGGTGATGCGGCGGACGCAGTCCGGCGCAACAGGCTGCGGGCACTTGAGGCTCTTGGAGCAAAACAATACGCCGATAATTTGGTGTGCCCTCATCAAGTTCATGGCGAGAAGATTCTTGTAGTTCATAGTGCTCATAAAGATGAAGTGGCAGCCGTGCGTACGGAGGCTACTCAAGGCGCTGATGCAATCGTTTGCCTTGCAAAGACGGTCCCCGTGATGCTCTGCTTCGCTGATTGCGTACCGGTTATCTTGGCAGCTCCGGGAGGGTTTGCCATTGCGCACTCGGGATGGCGCGGAACGATAGCGCACATTGCCGCCAAAACGGCACGCCTTCTTGTAGAACAAACGGGTGATCGTCCGGAAGAACTTCTCGCCTATGTTGGTCCTCATATTGGCGCTCCCGATTATGAAGTGCCCCAGGAGCTCATTGATCGGTTTGTGGACGAGTTTGGTTCAGAGGTTGCACCCTCCGATTTAGGCGGTTGCCATCTTGATCTTGGGTATGCGGTTCGCACGGCTCTTGCGGAGGCCGGGGTTTTGCCCGAACATATCTTTGAAGTCAGTGAGTCTACGGCAACTCATACGGACCGCTTTTTTTCGTACAGGGCAGAACATGGCCATTGCGGACGTCATGCCGCACTTGCAGTGAGGTTGGGGAATTAACATGGATTATGTATCTTTTCTTACCCAACGGCGCTCGGAGATTCTTGGGCTTGTGTCTGAGGCTGCCAAGTGCTCTGGGCGCGATGCGTCAGAAATTGAGCTTATTGCGGTGTCAAAGACTGTTGAGCCTGAAGCAGTACACGATGCGTACCAGGCAGGATATCGTACTTTTGGCGAAAACCGTCCACAGGAACTCGGAAGAAAGATTGAGGCTCTAAAGACGTGGCCCGATATGGCCGATGTTCGTTTTGACATGATTGGCAACCTCCAGACCAACAAGATTAACCACGTCATCGGTAAGGCTCGACTCATTCATTCAATCTCTTCCGAGCATCTAGCACGTGCGGTGTCCATGCGTGCCGAGGCAAAGGATTGTATCTGCCAAGTATTGCTTGAAATTAACGTGTCCGGTGAGGAGTCTAAGTCAGGCTTTTCTCCTCAGGAAGTGCAGAGGGCAGCAGACAATCTTATGAGTCTCTCGGGTATTTCTATCTGCGGTCTTATGACCATGGCGCCGCAAGGTGATGCGTATAGGGCGAGAAAAACCTTTGCTGGCCTCAGAGAGCTTCAAGGCACTCTTTCAAAGCAAATGGGACTGCCTCTGTCGGTACTTTCCTGCGGTATGAGTGACGATTTTCCGTTGGCTGTTCGGGAAGGCTCAACAATGGTTCGTTTGGGCCGGTTAGTATTTAGTCCCGAGTATGCGGTATCGAGCGTTTTACAATAGGATTGTTCAATTGCGTTTATTTGCAACGAGCGAAAGGTTGGATATGGGATTTCTTGATACATTGCGTGAACGCTTTGGCGGCGCTCAAGATGATGAGTATTATGACGATGAGTACTATGAAGACGATGAGTACGATGAGGGAAACGCGGGTCAACCTCATGTAAGGGAGACGGGCTCTTCTAACCGCTTACTTGGTAATCCTTCTCGCCCTGAAGCAGAGAGCGTATCGGTGTATACGCGCTCCGGCCGTCCTGTTTCGGCAACTCCAGCCGCCTCCTATGAGCAACAGCGCTCTCAATCCCGCGCACAGGCTCCCGCTGCCGCGCCGATGCAGACCTCAAATACCCTGAATTTCCAGCAGGCTTCTCGTGTACGATCCGGACAGCTTCCGCCTTATGTGTTGCGTCCGGTATCGTATGAAGACGTTCAGTCTGTGGTTCGCCGTGTCCGCACCGGGCAGCCCGTGGTTCTTGTCTTGAAGAATACAAATACCGAAGTGGCTAAGAGAATTCTTGATTTTAGCTTTGGCTTCTCGTATGGCATCGAGGGCTCCGTGGAAGAAATCGGAGAGCGTGTGTTTGTGGTTCTTCCGCAAGGCACACAATTATCTCAAGCTGATTTGGATAAATTAGCCACAGATGGGGATATTACAAAGTAATTTTGACGACAGAGGATTATACGGAGGTATTGCGTGTTTGGCCCACGGCTTATATCACTTATCGTGCGCCTCATAGAAGTCTATGAGTTTTTGATTGCTGCTTGGTGTCTGTTGTCTTGGATTCCATCAAGCAGCCGTCAGCTTATGTCTGTCCGCGAGGCACTTGGTACGCTTGTTGAGCCGTACCTCTCACTATTCAGACGCTTCATTCCGACGTTTTCAGGTATGGATTTTTCGCCGATTGTTGCGTTAATTGTGTTGCAACTGGTCGAACGTCTTATTTGGAATATACTTGTGTAAGTACCTCGTATAAGTTGTACGAGGAAGAAGTTTGTAAACTGCAGGTATTGCGATACTACGCATAACGAAAGGGAACAAGAATGGCAATCACACCAGCAGACATCGAAAAACAGTCCTTCTCTCCCTCAGAGCTTGGATACAACCCGGAAGAGGTAGATTCCTTCTTGGAGCAGGTTTCTTCCGAGATTGACGCAATGCTTCAGAAAATTGCTGACCTTAAAGGCCGTCTCACAAACACTGAACAGCAGCTTGCGGTAGCTCAAGATCAGATAGCACATTTTGAGGAGAATTCAGAGAAAACAGCGGCAGATAAGACAAATGCAGCCGTGGCAGCTTCCGAGCATCAAATCTCCCAAGTGCTTCTCGTTGCTCAGGCTTCTGCGGATAAGCTCGTTGCTGATGCCAAAGATAATGCAGAGCGCATTCGTAACGAAGCCGATCAAAAGGCGCGTGAGGTTATTCGTCAGGCCCTTGCCGAGAAGCAAAATGAGCTTGATGAGATTGATCGCCTGAAGCAGTCTCGTGAAGATTTCCGCGCCGAGTACCGCAAGCTCTTGCAGCACTTCATGGATGATGCGGACTCCGTCTTCCCGCAGGGTGTACTCAACAGTGGCAATCCGCAGGATGCTCACCTTGGAGCGGCTTCGGCTCCTTCAGCTCCTGCACAAAAACCTTCTGCGCCTGCGGCAAATGATTTTAGCGATCTGGACTAGTACGGTTGACTTGGCATTGGTATAGTAGCGTAGACATGCTCTGTGCCGGATACCTTAGGCATTACAACGGCATCGGATACACTTCCGGTGTCGTTTTTTGTTTTTAGCTTCTTATAGGTTTGACAAGTCCATTTAGGTATCAAGCAAGCCTTTCTTGGACGTACCCTGATAGCGCAGGGGAACCTTGGCATTACGTGGAAAATCTTGGCAGGAAAGCTCAGTGAGGCCTTCCCAAAATCGCTTGGGCATCCAATGCGCACGCAGATCATATCCGCGCTGCGAGGCATCTCTGCCTGGCAACTCAACTCCTTTATAAAACTCTTTCCACAACGCTCTGACATAGGGTTCATCGGCGGCAAGATCCTTGCGGGAAATGAGGATATCAAGATTGCTCTTGTCGGGCTTCATGATGCCAAAGTTTCTCATCTCCGGAGCATGGAAGGCAACAATACCATGTATGGGATCCACAATGAAAAACCGCTCATTTCCCAAGCGCCGGACAAAGTAGTTGGAAGCCAATGGCAAGACGTTTGCATGAGGCTTGAAGACAGCCATGAAGGAATTATCTGACATGCGAGAAAACCGTACGAATTGCCGCATATGCTCGCACTCAGTGGCAACTTGGCGCGCAAGCGCATTGAGGGCATGGGCAGTGTCATCGACAAAGTGTTCTATCAGTCGATCTTTTCGAGAAAAACCATCCTTCATAAAGCGATATACAATGTCAGGCATATCGGGCTCATCTGAGGCGCATGCCAGAACAATGCGCCGTATTGCTTCTCTTCCTTGCTGCCTTTCAAAACCCGTGAGAACTCTTTGCGCAAGAGCGACGGTACTTTCTTTGGCAGGATCAAGGCTGGGTATGCAAGTTTCTCCCAGGCGTCCTTGGTACGCATCGCTTCTTACAAGGCGAAACTCGGAAGTTGATATATGCGCAAGGTATACGAGGCCAACGGCCGCAACGACACCTTCTAAACTTGGGTTACAAACGAGAGCCACACCGTGGGAAGAAGAGCTGCAAAGCTCTTTGAGTTGCTCGATGGTGGGGATCTGAGATGGTTCAAAAGAGTCTTGGTTGTGCGCACTCGATGGCTCTCCGCGTTTTGTTATAAGAGCTCTTTTTTGCATCATCGATCACCAATTTTCTTATAAGCTCAGCGTCAAGGGGAGAATGGGGATCTCGTTTTCCCCGACAGCAAATAAAGTGTCTGGCTCGTTTGAGGGTAACGTTCATTTGCTTGAGGTCATCAAAGGTAAGACAGCGATTTCTCCGGGCCGCAATGATTCTTCTCGCACCTACCGGTCCTATTCCCGGAATGCGAAGAAGAAGTTCAAGCGGGGCATCCATAATCTCAACGGGAAATTTGTGGATGTGGGCGAGCGCCCATGCAAGCTTAGGGTCAACCTCAAGATCGAGCCAAGGGGCTTCAGGAGAAACAAGTTCATCGGGGGTAAATGCGTAATAGCGCATCAGCCAGTCAGCTTGATAGAGTCTGTGTTCACGTCTTAAGGGTACGGGCGTATTTGTTTCCGGTAAATGCACATCTTCAATCATGGGTATGTATGCCGAGAAAAAAATACGTTTCATATCGTAGTGAGCATACAGTGCCTGAGAAAGGCGGAGAATTTGGTTGTCACTTTCCGGCGTTGCGCCGATGATAAGCTGTGTTGACTGACCGGCAGGCGAGAAGGACCTCTTGCTTGCAGAGACAGAAGCGTGAGGACGGAGCGTATAGGCGGCACCATTGCCTGAGAGGCGGAGTCCTTCTGAAGCGGCACGATTTTTGGCCGTATATGCAAGGGTTCTGCCGGGGCTACTGTTTTGCGCGGTGATCTGTTGGTTTCCTTGTGGCCCCGTTAATTTTTTGCGCTTTTGTGAAAAGCCCAGAAGGAAATTCTCTTCAGCGCACCGTTTCTGGTAAATGAGCTTCATAGGCTCCATGACTGATTGGGTATTTTTGTTAGGACAAAGAAGCTTGAGGGATTGAGAACTGGGAAGTTCAAGGTTTACGGAAAGTCTATCGGCAAGGCGTCCAATGGTATCAATAAGCTCAGGAGATGTTCCCGGGATAATTTTGGCGTGTATATATCCGCGAAAGCGAAGCTTATTGCGTAAGATATGCAAACACTCAATCATCAGCTCGGTGGTATGGTCCGGTGTGCCGAGAACGCCGGATGAGAGAAAAAGTCCTTCGATAAAGTTACGTTTATAAAAGTCCACGGTGAGATCGGCAAGTTCTTGCGGCGTGAAAGTTGCCCGCCGGCACGAGGCGGAACACCTGTTTACACAATAGGCACAATCATAGACGCACGCATTGGAGAGAAGCACTTTGAGTAAGGTGATACAGCGCCCATCCGGTGCAAAGGAATGACAGCAGCCGGCAGCGGATGCCATGCCCAAGCTTCCTTTTTGCGCATTTCGGTTTACGCCGGAGGAGGTACAGGCAGCATCGTATTTCGCGGCATCTGCGAGTATGGAAAGCTTGTCAAGGGTATCCACGGACGGCCTTTCTCGCGAGAACGAACATAAGTTCTATATATAGTGTAGCGCTTTTTTGTGAGAGACACGAGAAAAATAGAACAAATTTTCTGTTTTTATTGCCTGAGCGGGAACGTACGGCTCGTAGAGAAGATTCTGAGAATGTGATTTGAGCGTTCTGTGTTTATACTGATAAATACAACGTTTGACGCGTGCCCGTAGTGCTGATGACTTCATGAACACATCAGGTGGGAAGGAGCCCTGAAGATGCCACCATATAACCAGGGGACAGATACACAGGCTCAAAGAGCATCTCACATGTTACAAAAGCTACTTCCCGAATATGCGGTATGTGCGCTTGAAATACTTGAGAGCGCAGGCTTTGAGGCTTGGATCGTAGGCGGCTGGGTTCGTGATGCATTGCTTGGGTCGGCTACGCATGATATTGATATCACCACTTCAGCGCACTGGGAACAGACCGCAGAGACGTATCGGGCAGCGGGATATGTCGTACATGAAACCGGTATCAAGCACGGTACCGTTACCGTTGTTGTCAATGGACATCCGCTTGAAATAACAACCTACCGTACTGAAGGCACCTATTCAGATCACCGCCACCCGGATGAGGTGTGCTTTGTTGACAGTATCGACAAGGACCTCGCTCGTCGTGATTTTACGGTGAACGCCATGGCGTTTCATCCACGGCGCGGATTGTTGGATCCCTACCATGGCCAATATGATCTTCAACAAAGGTGTATCCGTGCCGTAGGAGATGCACAAAGTCGCTTTGAAGAAGATGCCCTGCGCGTGCTCAGAGCCATTCGCTTTGCATGCAAACTGGGATTTTCGATTGAGAAGAAAACAGCGGACGCATTGTCTGCCTCGGCATCTCGTCTGGCTTTTGTGGCACAGGAGCGTATTGGAAACGAAATGTGCGCCATTATGGATGCGGGAGTCATGGCGCGGGCACTTCGTATTGGTTTTGCCGGAGTTGCCGCTGCCGTTCCAGAGCTTGCCGCCATGGAAGGATTTGATCAGCAGAGTCAATATCACGCATACGACGTTTGTGAGCATACCGCAAGGGTATGCGCGGGAGTGGAAGCTTTCAGTGCGGGCAGGGCTTCATGCGCGCTTCGTTGGGCGGCGCTTCTTCATGACGTTGCCAAACCAAAAACCTTTTCCGAAGATGTTTCCCATCGCGGTCATTTCTTTGGGCATCCGGAGGTAAGTGCGCAGATGGCACAAACCATTCTTGAGTCGATGGCAATTCCTCAGTCGGTGGTGCGACAAGCAATACAGCTCATTCGCTGGCACGATCTTGAGATTGACAAAAACATTCCGTCTATCCGCCGCTTTATTGCCACTCTCGATGAAGGTTGGATAGGTGGTGGAGCGCTTCTCGCCACTCAGATTATTGAGCTGAAACAGGCGGATGCTCTTGCAAAAGCGCCGGCGTGTAGAGAGTATGCTCTTGAGCTTGATGATATTTCTCGCATGGTACGACAGGAGATACAAAAAGGAGTTGCACAAAACCCTCAAGACCTCGCGGTCTCAGGGACTGATATTATGCAGCTGCTTCATATAGGGCCCGGACCAAGTGTGGGGATGTATCTCAGGCAACTTTTTGAAGCATATCTTGCCGGAGAAGTGGACAATACGCGAGAAGACCTTCTCGCCCTTTTGGTATAGGCACAAGCAGGCACAAGCGATACTTTTTGTCACAGGCTGAAGCCGAGGCGTTTGAGCTGAAGTCGAGGCGCTTGATCACATAATTTTTGTTGATTCAAGTTTTTGGGCAATCCATTCGTTTGCACGAACCAGAGGCTTTCTCAGAACAAGGCCCAAGAGGAGGGCACCGGCGAGGTAGGTTCCCTGAATGGCTACCTCTGAAATCCAGACGTTTCCGTAATAGCCCGCAATGGTTTCATGCATTGCATTGATGGTGTGTACAAACGGCAAGAGAGCGTTAACGTTTTGAAAGCTTTGAGGAAGCATCTGTATGGGGAAGGTTCCACCGGAGCCTGCCACTTGGATGACCAGCAAGAAAACGGCGATGGCCTTGCCTACGTCTCCAAAGGCATAGGTAAGCGCATACATGATATTGACATAAACAAATGATGCTATCCATAACGTCAGCATAAACCGCACCGGGTCGATACATTGTATTCCCAGGTAGTAGAGGTCTCCCAGGCCCACCAAGGTTGCTTGGAGGAACCCGAAGATGCTGAAGACCAAAAGACGACTCACATAGCTATGACGCGGTTTTGCTCCGATTGATTCGGAAAACGACTGGTCGGTGCCGGTTAAGAGCATTGCCACAAGAATAATCGCACCCACCCAAAGTGAGAGCGTAGTGTAAAAGCCGGCCATCGCCGAGCCGTTATTGGCAACGGGATAGACGGCAGTGCGCTCAAGTTGTGTAGGGGATGAGATAAATGAGGCAAGATCGGTACTGTTTGCGCTTAAGATGCGCCGCACGGCACCAAGGTCGCCCCCGGCAAGTGCCTGGGAAAGTGAAGTATGGATGGTGCTAAGACTGTCGGCAAGCGAATCGATTCTCTTTTGAGCCGTGGCGAGATCTTCTTTGATGGAGTCCAAGCTTTTGTTCGTAGAAGAAGATACATCTTTGAGCTGGGATATTGTCTCATTTATTGAGGCTGAGATAGCTGAGGTATTCGATGTTGCTCCATCAAGGGCAGATGAGAGCGAGTCAAGCTGGTCATTAAGGGTATTCTTGAGCTCGCTTTGAGTGCTTGCAACGTCCTTTTTTGCCTGTGCAACCAAGGACTTAATTTCTGCTCTGTCGGACTCAGAGACAGAGACGCCCTTATCGATTGCATCGGCTGTGGATGAAAGGCGTTCTTGTAAAGATTGCTGCGTGTCAATGGTGCCTTGGATGCGCGCAATCGGCGCATCGAGAACCGATTGCAGGTGAGAAGGAAGCGCTGCCTGTATGTTTTTGATGTCGGCAAGCAAGGATTGGTAACGTTGTGCAATACCCCCGACTTTATCCGCAAGTGCGCGCAAGTTGGAGGAGGTGTCGGCTGCGGTTGTGGATGCGGTGTCGAGTGCGGAATCAATGGCGCCATCCAGAGCCTCAAAGCTTTCCGTAGTTGATGCGAGAGCGCTGTCAACTGCATTGCCTGCAGACAAAGCGCCTGCTTTAAGTGCGTCGGTGCCATCGGAAGCCGAGCTTAGCGCGTTGCTTGCGTTTTGCGCGGCAGTATTTGTCGAACCCATAAGATCCGATGTACTTGAAACAATGGATTGTGAGGAAGAGATAAGGTCTCCATAGAGTTTAATGTGCTCAGAGATGGTATGGAGGGTTGAGATACTACGCTCGAGTGAGGTATCAAGCGTTGCAGCGGCATTCATGAGATGCGGATCATCCAAAGAGGTTGAAAGTTCTCCTAATACGCCGGCGCCTACCTCAGTAAGGGCATCGGTAAAGCCCGATTCAATTTGAGTACGGGCGGATTCAGCGGCTTTGTCGGTAACAAGAGGTGCGATGGCACCGATCTTTTCGTTACTTACGTAGGTAATGGCAGCGGCTTTGTCCGGGTCGCTTTTCCCATCGCTTCCAAGGCCGCTCAGTAAGTTCTTTGAAAAATCTTTGGGGATGATGAGTGCAGCATAATAGCGGCCGCTTCGAACGCCTTCCATGGCATCATCGTGTGTTGTATAGATGTAATTGATACTTGTACTTTCGCGCAGCTTTGAGGCCGCTCGCTCACCGATATTGACGTTTACCGGAATGAGGCTGCTTTTGTAGCCCTCGTCATCATTGGCAACCGCTATTTTAAGCTCACTTGTGTGTCCGTATGGGTCCCAACTTCCCTCAATATTAAGCCATGCATACAGAGAGGGGAGAACTACCAATCCCACGCAAACCACCAAAGCGATGACGTTGTGCGAAATGGAGCGTACGTCATGTACAAAGAGTGTCCAAATCTTTTTCATGCTATTCACCTCGCTCCTCGTGCTCAAGTTGCGCACTGATTATTTTGACCATATGTGGTGTATCAAGGCCGGTCATGGATTTTCTACGCCTCATGGTTTCGTGGAGGTATTCAATAATGATGAGGTAGGCGCAGGTGACCACGATGGCCATAATCCACATAATGAGCCAGAAAAGTTTGTTTTGCGAAATGAACAACACAATGAGAAGGCCTATGGGCAAGGCGATAAGCGCTCTGAGTCCATAGCGGATTCGAGCAGAGTAACGACTCTCAAACCGCTGTGCGCGAGCTTCCACATCGTGGGTATATTCATCGCTGTTTTGCAGAGCATGCATGAGAGACGAAAGCCGGTAGTGCTCGATTTTAATCCCGTCTCGCTCATGGGCCATAAGACCGGTTGCCGCAAGGCGGCGATCAAACAGATAGTTGATGTTTAAAAGGTGCCGGCGAAGTAAGACGCCAACGACAAATGCAGGGACAATAAAAAGTGAGACCTTCACGAGGTTCTCGAGATAGAAGTTCCCATAAAATCCGCCGATTGCTTCACGCATGGCTGCGATGCCGTAGGTAAAAGGAAGCCACGGGTGAATGGCTTGGAAAAAGCCGGGCATCATTTCAATGGGGTAAAGGCCTGCCGCACCAGGAATCTGCAGGATAACGAGGAGTACACAGAGAGCCTTGCCGATATGCTTGAATGCAATGGAAAGAGAGTAAATAAGAGTGGCGTAGACAATGGCCTCGACGATGCCGGCAAGGATAAAAGCAGCCGGACTTACGCACTGAATCTTCAAGAGCAAATCTCCGATACAGCAGATGGTTGCTTGAAGGATTGCAAGAAGCATCATCAAAAGCCATCGGCCGAAATAGCCTTGCCAAGGAGCAAAGCTTCCGATATTTTCATGGTCCACTTCAAGCTTATAGATGGCGATAAGAACAATACCGCCAACCCAAAGGGCGAGATTGGTGTAAAACGGCGTAACGCTTGAACCATAATTTGCCACCGGATACACAATGTCATCTTCGATCTTTACCGGGGAGGACATAAATGAAGCGATATCTTTTGGATTGAGGTTAACGGCCTCTTTGAGCTGACCCATAAGCTGTGAGTTCTTGATGACGTCCATGTCTGAAGAGAGGGTATCAAGGGTTTTTGCCGTTGTTGAGAGCGAGTCCTCCGTACGCAGCGTTGCATCTTGTGCCTGGGAAAGCACGTGGTCAAGTTGGTTGAGAGTTCCTTTGATTTGTTGAAGCGCCGGTTTTGTGGCGCTGAGCGTGGCATTAAGGGTATAGGTTGCATCACCGAAAGAATCAATGGATCCATTGAACTCGGGGATTGATGTGGTTGAAAGCGTTTGCACCGTTTGATGTATTGCATCGATGTTCGTATTGACCGTTGTATTCATGGTACTTGAGAGGTTGGACAAGGAGTCGTTGCTTGCGTGTATGTCGCTTGAAGCGGTTTGCAGGCGGGCGAGAAGTGCTTCTTCTTGAGAAACGCTTGCGTCAAGCTCGTCAATAAGGGTGTCAAGAGAACTTTGGTGAGCAGCCGGCAATGAATCTCTGATGGTTTTCAGATCATCTACCAGCTGACGGTTTGTAGAGACGAGACTTTGAACGGAAGCAACGGTACCGTCAACGGTTCCCATGGCACTTCCTACAGAGCCGGTAATCTGTCCCACTGCGGCATCCGCGTGGCTTGAGATGTCGCTTATGGAAGCACCGCCTTCTATGAGGGAAGAAAAAAGCTTTGCGGAAAGGGTATTGGCATCTTGTTTAATTTTTGGGAGTTGAGAAGTAATGTCGGAAAGTGTGCCCGCGGCCTTATCGGCGCTTTCTATAAGAGTATCAAGCGTTTTTTGAGCTTGTGCAAGTGTGGTGCGCGCGTCTTTGAGGGTGGATTGAGAAGCCTCAATCGTGCCCGAGATCTTTTTAAAATCATCGCTCGTGTCGTGCAAACCAGCAGTGACTCTGTCGGCAGCCGTGTCTGTCTGAGATGAAATGGTACTTGCGAGACCGATGAATTTCTCGGAAACAACTTCGCTTACCTTTGACACAAACGTTTCGTTAATCTGTGTGGTAATGGTTTTTGCTCCGGTGTCGGTGACTTTTGGAGCAACAGGGTTGATTTTCTCGTTAACGTAATATTGAACGGGAGCTTTTTCCAGATTACCCGAAAGAACCGAAGCCAGATCGGAGGTGAAGTCTTTAGGGAGAATGATTGCCGCATAGTAAGTGCCGGCAGAAACCCCCTCAAGAGCTTCTTCTTTGGATGAAACAAAAGTCCACTGAAGTTGCGTGTTGTCTTTCAGCTTGTCTATGACCATAGAGCCTGCATTAAGGTATCCCTGGTCTCCCACTTCAGCTCCGGTATCCTCAGACACAACGGCAACGGGCATCGTCTGGGTGTTCTTATACGGGTCCCAGTTAGCCGCAATGTTAAACCATGCATAGAGCGAGGGGATAATACAAACACCGATCGTCACGATGATGGCTATGGGGTTCTTGAGGATTCTTATGAGGTCTCGTGCAAATATATGTAGTACCGTCTTCACTGCGGTCCTTCCGATGACGTATTTTACGGTGGAACTTTACCCCACCTGAAGCCATTATAATAGCCAAATTGAAAAATTTTTAAATAATGTTCAAAATTTGGATATACGATATCATGAGCTTACTAAAACAAGACTCTGGAGGTCTGCATATGAGCAAGAAAGACATCAATGCTTTGGAAGAGACTGCCGCACATATTGTTGCCGTACATGCTCAAGCTCATGAATTTGTGCACGAAGCCATCGTTGCTGCCTCTCACAGAAAAGATGAAAGACGGACAAAGAAAAGCGTTGAAACGCGCAAGCGTATTATGTCCGTGGCAACGAAGATTATGGTTGAGCGGGGAAGTACTGATTTCAAGATGAGCGAGGTTTCTTCTCAGGCGCAATTAAGTAAGGGTGCTTTGTACTATTACTTTGCCGATAAAGATTCTCTTGTGCAGGCAATTTTTGACAGCTCCGTCGATGATTTGGCTGAAGAAGTGACGCGTGTATCTACAGGAACCTCAGTTTCAATCGATTCACTGCGGGCAATTCTTAAAGAGCTAGCTTCTCAGATTATGCCCGGATCTCCTCTCGTGCTTGCGCTGGTAAGTAAATTTGCAAGCTCAAAAGGAGATTTAATTTCTAATGTGGATTCGCATCTGTCACGAGTCATTATGTTCTTGTCCGCGCAGCTTGAGCAAGGTAAGCAGGAAGGCTTTATTCAAGAAGATGCAGACACTCGTCTTGCGGCCTGTGCAATAGTGGGTTCTTTGGTACTTTCCGCCATCGGATTTATGGGTGGCACTCATTATGAGCTGACCGTTGATGAACTTGTCACCAAGCTTCTCTCGATGGTTTTGAAAGGTGTTGGAACTCAGTCGGAAGTATCGGTATAAATAGTTGTATCTTAGGTGATAGACACAGATGGATTGTGAGGATTTTCTCGCAATTGTTTTTACATAACTGCCATGAAAGAAAGGACGAACCATGACTCATAGGTCGTATTACTTTACATCGGAATCCGTTACGGAAGGCCATCCCGATAAGGTTTGTGATCAAATATCCGATGCGGTGCTTGACGCCATTCTCGCAAAAGAATCAAAACTGCAGGCACAAGGCTATATTTCTCCTTCAGGGGAGGCTGCCAATGTCAATCATGTGCGCTGTGCATGTGAGACATTTGCAACAACCGGAACCATTATCATTGCCGGTGAGATTCGTACGCAGGCATATATTGATGTGCAGGACATCGCCAGAAAAACGCTGAAGCGCATTGGATATGATCGCGCGAAGTATGGGTTTGACTGCGAGACCTGCGGCGTATTGAATCTTATCCATGAACAGAGTCCCGATATTGCGCAGGGCGTTGACGAGTCCTATGACGTACAGACGGGGAGAAGTGCAGATCCGCTTGATCTTATCGGTGCAGGAGACCAGGGGATGATGTTTGGGTATGCAACCGATGAAACCGACGTGCTCATGCCAATGCCTGCGTATTTGGCACAGCGTCTTGCTGAGCGCCTAGCGGTGGTTCGCAAAACGGAGGAGCTTTCCTATTTGCGCCCTGACGGAAAGACACAGGTAACCGTTAGATATGAGGACGACCGGCCGGTTGAGGTCTCTGCCGTTGTCATCTCTACACAACATGCTCCCGAGATTGAAGACATGAGCGTCATTAGAGACGACATGATTGAGCATGTGATTAAACCGGTGTTTGGGCACGTGGGTATTGCGTGGGATAATGCTGATATTTATGTCAATCCAACAGGCCGTTTTGTGGTCGGCGGTCCCATGGGAGATACAGGTCTTACCGGCAGAAAAATTATTGTAGATACGTATGGCGGTATGGGTCGCCACGGTGGTGGAGCATTTTCAGGAAAAGACTGCACCAAAGTGGATCGCAGTGCTGCATACGCTGCGCGTTGGGTGGCAAAAAATGTGGTTGCCGCAGGTCTTGCTCATAAATGTGAAATTGAGCTTGCCTATGCCATTGGTGTTGCGCATCCACTTTCAATTATGGTTGATACGTTTGGTACAAATAATGGCGTTGCTTCTGATACGGATATCGAGAAGGCCATACAAAAGGTATTTGATCTTCGCCCGGGAGCAATCATTCGGGATTTGAAACTGCGCCGTCCTATCTTTGAAAAGACAGCTGCATATGGTCATTTTGGCCGTAATGACGCTGACTTTACATGGGAGCAAACTAATCGAGTTAATGAGCTTCTTGTCGCAATTCGCAAGGGTTAGCCTTTGCAGAAACACTAATATAAGGTGCAGAGTTGCTGCGGTATAGATTTCGTAAGGGTCTATACCGCTTTTTGGTGTGAGACTAAAACGCTGTTGGTAATTAATACAGGGTAATCTTATAGAGACGCATATTACCTTCAGACAGTACTACTTCAAATCCCGGGGTGTCGTCAGTGATACCTAAAATTCCTCTGAATGTACCCGATCTATAGTTGTTCCCTATTGCACCAGACTCTGAAGGAATTCCTAGTACTAGAACGTAATGGATATCGAGTTCTTTAGCAATGCTTCGAACTTCTTCGTCTGAAGCAATGTCCTTCAGACGTTTTCTCAATATCGCTGAAGTTGGCTTTTCAGTATTGTCATATCCGGTGGGATATCGCCAAACGACATGTACGTTATTGGTAGCATATGCCCAAAGACTTCCGTCATAGGGGATGTTTGCTACGCGAGCTCCTTTTGGAATGACATTCTTAACGCGACGTAAAAATTCACGTTCTTCGTTTGTGAGAGGATCTTTGTCACCATAAGATTCGACTGCTACGGTTTTAAAAGCAGAGAATGCATTGGTGGGCGCAGGATGCTTAGAAGAAGGCATAGCGATGAGATAATTACCAAGGATAAATACGGTAATTACTAAGACTAGAGAAGCTCTCTTCCCGAGAAAGTGTGGAAGGCGTGGCTGGTATTTACAGATTAAATCAAAGAGTGCACATCCAAGCGTACTGAGACCAATTGCGGCAAGCGGCATGGCAGAAATTGCAGCGGTTGCTGCAATACGGAAAGGATCGGTATACCAAAATCCAGAAAGTATGCCTTTGAGAGGAACGTCAAAAGAGATGATAAATGCGCATAAAAGCGAAATATAGAAGAAGGCAACGGAGAGCCAACGTCCCTGTTTTTTACTAAATGTCCATACAATACCTACAAAGACGGTCAGCGTAAGCATTGGCTGCATAGAAACCAGCTCGCCACCTGCATAAGACTCACCAACATAGTCAAGGCCAATAACGTGTATAAGAGCGTTTATAGGATCTGAATAGGAGTTCCACCAAAAGCTGAGGGCGACTCCTCGTACGATCAGAACAAAGTAAAATGTGAGCCATACCAAGATGACAAAAATAAAAAATACACCAACAAGTATAAGTGGCTTTACTTGATGCCCAAAAAGAGAAATGCGACGATTTGATTGTTTTATGCGCGCCAAGCACCAAGGGAAGAGAATAATGATGCTTGAAAAAATAGTAGAGGTATGAAGGACGGTTAAGCTGATACATCCTAGTACAAATGTGATACTGAGCAATATAAGATCATGCTTTGGAGTTTTTGAACGAGTAATTTGCATAAATACCCAAAAAATTGCAGGCATCGTGCAAAAAGCAAACGTGTTGGGATAAATAGGTCCATATACAAAGAGCGCCCAAGGGAATACCGAAAAGGAGCCTGCAGTAAATGCTCCAGCAAGAAGAACTGTGCGTTTGTTGGGGAACGTTTTTGCAATGAAGGTAGTTATGGAGAGTGGCAACAGTATTGCCGCGCTTACGAAGTTTAGAGCGTTTCCAGCAACGGTTGTGTCAGTATGTACGAGCTGCGTTGCAAGAGCATTTAAAATATTCCATCCACTTGGATAAAATCCCGACGAACTGGACTGCCAGGGGATTATTGCGGCATCGGGGGTGCTGTAATAGTTGTAATTAATGGAAGAATAACATTGTGAGTCAATCATAGCCTGGGTGACGTCGAGGTGATGAGTGATATCCCAACCCTGTACAAATGCACCGGCGCTTGAGAGAGACGTTACGTATAAAAGCGTGGTGGTAACAAGACCGACTGCGACAGAGATAAGAAGTATCTGCCACGGAAGATCATCATAGGTGTGAGAAGAAGGTGCGGGATTGTGGTGCGTACCAACATGAGTGAAGGCATATGTTGCGCCTGCTATGAAAAGTGGGACACCTGCCATCAAAAAGATATGTGCCGGAATGCGGAGTATGTTAAGGACTTCTCCGGTTATAAAAATAAAGCTGCAACTAATAAGAGGGGCAGTGGGAAGTGCCCAACCTATGGGCATACGAAACGCCTTAAGGAAGAGTGTTCCGGGAAGATAGAGCAGTATACACAATACAAGGACAGCACGTACAAACTCAGGCCACATGAAGTCTCCGAATCGAAAAAGAGAACACTCTACCCAGTATACCTATCAATATAAAAAAGGGGTCAACGTGACCCCTGAAATAGTTGGTAGCCCGTACCAGATTCGAACTGGTGATCTCCGCCTTGAGAGGGCGGCGTCCTGAACCGCTAGACGAACGGGCCATATATGTTTGGAAGGACATGGCTGGGATAGAGAGAGTCGAACTCCCGTTGACGGAACCAGAATCCGCTGTCCTACCACTAGACGATATCCCAAGATGTCATCCACGCGCACCAGCGCGACAAATAACTATAAAGGAGCAGCGAGAGCTATGCAAGTGAGAATATCGAGAATTTTTGAAATTCTCTTGGTTCATACGATGGAACAGGTGCTATACACGGGTATTTCTAGGGGATTTTGGGTAAAGCCACGTGGCAAGCGGTACAGGCAGAGCAGGCTGTTTGTGCACTTGGAGCGGCAGCAAGTCCTCCTTTTGCCGTCTCACGAAGGGTGGAGGGGAGCTCTGCTCCCACGTCTGCCATAGTGTGCGCCACCTCATCAAACGGAAGAGGATTGCCAATACCGGCGAGGGCAAGTTGTGCAGAACTGATAGCCGCCGCAACTCCGATGGCATTTCTATCTTGGCACGGATACTCAACAAGTCCGCGCACGGGGTCGCAAACCAAGCCAAGCAAATTGGAAAGCGCAATCGAAGCGGCGTCAAGGCATTGCTTTGGCGTGCCGCCGAGAAGCTCGGTGAGGGCCGATGCGCTCATGGCGGCCGCCGATCCTATTTCTGCCTGACATCCGCCTTCCGCCCCTGAGACGCTTGCGTTTGTTGACAGGATGGCACCTAAGGCGGCGGCATTCCACAGCGCAAGAAGGATTTGGTCGTCTGTTGCGTGTATGTGCTCTGCCACGGCGAGGATGGAGCCGGGTACGACACCTGAGGCGCCGGCAGTGGGGGCGGCCACAATGATACCCATGGTTGCCGAGCGCTCGAGAACGGCCATGGCAAAGGCTACCGCTTTTGTTTGCACCGGCCCCATTAAAGCATCAATTATGGCGGGGCTTGTGTTGGCGGTTGCCTGAGCCTGGCCAAAGAGAAGACCGCCAATGGATGCGCGGGGATTTTCAATGGTGTCACGTACTTCTTGACGCATGACATTGAGTACCCGCGTCATTTCTTTTTCACTGTCCGCCTCGGGCCGTAAGATCTTCTCGCGCCGTTGCATGGCTGCGCCAATGGAGAGATTGTTGCTTTCACAAAGAGCGAGAAGCTCGACACCGTTGTCAAAGTGAGTGCTGTGCGGACCTTGCGTAATCGCAGGGGCAGCGCCTGGGATATAGACTTGAGTTGCGTAGATAACGTGGGGAGCCTGTCGAAACAGAGTAAGGGTGCGCTCAGAAATTTCCTCGTCTATCTCAAAGATGGTGTATGCCACACCCCCGCGCGCAGCACGGAAGGTGCGCATGGTTGCAACGTTGATATGCTGCTGGGCAAGAACCGCCGTAAGAGCCGCAAGAACGCCAGGCGTGTCGTGGTGAGAGACAAAGATGGTAGGCATGTCGCCGGCCATACGGACATGAGCACCGTTAACGCCACTGATGCGAATACGGCCTCCGCCAATAGACTCTCCCATGACAGCCACGTGTGCGGTTTCGGGGCCATACATGTGCACTTCAACGGTATTGGGATGGAGCGACTCATCGTCGCCCTTCTCGATAACGTCAAAGGCCAAGCCGTGCTCTTTTGCAAGGGCAAAGGAATCGCGTACTCGTTTGTCATCGGGAGCGCAGCCGAGCATACCGGCAACGAGGGCCTGATCGGTGCCATGTCCGCGGTGTGTGTGAGAAAACGAGTTGTAGAGCCAGAACTCTACGCGAACGAGAGGGTCGGGCGCAAGCGAACGGGCTGCGAGGGCAATGCGAAGAGCGCCTGCGGTATGCGATGAGGAAGGGCCAACCATAATGGGACCCAAGACCTCAAGTGCAGACATGGTCATCATGGAGAAACTCCTTATATAAAATGCGAATTATCTGCGCGTTATTGGGCTATTTTAAGGGCTCTTTCAAGTCGTGCAAGAGCGATGTCTTTGCCGAGAAGCGCCATGGATTCTCCAAGCGGCGGGGAAACCATGTTGCCGCATTCGGCAACGCGAACTGCTTGAAAAACCACACGTTTTTTGAGGTCGAGTTGTTCGGGGAGGACCTCAAGTGCCGCGTCAATGTTTGCCGGAGTCCATTCGGAAACGGGCAGAAGTGCGGCATGTGCCGCTTCAAGAATGGAGACAGCTCCGTCCTTTGCAAGACTCTTGGAGACGCTCTTCTCGTCAAAGGTAACCTCGGCGCCTTCGTAGAGGAAGCGGGATTTCTCCACAACATCAGGGGAAACGGTGGTGCGAGGTTTAAGAATCTCAGAGAGCAGATCATACCAGGCGGGACGTGTGGCATAGATTTTTTCCGCATCGGTTTCCGTATCGGAAACGGGCTCCAGGCCTGCGGAGACAAGTTCCGGGATAAGAACCTGTACGGAAAACGTTTTATTGTCCATGACCGAGAGGTAGGTAGCATTTATCCAGTTGAGCCGCTCGGGATCTGATTTGGCGGGGTTTTTTGAAACGTGGTCGAGCGAGAACTGAGAAGCAAGGACGTCGCGCGGGACAATGGTGGTTTCTCCGTCCAGCGACCAGCCGAGAAGCGCCAGGTAATTGACGAAGGCATCGGAAAGGTAGCCTGCGTCGCGATACTCTTCAACGGAGGTGGCACCATGGCGTTTGGAAAGTTTTTTGCCGTCGGGACCTAAAATCATGGAAATATGTGCGAACTCAGGTACCGGTGCGTCCAAAGCTTCATATACCATGATCTGACGGGGAGTATTGGAGAGGTGATCGTCGCCTCGGATGATGTGTGTGATACCCATCAAGGCATCGTCAACGACGGTTGCAAAGTTATAGGTAGGCGTGCCGTCAGAACGGAAGATGATAAAATCATCGAGCTCACGGGCATTGAAGGTAACGTCGCCGTGGACCGCGTCGTGAACGATAACGTCTCCGCGATCGAGTGGTACCTTGATGCGGATGGTGTAGGGCTCGCCGGCCTCAATGCGTGCCTGAGCTTCTGCGGGATCAATGTTTCTGCAGGTACGTTGATAGCCTTGGAATGAGTCATGTCGCTCTTCTGCTGCCTTTTTATCCGCTGCAAGCTTTTCCGGCGTGCAGAAGCACGGATATGCCTTACCCTCTGCCAACAGGCTGTGTGCGGCCTTACGATAAATTTCAAGGCGTTCGGTTTGTGCATACGGGCCAAAATCGCCGCCCTTGTCGGGACCTTCGTCCCAGTCAAGACCAAGCCAACGCATGGCGCGCAGGATGATTTGCGTATTTTCGTCAGTGGAGCGGGCGGGATCGGTGTCGTCGATGCGCAGAATAAAGGTTCCACCGTTGGCTCGCGCAAACGCCCAGTTATAGATAGCGGTGCGCGCGCCTCCTATATGCAGCTTTCCGGTGGGCGAGGGGGCAAAGCGTACACGGACCTGCTTGTTTTGAGACAAGGCTCCTCCTAACAGCTGACATCTTCAGCACGAGAGTCCGAAGAGTCAAATATATACAGCCAATTTTGTGCTGCATGACGACATAATAAACAACCAAACAAGTATATAGCTCAAGCGGCCGCAATGTGTCACGAGGCTTTGAACATATTCCTCTCGTTCAGTTCCGCCTGTACGGTGCGAATCATAAGATCAACATCGTCAAGACCAAGGTGCTGCTCGACCTCATGAGCCGCAAGCGTTCCACGTCTGCGTGCCCAGTTTTCAAGACTTGCAGGTCTTGACGCAGGGAGAAGAGAGCGAAACTCCGGATCAAGGCGGCGACAGATTTCACGCGTGTCGATGGGGACGATCTTGCCTTCTTTGTGAGCTTCGGCATATCCGTCTATGTGCAACATGAACCAGGAATCTTCAAAAGCAGCGTTATGAGCCATGAACGGAACTTTTTTCATTGCGGTAAGCAGCGCTTTTTGAGCGGCTTTATCTGAGCGGAACAATGGTCTACCGTCAAGGTCTTGCCAGGTAATATGATGGATTTCGCTCAGGGGAACGCCCTTCTCGCGATAAAGCTCCGGCATGCCGAAGTATGCCGCATGAGGATCCACCGGAACGGTCTCAGGACCAAGATTCCAGAACTCAAAACCTATATTGATGATGTAGCCTTGATCGGGGAAGCGAGAAGTTGTCTCGATGTCGATACCCAAAATCGTGCCTGAAACCGGTTTTTCGTGATAGGCGAGGGCAAGATCGGCAAGCGTAGGTCCTGCCGTTTTCATGACTGCAGCTTCACGTCGGTGTTGTAATTTTGCTACTCCTCGCGCGGTGTCCTCGATGGTAAGTCCGCGCGCAAGCGACACTCCATTGACATTACGCAGGCGCTCGGAACCATAGAGGTCACAAACCTCGCGATTACGGTCGGCGAGCTGGCGTACCAGATCAAAAGAAAACGGAAGACTGTCTTTTGGAGCGGCATTCCAGGCATCAAGGAGTGTCTTGAGAGCGTCTTCGTTTTTGAGACGCTCCGCCGTGAGCGTGGCATCGTCGTTCAAAAATCCCGGTATCAGATATGCACTCGCATGCTCTATTGCCTGACTGAGTTCCATAACACCTACCTTACGATACGAGTGACACGTGAGCACTTATTGCGCATGGGCACTTATTTTGCTCCGGCACAAATTCTTTTTCAAATACTAGGGTAGTGCATTGCCATGGGAGAAATGTATGAGCTTCGCGAATTTCTTTTCCTCTCACGTAAAAGGTATGATTACGTGCTAGGCTTAACGCAAATATCAAAATGCTAAGGAGTGGTCTTGTTGTCACTGACAGAAGAATATCTTGCAGTTTCCCACGATTTACTTGCATTTATTGATGAGAGCCCTTCAATGTTCCATACGGCAAACGCCATTCGCAATCGTCTTGAAGAGGCGGGATTTGTCTATCTTTCTGAGGGTGCCACATGGAATGTTTCTCCTGGCGGTTGCTATTTTACCGTGAGAAATAATTCTTCCGTCATTGCGTGGAAGGTGGGCGAGAAGTTCAATACAGACGCGCCATGCCGGAGAGCGACGTATCAAGGGGCGCCGTATCACTTTCAAATTGCCGCAGCTCATGGCGACTCTCCTTCCTATAAGGTGAAGGCAGTGCCTGAGGTACAGAGTGCACAAAAGATGCTGCGCCTTTCGGTAGAAGCCTATGGAGGCATGATTGACCATACGTGGTTTGACAGGCCACTTGGGCTTGCAGGTCGTGTGCTGGTCAGAAGTGGTGCCCGGATAGAGTCTCGTCTGATTAACATTACGCGCGATGTCGCGCTTATCCCCAGTCTGGCTATTCATTTGGATCATGCGTCGGGATTGACTCCCGAGCTCAATCGATCCGTTGATCTCATGCCGCTCTTCTCGGCAGGCGAGCTTTCAGAAGGTTCGTTTAAACGTATGGTTGCCAAGGAGGCCGGAGTTAATGAGGAGGATGTTCTTTCTTGGGATCTCTTTTTAGCCGACCATACGGGAGGTCGTATTTGGGGTATTCAAGATGAGTTTGTGTCTGCCGGGCACTTGGATGATTTACAGGCAGCTTATGCTGCGCTGAGAGCATTTCTCGCGTCTGACAATGATGCCGATATTTCCGTGTATGCGTGTTTTGACAACGAGGAGGTGGGCTCCAACACCAAACAAGGGGCTCTATCTACTTTCTTACGTGATACTCTTAGCCGCATTAACGGAGCGCTTGGTTTGGGCGAAGAAGATTTGCACCGGGCTCTTTCAGCTTCAATGTTGGTGAGCTGTGATAATGCTCATGCCGTGCACCCAGCACATCCCGAGAAGTACGACACGGTCAATCAGTGTGTCCTCAACGGAGGTATTGTTATCAAAGAGGCGGCGCGTCAGTCGTACTGCACCGATGCCTTCAGTCGCGCTGCATTTGAGGAGATTTTATCGACCAATGGCATACCGTACCAGGTTTTTGCTAATCGCAGTGATATGCCGGGAGGATCAACCTTAGGCAATCTTTCCAATATGCACGTGAGCATACATGGTGTTGACGTGGGACTTCCGCAGCTTGCCATGCATTCCGTTTTTGAGACCACGGGATCGCACGATACGGTCTTAGGAATACGGGCGCTTCTCGCATTTTATAATGCCGACGTAGTCATCTCTGAAGCGGATGCTTTTGAGGTACGTCAGTAAGTTTCTGTTTGAAATTATCGCGTGCAGTTTGCCCAGTGTGCATTCCTGAGCGCAAAAAGAGCCAAGATCAAGCAGCTGAGCATGAGGGCAAAACCAAGGCCAAACAGGATATCGTATCCACCGGCCGAGCCATCGACGATAAGACTCCATACTACCAGTGCGATTGCGGACATGAGCGAGCTGACAATGGCAATCCGGGAGTAAATGATAGTGTAGTCTTTGTTGCCAAAAACCGCACGAACCAAGATAGGCGTCTCAACGGTGGTCATGGCATATACCACGCCAAAAAGAGCCGCTCCGAGAAGCATAATGGGAAGTGCGGTTATCTTGAGCCAAAGCAGTACCAGACCAACGACGCCGCAGAGAACGCCAGCAAAACAAGCGATTCTCTCAGAGGTATCGTTAAGAGCGCCAAGGACTACCTTTCCCACGGCTTGTCCGACCATAACGGCACCGGCGATAAGGCCTCCGGCAGTGGCGATTTCAGGTGCCGTAGCGGCAAATGTGGCTGCGTAACTGGGAAAAAACTGCGAGATTTGCTGGTTTAAGGTAATGAGGGCGTAGAATGCTCCAATCATGAAGAAGGACGGCATTCGGAGCGCCTTGTGTGCCGAGATGCCATCGTCAAGGTTTGACTGTGCGTGTGCGCTCTCGGTGGCGGTTTTGGCGTCGGTAGAGGCGCTGGCTTCGACGTTCTTCTCGTCTGAGCCCATGGGAAGAAGTCCAAGATCAGAGGGCTTGTCGCGAACAACGAAGAAGGTAAAAGGCAGCGTACATGCAAGAATGATTGCGGCAAAGATGAAATAACACATACGCCAGCCGTCGGAGCCGCTTGCGATGAGCGTTGAACCAATGGGATTAAAAAGAGCACCGCCGATGCCGGTAAAAGCAAAGCACAGACCGGTAAAAAATCCGACTCGTTTGGAGAACCAATTTCCTATAAGCGTTGGCACGGCTAAAAAGATGAGGCCTGGCAGACCAATTCCAATGACAATGCCGCAGATATAGAGCTGCCAAACTGCCTGCACCAATCCCATGGCACCGTATGCAAGACCACAAAGAAGCGTGTCTATCGTAAGAATCGTGCGCATGCTGTATTTTTTTAGCAGCCGACCCGTGATGGGAAGTGCAACCATCATCGTGAGGCAGATGACGGAAAATACGAGTGAAAAGCTGACTTTTGGGACCCCAAAATACTGCGTGACAGGCGTAATGAATATACCAAAGCAGGTCAGAATAATGGCACAAGGGAAAAACATAATGGCTATGCATGACGCAACGATGGCGTATGCATAGTTTTGAGTATGCCGAGATGTACTGCGAGATGCGCTTTGGAAGGTGTCGCGAGAAGTGCGTGTTGATGGTGACATAACAATCCTTTGGTCGATGATTCGTGACTATTGTAGCCAAGATTGAAGGTTTCATTCCAAGGAGTTCTCGCCTGCAATTTGGAATGCAAGAGTTTCTCGGTTTTAACGCACAAAACTTCAAAGTGGATTTCTCCGTGATTTGCATGAATTGCAAATCCGCAGGCAGCTGTTTTGCTTTAGTTGTGCTTTTCATATGAGGCAGCGGATTGGTGCCAAATTGAGCGTTTACGGGTGATTTGATTCACCACTAAACGCTCAAATCCCGGAAAAACCACCACTAAACATCGCTTTTGTCGACTAAAACCACCAGTAAATAGCAAATTTGAGCCACATTTCGAAAAGTACTGCAAGCAGCACAAATCAGTTTATTGTGTGTTTAATTCTTGATACAAAAATTGCAGGTTAACCATATTGCTTTCCAGGATTGATGTCGACAAGCATACGGACTAATAGTCGAAAACACGCCCTTCTCGCTATACGCGCGGCGAGAAGAACGTGCTGTTGAAGCATATGAAATTCAAGGTGGAGTCAAGTACCTTTATGCATCAGATCCGCGGCGATTCTCGCCTTCAAGTGCTTTGATAGGTCCGATATCCTGCGTGGTTTCAAGAGCGCCGAGGTAGTTGCCCTCCTCATCGCGAACGGCAAAGTAGCGGACGTACAAGAACTTACCCATGGCCTTGAACCAAAACTCTGAAACGTCGCGCTTACCGCTCTTGAACTCGGTTAAGATGCGGCGTACTGCTTCTTGGCTTTTGGGTGGATGGCAGTCATACACATCGCGGCCAAGACAACTCTTGGGGCGCGGGAAAGCGCGGGTATCGCCATGGCTGAAGTAGCAGGTCTTGTCGTTGGCGTCCACAAAGGTAATGTCCAAAGGAATGGTTGCAAACACAGCTTCGAGTTGTGCGAGAGTAAACTCGCCGGTAGACAGACGGATTGTTTCATCTTGAGAAGTGCGCGTGTCAGAGGAGTTTTCTGCGTTCTCACCGGAGGCGGTAGCTTCCATCTCGTTCAGCTTATCGTTTGCAAGCTCAAGCGGATCTGCGTGCCACGCAGGAGGAGTGACGCCAAACGCGTGACCGAACTCGTTTTCCTCCGAGGCGATCTGGGTCCACTGGGTTGCCGAGAGATGCTCGAGGGAAAGTGGAATCAACACGTTTTCTTCTTTGCTCACCATGGAGAGGGTGCCTTCAACGGCCTCATCAAGGTAGTCGGCAACACCTGCTAAAAGCTGGGAATCGTACTCACCGTAGGCGGTTCCAAGCAGAGCTTCAGCACCATGCACGGCATTTCTTACCTCATCATCTTTGCCCCACATGACCTTAGAGGGACCGGTGATGTCATGGCGCTCAAGATGAGGAAAGAGCAGCTCTTCCTTGCGTTTATAGTGGATAAACACCTCATCAAACGCTTCCATGTCGGCCTTCAAAATGGCAACGATGCCTTCACGCTCTGCCGCAGAAGAGGCTTCGGTGAGCATGCGGGTGCGTTTGACGTCAGGCTTTACGCGATCGTTGATAAAAGCCATAATGCGATCGTTTTCCTGACGCATGGTCCATACGGGATGTCCCGGTGTTTCTTCAACCGCTCCGGCTGCTCCGGTGTGTGCACAGGAAACATGACCTTCAAAGAGCGAGGCATGAACGTCGCAGAGGCGAAGAACCTTCTCCATGGGAACGCCTCCCGCAATGAGTTCCTGCTCGGCGGTGGATATTTCACCACCGGAAACGTCCTTAAAGTTGCGAGCAAAGTCTTCACGAACGCTCTCGATATCCTCACCGTCGTTGAGGCGCTCCAGATACTGCGCAATGAGAGCCTTGCGCTCTTCAGGGGTTGTGGCAATGGGGTTTTCATCTGGGGTAGCAGGGGCCCCACCTGGAGCAACAGGAGCTTCCACCGTAGCAACAGAGGACTTGTCTGCAGCAACGTCGTCACCTTTGATGATAAATCCGTGAGCTCGGAAGACGTCCTTTAGTTCTTCAAGATCAACGCCCTTATGCGCGCATCCCTTGGGAATCGTCATAAAGCGGCCCATGGTTTGCAGACGACCAGGTTCGGTAATCTCTTTGAATCCGTTTTCTGCCATAAGATCTTTAATGGCGGGGAACTTTGTGCAGATTTCGTATACGGATTTATCCAAATCAATCATGTTTTGCATGAGAACTCCTTTCAAGAAGCTTCAGGAAGCAATGAATATATCGGTGATCCATAAAGAGTCTACCCCGGTTTACTTTCAAGAGTCCACCAAGGCTGACTTTTTACTCAACAGCAGTTTGTCACGTTTGTGCCGAGAAGAACGTTGTAATTACAACATTTGCATGGAATTTGATGGGGTATTGCTCTTTTGATGACCGTATGCTTACGCTAAGCAGAAAACGCAAAAGTCCGGCTACTATGCACTCGAACTTCAGCTACTGCGTGCCTGCGCCTCCTGCTATTGCGCGTTCGTGCCTCCGGTTACCGAGCGTTCCCACCTTAACTACTGTGCGTTCGTACCGAGTGTAAAGCGCAGAAGTACGGGATTATGGTCGCTGTACGCAAAGCCGGTATCAATGTTTTCCGCCCGAGCTTTTACGTTGTCGGAAACGATCCAACCGTCAACCGTAGTGGTGTAGGTATGACCTTTGGTATAGGGGATATCGTCACCACGACAGCTGGGAACGTCTGCGAGGTTGTCAGCCTTAACTACGGAGAATCCTTCCGGCAAATCAGAGTCTTTCAGCTCGGCGACCCAGTCAGGGACTTGCTGGTCAGACGGATACAGAGAAAGAGATCCTGCAAGCGCATGGTTCCAATCCCCGCCGGCGATAACATAATTGCCTTTGGCGCGCTCTTGCGTAAGAACTTCTCTCAGCATGGCAAGTTGTTTGGCGCGCATAGTGCCTCCGGCATCGTATGCAGACATGTGCGAATTGATAAGTACCAGCTCATGCCCATCACTTGTGGGATATCTCGTGATCATGAAACAGCGGTCAAGGTCAAAGAATTTTGCAAAGAACGACTGGTCAACGGGATAGCTTCGGCGCGTGCTCTTTGCAGCTGTGACGTTGGAGAGAGTCATGAGACCCGCGTCCACACTTCCGTGAAATTCAGGAATCGGGTACGCAAGAAAACCGGTATGGAAATTCTGCGCGAAATAGGAAGCATCTTGAGGGAACTTTGATTCCGTTTCTTGAACTTGGTTAACGTGATAGCTTCTGTCAGAGTTTCTGTCCACTTCCTGAAAGAGCATGAAATCAGGGGCTGTTCCATTATTGAGTGAGGCAATAGTTCCCAGCGCTCCCTCAGTGCACTTCTCGACAGAGTCTTTACTTACGGCACGTCCGTGTTCACCTTTGGTTCGCGTACCGTCGGCCATGATGCCTTCGTCCATAAAGAAGGTGTAGTCGGGAGTATAGGCACCAAAACCAATGTTGTAGGTTGAGGCGGTGTACTCTTTACCAACCTCAATGTGCGTGGTGGAAGGAGAGGCTCCCTCATTGGTGACGGCGGTATTGTCGGAAATACGATAGTAGTTAAGCTGCAAATAGAGGACGTATCCACCAAAGATAAGCGCAATGGCAACTACCATGCCAAGTAATACCTTTAAAACGCGTAAGACGTGCTTTTTCATTGAGCCTCCTCATGAACACGGCGAGCATATCGACGGATCGCAATTGCGGAGATACGCCTGTAAATACAAAAATTTACGTGCCGGCAACCTCTCCGCAACGTTTGTGTCGTATGCTTAAATCATACCGCGTACTTTGACGTTTGGTTGCGAAGGACTGCATATGTCACTTACGAGAAATTCAACTCTTCACGCATTTAAGCCATCGGGCATCAGACGCTTCTCGGCGCTTGCCTCCGCAAATCCCGATTGCATATCGCTAACAATCGGCGAGCCGGCGGAAGACACACCGCAAAACATTTCGGCTTTGGTTGATGCGGAGCTTAAAGCAAAAAATACGCATTATCCGCCTAACGTGGGGTATCCGGAGTTGCGGGACGCCATTGCGGCATGGGAGCGTGAGCGCGGGTTTTCCGTGACTCCCGAGGGCGTTATCACAACGGTTGGTGCAACCGAAGCTCTTTTTGCTTCTCTCGCGGCTCTTCTCAACCCGGGAGATGAGGTAATCATTCCGTCTCCGGCCTATATTGTGTACAGCTCAATCACCACGCTTCTTCACGCAACTCCGGTGGTCCTTGATACGGTTCAGACTGACTTTCAAATCAGTCTGGACGCGCTTATGGCGGCAGTAACCAAGAAAACGAAAGCAATAGTGCTTACCTCTCCAAACAATCCTACGGGATGCATACTTTCGCATGAATCTCTTGATGCGGTGGCGCGCGTTGCCGCTGAGAAAAACTTCTATGTCATTTGCGATGACGTGTACCGGGAGCTTTCCTACGTGCAAGACGTACCGCGTTTCGCAGCAAAATATCCGCAGCTTGCGGATCGCATTATTGTGACAAACAGCTTCTCTAAACCGTGGGCAATGACCGGCTGGCGTCTTGGTTGGGTGGCAACGACTGATAGTCTTGCGGCCGATATCGCAAAAGTGCACCAGCAAATGGTTTCATCGGTTCCGTCATTTTTACAGGCCTCTGCCTGTGAGGCGCTTAGAACATCTACGTCTGATTCACGCGAGAAGTACCAAAGACGCAGAGACATTACCCTTGACGCTCTCGCCAAGATGGCCTTGCCTACGATAAGGCCGGAGGGTGCTTTTTACGCGTTTCCTCGAATTTCGGAATTCGGCCTTTCAAGTGAGGAATTCTGTCTGCGGGCCATTGAAGAGGCAGGAGTTGCTTTGGTACCTGGCGTATTTTTTGGTGCCGAGGGCTTTGTACGCATCAGTTATGCGGTTTTTGAGGAGACACTTCGAGAAGGACTTGCTCGATTGCACGGGTTTGTGGATCGGCTTCGTACCCTATAGGGCTTTGGAGGAAAAGTGTTGAAAAAGCACCCGTTTATAACAAAAGATGAGCTTGAACGCATTACCAAAAAGTATCCCACGCCTTTTCATATTTATGATGAGGCGGAAATCGTGCGTCGTGTGCGCCTTTTGCAGAAAGCCTTCTCATGGAATCCCGGGTTTCGAGAGTTCTTTGCGATAAAAGCAACCCCCAATCCGACAATCATCAAGTTACTGCGCGATCTTGGCTGCGGGTGTGATTGCGCAACGGCTACGGAGTTGGTACTCGCTGATGCCTGCGGAGTAACGGGCTCAAACATCATGCTTTCATCCAACGACACGCCTCCTGAAGACTTTAAACGAGCCGCCGCTCAGGGAGCCATTATCAATCTTGATGCCGGCGGCGATATGCTTGATACACTCGACGTTGCTCTTGGAGGCGTACTCCCGGATAGCATCTGTGCGCGGTTTAATCCGGGAGGCACCTTTGAGTCCACAAACGGCATCATCGGAAACCCCGCGGATGCGAAGTTTGGCATGACTGAGGCACAGCTTTTCGAAACGTTTCGAGTCTTGCGTGATCGCGGTGTAAAAGTGTTTGGATTGCATGCGTTTCTTGCCAGCAATGCTCGTGAGCAAGATTACTATCCGAAGCTTGCCCGTATTCTTTTTGAGTTGGCCGTGCGACTGCACAGAGAACTTGGCATTCACATAGGGTTTGTTGATCTTTCCGGTGGTATCGGTGTTGCCTATCGGCCTGAAGAAGCAAGCGCCGATGTTTGCGCCATTGGCGAGGGAGTGCGAAGAGCATACGAAGAAGTGCTTGTCTCTGAGAACATGGATGACGTGGCCATATATTCTGAGCTTGGCAGGTGGCTTTTGGCTCCGGCAGGCGGCTTGGTTACCCGCGTACTCCATGAAAAGGTTACCTATCATGACTATCTTGGCGTTGATGCGTGTGCGGCAAACCTGATGCGGCCGGCAATCTATGATGCCTACCATCACATCACCGTAATGGGATCTGAAGATGTTCCCGCCGATCATGTATATAGTGTCGTTGGCGGTTTATGTGAAAACAATGATCAGTTTGCCCGCGACCGTGCACTTCCCAAAGTTCACGTCGGTGACCTGCTCTTTATTCACGATACCGGAGCGCATGGTTTTTCGATGGGATATAACTACAATGGCAAGCTTCGTTCGGCTGAGTTGCTCTATCATGAGGACAAGACGGTAGAGCTTATCCGCCGTGCGGAGACAATGGCAGACTACTTTGCAACGTTTGATTATCCCGGCTCACCTTTTTCAGATCTTGCTCATCCGGAGGCATAGCAAGTAACGGGCAAGTAACGATCAAGAGGTTTTGCCTTCTCCATCAAGGACCTATACAAACAAAGGAGACGTAATGGATATAACACACCTTACGGGAGCAATTACCGCATTGGTAACGCCGTTTGACGAGAAGGGCGACGTTGATTTTGCGGCGCTTGAAAGATTTGTGGACTTTCAGATAGACGGGGGCATTGACGGTCTTTTGGTATTGGGAACTACCGGTGAGTCCGCCACCATGACTGACGCTGAGGACGTAGAAGTTGTCCGTACTGTTGTTGAGCGCGCCGCCGGCCGTGTTCCGATTATCGGAGGCGCGGGATCAAATGCAACAGCTGAGTCAATGCGCAAGTCAAAGATGCTCCAAAAGGCAGGTGTCGATGGGCTTCTTTTAATTACTCCCTACTATAACAAGTCCAACGAGGGGGGCATCTACCGGCACTTCTCGTATGTACTTGATCGTGTGGATGTGCCCTGTTTACTCTACAATGTGCCAAGTCGTACCGGGTGTACACTCTCTGAAGCAAATGTGGCACGTCTCTCAAAACATGCAAATGCGTGGGGCATCAAAGAAGCTTCCGGAGATATTGCCTATGCGACGAAGATCGCGCGGTATATCGGCGATGACTTTACGCTGTGGTCAGGAAATGACGACATGATTGCACCGCTGTTGTCTTTGGGTGCTTCGGGCGTCATTTCCGTATGGTCCAACGTCGCGCCGCAAACGGTGCACAATCTTGTGGCATATTGGCACGACGGGAACCCTCAGAAAGCACGGGAGATTCAGCTTGCCAACCTCGACCTCATCCATGCACTCTTTTGCGAGGTCAATCCTATTCCGGTAAAATATGCCCTTGCAGAAATGGGTTTACTGGGCGAGAACTACCGTCTTCCCCTATGGAAGCTTACCGATGCCCATAAGGCTCTTCTCGCCGCAGAACTGAAGAAAGCAGGTATTCTCCATGCCTAGTGCAATCGTCGTGGGAAGAGGCCGCATGGGAAGCCTTATCAAACAGACGCTTTCCGACCATTCATTTGACGTTATCGGCAGCTACGGAGCGCAAAACTGTGTGGAATTGGATACGGAAGCGCCGGCCGCTGACGTGGTGATTGACTTTTCCAACGCGTGCGCTCTTCCACATGTTCTTGCCTACGTAACGCGTACGGGAGCCGCTCTTGTTTCGGGCACAACGGGGTATGACGAGTCCGATTTGGTTGAGCTGCGCTCGCTTGGCGAGAAAACCCGCGTAGTCTATTCTGCAAATTACTCCCTTGGGATTGCCGTTCTTCGGCGAGCCGTTACGCAGGCGGCGCGTGCTCTTTCCGAGTGGGATATCGAGATTGTTGAGACGCATCACAACCAAAAGGCGGATGCGCCTTCCGGCACCGCAAAGCTTCTCCTTCATGCCATTGATCCCGAAGGAGACGAGTGTGTGGTAAACGGTCGTGTTGGGATGGTGGGTTCTCGTCCAAAAGGTGAGATTGGTATGCACGCGCTTCGCGGGGGAACGGTTGCGGGTACTCATGAAGTACATTTTTTTGGACAAGACGAAGAACTTTGTTTTACGCATCGGGCAAATAGCAGGCAGATTTTTGTAAATGGAGCAGTGGCATGCGCCCAAAGAATTCTCGCCTGCAAAAACGGTTTCTATACCTTTGATCAGCTTATGCTTCAAGAAGAGGAGGGCTCTTTTGAATAGGCAGACGGAGAGTCTTACGGACGCTCAAAAAATTATCAACTACATTGCAACATCACCCAAGAAAACACCGGTCAAAGTCTATGTTTGTGAGAAGGACGGAGCGTGCATTGACTTTGGGGCGGATACCCATGTCTATGGGATGGGCTCCGTAAAAATTGTCTTTGGTGATTGGTCGGAGCTGGGGCTTACGCTTGAGAAAAACGCTGACAAAATCGCATATTATGACATCGAAAATGACCGCCGCAACTCAGGTGTTCCTCTGCTTGACTTCAAAAATCTCAACGCGCGTATTGAGCCCGGTGCCATTATCCGCGAACATGTTGAGATCGGAGACTCCGCCGTTATCATGATGGGTGCCATTATCAACATCGGTGCCGTTGTCGGTGAGGGTACCATGATTGACATGGGCGCGGTGCTTGGCGGAAGAGCGGTTGTCGGTAAGCACTGTCATGTTGGTGCCGGTGCCGTTCTTGCAGGCGTGGTTGAGCCTGCGTCGGCAACGCCGGTTATCGTTGAGAATGACGTATTGATTGGTGCCAATGCCGTGGTTATCGAAGGCGTGCACGTAGGAGAGGGAGCCGTGGTGGCGGCAGGTGCCGTTGTTACCGACGACGTCCCTGCGCATGCCGTGGTTGCCGGAAGTCCTGCACGTCTCATCAAGATGAAAGATGCAAAAACGGAGTCAAAGACGGCGTTGGTTGATGCCTTGCGCACGATCTGAGCTGCTCTTGGTTGAGGTGTACTTCCATTTTTTATTGCGTTTATGGTATCGGGCGAGAAGTTCTTCTCGCCCCGCGTGTTATGAGTGAGGTTGCAAAGGTATATGCCGCATACTGAAAAAACTACGACATCCAAATTTACCACTGAAGTTCATTGCGTCCATCAAGAGCTGTGGGCTTCCAAGAAAGACCCCGCATGGTTTACCTATGACATAGTTGCCGAAGATCCAACAACGCATGCCCGTGCCGGTGTTTTTCATACGCCCCACGGCGATATTCCAACACCCATTTTTATGCCGGTTGGTACCAAGGCAACGGTTAAAGGTCTTCTACCCGATACCGTTAAAAGTTTGGGAACGAAGATTTTACTTGCCAATACCTATCATTTAAGCCAGCGACCGGGCGATGAGCTTATCGCAGAGTTGGGTGGTTTGCACTCGTTTATGTGTTGGGATGGGCCTATTCTGACAGACTCTGGTGGTTTTCAGGTATTTTCTCATGAGCAGTTTATGAAACTGTCCGATGAGGGCGTAAAATTCCGTGCGGTCGATTATGACGGAGCCTGGTCGTGGTGGACTCCCGAGACCAATATGCAAATTGCCCAAAATCTTGGCGCGGACATTGTAATGCAGCTGGACCAATGCGTTGGCTATCCGTCCTCGCGCACTAAGGTGGAGCGATCCGTTGAGCTTTCAAGTGCATGGGCCGATCGCTGCTATCAGGCTCATACACGTCCTGATCAGGCACTTTTTGGCATCGTGCAAGGTGGTATGCATCTTGATTTACGCCGCCGCTCGATTGAGCATTTGGAGCAGGCGGGAGATTTTCCGGGGTACGGCATCGGAGGCTATTCTGTAGGCGAGCCGCATGAGGTGATGTTTGAGACCCTTGAACCGCTCTGTGCAGACTATATGCCCCGTACAAAGCCACGTTACCTCATGGGTGTCGGTAATCCGACAACGTTGATACGCAGCGTCGCGGCGGGTATCGATATGTTTGACTGCGTGCTTCCTACAAGAACGGCGCGCATGGGTACGGCGTTTTCGTATCAAGGTCGCATGAACATGAAAAATACCAAGTACGTCCATGACAGTGGTCCCATTGACAGTGCATGTACTTGTCCGGTGTGTACGGGCGGCTACACACGGGCATATCTCAATCACCTTGTTCGACAGCATGAAATGCTCGCAGGTGAGCTGCTCTCGATGCACAACATTTATTTCCTATTGAATCTCATGCATCAAGCACGTGAGGCAATTCTTGCGGGAAACTATGGTGAATTTGTGACAAAATGGCTGGAATCCGGAGGAGTTAAAGACTTCTAATAATGTACGTTGCGTAGTGCGGGTACAATGGGTAGCGATAAACACGCGCGGGCATCCAAGATGCCCCGGTCGGCGTATGCCGGCCACGACCAAAGAAGGCTTTGTATGTATCCCTCTACCGGTTTTATGACTTGGGGTGCACCATCTTCTAAAAAAGAAAAGAGATGGTCAGAATGGCTCGTATAACCTCAAGCACGCACTGGAATATTTTACCTCAGGTTCCCAAGCTTGAGCAGGAGTTCTCGCAAAAACTTTCCGTCAATCCGTTGGTGGCACGGGTTCTTGTGGCGCGTGGGTGTAGAACCGTGGCGGAAGCTCAAAAGTTTCTCAATCCTTCTCTTGAGAGGGATTGGTTTGATCCGCGTATCATACCCGGCCTCAATGAAGCTGCCGATAGAGTACAGAAAGCTATTGAAACGCATCAATGTATTGCGGTATTCGGTGATTTTGATGTTGACGGAATGAGCTCTACCTGTCTTCTGACGTTGGCACTTCGCGACTTTGGCGCCGATGTCAGGCCATATATTCCGCATCGTTTTGGCGAGGGGTATGGCCTTTCCGTCAAGGCACTTGAGCGGGTGCTTGCGGACGGAGCTCCCAATCTCATCATTACCGTTGATAACGGGATTGCATCGGCCAAGGAAGTGCAGGAGCTTGTTGCGCGAGGTATTGATGTCGTTGTTACCGACCATCATGAGCCGGCTGAATTGGTGCCGCAGGGGGTGCCGGTAGCTGATCCAAAACTCACCTCAGAGTGTCCTTCTCGCGAGCTTGCCGGAGCGGGAGTGGCCCTGAAGCTTGTATGCGAGCTTGGCCGTCGTCTTGGCAAACCCGAGGTGTGGAGATCATACCTTGATATAGCAACTTTGGGAACTCTTTCGGACATGATGTTGCTTAATAGCGAGAACCGCGCTCTTGTTTCTGCGGGAATACGTCAGATTCACGCGGGTAAGCGCCCCGGTCTTGTGGCTCTTGCGGCCGCTGCAAATCAAGATATCTCTGAGGTTCGCGCCGATGAGCTTCCGTTCTCCATTATTCCTCGGCTCAATGCCGCGGGTCGTATGGGTTCAACGGAGCTTGCGCTTGACCTCTTGCTTTCTGACGATATCCAAGAAGCTACCGTCTTGGCCGGAAAGCTTGAGGAAATCAATGCCAACCGCCGGACGATTGAATCGCAACTGACCAATGAAGCGCTGCTCCAAGCACAAGAAACGTATGACGGCGCACGTGCCATTGTGCTTGCCGGAGAGGGCTGGCATGAGGGCGTGAAAGGTATTGTGGCATCTCGGGTGGTTAACCGATACCATGTGCCGTGCATTCTTTTTACTGTCGAAGAAGGTATTGCCCGGGGTTCCGGTCGCTCGGTGGGATCGGTCGATCTCTTTCATGCGGTAGAAGAATGCTCCGATTTGCTGATCCGCTTTGGAGGCCATCAAGGAGCGGTGGGCGTGACTCTTAAGGCGGAGAAGATCGATGAATTTCGTCACCGTCTTTCTGAGGTGTTGTCACAACTTCCTGCCAAGGATTTTGAATCAACGGGAGAGGTTTCGGCGCTTGTTACGTTATCCGAAATAAATGCCGCCTCTCTTGATGCTCTTGAGGTGCTACAGCCGTTTGGACAGGGCAATAAAAAACCTCTTTTTGCAGTCCAAGGGGTAACCATGAAAAATCGCAACCGTGCGGGAGCCGGTGGCATACATCTTTGTTTTATGGCATCAGACGGAGTTTCATCGGTAGCCTCTATCATGTTTCGAGCTCCGCATATTGATGTTGCAGCTAACTATGACGGTGCGGTTGACATAGTTTTTGAAGCGGTCAACGAGACATGGCAGGGACGTACAAAACCAAAGCTCATGGTTAAAGATATCCTATATCGGGATACTCCTGAGAATGAAGAAGATCTCTTTGAGGATCTCTCGCAGGTGCTCGTCGCTCAAGGCGCACCCAAAGAGACGGTATCCGAAGTACCTAAAACTCCGTTACAGCCTTTGGTCTGCAAAAATACGGCAATACGAGCGGAACTTGCGTCTTTGGAAAACGCTGCTTTGACTGAGCGGCTTCGCAATATGCTCATTGGAAACAGGCAACTTCTGCCTGCTCAAAAGACAGCACTGAGTTTGCTCGAACAGGGAAATTCGTGTCTTTGCGTCATGGCAACCGGAAGAGGGAAATCGCTCATTTTCCATGTCCATGCCTTGCGAGAAGCTCTTCTCGCCAAGCGTGCAAGCGTCTTTATATATCCGCTTCGGGCACTGGTGCACGATCAAGCGCATCATCTTGAAGAAGAATTTTCTGCCTGCGGTGCCTCTGCCGTGGTACTTACGGGAGAGACGCCGCAAGAGCGTCGCGGAGAAATCTTTTCGGCGCTTACGGACGGATCAATTGATGTTGTGTTGACCACGCCCGAGTTCTTTACGATCCATACACAAGCATTTGCCGCAAGCGGGCGTATTGGGTTTGTGGTTATCGATGAGGCCCATCATGCCGGTCAAGCGGTTGCCGAGGGTCGCCATGCGTATGCGGATATGCCAAAGAGTATTAATCAACTTGGTAATCCTCAGGTTTTGGCGGTAACGGCTACCGCATCAACCGCAACGGCGCAAGAAATCTGTCGGCTTTTTAACATCTCCGAACAGGACGTTATTAAAGACGTAACGGTACGAAATAATCTTCGGCTCAAAGACATGAGAGAGGCACCTGACAGAGAAGCAGCCCTTACGTGTCTTGTTGCATCAGGCGAGAAGTGCATTGCCTATGTGAATTCTCGCGAGCAAGCACAGTCCGTCTGCCGTATGCTTCGTCACACCGTCTCTGAGATGGGTCATAAGATTGTGTTTTATCATGCGGGACTGGCGCATGAGACACGCAAGCGCATTGAGCGCGCGTTCAGAAATAATGAGGTTACGTGCGTGGTCGCAACAAGTGCGTTTGGTGAGGGAATTAACATACATGACATTCGTCATGTTGTCCTCTACCACCTTCCGTTTGGGCGTGTTGCATACAATCAAATGTCAGGTCGTGCCGGAAGAGATGGCGCTCGAGCCTACGTTCACCTGCTTTTTGATGCACATGACATGCGCATTAATGAACGGATCTTATCCTCGGCAGCACCAAAACGCGCCGTGTTGGTCCCTATCTATCGGGCGCTTATGACATTGTTTGCTCGGGCACAAAAAGAAGGACGACTTCTCTGTGCAACAAATGAAGAAATTGCGGCACTTGCGCTTGCGATTGATCCAAAAAACAGAAGCGATGAGCGAGCTGTGGCTTGTGCCTTGGACATCTTTGCTGAGCTTGGACTCTTATCTCTGCAAGGATTTGATGAGAAGCGTAACATTTTGATGAATATCCAGGCTTCTTCTATGGATTTGGCGTCATCAGCTCGGTATGCTGAAGGCTTGAAAACACGTAGTGCGTTTACTTCGTTTGCCCAGTGGGCGCTTTCTGCTTCAGCAGACGAACTTCTAAGCGCCATAAATAAGCCGATTGTTCCTGAATTTGGTATTGTTGTTGATGGAGAGGAGGGTGTCTTATATGGGTGAGGCAAAAGAGGTACGACAGCCTGTGCACAAAGTGAGGCCAAAGCAGCCGTCGGTTCCAAGTGCGGATAACTTTAGACTTTTGGAAAGTGCGTGCAGAAATTATCTGTTGCCGGAATCGTGTGAGAAGGTGCAGGCAGCCTATAGGTTTGCTGCTGACTATCATAAGGATCAGCGCCGGCGTTCCGGTGAGCCATATATCAACCATCCGGTTGAAGTGGCGCTTATTTTGGCTCAGAACCTTCACATGGATGAAGATACCATTTGTGCCGCACTCCTCCATGATACGGTGGAAGACACCTCGGCTACACTTACCGAACTTAAGAATCTTTTTGGCGAGCAGGTCGCAGATCTTGTTGACGGAGTTACCAAGCTCACGTCTATTGAAATTTCATCCATGGACGAGAAACAGGCACTTAATCTGCGAAAGATGTTTCTCGCCATGTCAAAAGACATCCGCGTGGTCATCATCAAACTTGCCGATCGTTTGCATAACATGAGAACCTTGGCGGCACTTGCACCGGATCGTAGGCTTTTTAAGGCGCGCGAGACCATGGACGTGTATGCGCCGCTTGCCGACCGTCTTGGTATATCGTCAATAAAATGGGAGCTTGAGGATTTGTCGTTCTTCTGGCTTGAACCGGAAGAATACCAGCGTATTGCTCGCATGGTTCAGGATTCTCGTGCGCAGCGCGAAGACGATACCAATGCGGCCATTAAAACTCTGACGGATGAGCTGAACTCAGTGGGGCTGGAAAACTTCCAAATTACCGGTCGCCCCAAACACCTTTGGTCGATCTATCAGAAAATGGTTCGTAAGGGACGAGAGTTTTCGGATATCTATGACCTTATCGCCCTGCGCGTAATTACACAATCGGTAGGGGATTGCTATTCTGTGCTCGGTGCCGTGCACTCGCTGTGGCATCCATTGCCCGGTCGTTTTAAGGACTACATTGCAACGCCAAAGGCCAATCTCTACCAGTCACTCCATACGACCGTGATAGGTCTTGACGGGCGCCCCATTGAGATTCAGATTCGTACGGCAGAGATGCATGAGGCATCCGAATACGGTATTGCAGCTCATTGGCTTTATAAAAAAGAAGGCAATTCAAAAGGACAGATGTCGTCAGAAGACCGCATGATTAACTCGACGATTAACTGGATTAGAAAAAGCCTTGATTGGGCCGTTGAAGACGATATTGATAACCCGCACGAGTTTTTGAACGATCTGAGAGTTGATCTTTTTGAGCATGAGATCTTTGTGTTTACGCCAAAAGGCGAGGTTATGAGCCTGCGTCGTAACGCTACACCTCTTGATTTTGCCTATGCGGTGCATACTGAGGTAGGAAATCACTGTGTGGGAGCAAAGGTCAATGGATCGGTAGTGCCGCTTACTCATACCCTTGAGATGGGCGACCGTGTTGAGATTTTAACCAACAAGAACGCGCGTCCTTCTCACGACTGGATGACGCTGGTTCAAACCCCTTCCGCACGGGCAAAAATTCGCAAGTACTTTGCAGAAGAATCTAGGTCTGACGATACCGAGCGCGGAAGATCGGAGCTTGCGAAAGAGCTTCGTAAACGTGGGTATGGCATTTCCACTACGCGTACCGTTAAAGCTCTTACAAAAGTCGTGAGCCAGTTTGACTACCATACCATCGATGATCTTTTTGCCGGTATTGGAGCCGGTAAATGCTCTATTATTCAGGTGGTCAATAAGGTCAGTGAGATTCTGGAAGAGGGCAGTCCTGAGGCCATTGCACAGGCGGCACGTGAGCGCGAGAAACAAGCCGCAAAAGAAGCGGCCATTTCTCAGAACAAACCGCTTACCACGGCATATGCTATCTCACGTACTGCTCGGGGAGCTCGGCATAAACGGAATAACTGTGGCGTTGTCGTTAAGGGCGATTCTGATCTTTTGGTCCACTTGGCTCATTGCTGCAATCCGGTTGCGGGGGATGACATTATTGGGTTTGTAACACGCGGTCGCGGCGTTTCCGTTCATCGGGCCAACTGTCCAAATGTACAGGATCTCTTAAGCAAAGAGAATGCCAATCGCATTATTGACGTGGCATGGGACACCTCAGGAGCAACGGAGTTTAGAGTTGAGATTGTGATTGAAGCAATCGATCGCACCAGTCTTTTGAAAGACATCACCATTGCTCTCTCTGATTCCGGCGCAAATATTCTTTCGGCAGCAACGCAGGTTGGTGGACAGGGTGTTGTGCGGATGCGCTTTTTGGTGGCAATTTCGGATGCCAGTCTTTTGGATACGCTCTTAGCAACGGTTGCCCGCGTCCCGTCGGTATACGATGCCCGGCGCATTATGCCAGGAGAAGGCGCCAATCAAATGAAGAGGAGAAAAGGGTAATGGGAGATACATCTCATACGCATGAGTGCTGTGGGCATCATGAACATGAGGATGGTTGCTGCGGACACCACCACGGGGAAGGCTGCGGACACCATCACCATGGTCACGAGGATGGTTGCTGCGAGCACCATGAGGAAGGTTGCTGCGGTAAAGGCTGCGGACATCACCATGATCAAATTGGTATTTTTCGAGTAGGACCCCTTGAAACCAACTGCTACATCTATGTATCGGGCAATGAGTGTATGGTTGTGGACCCAGGTGCTTCGGGTTCTGAGATTGCCTTACAGCTTCATGATTTGAACCTCAAATATATCATTGCTACCCATGGACATGCGGATCATGTGGGTGGCGTAAAGGCCTTAAAGCTTGCTGCCGGTGGTACCTATCGTATCAACCAAAAAGATGCCGAACGCGCGTGCCATGCCGCCGAACATGATGCAGCCTACGATAACGCCCCTCAGCCGGATGGTTTTCTTGCCGAAGGCGATACGCTTGAATTTGGCACGGCACTGTTTCATGTGATGGAAACTCCGGGGCACACGCCGGGCGGCATCTGTCTTGTGGGCGACGGCACTGCCAAAGGGGCGGTGTTTGTGGGGGACACCCTGTTCAAAGGTTCTGTTGGAAGAACCGATTTGGATGGAGGAGATTTAGAGGCCCTCACCTGTTCCTTGCAGCGCCTCAAATGCGAGCTTGACCCCACGTCTCTCATTCTTTCTGGACACGGCGAGCAGACGGAGTTTGTCCAAGAACTCAAAGAAAATCCGTTTCTTGCGTGAGCCTTTCGATAAAACTTTTTCTTTTGCGAGACAGGCGAGCGTAAGACTGCTATAGTACCTATGCACATATTTTGGCCCGGGTGGCGGAATTGGCAGACGCGGGGGTCTCAAAAACCCTTAAGGGAAACCTTGTGTGGGTTCAAGTCCCACCTCGGGCACCAAGTTGTGCGTGAGAAGTACTTGCAAGTTCGTGTACTTCTCGGCATCCTGTGAAAGTAATTCACGGATGTGCAATGTGACTTGCAGAGATGCTCCTATCGGGGTATTCTATTCAAGTATTTTGAAGCGGGATTGTACGTAGATCCCCACCTACACGGCGCATATTGCAGCTGTCTGGTCGGACAATTCATGTGTTTGCAGGCCTTCCTGCTTCGTTTGTCTCCCGGATGCGTATGCGCTTGGGAGTTTTTTATTGCGACGGCACCAAGCTGTTGCATGAAGGGAAGGTGTAGAAGATAGCCAAGAACGATGGTCCTCGTATCAACGAGGAAATTACTGGCCGCACCTGTCGTCTGATTGATGCCGACGGGGGGCAACTTGGTCTTTTTGGTGTGAACGATGCACTGAAGCGTGCTCGTGAGCACGGAATGGATCTTGTGGAGATTGCACCAAATGCAGAGCCTCCGGTATGCAAGATTCTTGATTACAGCAAGTTTCGTTATGAGCAGGATCGTAAGGCCAAGGCAGCTCGTAAGAACCAGGTCAAAATTGAGGTTAAGGAGATGAAGTTCCGCCCCAAGATTGACGTAGGCGACTATGAGACTAAGAAGGGGCATGTCCTTCGGTTCCTGAAAAAGGGCGCGCGCGTCAAGATTACGATCATGTTCCGTGGTCGTGAGATGGCTCACCCAGAGCAGGGACGTCTTGTTCTCGATCGTTTGGCCGAAGATCTTAAGCCCTATGCCACCATTGAGCAGAAACCGCTCATGGAGGGTCGTAATATGCACATGCTCGTAGCACCAATCAAGGGTGCGTTTGACGAGAAGCCCGAGGGCGACGCAAAGAGCGCCGACACTGCAACAAAGGAGAAGTAGTATGCCTAAGATGAAGACACACAAGGGTTCGGCAAAGCGTTTCCGCCGTACCGGCACCGGTAAGATCATGCGTGCGAAAGCATTTAAGAGCCATATTCTTACCAAAAAGTCGCAGAAGCGTATTCGCGGCTTCCGCAAAGAAGCAGTCCTTTCAGCTGCTGATACAGCAGTAGTTTCTCAGCGCATTGGCGCTTAGGGCTACGTGCGTCTCAAGTATTTGATAACAAACAAGGAGTGATGAGATATGGCACGAGTTAAGCGCGCAATGGCCGGTCGCAAGAAGCGTCAGACGCTTGTTGAGCGTACAAAGGGTTACTACGGAGTTCGCTCTCGTACGTTCCGTGGTATGAAAGAGCAGGCACAACATTCCGGACAGTATGCATATCGCGATCGTCGCAATAAGAAGCGCGAGTTCCGTGCGCTGTGGATTCAGCGCATTAACGCCGCGGCACGTCTGAACGATCTTTCATACAGCAAGTTTATGCATGGTCTTAAGCTTGCCGGTGTTGAGCTTGACCGGAAGGTTCTCGCTGAGATTGCGTATTCTGACGAGCAGGCATTTGCCGACCTTGCTGAGGTAGCCAAGAAGGCGCTTGTTGACTAGATAACAATCCTTTAGGGAATCTTTTATAGTAAGCAGGTCTTGATAGAGAGCATATAAACACCCCGCCGGCTTTTACCGGTGGGGTGTTTCTTATGAGTATCCTTGGGAATATGGGCAAGCCCTGCTTCAAAAATGAGGCTGTGAGGTAGATCCACCGATCTGTGAGGTACTTTTTGCCACCTGTGATGTACTTTTCTGCTTCAAAAAAGGGGGCTGTGAGGTACTTTTAGCGAGAAAATCGCCCTTCTCGCCATAGAAAAGTACCTCACAGGTTTTCAAAACTACCTCACAGGTCTGTGTAAGCCGGCTTGCCTCTACCAAGATGTTTTATTTCCATAACAGCAATTTTGGTAACCGTATAAAGGGCATGGTATCCTATTTATTGTGGCCTTTATACAGGCTGATGAGCTGATTTTTTAGTAGCAAAAAACGGCGATTGTGAGTAAGGAGGAATGATGAGCGAGAAGAACCCGAAGCGTTCGCGTTTTGATAATGTGCAGGATGGTATCAAGCGTCTGGTATTATACGGTATCGGTGCTGTTTTAGTGGTTGCATTGTTTAAGCTGGCTTTTGCTTACGCTCTCATGATTCCCCAGCTTATTGTGGTTCGCCTTAAGTCAGATATGGCAGCCGTGGGATTCATTCTTGCTGGCATCCTGCTTTTGACTGTCCTTATAGCAGCAAGAAAGCGAAAAAACTGACTTCATTGGCTTCAACCGGGTATATGAACTAGTCTTCCTTATCGATTTTGTTTGTTTCCCTCCCAGCCCTGCTTGTGTTTTTAGTAGCGTTGCTTCGACGAATACCGGCTGCTTCCTCAAACTCTTCAACGCGTTCGTGCTCACGTTCGTGGAGTTGCTCAATTTCATCTTGAAATTCAGGGTCTGTTGGCGTTATGAGCTCATCTTCTCCGGTTCCCGGGTCGGTATGATGTAAAAGCACCGGCTCAAAAAGATGAAGGTGCTTGGCAAATACTGCAGACATCGCAAGAAGCATCATAAAGATTGCAATACGCGGCAGGGCGTTGACCTGTGTCATTACAAGAGATCCAATGCACAAAAGACCGGTCCAAGCGTAGATAAAAAGAACCGCTTGACGCTGATTGTATCCGGCAGCCATAAGACGGTGGTGGATGTGTCCGCGATCTGCAGTGGCAAAACTTACGTGGGCGCGGGTGCGTCGCACAATGGCGGAAAAGGTATCGATAATTGGAATACCGGCAACAACAAGAGGCACGATAATAGTGGTAAGACCCGCGATTCTTGTGACGGAAAGAAGTGAGACCGTGCCAAGGGCAAACCCAAGGGTAAGCGCTCCTGAATCTCCCATAAAAATACGGGCGGGATAGAAATTGTGTACAAGAAAACCGAGCGTGCTTCCCGCAATGGCCAGGCTGAGCGCGGCGGCATCGAGACGATGTGCCCATATGGAAAGAATAAACATGGTGGCCGCTGCAATACACGATACCCCTGCGGCAAGACCGTCGAGACCGTCAATTAAGTTAATGATGTTTGTCCAGGCAACGAGATAGATAACAGTGGCGGGATAGGCAAGAAGACCTAGAGAAATAAAGCTGCCGCTGTTCAGAGGGTCTGCAACTTTACCAATAACAAGTCCGGCAGCGGCGGCAAGACAAGCCGCTACGACTTGTCCTAATAGTTTTTGCAGAGGCTTTAAAGAGATGAAATCATCGATGAGACCGGTTGCAAAAATGATAAGAAATGCCAAGCTCAACAGATAGAAGTTAACGTTTTTATCAAAAAGGCCGCCGTTTTTGTCGCGCACCACAAAGTACAAAGCAAGAGAGGCGACAAGGCCAACAAACAAGGCCACGCCACCAAGACGTGCGATAGGTTTTTTATTGATGCGTCGTTTGCTGGGCTTATCCACTACGCCTAACGTCCAGGCAAGTTTTCGTATGGGGGGAGTAATAAAGCAGGCGAGAAGGGCGGCGATACAAAAGACTCCGAGCATAAGTAAGCAAAGATCCACGCTCAATTCCTTCCGCACCCTGAAAAATACTCTTTAACTGCTAAAACTCACATCCTATTAATTTTCTCATGTTAGAAAAACAAGTCAAGACTTTATTAAATGTCAGGATTTTATATAGTGTAAGTGTCTCTTCCCCGTGGTCAAAACTGGGTGAACCGACAAGTTTTACAAGGGAGCCTGATTCCCGTGTTAGTACAGGGATTCTCCGTTGTCGAGAAAGCTGGAAGAGACGGGTGCGGCACCCACCTTATGAAGGTGGGTTCATAATATGACCACGGGGAAGGTCTTTTGTATGAGCTTTCCATACGCTAAAAGCTCTCTCTAAAAGCTCTATTCATATAAACGTTGACACATTCCCAAAGAATCGCCACAATACATATGCACTTGTTGTGACTTGTGTTCGGTATCGTTCGGATGCTCAGTAGCTACAGACTCTTGGACATAGTTACGGCAAGTACGCAAGACGGGGATATAGCTCAGTTGGGAGAGCGCTGCCTTCGCAAGGCAGAGGCCGAGGGTTCGAATCCCTTTATCTCCACCATGCAAACTTCACGCGCAGTGCTTCTCGCCTGCGCGTTTTTTATACGTGAACAGAGGGCCGTAACTTTGGATACATCGCTAGCCTTGGATACATCGCCAGCCTTTTTGGCATACGATATGTGTGAGCTTTGTCCTCGTCGCTGTAAGGCGAGAAGAAACTCTGGAAAAGCCGGGTTCTGTGGTGCTTCAAATACGCTTCGCGTTGCTCGCTCGGCTTTGCATTTTTGGGAAGAGCCGCCTATATCGGGGGAGGCAGGGTCGGGAGCCATCTTTTTTAGCGGCTGCCCTCTTCGCTGCGTGTTTTGCCAAAATCACCAGATTTCACAAGAGGGTTTTGGCCGTGCGGTATCGGTTGAGCGTCTTGCATGTATGATGCTTGAGCTGCGGGAGCAGGGAGCACTCAATATCAACCTGGTTACGCCGATGCACTTTGCACCGCAGGTGAAAAAAGCCATTATGCTTGCCAAACAGGCAGGGCTTAACCTTCCTATTGTATGTAATACCTCGGGATACGAACTTGTGCAGGTAATACGTGCCATGGGAGACGTTATTGACGTATGGCTTACCGACTTCAAATACGCCAACACACGTTTGGCAAAAGAACTTTCATACGCCCAGGATTATCCCGATGTTGCGGCTGCGGCTCTGACGGAGATGCTAAGTCTTCTGCGCGCTCATGGTGGTCGCAAGATGAGCGCAGACGGCAGCATGCAACAGGGCATTATTGTGCGCCACCTTGTGCTTCCGGGGCACGCAGACGATTCGTGCGAGGTACTTAACCGGATTTGGAATATCTGTGGCAATGACGTTGATGTGTCCATCATGAATCAATACACGCCGAATGAGCGCTGCCTCAAGCAAGGAGGCCTTCTGTCTGCGACGCTTTCGGATGAGGAATATGAAATTGTCATTTGCCACGCCGACGATCTTGGGTTCAAACAAATCTGGTGGCAGGAAGGCGGTACTGTTTCCGAGAGCTTTGTGCCACAATTTGATGCAACGGGGATTGAAGGTCCGGCACTTTTGGTACCCCAATCCCATCAAGGAACTACGGACATTCACGGATAGACTTTGGTGAATTGCGAAGACCGAGCATACAACGAGAAGATACAACGAAAAGGCACAACGAGAAGCTACGACGAGAAGATCAAACTATAAGGAGCGGCTATGTCAGATGATATGCACACTCTTTCCAAAGATGAGCGCGCTGAGCTAGAGCGCCTCAGACAGGAAAAGAAATTGCGAGAGGCTCAAGCGCAGGCTGCAGCCGAGCGCGCGGAGCTCGAACAGCTCAGAGCGGAACAAGCTCAGGCAAAAAGTATCGAGCAAGAGCGCAAAGAAGCCGAGCACATTGCCGAGGTTCGAGCCCGTGGTGCCAAGCTCATGCAGCCGGATGAAGATGATCTCAGAATGCCGATTGGTCAGAAAATCGTCATAATATCGGTAGTTCTTCTCGCCATACTTTTCTTTATTGCAACTTTCGTAGTACATTAACCTTAACAATGCAACCCAGTGAACAATTCACTCAAGGGGGAAGTGAGCGCTATGTCGTTAACCGATCGCACCAAACCGTCCGACGTATGTTTGAATACGGATCTCTACGAACTCACTATGGCACAGGGATACTGGGAATCGGGGATGGTTGATAATGAAGCCTGTTTTACCGCGTTTTTCCGCGAGAATCCCTTCGGTGGCGGCTATGCCATTGCATGCGGTATTGGTCAGATAGCGGATCTTGTTGAAAATTTTGTATTTGAAGATGACGATATCAGCTACTTGGCAAGCGTTCCTTCTCCTGGTGGCGGAAGCCTCTTTAAGCCCGGATTTCTTGACTTTTTGCGCAATCATCGACTGAATCTTACGATCGATGCCATTCCTGAAGGCGAGCTTGTGTTTCCGCGTGAGCCAATCGTTCGCGTCACAGGCCCCATTATTGACTGTCAGCTCATTGAAACCGCGCTGCTCAATCTTGTTAATTTCCAAACGCTTGTGGCCACCAAAACCGCTCGCGTTATCCGTGCGGCTCAGGGAAATCCTGTTTCTGACTTTGGATTGCGCCGGGCACAGGGTCCTGACGGTGGTCTTGCGGTTGCTCGCGCATCGTATATTGCCGGTGCTTCAAGCACTTCAAACGTTCTTGCCGGAAAGATTTACGGAATCCCCGTATTTGGGACGCACGCTCACTCGTGGGTTATGTCTTTTTCAACGGAGCTGGAAGCATTCCGAGCGTTTGCCCGTTCCTTCCCTAAAAACTGTGCGCTTCTTCTGGATACCTATGATGTCCATGAAGGTATTAAAAATGCCATTATCGTGGGCAAAGAAATGGAAGAGCGTGGCGAGAAGCTCGGTGCCGTTCGTATAGATTCCGGAGACCTGGCAAAGCTGGCCAAAGAAGCTCGTGCCGCCTTTGACGATGCGGGACTGCCGTATGTAAAGATTTCCGTATCAAACGATCTTGATGAATATACGATTCAATCACTTTTTGCCCAAGGTGCCCCTATTGATTCCTTTGGTGTTGGCACCAAACTGGCCACGTGTGATCCTCAGCCGTCACTTGGCGGTGTCTATAAGCTGAGTGCCATTCGGGAACATAAAGATGAAGCGTGGAGGCCGGTTATCAAGCTTTCCGAGATGGCTTACAAGCGCACCATCCCTGGTATTCAGTCTATTCGCCGCTACTACGACATGAGCGGATGCCCGATAGGCGATATGATTTACGACGAAGCGGTGCTTCTCGCCCAAAACGTCGAGACGTCTGCGGTAGTAACCGATATTCTCGATCCATACTCCACTCATAAACTTGCAGGTACTTCGCAAGAGCTGATGATTCGTGTGGTTGCAGATGGCACGCGGACAAAAGAGGCCGAGACCATTGAAGTGGCACGCGAGCGCTGCCATGACGCACTGATGCATTTGGATCCCGCTTATACGCGCTTCTTAAATCCTCAGGTGTATACGGTTGGTCTTGAACAGGGGCTTGCAAAGCTCCGTCATGAACTTGCCGTGGAGCATGCGTGTGCTGTCACAACTACCAGCGAATAAGTGGTACAATAACCAGCCGATTGTTACAGGGCAAAAGTCTTGTGCAATCGAGTGGCTTAGGCCATGTGGAATAGATGCGTTTTGACATACAAGGAGATTTTATGCGCGAGAAGATCGAGCAGCTGGTACGTAAGGCACTGGCAGATGCTCAGGCACAAGGAGACTTACCCCAGTTTGAGGTCGAGGATCTGGGCCTTGAGCGACCGGCTGATGCTTCAAATGGCGATTGGACCTCTACGGTAGCCATGCGCTCGGCTCGCCTTGCCCACAAGTCTCCTCGCGACATTGCTGCCGCACTTGTTGCACATATGTCGGATGTTCCGGAAATTGAACGCGTGGAGATTGCCGGACCGGGATTTGTAAACTTCTATCTTTCAACCGCTGCTGGAAATGAAATTTTCCGTACCATTCGTGAGCAGGGTGCGGATTTTGGTAAGTCGGATTTTGGCAAGGGTACAAAGATTCAGGTGGAATACATTTCCGCCAACCCGGTGGGTCCGCTTCATGTTGGTCATGGTCGGTGGGCAGCACTTGGCGATTCGCTGTGCCGTGTGTTTGAGCATGCCGGCTATGATGTTGAGCGTGAGTATTACATTAACGATCACGGCTCCCAGATGGATGTTTTTGGCTCTTCAATCTCAAAGCGCTATCTTCAGCTGAATGAAATCATGGCACAGAAGAACGTGGAGCTCCAAGAGGCCTATCAGATGCTTTTGGACGACCGCGAAGCCTTTATTGAGGATGAGGATGATTCTCGTCCTGAAACTCACCCCTATATGGACGCCTTTAATGAGTCGCTCGGCGGTAATGCATATGGTGGCGATTACATCATTGATCTTGCAAAGCGCTTCTGTGAGGAGAACGGAGACGCTTGGGTGAGCGCCAGCGAAGATGACCGTATGGCTGATTTTCGTGAGCGTGGCTATAAGCTGATGCTTGAGTCTATTAAAGCAACGTGCCACAATGCTCGTTCAGACTTTGATGTCTGGTTCTCTGAGCGCTCTCTGTATGTTCCGGATGAAAACGGCAAGTCTGCGGTTGACCGAGCCCTTGAAACACTTGATGGTATGGGGTATCTCTACCATGAGGACGGAGCGCTTTTCTTCCGTTCAACAAAATTTGGTGACGATAAGGACCGCGTACTCATAAAGTCTAACGGTGAATACACGTATTTTGCTTCCGATGTGGCTTACCACTGGAACAAGTTCCAGCGTGTTGATCATGTCATTGATATTTGGGGAGCCGATCACCATGGCTATATCCAGCGTGTTGACTCGGTTTGTACCGCGCTTGGATTCCCGGGACAATTTGAGGTTCTTCTCGGCCAGTTTGTCAATTTGCTGCGTAACGGAACTCCCGTAAAGATGTCTAAACGTAAGGGAACCGGTATTCCTTTTGATGAATTGCTTGGCGAAGTGAGCGTTGACGCAACACGTTATACGCTGATGTCCAAATCATCCAATCAGATGATCGATTTTGACATTGAACAGGTAAAGCGTCAGGACAGCTCAAATCCTGTGTATTATGTGCAATATGCCCATGCGCGTATCTGCTCTATTCTTCGCCGTGGTGCCGGTGTAAGCATAGAAGAAGCGCAAGAGCTTGGAATGGATGAGGTAGCATCGCGTGCCATTGGAGACTCGTATGACCTGAGTCTTCTTTCTGAGAATGTTGAGCAGGCACTGTCTCGTAAGCTCTCTGAATTCCCAACGCTCGTTGAGAATTGTGCAAGAGATCGTGCTCCGTTCCGTATTACGCACTATGTTGAGGAGCTTGCATCCGATTTCCATGGTTTCTACACGGTCTGTCAGGTTCTTCCGTCTGAGAGTCGTCCGCTTGATGAGGATCTTTCACGTGCACGCTTGGCCGCCTGCGACGCTACACGTCGGGTTCTTGCCCTTGCTCTTAACTTGATTGGAGTGAGTGCGCCACAAAGCATGTAGTTGCATTTTTCTACATGGTATTTTTGTGAAGACAAATCAAGCGAGAAAAGATACTTAAAGTTCTTTTTATTCACGAGAGTTTTATAACGGGCTTATGATTTCAAATTTTGATGTCATAAGTCTGTTATTGTATGCATAATATATTTGAAAACTATTGTTGTGTTCCCACATAATCGGCAGAGTTTTAGGAGTATACTGTTTTTGAGAGTATAAAGAACTTATCGTTCGGGCATAGAACGGAGGTCTAAGATGGAGCTTCGGGAGTACATGTCCATCCGCAGATCCTACAACTTGGTACGGAGATCTGTTCCGGCAAATAGGCGATTAACGTTTGAAGAATTTGCTATCTTATGCCGCTTGAAAGTACAAGATAGTTCGATTAAGACATCTGAAATTGCGGAATATCAAGGAGCGCTTCGCCCCACAATCACGCATCGTACGTCTCACCTTGCAAAATTAGGGTTCATACATCGTGAGGAAGGTTCTTCGGATCACCGCAATGTGGTGTGTACGTTGACTGAAAAAGGACATACTGCTGTTCTTGATTTAGCTCGCCTTACCTGTGCCTGCATCTCTCCGGGTCAAGCGCTTGCGCGCACTTCGGCAGAACGTATTTGTATGTACGTCAATGCCATGGGCGCTCTGTTTTGTCGTGCGGGAGATTTGGTTCTTTTATGTTTGCATGATGCCAAAAGCGGTACTCGTACGGTTAATGAACTTGTTGATGATCTTGGTTTATTGCAGCCAACTGTCTCCATGTCCATTACCGCCCTTGCAAATGAAGGTCTTATAGAACGCTCAAAGGATGTCGTACTTTCTCGACGCTCAACCAAGATTACCTTGACACCACAGGGTACGTATTCAGCCCATTTAATCAATCAGCAGATTGTACGGCTGGTTGTTAAGAGGAGGGCGCGCGTTAGTGCATAGTGTGTATTTCCCCCAGTACACCTAGCGCCGGCGCCTTATATAGCCCGCCTTGCAACTTCCTTTATTTTTTGGTGCAAGGCGGGCATAATTGTGTTATAGTTCTTCCTGCTTGCAGTATTTCTTGCAAGCTTATGGCGCTTGTATTGCGCTTACTATCTACTATTTGACAAAGAGATTTTATTTTAGTTATGTATTTTGGATTGAAATAGAGAGGCATAGTATATGGCGGATGTTGATTCCCTTTCTGCCCTAGAGGTTTCCGAAGAGCCGGTAGCCGCCCCCAAGCGTCGTCGTGGACGCCCCCGTAAGACAGAGAGTGCTGCACAGGAAAAAATAACGGAGCAGCCTCAACCAACTACAGGTACTGCCAATACAGAAGAAAAAACAAAGCGACGCCGTGGTCGTCCGCGTAAGTCTGAAATTAAAGTCGATAATAAGCCGGACGCATCTCCCATGATGGATACTTCTGAGTCAGCGTCGGCTTCTCCTGCTGATGGAGAGCAGGTAGCCGCTCCCAAGCGTCGTCGTGGGCGTCCTCGCAAGGTTGATGTAGAGGCTTCGACAGATGTAGCGGTCAAAGGTTCCACCTCACAGCCAAAATCCGCTCAGGAGCCACAGCAAGAAACAATTTCAGATAGTGGCGACGGAGAGCATGGTATTGGAGAAGTTAAGCTAAGGCGCCGTCGTGGACGTCCTCGTAAAAATGAAACCGTTGACGCCGAGATGAATCGTCTGATTGTGCAGGCAGCGTCATCACATTTAGAAAAATCCCCCCAGCCAACAACGTCCGCCGAGGATACAGCAACAAAAGGAGCGCTTGTAGCTCCACAAACTCCTGAGGAAAGTACGGGAGATTCTTCCGAGGTATCTGCACCACGTATACGTCGTCGCTACACTACTGGCGCCCACGGAGATTCTCAGCAGCAAAGTAAAAATGATGCTCATGACGTGCGTGAGTCTTCGAGAGATCGTCGGCAGAACACCAACCAGCGCACTTCCAAGCGTCGCCAACAAGCACCGGTAGAGCCTTCACTTACGCGAGAGATGCTGGCGGATATGAAGGTCGCTGAACTGCGTGCAAAAGCGGCAGAGCTCAACCTTGAGTATCTTGGCATTCGTAAACCTGACCTTATCGAAATGATTTACCACGCAGCCGCTGCAAACGAAGGTTTTCGCTCCGTTGAAGGTATCCTTCAGATTGGACCTGAGGGGTATGGCTGGGTTCGTACGGGCAACTATATGGAAGGCGATGACGATGCCTTTGTTCACCAACAAATCATCCGTCATCTTGGCCTGCGGCAGGGAGATAAGATTGTAGGAACGGTAAGCCCGGGACGCGCAAACAGCAAATATCCTCCGCTGCAGCGCGTTCTTGAAGTAAACGGCGGATCGGTCGAGAACCTCAAGTCTCGTCCACGTTTTCGTGATTTAACTCCAATTTTCCCAAATGAGCCGCTTAAGCTTGAGCACGGGAAGAATTCAATTACCGGTCGCGCCATTGATCTTGTAGCTCCCATTGGTAAGGGACAGCGAGGGTTGATCGTTTCTCCTCCCAAGGCAGGAAAGACAACAATTCTGAAAAAGATTTGTCAATCCATTTCAGCAAATAATCCGGAAGTCCATCTGTTCTGCTTGCTTGTTGATGAGCGTCCGGAAGAAGTAACCGATATGCAACGCTCCATTCAGGGAACGGTAGTTGCTTCAACGTTTGATATGCCTGCTGAAAACCACACTGCTGTTTCCGAGCTTGTTATTGAGCGAGCAAAGCGCCTTGTTGAGATGGGTCAGGATGTCGTGGTTATTCTCGACTCTATCACACGCCTTGCTCGAGCATATAACCTCGCTATTCCTGCATCAGGACGCATTCTTTCCGGCGGTGTTGATTCAGCAGCACTCTATCCGCCCAAGAAATTCTTGGGTGCCGCACGAAATATTGAAGGAGGCGGCTCGCTTACCATTATTGCGTCAGCCCTTATTGATACCGGCTCCAAGATGGATGAGGTTATCTTTGAGGAGTTCAAGGGTACCGGCAACATGGAGCTGAAGCTTGATCGTGATTTGGCCGATCGTCGTATCTTCCCGGCAATCGATCCTGTCGCTTCCGGTACGCGCAATGAAGATCTTCTTATGAAGCCTGACTACCAGCCATTGATTTGGGGTCTGCGGCGCTCTCTTGCAAACATGCCTACAACCGAGAGAGCCACAAATGCGCTTATCAAGGGCCTGCAACAGACGGCAAACAATGAGGACTTTCTCATTCGGTCTGCCAAAAAGGCGGCAGAGCTAGCGTAATAATATGGGATATATATGGAGTAAAAGAAAATATTTCTGAAGCGTATGCAACGTTTTATATAGTTGATTCGTCTTATGGATTAAAGGTTTTCTTTAGTCATGTAAGGAGTTTATATGAATCGCTATACTAAAAAGCTTTTTGAGGTACGTGGAAAGCTACATTCTGCTTTTGTCCTCGCGGTCGTCTGTATGATGGTCGTGTGTGGGGGAGGAGTAGCGGGATGTCATGCACAGCAGGCCCCGCAAGAAGCTCCGAAGCAGGATGCAAAAAAGGCTGATACGGATGCAAAGCAAGACACCTCTCGCTATAAAGAGCTTAAAGCTCAAGTTGATGCTCTTGATACGCGCGTTACCTTTTCTTTTCATACGGTGAATCATTCATCAGATGATGAAGGAGATTTGAAGAATATAGAGGGGTGTCTAAAACAAGAAAAGGCAATTACAGATATGGAAAAGAAGTTGGATGCCCTCACGTCTTCAAAAGATTCAACTTCTCAAGATTTAACTGAGCAAGAGCTCTCAAAACTCCAACAGGCGGTTCAGGCTAAAAAAGAGGAGTTCACAAAAAACGTTCGAACTGTCCTTGAACAGGAACTGAATGATGTGAGTGAAATGGAATTTGGAGGAGTTCCACTATCACATAGAAGTCTTTTAATATATCAAGATCGTCTCGAAAGGCTTCCTCAATACGTTGATAAACTTTCTACCATTGTGGATGGTACATTTGAGAGTGATACATGGAAAGAGGATTTTTTAAAGCGGGTGGATGCTTCAACGACTCAGGTGAATAGTGCTTTGGATGCAACTCCTCTGCCACCAAAATCTGAAAGCCTTGATGAAGAGAAAAACTATCCTGATACGAAAGTAACGATTGATCTTCCGTATGCAACGTTTGAAACTACAGAAAGAGCTACAAAATATTGCGAATTTGGTCATACGCATTATTGGAAGCAGGGAGTTGTGTATGACGAGTATGCGTTTTTGTCAAAGGGAAGTTTTTATATAGATGAAGACGGTTCCGGAAGATCTTTTGGTGGTGATGGTATATGGGTCACTGCGGTCTCTCCTGATACACAAATAGAAGGTACGCCGGAAAAATCTGGATTAACATCAGACGGAAAATATAAAGTGATTATAGGTGCTGCTGCAGGTGGAGGAATGGCGGGAACTGCAAAAATTAAATAGTTTCTGACACTTCCGGAAGCGCTTGGATTGAAATTTGAAATTATTTTGTGAATATTGCTGCGTAACAGGTACAAGTACGTTATAGTCTCATATAGGCATAAAGATGCTGCAACGGATACACGAAGATAAAACGAACCCCATACCGTTGCAAACTCATTGAGACCCAAGACGTATGGGTCAATGTTCTTCTCGGTATAGGGTTGTAATCTCTCTCCTTCGTGTGGTTTTGTGGGAGGAGTACGTATGACATGGCGCAAAAACCCAGCGGTTATGGCTGGTTTGCTTGGGGGAGTAATGTTGGCAGCGGTGCCGGCATCTGTCCAAGCTGCTACCTTTGAGCCATCAGACTCTCCGGTGGTATACGCCGCCATTGGTGCCGTTGGCGGTCTTTCATGTATTGGTATGGTATCCGGAATCGCGTGGCTTATTGGCTATCATGCCCAACAAAAACGAGAAGAGCTGTCCGAAGTACCGAGCTCTGAGGCAGTTGTTCAATATGAATCCAAGCACTCCCACAGCGTTTCTCAAAATGCTGATATAAGCACGGTTATCGCTCTTGATAGGCCTCAAAGCTTTGCATGTACCGAGTACAAACCTCGTCATATGCGCGCACAGCAATGGAGCGAGAATCGGGGTATCCGAGTTCAACATGTATCCGATGAAAACGCAATTCATGTTTCGCAGAGCAATGTATCCGAGGCGGCAAAACCGCTTTCCGCTCGTCCAAAGGTACACGTAAAGACTTCTCAAGAACCGCTACATTCGCAACCTCGCGCCGCACATGCTGCAAAAGATTACGAACAAGTTGCTGAGAACTACCTTAAGCTCATGTCTTTTCGTGAACGCATGGCATCTCGTGCCCGTGGAGCTGCCGAGGTGCTGAAAGAGCGTCTTGGGGGAGATCCCATGGAAGGCCTGCCCGTTATTCCTCGTGCTGACGGAACCGTGGGTGATGTTGGTACCAGCTGGTGGACCACAAGGGTTGGCGAGAAGAACATCGCACGTGATTTTGGCATTACTGCGATAGAAGCCGAGGCTATTCCGGATGAGTTTTCTTCTCGCACATTCAGGCCAATCGCAAACCATACGGATATGGCCGTTGGGACAAAAACACGTATGGAAGAAGCATGCGGAAGCATGAACCACAATTTGGATGGTCGTGGTGATGTGCCCGTTGCCGATCGCGTAGCCTTTGTTGATCAAGGTATGTTCCCCGAGAAACGGACGGTTTCCGAACTATCGCACAAGGATGACTGGGAGCTCGCGCTTGATGCGCTCGACGCAAAACTTGGCCATGATACGCACAATGTTACGCGCGATCCCATTGAAGTTATTCCGGCTACGTCCGGTATTGCGACGCAAGGTGGAACTTCCGCGAACGCAGGCACGTCAGACTCTCTTGGAAATTCAGATTACATACGGTCGGCCTATATCGAGCATCTTGTTGCAGACGTTGAAGAAGAAATGCAGCGAGCTGCCAAAAAAGAAGAGCAGCGTCCTACGCGCGAGCTTTTCCGTCTTATTGACGGTGGTACTCATTCCTTAGAGCGAATTCCAACGCCGGCAACAACATCCGAACAAATAGAAGCCTTGAAGTCCGCGAAAAAAGAACAGACGGAGGCAAGGTCTCAGAAGCGCTACTGTCCCAAGCACTTCTCGACAGGTATGCAAGAAGCCATCGAAGCATAAACTTTCTTGTTTCACCTTTGACGTAAAAAGAAAAGTTACAAAAAGAAAAACTTACTTCTTTGAGCCCGGCTTTGGTCGGGCTCAGTCATACACTTTCGTACTACAACTGACGGAGTGTAGTTTGGAAGGACCTGAGATATGGCAGATGCGTATATGTCACGCCGCCGCTTTTTTGCGCTGACAAGCTCAATTGCCACGTCCGCATTTCTTGCGGGTTGTGGATCTCAACGGGCGGACAACTCACATATTCGCGTAGGTGTTATGGGACCGTACACCGGAGATGTCGCGCAATATGGGTTGGCGGTACGAAGCGGAGCTCTCCTTTATATTAAGAAGTTCAACGAGCAAGGCATTTTGAATGGCAAGGTAATTGAGGCTATTGCAGAAGACGAGAAGGGCGATTCAACGGAAGCCATTCTGGTATACAACAAGCTGATTGACGAGGGCGTTACCGCCATTATCGGCGATGTTACCTCAACGCCAACAATTGCACTTGCACAAAAGTCCGTTTTGGACACCATACCTTGTGTGACCGCTTCCGCAACAGCGGGGGATGTGGTTGTTCATGGGAATAATATGTTTCGCGCCTGCGTCACCGATCCATTTCAGGGTCGTGTGATGGCGGAGTTTGCGTATAAGCAGGGATATAAAAATATCGGCACTATCTTTAATTCAGGCGGAGACTACGAAACCGGTGTTAACAATGCCTTTGTTAAACATGCTGACGAATTGGGAATTCAGGTTACGTCTCAGCAGGGGTATCCCGAAGGAGCCGTTGACTTTAATGCTCAGCTCACTACCATCATCTCCAAAAAGCCCGATGCCATTTTCTGTCCCAATTACTACCAAGATGACGGCAAGATTGTGACGCAAGCTCGCCAGCTTGGATATACGGGGGTTATTATGGGCTCGGATGGATGGCCGAATATTATCGGTGGAAAGCAAGATTATGCATCCGCTGCTGATCTGAATAATTGCTTTTATAACTCATCCTTTGTCGCCTCAAATACGGATAAAAAGGTTCAAGACTTTGTTGCGGCTTACCAGGAAGAATACCAAAGCGCTCCAACAAACTTTTGTGCTCTTGGCTACGATGCGGCAATGATTGTATGTCAGGCCCTTGCCGTGGTGGAAAAGGCTGGATATACACTGGGCACACTGGAATATCGCAAGGCCACCATTGAGGCAATTGCCTCCAACAAAGTTGACGGAGTTACGGGAGCCATTTCATATAACGGCTCGGGTGATCCGGTGAAATCAACGCTCATCGTAGCATTTCAGGATGGTAAAGAAGTTATTTATGACACCATTGAGGGTTAGGAAGTGAGTCCTGTGTCATTTTTTACGCAACTTTTAAACGGCCTGCAACTGGGCAGTATCTACGCCCTTGTCGCCCTTGGATATACCATGGTGTATGGCATTATTTTGCTCTTAAACTTCGCACACGGCGATATTATTATGGCTGGCGCGTATATCTCATGGATTGCCATGGCTCAGCTGGGTATGCATCCTGCTCTTGCGGCGCTTTTAAGCATTGTTGGCTGCATGGCATTGGGAGTGGCAATCGATAAGATCGCCTATGCACCGCTGAGAGAAGCACCTCGTCTTTCGGTTCTTATTACCGCCATTGGTGTTTCATATTTTTTGGAAAGCGGCTCACAGCTTATTTTCGGAGCCGATGCAAAGGTGGTTCCGTCGTTTGTTAATTTGACGACCGTTAGTTTTGGCGCCGTCACTCTTTCGCTGACGGCTATTCTAACCGTTGCTATAACCTGCATCTCAACGATTGTTTTGACGTTCCTTGTGCAAAAGACGCGTCTTGGAAAAGCCATGCGCGCCGTTTCGGAAGACATGGGAGCGGCTCGCCTGATGGGCGTCAATGTTAACAGTACCATTTCGTTCACCTTTGCCGTTGGTTCTGCGCTTGCAGGTATCGGAGCAATTCTCTACAGCATGGCATATCACCAAGCAACACCCACCATGGGCATTATGCTGGGAACAAAGGCGTTTGTTGCGGCAGTCCTGGGCGGCATCGGTTCCATTCCCGGAGCCGTCGTCGGAGGCCTTGTTGTTGGCTTCGTTGAAGTTTCTGTAGCCGCACTTGGCCTTTCCGTCTGGCAGGATGCCGTTGTGTTTTTGCTGCTTATTGTCGTTCTTGTTGTTAAACCAACCGGTCTTCTCGGCCATGCCGTTACCGAAAAAGTTTAGGAGGTAGTGTCATGACAAAAGAGTATTCTCGCGAGAAGAACCCCGTAATCACAACAGGAGCGGGAATAGAGGGGCCGCGCAAACATCTCTCTATGACACAGCGCTATCTTATCAATGCTCTTGTAGTGGCTGTTTTTATCTTTGGAGGAAATGCTTTGGTAGGGGAAGGGATTATTTCTCGCTACCAAACGGTCATTCTTGAGCAGGTGGGTATTTATGTGCTTATGACCGTGTCGCTCAATATTGTGACGGGCTACTTGGGACAGCTTCCCCTTGGACATGCGTGCTTTATGTCCATCGGCGGCTATGCCTGTGCCATTTTTATTATCCGCGTAATGCCGCTTGTGGGACTCAGTGTAACCGATATGGCTCTTGGATCTGCGCCTGCCATTGCATTATTTGTTTCGGGACTGCTTTTTGGCGGCGTCGTTGCGGGCCTTGCCGGTGTCATTATCGGTATTCCGGCACTTCGCTTAAAGGGAGACTACCTCGCAATCATTACGCTCGGTTTTGCCGAAATCGTTCGCGTGGTTTTGATAAACATTGATGCAACGCTGGGCTTTAAACTTACCGGAGGCGCTTCCGGTTTAACCGGCATTCCTGCCTATACCAGCTTTTTGAATACGGCGCTTGTGGTGGCCCTTTCAATCTTTCTTATTCATACGCTTATGAAGTCTCGCCATGGCCGCGCCATTTTGGCCATTCGCGATAATGAAATAGCGGCCGAAGCATCCGGCGTTAATACCACCTATTACAAGACGCTGGCTTTTGTGTTCTCCGCTTTTCTCGCCGGTATTGCAGGCGGACTCTATGCCGGTTGCATTGGGGTTATGGCTCCGGCGAAATTTGGTTTTATGAAGTCGGTTGAGATTCTTGTCATGGTGGTTTTGGGCGGCATGGGTTCTATGTTTGGATCCGTTATTTCCGCAACGGTTCTGACCATACTACCCGAAGCTCTGAGAGCGTTTGCGGATTATCGTATGTTGGCGTATGCCGTCGTACTCATTCTTGTAATGATTTTCCGTCCCAAAGGCTTATGCGGCTCCTATGATTTCTCGCTCACTCGCATCATTGAACGCATTATGAACCATGACTATGTCTGGAACAAAGATACAGATGATGACGCTTCTCACAAGGAGGTGAAGTAACATGTCAAAACTTATTCGCCAAGAGTCACCAAACCTTATCCCTGAGCGTGATCTCAACGCCATCCCCGTGCTTCAAGCGGAACATTTGGGCATTGATTTTGGTGGCCTTAAAGCAGTTGAAGACTTTAACATCGCCCTTGGACCTACTGAGATTTCCGGTATCATTGGGCCAAACGGCGCAGGTAAAACAACGATTTTTAACTTGCTCACTAACGTTTATAAGCCTACGCGCGGAACGGTTCTTCTCGACGGATACGATCTGGCAGGGAAGAGTGTTATTGAAACCAACCACATGGGTCTTGCAAGAACCTTTCAAAACATTCGACTTTTTAACAATATGAGCGTCCTTGATAATGTACTGGTTGGTCTTGGTCAGACGCTTTCAAGCCATCTCTTACAGGATTTGTTCCGCACGTCAAAGCATTGGCGAGAAGAGAAAGAGGCTCGGGAGCGTGCAATGGACCTGTTGAATATTTTTGACATGACCGCTCTTGCCGCAACCAATGCGGGAAATCTTCCCTATGGCGATCAGCGTAAACTTGAAATTCTTCGTGCGTTAGCCACGCATCCGAAGGTGTTGCTGTTGGATGAGCCGGCAGCCGGCATGAACCCCAATGAGACACATGAGCTTATGGAAAACGTCCTTAAAATTCGAGAGAGTTTTCATATTGCGGTGCTGCTCATTGAGCATGACATGTCTTTTGTTATGGGGGTCTGCGAAGGTTTGGCAGTGCTTGACCATGGATCGATTATCGCCAAGGGCACCCCTTCTGAAATCCAGAGTAATCCTCGAGTTATTGAAGCATATTTAGGTACCCAGGAGGTGAAGTAGATGGCCTCTTCAGATTTGCTCCTTTCCGTACAGGATTTGAGCGTATCGTATGGTGCGATACGAGCGGTGCGTTCTATTTCGTTTGAAATTAAAGCAGGAGAAATCGTTACGTTGATCGGCGCAAACGGCGCCGGTAAATCAACGGTACTCAATACGCTTTCCGGTCTTATTAAGCCCGATGCCGGTTCGATAGTGTTTTCCGGCGAGAATATCGTGGGTATGAAGCCGCATAAAATCGTCGAAGCGGGTCTTGCGCTTTGTCCGGAAGGCAGACGAGTCTTCTCGCGTATGAGCGTTGCGGAAAACCTTGAAATGGGAGGTTATACGCATTCAGACGAGGAGAATGCGGAAACTCGTGAGCTTGTATACGAGCATTTTCCTCGTCTTCGTGAGCGTCGCAGGCAGATGGCGGGCACACTTTCCGGCGGTGAGCAGCAGATGCTTGCAATGGGACGCGCGCTGATGAGCAGGCCAAAACTGCTTATGCTTGATGAACCGTCTATGGGTCTGGCGCCTCTTTTGATTGAAGAGATTTTCTCGATTATTAAGACGTTAGGCGCTGCCGGTACCACGATTTTGTTGGTTGAACAAAATGCCAATATGGCACTTCAGGTTGCCAATCGAGCGTATGTGTTGGAAATTGGCAAAGTTGTAAAAATAGGAACCGGAGAAGCGCTTCTGCATGACGACGATGTTCGTAAAGCCTATCTGGGAGGATAGGCTACGACATTTGAGGTGCGGTTGTTGAGGTGCGTTTAGGTTGCTGAGGTGCGGCTGTTGAAGAAGCTCACATACACAAGGACCCTTGATGCTTGTGTATGTGAGTGTTTTTATATTTCGTCAAAGGTGTTGTGGTGAATGGTGTTGTCGTCGCAGGTAATCGAGGTTCCTGCAAGCGATGGCTCAAGGATTTGTATCCAGAGGTCATCTCGGACATCCCTGGCGTTATTCATGACCGCCTGAGCAACAATAGGCGATTCACATATGGCAATCATGGCAGCTCCTGAACCCGAGATGACAAAGGCGCTTGCCCGGGCCATCCGCGCCGCTTCGCGAAGGGCATCATAGTCAGGAATGAGTTTTTTCCGATACGGTTCGTGAAGTTTGTCAACGCAGGCGGTGGAGAGAAGACCGGCGTTGCCGGTTGCGAGAGCGTTTGTGACTGCAACCACACGACCCATCTGCCAAACGGCTGTCTCAACGGGGACTTCGGAAGGCATGGCAAGACGGGCATCTTCCGTTTGCACCGAATATGGCGGTGCAATGGCCACAAAAGAAAACCCACATGCAATTTTGATGCGGGAACAAACGGTATGTCCGCCTTCAACAAAAGACGAGGTAAGACCACCGTAAATGGCAGGTGCTACATTGTCGGGGTGACCTTCTATCCTACAGGCAAGATCAAGTGCGCGTTCGGGATCCCAACCGCTGTGCGATTCTTGAAGAGCACAGGCAACGCCTGCAATAACACAGGTTGAACTTGAGCCAAGGCCGCCGGAAAAGGGGATAGGAGAGTCAATGGTAATGTGCTTGGGCGTAGGCTCATCGCCAAGCTTGTCACATGCCGTGCAGTATGCCTGCCACACGAGGTTGTCGTCATTTTGAAAGCGAGAAGGGCAACCGTCAATTTCAAGTTCATCGGCTTCCTTGAACGTAAAGTGGGCACGCAGGTTAAAGGCCAGGCCTAAACAGTCGTATCCGACACCGACATTTGCCGAGGTTGCCGGTACGGAAACGGAAAAAATGACATCGTCTTGCATACAGTTCCCCGTACATCCCTTAGATAGGCTTACCTGAAGATCCGCTGAGAAGCCGATACAACAAAGTGTCCCATTTGATCTTTATCACACACACATGAATGAATGATAGCTCTGTCACGGAGTTTCGAAAGAGGAATTGGGGGAACGGTATCGGTAAGCCCGGCAAGCGTATCCATACACGAAAGACTGTCGTGTATGAAGTCCTTCTCGCCCAGAGCGCTTAGGACATCAGATGAGAATTTGAAAGGGCTTGCCGTTGAGACGCATACGCACGCCTTGCTGTTTGCATGGATTTCATGAGAGGTTCGTGTAAGCACACTTTGGGCTACCGCAGTGTGGGGGTCGATAAGTACGTGTGCGTCTCTCCACGTGGATTGGATGGTATGACGCGTCTCATCATCGGTGGCAAAGCCGCATGCAAACGTTTCTTGAATGCGATCGAGAAGTGCTGAAGGGACGGTGTAGTGTCCCTTTTCGCTGAGATCACGCATAAAAGAAGCAATGCGCTCGACATCGCCATCGGAGAGGTAGTAGAGTAATCGTTCAAGATTTGATGAAACTAAAATATCCATTGAAGGCGAGATGGTTTTTTTAAAGGGGCGCCGCCTGTCATAGGTTCCCGTTTTAATAAAGTCAGTGAGGACATTGTTGGAATTTGAGGCCACGATGAGTCTATCAACGGGTAGGCCCATTCTTTTTGCAAAGTAGCCGGCCAATACATCGCCGAAGTTGCCGGTAGGAACACAGAAACTCACGCGCTCGCCAAGAGAAAGGGCTCCGCGGCGTACCAGTTGTGCATACGCGTCAAAATAGTACGTAACCTGCGGGGCAAGTCGTCCGATATTGATTGAATTTGCACTGGAAAGCGCAACTTTACCGTCTTTGAGTTGCTTGTTTAAGGCCGTGTCGGAAAAAATTCGCTTCACTTCCGTCTGTGCGTCATCAAAGGTTCCCCGCACGGCGCATACGGCAATATTTGAACCTTCTTGGGTGAGCATTTGCAGACGTTGGATGTCAGACACGTTGCCCTCGGGGTAAAACACAACCACGCCCGTTCCCGCAACGTCTTTGAATCCGTCGAGTGCTGCTTTTCCGGTATCACCTGAGGTTGCGGTTACAACCAAGATGTTGTGCGTCGAATTCGTGCGAGCTTTTGTCATCAGGCGGGGAAGCATCTGTAGGGCAACGTCTTTGAATGCAGAGGTTGGACCATGGAACAGCTCCAAGAGCCAGTGATTGTCCAGGGGAGTAACCGGTGTAATTGCAGGAGTGTCCCACTGTGTTCCATACGCACCTTGAATGCAGTCATCAAGTTCTTCGGAGGTATAGTCACCAAGGAGGGCAGAGAGTATATCGTGTGCGGTTGCATGAAAGTCCTGAGCTGAAATACGTGTCAGATCCAGGTGCTTCTCGCCAAGTGAATCGGAAACAAACAATCCTCCGTCAGGAGCAATACCGGCGAGAATAGCCTCTTTTGAGCTAACCGACACACGATCATCTCTGGTACTGTGAAACCCGACGTTCATGAACCCTCCAAAAATAAGGCAATAACAAACCGAGAACCAACATTTACGTTTCAAGTATTTTAACAATCTACAGAATGTGTTGTTTCTCCCGTAGTATTGTTAACAGAAATTCAATGATATGTGAGCGGGTTTTGTTTTGCGGGTGAAAGGAGCGTAGCGATCAATGAGATCGCCTGTAAAGGTTGCCCTCCTGGGCTATGGCACCGTTGGCAGGTCAGTGGCGCGCATTCTCGATGAGTGTACCGATGAAGCCAAACTTGCAAGAATTTTAATGCGGCCGGGATTTAATCCGAAAGACCGGCGCATGACCGATTCCTTTGAGAGCATCCTGGACGATCATTCCATTGAAGTTGTGGTGGAGTGTATGGGCGGTCTTGAGCCTGCCCATGAGTATATTGTGCGCGCTCTCATGTCCGGAAAACACGTAGTAACATCCAATAAAGCCGTGGTGTCAACCTATTTTTCAGAGTTTGTTTCCGTTGGCGAGAAGTACGGAGGCACGCTTCGTATTGAAGCGTGCGTTGGTGGCGGTATTCCCTGGATTGCCGGCATTGAGAAGGCCAAGCGAATAGATGCCATTATCGGTTTTTCAGGCATTCTCAACGGAACCACCAACTACATTGTCTACTCAATGCTCAAGGATGGTACTGATTTTGCGGAAGTCCTTGGTAAGGCACAAGAGCTGGGCTATGCCGAGCGCGACCCTTCCGCAGACATTGACGGTCTTGACGTTCGAGCAAAAACGATGATTTCCGCAACGGTTGCCTTTGATGTGCGCTGTACGGACTTAGTGCCAACTTCGGGTATTCGCAATCTTACCCGGCGAGATTTGGCGTTTTTTGGCAATCACGGACGTACCGTTAAACTTTTTGGACACGGTGTGTGTAAAGACGGGCGCTACGCTGTTGCAGTAGAACCCGTAGCCATTCCGATGGAGACCCTTGAGGCGCATGTTCCTTTGAACTTCAATATAGCTACCCTTACCGGAAAAACTATCGGAGAACTTACATTTTATGGACAGGGCGCAGGCGGAGATCCAACGGCAAATGCCGTAGTACAAGATATTCTCGACATAGCTCATAAAAACTTCCCGACGTATTCTTTTGTACACAAGGATTCACAAGCTCTTATATATGAGCCGGAGCTCCTGCGTTCTTCGTATGTTATCCGTACGGAGGCTCCCGTTTGTGACGGAAGGGTGTATGAACCCGGTGCGTATATTGTGCGTGATATAACCGCTCTTCAAGCACGCGAGCTTCTCGATGAAGCCTTAAAGAGTGATCCAACGTCGTTTATGGCGGCGCTGGGTGAGAGGAAATAGGTATGATTAAAATTGCAAAATTTGGCGGCTCAAGCGTTGCGTCCGTCGAACAGTTTAAAAAGGTGAAAGCCATTGTTGAGGCAGACCCTGACCGTCGTTTTATTGTGTCATCCGCATCAGGCAAGCGTTTTAGCGGAGATAACAAAATCACCGATCTTCTGCTTTTGGTAAATGCCCATATTGAGTACCACGTTGATTGCACGTCTCTTTTGGCCGATATCGAAGCACGGTTTCAAGAAATTGCCGACGGCTTGGGACTTTCGTGGCCTGTTGCCGAGAAGTTTGAAGAGTTTGCCTCACGTATCAAAAAATATTCGCCTGAGTTTGTAGTTTCGCGTGGAGAATGGTTTACATGCAATCTTCTGGCAGAGTATCTCGATATGCCCTTTATCGATGCCGCTGACGTTATTGTCTTCCATCATGACGGAACCGTTGATATGGAGCGCACCGCGTCGCGCCTGCGTGATGCGGTTGCCCGTGAGGGCTCCTTTGTGCTTCCGGGTTTTTATGGCGCTACCGTCGATGGAGCAATCAAGCTTTTTCAGCGTGGCGGGGGAGACATTACCGGTGCTATCGTAGCTCGCTGTCTTGATGCCGGATTGTATGAGAACTGGACCGATGTTTCCGGTTTTCTTTCCGCTGACCCACATATCGTTGAACATCCACGTGCCATTGGACGTATTACCTTTGATGAGATGCGTGAGCTTTCCTATATGGGAGCTTCGGTCTTGCAGGAAGAAGCAATCTTTCCGGTACGCGAGGCAAACATTCCCATTCAAATTAAAAATACCAACCGTCCCTCTGATGCAGGTACCGTTATTCGCGAGACGGCGGATGGTGACGTCAGCGAGCACCTTATTACGGGTATTGCCGGTCGAAAAGACTTTACGGCCATCCATATTAAAAAGGCTCACATGTCCAATGAAGTTGGTGTTATTTCTCGTGCGCTTCACATTGTTGAGCGCTATGGTGTTTCGGTAGAGCATATTCCAACCGGTGTAGATTCATTTGGTATTGTCGTTAATGCCGCTGACGTGCGCGACACCATCTATTCCATTATTGCTGATATCCGCCATGAAATAGAACCCGATGACATTACGATGGTTGATCGTTTGGCACTGGTATCCGTGGTAGGCCGTAACATGTCAAAGCGCTCAGGAACTTCCGGAAAGATCTTTGGCGCACTTGGTGAAGCCAACATCAACATCCGCATGATTACACAGAGTTCCGAGGAGATTAGTATTATCGTGGGCGTTGATAATGCTGATTTCGATCGTACCATTAGCGTCATCTACGAGCGCTTTGTTCGCGATGAAATGGTTTTGAGATAGGTGTGGGTATGCAAATGAATGCAGTAAGCAATAAAGATATGGCACAAAAACAGAACAACCTCAGCACTCAGGCAAAAGGGAAGGTTGTTGCAATTCTCGGTGCTACTGGTGTTGTAGGCACACAAATGATGCGCTGTCTTGAGGAGCGTTCATTTCCCGTTTCTAAGCTTGTCCCCTTGGCTTCTTCTCGCTCTGCCGGAAGTTTTGTTGACTTTTGTGGCGAGAAGATCCAGGTACGTGAAGCGACATCTGAAGCCTTTGAGGGCGTTGATATCGTACTTGGAGCAGCCGGTGACGCTCAAGCCAAAGAACTTTTACCTGAAGCGGTTAAGCGTGGTTGTGTTTGTGTGGACAACTCTCATGCATTTCGCCTAGATGAAGATGTACCTTTGGTCATTCCTGAGATTAATGCTCAAGACATCAAGAATCACCACGGTATCATCGCCAATCCCAACTGCGCGACCATTATCGGTTTGGTACCTTTGTGGCCACTTCATAAGGCTGCGGGCGTAAAGCGGCTGATTGTGTCTACGTATCAGGCCGCATCAGGCGCCGGTTTGCCGGGACTCAAAGAGCTTGAACGGGAGATGGCCTGTCTTGTTTCAGGCGAGTCTGTAGGTAAGACAACGCCGTTTGCCTATCAGCTGGCAGCCAATCTGATTCCGCAGATTGGTGGTTTTAACGAAGAAGGTTATACATCCGAGGAAATGAAGATGCAAAACGAGGGCCGTAAAATCATGCATCTTCCGGAATTGCGAGTAAATTGTACCTGCGTTCGTGTTCCTGTTATGCGCTCACATTCTGAATCTATTACTGCTGAGTTTGACTATCCTATTACACCTAACGAAGCTCGCACCGTGCTTGAGGATGCCCCTGGGATTAGGGTAGTTGATGATCCGTCTGCGCTTGCATATCCTATGCCGCTTGATACATCCGATCAAGATCTTGTATATGTTGGACGCATTCGCAAAGATCTTTCCGCATCCGCCGCTACAAACTCACTTACATTCTTTTGTTGTGGTGATCAAATCCGTAAAGGGGCTGCCACCAATGCCGTACAGATTGCAGAGTATTTGGTGTAGCGCGCTTAAAAAAGCCGCCCGGCAAACCGGACGGCTGAAATCTCTGGTGTCCCCTAGGCGATTCGAACGCCTGACCTGCGGTTTAGAAGACCGACGCTCTATCCAACTGAGCTAAGGGGACCTTTGCGCCCTTCATTATAGCAAGGACACGGTAAAAATTGACTGCAAAGATATACGGAAGCTACATACCTTCCATCGAATGCTCAAGTCCGGTAGTGAGGCACGCATTCAAATTGTGCTATTCTTGCGACGTTTGCTGTATGCTCACGTTTTTCTCGTTACGGAAATTGAACACTGCTGATTTTGGAGGTTTTATGACCTACGATTTTGAATCTCGTATTGACCGCAGTCAGGAAGGTTCCTGTAAATGGAACACCATGCGCAGAGCACATCCTGAATTTCCGGCGCATATTGTGCCGTTTTCTGTGGCTGATATGGAGTTTCATACGGCTCCAGAGATTGTTGATGGTCTGAAACGTTTCATTGACACGGCAGTGCTTGGATACTCTGAGCCAACGGACAAGACAAAAGAAGCCGTGGCAAGCTGGATGGAGCGCCGACATAACTGGCATGTTGAGCCTGAATGGATTTTGAACTCTGCAGGAGTTGTCCCGTCTATTTTTTCATCGGTTGAGGAGTTTACCAAACCCGATGAAGGGGTCATCATCTTTACGCCGGTCTATCATCCATTTTACCTGGCTATCGAGCACTCTCATCGGGCGCTTGTTGAGTGCCCGCTTATCTTGAATGATGACCTTACCTACGATATTGACTTCGATCTTTTTGAGCAACTCGCAACGGATCCAAAAAATACGCTGCTCATCTTTTGTTCTCCTCATAATCCTGCGGGCAGGGTTTGGACGGAAGAAGAGCTTATACGAGTCGCCAAGATTGCCGAGAAGTACGGACTGCTTGTAGTCTCCGATGAGATTCATCATGATCTTATTATGCCGGGTTCACATCATACGGTTTTTGAAACGGTTACGCCAACGATAGCGGAGCGCACCATTACCTGCACATCGCCGTCAAAGAGTTTCAATCTTGCGGGTACGCAATTCTCAAACATTATCGTCAGCAACCCCGAGCTTCGAGAGCGCTTAGCCGCCCGCATGAGTGAAAACCATACCACCTCGTGTAACCCCATCAGCTTTAAGGCCTGCGAACTTGCATACAACTATGCCGAGAAGTGGCTTGATGCCTGTATCGCAACAGTGGATGCCAACCAGCACCACGTTATTAACTTTTTTGCCGAGAAGCACCCTGAGATTCGTCTTATCCCGGTTAAGGGCACATATCTTCAGTGGCTGGATTTTCGTGCGCTTGGCCTCACGCATGACGAACTTGACGACTTTCTTGAGAATAAGGCACAGCTTTTCTTTACGGACGGAATGTTTTTTGGTGAGGCGGCCGATGGATTTAAGAGATGGAATTTGGCCGCTCCGCGTGTGGAGATTGATGAGGCGCTTGATCGTCTTGACAGGGCATTGCTTGAGCTTGAAGGAGAGTAAAAAGAAATTCAGAGGAACTTACGCGGAAAACTTCAAATTAGGGGTTGCATAATCGTCGAGTTCTGTAATAATAATTTAGCTGCTTCAAGAGGTGGCTAAACGGTGGGAGTAGCTCAGTTGGCAGAGCGACGGACCGTGGCTCCGTAGGTCGAGGGTTCGAGCCCCTTTTCCCACCCCATTTGAAGTTCTTGGATCGTTAGCTCAGCTGGCAGAGCAGGGGACTCTTAATCCCAAGGTCCAGGGTTCGAACCCCTGACGATCCACCAGCGCATTTGTACACCCCGGTTTCCGCCGGGGTGTTTCGCTATTGCAATTTATCGGGCATTAACCGATTTTGTTATGTTTTGCATGACCTAATAATAAAAATGCGTCATACTAGAAGGCAATCGTTTCATGTTCTTTTGTCATGGAGGAATTGCCGTGATTTACACAATGACGTTGAACCCTGCACTTGATTACGTAATGCAACCCAATACGCTGGATATGGGCTTCACTAACCGATCACAAGCGGAAGAGCTCCATTGCGGCGGTAACGGCATTAATGTCTCTACGCTGCTTAATGAGCTTGATATGGTTACGGTTGCCATGGGCATTGTTGCCGGATTTACTGGTGACTATCTTCTGAGCGATCTTCAAAAGCAAGGTATCCCCAGTAACTTCGTAAAGCTTGATTCAGGCTTTACACGTATCAATGTCAAGCTGGACGGCATTGTCATGACCATGGTTAACGGCATGGGACCTCGTATTCCTGAGAAAAAAGTAGACGAGCTTCTCAGGCGTATGGACGTTGTTGGGTCCGGAGACACCTTGGTGCTTACCGGCTCTATTCCCAACTCACTTCCTGAAGATATTTATACACGTCTTATGCAGCAACTTGCTGGAAGGGGTATTCAGTTTGTCGTGGATGCGCCCGGACAGCTTTTGATGGAGGCTATTAAGGCGCATCCTTTCCTTATCAAACCAAACAACCATGAAGTTGGTCGTATCTTTAATGCGACTCCGGAGACTCCTGAAGAGTGCATCCCGTTTGCACAGAAGCTTCAAGAGAACGGCGCTCGTAACGTTATTGTTTCTTGCGGTGGTTCAGGCTCGCTCCTTCTGGATGAATACGGCGAGACTCATATTGTGCCTTCGGTAAAGATTCATCTGGTAAATGCTACAGGTGCCGGAGACTCAATGGTAGGAGGCTTCTTGGCTAAGACCACACAAGGCTTTGATTACGAGACAGCCCTTATCTATGCATCTGCGTGCGGTACGGCTACTGCTGCAAGTAAAGGCATCGCCAAGCGCACAACCATTGATAGAGTGGTGGGTGCCCTCTATAAGAAGATGGGGCGTAAAATGCCCGCCGCTATTGCGGAAGAAATTAAAGCAAACCATGCCAAAGCAGAGATTCGTGAGAAAGACTGGCTTGGTACAAAACACGCTCATGAGAAGGAAGACAAATAAATAGGAGTTTATTGCACATAGCTTAGGTATATAGGTCATCGGGCAGTTGACTTGGTGACTTTGGGGGATGTAAGTCGTTGCGGAAGCGACGCAGGTAAGGAGTGGTTATGTACGAGGGAGTCAATGCATCAAACGGCATTGGAATTGGTAATGCCCAAGTAGCAGTTACGCCAGATCTTTCCTTTACAGCGCACCCTATTGATGATGTTGCGGCAGAAAAGCAGCGCTACGCGGACGCTGTTGCAAAATTCATCGATCAGACAAACGCTCAAATGGAACGTATGACTAAAACTGTTGGTGAAGATGCCGCAGCAATCATGGGAGCGCATATCGAGTTTGCCGAGGACGAGGGCATTAAAGATATGGTCAACGGTGCCATTGATGGAGGTACGTGCGCTGAGCAGGCAGTCAGTGATGCCTATGATACGTACTACACCATGTTTTTGGGCATGGAAGATGAGCTCTTCCGTGAGCGCGCCGCCGATGTTGCCGATGTAAAGACCGGTCTTTTGGCAGATCTTCTCGGCAAAGCCGTAGTGGACCTCTCTACGCTTCCGGAAAATTCCGTTATTGTGTGCCATGAGCTCACTCCGTCGATGACGGCTGACATCGACAAAGAGCACGTATGCGGCATTATCACGGAGACCGGCGGTCGTACGTCTCATTCGGCAATTATTGCACGCGCCCTTGAAATTCCGGCCGTTCTTTCGGTTGCCAACATTACAACGGAAGTGGCAACAGGCGCCACAATCATTGTTGACGGCACGCACGGTAAAGTCATTTTGCGTCCGTCCGAAGAAGAGCTTGCTGATTACACCGCACAAGCAGAAGCGTATGCGGCAGAAAAAGCGGCACTTGAAACATTCCGCGGTAAGGAAACTACCACATCTGATGGCAAGAAGGTACTTCTCGTTGCAAATATCGGCAATCCTGATGATGCAAATGGTGCGGTAGATGCTGACGCCGAAGGTGTCGGTCTTTTCCGCTCTGAGTTTTTGTTCATGGATGCCAAAGAGCTTCCAAGTGAAGAAGAGCAGTTTGCGGCATATCAGAAGGTTGCACTTCGCATGAAGGATAAGCCGGTTATTATCCGTACTCTTGATGTCGGTGGCGATAAGGAAATTCCGTATCTCAATATGCAGCAGGAAGAGAACCCCTTTATGGGCTTCCGTGCCATCAGATATTGCCTGAATAATCCTGAGCAGTATAAGGTTCAGCTTACCGCATTGCTCCGCGCATCTGCGTTTGGTGATATCAAGATTATGCTTCCATTGGTAACCGCTGTTGATGAAGTTCGTCAGGCACGTGCCCTTGTTGAGGAATGCAAGAAAGATCTTGATGCGCGCGGCATTGCATACAACAAGGATATTGAAGTCGGCACTATGATTGAAACCCCTGCGGCTTCTCTTATTGCCGATAAGTTGGCTCGTGAGTGTGACTTTTTCTCTATCGGCACCAACGACCTCATTGGCTATACCATGTGCGCCGATCGAGGCAATGATCGTGTGGCATATTTGTATGAGGTATATCAGCCTGCAGTTCTTCGCTCGCTTAAGCGCATTATCGAAGAGGGCAACAAGACCGGTATCATGGTCGGTATGTGCGGTGAGGCTGCGGCAGATCCCCTTCTTATCCCCATTTTGATTTCCTTTGGCCTGTCTGAATTTTCCGTTTCAGCGCCTTCCGTTTTGCGTACGCGCAAGACGATTGCCGCATGGAGTAAGGCTGAGGCCGACGATCTTGCGCGCCGTGCGCTTGAACTTGATACGTCAGCTGAGGTTCGCGCCCTTCTTGAGGCGGAAGCCCGCTAGGCACTGTTTGGATATTGTATTAAGCCCTGGCTATTCATGTGATAGCCAGGGCTTTTGCGTGAGCTTTGTACGGTATGAAACATGATTATGGCATGATGACGCGCAGTGCCTTCGGAAGTACGTGTACCTCGTATTTGTCGGCGTAAGGGAGTTCTTCTCCGTCAACTTGCACGGGCACCGGCTCGGAAAACGTTACAACAGCCCTGTCAAGGTGGCGCTGTTTGATGATGTTTGAGTTAACGTGCCGACCCTTCTTTGCGAGTAAAAAGAGTGTCAGCAAACGGGGAATACTGGGAATTTTTGAGTTATAGCAGGCAGTAAGCTTTCCGTCGATAGGAGAGGCATCGGGACAGATTTTAAAGCCGCCGCCATAGGTGGGACCAACCTGGAATGCCAAAATAAGTTCGCGGAGCTCAAGGGGCTTCTCGCCGTCAAAGGAGACGGAGCACGCATATCCCTTAGAGCCTGCGGAGAGAATTCTAAGTCCTGATGTAAAGAAGAGTGCCTCACCTTCTTGGCTTGTGTCGTGAGCGCGTCTTGTGGTGGTATCAAGGGCGATAGCGGCATCCAACCCAAATGAGAGCGTTTCTATGAAGTATTCTCCATTAACCAAACCGAGCTCAACGGGCATTATGTGTCCGCGCACCAGCTGGGCGAGTGCACCTTCCACGTTATTTGGTTTCATGCCAAGGGTGCGCGCATAGTCATTACCCGAGCCCATGGGAATAATGCCAAGGGCAGGTCGTCTGTCAGGTGCAATTTTCATGAGTCCATTGGCTATTTCATGAATGACACCGTCTCCTCCAAGTGCAAGAACACTGTCAAAAGAGGCGGCGGAGGCCGCAATGTTTACGGCATCGCCCATACTTGCGGTTAGACGAATTTCATAGCCTTTGGTGGCTGAGGCGTAGCTTGTAAGGAAATGACGAGCAAATTCGGCGCCGGTAGCACCTTTGCCACTATGAGCTGCGGGGTTGGCGATAACAAGCGTGCGGCCAAGCGGAGAGTGTGCCATAGGACTCCTTGGGTAGTTTTCCTCACATGCTCTTCTAGTTTAGCTTCATGTGCGCGGCTGTGCTACGATTATTCGGCAAAGAATCGGTCTGAGAAAGGGATGCCGAGTGGCTAAAGAAACTTCCGACATGCTTGCGGTGTCCGGCAGAGATGCCTGGTATCCGCCAAAGCAGCGTGACCAGTATATTTTGCGCCAGCTTGTGGGTAAGGATTTCAAGCTTAAATATCGCCGCAGTGTGCTGGGCGTGGTATGGTCGGTTTTGAACCCGCTTTTGATGATGATTGTTATGGCGGTGGTCTTCTCTACTTTTTTGGGTAACCGAGCGGCAGATGTGGTCAACTATCCGCTCTATCTTATTTTGGGAAATACGGCATTTCAGCTGATGAGTGATGCGACGACTATGGGTATGCGCTCAATCATTGACGCCTCCAGCCTTCTTAAAAAGGTGCGTATCAACCGTCTCGTTTTTCCCGTGCAAAAGGTGCTTTTTGCCGTAGTAAACTATGCGTTCTCGCTTATTGCCGTAGCGGTGGTTATGGTAGTCTTTCAAATACCGCTTACGGTGTATGCATTGCTTATGCCGGTTGCGTTGCTGCTTTTGACGCTGTTTTGCGTTGGTATTTCGCTTTTACTCTCTGCGCTGGCAGTCTTTTTCCGCGACATTATTCACCTGTGGAGCGTCGTTGTGACGGCATGGATGTATGGTACACCGCTCTTTTACTCGGTAAACATCATGTCGCCATGGATGCTGCAGGTGGAGCGTTTCAATCCTATGTATCACTATGTAACGTTTATTCGTGATTGCCTACTTTTTCAGCAGCTTCCTTCCCGTGGCACTATTATGGGTTGTGTGGTAGCAGCTTTTGTTGTCCTCATTGTGGGATACGCGGTGTTTCGTCGCTTGGAGAAACGCTTTATCCTGTTCATCTGATGTGCTGATAAGGGAAACCCGTGAGGTGGGTTTGACGAGCTGTGATGTAGTTCTCACAACCTGTGAGGTACATCCTGTGACCTGTGATGTACTTCTCACAACCTGTGATGTACTTTTCTGCTTCAAAACATGGGGCTGTGATGTACTTTTGGCGAGAAAACCGGTCTTATCGCCATAAAAAAGTACCTCACAGCTCTGCAAAAGTACCTCACAGGTTTGGGTAGCTGTTTATTTAAACCTTGCGTTGTTGTCCATTTAGACCTTCTATAGCGATTTAACCAGCCTTCTTGCTTAGTATCATACGTTCTGTACGTTTGATGTATCAAATGGACAATGAGCAACACAGAACGCAGCAATAATGAGGCCAACAAGAAACGCTATGCAAATGCCTATCTCAAGAGGAGGCGTCAGCAATGGCTCTATGCCAAAGAGGGCAGCTCGGATAATGTCTACAAGATAGGTGATAGGGTTGTATGCGGCAATTGTAGCTGCCCATGTTGGAAGTGAGTCAATGGGATAGAATGCACCGGCAAAAGTAATCAGTAAGACGCTGCTAAAGGAAACGGCCAGAAAGTTGTTGCGTCTAATCAACACATGAACGCCGACTACGGCCGCCATAAAGCTAATGGCAAGAAGCAATCCAACGCTGATGATAAGGTATGTCATTTCTTGAACGGCTGGATACCGGGCAAAGGGAATGAAAAGAGCGGAAAGTAACGCACTTTCAATGGTTGCCAGTAAGGTCTGAATGAGTGCATGAGCAGTCACGAAGGCCGGAAATCCACCGCCGCCCCTGGAAAACGCTATTACCTTCAAAGACGGCACCAATCTTTTCAAAGCATTCAATCTGATCAGCCGCTTTTCCGAAGATATTGATCTGATTTTGGATTGGCGGTTGTTAGGATACAGTAAGGACGAGCCATGGGAAAAGCGCTCCAACACCAAGCAGGATGCGTTCAACAAAAAAGCCAATGCACGGGTGGAGGTTTTCCTTGAGGAGCAGTTTTTCCCCACTATTCAGGCAGAACTCTCTCAGGAACTTGGCTGTGAGACAAACATTTACATAGACGAGAAGGCCAAGCAGACCGTTATCTTTGCCTATCCGCACCTGTTCACAAATCCCTCTACCTTGCAGGTCATTCGCTTGGAAATCGGTGCGCTGGCCGGGATGCTGGCAAAGCACGCCGTCTCCCTCTATGATATATGAGGTCAGGTTTATGAGTGCTTCGCTGCAATACCGCAATTACTCCGGGAGCGCTGAGTTTGGAAAAGAACATGGAAATCAAAGAGTACCAAACGTACAATGAACAAGAAATCATTGACCTCTATCAAAGCGTTGGCTGGACAAACTATACAAGTTGTCCGGAGATGCTCGAAAAAGCGTACAAAAACTCACTTTGCATTTTGGGTGCATTTGAAAAAGAGAAGCTCGTTGGAGCTGTTCGCGTTGTCGGTGACGGTATATCCATCGTATTCGTTCAAGACATTCTTGTGCTTCCAGAATATCAAAGGCAAGGTGTAGGCTCTGCATTGATGCGGGCCATTCTGAAAAAATATGCTTCCGTGTATCAGGTGGAGCTTCTCACGGATTCTACGGAAAAATCAAAAGCATTTTATTCATCGGTTGGGTTAGTACCCGTTGGTGAGCTTGGATGTAGCGCATACATACGGATGAGTGCGCAATAAAAAATGGAGCGGCGGACGGGACTCGAACCCGCAACAGTCAGCTTGGAAGGCTGATGCTCTACCAATTGAACTACCGCCGCATAGAGCAAAACGTACGAAAGCTGGTCGGGGTGACTGGATTCGAACCAGCGACCCACTGCTCCCAAAGCAGTTGCGCTACCAAGCTGCGCTACACCCCGAGCCGAAAGAAAAGTATAGGGGAGTCTGTCGTTTGCGGCAATGCTCAATTTGAAATTTGATAGTGAAATTCATGTTTTCATTTTGTTTCAACTTGGTAAGAAAAGCGATTTTCTCGACACATAGACGTATTCTGTTTACAACACATATGAAGGGAGCACTATGAGTTATTCCGAGAAGATCATTGCTGAGCTGGAGAAGCGTTATGCGGATCAGCCAGAATTTATTCAAGCAGCGCGTGAGGTTCTGACAACCATTCAGCCTGCTCTTGATGCACATCCTGAGTATGAACGAGTGTCATTGCTTGAGCGTTTGGTGGAGCCCGAGCGTATCATCATGTTCCGTGTTCCTTGGGTTGACGATGCCGGAAAGGTTCAGGTAAATCGCGGATATCGTATTGAGTTCAATTCAGCAATCGGACCGTATAAGGGCGGGCTGCGCTTGCACCCCTCCGTCAACCTTTCAATCCTAAAATTCCTTGGGTTTGAGCAGATTTTCAAGAACTCCTTGACCACGCTCCCCATGGGTGGTGGCAAGGGAGGTTCTGACTTTGACCCCAAGGGCAAGTCCGATAGAGAAGTGATGGCATTTTGTCAGTCGTTTATGACGGAGCTCTATCGCCATATTGGTCCTAACACCGATGTTCCCGCCGGTGACATCGGCACCGGTGCACGTGAGATTGGCTATATGTTTGGCCAGTATAAGCGCTTGCGCAATGAGTGGTCGGGAGTACTTACCGGTAAGGGTCTTCCGTTTGGAGGCTCTCTTGCGCGTACGGAGGCAACCGGCTACGGTGCGGTTTATTTCCTCACACACATGCTTGCCGAGAAGAGCGAGACGCTCAATGGTAAGACGGTCTGCATTTCAGGTTCCGGAAACGTCGCCATTTACGCCGCTCAAAAAGCACAACAGTTGGGCGCCAAAGTTGTCACCGTTTCTGATTCTTCCGGCTACGTATACGATCCTGATGGTATTGACATTGAGCTTCTGAAAGATGTCAAGGAGGTGCGCCGCGCTCGCATCAGAGAGTATGCCGAGGCTCGTACCAGTGCAATCTATCACGAGGGCGAGCGTCCGTGGGGTGAGACGTGCGACATTGCCATGCCTTGCGCAACACAAAATGAGCTGGAACTTACAGACGCTCAGAAGTTGGTTTCTGGTGGTACGCGTTTTGTTGTTGAAGGTGCCAATATGCCTACGACACTCGAAGCAACCAATTACCTAGTTGAGAATGGCGTGTTCTTTGCACCCGGCAAAGCTGCCAACGCCGGAGGCGTCTCCGTATCGGGCCTTGAGATGTCTCAGAATGCCGAACATCTTTCATGGACCTTTGATGAGGTTGATTCAAAGCTTCAAGATATCATGGCAAACATTTACACTGCCGCATCTGAGGCTGCCGAGAAGTACGGACATCCCGGCAATCTTATCTTTGGCGCTAATATCGCAGGCTTCTTGAAGGTCGCTGATGCCATGATGGCTCAGGGTGTGTGCTAGAAGCGAGGGGAACTACTTTGATACAAAGGGGTTCCCCTCGATAGAAAATCTTCTCAGAGCATTGGCGTTTTTGCTGATACCAATACGTGGCGTTGCAATGATGCGTTCGCCGTCATGAAGAGGGTTGACAGAAAGCACAAGGGGAGTCTTGCGCAGATTATGCCCGTAGAGTGTACGATCAATGCTGAGGGCGGCACAAACTTTACCGGGACCATTGGTGAGATCGTAATCGCGTAGAGGATGTTTGCGAGTTTTACCGCTTTCACGGAGGGCGAGCATCGTTTCAATTCCCGAAATCGGTTCAACGGCTCGGATGAGCACACCGGAACCGTAGCCATCTTTGCTACAAACGACATTGCAGCAGAAATGCATCCCGTATGAAAGGTAGACGTAGAGATGGCCGGCTGGCCCGTACATGGCAGCGTTGCGTTTGGTTTTGCCACCGAACGCATGGCTGGCAGGATCACTCTCATCGTATGCTTCGGTTTCGACGATACGGGCAACTAAGGTGTGCTTCTCGCCGGCGTAAGTGATAGTGCGCGTAAATGTGTAGCCAAGTAATCTTTGTGCAACGACGTCGGCCGAGTCTTCGAGAAAGTCAGGAAACATGAACACCACCAAACAAAATACGTATTGCCTTCTGACATTTTAGGACGTTTAGTCGTTTGGATTTGGAACAACCGGTTGAACGTGCTTGGGAATTCCAATGAGATTGTAGTACGTAGGCGCTATATTGGTGAAAAATCAAGTGGTTTTACACTTCTCGACAGTGTAACGCTGGATGTTTGCTATTATTTCAAGGCTACGTGAATTTTGCGGGCGTGGCGGAACTGGCAGACGCGCTAGATTTAGGTTCTAGTGGACTGAGTCCATGGGGGTTCGATTCCCTCCGCCCGCACCACGGGCAACGTAGAAAGCCGCTGGTACATCCAGCACGTATAGGTTCGAGACACTGGAGGAACGTTGAACATCACCGTTACCGCTGACAAGCCAAAAGATCAGAAGCTTGCCGTTAAGGTCACCATTCCTGCTGCAGACGTTGACGCTGCGGTTAAGCAGGCTTACAAAGACATTGCTAATAAGTATTCCTTCCAGGGTTTTCGTAAGGGCAAAGCACCGCGTCCTGTTATTAATAGCGTTGTCGGCTATGATGCAGTGCTTGCTCAGGCAACCAATGATCTTCTCGGCACAGCAGAGCCTCAGGTATTTGAAGAGCTTGATCTTGTTCCCATCGGACGGGGAGATTATGGCAAGGATGATAATTTCGTAGAGGAGGGCAAGGATTACACCTATGAGGTAACCTTTAACGTCCGCCCTGACGCACAGCTTGATTCGTATGATGCACCGGCTATCACCATGCCGCCGGAAGAAGCAACCGATGCCGAGATTGATCGTCAGATCAAGACACTTTTGAGCTATCAGACTACCTATGAAGACACAAAGGAGAAGCGCGCCGCTAAAGAGGGCGATGTCATTTCCGTTGATGTTGAAAACATCGAAGGTGCTGCTCATATGGCAGGCGAGGGTCGCACCATTACGTTGGACGGCACTCAGATTCCGGAAGAGTTCCAGAAGGAGCTCATTGGCATGAAGCCCGGTGAAGAGAAGGAAATCAAGTGGACTCACAGCCATACCCATGGCGACGAGGTTCACTCACATGACTATGACATCAAGGTCAAATTTGTTGCTCATAAAAAGGCTGTTACGCCAGAGCTGACTGATGATTTGGCAAAGAAGAACTTTGGTTTCGATACTGTAGCCAAACTTCGCGATGCCGTTAAGGAAGAGATTGAAAACGATAAGAAAAACTCTCTTCCAACCCTCAAAGAAGATCGCGTTGTTGAAGAGATGGGTAAACGCCTGCAGCTTGATGAGGTCCCCGCTGAGTATAAAAATGAAATTTTCAACGAGATTGCACAGGAGTTCCTCAATAATCTACAGCGTCAAGGAGCAACCCTTGATATGTTCCTTGCTGCTCGCGGCATTAAGACCGATGACTTCATCAAAGACCTTCAGGAGCAGGCAGACGAGCGTGCTCGCCAGTCTCTAGCGCTTGATGCGGTTGCTCGCAACCAGGATATCAAAGCCACCGACGATGATGTCCGTGCTGAGTTTGAGAAGGCAGGAGTCAAGGATGTCGAAAAGACTATCGAGGAGTGGAGAAGCGCTGGCCGTCTTCCTGCCATACGTGAGTCTATCCGTCGCTCCAAGGCACTCGATTGGCTCCGCGATAATGCTCAGGTTACCGTAAAGGATGAGATTGCCGAGCAGGACGCTGAAGCCGCAAAGAAAGAAGCCGAGAAGAAGCCCGCCAAGAAGACCGCTGCCAAAAAGTCAACTAAGAAGGAAACAAAAGAATCCAAGGCAGATGCAGACAAAGCAGACGAAAAAGACGCTCAGTAAAGAGAATCTGCTTAGATAGATTTTATACCCCGGGATAGAATATAGTGTCTCGGGGTATCCTTTTAGAGACTGATTGTATACACAAGGAGGATGCATGAACGTTCCAACAAACACTCCGCTCATTCCATATGTTATCGAGCAGACTCCCCGCGGCGAGCGCAGCTATGATATTTATTCTCGGTTGCTCAATGACCGTATCGTATTTCTCGGTGAGCCCGTGACACGAGATTCCGCAAACCTCGTTATTGCACAGCTCCTCCATCTTGAAAGCCAGGATCCCGAGAAGGACATTTCACTCTACATTGATTCTCCTGGCGGAGATGTGTACGCCGGTCTGGGCATTCTTGATACGATGAACTTTATCAAGCCCGATGTTTCAACTATTTGCGTGGGTATGGCAGCTTCAATGGCCGCCGTTCTTCTCGCCGCCGGTGCAAAGGGAAAACGTTTGGCACTTCCAAACTCCATGGTTTTGATCCATCAGCCGTCAAGTGGTGTCCAAGGTCAGCAAACCGATATTCAAATTGTTGCCGATGAGACAAAGTGGCTTCGCCAGCACCTTAATGAACTTCTTTCAGAGTATACCGGGCAGCCGCTTGAGAAAGTAAACGTTGATACCGAGCGTGACAATTATATGCGCGCCCAAGAGGCAGCTGATTATGGCCTTGTGGATCGCGTTATTTCTTCCCGTAACGATCAATCAAAGGCTGAGTAAGGGGCTTTTTAATGTCAAAAAAGCAAGGTTTCCCCTTTGATGACCAAGAGATGCGTTGTACCTTCTGTGGCAAGAGTCGCAGTCAGGTAAACAAGCTCATTCAAGGTCCGGATGGTGTTTGTATCTGCGATGAGTGCGTGCGCACTTGTAGCGACATGATTAACGATTCGTTTGAGCTTGAGCTTGAAGAAGCCGAGCGTAGTGATGCCACCTCAGACGAGCCTCTCATTAAGAACCTCCCTACGCCTCATGAGATTTATGACGAGTTGTCGCAGTATGTTATGGGTCAGGAAGACGCCAAGCGGGCTATGTCCGTTGCGGTATACAACCACTATCGCCGCATTCTCTCAGGCAATGATGAGCCCGCTGAGGGCGATGAGGACGTTGAGATTGCAAAGTCAAACATTTTGCTGCTTGGACCTACCGGTACCGGCAAGACCTTGCTTGCTCAGACACTTGCCCGCTTTTTGGAGGTTCCTTTTGCCATTGCCGACGCCACCACGCTTACGGAAGCCGGTTATGTTGGCGAGGACGTTGAAAACATTCTTCTGAAACTCATCACGGCGGCTGACGGAAACGTTGAGCGTGCGCAGGTTGGCATTGTTTACATCGACGAGATTGACAAAATTGCTCGTAAGGCGGAAAACCTCTCCATTACCCGAGATGTTTCCGGTGAGGGAGTTCAACAAGCGCTCCTGAAGATTCTGGAGGGAACTGAGGCGAGTGTGCCTCCAACAGGCGGTCGCAAGCACCCTCAACAGGAGCTTATTCACATTGATACCACCAACATCCTCTTTATCTGTGGCGGAGCCTTTGTTGGTCTCGATAAGATTATTGCGGATCGTATCGGTAAGAAGGGCATCGGGTTTAACTCTCATGTTGCTGAGCGCTTTGACCAAGGCGAGTCTGATCTTATCGCTAAGGTGATGCCTCAGGACTTGCATAAGTTTGGCATGATACCCGAGCTTCTCGGCCGTATTCCCGTCATTACCTCTACGCGAGAACTGGGTGAAGACGATCTCGTAAGCATTTTGACTGAGCCCAAGAATGCTCTTGTCAAGCAATACCGTCGTATGTTTGAGCTTGAGGGCGTTGATCTTGAGTTTACCGATGAAGCTCTTCGGGAGATTTCCCGCAAGGCTCTGGAGCGTGGTACCGGTGCCCGTGGTTTGCGTGCCATTTGCGAATCCACTCTTCAAGAGACTATGTTTGATTTGCCGTCTGACTTGGATATTACGCGGGTTGTGGTGACTCCGGAAAGCGTTGGTGGCGAGAAGTCTCCTGAGCTGGTGAAGGGCAAAAAGAAAGATCACGACTAAGCTTACACTGCAGCTAAGTTCGAAGTTTGGTTTTAAATTCACCTCTGAAATGGTGTTCAGAGATAAAATCCACTCCAAAGCATTTTGGAGTGGATTTTGTAGTGTGAGAAAATCATGACGTGAGAAGTACCTCAATGAAGCGGCGTTGTCCTTCTCGACCGGCCGTGTCCCATTTGAAGACCTCCGCATCTTCCAGGACATGTCCAAAGACTTTTCCTACCTCGTCGTGGAGAATCTCTTCAATGTGTCCGGGGTTTTGCGCGATGTCTTGTTTGCGACGGCGGAATAATTCAAGGGCCCATGGCGCGTGAGAGACTGTTTCAGGGGTGGCGAGAAGCGCTGCGTTGAGGGCTTCTTCATCGTTTGTTTCCACGGCGGACAAAAGTGCCTTTCCAACTGCATTGAGTTCTTTTGCAAGGCGCGGAGGAAGAATGGCCAGACCCATGGCTTCAATAAGGCCGATGTTTTCCTTTTTGATGTGATGGTACTCAGCGTGAGGGTGAAATACACCCAGCGGATGCTCGTCTGAGGTGATGTTGCAACGCAGTATGAGATAGACCTCATAGTGGGAATTAACGCGGCGTACGACAGGGGTTACCGTATTATGAGGCGTTCCGTCCGCAGAGTGAGCGATGATTCCAACAGACGCGTCCGAGTATGCTCTCCACGTTGCGATAGTATGATCGGACGCATCGAGAAGAGCTTTTTTGTTGGAAGAAGTAAGCCGTACTACGGAAAGCGGCCACGTGAGGATTTCTCCTTTTACATCAGGATATTTGTGGAAGCCAAAGGTTTCTGAGACATCGGCTTTCATAAGGGGAAATTCGTGCGCACCACCTTGGAAGTGATCGTGGCTGAGAATGGATCCTCCCACAATAGGCAAGTCGGCATTGGAGCCAACGAAGTAATGGGGGAGGAAGTCAACAAAATCAAATAAGCACTCAAGGGCACTGCGATCAATATGCATGAGGCGATGATGAGCGCTCATGGCGATGCAATGTTCGGTAAAGTATGCGTATGGGCTGTATTGAAGTCCCCAACGCTCGCCGCCAAGCTCAATGGGAATGATGCGCAAGTTCTGACGAGCTGGATGAGCTCCAAAAGCGGAAGAAGCGTCTCGCCCCGAGTAGCCTTCATTTTCAATACACAGCTGGCAGGCGGGGTATTTCTCGCCGGAACATTGTGCGGTTCCCGCGGTCTTTGCGGCTCCTGAGACTCCCGCATTACCCGTAGTTTTTGCAGCCGCAGCGGCTCCTGCGGCCGCTATTTCACGAGGGTCTTTTTCAGGCTTGGAGAGGTTGATTGTGATTTCCAAGTCTTTCCACTTCGTGGGGGTTGTCCATTGAATATTTCGTGCGATGGCTTCTCGTCTGACATACCCTGCATCGCAGCTTAACCGATAGAAATAGTCGGTTGCGGCTTTGGGGGAGTTTTTTTCATAGAGAGCTCGGAACGTCCGGAAAATATCGGAAGGCTTTGGCATCAGGATGCCCATGATACGCATGGATATGCGATCGCGTCCGGCAGCGGTGTCTTCTTCCTTTCCATTTAAGACGGCTGCGCGTGCAAGAAGCGCCAACATATCTTTCAAATCAAATGTATCCGCAGATGCCCCCGCATGCCCGCCACACGAATCTTTTTCCGCAAGTACCCAAGTCTCATCAGGTGCCGGTCCTTCGGCTCCAATGAGATCAAGCACAAGGTTGTAACTCCATATACGATCGTTCCAGCCGATAAGATCTGTCAAGACAGCATAGTCAATCAGTTTTTGAACGGTTTGCGCGATGGCTCTTTCAGCGTGGATGTCCTTCTCGACATCGATGTCCTCTTCGGCGTTATCGGTTTTTTCGGTATTTACAGCCATTGTGCCCAAGCTCCTTCCTCAGAGATTGCGTAGCGCTGACATGCGTTGTCGCCAAACCAAGTGTTCATCTCCTCTGTAAAGGTCTCGACAATATCAAGCGGCACGAAGCACTGGACGGAGCCGCCAAAGCCGCCTCCGTGGATGCGTAGAGCTCCGCGACCGTCCAATATATGCTCGGCAAGGCCGAGAGCAAGCATGGCGGGCTGGAAGCTGCCGGCAGTGGAAACATTTTGTAAATACATGGCAGAACTCGCGCCGGATGCACGGGTAAGAGAAAGAAACTCACGAATGTCTGCGTGGGTAAGTGCACTCCAGCGCTTATCGACAAGGTCATTTTCGTACCAGTAGTGAATGGCGCGAAGTAAGGCTCGATCTCCCAGTTTCTCGCGAAGCTCTACGACGCGATCGTTAAAGTTTTTGGAGTCTACTTCACAGAGACGCGCTTTTCCAAACTCGGCGGCTACTTTCTGCATTTCAACGGGAACGGCGGCGTATTCATCGGTAAAGAGAACATGATCGGAGCCAACGTCAATAAGACACAACGCATATCCGTAGTCCTCAAAGTTATAGTCAAGTTTGGCAGTCTTAGGAGCTGCGGGATCTTCAAAATCCATAAACGCAAGGCCGCCCATGCAAACGGAAAGCTGATCCATAAGGCCGCTGGGCTTGCCAAAATACTCATTTTCAGAGAACTTGCAAGCAAGAGCCAAATCAACGGGGGAGAGTTCAGGGCCCTCCCAAAGCGCTTCCATGGCGCGTCCCAAAGCCGCTTCAATGGCTGCAGAAGAAGAGAGTCCGCCGCCTCCGGGAACGGTGCTGGTAAGTGCAATATCAAATCCCCGTGGGGTAAAGCCCCGGTTGACCAGTGCCACAAGCATTCCGCGGGTAATGCCGATGGTTGAAAGATATTCGTCCGTATTCTTCTCTTGCTCAGAAACGGTAATTTCAAAGGATTCGTATCCTTCACTTGCCACGCGGATCATATCGGTGTTATTGGGCGCTGCAATGCCGTCAATTGAGACATTGAGTGCGCCTGCAATAACGTGACCTCCCTCATGATCGGTATGGTTGCCGGCAATCTCCGAACGACCGGGAGCATGAACGGCAAGATATGTTTGACGGGTGCCAAATTGTTTTTCAAAAAGCGCCTTGGCAACTTCGAGGCGACTGCTGAGACGCGGGCTAATCTGGTGGGTCATAAAAATTCCTTTACGACGGGGCTGATATGCCAAAATCAAATCATGTACGCACGGCTTATGAACGCATGGGCTCTTCTCGCGGGCGGATACGATAGACGATCGACTCTATATACGGATGGTCTGCGTCACAGCATGATTGGCTCCATGAAGGATGATGGATAAAGTCGGGATAGAATTCCGGCTCAAAAGCAAAGCCGTCGTTTGGTCCGTAAACGGCTCCGTCTTTGGCGTTTATATCGCCAAGCCAGTTTCCGGTGTAGAAGTGAGCTCCCGGAGTTGTGAGCAAAATAGTGAGCTCTGCTTTTGTTCCGGTGGCGAGAAGCGCAAGACGCGGCTCCCCCTGTGGCGTATATCCATCAATGCAGAAGCAGTGGTCATATCCATGAGCCCGGTGGATTTGCTCGTTATCGGCGTCAATGTCTTTTCCGATGTACTTTGGCGCTCTAAAGTCAAACGGAGTTTCTGCAACCGGTGCCATAACACCTTGCGATACGCAATCTTCGCGAAGGGGAAGGTAGGTATCTGCGGTAATTTGAACAAGATGATTGCGTACGGTGCCGCGATCGTGTCCCGATAAATTAAAGTAGGTATGATTGGTCATATTGACCAGCGTTGGCATATCTGAAGTACAGCTATAGGTGAGAAGAAGCTCGGCTCCTTCAGGTATTTCTTTAAGCGTATAGCGTGCGTGTAAAGAGCGGTTGCCGGGAAGACCAAAGGTGCCGTCGTCAAGACGGAGGCTAAATACGACGGAATTTGCCTCTTCGTCAATTTCAGCATCCCAAAGACGTTTGTGCAGACCGTGTTCAAGATCAGTGTGAAGGTTGTTCTGCTTTGTGGGCCCGTCGTTTTTTGGAAGATGATAGATGTGTCCGGCGAGAGGAACTTCTGCTTTATCGGTACGGTTGGCCGAAGGCCCCACCGTCATTCCGTAGCAAGCCGGATTGTCAAAATAATCCTCCAGTTTGTCAAAGCCCAAAACAATGTCGCTTTTTTTGCCGGCGGCGTCTGGAATGGATATTGAAGTAATGGCAGCACCAAAGTCAGTAAGTACAACCTCTTGAGATCCGGCGGCAAGCGTATAGGTATATGCCAGAAGACCATCGGGCGTTGTTCCAAATAATGTGCGAGAAATCATGACACCTCCCAGTACATAACCTGTATATATCTCAAGTATAGCCATGATGTTAACGTACTCAAATACTTTGCGGTGAACGGAATCTTTTTCGAGTGCAGCGGTATATTTTCGATAAGCGGTCGGTCGAGAACTGCAAGCGGTACACAATATCAAACGCAACGAAAATTTTTGATAATGAACAACCGCATTGTTATTATGGGTTCGTTAACATTCGGAGGTGGTAGCACATGGCGAGACGATCGCTTGAGAAAAAGCGCCCTATATCAATGGCAGATGTTGCGCGGGAGGCGGGTGTCTCGCAGCAGACGGTCTCTCGAGTGGCGAATGGATTATCAAATGTTAACGAAGATACACGAGTGCGTGTGCAAGCAGCCATGGCAAAGCTTGGATTTCGGCCAAACTTTGCCGGTCGTTCCCTCAGAAGTGGACAGTATAACTCGGTAGGACTTTGCCTGTATGATGTGCGTGAGTTTGGTAACTTAGCCACCGTAGACGGTATTCTCTCCGCTGCTCGCGAACACGGATATGCCATTACCATGATTGAAAATGTTGACGACAATCTTTCGCTAAAAGACGTTTCCCACAAAATCACCGAGCTTCCCGTTGACGGCATGATTATCAGCATGAGTCTCATGGCATCTGATTTTGATTCATTTAAGCCGCAACCCGGCATGGGAACCGTTCTTTTGAGCATGTATGAACATCCGTGCTGCACAACGGTGGAGTCGGATCAATATGGATGTTCATGGACGGTTGTTGAGTACTTGAAAAACGCAGGCCACAGAAATATCCGTTTTGTGGCAGGCCCTTCGTACTCAATCGATTCAAATTTCCGACAAAAAGGTTGGGAAGACGCTCTCGTGCATTTCGGCCTTCCGGTGGTGCAACCCCTTGCGGGTAATTGGTTGGCAGACAGCGGCTACGAAATAGGATGCAAGCTTTCAGCCGATACGGAAATGACGGCAATTTATTCGGCAAACGATCAGATGGCACTCGGTATTATTGCGGCGCTTCAAGATAGAGGCATTCGGGTTCCGGAAGATGTCAGTGTTGTCGGCGTTGATGATTCTCTTGAGGGGTATATCCCGCATTGCAATTTGACAACCATCCGCTTTGACCTTCTTAAACGCGGACGCACTGCCTTTGAACATGCACTCTTGGGGCGCAAACCGGGATATACGCCTGAGATCGTTCGTATTCCGGGGCGGCTTATCGTGCGAGATACCGTAAGGAATCTTCATTGAGAAATGCTCAAAAGACCTTCATGGGCAGCTCTTGTCGGTATGGTCTATACTCGATAGAGTTGTGTCGAGAGAGAGTAATCGTAGGAGCAATATGGGCAATTCACGTAAACCAGAGCTAACGTGGGATGTTAAGGTGTCACTGAGCGCCTATGAAGTGCGTGTTGGCGAGCCCATTGTTGCTACTCCGTGTATCGAAGGCGCAAATCCTGAAGGCTTTCGTTTCAACTATGTGTGGTCGCGAGACGATTGTTGGGAGGACGGTTGGTGGGATACGACGGAGCATGAGTTTGGAGGCTCCATTACCGACACCAGCTGGACCTATACGTTTGATGAGGCCGGTCGCTACCATCTCTACATCGATGCTTTTGATCCTAAGGGCAATCCGCAAACGGTGACGGCATGGGTTGTCGTAGCCGGAGAAAATGACTTCATGCGCCCCGCGCTTCCTTCCGAGGACGCGCAGACGGTAGTAAAAGTCGATCATGTCTGCGAAATTTTCAATATTGCGTCCGAGCAATACAATTCCTTGAAAGAGTACTTTATCGCCCTTGCCCACCATGAGCTTAATTTCAAGGAGTTTCGAGCCCTCGATGACATTAGCTTTGAGGTTAAGCGAGGAGAAGCCTTTGGCCTCGTGGGCACGAACGGATCCGGCAAGTCTACGATGCTCAAAATCATTGCCGGCGTTCTTGAACCGACAAAGGGATCCTGTGAGGTCATGGGAACCATTGCGCCGCTTATTGAACTTGGCGCCGGCTTTGATATGGAGCTGACCGCTAAGGAGAACATCTATCTTAACGGTGCGCTTTTGGGCTATAAAAAAGAATTTATTGACGAGCATTTTGATGATATCGTGAGCTTTGCGGAGCTTGAGGGCTTTATGGATATGCCGCTCAAAAATTACTCTTCAGGCATGGTGGCGAGAATTGCCTTTGCCATTGCAACCGTTACCGAGCCGGATGTGTTGATCGTTGACGAGACGCTTTCGGTAGGTGACTTCTTGTTCCAGCAAAAATGCGAGAAGCGCATCAAGGATCTCATTTCTTCCAACAACGTTACCGTTCTTCTCGTGAGCCACTCGATTGATTTGGTCCAGAGAATTTGCGACCGTGCCATTTGGATTGAAAAGGGAAAGCAGCGTATGCTTGGACCGGTAGATGAGGTCTGCGAAGCATACGAGCATCTCAAGCGCTCATGACAGAGAATGTCCCTAAGTGATGAATATAAGAGCTTCTCTGTGAATTTTCAGTCGGATTATGGCGTCCGTATGCTACACTCTTGCTGTCTTTAAACGTGGTACGAGATACCCGAAAGAAAAAAGAACTTTATATACTTTCCGGGATGTCTGTGCCGCGTGGTGGTCAGGCATCTTTTTTTGAGGAGGGTATATGGAGCAAACCATACCCAAGGCCGTTATCATGGACGATGCGGCTCTCTCGCGTGCCATTACTCGCATTGCTCATGAAATCATTGAGCATAACGAAGGCACCAAAAACATTGCGTTGGTGGGTATCATCCGCCGCGGTGAAACCATTGCAATGCGACTTGCTGATGAAATCCAAAAAATTGAAGGAGAGCGGCCTCAGATTGGCTCGCTTGATATCAGTTTTTATCGCGATGATGTACGGCGCAGCATTGCACCGGTGCTTCATGCAACCAATATTCCTTTTGAGATTAACGGTCGTGATATCGTACTGGTTGATGACGTACTCTATACCGGCCGCACCATCCGAGCCGCCCTTGATGCTCTGATGGATTATGGTCGTCCCAAAACGGTACAGTTGGCTGTTATTGTCGACAGAGGCCACCGCGAGCTTCCCATTCGCGCCGATTATGTAGGCAAAAATGTACCGTCTTCCCATGAGGAGATTGTTCGCGTTGAGGTCGAACCCATTGACTCTACAAATGAGGTATGCGTGTGGGACAAACGCCACACCGATGAAGCTAAAGGGGGCATGGAGTAAATGCTGTCAGTTAAACATCTTATTGATACCAACAGCCTGACTGCCGATGACATTACTCAGATTCTGGATACTGCAAAGGCATTTGAAGCCGTCAATAACCGTGATATCAAAAAGGTTCCCGCTCTTCGCGGACGTACCATTGTCAACCTTTTCCTTGAGCCCTCAACGCGTACGCGGTCTTCGTTTGAACTGGCCGAGAAGCGCCTCTCGGCGGACAGCTTGAATATGGGTGGTTCCACCTCGTCTGTCGTAAAAGGCGAGAGCCTTGCAGACACGATTCAAACTATCGATGCAATGAACGTAGACATGTTTGTATGCCGTGCGCGCCTGGCGGGTACGCCTCAGCGCATTACGGAAAACACCGACGCGATTGTGATCAATGCAGGTGACGGCAAACATCAACACCCCACACAGGCCATGCTTGACCTCTATACCATTCGTGAAAACTTCGGACATTTGGATGGCCTTAAGGTTGCCATTGTGGGCGATCTGTCGCACAGCCGCGTTGCAGGATCTCTTGCACCGGCGCTCAAGACCATGGGTGCTGAGGTAACGCTTGTGGGACCTCCTACGTTCCAAGTAGATGATCCCGAGTGGTTTGGTTGTCCTCAGACCGCTGATCTTGATGAAGTCATTCCTGAGATGGATGTCGTATACATGCTGCGCGTGCAGCTTGAGCGTATGGAAGGTGCCGCCATTCCTTCTCGCCGTGAGTACAACCGTCTCTTTGGTCTTGACGAGCGCCGCGCAAACCTCATGAAGCCCGAAGCGATTGTGTGCCATCCGGGACCCATGAACCGTGGTATGGAGATTAATACGGAGGTTGCCGACTCGGCTCGCTCGCGCATCCTCAATCAGGTTAATGCCGGTGTTTTGACTCGTATGGCTGCAATGTATCTACTGCTTGGAGGAGAATCTGATGGCCTATCTGCTTAAAGCTGCTCACGCAATTGACCCACAGCTCCATCTTGATGATATCTGTGACGTTTTGATTGAAGACGGAGAGATTGCTCAGATCGGAAAAGATCTTGCGACGCCAAAAGACGCCCGCGTCATTGATGCTGCGGGCAAGTATTTGGTGCCGGGTCTTGTTGATATGCACGTGCATTTTAGAGATCCTGGGTTTGAATATAAAGAGACCATCGAGACGGGTTCTCGGGCGGCGGTCCACGGTGGCTTTACCGATGTCGCTACCATGCCTAACACCAATCCGGTTACAGACACCGGAGCGGAGATTCGCTATCAGCTTGATCATGGGCGAGAAGTCGGTCTTGTACACATCCGTCCCATCGGAGCTCTCACCAAAGAATCAAAGGGTGAGACTTTGGCCGAGATTGGCGACATGGTCATGGAGGGCGCCTGTGCCTTTTCCGATGATGGCCATGGCGTACAGAGCGCCGGCATGATGCGCACCTGCATGGAGTACGTCTCGCAGTTCAATCGCGTCGTGGCGGCTCACTGCGAAGTTGAGTCCCTCTCCGCAAACGGCGTTATTAACGAGGGGAGAGCCAGTACGCGCCTTGGCATGTTTGGCTGGCCCGCACTCGCAGAAGAGTTGGAGATTTCCCGAGACATTGAGCTCTGCCGCTTGACGGGATGTCCTTTGCACATCTGCCATATCTCAACGGCACGCGGTGCTGATTTGGTGCGTCAGGCAAAGGCTGAGGGGCTGCCGGTTACCGCCGAGGTTTGTCCGCACCACCTCTTCTTAAACGAGGAAGACATCACGACCACCTATAACACCAATCTGAAGATGAATCCGCCACTCAGAACAGCCGATGATGCGCGCGCGCTTCAAGAGGCCGTTGTTGACGGCACCATCGACTGCATCGTGACTGACCATGCACCGCATGCGGCACACGAGAAGGACACCGAGTGGGAGATTGCCTACTTTGGCACCATTGGTCTTGAAACGTCACTGCCGCTGATGCTGACGCGTATGGTGGCATTAAACAAACTTTCATGGACCCGCCTGGTGGAGCTCATGGCGGTAAATCCCCGTCGGATTTTGCGTCTTGAGCCCATACGTCTTGAAGCCGGCTGTGCGGCGGACCTTACGCTTATTGATCCCAATCTCAAGATAGACGTTACCGAAGACTACTTTGAGAGCAAATCAAAGAACTCCGCGTTCATTGGCGAGAAGCTCTGCGGCGTGGCTACCGACGTCTTTGTCGGAGGTCGCCGTACGCTTGCGGAAGGCATTGTGACTCCTCAAGGAGAAAAGTAATGGCGCTTCGGGGAAAGGCACGCCTGTTTGACTTTACGATCGTCTCCAATTCTTTGGTGGCAGAAGATACGTATAAAGCAATCCTTTCTGCTCCCGGACTTGCTGACGTGCTGGAGCCGGGTCAGTTTGTAAATGTGAGGGTTCCTGGCGACTCAACGCACATCCTTAGGATTCCTCTGTCCTTCTCGCACGCTGATTGCGCTCATGAGACACTTGAACTCATCTATGCCACGGTAGGCGAGGGTACGCGCCGTCTTGCGTGCATGCAGCCGGGAGAGAGAAGCAATTTGGTGGCTCCCTGTGGAAAGCCATGGCGGATATCTGCGACTTCCACACGAACGGTGCTTGTTTCCGGGGGAGTTGGTATTACTCCGCTCATTGCGGCCGCTCGCGTACTTGCCGAGAAGGACATTGCCTTTGATGCGTGTATCGGAGCACAGACGGGCTCACGACTCTACGGTAAAGACGAACTTTTAGCACTTGGTGCAAAACACGTTATTGAGACAACCGATGACGGGTCTCGCGGTGTGAAGGGCTTGGTGATCGATGCTCTTTCCGAGCCGCTTTCACAAGGAGTTTGGGATGCGGTGTATACCTGCGGACCTGAGCCGATGATGCGAAGTGTTGCCCGTCTTGCGCACACATACAATGTTTCGTGCCAGGTGTCCATGGAGCGCATGATGAGCTGTGCCTTTGGGGCTTGTAATACCTGTAACGTTGCCCTTGCGCGTGGAGGGTATGCGTCTGCGTGCATGGACGGGCCCATCTTCGATGCAGAGGAGGTGGCATGGTGAGCGGCGTTGATATGGCGGTAAACCTTGGTGGCATTGCCATGAAAAATCCCATCAACACTGCGGCCGGTACGTTTGGATATGGCTGGCAGTTTGAGGGCTTTTACGACGTGTCACAACTTGGAGCCATTACCATGAAAGGTGTCGCCCGTGTGCCGTGGGACGGCAACCCTGCGCCTCGCATGTGTGAACTTACCAGCGGAATGATGAATTCCGTTGGTCTTGCAAATCCGGGTATTGACGCTTTTGTCGATCATGTTGGCTCGTATATGGATGAGCTTGAAAATCGCGGGACGCGCGTCATTATGCAGATGGCGGCTCATTCGGTGCAAGAGATGGTTGATGTCGTGGAGCGCACCGAAGAGCTTGCGCCGCATATCTCGGCCCTTGAACTTAACATCAGCTGTCCTAACCTGGCAAGGGGAGGTACGCCCCTTGGCGCTACGCCCCGGCAGGCCGCTGAGGTCATGCGCGCCGTGCGGCCTCTTACCACCCTTCCGCTTTTGGTTAAGATGGCTCCCGTTAATGTTGCCGAAATCGGTAGGGCACTTGAGGCGGAGGGAGCAAACGGGCTGACGCTCATAAACTCGCTCTCAGGAATGTCCATTGATGTTCATACGCGCCGCAGCCGTCTTTCCAAACCTACCGGGGGCATGAGCGGACCGCTTTGCCACAATGTTGCCGTCCGTATGGTTTGGGAGTGTGCACAGGCAGTGCGGATTCCTATCTGCGGTGTTGGCGGTGTTGAGACGGGCGAGGATGCTGCGGAGTTTATTCTTGCGGGCGCCACGGCGGTTTCTGTCGGTTCGGCAAATCTCTACGATCCCATGAGCGCTCCTCGGATTCTTGCGGAGCTTACGAAGTGGGCTGAATCACAGGGCGTATCCGATATACACGAATTGATTGGAGCTTTTGAATGCTAAGTGATACCGAGGCACGCAATGCGCTTATCGTGGCTCTTGACTGTGATCGTGTGCGAGCTCTTGAGCTTACCGATCTTCTCGCGGACCATGCCAGATGGGTCAAGGTTGGCATGACGTTGTTTTATCGATATGGCCCCGGTATTGTGCAAGAGATGAAGGACCGTGGATTCAACGTGTTTCTTGATCTTAAGGTGCATGATATTCCGTTTCAGGTTCATGGTGCGGTGCGCTCCGCGTCGCTCTCCGGGGCTGACATCATATCCATTCATGCACTTGGTGGATCCCACATGATTGCTTCCGGGAGAAGCGGTGCTGCGGAAGCTGCGGAGATACGCGGTGTGGGCGAAAAAGGCCGTACCAAGCTTGTGGCTATTTCGATTCTTACGAGTATGAATGAAGAGGATCTGTCTTCCATTGGCGTTCGTGATACGGTTGCAAGCGAGGTGGAGCGCCTTGCAAAGCTCTCGTATAGCGCTGGTGCGGATGGCCTTGTGTGCTCTGCTCAGGAAGCTTCTTCGATGCGTGAGATTTTGGGTCCGGAAGCGTTGATAATTACGCCGGGCATTCGACCAAGGGGTGCCGAGAAGGGCGACCAACAACGCACGGCAACTCCCGCATCAGCGATTGCGGCCGGTGCATCAAAACTCGTTATCGGCCGACCCATTACTGAAGCGAAAGATCCTTGTGCGACATTTGAAGAAATTGTAAATGAACTTATTTGAATGGGTTTCTAACATTTTTTATCGTAAACGGAGATTTTGTTAAAATTTTACAAATAAGCAGGTAAATATTATACTTTTCTACATACAGGGATTGAGTTTGTGTGTAGAATGTGCAAAAATAATGACGTTTCAAGGGAAAATGCTCTGTACCCCCTTGTAAAACCGCTGATGTTTGGCATACTAGTTCGTTGATTGTGCGTACGGCACAAAATATTGTTTGTGTACTTAACCAAAAAGTACCGATGTTTGGAGGAATAATGGCACTACCTAACCTCACACCTGAGCAGCGCAAGGCAGCACTCGAGAAGGCAGCAGAGGCTCGCCACGCCCGTGCAGAGCTTCGTGAGAAGGTCAAGAATGGCGAAGTCGCCCTCAAAGAGGTTCTTGACTCCAACGATCCTATTGCTGAGCGTATGCGCGTTTCTGCTCTGATTGAGTCTTTACCTGGATATGGCAAGGCTAAGGCTGCCAAGATCATGACTGAGCTTGGCATCTCTTCAACCCGTCGTGTTAAGGGTCTTGGCGCCCGTCAGCGTGAGCAGCTTCTTGAGGCTCTTTCCAAGTAAGTGTCGCGTTCCGCTAAACTCTTCGTTGTTTCTGGACCGTCAGGTGTCGGTAAGGGTACGCTTGTTTCGTGTCTTCGCGAGAAGCGTCCCAATCTGGGCCTGACGGTCTCAGCTACAACACGTTCTCCTCGTGAAGGGGAACAAGATGGTATTTCCTACCACTTTCTGAGTGAAGAAGCCTTTGAGCACTTAGTACAAACCGGTGGATTTTATGAGTGGGCTGAAGTTCATGGTCACCGATACGGTACTCTTACGTCAGAGGTTGAAAAACTGCTCGCTCAAGGCAAGTCGGTTGTTCTTGAGATTGATGTGCAAGGTGGTTTGCAGGTCCGTCGTATGAATCCTGATGCTATTCTCGTCTTCATTGAACCTCCCTCGCTTGAGGTGTTAGAGACACGTCTTCGGGGCCGGGGTACGGAAGACGAGAAAACCATCCAGATGCGTCTTGCAAATGCAAAACGTGAAATGGAATTTGCGGATACGTATGATGTCCGTATTGTGAATGACAGTCTTGATGATGCCCTTTGTAAACTTGAGGCTGTTTTTGACACGTATGAATCAGATGAAGGGTCTCGAAAAAATGTCCGTAATTAAACCTGAAATTGACTCGCTGCTTGAAAAGACCGAGCACAATCCATTCCTTCTGTGCTCAATGGCGTCAAAGCGTGCATGCGATATTAATAATATGCTTCATGGTCAGCACCTCCGCGTCGTTGCCGTTCAGGATTTTGACGATATTACGACAGTTGTATCTGGTAAAGATTCAATCTCCGTTGCAATGAATGAAGTTAATGACGGTACGCTCGGCTTTGTGAAAGATACCTTTGACGATGCCATCAAGGGTGCAAATACCATCGAGATTTAGCGTATGTTTGAAAGCGTATGTCTCGTTCATTACCACGAGATTGGTCTTAAAGGGAAAAATCGCTCAACCTTTGAGAATCAGTTGGTAATAAACCTTAAACGAGCCCTCCGCGCCTTTCCGGTTGCGGGGGTTTCTCGCATTTCCGGCTATATTGTCGTTGAAACAGAAGATCATAGGGCTACAAAGGAGCTTCAGGCAGCCATCTCTCAGGTCCCCGGAGTGGCACGCGTATCTCGGGCATATCGTTGTGGTCTTGATCAAGAAGAGTTCTTCTCGGCTGCCGTGCGTGCTCTTGAGGAAGTTGCATCATTTACTACGTTTAAAGTGCATGCAAGGCGTTCTGCAACAAACTTTCCCATTCACTCAATCGAGCTGAACCGTATGGTGGGATCTGTTTTATGCGAGCATTTCCCCGATAAAAAAGTAGCTATGCATGCGCCGGATGCAACCGTTGTCGTTCATGTAATCCAAGGAAGTACCTACGTATATGCCGACTCAATTGTAGGAGTAGGCGGCCTTCCGGTGGGGACGGCCGGAAAGGTTGTGTCGCTTCTTTCAAGCGGTATTGATTCTCCCGTTGCAACGTGGATGGTTGGACGCCGTGGAGCTACGGTCATTCCGGTTCATTTTTCTGGACGACCCATGACGGCGGATACGAGTGAATATCTTTGTCAGGATATTATTAGTACGCTTGAAGGTGCGGGAATAATTGGCCGTTTGTATGTTGTGCCGTTTGGCGAGCGCCAGCGAGAGATATCTTTAACCGTTCCGCAAAGTCTTCGTATTATCATGTACCGGCGAGTCATGTATCAGGTGTCTGAACGTATCGCTCAAATTGAGGGCGCATCGGCACTTGTAACGGGAGAGTCTCTTGGACAGGTTGCCTCTCAAACCTTGGATAATATTGCTGCGGTCAACGAAGCGGTAACCATCCCAATCCTTCGACCTCTCATTGGTTCCGATAAGCAAGAGATTATTGCCCGCGCCCAGGCAATTGGAACCTTTGATATATCCGCGCAGGCCGCAGATGATTGCTGTACGCTTTTTATGCCTCGTCGTCCCGAGACGCACGCTCGTATGCGAGAAGTTCTGAGTGCTTGGAATTCATTTGACCATGAGGCAATGGTTGATGATTTAGTGGCACAGGTAGAATACAGGGATTTTAATCAGTGTCCTTCATATCGGCCTCCGAAAGAACTTTCAAGATTTCATAAGGAACTTCTTCCCAGGGAGACTGCGTAGTCAAATTTGAACCCATTACTCAATCCTACGTGTTGTTGTATGTGTGATACCTCTTTGCATAAGCGCCAAGAGGTATCTTTTTATCGGTGAAGTGTTTGATAATCCGCTTTTGTCTGAACGAGTACAAGACAAAGCAAGATGTTTATCTCGAATGATATGTGTCTCTGTCAGATATTGGTCAGAATATTGACAGATTGCCTATCCGATATCAGGTTTTTTGATTGTTGTCTAAAGGAGATATCTTCACGATAGAGGTGGAGGTGTCCGCTATGGCTCAAATTCCATCCGGCTCAAAAAAGCTCTGGTCAACGCTAAAACGACGGTATGGTTTTATAGGGGAAAAGAAACTCGTGGTCGGGTTCTTTGTGCTTGTTATAGGAGCAATCGCAATAATTTTGTGGGCGTCGTGTACGGTGGCGGGTACAACGATTGCTCGACAGCGGAGTGAACCGGTGCAAAACAAATACGCTGAGCTTCAAAAGGATGACTCTGGGAATAGTTCTTCCTCTCAGAGCTCTGAGACAACAAAAACAGAAGATACAAAGAAAACGCCTTCTGTGGTGGTATATGTTGACGGAGCGGTTGTAACGCCGGGAGTGTACACGCTTTCCCAGGAAACGCCACGTATATGTGATGCGGTTGACGCCGCCGGAGGACCAAGTGATACCGCTGACATATCAGAGTTAAACCTTGCAAAGCCTATTAAAGATGGGGATAAAATTCACGTTCCTCAAGAGGGAGAAAAGCAGGTACCTTCTTCTGAGAATTCGGTAGAGCCCTCCTCAAAAAACTCGGAACAGTCCTTGGTAAATATTAATGTTGCAACAGAGGAGGAACTAACCAAACTTCCTGGAGTCGGCAAATCAATGGCACAAGCAATCGTTAAAGATCGGGATAAAAACGGACCCTTCATCAAGGCCGAAGATCTTATGAGAGTAAGTGGAATAGGCGAGAAAAAATTTGAGCGAATGAAAGATTATGTTTGCGTCTCATAAGTCGGAAAAACCTCAGAGGCCCGTATTGTCGCAAATGCTCTATGTACTCGGAGCGTCAATAGTAAGTGTACGGTGGCTTTTAGAGAAGGGATGCTCAAATGGAGCGATATTGATACTTGGATTTGTAATGTTTGGGGCTCTTGTTATAGGTTTTTGCTTATGGTGCACAAAAAGGCCGGCAGTCCTTCTATTTATGATGAGTACCTCAATGTTTTTAGTCTCTTTGGTAACCATCATGCAATACCAAGTTCTTCTGCAATGCGATGAAGAGCTGTCTCGTACGTCAATGGCGCGCTACGAATTTGTTCTTGTGAGCGATATGCAAAGGGGGGATACGGCGTGGAGAGGTAAGGCAAAGGCATATCTTGACGGGTGTTACAAAGGGAGAGTTTTTATTCAGGCATCGCGAGAATATGATCTCGGTACACATATAAAAGGTATTGGTCAGTATCAATCCTATAAAGAGGATGAAAGAGGGAAAAGACATTGGCTTGAGGGGATAGCGGGATCTGTGCGGATGGTACGAATAACAACCACTTCAGACTCACGGGGATTTTTAGGGACGCTCTATCAGATTCGAAGAGCGTTTCTTGAGAGCATCAATCCACGTGCAACGGCAGGAAGAGCAATAGTTGCGGGATGTGTATGCGGATATCGGGGAGCGTTTAAGGAGCATGCGCTTGAGAGACCGTTTGCACAATGCGGTATTTCTCATCTCGTTGCCGTTTCCGGATCTCATTTGACCCTTCTGGCAGGATTGGTGCAGGTTGTATTAAAGAAACTATCAGTTCGTCCTCTTGTAAGAGATGCAACCACGCTTGGTATTATCGGTTGTTTTGTTATGCTCTGTGGATTTCCTCTCTCAGCGGTACGGGCTTTGTTGCTTGTTGTGGCATCGTGTGGATCTGAGGTGTTGGGGAGGAGAAAAAATCCCTTAGCCTCAACCTGTACTCTTGCGTTTTGTATGATATTAGTGCAGCCTGCAATATGCGAATCCATATCGTTTTTACTTTCACTTTGCAGCGTCTTGGGACTTATGGTATATGGAGCATACGGACGATATGGATGGCGGACAATAACGCCGCGTATAATAAGTCAGAGATGTCCGTACACATTTAAAAAGAGAAGCAATGCCTTCATACAAACCGGAAGCGATGCAATAGCTACAACAATAGTTGCGCAGCTCGCAACCTTTCCTATCACAACTACGATATTCGGAAGACTTTCGCTCATCGCTCCTGTTGTCAACGCCCTTCTTGCAATTCCTTTTTCCATTCTTGTTGTATTGGGCTTTCTCATATTTTGTACATTGCCGTTTTCGTTTATCACTACGACTCTTCTTTATGAAGTTGATTTTGTGGGAGCCGTGTTTGTTACGCTCGTGCGCCTGTTTGCACACATACCCATGTCAAGCATATTGATTGATGTGCCAACATATATTGTATGGTTGGGTTTTATTTTGATTCAGATAGTGTTGCTTATATGGTGGCCTGATATACGTCCAAAAATTGTTTTGCTATGCGTGGCGCTTGTGGTAGCGGGGTGTACCTGCCATGTTATTCGATGGCGTTACTTTGCTCCGGCTCGTGTTTGTGTCATGGATATCGGCCAAGGGGATGCTATTTTGGTGACCGATGGTGCATCGTCAATGCTCATAGATACAAGTCCTAACGACGCCGTTCTTGATGCCCTTCAGCGACAAAATGTGTTCCATATTGATACGGTGGTTTTAACGCATCTTGATATGGATCATGTTGGAGGCGTTGATGATCTGGTTGGTCAAATAAGCTGCAATGAAGTTGTGGTGGCAAAAGGAGTTACCAAGCATGAGAAAGCGTGGTTGCAGTCTTCTATACAAAAACTTACCGGGAAGCCTTCCAGAGAAGTTGTGTATGGGGAGAAGCTTACAGTTGGTCGTTTTCACATGAAAGTGATATCTCCTTTAGGGGAGGTAACGGGAAACGAGAATACCGATTCAATCGAAATGGTCGCTTGCTATCATGATGACGCTGGAAATTCACTCACCTCGCTTTTTACCGGAGATGCGGAAGAAGATAGGACAGGAGAAGCACTCCAGAGGGGAGATGTCGGAGACATTGATTTTTTGAAAGTGGGTCACCACGGTTCTGCTCGATCAATTACTCCAGAGCAGGTACAAAAGCTGAAACCTGAAGTTTCCGTCGCAAGCGCCGGGAGGAATAATACATTTGGACACCCAAAGCCGCAGTGCGTGGCTACGCTGGAAAATGGTGGCTCAATATTTTATTGCACAAAGGACTTCGGAGACGTGACGGTAGAACCCGGGAGTAAAGGACCGCGCGTGCGCACACAACATAAAAACTCGTAAGCGTGTAAAGTAGAGAGGCAAAAAGAATGAGGGAGGTAAGAAATGGCAAAAGATCTTCTTCCGGCTTATCTGGCAGTTGGCCCCGATGAGCTTAAGAGGAACAAGATGGTTGAGAGGCTGAAGAAACGCCTCAATGAGTTATTTTCTGCCTTTAATCTGGATGAGTTTACTGGGTCAACCGTTGATATAGATGTCCTTGTTTCTGCTCTTCAAACAATGCCCATGGGAGATAGCCGTCGCATAGTGATACTGAGAGAGGCAGACAAACTTTCTAAGGCTGCATCTGAGGTAGTTATACTGTATCTTGAAAATCCAAATCCTACGACTACGCTTCTACTTACTGCTCAGACGCTTGCAAGAACAACAAGACTCTACAAAGCGGTCGCAAAAATTGGTGAAAAATCAGTTGTACTTTGTGCTTCCATGAAGCCTCGTGAGCTTGCTCCGTATGTTCAAAAACTTGCGGCAAGTTACGGGCTTGTGATTGATTTTTCCGCGGCGCAGGAGCTTGTTGATAGGGTGGGAGACTCAACGACCATGCTGGATGCACAAGTTAAAACACTTGCTGCACTGAGTGATGGCCAACCGATAACAACTTCCTTTGTAGAGCAGCATATTGCTCGTGTTGCTGAGGTAAAACCATGGACATTTTTAGACAGTCTCTCGGCGCGTAATTTGCGTCGGTCATTGGAGCTGTATGAGATTCTCCCGGATAAAAATGCCCTTGGCCTTTTGACGCTTATCACAACGCGCGTACGGGAGCTCATTTGCGCCGCGTCTCTAAAATCTCGAGGTGAAGCGGCTCATCTTGCAACTGAATTAAAAAAACAGGATTGGCAGGTTCGTGAGTATGTGAAATGGGCTTCGGCTTTTAAGCCCGGCGAACTTGAAAGACTTCTCTTTGCATGCGCTTGCTGTGAGAGGGGATTAAAGAGTGGTGCTGACGAGAAGACCGTCATGTTGAAACTTATTATGCAGATGTGTGGAAATAAGTATAAAGTCTAGCTTTGGCTTCATAGAAACTGCAAGTTTATTGCGTGATGTTTGTTCCGCATGCAAACGTGTCCAAACAAAAAAGGCGGCCTCCGAAGAGTCCGCCTTGACATCGTAGTGAGTGCAGCGTTTATGAAAGTGTGTTCACGAGTTTCTGAACGCCACTCTTGCGCTTGGCTGCCTGGTTCTTGTGAATGATACCCTTGGAAGCAGCTTTATCAAGAAGACGACCCGCCTTATTAGCTGCAAGTTGAGCTGCATCTTTTTCGCCGGCTTCGACAGCAGCGCGAACATGCTTAACGGCGGTCTTGAGCTCGGAGCGGACAGCCTTGTTGCGCTGACGTGCCTTCTCAGCGGTGAGAATGCGCTTTTTCTGAGACTTAATGTTAGCCACGTGTAGTTCCTTTCGAATGTACAATGTGAGGCCTCTACGCTGAGACACGATGAGGACAGCTGTAAAAGTATAGCACGATGTGCTCGGTATGAGCTATTATTTTCTTTATGAATACATACGACACATTACATATCCGCAACTTTTCCATTGTTGCGCACATCGATCACGGGAAATCAACCATCAGCGATCGCATCTTGGAGCTTACCCATACCGTTGAAGAGCGCGATATGGACTCTCAGCTGCTGGATACTATGGATATTGAACGTGAGCGCGGTATCACCATCAAATCGAATGCCGTCCGCGTCATGTATGACGCAGACGATGGTGAGCGCTATCAATTCAATTTGATTGATACTCCCGGTCATGTTGACTTTACCTACGAAGTCTCTCGTTCTCTCGCTGCATGCGAAGGAGCGGTGCTGGTAGTGGATTCAACGCAGGGTGTTGAGGCACAAACGGTTTCAAATGCCATGCTTGCCATGAACGCGGATTTAGACATTGTTCCCGCCATCAATAAAATAGATTTACCCTCGGCGCATCCTGATGAAGTAAAGGCAGAGATTGAAGACAGCCTTGCCATTCCGGCTGATGATGCCGTGTGCGTTTCGGGAAAAACCGGTGAAGGGATCCACGATCTTCTCGAGGCAATTGTCTATCTTGTTTCTCCGCCAAAAGGGGACAAGAACGCGCCGCTTAAGGCTTTGATTTTGGACTCGTATTTTGATCAGTTCAGAGGTGTAGTGGCAACGGTTCGCGTCTTTGACGGCTCTATCAAAGCCGGAAATCAGCTTTTGATGATGCAGGCTGCCACACCGTTTCTTGTTGAAGAAGTTGGCGCCAAACGTCCGCTTGAAGTGGCGTTTGATTCTCTTTCTGTGGGCGAGGTAGGTTATGTGGTTACCGGCTTAAAAGATCCCGGAGCCGTGCATGTGGGAGATACTCTGACGTATAGGGACCATCCATGTGAAATGCCTCTTCCGGGATATCGTGAAGCAAAGCCCATGGTGTTTACTGGGCTTTTCCCCATTGACAACAAACAATATGAAAACCTTCGCGATGCCCTTGATAAGCTGCGTGTAAACGATCCCTCGCTGACATGGACTCCCGAAACCTCCGTGGCGCTCGGTTTTGGCTTTCGCGTAGGATTTTTGGGGCTTCTTCATATGGAAGTGGTTAAAGAACGCCTTGAGCGTGAGTTTGACCTTGATCTTATTGCCACAAGTCCCTCGGTGGACTATCACGTGTACAAAACCGATGGCTCTATGGTTGAAATTACAAGCCCTCAGGATCTACCTGACGTAACGCGTATCGATCGCATTGAAGAGCCGTATCTGAAGGCAAAGATTATTGTGCCTCCGGAATATGTTGGTGCGGTTATGCAGTTGGTTGTGGATCACCGCGGTATCTCTGAAGATATGGTATATCTGACCGATAAATCGGTTGAGATGCATCTTTCTATTCCTCTGGCAGAGCTTATTCTTGACTTCTTTGATCAGCTCAAAAGCCGTACAAAAGGTTATGCGTCACTTGATTACGAGTTTGATGATTATCGCCCGTCCGATCTGGTGAAGCTTGACATTTTGCTGGCGGGAGATGTGGTGGATGCCCTGTCGTTTATCGTGCATAAAGACAAGGCATATAGTCTTGCGCGCGGTCTGTGCGATCGGCTCAAGGGCATCATTCCGCAGCAGCTCTTTGAGGTGCCCATTCAAGGTGCCATCGGTAACAAGATTATTTCTCGCTCCACGGTCCGCGCTCGCCGCAAGGATGTGTTGGCAAAGTGCTATGGAGGCGATATTTCCCGCAAGCGCAAGCTGTTGGAAAAGCAAAAAGAGGGAAAGAAGCGCATGAAGCAGATTGGTTCTGTGGAAGTTCCGCAAGAAGCCTTCCTGGCGGTTTTGAAAGTTGACGATGAGTGATTTTGTGAGTGGGGATATAGCGGAAATTCTCAAACAAGAGGCGGACTCAGCGGGTCTTGACGATTCTCTTGTACCGTTTACATCAGGGAATAGCCTGCGCGAACGCTTAGCACACAATCCGGTTCTTATGGCACCGATGGCAGGCGTGAGCGATGGGGCATACCGCCTTCTTGCACGAGCGGGTGGAGCAGCTCTTGCCTATACCGAGATGGTTTCTGTGGCAGGCATCCACTTTGGGGGCGAGAAAACCTGGCAGCTTGTATATCCGCTTGATCCTGAGCCGGACATTGCGGTTCAGTTGTTTGGGTCAAAACCTGAACAGTTTCGTGAGGCAGCCTCTCAGATAGCCGAACGTCTTGGGCCAAAGCTGGCTCTTATCGACATCAACATGGCGTGTCCCGTGCCGAAAGTTGTCAAAAAAGGGGAGGGATCGGCTCTTCTCGACAATCCCGTTCGTGCGGCGGAGATTGTACGTGCGTGTATCTCAGAGGTAGACGTACCGGTTACGGCAAAGATTCGCCGGGGACGCACCGTAGGTTCAGAATGTGCACCTGAGTTCGCGCGAGCCTTGGAAGCGGCGGGAGCGGCGGCGGTAACCGTTCACGGGCGCTTTGCCTCGCAGCTCTATCAGGGCAAGGCTGATTGGAACTGCGTGGAGCGCGTGGTCTGTGCGGTTTCAATTCCGGTTATTGGCTCAGGGGATGTAATGAGCGCCCATGACGCTGCTCGTGTACTCAAAACAACAGGGATATCCGCAGTCATGCTTGCGCGCGGTACCTATGGAGATCCTTGGATATTTGCAAATACCAGAAGGGCCTGTGCTGAAAAAGAGCTGTTTTGCCCAACGCTCTCCCAGCGTCTGTCTGCGTTTAAGCTCCACGTGCATCTTCTGGAAGCCGCCCATATTCATATTGCGCGAGCGCGCAGCCTTTCAACATGGTATTTTCGCGGGGTACCTCATGCGGCGTATTGGCGCGGACGTTCGGTTCGTTGCGTAACGGCATCCGATTTTATACGTCTTGCCGATGAGTTGCTCTTTTGCGTGACGAATGAGATTGATCCGGAACGTGAGGATTATGCTGGGCGCTAGTGATAGGCCAGAATGCAGTTGGTCGGAACGGTTGCATTTGAATGGCGTACAAGCGCTCTATGTGCACATCCCGTTTTGTGCTCATAAGTGTGTCTATTGTGATTTTGCCTCGTGGGCTACGGCATCTTCCGACCCGCTGATGGCTCGCTATGAGGCTGCGATTGAATCTCAGATTCAAGAAGCGTATGCGTTGGGGTTGCTTGAAGATTGCCAAAGTGCGTATGTGGGTGGGGGGACGCCAACTCTTTTGGGAGCAGAACTTGGCCGGCTCGTTTCGTGCATTCGCGCAAAGGCTCCCATTGCCGAATTCTCGTGTGAGGCAAATCCGGATTCACTTACCGATGAGGTACTTCTCGTGCTCAAAGATGCGGGTACAACTCGTATTTCTTTGGGAGTGCAGAGTTTTTGTGATGCGGAGCTTCTCTGGCTTGGCCGCATTCACAGCGCGAAGCAGGCGTTTGATCGGGCGCGTGCTGCCGCTTCCATGGGCTTTGACGTGTCGTGTGATGTCATGTGCGCCTTAAAGGGTCAAACACAAAAATCGTGGCAGCAAACGCTTGCAACGTTTTTGGAGCTTGATGTGGACCACGTGAGCGTGTATCCATTGTCCATTGAAGAGGGCACGCCGCTTGCAAAACAAACGGCAGGTGCAAAGACGCCTTGGAATGGCCCAGACGTACAAGCCGGCCGTATGGAAGAGGCCGAGAAGATCCTTAAAGCCGCAGGTTATGCTCGCTATGAAGTGGCAAGCTATGCACGAAATCACAAAGTCTGTCGGCATAATCTTAGCTATTGGACTGCTCAGCCATATATAGGGCTTGGCACGGGAGCGGCGTCCATGTTGACACGTGAAGGCTACGATAAGCTTTGTACGATACAAACCTCACTTCCGCAGCCTCCAAAAGACGCATTTCGGGCTCGACTCAAGGTATGCGACGCCCGGCAATCAATTGCAGCCGGAAAGACACTTGCGGACACATCGTTTGACGTTGAGTTTTTGGACGTCTGTGAAGCCGCGGCTGAAGACCTTATGCTCGGAGCCCGCCTTACGCAGGGACTGTCACCGTCTTTGGTAGCATATGCACAGGAAGTTCTTGGAAAAGAGCGAGTGGAGGGGACACTGGAGAGCTGTGTGCACGATGGTCTTCTCGCCAGAACCGCAGCCGGTGCTTTGGTACCCACGGAGTCAGGCTGGCTTTTGGGCAACGAACTCTATGGACGTCTTTGGGATTTGCATTAACATTGGTATTTGTGGGTACAATTTGCGAGGTTCGGTTCGCAATAATTTAATCACATGGTTGGAGATACTGCATGGCATCGATGAACGAGAAGGACTATTACGTCATTCTCGAAGTCTCAGAGACTGCTACTACCGAAGAAATCCGTAAGGCGTTTCAGGTAAAAGCACGTAAACTACACCCCGATGTTAATAAAGCACCCGATGCGGAAGCGCGCTTCAAAGAAGTTTCTGAAGCGTATGCGGTACTTTCTGATGAGGGAAAGCGTCGTCGCTACGATGCAATGCGCTCGGGTAATCCCTTTGCGGGCGGTTATGGTCCTTCCGGATCGCCTGCAGGCTCAAATTCATACGGTCAAGATCCCTTTGGTTGGGGATTTCCTTTTGGCGGTGTGGATTTCTCCTCGTGGCGCTCGCAAGGTTCACGGCGCTCACGGGCATACAAGCCGCAAACCGGTGCCGATATTGAATATGATTTGACCCTTACGCCCATGCAGGCTCAAGAGGGTGTACGTAAGGGCATCACCTATCAGCGTTTTTCTGCGTGTGAGGCCTGTCACGGTTCCGGCTCAGTACATCACAGCGAAGCTTCCTCTACCTGTCCTACGTGTGGGGGAACTGGTCATATTCACGTGGATCTTTCGGGTATTTTTGGTTTTGGTACCGTTGAGATGGAATGTCCTGAGTGTGAAGGAACCGGACATGTGGTGGCGGATCCGTGCGAGGCGTGTGGTGGCTCAGGAAGGGTACTGAGTGCCAGCGAAGCGGTGGTGAATGTTCCGCCTCATGCGCACGACGGAGATGAAATTCGCATGGAGGGCAAGGGTAACGCCGGTACAAACGGCTCAAAGACAGGCGATTTTGTCGTGCGCGTGCGCGTTCCGGAAGAACAAGTTACCCTGCGCCAGTCAATGGGTGCGCGAGCAATTGGCATAGCACTCCCATTTTTTGCGGTTGACCTAGCTACGGGTGCTTCTCTTCTGGGTACGATTATTGTTGCGATGCTGGTTGTTTTTGGCGTAAGAAATATCGTAGGCGACGGCATTAAACGGTCGCAGCGTTGGTGGAGAAATCTTGGCTATGCGGTAGTAAACGGCGCTCTGACAGGCATTGCGTGGGCACTGGTTGCCTATATGTTCTTTTCCTGTACGGCTGGTTTAGGCCGCTGGTAGGAGATATTTTGTAAGGAGAAGCGAGAAGGACGCAAGGCCGTTCTTCTCGCAAAAGACACACAAGTTCGTAGGTAATGGGGGACGTTAAGCGTGAAACCAAAGCGGGACTATTACGAGGTTTTGGAAGTTGAGAAGGACGCCGACCAGCGTACCATCAAGCGAGCGTTTTTGAAGAAAGCCCGTAAGCTGCATCCGGACGTATCGGATGATCCTAATGCCGAAGCTCTTTTTAAAGAGGTTAACGAGGCATACTCCGTTCTTTCCGATGAAACCAAGCGTGCCAACTATGACCGATACGGAGATGCAAGCGGCCCTGCCGGTTTTGGCGGCTCTTCAAGCTATGTTGATATGTCCGATATTTTTGGCGGAGGTTTTGGCGGCTTCAGCGATATTTTTGATTCATTCTTTGGAGGAAGATCGGGCCACGGTGGTGCGCATACACGGACGCGCGGCTCGGATATGGCCATACATCTCTCCATTACTCTTGAGGAAGCCGCTTGTGGGACGCATAAAACAATCGCCTACGATAGACTGTCTCCCTGTGATGACTGCAACGGATCCGGCGTGGCAGAAGGAGGACATATAACAACGTGCCCGCGTTGCAAAGGAACGGGCGCGGTCGTACAGGTTCAAAAAACGGTTTTCGGTCAAATGCAGACGCAGGCGGTTTGTCCCGAGTGCGCCGGTACCGGAAAAAAGATTGATAAGCCCTGCGAAACGTGTGGGGGAGAAGGTCGTACTCCCGATCACGAGCACCTGCGTATCGATATTCCCGCCGGCATTCATTCCGGTCAGTCTCTTGTCATTAAAGGAAAGGGAGAGGCCGGTGTGCGTGGGGACACAACGGGAGACCTCATTGTAACCGTGGAAGTTTCTCCTCACGAGACGTTTGAGCGCCGTGGAGACGATCTGTACATGAGCGTTTCCATAGACTCGCTTCAGGCCATTGTGGGAACGTCCGTCATGGTTGACGGTATTATGCAAGACGAACGTGTTGAGGTAAAAATTCCTGCCGGATGTCAATATGGTCAGCAAATCATAGTGAGTAATCACGGCATGCCTCAGGTGAATGGAATTGCTCGAGGTAATCTCATAGTAATGGTTCAAATCACTACGCCAACGGATCTTACCTCTGCGCAACTGTTGGATCTTGCCGCTCTTGTCGCCCAAAGAAGCTCGGACGTTCTGTCTGAAAAAGACATAAAAGAAGCTGCCTCCGAGGCAAAAAAGAAGCATCCACGACCGCATAAGAAATCGAGAAAGTAGTATGGCAAACAAAGAGGCCAAAGGAGTGGCTCTGCTCAACTTAGGGTGCCGTGTCAACCGTGTTGAGCTTGATCTTATGGCTTCCGACCTTATACAACTTGGCTGTGCGATTGTAGAACCCAAGGATGCCGCGGCTATTATTGTTAATACCTGCGCCGTGACCGCAGAGGCGGAGGCAAAAACAAGGAAGGCCATACGCCATGCGGCGGCTCTTCCGCATGCGCCTCTTGTTGTGGCAACCGGGTGTGTCGCAAGTCTTTTTGCAGACGAACTTTCCTCTCTGGCGCCCAATGTTGTCGTTGAGACACGCAAAGACATGGTTGCCGAAGTGGTGATGCAGGAGCTTGGCTGTGCTCTTGACGGAGTCACCGATGAGGGGTACCTCCTGCAAAAGCCAACTCCTACCGGACGCACCCGTCCGGGTATCAAGATTCAGGACGGCTGCAATAATCGCTGCAGTTATTGTATTGTGTGGAAGGCACGAGGAGCTGCTCGCTCGCTTGATCCGGCTGAGGTATTGAGGCAAATCCAAGAAGCCCAGGAAGCCGGAGCTCATGAAGTGGTGCTTACCGGCATTAATTTGGGTAGCTATACCTCGCGCTTTGCCGAGAAGGACGTGCGGCTTCCCGGGCTTTTACGTCTTATATTGAGAAAAACAACGATAGAGCGTGTGCGTCTGTCTTCGCTTGAGCCTCCTGACGTGAATGAAGCTCTTCTCGAGTCCATTGCGGCGTCCCATGGTCGTATAGCGCCCTTTTTACATATATGCCTGCAGTCCGGCTGCGACGAGACGCTGCACCGTATGAGACGTGCATATGGAGCTGAGCTCTATCGCAGTGCCGTTGCTGCGGCACGTACGTATCTTCCGCAGGTAGCTCTTGGCACCGATCTCATCGTTGGATTTCCGGGAGAAACGGAAGAAGAATTTGAGGAATCGTATGCGTTTTGTAAGGAAATGAATTTTTCAAAGATGCATCTCTTTCGGTACTCAAAACGTCCCGGTACGCCGGCGGCAGACGCCCCCAACCAGGTTCCGCCGCAGATAATGGCGGCGCGCGCCCATAAAATGCGTGAGCTTGCAAAAAAGATGCGCTACGAAAACGCACAAAGTCTCGTCGGAAGCACCGATTTGGTTATTGTGCAGCGTCCGGGCAAAGCGGTTTCAAGCGGCCTTTTTGACGTAATGATTGATGAGGACATCCCGCTTGACTCACTTGTGCCGGTACATTTTGAATCTGTTTTAAAGGACGCTACACTTAAGGCATCGATTATTACGGCGTAGAGGAGGACCATGGAGCCAACACAGGTGCGCTTAACCATTCCGGATTCAGTTGATCCTACGGCCGTTATGGGGCCCTCCGACATATTGCTCCGACGCATAGAAGGAGCTTTCAAAGCCCTCATTTCCGTGCGAGGGACCACTATCACTATTTCCGGTTCTGCTCACGATGTTGAGCAGGCTCTTATCGTCTTCTCAAATCTGATTCAGACGGTTGAGTCAGGAGGCATTCCAACAGTTGCGGACGTGGACTTGTTGCTTGACCACATGGGGCATAAAAATCCCGCACATCAAAAATCGCTTTCCAAGGGCATTCTCTTAACCTCTCGTGGACGTTCAATTCGGCCGCAGACGGCAGGTCAAAAAAGATACGTCGATGCAATAGAAAACCACACCATCACCTTTGGTCTTGGTCCTGCCGGTACGGGAAAGACATATTTGGCCATGGCCATGGCAATTGCATCTCTTAAACGTAAGGATACCGGCCGTATTGTGTTGGTGCGTCCCGTGGTTGAGGCGGGGGAGTCTTTAGGTTTTTTGCCGGGAACTCTTGAAGAAAAACTCGATCCTTATATTCGTCCTCTGTACGATGCACTTTTTGACATGCTTGAGAGAGATCGTGGAAATTCCCTCATTGAGCAGGGAGTAATTGAAATTGCTCCGCTTGCGTTCATGCGCGGGCGAACCATGAATGATGCCTTTGTCATTCTCGATGAGGCACAAAACACCACGCCGGAGCAAATGAAAATGTTTCTCACCCGTCTGGGTTTTTCGTCAAAGTTTGTCATAACGGGAGACGCAACGCAGCGCGATCTTTTGGGTGAAAGCGGGCTGAGCGTTGCGCGCCAAATACTTTCGGACATTGATGACATTGCGTTTGTTGATTTAGGCAAAGACGATATTGTGCGACATACCCTTGTTGCTAAAATTGTTGATGCATATGAACAAAGCGAGAAGACTCAACCCCTCAAAAGGAGACCTCCAGCCCATGCATAATGAATACGACATTTCTGTCTCAGATGGTGTTGATCCTCTCATACCTGAAGATGAGATTATTTCCACCTGCAACTTTGTGCTTGCACAAGAGAAGGTAGTGCGCCCCTGCATGGTATCGATTTCGGTTGTAAGTGATGAGGAGATCCGCACCGTTAATCGTACCTGGCGCAATGCGGATGCGGTCACAGATGTCATTTCTCTTGAGGTGGAAAGACCCAACGATGAAGACTTGGCGCCCGGTGAGCCTTGTGAGCTGGGAGATATCTTGCTTGCTCCGGCATATATCAAACGGCAGGCAGCAACCTATCACACAACGCCGGCCGACGAATTTCGCTTGATGCTGGTTCATGCAATGCTTCATCTTTTGGGCTACGATCATCTGAATGACGAGGAAGCCGAATGCATGGAGGCGCGTGAAGACGCACTTGTTGCTATGATTAAAACGGATAATCCCATTGCTTTTGTAACGTTTACCCGCCATCGTGAGGGGACAGACGAATGATTCCGGGCTCAAGAGGCAAACATACGAGTTATCGCAGGAGCTTTCTTTTTGCTGTTCAGGGCTTCAGAGGTGCCGTTCAGCAAGAGGCAAACCTCAAGCGTATGCTCGGTATTGCGGCGGTGGTTTTGGTTGTAAGCCTCTTTATGGGACTGGATCTTTTTGGTTGGATTGTCATAGTAGGGTGTATCGGGGCAGTTATCTCAGCGGAACTCATGAACACTGCGGTTGAGACTGTTGTTGATTTGGTTTCTCCGGAATTTCATCCGTTGGCCGGAAAGGCAAAAGACATTGCCGCTGCCGCTTCATGGTTCATGAGCGGAATTTCCGCAATTATCGGTATTCTCGTTTTTATTCGAGCTCTTTTTCATCTGTAGGTATATACGAGGAGGTTTTTGTGGCGGATCTGCCTGTGATGTCAGAACATCCCTTTAAAAGTGGTTTTGTCGCTCTTGTAGGCAGGCCAAGCGTGGGAAAGTCAACGCTTTTAAATGCGTGCCTGAAAGAAAAGATTGCCATTACCTCGCCTGTGGCACAAACAACGCGCCGTCGCCTTCGCGGGGTGGTAAATGGCCCCAACTTTCAGCTGGTTATTATTGACACGCCCGGGTTACACAAGCCAAAAGACGCCCTTGGCAAAGAGCTCAACAAGACTGCATTAGGTGAGCTTAACGATGCCGATTGCGTTGCGTTTCTCGTTGATGCCACAAAGCCTGTGGGCCGTGGTGATGAGTGGGTGGCAAAGCACGTCAGCGCAGCACGAGCTTCATATAAGCTGCTTGTTATAACCAAAGCCGATCTTGCAGATCAAGAGAAGGTATCCGCTCAGCTTGAGGCTGCGCAGAAACTCGGCCACTTCGATGACGTGCTGGTGCTGTCCGCAACGGAGGACTTCAACGTCCAGGCGTTTGTCGCCCGTGTCGCAGAGCATCTTCCTGAAGGACCCAAGTGGTTCCCGGATGATATGGACGTTGATGCATCTGACGAAGATCTTGTGGCAGAGTTCATCCGAGAGAAGCTCTTACACAATCTCCGTCAAGAAGTACCTCATTCAATTGGCGTTGTCTGCGATAAGCTTGAGTTTTTAAGCGATACCCACGCCTCCATTGCTGCGACCATTCTTGTTGAGCGTGAAAGTCAAAAGGGGATCGTGGTTGGACAAGGTGGATCGATGATTAAGCGTATAGGCATTCAAGCGAGAAAAGATTTGGAAAAACTGTTCAACTGTTCCGTCTATCTTGACCTCCAAGTTCGTGTTCAGCCGCAATGGCGAAAAGATGCCAACGAGATTCGCCGCCTGGGATATGCGTTTGAGGATTAATCGTGGCTGCCAGACGTACACGTCGAATAAAGGCTCTTGTTTTAGACAGAACCAAGCTTGGCGAGCAAGATCTTATCCTGACCTGTCTTACTGACACGGGAGAAGAACTGCGTGCCGTGGCAAAGGGAGCCCGAAAGCCGGGCGGTCGTCTCGCTGCGCGGACTGAACTGTTCTCTGAAGTTGACATGCTGGTTGCCGAAGGAAGATCCCTCTTTGTGGTCTCGGAAGCATCGCTTCTGAGCGCTCATGAAAAAATCCGAGGTGACCTCTCGCGGGTATCTGCGGCATCGACTCTCTGTGAGATAGCACGCCTTACCTGTATTGAAGGATATACCGATACCTTTTTGTTTCCCATTCTTTCACGTGCGCTTACTGCGGTGGAGAGAGCATCGGATGAAGCACACCTTGATGTTATCGTGGCTGCATATGTCTTTAAGGTGCTTGCACATGGAGGCTGGCGCCCGGAGCTTCATTCGTGCATTGCCTGCGGGGATGAAGCCCCCACGTTCTTCTCGTCACGTGCGGGAGGTGTGCTGTGTGCATCATGTGCCCGGGAAGTTGAAGGGGCGGAGGCGCTGAGTGCTTCACAACGGACGTGGCTCGCGTCTCTTATCTCGCTGACGTTTGACCAAATTGAAGAAGTTGCGATTGACGCTGAAACGGCATTTTTTCTCTTGAGCCTGGCTCATATGTGGGCGGCTACGCACTTGGACGCCCGTCTTCGAGCTTTTGAGTTTTTATTGAGTGTGTAGGTATGGCGCTCGCGGTAGTTTTTTGGTAAACTTTCTCAGGTTAGTACCTCACTCTTAGCAAATTGTCACTGCCGGCGTTTGTTCAGTGTGAGGCGAATATATGAAAGGTGGTTTTATTTATGGCAGTTTCCAAGGAACGTAAGGCTGAGCTTATCAAGCAGTACGGCAAAGACGAGAAGGACTCCGGTTCGGCTCCGGTACAGGTTGCTCTTTTAACCGAGCGCATTCGTGAGCTTACTGAGCACATGAAGTCACACCAGAAAGACTTCCATACCCGTCGTGGTCTTTTGATGCTTGTTGGTAAGCGTCGTCGTCTTCTTTCCTATATCAAGAAGAATGACATTGAGGAATACCGTGAGCTTATTAAGAGTTTGGGTATCCGCGATAACATCCAGTAACGTGGTATTCAAAGGGCGCCGCAACTGGCGCCCTTTATGTTTGTGAGCCCGTCTGCAATGGGGCAGGCGGAGATAGAAGAGGAATATATATGGCAAAAGTAACACACGAGTTTGACCTGTATGGTAAGCACTATGTACTGGAGGCGGGAGAACTCGCAAAACAGGCAACTGGTGCTTGTGTGGTTAAGTGCGGGGATTCTACGGTACTTCTGACCGCAGTTGTCTCGAAAGAGCGTAAAGATTACGATTTCTTCCCCTTAACCGTTGATTTTATTGAAAAGATGTACGCCGTGGGACGTATTCCCGGCGGGTATCTTAAGCGTGAAGCTCGTCCAAGCGAGAAGGCCACGCTTATCGCCCGTATGATTGACCGTCCGCTGCGTCCTTCGTTTCCTGAGGGATTCCGCAATGAGGTGCAGATTGTAGCAACCTCGCTTGTTGCGGATCAAATTAACGCTGTTGATACCATTTCCGTCATGGGCGCATCAGCCGCGCTGCATATTGGTGGCGTGCCGTACGAGGGTCCTTTAGCCTGTGTCAGAATCGGGCGCAATAGCGAGACCGGAGAGTTTCTCGTCAACCCAACCTATGAAGAGCGCGATCACTCCGATCTTGATCTTGAGCTTGCGGGTTCTGCAACCTTTATCTCAATGCTTGAAGCCGGCGCACACGAGATTTCAGAAGAGGATATGCTGTCCGCTATGGCCTTTGGACAAGAGGCGATTGCAGCATTTTGTGAAGAGCAAAAGAAGTTCTTTGAGAAGTGGGAGGCAGTCAACGGTCCTATCGAGAAGCGCGAGTATATTCTCGATGAGCCAATCCCTGAGGTACATGAGCGCATCTTTGCTCACTATGATGAGATGAGCGCGGCCCTCAAAGATGCCGATAAGCAATCTCGTATGGCCAAAGTGGCTGATCTTATGGAGACAATCAAGGCTGAGTTTAACGAAGAAGAGCAAGAGGAGTGGAGCCGCGCCATTGCCGTTGAGCTCAAGAGTCTAGAGAAGCACGCCATGCGCGTTATGGTTGTTGAAACAGGCGAGCGCGTTGACGGACGTGCAGCCGATGAGATTCGACCCATCATGGTGAAGCCCGATTACCTGCCTTTGGTACACGGATCGGGTCTTTTCCAGCGCGGTCAAACGCAGGTTCTCTCCATCTGCACTCTTGGTATGCTCAATGAATGGCAGCGTCTTGATACCATTGAACCCGTTGATGGCAAGCGCTATATCCACCATTACAACTTCCCGCCGTTCTGCACTGGAGAAACCGGCCGCATGGGAAGCCCCAAGCGTCGTGAGATTGGTCATGGTGCTCTTGCAGAGCGAGCTCTGCTCCCCGTTATTCCCTCCGAGGACGAGTTCCCTTACGCAATTCGTGTGGTCTCAGAGGTCATGGAGTCCAACGGTTCTTCTTCAATGGCTTCTACCTGTGGATCAACGCTTGCCCTTATGGATGCCGGTGTGCCGCTGGTACGTCCTGTCTCCGGTGTGGCCATGGGTCTTATCCAGGAGAATGGCAAGACGGTTGTCCTGACGGACATTCAGGGTCTTGAAGACTTCCTCGGCGATATGGACTTCAAGGTAACCGGTACAACCAAGGGCATCACGGCGATGCAAATGGACAACAAGGCCACCGGTCTTACCCCTGAGATTTTGCGTCAGGCGCTTATGCAGGCTCATGAGGGCCGGATGTTCATATTGAACAAGATGCTTGAGGCAATTCCTGCACCACGTGAAGAAACGAAAGAGACGGCCCCTCAGATTCTCTCGCTTTCCATTCCTACCGATAAGATTCGCGACGTTATCGGAAGCGGCGGCAAGGTTATTCGTGGTATCCAGGAAGACACCGGTGCAACCGTTGACATCCAAGAGGACGGATCGGTCTTTATCGCCGGTACAAACGGAGCTGCCGAGGCAGCTGCGGAGCGCATTAAGGCCATCGTTAAGGTTCCTGAAGTAGGCGAGGAATATACCGGTCGTGTTGTGGGCATTCAACCGTTTGGTGCCTTTGTTGAGCTTTTGCCCGGTAAAGATGGCTTGCTCCACATTTCTCGTGTTGCGCAGGGTCGCGTTGAGAAAATTGAGGACGTTCTGTCCATCGGAGACGAAGTGAAGGTTCGCGTTCTTGAAGTTGACGAGAAGGGCAAGATTTCCCTCGATCGTCTCGATAAGCCCGAAGTTCCTGCCGGATCCGGCAAGAAGAATGAGGAGAGACGCGTCCGTCGCCATCCTGGCGATAATGGAAGCTCAAGCGAGCGTCGTCAGCCGCGTCGCCACCATGATGCGTAAGGTTTTTGCATAGATTTCTTGGCAGCCAATAAAGCTGATAGCAAAACCCCAGTAAAATACTGGGGTTTTGTGTATTTTGGGGTATAAGTTTGCGTTTTTTACTAAGATGACAATCGAGCAAACTTTTGTACGAGTTTTAAAATATAATAAACACTAGCTGTACGTTTAGCATAGACGATAGGTGAGAAGTGCTTCTCGCCAAAAAATAGTTCCACAAGCAGAGAAATCTGCTCTACGAAAGGATTTGTTCTTAATGCCAAAAAGAGAAACACCCTTAAAGATTATTCCTATGGGTGGTTTAGACGGCATTGGTAAAAACATGACCGTCTTTGAGTACGGCAATGATATGGTTCTTATCGATGCCGGCCTTATGTTTCCCGATGACGAGCAGCCGGGCATTGACCTCGTGCTTCCCGACTATACGTATGTTCTGGAAAACGAGCACAAGCTGCGCGCTATCTTGATTACCCATGGTCATGAAGACCACATTGGAGCCTTGCCATACCTTTTGATGGATTTGACCCGCAAAGTTCCTATTTATTCCAGTAAGCTTTCTTTGGGCTTTATTGAAGGTAAGCTGTCGGAGCATTCCATAACCGGTGTAAAGCTCTGCGAGGTCAACGACGGCTCAAACATTCATTTTGGTGCATTTGACGTCACGTTTTTCTCGATGACTCACTCTATTCCGGCTGCGTTTGGTGTGCATATGAAAACGCCTGCGGGTTCTTTGATGCATACGGGAGACTTTAAGCTCGACCAAACACCCATTGACGGTGTGCGTCCCAACTATGCTGCCATTACCAAATTTGCTTCAGAAGGCCTTGACCTTTTGCTCTCCGATTCCACCAATGCAAATCGTCCCGGCTTTACACCATCCGAGGCTGCGGTAGGCCCTGCACTGAGACATATTATTAAAAACGCAAAGGGCCGTGTCTTTGTGGCGTCCTTCTCGTCTCATATTCACCGGTTGCAGCAGGTATGTGATGCTTCCGTTGCGGTAGGTCGCAAGGTGGTGGTAACGGGACGTTCCATGATTACCAACACCAAGGTGGCGCGCGATCTTGGGTACCTCAACATTTCCGACAAGAACATTGTCGATGCATACGATGTTGATAAACTTGCGGATGATCGCATTGTTGTCTTATGTACGGGCTCACAGGGAGAGCCGCTTTCGGCGCTTGCCCGTATGGCCAACGGCGAGCATAAATCGCTGACCATCCGTCCGCAAGATACCGTGATTATTTCCGCAACGCCGGTTCCGGGTAACGAGAAAAGCGTGCAGTCCATTATCAATTCGCTTTCCAAAATAGGCTGTGCCATCTACGACAAGTCAAAAACGCTCGTTCATGTTTCCGGTCACGGTAGCCAAGAAGAGCTCAAGCTTGTTTTGGGTATGGCGCGCCCGAAGAACTTTATGCCGGTACACGGAGAGGCCGTACACCTTCGCGCTCATGCGGAGCTTGCAAAACAGATGGGCATCCCCGATAAGCACATCTTCATTTTGGATAACGGAGACTCGCTTGAGATGCGTTCGGGAAAGATAAAGCGCGGAAAGTCCGTTGAGTCCGGCGTTGTCTTTGTGGACGGTCTGTCGGTAACTGAATCCAATCCCGTGGTACTGCGCGATCGCCAGCGTCTTGCCCAAGACGGCATTGTTACGGTTGTGGTAACCCTTGTAGGTCGCAGCAGAAGGGCAGGTGTGGTCGAGGTGTCCGGTCGAGGTGTCTCGTTTGCCACGGACGACGAACTCATGGACGGTGCCCAGAATTTAGTCCGCACGCAAGTGGATAAATTCTCTAAGTCTGAAGGTTCCAATCCTGAAGCAATGCGTAAAAACATCAGAAATTCTCTCTCCAATTTCCTTTGGACTAAAACACATACTCGTCCAATGGTCATTCCGGTTGTTATGGAGGTCTAAGCCGAATGCCCGCTAAACGTAGCTCAAATGCAGCAAAACGAGGAACCCGTTCAGATCGTTCTACTCTTTCCAAGGGTCTTACACCTGTTCAGAACGATATTATCGGCGTTGTTCTTGCGGTGCTTGCCATAGCACTGTTTGTCTCGGTACTGGTGCCTACTTCTGCCGTGGTGACACATGCGACGGGCCATGCCCTCAGGTTGTGCTTTGGTACCGGTGCGCCTCTTTTTCCCATTGCGCTTTTTGTGATTGCCATGACCTTCTTTATGCGAAATGAAGGATCCATTTCCACACGCATTGCAACGGGACTGGTTCTTGACGTGCTGGCTGCTCTTGCACTGATTTCTCTAAACTTTCCCGGAGCAGAAGCAAATCCGCAGAGTTTGTTGTATGCCGCCAACCTTGAAGCTGCCGGAGGCTATGTAGGAGGCGGCATAGCGCTGTTGCTCTTACAGTTGCTTGGACGTATTGTGGGAAACATTTTTTTGTGCGGCGTGCTTATTGCGGGCATCGTTGTTTGTGGCTTCTCAATTTCTGACATGGTCATGCGCGCCTCAGGACACCTTGATGATTTGCGAGAAGAGCATCGTCTGCGCAAAGAAGAGCGTCTGGCCAAGCAGGAAGAGACTTCGTGGGATGAAGGAGACGCTGCTCCTCAAAACAAGAGGGGGCGCAAGGACTCTCGCCGACCGTCGCTTTTTGATGAGACGGGAGAAGGCAAAACCACCTTCATTGGGGATCGAAAGACCAGTGTTTTGCGCCGTCGTGCGCAAAAATTTGAAGAAGATGAGGCGCGTGAGGATGCAGGAGATGCTCCTACGAGTCTTTTAGATAAGGCGAAAACAACGCTTCTCGCACAGGACACCCACGCGGAAAAAAACGATTCGGGTTCCTTGGATACACAGACGTCTGAGAAGACGAGGAAAAAGCCCGGATCTCGTAAGCAGAAACATGACGTTCCGGATTTTCTTGCAAACCCCGATGCGCTTAAAAGGCCCGGCGATGACGACAGCACCTATGAGCTTCCGCCCTTCTCGCTTTTAAAGACAAATGCCAACTCGGGGAAGTCAGCCGTCTCCCAAGACGAACTTGAGGCTACTGCACAGCGTCTCCAATCAACACTGGAGGAATTTGGTCTTTCCAGTCAGGTCGTTGGTTGGGTGTCCGGCCCTTCGGTTACCACGTTTAAAATCTCAATGGGTGAGGGAGAGAGGGTCAACAAGATAACAAATCTTGAGGATGACATCGCTCTTTCTCTGGCGGCAAAATCGGTACGTATCTTTGCTCCTATTCCGGGGACATCGCTTGTGGGTATTGAGATACCCAATGAAAAATCACAGGCGGTTAACCTTGCGGACGTGCTCCCTTATGCAAAAGGTGGCCCTCTTGAATGTGCATTTGGCCGCGATTCCGAAGGCAAGCCTATCGTGGTTGATTTGGCAAGCCTCCCTCACTTGTTGGTGGCAGGTACCACAGGCTCGGGTAAGTCGGTGCTTTTGAATGCCATTGTGATGTCGATGTTGATGCGTACCACACCGGAACAGGTACGCCTTATTATGGTAGACCCAAAGCGCGTTGAGTTTACCGGTTATGCCGGCCTTCCTCACTTGTATGTTCCTGTGGTAACCGAGCCCCGCCAGGCTGCAAGCGCGCTTCAGTGGGGAGTCACTGAGATGGAGCGCCGCCTCAAGGTGTTTGAGCACTATAAGGTGCGTGAAATTAAGACGTATAACAGAAACGTTGACGGTGGCAAATATGCCGACATGGAAAATCCTCCCAAGCACATGCCGTATTTTGTAATTGTCATCGACGAGCTGGCCGACCTTATGATGGTTGCGGGCAAAGACGTGGAATCTTCCATTGTCCGCATTGCGCAGCTTGGTCGTGCGGCCGGTATCCACTTAATCGTTGCCACGCAGCGTCCTTCCGCAGATGTTGTCACGGGTCTTATCCGCGCCAATATCGACAACCGAGTAGCGCTTTCCGTTGACAATTCCATCAACTCACGCATTATTTTGGATCAAAAAGGTGCCGAGCAGTTGCTTGGCCGCGGTGACATGCTGGTGAAGCTTCGCGGAAGCAAGCCCAAACGCGCGCAGGGATGTTGGGTTTCCGACGAGGAGATCGAGCAAACCGTCAAGTATATACGCGAGCAACGCACTGCTGAGTATCACGACAATATCCTGACGGTTGCAGTGCCCAGCCAGGTTGATGGCGGTGCATCTGCAGGCGCTTCTCGCGAAGATGACCCGCTGATTTGGGAGGCCGCTCGGATTATTGTTGACTCGCAGCTGGGATCGACGTCCAGTTTGCAACGTGCTCTTTCTGTGGGATATGCTCGTGCTGGTAGAATTATGGATATGCTTGAAGCAAAGGGAGTTGTTGGTCCGGCTAACGGCTCCAAGCCTCGTGAAGTTTTGATAGATAAAGATGCACTTGAAGAGTTGAAAGTGCAGGACGCAGCCTATAAGGAGGTCGAGTAAGCATGCCACGCCCGCGTTTTAGTGAGATGCTTGTTGCCCGCCGCCGCCAGCTTGGGATTTCAATTACCCAGGCATCAAAGACTCTGAAGTTAAAAGAGCAGGCGCTTATTGCCTTTGAAGAAGGCGATTTTGAAAATATTCCTCAAAGTGGTTATGCGCAGGGTATGTTGTCTTCGTATGCCCGCTATCTTGGACTCAATCCTCGAGAGGTCGTTGACCTCTTTCAGGAGGAAGTCTTTGAACATGAACACGGTACCTATTCGCATGAGCTTCGACGCAAGACACGCGATACGCAGTCGGGTCGTGGAATTTCGGGCTATGATATTCCGAACGAGGCGGAGTCTCGTCCAAAAGCGTATGTACAGTATCATGGATTGCTTCCGACGGCCGGCGGTCCTGCAGGTGATATGGGTGCTTTTGCAACCACTTCAGGTGTGCGCTCACGCCAATCAAGTGTTCCTTTAGCAAGTTCTTCTAATGAGACAAATGCGTATTCGTTTTCCGAATACGCAACTGGTCATGCGTATAATGCTTCGGTTGATACTTCTCAGAGGCAAAGTTCGGCGCGGGCTCGTACACGAGGTGTTGCCGCACGGCGTCGTGTGGGAATTGCGGGAGTGTCCGGAACGGAGGGATCTTCTCGCTTGATTCGTGAAACACAATCATCTTCATATCCGCCGTCCTATGATCAAACGCGCATGATGTCTCGTGGTTCAAGGCTTGGTTCTCGCTCTGATGTAAGTACAAGAAGCGTGGGACCAAGTGAATATGTGGACGATTTGCACTACGATGATCCGGCGGCTCCGTACGAGCGCGCATCCACTATTTCAGGTCGCCGTGGTTCTCGCAATATTGCACGGGTGGACAGGCCAAATGTTCGCCGCCGTCAGCCGGCGGGATCGTCACCGCGTACGATGCGCCGTCCTCGTCGTCGTGGTATTTTGGGTGCTCTTGATGAGTTTTTCTCTAACCCCGCGCGGACCATTGCTACGATTGTCATTGCGCTTGCCATTATTCTGACGCTTATTATCATTTTCTCGGTTCGTACGTGTACTACCAGTAAAACAAATCCGGTTCCTTCACGTACGGTAAGCGTAAATAGCGAGTCCAAGACGCAGGAGAAGACTTCTTCAACGAATGCTTCTGATACCAATAAGACGACAGATACCAAGAAGGATTCTTCTGAATCAAAGAAGCCTGAGACAACGACGGAGACCAAAACAGATACAAAAGAGGTTGAAATCAGCGTTCCTGAGGGACAGGCGAGCTGGCTTGAGGTAAATGAAGACGGTACGTACACCGTGGCGGACAAAGTAACCGGACCATGGTCAAAGAAGATTACCGTAAAGGGCACATTGAAGATCCAATCGGGTGTTCCCGGTGCGGTTACCGTAAAGGTTAACGGAGAGACAAAGGCCTTTGAGATTAATTCGCAAGGGGTCGGCGTCATGACCATTAAGGGTTCGGATACGGACGATACCTCCTCAGACACTACGAATTCAACGACAAGTACGGAGTCGTCCAAGACAACCACGTTATCCGAGAACTCTCAAGGGAGCTCAAATACGGGTACCAAGACGTCATCAACTTCGTCCTCATCGTCAAGCTCGTCAAGCAACTAAGGGATATAAATTTCAGCGGCGAGAAGATCTTCTCACCGCTTGTATACAAGGAGAGAATGTATGGCTAAAGAGTCCAGCTTTGATGTTGTGTCTGAAGTCGATTTGATGGAAGTTGACAATGCATATCAACAGGCCGTTCGAGAACTTTCACAACGCTATGATCTAAAGGATTCCGGCGCAACGCTTGAACTTTCTAAAAAAGAAGGAACGTTTACCATTACGGCACCGGCGGATTTTGTCGCCGCACAGGTTCGTGATGTTTTGGGAAGTAAGCTTGTGAAGCGGGGTATTGATCTGAAGAGCGTGCGCTGGAAAGATCCCATCGCAGCTGCAGGTTCTACGGTTCGGCAAACGGGAGCGCTGGTACAGGGCATTGATCAAGAAACGGCGAAGCGTATTGCCAAAGATATTCGTGATATGAAGGTTAAGGCTAAAGCTACCGTTGAGGGTAATAAGTTGCGAGTGACAAGCGCTTCTCGCGATACGCTCCAGTCTGTTATTGCATTTTTAAAGGAGCAGGAGTATGGTCAGCCCCTCCAATACACCAACTATCGATAAGAAGAACATCCTTTTTGTTACCTTGGGATGCGCAAAAAATGAGGTAGATACCGACCGCATGAGGGCCTTGCTTTTTGCGCAAGGGTTCTCTGAGGTTGATACACCTAATGAGGCCGATATAGTCCTGATTAACACCTGCTCTTTTTTGGCTTCGGCGACTGAAGAATCCATTGAGACTACGCTTCAAATTGCAGAAGGAGCGTCTCACGGTGTTCGGAGTCTTCCTATTGTGATGTGCGGCTGCGTACCTTCCCGGTATGGATCAAAGCTTCCCGAGGAACTTCCTGAGGTTGCTGCTTTTGTACGAGCGGATGAAGAAGACGGCATTGTTGAAGTGGTGTCTGAAGTTCTGGGAATTGAACGCACGCCTCAATCTGTTATTGCGGCGCATGGCATGCTTCGGACTGTTGAGGGAGCAAGCGCATACGTAAAGATATCTGATGGCTGCGATCGGTTCTGTGCATTTTGTGCCATTCCGTATATTCGAGGTCATTATCAATCCCGCCCCGCAGATGAAATCTTGTCGGAAGTCTCTTCTCTCATGGAGGGAGGAGTTCGTGAAATCATCCTTATCGGACAAGATACCGGTATTTGGGGAAATGATATTGCAGAGACCAACACCGGCGAGGTTCCTACGCTTGCGTGGCTTATGCGCCAAGTTGCTCAGGTTGTGCGGCCGTATAACGGATGGGTTCGCGTGCTGTATCTTCAACCGGAAGGCATGACCGATGAACTTATCTCTACCATCAGAGATACCCCTGAGTGTCTGCCGTATATTGACATTCCCATTCAGCATTGCAGCGAACGTGTTCTTGCACGTATGGGTCGCTCGGGCTCTGCCCCTGAGCTGCGTAGTCTTTTTGATCGTCTGCGCCGTGAAATCCCTGGCATGGTACTTCGAACAACCGGCATGTGCGGCTTTCCTGGTGAGACGGAAGAAGAGTCGGACGAGCTTTACGACTTTATTCAGGAGCAGGAATTTGACTACACCTCGGTCTTTACCTATTCTCCGGAGGAGGGAACGGCGGGGGCGTCGATGCCCAACCAAGTTCCTGATGAGATAAAGATGGAGCGCACGCAGCGACTTATTGACCTTGTGGAAGAACTTGGTTTTGCGGGCACTGCTCGTCATGTGGGGGAGCGGTGCGAAGTAATTATCGACGGCATTGAGGATACCGATGAGGGGTTTGAACTTATCGGACATGCGTGGTTTCAGGCGCCGGACTGCGACGGTGCGGTACACATTGCCAATGGAGAGGCCCGTGTGGGCGATATTGTTCTTTGCGATTTGGTTGATTCTTTTTGCTACGAAATTATTGGTGAGATTGTTGGCGAGAAGAACAGGTAATTGGGGGATTTCTCGTGTCTAAAAAAATGTGGACGCCGGCAAATATCGTAACCTGTGCCCGTGTGGTGCTGGTACCCGTATGGTTGTTTCTCGCACAACTGCTGGGACGCTCGGTTGCCACGGCTGCCGCTGAGGGCGGTGTGTCCATAGGGGCTTTCGCGGTGTTTTTGAGCTACGTGGTGATTTCTCTTACCGATAAGCTCGATGGCTATCTTGCGCGCAGCAGAAATGAGGTGACGGTTTTCGGAAAGTTTCTTGATCCTATTGCCGATAAGCTCGCCGTTGTTGTGGCACTTTTTGTACTGCTTGAGTGGCATATGGTGTCTCCGTGGGTTCTTCTGGTAATTGTGGCGCGTGAATTTCTCGTATCGGGTCTACGTATGGTTGTTGCCTCGGAAGGTACCGTGATAGCGGCATCAAATCTGGGGAAGTGGAAAACCGCAACAACGATGGTTGCCATATGTGGCCTTTTGTTCTTGACCGTCATTCCCTCAGGAGCCATACAGGAAGGTCTCGGTTTTCTTTTTTCGGCGCTTATGTGGGTTGCCGTTGCTTTGACGGCATGGAGCGGTATCGACTACTTTATAAAGTCGTGGACGGTTATTGCCAAAGGAGAATAAGCTCATGGCCTCATCAGCGCTTGATGAAAAAATTCTTGACGAAAAAGTTGTAAATCTTGCAACTTTGGTTGTTCATGAGGCGACTGACGCTCATGTGAGCGTTGCGTCGGCGGAGTCGTGTACGGGAGGTCTTGTTGCGGGTGCTCTTACCGCAGTACCGGGGTCTTCTGAAGTGCTTCTCGGCTCGGTAGTGAGTTATGCCATTTCAATCAAACAAAAGGTACTTGGTGTTTCAAAAGAGATATTTGACGACCCACAACTCGGTGCCGTTTCTGAACCGTGCGCTTGTCAGATGGCTTTAGGCGTGCAACGTCTTATGGGAACCACCTTAGCTGTTTCTGTAACCGGTATTGCGGGACCAAGCGGAGCAGAACCCGGAAAACCCGTTGGAACGGTATGGTTCGGTCTTTCAACGCCTCTGGGTACTCGTGCTCATGTCATGCACTTTGAAGGCAGCCGTAATGAAGTTCGTCTTCAAGCGGTAATTCATGCACTTGAGCTTCTTCGTGATGGAATTGTGGAGAGTTCAAATTCTCAATAGATCGGCTTTTCAACAATCTATTTTTTAGAGCAACGATGTCTTCCAGCAGGTTTATGTTTTTATGTGTGCTCTTCTTGCAATACGCGTCAAAATTGTGTCAGATAACCGTCAAATATCAGACAAATTGCTTCACTAGAATCATCGATAAAGTGTTGACTTAGAACGCTTGTTCCTATAGGATGTTTACAGTTCAAGTGCAAGGAGAAGCAATGGTAAAAAAGCAGGTTATCAGGGAAATCAAGCCTCGTACCACCGGTGAAGAAAGAGACCAAGTCCTTGAGACAACTACCTCAGAAATAGAGAAGAAATTTGGCAAGGGCTCCATTATGAGGCTCGGTGACGGAGGCCCTTCCTTTGATATCCAATCTATCCCTACAGGTTCAATTGCATTAGATGCAGCTCTAGGGATCGGCGGTGTCCCACGCGGTCGAATTATTGAAATTTATGGTCCTGAATCTTCAGGTAAGACCACTCTTTCTCTTGAGATTCTTGCTGAAGCACAGGCTCTTGGTGGTGTTGTTGCGTTTATTGACGCAGAGCACGCACTTGATCCAGGATATGCTGCACGTATTGGCGTTGATATTGACGAGGTGCTTATATCCCAGCCTGATACCGGAGAGCAAGCGCTTGAAATTTGCGACATGCTGGTTCGCTCCGGCGCCATTGATGTTGTGGTAATAGACTCCGTTGCCGCTCTTGTTCCTCGCGCGGAAATTGAGGGTGAGATTGGTGACTCAAGTGTTGGCCTTCAAGCACGTCTTATGAGCCAAGCACTTCGTAAGTTAGCAGGATCACTTTCCAAATCAAACACAACATGTATATTCATCAATCAGCTTCGAGAGAAGATTGGCGTCATGTTTGGTAATCCTGAAACTACCTCAGGAGGGCGTGCACTCAAGTTTTTCTCTTCGGTTCGTATGGATATTCGTCGCATTGATAGCATTAAAGTCAATGGTGATGTTGTAGGAAATCGTGTTCGTGTAAAGGTTGTTAAAAATAAGGTGGCTCCACCTTTTAAGCAGGCTGAGTTTGACATTATGTACGGCAAAGGCATCTCTAAAGAAGGTTCCATTCTTGATATGGCCGTTGAAGAAGAGATCGTAAACAAGTCTGGTTCTTGGTTTACCTATGAAGGAGAGCGTCTTGGTCAGGGAAGGGAAGCGGCAAAAACCTTCCTTCTTGAAAATCCGCAGCTTATGGAAGAAATTGACCATAAGGTTCGTTTGGCTGTTGGCCTTATTGAAGATGAAGATACTGCTGTAGGTTCGCCTGTAATGCCAACAGAGACTGAGGTTGCACAATAGTGGCAGATTTTACGTGGAGTGTTGTTTTTCCCGAGAAAAAGAAGACAACATTCAATCGAAAAAAGCCTCGTGCAACAATTTTTCTTTCGTCTGATACACATGGGGATGAGAAGCTTTTTGTTCCTATAAGCGTAGCAAAAAAGGTGGTCGCTCTTGATAAGGAATCTCAGCTTGATTCTGTTTCAAGGTCAGAGTTCCTCCAACGGCTTACGCTTATACAAAAAGATCTTGTTCGTGTTCGTATTGAGGCCCTGCTGCAACGGCGTGATTATTCAACATTTGAGCTTTCAGAAAAGTTACGCTTGGACGGTTTTTTTATTCCCGTTGTTGAAAAAGCCGTTGCACGCGCCGTTGAAGTAGGCCTTCTTAATGATCAACGATACGCTGACCTCTATGTTCGATCAAAGGTTTCACAAGGGTGGGGTCCTCTCAAGATTTCCTGTGAGTTAAAGCAAAGAGGGATAGAACCTACCTTACTTGACGGTTGGCCCGATACCTATCTGTCTTTGGAAAACCAGCGCGAACACGCGCATATGTTGGCACAACGTAAGCGTTTAACGGGTAAAAATGATTATGGAAAGATTGTTCGATTTTTAGCAGCAAAGGGGTATCCCTTGGGAATTTGCACTGATGTGGCAAGGCAGATGTTAAGAGACGTGTAGTTCATATCAATGGTTAGTATGTTTATTTGCTATAAATTCATCTGTTTACCTGCTTTTAATTGACAAATGCCAACCTACTCAGTAGGATTAAGAATGCCATGAGAATGAGCATTTCCCGTCGGTTTGCCGGCGTCACTTTTATAGAGTTTGTATAGCAAGCATAATGTTCTGTATTTGTGTGTGGTTTTCTCCTCTTGTGGCGGGTTCTTTACTTTGATGTATTTACTGCATCCCAGTAGAGTCTCCTGAACATTTTGTAATTGCCATTTTAGGAGTAAGTATGGAAGTAACACTTATAGTCGTAGGAGTGGCCTGTTTAGTCGTTGGCGCTGCCATTGCGTACGGCATTCTTGCCGGAAAAAGTAATTCTCGCTTAAAAACTGCTGATGAGCAGCTTAAGCAAGCCGAATCAAATGCTGAACGCATTGCTTCTGAGGCAAGCCGTCAGGCTGAAACGATAAAGAAAGAAGCCATTCTTTCGGCAAAAGAAGAGGTTCTGCAATTGAAGCAGAATGCTGAAGCGGAAGAAAAAAAGCGCAAGAGCGAGCTTCGGAGCATGGAAAATCGGATTTTGCAGCGTGAAGAATCTCTCGATCACAGAAATGATGCTCTTGATAAGCGGGAACACCAACTCTCCAGCCTTCAAGGACAGCTCGATCGTCGGAAAAATGATCTGGATACACTTGTTGCACAGCAATCCACAGAGCTTGAGCGTATTGCCGCTCTTTCACGAGATGAAGCTCACGATGAGCTTATGGAGCGTGTTCGTGCCGAGAGTGTTCGTGATGAAGCACAAGTTTTACGTGAGTCTGAGCAGCGAATTCGCACCCAGGCGGATAAAACCGCTCGTGAGATTATTTCTACTGCCATCCAGCGTGTTGCCGCAGATCAGGCTTCTGAGATCACGGTTACTACCGTCCACATTCCCTCGGATGACTTAAAAGGTCGAATCATTGGCCGAGAAGGTCGAAATATTCGCACCTTTGAGCAGGTTTCTGGTGTTTCTCTTGTTATTGATGACACGCCGGAGACGGTAGTGCTATCAAGCTTTGATCCCGTTCGTCGTGAGACTGCTCGAGTTGCTCTTGAGAATTTGATTGCGGATGGCAGAATTCACCCAGCGCGTATTGAGGAGCTTTATAAAAAGGCAGAGAGCCTTGTACAAGAGCGCGTTATTGAAGCGGGAGAGCAGGCAGCGTTTGACTGTGGTATCCATGATCTTCATCCGGAAATTATACGAACGCTTGGTGCGCTTCGTTACCGTACCTCATATGGGCAAAACGTATTGGCGCACTCGGTTCAAGTAGCCGTTCTTTGTGGCATTATGGCCGAGGAGCTTGGCATGGATCCAGCCCCCGCAAAGCGCGCGGGTCTCCTGCACGATCTTGGCAAGGCAATAGATCATGAGGTTGAGGGTCCTCACGCGGTTATCGGCGCCGAACTTGCACGCCGTCATGGAGAGCGTCCTGATATCGTTCATGCCATTCAGGCTCACCATGCAGATATTGAGCCTAATACGGTACTTGATGTTTTGGTAATGGCCGCCGATGCCATCTCGGCTGCACGTCCCGGTGCCCGTCGTGAGTCTGCGGAGAATTACATCAAGCGTCTTGAAAAACTTGAGGAGATTTCCAACGCACATGCGGGTGTTGAGCGTACCTATGCAATGCAGGCAGGCCGTGAACTCCACGTTATGGTAGAGCCCGAGAAGATCTCCGATGCCGAAGCTACGGTGCTTGCGCATGATATTGCCAAGCAGATTGAAGACGAGATGGAATATCCCGGTCAGGTTCGCGTGGTTGTCATTCGCGAGTCCCGTGCGGTTGATGTGGCTAAATAGCGCATGACAGATACAACGCAGCTTTTGGACTTTGTTGCTTCTATGGGAGGCGAGCGTGCACTTCGCATTGAGGAAAACCTTGGTGCAGGGTACGTTCGTCTTCGTGTTGCTGAGGCCGAGCGCAGACAGGCAAAGCATGATATCCGTTGCGTTGAAGACATTGTTATCGAAATGCTTCGCAATTCTCGCGATGCCGGAGCTCGTCACATATATGTCGCGACCACTCGTGAACAAAACACTCGCTCACTTATTATTCTGGATGATGGTTCCGGAATACCAAAAGACATGCAAGAAAAAGTATTTGACGCCCGCGTAACATCCAAGCTTGAAAGCGTGCATATGGATCGATGGGGTGTCCATGGCCGTGGTATGGCACTGTATTCCATCAGAGAGAATGCTGACTATACAAAAGTTGAGTCTTCCGCACCGGGTCTGGGATCTGCCATAAAAGTGGTCGTTGATGCAGAAAAGCTCACCGAGCGCAGCGATCAATCAAGTTGGCCTCGTGTAGGTGTTGATGATGACGGAGAAAAGTCCGTTATAAAAGGACCTCATAATATCGTTCGAACCTGCTGTGAATTTGCCCTGGAATCAAAGGGAAGCTGTGACATATTTCTTGGTTCTCCGGCAGAAATTATCGCAACCGCTCGCAGCCGAGTTCGGCTTTCCGTATCGTCTTCCGATCTTCTTTTTGTTGATGATCTCTCAGAGCTGCCCGTACTTGAGAGGTTCCGTGGTGCCTCTGATGTTCAGGAGCTCTCTGATGTGTGCAGATCACTTGGATTTGATTTGTCTGAGCGTACCTGTCATCGTATTTTGGCCGGACAAATCAAACCTCTTCGAAGCTGCTATTCTCGTTTGTTTCACACTCAGGAAAAATCTGCGGCAAAACAAATCGATCTGTATAAGGATAGGCGCAGCCTGAAAGTATCAGAGCAGGATAAAAGTGCATTTGCGCGTCTGTTGGAGAAGGATTTTAACTATCTTTCTGAGAAATATTATGTATTCATGAGTGATGAACCTAAGATTACCGTCAAAAAAGACAAGATTGTCGTAACATTTGGACTAAGCTCAGATGAGTAGCGGCGTAGATATAGTGGTGAGTTGTGATTATTGTAAGAATGAAGCTCAAACGTAGTATGCAGGAGTATGAATGGGATTACTAAAAGTCTCAAGCAAGTCATCACCCGCCTCGGTTGCAGGTGCCATTGCGGGTTTGGTTAAAGATCAGGAGCCTGTTACGCTGCAGTGTATTGGGGCCGGTGCCGTAAATCAAGCCATTAAGGCAGTGGCTATTGCGCGTGGGTTTCTTATACCAACCGGCTATGACATTTCTTGTGCCCCCACCTTTTCTGAAATTGAAATAGGAGGGGAGAGCAGAACTGCCATTCGTATTGGGGTATACGTGCACACCCTTCCTCCTTCAACTGACGTTGTTGAATTGCAAACAATCAATTTTGATGGCGAGAAGAACGCCCAACAGGAAAATTCTCACTTTAATGGAGTTATATAGATTATGTATGAAGCTGAAGAGCTCGTTGGAAAGACATACCATATAAAAACATTCGGTTGCCAAATGAATCTTCATGACTCTGAGAGAGTACGTGGGCTTTTGGATGTGTGTGGCTGTAATGAGGTAGAGAGTACTGACGATGCGGATATCGTTATATTCATGACCTGCAGTGTCCGTGAAAATGCCGATCAACGTCTTTATGGACAGGCGTCGGCTATGGTTAGCGCTCCTACGCCTCCGTCGGGAAAGCGTGTTGTTGCCATTGGCGGATGCATTGCGCAACGTGACGGAGAAGCGCTTAAGAAGAAAGTTCCCGCAGTTGACGTGGTTTTTGGAACCAGCGCTCTTGCAAGTGTTCCTTCACTTTTAAGTGCCGCTTTTGCAGATGATGACGATTCTGTCAAAGTTGATACCAGTGAGGAGCACAAGGGCTTCTCGACGGATCTTCCGAGTCATCGAGATCAAGTATTTCACGCATGGGTACCCATTATGACGGGATGCAATAATTTCTGTACCTACTGTATCGTGCCGTATGTTCGTGGCAGAGAGCGCAGCAGGACGTTTGAGGCGGTTGTCGGTGAATGCGAGCGCCTGGTGGCCGACGGGGTACGCGAAATCACTCTTTTGGGTCAAAACGTTAATTCGTATGGTCGAGATCTATATGGAACGCCTCGGTTTGCCGAGCTTCTTCGGGCAGTGGGTAAAACCGGTATTGAGCGCCTTCGGTTCACCTCTTCTAATCCAAAAGATCTTACCGACGAAACCATTGCTGCAATGAAAGAAACGCCTGCCGTTATGCCTCATTTGCATCTTGCGGTACAAAGCGGTTCCACGCGGATTTTGAAAAAGATGAACCGAAGCTATACGAGGGAAGAATATCTTGACCTGGTGCATCGTCTTAAGGCGGCCATGCCGGATATTGCCTTTTCTACCGATATTATCGTGGGCTTTCCAGGGGAGACCGAAGAAGATTTTGAACAGACTCTTTCGCTGGTAAAAGAAGCTGCGTATTCCTCGGCGTACACGTTTATATATTCTAAGCGTCCGGGAACTCCTGCTGCAAAGTTTGAGGACAATACTTCCCATGAGGTTATTCAGGAGCGCTTTAATAGATTGACCGATCTTGTGGCAAAGCAGGCATTTGAGGCAAATCAGAAGGATCTGCATACAACGGTGTCTGTATTGGTTGAGAACACCTCAAAGCGCGATAATCGCGTTATGGTGGGACATAGCGAGAAGAACCAGACGGTACATTTTGTTCTTCCGGAAGGTCACGTGAGCGATGATTACATTGGAAAAATAGTTGATGTGTATGTTGAAAAAGCTCGTACGTGGTACCTCAAGGGAACGCTTCAAGGGGAACCTCGATGAGAGATTGTCCTTTTGTCGTCTGCATTGTTGGTCCAACCGCCTCGGGAAAAAGTGCTCTTGCTGAGGAAGTAGCAAAAAATTTGCATTCCTCGGTTGTTTCGGTTGATGCAATGCAGGTCTATAAAGGAATGGATATTGGAACGGCAAAAGTTCCTGAGCATGAGCGAGCAGTGCCTCTTTTGATGGTTGATAGAGTGGACCCAACACAAGAATATTCCGTGCAACTATTTCAGAAGGATGCTCGCCTTGAAATAGACGCGCTTCTCGCCGCGCAAAAAATCCCCATTCTTTGTGGAGGAACCGGCCTTTACTTAGATGCCGTGATTGACCAGATGCACTTTCCTTCAGGAACAGTAGGCTCAAAAAGTCGCCTTTTGTACGAGCAACGTGCGAAAACGGACGGTCCCGCTGCGCTGTACCAGCTTCTTTGTGATCGAGATCCGGCAAGCGCCGAACTTATCCATCCGCACAATGTGCGTCGTGTGATACGTGCACTTGAAATGCTCGATGAAGGGGTTTCATATGCAGAACATCACAGAGGCTTAAAAGGCCATCTTCCTTACTATCACGCCCTGATCTGGGGTCTTGTGATGGATCGGAAGCGTCTGTATACACGAATAGACGAGCGAGTTGAGCGTATGTTCTCAATGGGTCTTATAGATGAGGTTCAACGTCTTAAATCACAGGGATTTGAGGAAAACAGTACCGCCGGTCAGGCAATTGGGTATAGGGAAGTTTTGCTCTATCTGTCAGGTAAGCTTTCACAGGAAGAAGCAGTTGAGGCCGTGAAACAACATACGCGCCACTATGCTAAACGCCAGCTTTCCTGGCTTAAGCGCGACGGCCGTGTTAGATGGCTTGATATGGATACAATGGGGATAGAGCAAGCGACGAAGACCATTCTTTCAGAGATTGAAAAGGGTTGTCATGAGTCGATTTAAACCATTTGATACAGAACCTGTTCCCGAAAGGGCGCTGCTTGTAGGTGTTGAATACGGAAGGCGAGAGTGGTCGCTCGAAGATTCTATGGCAGAGCTTGCACGACTTGCTGAAACTGATGGCGCAGAGGTAGTTGCTACGTTAACCCAACGGCTCGACACTCCTGTTTCAAAGACTTTTATCGGTAAAGGCAAGGCAGAAGAACTTGTCTCTTTTGTTCGGAATCTGAATGTTGATGTGGTTATCTTTGATGACGAGCTTTCTCCATCTCAACAATCAAATCTTGAGAAAATAGTAGGTTCGCCAACAAAGATTATTGATAGAACTGCTTTGATTCTTGATATCTTTGGAACGCACGCAAAAACACGTGAGGGCAGACTCCAGGTGCAGCTTGCACAACTGCAATATGTTCTTCCTCGGCTTCGAGGAATGTGGAGTCATTTAGTGGGTGAGCAGACACGCGGAGGTATCGGAAGTCGTTTTGGCCAAGGCGAAAGCCAGCTTGAAATTGACCGACGCCTAATCCGCGATAAGATTTCCATGCTTCAACATGAGCTTCGAAATCTCGAGAAGAGGCGAGAAGTACAGAGTAAGTTGCGGTGGGATTCCGGCATCTTTAGCGTCTCACTTGCCGGATATACTAACGCAGGGAAATCAACACTTTTAAACCAGCTTACGAATGCATCGGTGTATGCAAAAGACGAGCTCTTTGCAACACTTGATCCAACGACGCGCACTATTACGCTGGAAGAGGGGAGAAAGATTACCCTCACTGATACCGTAGGCTTTATTCAGAAGTTGCCTACGACGTTAATTGAGTCGTTTAAGTCAACACTTGCTGAAGCTCAGGCAGCCGATTTGATTCTTTTGGTTGTGGACGCTTCCGATAAAAATTTTGATAAGGAAATCGAAGTGGTTACTTCGATTTTGAATGATATCAAGGTTTCTGCGCATAAAAAATTGCTGGTGTTTAATAAGATTGATCTTCTCGATACCAACAATCTTGCAAAAATGCGCACGTTATATCCTGATGCGGTCTTTATTTCTGCCCAAAAAGCGATGGGCTTACGTGGGCTTTTGTATACGATTGCCCATATCGCCGGTGAAGACGATAAAACGCTGCATGTTTGTATTCCATTTGACCAAGGTTTTCTTATCCATATGGTGCACGAGCGCTGTCAGATAATTCGTACATGCTATCAGGCCAGCGGATTGCAGATGACTGTCCGTGCCGACAAACAAATGCAAGCAACTCTAAGCCCTTTTACGTGCTCCTAAAACAAGGCTCTTCCGGTAAGCAGATTGACAAGTAGCAGCAAAAGAGGCTGATGCAGAAGATATATGCTTAAAGGATGTTTACCAATTTCAGAAATTATGGGACAAGACAGCTTCATAAGAGCGTGTGGATATCCGTGTTTAAGAGCTGATCTATTAAAGGAAGCTCCACAGAGATAGAGCATTGCATAAGGGAGCAAAGGATAGTAATCACCGGATAAAAAGTATTTGCTTGGAAAGCCAAGCCAAGCGAAGAAATCAGAGGTATATAAAATTTGCGGGATTTGTATATTGAGAGGGCCAATTCCTATCGTTCCAAAAGGAAGGCGCAACGTAAAAAGGAATATACAAAAGAAGATGGCTGCCGGAATATATCCTTGTAGGGTAATGTGAAACTTTTGAAGAATAGCTTCCAGTAACGTAGAGCCTGCCATGCAAAAAATGATGCCAAACGAAATAGGGACATCAACGCGGACAAGTGAAGTAATCAAAAAAATTAGAGCCGCAAGAGTGCCATAGAGACACGCCCTTCTGAGAGCGTTCTTTGAGAATGCGCACATAGATCCTGCAATAAAAAGGAATGACCACGATATACTGGCGCGCCAGATGTCAATAAACGGAGAGGCAAACCACGACAAGTGTATACTGCTCAAGTAAACGAGATCATATACAAAATGAAATAAAACCATCGATACAATGACGAACCCTCGCCAAATATCAAAAAATACAACACGACCTTCAGTATGATTCTTTGGCGAGAGCTCAGATGTATCCAAAGCTGCTCCTATACGATGGAGCGAATAAGAGCGGTCACAATACCTAGAATTCGAGGATTCTTTGCATAGATGGGAGCCATTGTGTCATTTTCTGGCTGGAGACGAATACGATCTTTTTCCCGATAGAATGTCTTAACGGTTGCCGAGTCATCAATAAGGGCGACGACAATTTGCCCATCGTGAGCTTCTGCCTGCTCTTTGACAATGATGTAGTCACCATCAAAAATTCCAGCATTAATCATAGATTCACCATGAACACGAAGAATAAAAGTGCTTGAATCTCCAACGATACTAGTTGGTAGCGAAAGCTTATCTTCAACATTTTGTTCTGCAAGGATTGGAGTACCTGCAGCGACATTTCCAATTACAGGCAACGTTATGACATTGCTATTTAAATCTTGAGAAATGGAAGAAAGTTTGTTGGTAGATTGATTGTCAGATGTTTGATTGGTAACTATTTTCATAGTGCGAGGCTTCTTAGGATCTCGGCTGATAAACCCAAGTTCCTCAAGTACCTTAAGGTGCATATGAACGGTTGAAGGTGAAGCGAGACACACCGCTTTACCAATCTCTCGTACTGAAGGTGGATATCCATGTGTGTCTGTGTAAGAGCAAATATACTCATAGATAGCTGTTTGACGCTTACTGAGTTTTCCTTTGGGCATAGAAACCTCCTTTACTGGTAAACGTATCATACACCTGTTCTATATAAAAATCAAACGAATGTTCTAATTTTTTATTGACACGAACAAATGTGCGGTTTATATTAAGTACAGACGTTCGATTCAATTGTTGTCCGGCCGGTTAGGTATAACCATTCCGAGGAACATTTCGGAAAGGATTGAAATATGAAAAAGCAATACGTTAATCGATGCATATCTGATGGCACATCGGCGCTAGCCTCAAAACCTTGTGAGTTTACGCTTCTTGAGGGAGGGGCTTCTGTAGCACAAGATATAGCTACATCGGCAGAATTTCTTAATAAGCGGTCAAGCGCCTCATATTGTCCTCTTTCGAGAAAACAGCTATTTGTGGCAGCTCTTGCGTTAGTTGCAATAGTATGTTTTCTTGTTTCAACATACAACTTACGCGCAGCGGCAATTGAAAATGAAGTTTTAGATAAACTCCAATATGCTCCCGTGGAGACAATTATGGTGCAGCCAGGAGATTCTCTTTGGAAAATTGCAGAAGATCATAACGTTTCTGGAGTTTCTACAACAGATATGGTTCGCTATGTTCAAAAGATTAACCATATTTCTTCGGATAGGTTGGTTTCCGGTCAGCTGTTAAAGATTCCTGTTGCGTGATGATTATTGAGAATAGTGATACTTTTTTGGAGTTGGATTCGTAACTCTGAACTTCTTTTTATAAAATACATGGTATCTTCTTGATATGCTGACAGAGAGGATATTATGCATTGCCCAAAGTGTGGATGTGAAGAATCAAAAGTTGTTGATTCTCGTTCCTCTGACAATAATGATGCCATACGGCGACGCCGTGAATGCATAGAGTGCGGCTATCGTTTTACAACGTATGAAAGACGAGAAGAAACGCCTCTTGTAGTGCTGAAAAAAGATGGTCATAAAGAACCTTTTGACCGGCAAAAGCTTATGAGAGGTCTTATTGCGGCTACCGTAAAACGAGATATTCCCATTGAGAAACTTGGGACACTTATTGATTCCGTTGAGTCCAGTCTTCGTGACGGCGGGCAAAACGAAGTTTCATCAGAAGATCTTGGAAGCGCCGTCTTAAAGGAGCTCGTTACTCTCGATAAGGTTGCATATATTCGTTTTGCTTCAGTATATCGGGATTTTAAAGATGTAGATGAATTTAGTGAAGAGTTAAGGAGCTTAAACCAATGAGTTGTCATGATGATACCTACACCATCCAGCTTCCTATTAAACGTCTTGATCCTTCCGTGGAACTTCCTTCGTATGCATATAGCGGAGATGCTGGTTTAGACCTCCGTAGTGCAGAAGAGCTTGATTTAAAACCATTCGAGCGTCGTCTCATTGCAACGGGTCTTGCTATTGCAATTCCAGATGGATACGCGGGGTTTGTTCAACCGAGGAGTGGCCTTGCATATCGTGAGGGTCTTTCAATGGCCAATACCCCTGGTCTTGTCGATGCTCACTATCGTGGAGAGCTTAAGGTTTGCGCGGTTAATCTTGATGCAAAAAAGACAATCCATATAGAGTGGGGAGAACGTATTGCCCAGCTTGTAATTCAAAAAGTTCCCGTTGTTCAGCTTGTTGAGGTAGATGAGCTGGATCAAACTGATCGTGGTGCCGGTGGTTTTGGGTCAAGTGGTGTTTAGATCTTGCAAATATGTTTCTAGTTGGTTTATCTGGGAGAGGAGTACGTGATGGGAAAGTTCTTTAAGGTACAGGAACGCGGATCTTCTGTAGGCCAAGAATTACGAGCAGGACTTACAACATTTCTAGCAATGGCATATATCATTGCCGTAAACCCAGGTATTCTTGAGGTCGCCGGAATTCCTTTAAGTGCAGCAATCACGGCTACATGTATTGGTGCCGGCGTTATGACAATCTGTATGGGACTTTTTTCAAATAGGCCACTTGCTTGCGCTTCAGGTATGGGAGTCAATGCGGTTGTTGCTTTTACTCTTTCCCAAATAACCAATGGAGACTGGCATGCTGCAATGGCGGTTATTTTTATAGAGGGCCTTGCAATTCTCTTGCTGGTTCTTTGCGGGCTTCGTGAGGCAATCATGAATGCAATTCCCGTTTCGTTGCGCCATGCAATCTCGGTGGGCCTTGGCCTTTTTATTGCAATGATCGGCCTTAAGAATGCAGGGATTCTTGTTGCCAATGAGTCAACTATGGTTGCGCTCGGTGACATTTTCAAACCAACGTTTATAGTTGGCTTAGTTTCCATTGTTGCTACCGTGATTCTCTATTCCGCAAAGGTAAAGGGTGCGCTGCTTATAGGTATTATTCTGGCGGTTCTTACCGGCATTCCATTGGGAGTGACGGCAGTTCCTGAAGGAATTATTTCAGGTCTTGATTTTTCATCGTTTGGAGCCCCTTTCCAAGCCGACACCAATGGTGTTATGGGTATTGTGAAAGTCTTGACTACTCCGGTACTTCTCGTGTTTGCTTTTTCACTTATGATGTCTGACTTTTTTGACACTATGGGTTCTGCAATGGCAATTGCAAAGCAGGGAGAATTTCTTACCAAGGACGGAGAAGTAGAGGACATCAAACAGATTCTTATCGTTGACTCCGCAGCAGCTGCGGCTGGTGGTTTGTTTGGTGCCTCCTCAATTACCACATTCATCGAGTCTGCCTCAGGAGCAGCTGACGGTGGACGTACCGGGTTGTCCTCCGTTTTCACGGGTTTATGCTTCTTTGCAGCTGCATTCATTGCACCACTTATCTCTGTCATTGATTCATGTGCTACAACAGGTGCCCTTGTTCTTGTGGGCTTTTTGATGATGACTGAAGTGACCGAGATAGACTGGAATAATCTTCTTGAGGGATTCCCCGCATTTATGGTTATCGCTGGAATTCCACTTACATACTCTATATCAGACGGTATCGGGTTTGGATTTATCTTCTACGTGATTGTTGCTCTTGTAACCGGCAATGTAAAAAAGGTGAAGCCTCTTATGTGGGTCGCAGTTATAGCATTTGTTGCATACTTCATTATGCTTCAAATATAAAAATCTGTGAGCGGTTAAATAAAGCCGTTTACCGTATAACAGACCTCAAAGAGTCTTAAGCTTGATAAAATAGTTCGATGTGGATTTTGTTGTGAGGTCTAATCCACAAGTGTCGTGTTGTAAGTGCACGCTTCGGCGTGTCTGGTTTTAAAAGGTTTGGAGTGTTATGTCTGAGAAGCATGTATACAGCTTCGGAAAGGATCATGCCGGAAACGATGTGACTGAGGTCGCCGGCGCATCCGTAGATGAGGCAAAGTGGATTGTTGGTGGAAAAGGTGCCAACCTTGCCGAGATGTCCAAGATCGGTCTGCCCGTTCCTCCGGGTTTTTCAATTACCTGCCAGACATGCGTTGCGTATTCGACAGCCGGTAATGTATGGCCCGACGGTGTTCTTGATGAAATTGATTCAGCCATGCAGGATCTTGAAGAGCGTATGGGTAAAAAGTTGGGTGACAAGGAAGACCCGCTTCTTGTATCCGTTCGCTCGGGCGCTCCATTTTCTATGCCCGGCATGATGGACACCGTTTTGAACCTTGGCTTGAATGATGAGTCTGTTCAGGGTCTTATTAAGCAAACAGGAAACGAGCGCTTTGCGTGGGACTCATATCGACGCTTTGTCCAGATGTTCTCTGGTGTTGTTATGGGCGTTTCCGGTCAGCTCTTTGAGGATGCAATTTCTGCTAAGAAGGCCGAGAAGGGTGTTACACTTGATACGGAACTCACAGCAAACGATCTTCGTGAGCTGGTAACGTGGTTTAAGGGTATCTTTGCAGCAAACGTTGATGTTAAAGAGCATCCTGAAGTTTCTAAGGGTGGTTTTGCGGTATTCCCCTCTGATCCATATCTTCAGCTTCGCCTTGCGGAGCAGGCGGTCTTTGGTTCTTGGATGAACGATCGCGCCATTCTCTATCGTAAGCAGAACAAGATTCCTGATGATCTTGGTACGGCCGTCAACGTTCAGGTTATGGTTTTCGGTAATAAGGGCGAGACCTCTGCAACAGGCGTTGCTTTCACGCGTAACCCGGCTGACGGAACAAACGAGCGCTACGGCGATTTCTTGGTTAATGCACAGGGTGAAGATGTTGTTGCCGGTATTCGCAACACTGAGCCTATTACCGATTTGGTTAAAGTTCCCGCACTTAAGCAGGCAGGAGAAGAGCTTTTCCACGTGTTTGAGATTCTTGAGGATCACTATGCAGACATGATGGATATTGAGTTTACCATTGAAAACGGCAAGCTCTGGATGCTCCAGACCCGTGTTGGTAAGCGTACGGCACTTTCTGCTTTGAAGGTTGCCATTCAGATGTACGAGGAAGGCCGCATCACCAAAGAGCAGGCCGTTACTCGTGTTGCCCCTGAGCAGCTCGATCAACTTTTGCACCCACAGTTTGACCCCAACGCCAAGTATGAGACTATCGCCAAGGGTCTGAATGCTTCTCCTGGTGCTGCCGTCGGTGCTGCCGTCTTCTCATCAGCTGATGCCGAGAAGTACGCCGAGGCCGGCAAGCCTTGTATTTTGGTTCGTTGGGAAACCACGCCCGACGATCTTCACGGCATGGTAGCCGCTGAAGGTATTTTGACTTCCCACGGTGGTAAGACCAGCCATGCTGCAGTTATTGCCCGCGGTATGGGCGCTCCGTGTGTCTGCGGCGTTGATGTCCTTCGCATTGATGCAGCCAACAAGCGCTTTACCGTTGCCGGTTCGGATTTGGTAGTCAATGAGGGTGATATCATTTCCATTGACGGCACTACCGGCGATGTTATTCTCGGCTCTGTTGATCTTGTCCAGCCAGAGCTTTCCGGCGATCTTCAAACTATCTTGAAGTGGGCCGACGAGATTCGTCTTGACAGCTCGCGTGGCCGCAATATTGGCGTTCGTGCAAATGCGGATAATCCTGCTGACGCACAGACTTCGCTTGATAATGGTGCAGAGGCAATTGGTCTTGACCGTACCGAGCATATGTTCCTCGGTGAGCGCAAGCACCTTATTCAGGACTTTATCTTGGCCGATTCTGAAGATGTTAAGCAGCTTGCCATTGAGCAGCTTGGTCGCGCCCAGAAGGGTGATTTCCTTGGCATGTTCAAGGTAATGGACGGCAAAGACGTTGTCGTGCGTCTGCTTGATCCTCCTCTGCATGAGTTCCTGGATTCTCCACGTGATCTTGAGGTTGAGATTGCACATGATGAAGAGCAGGGTAAGGACGTTGCCGCTAAGCGTGCCCTTCTCGCTAAGTTTGATGCATTCCAGGAAGCAAACCCCATGCTCGGACTTCGCGGCTGCCGTCTTGGTATTGTTTATCCGGAGCTCAATGTTATGCAGGTTCGCGCCATTGCATCTGCTGCAGCTGAGCTTAAGCGCGTTGGCCTCAATCCTCGTCCTGAAATCATGGTTCCTCTTGTTGGCTTTGAAGAGGAGCTTGTACAGGTACGTGAAGAGGTCGAGAATACCATTAAGCAGGTTGAGGCTGAATATGGTGTTGAGCTTGACATTCCTGTTGGCACCATGATCGAGCTGCCTCGTGCTGCCATCATGTCTGAGGAGATTGCAAAGCATGCTGACTTCTTCTCCTTTGGTACCAATGACCTTACCCAGACATGTCTCGGATTCTCACGCGATGACGTTGAGTCTGCCTTTATGCCTCTTTATCTGGAGCGCAAGATTGTTAAAACCAATCCGTTTGCTACGCTTGATAAGGGTGTTGCAGAGCTTGTCCGTATGGGGGTTGAGGGTGGCCGCAAGGGTAATCCAAACCTCACCATTGGTGTTTGCGGTGAGACCGGTGGAGATCCTGAGTCCATCCACATGTACTACAACCTTGGTCTCGATTACGTGTCCTGCTCGCCATACCGCGTGCCTATTGCACGTCTTTCTGCAGCTCAGGCAAAGCTTGAGGCAAATGGTGGTCCTCAAAAGATTGCTACCAAGTAAGCTTTTAGGTAGTAGGCTGTAGGCATAAGAAGTACGTATCGAGTTTTCGTCGATATGATGAGGAGGGTGTCTTCGGGCATCCTCCTTTTCTGTTAGACTTTGACGAGAATCGTATCTGAGTGTTGTGCTGGGTTTGGAGGCTTCATGAAGGCATTCACGCGAGAAGAACTTGAGCGTCGCGAACATGAATTCCTTGCTGAGGAAGCGGCGTTTTCTGATCGTTCACAGGGGCGTATGATTCCCGAGAAGCCTGATGCGCTTCGTACCTGTTATCAATGTGACAGAGATCGTATTTTGCATAGCAAGAGTTTCAGACGTCTTGCCCATAAGACGCAGGTATTTCTTGCGCCAGAAGGAGACCACTATCGAACCCGTTTAATCCACACGCTGGAAGTGGCACAAATTTCTCGCTCTGTTGCACGTCCGTTGGGGCTCAATGAGGATCTCACTGAAGCCATTGCATTAGGTCATGACCTTGGACACACTCCCTTTGGTCATATTGGCGAGAAAGCGCTCTCAACAGCAATTGCTCTGTATCGCGGTTTGGATCCGCTTGATCCGAAAAATCAAAGAATCTTTGCGCATAACGAACAAAGCGCCCGTATCGTGGATCTTCTTGAACGCAATGGCAGAGGACTTAATCTAACCCGAGAAGTAGTTGACGGCATTCGCTGTCACTCGGGTAGTCTCCGAGCCATGACAGCAGAAGGCCAGGTAGTTGGCATCGCTGATCGGATTGCATATGTTACGCATGATATCGATGATGCAAAGCGCGCGGGGTTGCTTACCGAAGAAGCACTTCCGGCAGGTCCAAGAGCTCTTCTCGGCAATTCGTCCTCAGAGCGCATTGAAACCATGGTTCACGATATCGTGGAGCAAAGCGCTCAGTGTGGAGATATCCGCATGTCAGATACTATATGGACTGCCATGATGCAGATGCGTTCATTTCTTTTCGAAAACCTTTATGCAAATGGTGATGCAAAATATGAAGAGCCGAAGGCATACGATCTCATTATCGAGCTCTTTGATTACTTTATTTCGCATCCCAATGAAATACCTGCTGAGTATACGGTTCATGATGCGGAAAACCCTGAACTTCAAGTTGCGGATTTCGTTTCGGGAATGACTGACAGATATGCTACCCGTACCTTTGAAGAATTAAGACTTCCAAGGTCGTGGAGGGAGAGAAGAGGCAACTATTCCAGAAAATAGGGGCTAAACTACGTGTTTCTCGCTATGAATTTGTGAATACCAAGGTTTTTATACATATGGCAATAAAAATGGGGCAATAAAAATCTTGTGTTGTTCTTGCGGAGAAGCGCTTGGTCTAATATACTTTTCACCTGTGTGTTGAACTATGTGTCGCTCGCGGTCGCGTCGGCACCTCTAGAAATGAGGAATTATGGACTACATTCGCGCAATTGAGCGCCAGCAGATCCGCGAGGATATTCCTGCTGTTCGTGTTGGTGACAATGTCAAGGTTCACTATCGCATCGTTGAGGGTGACCGTACCCGTGAACAGGTTTTCCAGGGCGATATCATTCGTCTTTCTGGTGCCGGATCTCGTGAAACTTTTACGGTTCGCAAGATCAGCTTTGGTATTGGTGTTGAGCGTACTTTCCCGCTTCACAGTCCCAAGATCGCTAAGCTTGAGGTTGTTCGTCATGGTGTTGTACACCGCGCTAAACTGTACTTCCTTCGCGATCGCGTTGGTAAGGCAGCTCGTCTTCGTGAGCAGCGCTAGTTTTAGAAGCAATTGGTTTATGATAAAGCCGTCCGTATGGGCGGCTTTTTGTATGGCGGGAGAGTATGGTGGCATTTGATTCGTCTCGGCTTACCGCAAAAGAGATAGCAGCTCTTTTAAGTGATGCGTCCGCATCGGAGATTGCCGCTCTTTCCGAGCGTTATGCCGAGGATCCGCGCAAACAAGTTCAACAAGCCCTAGAGTCTGCGCAACGAAGACTAGAGCGCTCTGCCGTTGAGAACTCTCGCGTGCAAGCAATGTATACCCTTCAGCGCAAGCTCGGGGGCTCCGGCATTATTGTTGGTGTCGATGAAGTTGGGCGGGGGCCGGTCGCCGGTCCTTTAACGGTTGGTGCCGTGGTGCTTTCGGATACGCCTCTCATTGATGGTTTAAACGATTCAAAAAAACTGAGCGCTGCAAGACGAGAAACTATTGCCGCACGGATTGCAAAAGTTGCTCTTGCGATAGGAATGGCTTTTATTGAACCTGCAGAAATAGACGAAATTGGTATGTCTGCTGCGCTCAGAAAAGCAATGGAGATTGCCATTGAACAAACGGGGGTAGACCCCGATTGTGTTCTTATTGATGGAAATCCGGTTCACGTACATCCTCGTGAGAAGACCATTGTAAAAGGTGACGCAAAAATAGCATCCATTGCTGCCGCTTCTATTGTTGCGAAAGTATCCCGAGATGCCCTTATGGTTGACTATGATGCACAATATCCGGCATATCACTTTGCCCAAAACAAGGGATATGCTTCAGCCGATCATATTAAAGCAATTGCCGATTATGGTCTTACACCGATTCATCGTACAACCTTTTGTGGAAATTTTGCGAAGGGACCCCGTCTCTTTTAATGGGTATTAAATCAAGTACTTAATTACTCGTGCGTGTTGGTGTAGGTGCATTGGAATTTTTAAGCCGTATGTACAGCGATTGTTCACAACTCTTCAAAATTTGATATCAAAGTTTTTTATGTTGAAAACATCTGTCAGATATCAGTCAGATAGCGGTCAGATATCTGTCAGATACACCTGTCATGATTGCTCTTCCAGAAGAGGTAGAAGGAGAGCTCATGAACGGTATGGGGAAAAGTAAAAAAGAGCCTAACGGCGCTACAGGTAATGAGTCTGTATTATCCAAAAGGCTGCTATCTGAATGTTCCCGAAGGGAAATAGGAGCAATGGGAGAGCAACTTGCAGCCGATTATCTTGCCGAGCGCGGCTACAAAATCATACAGAGGAACTGGAGGTGCAAGGGCGGCGGAGAAGCAGATATTATTGCTCAAGATGGTGATGTGTATGTCATGGTTGAAGTAAAGACTCGAAGGATGCTTCAAGTAGATGCAAATCTCATGCCTGAATTAGCCGTTACCGCGCAAAAACAACGAATGTATAGAAAGATGGCTCTGCTCTACCTTGCGTTTCATGGACAAGTGAGTATGATCCGTTTCGATGTGATTGCTATCAATCTTGTTGCTGAACACAATGCAAGTCTCAGACACCTCATTGGTGCTTTTAGCTGGGATGAAAATGTCTAGTTCAAAAGTGGTTTGCGTGAGAACTGCAACGATTAGAGGAATTGAGTCTGTTCCGATAAACGTAGAGGCAAGCGTTGCGGGAGGTATCCCTGGCGTAACTGTGGTAGGAATGCCGGACTCAGCGGTTCTTGAGGCGCGTTCTCGGGTAAGGTGTGCCATCAATGCCTGCGGTTTTGCCATTCCTCGACGACACATTACCATAAACCTTTCGCCGGCTGATATGAGAAAGACCGGCTCAGGATTTGATCTGCCTATGGCCGTTGCAATTCTTGTTGCTACAGGTCAGCTTTCTGAAGAGATTCTTCGAGATAACATTTTTGTTGGAGAGCTTACGCTTAACGGTGATGTTTCTCCTGTAAGAGGGACAATCGCATACGCCACACTTGCCCATGATTTACAAAATAATTTGGTTATCTCCGATAAAAGTGAGTTAGCCGGCATACATACAGAACACGTCTATGCCATCCAATCTTTACGTGACCTATGTATGCACGTCAAACTACAACGATATTGCCAAAGAGGCATGAGAAATCCGAAGATTTCTGAAAGCTGTGGAAAAGATCTTGAATTTGGAGACGTTATCGATCAAGAACTTGCTAAGCGAGCGCTTGTTCTTGCTGCGATTGGATCGCATGGCATGTTGATGGTTGGGCCACCGGGTTCAGGAAAAACCATGCTTGCACGGCGGTTCTTATCGATTCTTCCAAAACTTGCACAAGACGAATTACAAGAAGCGCTTCTTATACATTCAGTAGCCGGTGAGTCTTCAAAATTACTGGCTCATGGTATGAGGCCATTTAGAGCTCCGCATCACTCAATATCTTTGGGTGGCCTCATTGGAGGAGGAAGACCTGTTTTACCAGGGGAGGTATCACTTGCGCACAAGGGTGTCTTATTTCTCGATGAGCTGCCGGAGTTTGCAACCAATACGCTGCAGGCTTTGCGTCAGCCGTTAGAGGACAAGAAGGTCCGGCTCGTACGCGTTGATGGTTTATATACATTTCCTTGTGATTTTCAATTATTGGCTGCAGCTAACCCTTGTCCCTGCGGTTTTTGCGGCGACCCGGACCATCTTTGTACTTGCACTCCGGCACGCATTGATACATATCAGTCAAAAATAGGGGGTCCGCTTATGGATCGGATAGATATTGTGTGCGATGTTGTGAGGCCTTCGTCAACCAAAGTTATTGAAGGAGATAGAGGTCTTACTTCAAAAGAGATGAGGCAGCTGGTGATATCAGGTCGCGAGTATCGGCGTTGGCGAGAAGAACAACAATCCAAAGGAGATCAACGCGCTGTGTTTGAAGAAGGAGCTCAACGGCTTTTTGAGCGTTATGCCAGAGGTCTGTCTTTAGGAGGCAGATCAATTGCCAGGGTTTCTCGCGTTGCGCGAACGGTGGCTGATCTTGAGCACCATGAGCTTGTAACAAAAGACGATCTGAGCGAAGCGGTAGCATTTCGTTCACGGATTTTAAGGTAGTGGATATATGGCAGAGAGATGGATACTTACACGCGGAGATGACTACTATCCAAAATGTCTTGAAGACCTACATTCTCCACCGAGAGTTTTATATGGCATAGGCGATCCAACGTTACTCTCAGCTCCGATGCTTTCAGTGATTGGAGCGCGCAGGGCAACTCCCTATGGAATTGCCATTGCAGAAATGACGGCGAGAGTTGCGGTGGATTGTGGTGTTACCGTTGTTTCCGGAGGCGCTATGGGTTGTGATTTTGCAGCAGGAATGAGCGCTCTGTCAGCGGGAGGAAAGACAATTGTAGTACTTGGATGTGGTGCTGACGTTATCTATCCGCGCTCTTCAGAACCCCTTATTTTAGCCGCTCAAGAACAAGGGGTGGTTCTGTCCTTGGATCCGTGGAAAACCCCGCCTCGTCGTTTTGCCTTTCCAAGAAGAAACGCCATTATTGCAGCACTTGGATCTGTTCTTGTTGTGACAGAGGCGGGCATTCGCTCAGGAACTATGACAACGGCGGAAGCCGCAATAGATTTAGGCAGAGCACTGTATGCAATTCCAGGATCAATTTTTTCTCCCACCTCAGCAGGAACCAATCGACTTATTTCTGAAGGAGCAAGAATTATTTCAGACGAGAGTTCACTTGCCGTGTCTCTTGCTCTCGATTTTGGAACCGTTGCTCGGGCGCAAAAAGACCAAACTTCGCCTAAAAGTCGCATTATTTCCGCACTTCTCGCTTCACCGAGCAGGCCAGAGGAATTGGCTATGAGATTAGGGGAGGATGTGTTGACCCTCATGAGAACTCTGACAGACTTTGAAGCATCCGGAATCATTCAAAGGTTGCCCGACGGTCGCTATACCCCAACGCGCGAGTATCATTTAGGATTAGTAGACAAACCAAAAATGCGTACCTGAAGGATAGTATGAAAAAACAAGTAACCGTTATAGGAGCAGGTCTTGCGGGCAGCGAGTGCGCGCTTCAGCTTGCGGCTCGAGGCATAGAGGTCTTGCTTATAGAACAAAGGCCTACCAAACAATCGCCGGCGCACCATACAAGTAATTTTGCGGAGCTCGTCTGCTCAAATTCACTGAAGTCAACAAAGGAGGAGAGCGCCGCAGGCATTCTGAAAAGGGAATTAGCCGGAATGAAAAGTTTTCTTCTGCAATTTGCACAAGACACTGCGGTTCCTGCCGGCGGAGCGTTAGCGGTAGACAGAGAAAAATTTTCTTCCATGGTAACTGCTGCTATTTCATCGAATCCGCTCATCAGAGTCGAGCGTAGGGAAGCGGTGGAAATACCAGCGGAACCTTGCGTAATTGCTGCTGGCCCCCTTTGCTCGGATAGTCTCTACGACGCAATTTCTCAGCGTCTTGGCACTCATCGCATGTCGTTTTATGATGCGGCGGCACCGATCATCGCTGCCGATAGCATTGATCGTTCTATTGTGTTTGCGCAATCACGATACAGCGAAGGCGAGAAAGGCGACTATCTCAATTGCCCTTTGAATAAGGACGAATATGGGATGTTTATTCAAGAGCTTTTGGCTGCATGTCGTGTGGTTTCGCATGAGTTTGAGCAAAGGGATCTTTTTCAAGCATGTCAACCCATTGAGGAGGTGGCGCGTACCGGAGTAGATTCACTTCGTTTTGGTGCGCTTAAACCCGTAGGGCTTACCGATCCAAGAGATGGACGGCGTCCGTGGGCTGCTGTTCAGCTTCGTGCTGAGAATGCGGATGCTACGGCATATAATCTGGTTGGTTTTCAGACCAACCTCGTATGGGGTGAGCAACGGCGAGTTTTTTCGATGATTCCCGGTCTGGGGGAGGCAGAGTTTTTGCGCTATGGTGTTATGCATAGAAATTCTTTTGTAGATGCACCCCATGCCCTTACTCCTTCATTTGCAATTCCCCATACCCACATACGACTTGCCGGACAACTTACCGGTACGGAGGGCTATGTCGAGGCAATCGCATCGGGGTTGCTTGCGGCGCTTAATACCTATGCTGACCTTATCGCCGCGCCTGAGATTTGTTTGCCAAAAACCGGTGCGCTTGGTTCTCTTGTCTCGTATGCCACAGATCCCAATACCAAAGAATATCAACCCATGCACGTGAATTTTGGGCTTTTCCCGCCTTTGGACGAAGAAATAAAAAAGAAGGATGAGCGACGTCGGCGTATGACGCAACGAGCACAGAGAGACTTTGATGAGTACCTCAGTACACGTCATGATATTTTTGTACTAGAAGGTGATGCTCTTGTCACAAACCTCTGACAATTCGCCCGCAAACTCATATGTTGATGAGTTCATTGCGTATCTGAGAACGGTAAGAAACTTATCCGATAACACAACCAGGGCATATTCTGTAGATTTAGCTTCATATATATCATGGTGCAAGCGAGAAGAGCTTGATCCTCTGCAAGCCACGCACAGAAGTCTTCGCGCGTATTTGTCCTATCTTGACCAGGCACGTTATTCAGCGCGTACACTCAATAGGCATCTCTCGGCTTTACGGGGATTTTACAAGTGGCTCAATAAAGAGAAATATCTTGAAGTGGACCCTTCTTTAATTCTTACCAGCCCACGTACTTCTCGCCGACTTCCGCAAACCATGTCGGATGAAGATGTTCAAAAGCTGTTATTGTCGTGCGATACCGATACTGCCGTAGGACTTCGAGACAGAGCAATTCTTGAATGTATGTACGCTACCGGGGCTCGAATCTCAGAGATATCTCATTTAGACAGAGAAGATGTAGACATGAGCCAAGGTGTGGTAAGGCTTTTTGGCAAGGGATCTAAGGAGCGAGACGTTCCTCTCTACAAAACGGCACGCGATTGGCTTGAGGCATATATGTATGGAGCTCGATCTCAGCTTATTGGAAAGGGGAGAAAATCGTTGCGAAATCCAAGAGAAGAGAAAGCTCTTTTTGTCTCCATAAGAGGACATCGCATGAGCGCCGATGTTTTGCGTAAAATGTTTGAGACTTACGTGAAGAAGGCAGGCCTTGATCCAATGCTCACGCCTCATGCAATGAGACATACATTTGCAACAGAACTGCTGAGTGGTGGAGCCGATTTGCGTGTTGTACAAGAGCTTCTCGGACACCAGAGTCTTTCGACAACTCAAATTTATACGCATCTCTCGATAGAGAGACTCAAAGATGCTGCAAAACAAGCTCATCCGCGCTCGGAATTGTAGCGGGTCGTGGTATACTATCGCCCGGCTGTGTAAATGCACGGTCTGTCGCTACCAAGCGGCACAATCACACACGCACGACTACTTATCATCCGTGGTGCTCAGAGTTCGAGCCAGACTGTGAGTGGATTTGATAAGGCCGACCTCGTGCGGAGGTTAAACCAGGAGGTTATCTATGGCTGCAAAGATTACTATCCAGACACTGCTTGATGCTGGTTGCCACTATGGTCACCAGACTCGTCGCTGGAACCCTAAGATGAAGCCCTATATCTTTGGCGATCGCAATGGTATCTACATTATTGACCTTAAGCAGACTATGCTGGGTGCCGACAAGGCGTACACGTTCCTTAAAGATCTTGCCTCAAAAGGCGGAACCATTTTGTTTGTCGGAACTAAAAAGCAGGCTCAAGAGCCCGTCGCAACACAGGCAAAGCGTGCAAATGCCCCCTATATTGACCAGCGCTGGCTCGGCGGTATGTTGACCAACTTTGTTACCATGCGCTCACGAATCCAGCGTATGGAAGAGCTTGAGGCTATGGTTGAGGATGGTCGCATGGAGGCGCTTCCTAAAAAGGAGCAGGCTCTTCGCAACAAGGAGCTCGCAAAGCTCAAGCTTAACCTCGGCGGCGTTCGTGATATGAACAAGCTTCCGGACGCACTTTTTGTAATTGATTCCAAGCGAGAAGAGAATGCCATTCGTGAGGCCAATCGCCTTCACATTCCCGTGGTTTCGCTTCTCGATACAAACTCCGATCCTGATGTGGTTGACTACGGTATTCCCGCAAACGACGACGCCATCCGTTCCATTTCGCTGATGTGCGAGCTTGCCGCAGACGCAATTCTTGCCGGCAGTGGCAAAGAGCAGATTTCAGCGGAAGAAATGGCTGCTCCTCAGGCAGACGAGGCGCCAGCAGCACCTGAGGCTGAGTAAGGCTACGCAGAGCGCATAAGCGCTTCATAAGTTCTAAGACAGGTATTCCTACGACCCCTAAGGAGGGGACATGGCACAAATTACTGCAGCTCTTGTCAAGCAGCTTCGTGATATGACGAGTTCTCCTATGATGGAGTGCAAGAAGGCACTTGTTGAGGCAGACGGCGATATCGACAAGGCAGTTGATATCCTTCGCACTATGGGTGTCGCCAAGGCCGTTAAGCGTGCCGGTCGCGAGACTAATGAAGGTACAATTGCAACGTTTATCTCGCCTGATGGTACAAAGGGAGCAATTCTTGAGCTTTCCTGCGAGACCGACTTCGTTGGTACCAACCCGCAGTTTACCGGCTTTGCGTCTGAGCTTGCCGAAGCTGTTGTTGAAAATGATCCTGCCGATGTTGACGCTCTTCTCGCGGCAAAGTTTGGCGAGGGCACGGTACAGGAGGCTCTCACCGACAAGATCCACAACATCGGTGAGAATATGCGCATTTTGCGTTTTGCACGCACTCAGGTTGAATCCGGTGCCCTTGCCGGCTACGTTCACCTTGGTGGCAAGCTGGCCACATTGGTGACTTTTGAGTTTAACAAGCCTGAAACACGCGACTCTTCAGACTTCAAGAATTTTGCCCATGATGTTGCCATGCAGGTTGCAGCCGCTGCGCCTGTTGCGGCACGTCGTGAGGATGTTCCTTCCGATATTGTTGAGCATGAGCTTTCTATCTATAAGGCACAGGCTGCCGAGTCCGGTAAGCCTGAGGCAATTCAGGAGCGCATGGCACAGGGTCGCCTTGAGAAGTACTACAAGGAGAGCGTCCTTACCGAGCAGGCCTTTGTAAAGGATCCGGATATGACCATCGGTGAATATGCAAAGCTTGTTTCCAAGAAAGTTGATGATAACGTTCAGGTTGTCAGCTTCGTTCGCTTCTCTTTTGGTGAGTAAAAATTATCGTCGTAGACAAAAGAGCCAGCTGCTTGCAGTTGGCTCTTTTTTGTATACCACATTCGCGCTTACTGAGGCGAATGCTTACTGGGAGAATGGCTGTCTGAGGCGAATTTGTCTGGGACGAAGGCTTACCGAAGGAATGGCTGTCTGAGACGAATGCCAAACAGAGCGTCTGATAAAATAATGAACGGTTAGATGTTTGCGTGTGGATGGAGGAAATCTTGTCAGAATACAAATACAAGAGAGTTCTTCTAAAGCTTTCTGGTGAGGCTCTTATGGGCGAGCAGAACTTTGGAATTGACCCTTCTGTTCCTGAACAGCTTGCCAAAGAAATCAAGCCGGTATGGGAGTCAGGCGTCCAGATTGCGGTTGTTGTCGGTGGCGGAAACATTTTCCGTGGCGTCTCTCAGGCTGCTGCGGGTATGGATCGTGCTCAAGGTGACAACATGGGCATGCTCGCGACCGTCATCAATGCACTTTCCCTGCAAGATTGCTTTGAGAGAAACGGTATGTACTGCCGTGTCATGAGCGCCATTACCATGTCGCAGATTGCAGAACCGTATATTCGCCGTCGGGCAATTCGCCATCTTGAAAAGGGTCGTATTGTTATTTTTGCTGCAGGAACCGGTAATCCCTACTTTACAACCGATACTGCGGCTGCACTTCGCGCATGTGAAATAGGAGCGGAAGCTCTTATGAAGGCAACCAAGGTCGATGGCATATATGACTGTGACCCGGTGACAAATTCTCATGCCGTTAAATATGACGTCGTAACGTACAAGGACGTTTTGACCAAAGAGCTTAAGGTTATGGATGCAGCGGCAATTGCTCTTTGCCGTGATAATAAGATGCCAATTGTGGTATTTGATATGGCAACCACGGGTGTTTTTCATGATGCTATCTGCGGAAAAGAAGTAGGTACAACTGTTATTGAGGAGGACTAATGAGCGTCTATACTGACAAAGCAAAAGCCTCAATGGATAAGGGTATTGAGGCACTCAAAAATAATTTCGCACGCGTGCGTACGGGTCGAGCAAATCCGCATGCCCTTGATCCCATTAAAGTTGATTATTACGGTCAGCCTACGCCCATCATGCAGCTTGCTGCAGTAAAAGTACCGGAAGCCTCACTGCTGGTTATTGAGCCATGGGATAAGACTTCGCTTAAAGCTATCGAGAAGGCCATTGAGGCATCCGATTTGGGAATCACACCATCTAACGATGGCGCCACGATTCGCCTCCCATTCCCGATGCCTACAGAAGAGCGTCGCCGTGAGCTTGCAAAAGAATGTGCCGGTTTGGCGGAAGAAGCGCGTATTGCCATCAGAAATGTCCGCCGTGATATAAATGGCAAAATTGAGCGTGACGAAGAGCTCTCCGAAGATGACCAGGCACGCGAGAAAAAGCATATTCAAAAGCTCACCGACGATTCGGTCGCAGAGATTGAAAGACTTCTGAAGGTCAAGACCGCTGAGGTCATGGAGATATAAATGCAGTTTGACAAGGCAAAGCTGGCTGCATATTACAAGGACGCTCCGGATGATATCTCACTTGATGCCCTTGATCTAAGTCGTATACCCGCACATGTTTCGCTCATTATGGACGGAAATGGTCGCTGGGCAAAGGCTCAAGGTCTTGAGCGCACAAAGGGTCATCGTGCAGGAGTGACGTCGCTGCGTGAAGCGGTAACAACAGCAGTCCGTCTTGGCTTGGACGTTCTTTCCGTATATGCGTTTTCAACGGAAAATTGGCGGCGCTCACAAAAAGAAGTTAACTTTCTGATGCAACTTTTTGCTGAAACGCTCATCAAAGAATTGCCACTTTTCCATCAAGAGAATGTACGGCTCCGTTTTTTTGGAAATCTGGAAGCGCTTCCCAAAAAGACATACATGACATTTCAACGAGGGCTTACTGAAACAAAAGACAATACCGGTATGATTTTCGCGCTGGCAGTTAATTACGGAGCCCGCGCAGAACTTACTCGAGCGGCAGCTCTTCTCGCCAAGCAAGCACAAGAGGGGAGTATTGATCCTGAAGCCATCACACCGGAAGATATCGAGAAGAACCTCTATACCGCCGGTCTGCCCGATCCTGATTTGCTTATTAGAACTTCGGGTGAAAAGCGTCTTTCCAACTATCTTCTTTGGCAGATTGCCTATTCAGAGCTCTACATCACACCAGTGTTGTGGCCCGACTTTACTCGCTGGGATTTTTTACGTGCGCTTGTGGCGTATCAAAAGCGTGAAAGACGCTTTGGGGGCGCGCAGTCATGACGGCAGAGAAAAAACAACATAAAAATATTTTATCGCAGGGCTCTCACGCCACCGAAGCCGCCGAAACTTCTAAAACAGCCGAAACAGCCGAAACAGCCGAAACCGTCGAAGCTGCCCATCAATTCTCCGAGCAGGCCGCCGGACTGGATAAACAGATTGATAAGCTTGAGAATAGACGCTCCAAAAAGGAACCGCTTCGAGCAGAGGGAAATCTCTTTGGACAACGTATTCGCGTTCTAACGGAAAAACTTTTAACGCGGTCTTTGTCGGGTGCTATTTATGCCATTACCGTGCTGGCATGTCTCTATGTTGGCCACGATGCCACGACGGTTCTTATAGCGGCAACGGGTTGGGTATGTTGTTCGGAGTTTTTTCATATCTGCCGGTTGGGCGGACGCATGCCCAATGAGCCTTTGGGACTCACGTTTGCGGTCGTTTTTCCCGTCTTGGCTCGTTTTGGATTCTATGGCATGTTCAGCTCCCTGCTCATATTGCTTATACTCTGTGGAGCTTGGTATGTACTGACACCCCGTGCCAATCTTGCGGATGTTGCGGTAACTTGTTTTGGTCCCGTATACACTTCGCTGGCATATTCCACCATAGTGATGCTTCGCTCATACGAACCGTCATTTTCTGTTCCATGGCTTACCTTGGCCGTTATGGTATCAGTTTGGGCAAATGATTCGTTTGCCTTTTTGATAGGGTCTAAGTTTGGAAAACATAAAATGGCTCCCCGTATTTCTCCTCATAAAAGTTGGGAAGGATTTTACGGCGGCCTTATAGGATCTGTTTTAGTATGGGTCCTCATAAGTACGTTGAGCCCTACCTTCCATATGCCTATCTGGTGGGGCATTGTGGCTGGTCTTTTTGAGGGCATTTTTGCGGTTGTTGGCGACCTTTTTGAATCGCGCATTAAGCGTGGTGTCGGTATAAAAGACTCAGGCTCCATAATGCCCGGCCACGGTGGTCTTCTCGATCGTTCTGACTCGATGATTTTTGGGAGCGTAGCCGCTCTGTTATTCTTAAACTTCTCGTTCTATTTCTTGGGAGCGTTTTTGCTTGTATGAGTATCTTTGAGAACACCGCACCGCATGCGTCGCGCCGGCGTCCTTTGCGCGTGGCCATATTGGGCTGCTCCGGTTCGGTTGGTCAGCAGACATTGGACGTATGCCGGCATCATACAGATAGGCTGCAGGTTGTTGCGCTTGCGGTCCACTCTTCATGTGCGGCGCTTGTTGCAGCAGCGCATGAGTTTCATCCCACGTGCGTCGCCGTTGCCGATGAGTCTTGTCGTCATGATGCGCTTCTCGCCAATCTGCCTGCAAACTGTAAGCTCACCTTCGGCTCTGAGGCGGTGTGCGCACTTGCGGAGCTTGAGGATGTTGACTGTGTGGTTAATGCCGTTGTGGGTGAGGCGGGTATCTATGCCGGATATGCAGCGCTTACCGCGGGAAAGATTCTTGCCTACGCCAATAAAGAGTCCATTGTGGTCGGTGGCGATCTTCTCATGCCGCTGGTCCGTCCCGGTCAGCTTATTCCCGTGGACTCCGAGCACAGTGCCATCTTCCAATGTCTTGTCGGCGAGAAACTCTCGGATGTATCAAAAATTTGGCTGACATGTTCAGGCGGACCATTTTTTGGCAAGTGTCGAGAAGAACTAGCGCACGTTACCGTTGCGGATGCTCTTGCACATCCAACCTGGTCAATGGGGGCAAAAATCTCCATTGATTCGGCGACGCTTATGAATAAGGGACTTGAAATACTCGAAGCTCATCATCTTTTTGAAACGCCCATCGACGATATTCACGTGTTGATTCATCGGCAAAGCCGTATCCATTCCATGGTTGAATTTGTTGACGGTTCGGTTAAAGGACAGCTTGGCCCCTCAGATATGCGCATCCCCATTCAGTATGCCCTGAGCTATCCTGAGCGCTGGCAGGGGGTTGCCCAACCTGTTTTGTGGGGGACTACCAACCCTCTGACCTGTGCAGAGCCTGATGAAGAGACGTTCGGTTGCCTTGCACTTGCAAAGCAAGCTGGAAGGGCGGGAGGAACTGCCCCTTGCGTGATGAATGCTGCGAATGAGATTGCAAATGAGGCGTTTCGTCTCGGAAAAATTGGTTTTCTTGATATTGAGCGTATTGTTTCGTCCGTTATAGAGAAAATTCCAAGAGAGTCTACCGAAAGCATTGCCCAGCTTTCTGAGATTGATGCGCATGCGCGAGCTCTTGCTCAGACGTGTGTGTTGAAAGGATAAGAATTGAATATATTGAGTATTTTATCTCCTGTTTTTTGGGGATTGGTTGTTTTATCGCTTTTGGTATTTGTGCATGAAGCAGGCCATTATCTTGCGGCTCGTGCGTTTGGCGTACGGGTAACGGAGTTCTTTTTAGGCATGCCGTTTCGCTATAAGCTCTCCTATAAGAGCGCTTCGCATGGAACCGAAATCGGAGTAACTCCGCTGCTTTTAGGTGGTTATACGCGCATTTGTGGTATGGAGGGCGCTGAAAGTGCCAATCTTGCACCAGCGCTTGCCTATGTGCAGAAAAAGGGTCGCGTTACGGTTGGCGAAGTTGCCGCAGAGCTCAACATTGAAAACAATGTTGCTTATGAAGCCTTAGAGGTCCTTGCAGATTGGGCTGCAATTGAGGCGTATGAGGCGCACAAAACCGGTGAGACGGACAATGGCGAGACGGACGATGAGGCCCTTATTCAATATCAAACCCTTGCACGTGATGCAAAGCTGAGAACCGAATATGATCGTGGCCATGATTTTACCCTTGACGGCTCAACCAAGGCAGGAGAGCCCCATGAGCCACAGATGAATCAAGACGATTTTCTCGCCCAGGAACGCTCTCACACCTACCTTGGTGCCAGCATTCCCAAGCGAATTGTGATGCTTCTTGGCGGAATTGTGGTCAATGTGGCCGTTGCTTTGGTTTTGGTGGCAGGCTCTTTGATGGTTGTGGGTGTGGCGGTTCCGCAAAATACGCCACAGATAGGTGCCATTGAGGAGAAATCACTTGCGGCGCTCGCAGGTCTTAAGCCGGGAGACACCATTACCGCCATTGATGGAAAAGCGGTGTCTACGTGGACGGATATGAGCGAGGAGATTCACTCGGCGTTGTCTGCGCAACGTGAGATGGTTGTGGCATACACGCGGGACGGTATGAATCTTGAAGTGACCATCAATCCCACTCTCAAGCCGGAGGCAAAGGTTATAGGCATTTCTCCTACAGCGGCCCAGTATCGACTTTCTCTTTCCGAAGCGGTTATGGCATCGTTTAACTATGCTGGTAAGGTGGCACAGTTTGCGGGAAGCCTTTTGATTCCCACACAGACTATGAATGTGCTTAATCAATCGTCTTCGGTAGTCGGAATCTCGGTCATGGCATCTCGGGCTGCTGAGTCTGGAATTGCCAATCTTGTTATGATCATCGCCATGATCTCGATGTCTTTAGGTTTTATGAACTTGCTTCCCATTCCGCCTCTTGATGGCGGCAAGATACTGATAGAGATTGTCCAGATAATTATCCGCCGTCCTCTTTCCGTAAAGGTACAAAATATTTTGACCTATATCGGTCTTGCATTCTTTTTGTTCATTTTTGTTGTTGCACTCAAAAATGACATTTTCCGTTTACTGTTTGGATAGCTGGTGGAGGTATGGCTGAGATAACTGATATGCGTATGGCTGAGCTTGCCCGTGAAAAAACACATCCGGTGATGGTGGGGTCTGTGCAGGTGGGAGGTGGCGCTCCGGTATCCGTGCAGTCCATGTGTACCACCAAAACAACGGACGCTGCTGCGACACTTGCACAAGTTAAAACACTTGCAGACGCAGGATGCGAGATAATCCGTGTAGCCATTCCTGACGCACATGCTCTTGCGGGATTTGAAGAGATATGCCAGAAAAGCCCGCTTCCTGTTGTTGCTGATATTCACTTTGATCATAGGCTTGCCATCGAGGCAGCGCGTCTCGGTGCCTCAGCACTTCGCATCAATCCCGGAAATATTGGCTCGTGGGAGCGTGTGGATGCGGTTATTGAGGCAGCACAAAAGGCTCGTATTCCCATACGTATAGGCGTAAACGCGGGATCTCTTGCAAAAGAGTTTGATACACGCCCCGATATGACACTTACAGAAAAGCTGGTAGCATCGGCAAGTTCTTTTGTCGCTCATTTCCAAGCACGTGGCTTTGATGATATTGTGCTTTCTGCAAAGGCTCATGACGTTCCTACAACTCTTGCGGTGTATCGAGCACTTTCCCGTGAGCTTCCCCGGATACCTTTACATATAGGGGTAACCGAGGCAGGAACGCTTCGTCAGGGAACGGTCAAAAATGCTGCGGCCGTGGGAATCCTTCTTGAGCAGGGAATCGGAGACACCATGCGCCTCTCGCTTACGGCCGATCCGGTGGAAGAAGTGCATGTGGCATGGGAGCTTCTTGCGGCATTGGGTATGCGCCGCAATAAGCCTGAGCTCGTGAGTTGTCCTACCTGCGGGCGTTGCGGTGTCAACATGATACCTATTGCGGAAAAGGTATCCAAACGCCTTGAGGACGTTCACGCACCAATCTCGGTGGCCGTTATGGGATGCGTGGTAAACGGCCCCGGCGAGGCGCGTGGCGTTGATATAGGAGTTGCGTGCGGCAAGGGGAGTGCCGTTCTCTTTGAGAAAGGCGTTCCTACAAAAAAAATTGCCGAAAAAGATATCGTTGATGAGCTTTTTGGTGAAATAGAAGCTCGATTTGTCAAAAAGCCCGACGATGAAGACAAGAATACGTAAACTATAAGAAAACGTGGTGGCGAGAAGGGCTTCTCGCCAGAGTGTGACCGGAAGGAATAACTTTGAAGCACTGGGTAAAAATGTCGTCACTGTATGCGCCGACCTTGAAAGAAGACCCTGCTGAGGCGGTGCTTGCCAGCCATAGACTCTTGCTTCGTGCGGGCATGATTCGCAAGACCGCCGCAGGGCTCTACAGCTATCTGCCGCTTGCATGGCGCTCTCTTCGCAAGATTGAAGAGATTATCCGTGATGAAATGGACGGCATTGGAGCGCAGGAGATATTGGTTCCGATTCTGACTCCTGCGGAGCTTTGGGAAGAGTCAGGTCGCTGGGACGTATACGGACCTGAGCTCATGCGCCTGCACGATCGCCATGAGCGTAAGTTTGCGCTTGGTCCCACTCATGAGGAGACCTTTACGGATTTGGTACGCAACGAGCTTAAGAGCTATAAGCAGCTGCCGGTAACGCTGTATCAAATTCAGGATAAATTTCGTGATGAAATGCGTCCGCGCTTTGGTCTTATGCGCGGTCGTGAGTTCATTATGAAAGACGCGTATTCCTTCTCGTCTACGCAGGAGTCACTGCAAGAGTGTTATGACGCTGAAAAAGGGGCATATGCTCGAATCTGTGAGCGTACAGGGATACGTGCTTTGCCCGTTATTGCCGATTCAGGTCAGATTGGCGGAGACACCTCCGTTGAGTTCATGGCGCTTGCCGATGCGGGTGAGGCGGCACTTGTATATTGCGACTGTGGATATGCAGCCGATACCGAAGCTGCAACCGTGAAGGTTCATGTTGAAGAGGGGACGGCAGGAGAGCTTGAGAAAGTCGCCACGCCCGAAGTTAGTACCATTGAAGATGTTGCGAAGTTTTTGCACGTTCATGAGGGTGCAACACGCAAGGCGCTGGCACTTATCGATGGGGATGGCCGTCCGGTGGTGTGCTTTGTACCCGGCACTCACGAGCTTAACGAGGTCAAAGGCGAGCATGTCTTTGGCAACTATCACCTTATGAGCGATGAGGAACTCAAAGAGAACGGTCTTGTGAAGGGCTTTATCGGCCCCAAAGATTTGCCTGCCGGTATTCGCGCGGTAGCGGACGTTTCTTTAAAAGATTCCGAGTGGTGGCTTATCGGTGCAAACGAGAAGGACTTCCACTTTACACACGCAAAACTTGGACGTGATTTTGAGATTGATGCGTGGGTGGATGTGGTGACGGCTCGTGAGGGAGACCTTTGTCCTACGTGCGGCCAACCCCTTCATGAAGCGCGCGGCATTGAAGTTTCACAGGTCTTCCAGCTGGGAACCAAATACTCCGAGGCACTTGGCGCAACGTTTACCGCTGAGGATGGCACCGAGCAGCCGTTCCTGATGGGCTGCTACGGTATTGGTGTTTCTCGCCTGCTTGCGGCTGTTGTCGAGCAGCACAACGATGAGCACGGTATTATCTGGCCGGTGTGCGTTGCTCCGTACGAGGTGGAAATTGTTCCTCTGAGCGTTGGTGATGATACGGTTTGGCCGGTTGCCAAACAGCTTGCCGATTCGTTTGTTGAAGCGGGTCTTGAAACCGTCGTGGACGACAGAGACGAGCGTCCCGGTGTCAAGTTTGCTGACGCCGATCTTATCGGTTTGCCGTGGCAGGTTATTGTGGGTAAGCGTGGCGTTGCAAACGGTGTGGCTGAGGTCAAAAATCGAGAAACCGGTGAGCGCGTTGATGTAGCACTTGATGAAGTTGCCGCATGGCTTGTCTCCCGCATCGCTCCACTCAGGCAGCTGTAGAGGGGCGAGAAGGGCTCTCGGAAGCATTTTTTGGATGCAATCTGAGTTTCTCGCTTGCGTGATATGCGTACTCTGATATAGTAGTTCCGCACCACTTCCGGGGAATTAGCTCAGCTGGGAGAGCGCATGACTGGCAGTCATGAGGTCAGGGGTTCGATCCCCCTATTCTCCACCATACATGACAGGCGGCGGGCGACCGTCGCCTTTTTTATACGGGCTCATGGCGCAACGGTTAGCGCAGAGGACTCATAATCCTTGGGTTGTAGGTTCAAATCCTACTGGGCCCACCAACCATTCAACCTGGCAGGATTTTTATCTGTCAGGTTTTTCTGGTTTTATGGGTCTTTTTGTAAAATATCAGCTGGGCTTAGAGAATGCGGCAGCAACACAGTAGCAACACGGTAGCGACGCAGTAGTAACGTGTTTGAAAATATTATGGTTTCTGAAAGACGTGAGGGTAAAATATGTAGTGGTGCTATACCTCTCGTATTGCTTTTCAAATGAAAGGGGAGTTATGACTCCTGAAACTCGTGCAATGAAGCTCGTCAGCTTGTTTTTGTTGATTGGTGGTCTTTTGGGTCTGATAACCGTGGTAGTTGCGGTTATCGGAAACGGACCAAAACTTGACTCGGCACTTTTTCTCTTTGCGTGTATGATTGCCATTCTTGAAGGCGGATATGCGGCTCGAGCCGCCAATGTTCCCAACCAAGCAGCAGATGCGTTTTCAATGCTTTTAGGAGCAACTGCGGTGTTGGCAGTCATTACGGTTATTCAGATAGCGGTGGCTCAGAATCTTACGGTATTGGGTGTCGAACAGCTGGTTCTTCTCGCCTTATCGGTCTTTGTTACCTTTGGATCTCGCAGGGTAAAAAAGTCCATCGAAGCAAAATAGGCAACTTTACATACATAATTGCGTAAGAAACTAGCATTATGGGTTGCTTTTTGATATGATTTGCAAGCGCTAATCGGGCGATTAGCTCAGGGGTAGAGCAATGCCTTCACACGGCAGAGGTCACAAGTTCAAATCTTGTATCGCCCACCATTAAAACATAAGGTCAGAGGGTATATTTGTTCTCTGGCTTTTTTCATTGTGCCCCACGCTGTAAAAAAATGTGCCCCACGAGGTCATCGTAGGGCACCTTTGAAGATTTGTTCTTAGTTCTGCATATTTTCTCTTGGAGTATGCATACAGTTCTTTGAGACCTACTGCCACAAAAAATGTGTACAGTGGGAGGAAATTTTCGATTGTTAGATCTGTGTAGATTGTTAGATTTGTGTATCTATATAAAGTGTATTGAAGTGAGTACATATCTTAGGGACTGGTAATTGAGGTAACTTCTTATGAAAATATATTATGAGCATGGAAAACTCAAGATAAGAAGCATGCTAGAAAGTGATGCTCAAGCAATCATTGAGGTATTTCAATCATATGGATGGAATAACAAAATAGAAACTTACTCCGGATATTTTAAAGACCAAGAAGTAGGTGCTCGTAGTGTTTATGTAGCAGAATACGGTAGCAAAATAGCGGGATACGGTACGTTGCTTTTTTCCGCTGAGAGTGGACCGTGGAAAGAAAAAGGCAAACCAGAAATATCAGATTTGAGAGTGTTCGATGCATATCAGCAAAAGGGTATAGGAAGTGCCATCTTAAACGTAATAGAAGAAGATGTCGCAAGGTTTTCAGATGAGATTACTCTTGCCGTAGGGCTTCATTATGGATATGGAAACGCCCAACGGCTGTATGTAAAAAGAGGATATGTACCTGACGGATCCGGAGTGTGGTACAACTCAGAGATTCTCGAGCAGTATGCCGATTGTTGCAATGACGACTCGCTGCTTTTGTATATGAGTAAAGCGCTCAAGTAGTATCGGGCAATCATTGCGTAGCCGATGGCAGTCATCGGACAGCCGGTGGGTGGCCATCGAGCGGCCGTTTCGTAGCCGGTGAGCGACCGGTAAAATCACCGACAAACTGCTTTTTTCGGAAAAGGTACCAAATCGGGTGTTTAGTGGTGGTTTGATCCACCACTAAACACCCAAATCCCGGAAAAATCACCACTAAACAGTCGATTTCCGGCAGATTCCAGAATTTCTCGTTTAGTGGTGAAATGGTGTCTTACAAAGACCTCGGCGTGAGTACATAAGCGCGCAGGGATGAACACGCAAGCGCATCAGGATGCATGTGCAAGCGCATAGGCGAGAAGACAAACGGGCATAGAGTTTTACGTTATACCTACGGATATGCCATATAATAGACAGCTGCATTCTAGAGAGCTCAGGAGTCCTTTTGATCGCACTGGCAGATAAAATTTCAAAGTCATTTGGTGGACGCGTCCTCTACTCGGGCGCAACGCTCCAGCTTAACGCCGGTGAGCGCTGGGCGCTTGTCGGTCCTAATGGCGCCGGCAAGACAACGCTTCTGAAAATCATCATGGGACAAGAAACTCCCGATGAGGGCACAATCTCCTTTGCGCGCGATACTACCATCGGCTATCTTGAGCAAGAAACCGAGCTTATGGGGGAGAAGACGGCACTTCAAGAGGTTATCGATTCGGCGCACGAAATCAAAACGTGGGAGCGCAAGGTGGCCAAGCTTTCGCAAGAGATTGCCGAGACTCCGGAAGGTCCAAAGCTCACGAAGATCCTTGAAGCCTATGGTCATGCCATGGAGCGCTTTGAGCGTTTGGGCGGCTATGAGCTTGAGGCCCGGGCGCGTCAAATCCTTGGCGGCCTCGGTTTTCCGGTGGAGGACTTTGACAAGCCCGCCAAAGAGTTTTCGGGCGGCTGGCAGATGCGCATCTCCCTCTCAAAGTTACTTCTGCGCCATCCCGATCTCTTGCTGCTCGATGAGCCTACCAACCATCTTGACCTCGAGTCGGTTCAATGGCTGGAGAAGTTTTTGGCCGCCTACGACGGCGCGGTGCTTCTCGTCTCACACGACCGCACCTTTATGGACGCTTGCGTAAGTCATGTAGCCGCGCTGGAAAATCGCATGTTGGTAACCTATACTGGCAACTACTCGGGATACCTGCATCAGCGCGAGGAAAACCTTGAACAGCTCCGCGCCAAGCGCTCGGCTCAGGAGCGCGACATTGCCCACATGGAAGTGTTTATCGAGCGTTTTCGCTACAAGCCGACAAAGGCGCGGCAGGTGCAGGAGCGTGTGGCAAAAGTCGAGAAGATCAAGCAAGAGCTGGTGGTGCTTCCGGAGCAGTCTCACCACGTACATTTTCGGTTTCCCGATCCGCCGCGTACGGGGGATACCGTCATTTCACTTGAGAATGTCTCTAAATCCTATGAGGATAACCTTGTCTACCAAGATGTTGACCTGAAGCTCTACCGGGGTGACCACGTGGCGCTTGTCGGCCCCAATGGTGCCGGAAAATCAACGCTTATGAAACTCATGGCACACAAGATTTCCCCTGATACCGGGCAAATTGAACTTGGCCAGAACGTCAGTGAAGCCTACTATGCCCAGCATCAGCTTGAAGAGCTCGATCCCGCAAACACCGTCATGGCGGAACTTGATTCGGTGGCTCCCGGCTGGACTACCAGCGAGGAACGCCGCCTTTTGGGAGCCTTTCTGTTCCACGGCGATGATGTCGAGAAGCACGTCCAGGTTCTTTCCGGAGGTGAGCGTGCTCGTTTGGCTCTTGCCAAGATGCTCGTATCGCCGGATCCTCTGCTCTTACTTGACGAGCCCACCAATCACTTGGACATTGATTCGGTCGATGTGCTGGAAAAGGCTCTTGTTGATTTTCCAGGAACTATCGTCCTCATCAGTCATGACGAGCATTTGGTCAGAGCACTTGCAAACAAGGTCGTTGACGTACGCGACCACAAAATCACGGTGTACGAGGGCGACTACGAGTATTTCTGTTTCAAACGGGCTGAACTTGAGGCAGCAGAGGCTGTGGGTACAAAAAATGGAGCGTCGGACGCGGGTGTTCTGAAGCACAAAGCACCTACCGCGTATGGCTCTGACGGAGCTCGCGCAGAAAAGCACCATGAGGCTCCAATCAGCACTTCTCGCAATGTGAAGACAAAAGAGCAACGGCGCGCTGAGGCAGAGGAGCGCAATCGCAAGAACCGTGCGCTGCGCGATACAAAGAAGCGCCTCAAAGAAGTCGAAGCCGCTCTTCAGCCGGCACATCAACGCTACGATGAGCTCATGGCTTTGATGGCGGACGAAGACCTCTACAATGATGCGGAAAAGTTTGATGCGTGCATGGCGGAATACAATGCGCTTGCAAAAAAGATTCCCGCGCTTGAACAGGAGTGGCTCGAACTCTCAGAGAAGATGGAGGCGAACGCTCATGAGTAGGTCTTCTCGCACCATGAGAGGCGCAATAAAAACACTTCTTCGGGTGATACTGTTTTTGGCATGTGCGCTGGCAATTTTTTATGGAATTATTTTGACGGTTGATATCATAAAACCCGACATGCTTCGCGTGTGGCAGCTGCACTTTGACGGTTTTGCCACGAGGCTTTTACCGCGGACGCTTGCCGGTCTGTATGTGTTCCCTTTGCCAACGGGCGGTGTTTTGCGTGGAGATTATTTAATTGTTGTTATCATTGCTATAGCCGCCGCGTGGGGTGCTTCGCGTGTGGCGAGAAGTACAAGGTAAGAAGAAAGGCTTCATGTGACTCATGCATATAACGGCATTCAATGGATTGCAATACTTGTCCATGTCATAGTGCTCTTTTTTGCCATTATTTTTCACGAGATCGCTCATGGATATGTTGCATATCTTTGCGGCGATCCAACGGCAAAAAATGCAGGACGTTTAACGCTCAATCCGGTGGCTCATATAGATCCCTTTGGCTCGGTTATTCTGCCGGCAATCTGTGCAATTCTCGGTTGGCCGGGGTTTGGGTATGCAAAACCCGTTCCGTACAATCCCAACAACTTACGGCGACGCAGGATAGATGAGGTTCTTGTGGCGCTTGCCGGTCCGCTTTCAAACCTTCTGCAGGCTGCCCTTGCTGTGGGTATCTATCGTATTTTGATTGGTTTCGTTCGGAATAACCCCGCGTGGGCCATGACGCATATAGATCTGTTGGCCGCGTGGGTCATTCCGATACTTTCAACCATAATCATTTCAAACATTGTACTTGCGGTTTTCAATCTGATCCCTCTGCCACCGCTTGATGGCTCCAAGTTGCTGCTTTTGATATTGCCCGAAGACGCCCGTCAAAAATTTTACAGAATCGAGCCGTATTGCATGATTGCACTCATGGTGCTTCTCTGGTTTGCCCCCGAAAAGATCAATGCGATTATCGATACGGGCGTATCGTTCTTTATGAAACTTATGGTCGGTTAAGATGTCATATCGGGTAAAAACAGCTACCTATTCCGGCCCGTTTGATCTTTTGCTCCAGCTTGTAAGCCGTCAGAAGGTGGCCATAGGTTCCATATCCATCTCGGAGGTTGCCGACCAATATCTTGCAGAGGTTGAAACCATGCGAGATCTTGACTTGGATGTCGCGTCCGACTTTGTATTGGTTGCCGCTACTTTGTTGGATATGAAGGCGTCCGCCCTCGTTCCTGAAGACGCATCTTTGCGTGTAGACAAGGACGACGATGAGGATGAAGACCTTTTTGAAGGACTTTCTCCCGATGAAGCTCGGGAGGTGCTGATCGCACGACTTATTGCCTATAAGCAGTTTAGGAATGCCGGCGCAGCGCTTGGTGCTCGGGCAGAGGCCGAGAAGCGCATGTTTGCTCGCAGTGTGGGGCCCGACCCTGAGTTTTTGAATCTTATGCCGGATTATCTTGAAGGCATTACGCTCAGAAGTCTTGCCGTTATTTGCGCGGATATTGATTCACGCAGGGAGACCTTTCTTCTGGAGGCAGAGCATGTGGCTCCGCGGAGACTTCCCGTGGCGCTCACGGTTGCTTCGGTTGATCGCCTTACGCGCTCACGTGGCCACGTGAGGTTTTCTGAACTTCTCGACGGTCAGGATGCGCCTGAGATCGTGGTAACTAATTTCTTAGCCGTTCTTGAGCTCTTCAAGCGCGGGCTTGTACGTGTAACTCAAAACGCTTTGTTTGGTGATATTGAAATTGAACATATCGAAGGCACGGATCCATACGAGCTTGATGCATCTGTACTTTCGGAGTATGAAACAGAGGATGAAGTGTAATGGAAGCCGATCTGAAAACACTCGATAGCGGCTCTTTGAAGCCTTCCCTTGAAGCCCTGCTCCTTGTGGCATCAGATTCCGTACCGGCAACGGAGCTGGCAAAGATAACCGGTGCTGCCCCCGGCGAGGTGGCTTCTGCCCTCGCGGAGCTTTCCGTTGAATACGCGGAAGCGAACCGTGGATTTCAGCTTAGAGAAGTTGCCGGTGGCTGGCGACTTTTTACACATCCCGCCTTTCACGACCTTGTGGCTGATTTTGTGCTTTCCTGGGATACACGCCGGCTTTCTCAGGCTGCTTTGGAGACTCTTGCCGTTATTGCATATCATCAGCCGGTCACGCGAGAAGAGGTCCGTGCGATTCGCGGCGTTAATTCTGATGGAGTTATCTCTTCTCTTTGCGAGAAGAACCTCGTGCGAGAAGTTGGTAGAGACGCGGCTCATGGGCAGGCAATCTTGTACGGAACAACGGCACTTTTCTTGGATCGTTTTGGTCTTAAATCGCTGAGGGAGTTGCCGCCTCTGGAAGATTTTGCGCCCGATGAAGAGTCAAAGCAGTTTATTCGCGAGCGTCTTTCGGGGAGAAGCATTTCCTCAACGCTCGAAGAGGCGGCCGAAGACCTCGCGGAAGAACAAGAACTTTTGCGTGAAGACTATACCGATGACGATATTGATGACATCGGTCATATTGATGACATAGATTATGATGCGGAGATTTTTGACACGCCGAGAAGTACGTCACGTGGTGCGCGGAGCAGCGTGTCGGATGACTCGCTTGAGGACGATGAATAACGTGGAAGGTGAGCGTATTGTACCCATGCGCCTGCAACGCTTTTTGGCGCGAGCGGGTGTAGCAAGCAGACGCGGTTCCGAGCGCCTTATGACAGAAGGTCGCGTACGTGTCAACGGCGTTGTGGTCAGTGAGTTGGGCAGTAAAGTTGATCCGACGCGCGATACGGTAGAGGTGGACGGACATATTGTCGGCATTGCCGATGCACCGGTATATCTTATGCTGAACAAGCCCGAGGGATACCTTACAACCATGAGTGACCCGCAGGGACGTCCCACCATCAAAACCATGGTTCCAACAAAGCGCTATCCCGGTCTTTTTCCGGTTGGCCGTCTGGATATGGATACGTCGGGGCTTTTATTGTTTACCACCGATGGCACCATGGCGCAGGAGCTCCTGCATCCTTCTCGCCACGTATGGAAGCACTATCTGGCGCTTGTTTTGGGAGTGCCTACTGAAGCCGAGTTGGAGCGGCTGAGGCGCGGCATCATGCTTGATGACGGTATGGCTCAGCCGGCAAAAGTTGAGCTGAGAGATGATCTTTTGGAGCTTCACGGAACGTCTCGATATCCCCAAAATCCAAACAAGCCTCAAAACGCCATCGTAGGGATTTGGATTCATGAAGGCAGAAAGCATCAGGTTAAAAAGATGATGAGTGCCATTGGGCACCGTGTGTTGGTTTTGCACAGAGACGCCTTTGGTCCGTTAAGGCTTACCAATGTTGAAGAGGGTTGTTGGCGAGAGCTGAGAGACGAGGAAATTGCAGCTTTGCGAGAGCAGACAAGTGCGGATAAAGAGGATGCCGATGAGTGACGGTAAGGAGAGGCCGGTGAGTGGCATTACGCATCGCATACTGTTTATGCGTCATCCCGAAACCATTGCCAATACGCAAGGTTTTCTCTCCGGCAGACGAGATGTACCTCTTACGGAAAACGGTGTCATTCAAAGAAAGCGTGCGGTTGAGGCGCTTGTGGCATTTAAGCCGGATCGCATCTGGACAAGTCCGCTTTCACGTTGTCGTGATATGGGGCAGATGGCGGCGCAACGCTTGGGACTTACGCTTGAGGTAAAGAATGACCTGGCAGAAATAGATTTTGGCATTCTTGAAGGCGTCTCTTTTGCCGAGGCTCGCACGGTGTTGGCTCCGTATGGCCTGACATTTCCATGGAGCTCGGATGAGCAAAACCACTCACAACCCGCACCTTATGCGGAGTCGTATGAAGCGGTACGCGTTCGCTGTCAGCACATTCTTGATGAGTTGGTAGCATTGGACGGGCGTACGGTCTGTTTGACGCATGGCGGATATTTGCGCTGTATGATGGGTCAAATTCTTAAAACTCCTGCAAATACCGCGTGTGGTGTACATCTTGCCAATACATCTTCTGTTTATTTCACCTCAAACGGAGGAAATGACTTAAAATTAGGCGGTTTTAATCTTGATCCACAAGAAGTGATATACGCTTCAACAACACCCAGTATCTACGACTCTCGTAACATTTGGGGAGTTCACAAGGAGGACGCATGATCGTTGCAATTGACGGACCCGCAGGTTCAGGAAAATCCACCGTTGCCCGTGCGCTCTCTCAGCGCTTGAACCTTGTCTTTTTGGATACTGGTGCCATGTATCGTTCGGTGAGTGTTGTTTGTCTTGAGAAAGGCATCTCTCTTGACGACACGGAAGCCATTATCAAAGAGGCTCGTGAAATTCAGATCACCTTTGGAAATTCACCTGAGGGTCAGACTGTTTTTGCGAATGGACACAATGTCACTCAGGCTATCCGGACCCCTGAAATTGATGCGTGTGTTTCTCGCGTTGCGGCCATTCCCGAGGTTCGTGAGGCTATGGTTGTCCTTCAGAGACGTGCTGGCGAGGCGGGAGACGTGGTAGCCGAAGGACGAGATATCGGAACGGTCGTATTTCCAAAAGCAGAAGTTAAAGTATTTCTGACGGCAGATCCTGAAGCCAGGGCTCACCGACGGGCGGTACAGCGAGAAGGAAAAGATACTGCAACAAATGCTTCCGCAACTGCCGATGCGGCAGAAGAGAAGAAAATTCTCGAGGATATCAAAGCGCGCGATGAGGCCGACTCTTCCAGAAAGGTTGCCCCTCTAAAGCCTGCGCCCGATGCGCACCATATAGACTCTTCGCACATGACGCTCAACGAAGTGGTAGATGCCGTTGTCGCACTTCATCCTGGTCTTCAGGAACGAGATCGGCACGCACCACGTGCTTCTCGCCACCAAAGCACGCATGAAACAAAAACGTCCTCCTCAGACGATAGCGAGTCTCACAGATCGGCTGATCAGAAGAGAAAAGGTACGCGCGAAAAAAAGAGTGGGGATAAGAAACTTAAGGCATTTAGGGGCAACTCATGTGACGATTACTTTGACACGGGGCTCTTGAACTTTCCGCTTCCGGCAAAAATCTTTTTACGGATTGCCATTTTTGTTCTTATGGTAGTGACAAAACTCTGGTTTCGCTGGAGTATTGCCAACGCCTCATTGCTTAAAGACGACAGGCGTCCGCGCGTTATCATCATGAATCATCCGTCGATGTTTGATCCGGTGATGATGGTTGCCTATCTCATGTGGCATCACATTCCTGTCCGTACCATCTACAAGAGTGAGTTTGATAAAAACCCACTGGTAAAATGGTTGTTTTCTCGGGTGGGTGCGATTCCCGTTGAGCGCGGAAAAGCCGACATGAAAGCAATCAGGCGCTCGGTGGCGGCGATTGGCCGGGGAGAATGCCTGTTGATTTTCCCTGAGGGAACGCGCATCCGCGACAATCACATACGCCCTGAAATTCATGGCGGTTTTGCACTCATTGCTCAGCTTGCGGGTTGCGACGTTCAGCCTGCGGCTATTTTTGGTGCCTTGGACATCAAGCGTGCAAACTCGCCCGTAATTCGGCCCGTTAAGATTTGGGGTTTGGCGGGAGAGCGTATCAGTTTTGCCGATCTGCAGGCCACTAAGCGTAAAGATCAAGCTCGGGAGATGGAAGAGCTTGGTATGGATCGGGTATATGAACTCAGAGATCAGCTGATGCGTGAGCATCCTGGGAGGAATTAGTTGTGCCCACCATTAGAATTGCAGATGAAGCAGGCGCTTGTTATGGCGTTGAGAGAGCTCTTGAAATGGTCGAAGCGGCGCTTGAGGAAGGAGCCGCTCCGGTAAAAACCTTGGGTCCTCTGATCCACAACCCAAAGGTGGTCAAATCCCTTAATAAGCGAGGAGTTCAGGTTGTGGATCGTGCAAAAGATGCTGCGGGATCTGCACTTTTGTTGCGCACTCACGGGGTTACTCCTGAAGAAGAGCACTTGGCGCGCGCTGATTGCGCGGAGGTTATGGATGCAACCTGTCCTTTTGTAAAGAAGACTCATGCGGCCGCAGAACGTCTGGCGAGTGAAGGCTATGCTGTGTATGTGGTTGGCGAGGCAGGTCATCCTGAAGTAGAAGCAACCCTTGCACACGTCCCGGGTGCTACCGCCATTGACTCCGTCTCTGAGGTAGAGGCACGTGCGCGAGAATTTCAAGATGCACGCAGAGTTGGGTTGGTTGTACAGACAACGATGTCGGCTGCTCGACTGCGCGAGGTAGTTGGCGCTCTTTTGCCGCTCGTGGAAGAACTCCGTGTAATGAATACCATTTGCGAGGCTACGGCGGGCCATCAGCAATCATGTGAGCGTCTTGCAAAACGCTCTGACGTAATGATTGTGATAGGGGGTCGGAACTCTGCAAATACTACGAGGCTTGCAGAGATTTCATCTCAATTTTGCCGCAAAACACACCATATTGAAGGAGCGGAAGAGCTTCTTGCCAACTGGTTTGACGGAGCGCAAGACATTGGCATAACCGCCGGCGCTTCAACTCCGGCCGCTCAAATTAGAGCCGTTAAAGATGCAATTTCACAGATGGTGGAGAAACACTAAGAGACGCATCATGGTAACATGATAGTGTCTGTACATACATTCAAGGAGAGTTATGCCTAAGCCTATTGTTGCTGTTGTAGGCCGTCCAAATGTCGGTAAATCAACCTTAGTAAATCGCCTTGCTCAAAGACGCGAGGCCATTGTGCACGAGTCTCGCGGCGTTACGCGCGATCGCTCATACCATGATGCCGATTGGAACGGACGTGAGTTTTGTCTTATTGATACCGGCGGCATTGAATCCGTGAAGTCAAAGGATCAATTTGCACCGCACATTCGTGAGCAGGCGCTCCTTGCGTGTGAAGAAGCCGACGTCATTGTGTTTGTCGTTGACGGCAAAACGGGCATTACCGACGAAGACGAAGAGGTGGCTCGCATTGTGCGGAGGTCCGACAAGCCGGTCTTTTTAGTGGTCAACAAAAAGGATAGTCCCGAAACCGAGCAAGACGGGCTGTGGGACTTTTATGCCCTTGGTGTAGGAGAACCCCTTCCCATTTCTGCCTCGCACGGCATTGGTACGGGAGACTTACTTGATGGTATCGTAGCGGAGCTTCCTGAAGAGAGAGAAGAGCCGGTAGACGACAGCATTATACGCTTGGCCATTATCGGAAGGCCCAACGTAGGGAAATCGTCTCTTGCAAACCGCTTGGCAGGCAAGAAGCGCTCCATCGTCTCTAATGTTGCGGGCACTACGCGCGATGCGATAGACACAATGATTATGTGGAAAGATCAGCCCATATGCCTTGTGGACACCGCGGGTATGCGCCAGAAGAGTAAGGTGCATGAAGACGTTGAATATTACAGTCTGCTTCGCGGACTTCGGGCAATGGATAGAGCCGACGTGTGTCTTTTGGTAATTGACGCAACGGTCGGCGTTACCGAGCAGGATCAAAAACTCGCCAATATGGCCGTTGAGCGTGGGTGTGCGCTGGTAGGACTTTTGAACAAGTGGGATCTTATCGACACCGAGGAAAAGCAAGCAGAGGTGTCCGCTTCGGTGGACAAGCGCATGTCTTTCTCGCCGTGGATTCCGTTTATTCGTGTGTCTGCATTGACGGGCAGAGCGATTGATAAGGTGCTCGGCGCCGCGCTGGCTGCGGCAGGCGCACGTGCTTCTGAGATCCGCACCTCAAAGCTGAATGATCTTCTCACTCGGATTCGTGAGGGCGGACACAGCGTATCCGACAAAGGACGCCGCCTTAAGATTCACTATGCGACGCAGACTGGATCAAAACCTCCGGTAATTTCGTTTTGGTGCAATGCCCCCGATCTTGTTGACGACAATTACGAGCGGTTTATTGAAAACCGTCTGCGGGAGTGCTTTGATTTGACGGGAACTCCTCTGCGCCTAAAGTTCCGTAAGAAAGCTGAGGCATAGATATGGCCAGCATTTTTGTTATTTTACTTCTCAGCGTCGGTGCCTTTTTTGTGGGAGGCATTCCCTTTGGGCTCATCATCGCTCGGCTGTTGGCACACGAGGATATTCGAAGCGTGGGATCCGGCAATATCGGTACTACCAACGTGGCGAGAAGTGCCGGAAGTACGGCGGGTGTGCTCACGCTTGTATGTGACGCTGGCAAGGGCTTCTTAAGCGTTTGTGTGGCGCGTCTTATCCTGTCTTCTGTGGTTGATGGCGGATCGGTTGCGCTTGACCTCGAGGGCGCATATCACTGGGCAATTTCGTTTGTATATGCGTGCTGTGTCCTGGGGCATATATTTTCTCCCTTCCTCCATTTTCACGGCGGAAAAGGTATTGCGGTTGGCTTTGGCGGAGGTTTGGCGCTTAATTGGCCAATGGCAGTCATGGCTTTTCTTGTCTTTTTGGCGCTTGCTTTGCCAACGCAGTATGTTTCGCTTGGTTCGGTGGGCGCTGCCGTGGCCATCGGTGTCTTTGCGATTATTTTCGGTGAGCCGCCGTTTTCCGTGCTGTGCATCTTAGTGGTCGGTGCCACTGTGGTATGGGCACACCGCGAAAACCTGAGCCGCCTGTCGCAGGGGAGCGAGCGAAAATTCAGTATTGGATCAAAAGACTTTGGCGAGAAGCCCATTGAAGAAGGTAAGGAAAAACCGCATATTCAGCATCCTTCCGCCAAAAAGGCACAGCTTTTGGGGAATCAGCCTCAAGAGAGACGCAGCGTCCGTAGGGAAAAGGGCACACGATGAAGCGTGTCTGTGTTGTTGGATCGGGTTCTTGGGGAACCGCGTTTTCCACACTCTTGGCAGCTACGTGCGAGACGGTTGTCGTGTGGTCGCGTGAGGACGTAATTGCAGAAAGCATAAGGTCAGAGCATAGAAATTGCCTTCATTTACGCGATGCTCTTTTGCCGGAAAATATCGTTGCCACAACTTCTCAGGAAGAAGCGGTGTCTGGGTCTGAAGCTGTTGTACTTGCAACTCCGTCGGCTTTTCTGCGTTCCACCTGCGCTTCACTGGCTCCATATATTGATACTCAAGTTCCGATATTGGTACTTTCAAAAGGCATGGAAGCGCACTCTCATAAGCTCATGCATGAAGTTGTCGCTGATGAGCTTGGGCATCCGGAGCGAATTGCGGTTCTTTCAGGCCCCAATCACGCAGAAGAGGTTGTCGAGAAGAGCTTTTCTGCGGCAGTTGTTGCCTCCGAAGATCTTACGTGTGCGAAGCGGTTTCAGAAAGCCATTTCGTGTCGAGAGTTCAGGACGTACGTAAGTGATGACGTGAGAGGCGTGGAAGCGTGCGCTGCCGCCAAAAACGTGGTTGCCATTGCCTGTGGCGTTGCAGTCGGAAGCGGTGCGGGAGACAATACGCTTGCGGCTCTTATGACGCGAGGTATTGCTGAGCTCGGTCGCATCGTTGTGGCACTTGGGGGAAACCCGCTCACATGCATGGGTCTTGCCGGTATGGGAGATTTGGTAGTTACGTGTACTTCCCGCCATTCTCGCAATAGAAGCTTTGGTGAGGCGCTGGTAGGAGGGGAAACTCTCGATACATACCAGAGTCGCACTCATATGGTGGTAGAAGGCGCTCAGGCGGTAAAGGGTCTGTACGAACTCGGACACCAAAAGCATATTGAAATGCCGCTTACCGATGCGGTTCATGCCATTTTGTATGAAGGCGCCTCCATTGACGCAGTTGTTGCAAATCTTATGGATCGTATGCCTCGCAACGAATTTTATGGTATTGAGTGATGGGAAGGTATATGAATAACGTCTATATTGCTCCATCGGTTCTTTCGGCTGATTTTACCCGGCTTGCCCATGAGCTGGAAAGCATCAAGAGCGCTGACTATATCCACTATGACGTGATGGACGGACATTTTGTGCCAAACATTTCATTTGGTCCGGCCATTATGAAGGAAGCACAAAAGGCAACTCAGATGCCGTTTGACGTGCATCTTATGGTTACCAATCCCGCCGAGATCATCCCTTTGTTTTTGGATCTTGGCGCGGACATCGTTACCTTTCATATGGAGGCAACGCCTCACGCCCATCGACTTGTGCATCTTATACGCTCCGCCGGTGCTCGGGCAGGTATTGCCATCAACCCGGCAACGCCGGTCTGTTTTTTGGAAGACATCATCGAAGACGTTGATTTGGTACTCGTTATGAGCGTGAATCCGGGATTTGGCGGACAGAAGTTTATTCCGGGTGCATATGCCAAGATTCGGCAAGTCAAGGAGCTGTGTAAAAGCCATCAGGTTACACCTCTCATTGAGGTTGACGGTGGCGTCAGTGCGGCAAACGCTTCCGAGCTTGTGAGTGCAGGTGCAACCATGCTGGTTGCCGGAAGCGCCATCTTTAAGGCAGACGACAGAGAGGCTGCAATTTCCGAATTGAAACATGAAGCCCGTTTGGGCAACAGTACGCAGGCATAAGAGGAGATCACAACAAACTATGCCATACCTATATCTTGACTACGCTGCTTCCGCACCAACAAGACCTTCCGCTCTTCTTGCCGAGAAAACCTATGAAAACTCAGCGTTTGCGGGAGTTAATCCAAATTCTTTGCATACCTTGGGTCGCCAAGCCGCACGTGCACTTGACGCTGCGCGTAGAGATCTCGTACAGGCGGCAGGAGGAGGCTTTAGAACTCCTGATGTTATCTTTACCTCAGGAGGCACCGAAGGCAATAACCTTGCGCTTCTCGGCATTGCTGAGGGAGTGCGTCAAAAAGATCACACGCGGACCGTTGTTGTGATGTCGGCCATTGAGCATGAGTCGGTCTTGGATACTGCGCCGGTACTTCGCGATCGAGGGTTTGACGTGCGTATCGTTAAGCCTAACCGTCAAGGGAAGATTGAACCTCAGGCACTCAGTGAACTACTTGATGTGTCCGTCGCTCTTGTGAGCATTATGTATGCGAACAATGAAACAGGGGTTGTACAGCCGATAAGAGAGCTTTCTCAAGTGGCGCATCAGTATGGTGCATTTTTTCATACCGATGCGGTTCAGGCTTTTGGACGCATTGCTTTGCATCTTGACGACGTAGATGCACTTACGATTACCGCACACAAACTTGGTGGTCCCATTGGTATTGGAGCCGAACTTATTCGTTCCCGTACGCCGTTGAGACCGCAAAGCTATGGCGGCGGACAAGAACAGGGGAGACGCCACGGAACGCAGGCAGTTCGCGGAGCGCTTGCATTTGCCGCAGTGGCGCGTGAGTGTACGGAGCGGCTTAGCGCAACGCAGAACACCGTTTCAATGCGAGCAGACCATCTTTACCAGCGTTTATGTGCTTCTCGTAAAATTGAGCCCACAACTTCCACCGTTATTGGGGATGACCATCTGCCGGGAACCGTGAGCATCCTTGTTCCCAGTATGGATTCGGAATCGTTGGTACTTGCGCTTGATCAGGCAGGATTTGAAGTTTCGGCAGGCTCTGCCTGTTCTTCAGGATCGCTTGAGCCAAGCCATGTTTTGTCGGCCATGGGAATTTCTCGCCAGAAGGCTCTGGGGTCTTTGCGAATTTCATTTGACGAAAGAGTTTCAGAAGAAGAGCTTGAGAGCTTTGCGGAGGCACTTTTAGGACTTGTTGAGTGAAAGACTACCTTGTAAATTCTGAGGTTTTCTTCAGCTAACTGCGTTACTCTAGTATGTGGACATAACCGTATAAGGAGGGAATATGAGCGAATCTATGTTATTGGTGCAGCTCCAAACCATTGATCTTAAACTGCTTAAAGCCGCCTCAACCCTCGCTGCCATGCCGCAACATAAGCGGCTTGAAACCATTGAACTTGCAAAAAAGAAGCTTTCAAGTGAGTACAACAAGATAGTTGGCCTTCGTAAGGACGCGGAACTTGAGGTCAAAGATCTTGAAAGTCAGCATGAGACATATCAGAAAAAAGAGCAGGAAACCCAAGATCGTGCAGCTACTGAAACTGACTATCGTGCCATTCAAGACTATGACCAGCAGCTCTCTACGCTGGCAAAAGCACTTGAGAAGACGAGCTTTAAGCTTATGGAGGCTCAGAAGGTACTACAAAAGCTGAAGCATACCGAAGTAGGAGCCGAGACAATGTTTACCAAGCTTAATGCTGAGCTTGAGACTACACATAAGTCTCTTGTCGTTGATACCGCTTCACTTCAAAGTCGCGTGTTAAAGCTTAAAGACGAACGTGAGCATGTGGTTTCCCAACTTTCCGAAGACATGCTGACAACTTACGAAAGCGCACGCAAACGTTTTAAGGGTCTGGCGGTTGAATATCTTGACGGCAATACGCCCAGCATCTGCCGGGTGGCATTGCAACCAAGCTCATTTCACGATCTTGCACATGGTCCAAACGTTACCGAGTGTCCGTATTGCCATCGCATATTGGTAACGGACTATACGCCGGAGGAAATCTCTGAAAAGGAGAAAAGTCGGTCATGATACGTGCAACTTCGGGACAAAAAAAGATAGCGCTTGCGGTAACGGGGGGTATTGCCGCATATAAGGCTGTTGAAGTTCTGCGCGCGCTTCAGCGCGGCGGCTGTGATGTGCGGGTTATCATGACGACCGATGCGCAGAAATTTGTGGGAGTAACAACGTTTCGTACCCTTTCGCAGCATCCAGTGCTCACGGACCTCTATGACTATAGTGAGAGTCCAACGCCTCATGTTGATATAGCCGACTGGGCCGATTTGTTTTTGGTAGTTCCGGCTACGGCCAATGTAATTGCAAAAATATCTGCAGGTATCGGTGATGATGCACTCACATCTGCTTTACTTGCGGCTCATACTCCCGTACTTATTGCGCCGGCCATGAATACCCACATGTGGAATAACCCGGCGACACAGGCAAACGTTCATAGCCTGATGTGCCGGGGATACCATTTTGTCTCACCGCAAAGCGGTCTTCTCGCCTGCGGATACACCGGAAACGGAAAGCTTGCCGAGGTTGATGAAATTGTTTCGGCTGCTTGCAAGCTCTTGGATCAAAGTTTCCGGAGCGCATCGCAAGAAGCTCAAGACCTGTCCGGTCAGCGCCTGCTTATTACCGCAGGGCCCACACACGAGGCTATTGATCCGGTGCGCTTCTTGGCAAATGCCTCAACGGGAAAGCTCGGATTTACCGTGGCGGCAGAGGCTGCTCGCCGTGGCGCCGATGTCGTGTTGGTTGCGGGACCCGTTTCACTTGAGACACCTTGTGGAGTACGTCGTGTTGACGTAATTTCCGCAGATCAAATGCTTGAGGCTGCAGAGTCGGCATTTAAGAGTGTTGATGCGGCCATTCTGACAGCGGCCGTTGCCGACTATACTCCTGTTATGTGCGCAGACCATAAACTCAAGAAAGAACATGAACCGCTTGTAGAGATTAAGCTCAAAGAGACCACAGATATTCTCGCAACCCTATCGGCTCAAAAGCGTAACCGTATTGTGATAGGTTTTGCTGCTGAAACCAACAATCTTTTACAAAACGCTCAGGCTAAACTTGAGCGTAAGGGTGCCGATATGATTGTGGCCAATGATGTTTCAAGAGCCGATTCCACCTTTGGTGCCGATACCGATCGAGTCGCTTTCGTAAGTAAGACAGGGATTGAGCAGCTGGAAACTTTGCCGCTGGTTGCCGTTGCCAATGCGGTACTTGATAAGACCTTGCAACTTCTGAAAGCTCGGTAGAAATCGTGTGGTATACATGGGTATTTTAATTGGCTGTGAAGAACTTACGATGGAATGGCCAAGCAAAAAAGTATTGTCGGACCAGACCATCGGAATTAACGAAGGCGACCGTATCGGCGTTGTGGGAAAAAACGGTGACGGCAAGTCAACGCTTTTACGGCTTATTGCTCATCGGTTAACGCCCGACAAGGGCCAGGTGGTTTGGCGCGGCAATATCCATGTAGGATATCTGGGCCAGCAGGATACGTTGGATGATGATGCAACGGTTGGCCAGGCTATCGTGGGGGATACCCCTGAATATGTGTGGGCATCCGATGCACGTATCCGTCATATCATCGATGAGCTGGTGGGAGATCTTGATTGGAATGCTCCCGTAAGACAGCTTTCCGGCGGACAGCGTCGCCGCTGTGATCTTGCACGTCTTTTGTCGGGTACATGGGATGTCATCTTGATGGATGAGCCTACCAACCATCTTGATATGCACGCCATACAATGGCTTGCCGCACAACTCACAAACCTTTGGCCCAAGGGTCAGGGTGCCCTTATCGTGGTTACGCATGACCGCTGGTTTCTTGATGAGGTTTGCGACCATATGTGGGAGGTGCATGACGGTACTATCGATCCCTTTGAAGGAGGATATTCGGCCTATATCCAGCAGAGGGTTGAGAGAGACCGACAAGCCGCCGCAACGGAAGAGCGTCGGCAAAATACCCTTCGCAAAGAACTCAACTGGTTGGCTCATGGAGCTAAAGCACGTACGTCAAAACCGCGGTTTCGTGTGGAGGCTGCACAGAAACTTCTTGCCGACGATCCGCCGCTCCGCAATACCCTTGAGCTGAAACGGATGGCTATGTCACGCCTTGGCAAGCAGGTCATTGAGATGCACGATGTCTCATTTGTCTATCCGTCTTCAGATGGCAGAGGCGCAAAGCCCATTATCGATGGTGTTGAGTGGCTGATAGGACCAGGAGACCGCTACGGTATTCTTGGCGAGAATGGCGCCGGAAAATCCACGCTCTTAAAGCTCATGACACAGCAGCTTATGCCTACGAAAGGTTTGATAAAAGTAGGCGCGTCGGTTACGTTTGGCTGGCTTTCTCAGCAACTTGACGGACTGTCTGAAAAAGAAGATCAAAGCGTTCTCACTCTTTTGTCTCGGTATAAGACCAGCTACTACGTTGACGGTAGAATGCAGAGCCCCACACAGCTTCTTGAAGGCTTAGGATTTGATCGTCGAGAGTTTACCGACCGCATCAAAGATCTTTCAGGCGGACAACGGCGACGTCTGGCGCTTCTGTGCGTTCTTCTCGAAGAGCCAAACGTCTTGGTACTTGATGAGCCGGGAAACGATTTGGATACCGATATGCTGGCTGTTCTTGAAGATCTGCTTGACAGCTGGCCGGGAACGCTTTTGGTGGTTACGCACGATAGATATCTCATGGAGCGCGTCACCGACGATCAATTTGCTCTCATGGAAGGCAAGATTTGTCACGTTCCCGGTGGTGTTGACGAGTACCTTAAAAACATAGATTCGTCTCGCCATGTAAAAGACGGTTCAAAAGCAGCTTCATCAGCAAAGACATACGCCATGGGCGAGAATTGCGCTGACGAGAAGGACGAAGATACCAAGGGTTCTTCTCGCCACGTTCTGGCCAACCAGGAACGGCGGGAACTCAAGAAGCGATTTGATTCGGTTGAGCGACGTCTTAAAAAGGCTGAGATTGTGCCTGATCAGGTACAGGCTCAGATGGCATCGGCTGATCAAAGCGATGCTGAGACCCTTATGAGGCTGCAAAAGGAGCTGGAAGATGCTAATGCCGCCGTTTCGGAGCTTGAGAATGAATGGCTTGAGCTTTCAGAGAAACTTGGGTGAGATGGAGTGAAGAAACTTTTTAGCCGCTTTATGCTGACAAAATACGGCACGCGTGCACTGATGGCAACGGGCGCAAAAAGTATTGAGGTGGTGGGAGATTTACTTACGCCACTTATCATTGCACGCATGATAGACGCAGGCATTGCCTCGGGCAATGTATATGACATTATCCGCTATGGTCTTCTGCTGGTGCTTATCGCATGTATTGGCTTTGCGTTTACCATATTTTGTCAATATAACGCCTCAATCGTATCGCAAGGCATTGGTACTGATTTGCGAAGTGCACTTTTTGTAAAGGTGCAAGAGTTGTCGAGCGTTGATGTACACCGTTTTGGCACCGATACACTTATTACCCGTCTCATTAACGATATTAATCAAGTGCAAGTTATGGTAGCGCTCGGAATCAGACAGTTGATGCGCTGGCCTATTTTGGCCGTTGGCTCAATTGTGGCAACATTTTTAATTGACCCACAGCTCGGCAGTGTTTTTTTGGGAGCAATGCTCATCGTTGGTATTATTTTCTGGTGTATTATCCGCCGCACTACGGTGCTTTTTCATATCTTGCAAGAAAGTCTTGATACGGTTTCACTTTTTATGCGGGAAATGCTCTCCGGCGTGCGCGTAATTCGGGTTTTTCGCCGAGAAGAGAGCGAGCGCGTGCAATTTGCTCAAGCGGTTGATAGACAGACGCATATTGCGGCTACGGCCGCCAACTACTCGGCGCTCTTAAATCCGGCAACGTTTTTCATAATGTATGCAGGAATTGCTTTCATTTTCTGGATTGCGGCACCGCAGGTTACTTCTCGCTCACTTTCCGCGGGCAGTATCGTTGCGCTGGTTGGCTATATGACCCAGACACTTCTGGCAGTGGGATATATTGCAAATTTGATTATTATCGTTACCAGGGGGGTGGCCTCTACACGTCGTGTTATGGAAGTGCTCGATATCACTCCCGGTCTTTCCGATGAAAGAAACGTCTCCATTACCCTTTCCGATCAGGAGCTTTCCGATGGTGTTGCTCTTGAGTTGAGAGACGCTACGCTCACCTATGACGGCGGAGGAGATCCCGCACTTTCTCATATTTCTCTTACGGTACCCGCTGGTACAACACTGGGAATTATTGGAGGTACGGGTTCGGGAAAATCGTCTTTAGCCAAGCTTTGCGAACGTCTTTATGAGCCGGAAGAGGGAAGCGTTGAAGTTTTTGGTCATGCCGCTTCTACCTATACCTTCTCTCAACTCCGGCATCTTGTTTCCCTTGTACCTCAGCATGCTTCACTGGTAAGCGGCACCATTCGTACAAATCTTACTTGGCGCGATGCTCATGCAACCGATGAGGATCTTTGGAAAGCCCTTGAGCTTGCTCAGGCGGCTGATTTTGTACGCGAGAAGCCTCGTCAGCTTGACAGCCCTGTTGAGGCAGGCGGCACAAACTTTTCCGGGGGACAGCGGCAGAGACTTACCATTGCACGAGCGTTGGTAGGAAATCCGCGCATTGTGATACTTGATGATTCGGCTTCAGCACTTGACTTTGCGACGGATGCAAGCCTCCGTAGGGCACTGTACTCACTGCGTACAGAGGTGACTTCCGTCATTATTTCCCAGCGTGTGGCTGCCGTCATGCAGGCAGATCAGATATTGGTGCTTGACCATGGGCATCAGGTTGGCCTTGGTACCCATAAAGAACTTCTCGCCACCTGTCCTCTATATAAAGAAATCTGTCTCTCACAGCTTCGTCCGGAGGAGGTGGAAGCATAGATGGCCGATATGTATGCAGCCGGCGGATCGGCCTCTGCCATCAGCGCCAGCGTGCGCAGTGACGGCTCGAACGATCCAAAACATCATGAATCCTTTGCTTCGGAAGACGGGACTCAAATGTCCGCAGCACAGGTTACCCGACGCCTTGCGGGATATATTGCTCCCCATGCGGCACTATTTTTACTTTCTCTTTTAGGATCCGTTGTGACTATGGTGCTCCAGCTTTGGGTGCCGATCATCGTTGGCTCGGCTATCGATCAGCTGATTCATTTGGTACAGGGGAGTGAAGCCACGCTGATTCCCGTGCTTGTCAAGTTGGCTCTTGTGGTGCTTTGTGCCAGCGTGACCCAATGGATTGCAAGTTGGGCCACAAATCGTTTGACGTATGAAACAACACGCGCCATTCGTATTGCCGCTCACGAGAAAATCGCACGTCTCCCGCTTTCCTATATTGACTCTCATGCCCAAGGAGACCTTGCGTCCCGTGTGGTCAACGATGTTGATCAGCTGGGAGACGGTCTCTTGCAAGGTCTTACTCAGCTTCTTACCGGCGTGGTTACCATCATAGGAACGCTTGCTTTTATGTTCTCGCTTTCCGTACCAATGGGGCTTGTGGTGGCTCTTGCAACGCCTCTTTCTATTGTGGCCGCGACGTTGGTGGCCCGTTTTGCCACCCAGTCTTTTGCACGCCAGCAGGCATTTCAGGGAGAGTTGAGCGCCTATGCCGAGGAAATGGTTACAAACCAAGAACTTATCGCTGCTTTTGCCCATAAAAGCGCTGTCGAGAAGGACTTTCAAGACATCAACGAACGGCTTTATACGGTAGGTCAGCGTGCACAATTTGCAAGTTCTCTTTCAAATCCATCGACCCGTTTGGTCAACAATCTTATTTATGCTCTTGTGGCTGCATTGGGTTGTATTTGTGTCATTACCGGTATCCCTTCGGTGCTGAGTATCGGCCAAGTTCAGAGCTTTTTGGCATACGCCAACCAATACATGCGCCCGTTTAACGCAATTTCAGCCGTTGTCACACAAGTGCAGACTGCCTATGCAAGTGCTCGCAGGGTTTTTTCTTTGCTTGACGCCAAAGAGGATACCGCCGATCCCGCCTGTCCTGAACATATCGAGAATCCTTTGGGCGATATCGTTTTTGATGACGTGTCATTTTCGTATGATAAAGAGCATCCTTTGCTGCAACACATTAGTTTTCATGCAGCTCCGGGTAAACAAATCGCACTTGTCGGACCTACCGGTTGCGGAAAAACAACCCTTATCAATTTGTTGCTTCGTTTCTACGACATTGATTCCGGAGCCATTCTCGTTGATGGGCACAATACGAAAAACCTTATGCGCTCTGAACTTCGAGCACAGTTTGGTATGGTGCTGCAGGATACGTGGCTCTTTGAGGGAACCATACGGGAGAATATTCGATATGGCAAGCCTCACGCCACGGATAAAGAGGTTGAAGATGCGTGCAGGCAGGCACAGGCGCATGAGTTTATCGTTCAGTTGCCTCAAGGATATGACACTAAGATCGGGGAAGGCGGAGGGTCGCTTTCCCAGGGTCAGCAGCAGCTTCTGTGTATTGCTCGCGTCATGCTCGCCGATCCTCCCATTCTCCTTTTGGATGAAGCTACTTCAAGTATTGATACACGAACCGAAAAATTGGTACAGACGGCCTTTGATACCATGATGGAAGGACGCACCTCTCTTGTCGTTGCCCACCGACTTTCTACCGTTCGCACGGCTGACAGTATCCTTGTGCTTAAGGATGGGGGCATAATTGAACGTGGTTCTCACGATGAGCTTATTGCGCATGGTGGTTTTTATGCAAAGCTCTACGAGAGCCAGTTTGAAGAAACTCAAAACTAAAGATCGGTTCAACATCGGGGCGTAGCGAGAAGCCCATTGCACGGTAGGAGAGGTGAAAGGTAATGCAGGTTTACGATGCGATTGTCATCGGAGCAGGAGTTTCTGGCTGCGCCATTGCGCGAGAGCTTTCCATGTACGGCGGACGCTTTGCAGTCATTGAACGTGAAGAAGATGTTTGTGCCGGAACGACAAAGGCAAATTCTGCCATCGTACATGCCGGCTTTGATGCACAACCAGGCAGTCTTATGGCTCAACTCAACGTTGAGGGATCACGTCGTATGCCACGGCTTTGCAAAGAGTTGGGCGTGGATTATGACCCAATTGGCGCGCTTGTGGTCTGCACTGCAGAAGAGATGCTCAAAGGTCTGTATGATCTGCAGCAACGTGGCAAAGATAACGGTGTAGATGAGCTTGAGGTTATAGATCGTAAACGTTTAGTTGAGCTTGAGCCTCACATATCCGAGGAAGCCGTAGGGGCTCTCTTTGCTCCAACAAGCGCCATCGTTAATCCCTTCCAGCTCTGTCATCACCTTGCAGATTGTGCCGCGCAAAACGGCGTTGAGTTTTTCTTTGACAGCCCCGTAAAAAGCGTGGAAAAACTCATAACAGATGACGGCAAGGTTCTTTGGTGTGTTCGTACAAGTAAGTGTGAATACCAGACTCGTGCGGTTGTTAATGCCGCTGGGGTTTATGCAGACGTAATTCATAACTGGGTTTCCACAAAGAAGCTCACCATAACTCCACGACGAGGCCAGTATTATGTGCTTGATAAATCGGCGGGAGCCCATGTCAACCACACGATATTCTCGCTTCCTACAAAGTTGGGAAAGGGTGTGTTAGTTACTCCAACGACAGGTGGAAATCTTCTTGTAGGACCCAATGCGGAAGACATTACGGAAAAAGAGGGGACTGACACTACCGCAGAGGGATTGTTTGAGGTGAAGGCCAAATCTGCAATGACGGTAAAAGATATTCCATTTTGGGATATTATTGCCACATTTTCCGGACTTCGCGCACATCAGCCAGATCATGACTTTGTTATCGGCGAGGTTCCTGAAGCTCCCGGTTTTATCGACTGTGCCGCAATCGAGTCTCCGGGTCTCAGTTCAGCGCCTGCCATTGGGCACCTTGTGGCGCAGATGGTTCAAGAGATGCTTGGCCTTCCGCAAAATCCTTCGTTTAATCCATATCGTCCTAAAATGCCGGATCTCTTGAAAATATCGGAAGACGATTGGCAAGCGCTGATAGATGAAAATCCCGCGTACGGACAAATCGTATGCCGTTGTAATCGCGTGTCGGAGGCGCAGATTATCGCTGCCATCACCTCTCCTGTGGGTGCGCGCTCCTTAGACGGTGTTAAACGCCGCACGGAAGCTTGTATGGGTCGTTGCCAGGCGGGATTTTGTACGCCGAAGATTCTTGATCTTCTCGCTCAATGGGTACCGGGACTTACGATCGAGAAAACCTCGAAAGCAGGGACTGGTTCAGAAATATTTTATGGATTGAATAAAGGGCAGCTTGTTGCCCCATTTGAGGCAGGTGAGAAGTGTGAATAGTGAGTTCTTGGTGTCCGCCTCATATGACGTGGTTGTTATCGGTGGGGGACCAGCCGGACTGGCGGCAGCCTTGGCGGTAAACGTCGGTGCGACGCGTGCGCATTCCGTTCTCATTGTAGAGCGCGACCGCGAGCTTGGCGGCATTCTTAACCAGTGCATTCATAACGGTTTCGGGCTTATCACATTCAAAGAGGAGCTTACCGGACCTGAATACGCCGCACGATACGTGGAGAAAGTTGCAAACGATCCAAACGTTGAGGTGCTTTTAAACACCATGGTCATTGACGTTGCGAGTGACCGAACCGTTACGTGTGTAAATTCACGGAACGGTCTCATGCACATTCATGCGGGAGCCGTTATTTTAGCCATGGGTTGTCGTGAGCGCCCACGTGGTGCACTTGCCATTCCCGGTTTTCGCCCTGCCGGAGTTTTTACCGCCGGTACGGCGCAGCGTCTGGTGAACATCGAAGGACGTATGCCGGGCAAAGAAGTTGTCATCCTTGGTTCCGGTGACATTGGCCTTATCATGGCTCGCCGTATGACGCTTGAGGGAGCTCATGTTGCCTGTGTGGCCGAGCTTATGCCGTATTCAGGCGGCCTCAAGCGCAATATCGTGCAGTGTCTTGATGACTTTGGCATTCCACTGCTGCTTTCACATACCGTCACCAGGATTGATGGCGAGAAGCGCGTGGAGGCGGTGGAGATCTCCGAGGTTGATGCTCACGGCACTCCCATCCCCGGTACGCAAAAACTCTATCCTTGCGATACCTTGCTGCTTTCCGTGGGTCTGCTTCCCGAAAACGATCTCTCACGTGAGACCGGAGTAGAGCTTTCTCGTATAACTCGCGGACCCGTAGTCTCTGAGCACCTTGAGACATCCATACCCGGAATTTTTGCCTGCGGAAACGTTCTTCACGTGCATGACCTTGTCGATTATGTCTCCGAAGAAGCCTGCTTTGCAGGTCAGAGTGCCGCTGCTTTTGTGGAGCGTGGGCAGGCGCTGTCTCAAGAGAACTCCTCTCATATTGAGCTTCTCGCTAAAGACGGCATCCGGTACACCGTTCCGCAGCACATTGACCCCGAGGCTATGGGAGAGCGCCTGTGTGTGCGTTTTCGCGTGGACAACGTATATAAAGACAGAGCGATCGCAGTCTATTTTGATGACACGCAAGTACTAAAGAAGCGTAAACCCATTATGGTGCCGGGTGAGATGGAGCAGGTAGTTCTCAAAAAAGAAGCGATTCTTTCTTACACACATGACCACGGCGCGCTTGATTCCATCACCGTTTGCCTTGAGGAGGTTGCCCATGCCTAACATACAGACCGTTACCTGTATCCGGTGTCCGAGGGGCTGCTCGGTAACCGTTCATTTTGATGACGAGAAGATCGTTGAAGTTTCAGGCAACGCTTGTCCTCGAGGGAATTCCTATGCCCGCGCTGAGGTGACGCATCCCGTGCGTACGGTTACCACTACGGTTCCCGTAGACAATGGTGTTATTGACATGGTTTCGGTGAAGACGTCGGTAGAGGTGCCAAAGGATAAAGTAGTTGACGTTGTCAAGGAGATTTCCGGTCTGAGGGTTCAGGCTCCCGTTGCTCTTGGCGCCGTGCTTCTCGCCCGGGTGGCCGGAACTGATGCGGATATCATTACTACAAAATCAGTGCGGGGTACAGTTGGGGCATAATGAAAAAGGTCAGAGAGCAAATATACCCTCTGACCTTGTGTTTTAATGGTCGGGTGGACTGGATTTGAACCAGCGACCCCTTGACCCCCAGTCAAGTGCGCTACCAAACTGCGCCACCACCCGATGTGCGTCTTCATTGCACGATTTAGTACCTTATCATCTGGGCATAAAATGAGCAAGTAAGAATCAACATTTCTTTTCTAAAGCAAACAAATGAAGCGGGTGCCATGGACAACTTCTTTCAGCGCGTTTTTGATATTGTCAAACAGATTCCTGAAGGCAGAGTTACCACATACGGGCAGATTGCCCGTATGATCGGTGAGCCTCGCAAGGCTCGTTATGTGGGCTTTGCCATGCACCAAAGTCCCGGTGTAGCCGGAGGAGTTCCTTGCCACCGTGTGGTATTCAAAGATGGTTCCCTTGCTCCCGGCTTTGCCTTCGGTGGACCTGACGCACAAAGAGTACTTCTCGAGAAAGAAGGTATTACGTTTCTGCCTGATGGTCGCGTTGATATGAAGGTATGCAGTTGGGAAGTCTGACAAGAAAACGAGTTGTGAAATTCAAGACATAAAGCAACTATAAATAAAGCACTTTCAGCCTCTACAACGTGCTTAATAGTTTTCCTACGCTGCTGTATACTCATAATGTATTTGTGGTTTTGGCAAAATAGCTTGATCGAAAGGCAATATATGAGCCGTGTTTCTCGTAGAGAAGATGCTTTTTACAGTATGTTTTCTGAGTTTAGTGTTTTGACCGTTTCAGCTGCAAAACTGTTTGTCACGTTTATTGAAAATTACCCTGATCATGAAGATCTTACCGCTCAAATTACAAATTACGAGTCGCTCTGTGACGATCAGGTAGGAAAGATTATTTCTACTCTTAACACCTCTTTTATCACACCTTTTGATCGTGAAGATATCTCTGAGCTGGCTCTTCTTATGGACGAGATTGTGGATGGTATAGAAAGCGTTACAGCTCATATTGATATGTACGATATTGACGAGATACGTCCAGAAGCAGGTCAGATGGCACATCTTATCCTGTTTGCTTCCGAAGAACTTCAGAAAGCATTTGAACATCTCCCTGATTATCATAAGGATGATTCTGTTATTGATCATACGCGGGCAACCAACGAATACGAGGATCAAGGTGATGTTGTCTACCGCAATGCCCTGAGTTCAATCTTTAGAAACGTCACCGATCCTATTGAGGTCATTAAGTGGAAGAGCCTGATGGACAGACTTGAGTCTACGCTTGATGCCACCAAACACGTCGCAAATGCCCTACAGAATGTCATTGTGAAAAATGGGTAGTATTCTGCTTGTTGCGGTTCTTGCCGCCGCAGTCATTTTTGAATTTATTAACGGCTTTCACGATACTGCAAATGCCATTGCCACTACGGTGTATACCAAGGCACTGCCTTTACGTGTTGCCATTCTGATGTCGGCAACCATGAACTTCATTGGCGCTTTAATGAGTGAAAAAGTTGCCATGACCATTGCGTCCGGTCTTGTCGATATTCAGCTGCAGCTTTATGTGGTCTTTGCTGCATTGGCCGGAGCCATTATTTGGGATTTATTTACCTGGTGGGCTTCAATTCCAAGTTCGTCTTCGCATGCTTTGATTGGGAGCCTTATTGGTGCAACCATCGTATTTACCGGAACTACCAATCACATTATGTGGGAAGGTGTTCTGAAGAAGGTCGTTATCCCACTGTTTACTTCTCCGCTTATTGGCATGGCTTTGGGTTATTTCATCATGAAGCTGGTCTTTGAGCTCTTTGCAAACTGGCCACCTAAAAAAGCGCACGGTCTGTTTCACCGTCTTCAGGTTCTTTCGGCTGCATTTATGGCTTACAGTCATGGTAACAACGATGCTCAAAAAACCATGGGTATCATCACACTTGCACTGGTGACAGCCGGCCTTCATGACCCTTCAATGGGAATTCCTCTATGGGTCAAGCTACTCTGTGCAACCACCATGGCGCTCGGTACCTCTATTGGAGGTAGCCGCATCATGCGCACCGTTGGCGACGGTGTAACCAAGCTTACTCCGGTTATTGGCTTTGTTGCAGAAGCAAGCTCCACGGTTGCTATCGAACTCATGACAGCCATAGGCGCACCCGTTTCCACCACGCAGGTCATTACCACTTCCATCATGGGCGCCGGATCTGCTCGGCGTCGTAGCTCTGTTCGTTGGGGTGTGGCTCGTAAAATTATTGCCGCTTGGTTTGTTACGTTGCCGGCAACCATGGCGCTTGGCGGCTTGATTGCTTTCTTGATCAGCTTTGTTTTGGCATAACGGCAAGGTCAGTAATGTTTAATCTTGTATTAGTAGAACCAGAGATTCCTGCCAATACTGGCAATATTGGTCGCACCTGTGTTGTAAGTGGTACGCATCTGCACCTAGTTGGCCCCTTGGGTTTCTCACTTGATGATAAAAGCCTCAAACGTGCAGGTATGGCATATTGGAAAAGTCTAAACGTTTCTGTCTATGACAATTGGAATCAATTTGTAGAGAAGAACGGTTTAGCCGATATGCCTAACGTATCAGCAGACGATTTTACACACGATGTTAACGATGGTGCTGTAGATAAACCTCGCCTGCATTTTCTTACTAAAAAAGCCAAGAAGACGTATACGCAGGCAACGTATCGTGATGGTGATTATCTCATTTTTGGCAAAGAAAGCCTAGGACTATCCGAGGAACTTCTTGCTAAGTACGCAGACGAGTGCGAGAGAATTCCGATGTTGCAAGACTCTGTCAGTCTAGTTAACCGTGAAGACTGGAGCCAGAAGCACGACGCACTTGACGGTGAGGATCAGTACTCTCATCCTGTGCTTTTACAGCAGGATATCTGTGGGAACTTTATTGACCCTAACGAGTTTTCGGTCAGCGCACTCAATGTCTCAAATGCGGCTGCCATTGTGCTGTATGAGGCGCTGAGGCAGATTGGTTTTCCAAGAATGGATGTCTAAAAACTAGCCTATTGAGTTTGTTTATGATACAGAACGAAAAAAGCACCAAGAAAAACTACAGAGGCAAGATGTGTGTTAATTAAAATCCGACAGCACCACTAGATGCTGCTGGATTATTAAATTAAAGCTGTTGTTTAATTACTATAAAGCAGTGAGGAACGTTAAACCGCCCAAAATTACACCAGCAGTATTTGGAATAATAAGAATCCAGTCCTTTTTGGGCTCTTTAGTCCAACCATAGATGACCCAAATTAGACAAGAAACTGCTGCAAATAGTGGTTGAAAAGGTTGAGCCTTTACTCCCTGTAGGTTTGCAATAATTTGTGGAATATAAGCGATAAAAACAAATACTCCGATAAAAGCTCCGATAGAGCCTACAAATAGATTAATCTGTTTCTTTGACATAAACACCTCCTCCTTCGTTATTTTACTACTCGTGAAATTAGAATTTAATGTTATTGCTTTAGTTAGAAGATTGGTTTACAGATTTATACCCAAAGCAATGAAGTTCATTAGGCTTTTCTGATTGGATGTCTGATCACGGTTTTTAGTTTTTCAGGAGCTACCTTACGCACATCACTTAGGTAAACTTCATGATGCATGCGCTCATCGTTGATGTCTAAAACGTATCCCTGGTTCTCCATGTATTCATGCATGAGTGAAACAGTTTCAGGCTCGTTATTGTAAGGTCCAATATGCATGCATTGTACACAGAGGCCTTCATCATAGGTAAAGAATTCTACCTTAGAAAAATCTAACTTCTTTTTCTTAGTTGCTTCAGCAACAGCCCAATCAAAATCTTCTTTGGTAACAAAGTCAGGCAGGCGAATAACTGAAATCCACTTGAAGTTTTCTTTATGTGCGTAATCAACGCCCTGAGTATCCTCTTGCCACCAGAAGCCCTCTAATGGAGGAACAACAAAATCAAAGTATCCTTCAATATGATGTGTACTCTTTTTGCTCATTTTGATGGCATAAGCAACGCCGTAAAGCAGACCTATTGACTGCTTGTATTCACCATCTTCTACGTTGGGATCTCCAGATCCTCTTACCGCAAGATAATTAATAGGCGGAATAGTTATTAAGCTGGGCTTATTTTTTGGTGCATATAGCTCTTTAAATTCCTTTTTGAAGTCAAAAGCCATTCTTCATCTCCTTTACGAAAGGTTAGCGAAAGCAGTCCTATCGTAACAAACTATGTTTTTTATAAAGAAACCGCCTTAGTAAGCTCACGTGAAAGTTTTGACTTCAGCTCATCTAGTTCTACTGGAGAAGGACGAGTGGAGTCGTCATACATCTTCTCCATGGGATACCACCAGACGGGACCTTTGCCGTTATGTCCATATTTTCCAAGGTCGCCGGCTACTCTGGGGAAGAGATGCCAGTGAAGATGAGAGTTGCCGTTGCCAAGGAGCTCGTAGTTCATTTTTTCGCATGGGAACGCACGCGATACAGCTTCTCCAACAAGCGACATCTCTTTGAGAAAGTTAAGCTTGAAGTCAGCGTCTAACTCATGTAGTTCTGTAGCATGTTGTTTGCAGAGGAAGATTGTATAACCCTTGAAATGTTGATTATCTCCCAGGACGACATAGCCTGTTTCTAATTCTTTAACAAAATAAGGATTGTTGCCTGCTTTGATCATTTGGATTCGGTCGCAAATCAAGCACATAGGGTTTCTCGTCTCCTTACAATCTATATAGTACAACGTAATATTTCATGGTTTAAAAATTGAGAAAAGAATAAATGACGTTTTACATACAATTTATTCTTCCTTATATTCCAAAAGAAAATCACAACAATCACCACCGTGTCCTATGGTTTTTGTACGACCCCAGATGAGATTTGGGTGCAGGTTGCCATATCCTGCGTCATCACTATCGCAGTATGCAGAAGTTATTTCTGGACAGCCATACCGTTTACATATCTCGAAATATGGACATCTGACAATATTGATTCGAGCTTCATTGTCATGGCTTTCTGGAAGCTCATAGACAAATCCTGCGTTTGGTTGACAGCTTTTCTTAACGCCTGCCACAAAAAGGTGAGGGAATTTCCGAGCAAGGCCAAACGTTTTAATGGTTCTCTGGAAAAAAGGCACTCTTTTAGCAGCAAGTCGTTGGAAATACTCGCGGATATACCAGACGGCCTTTTCTTGAGAAATACCCTCTGACCTCATGGCTTCATATACTGCAATTCCAGGATAAATGCGCTTATATGAATGAGATCGGAGCTCTTTGGAATCCGACGAGTTTTCTGCACGTAGAGCTTCATATCGGTTTTGCGCTGACCGTGCGATTTGGGCTGCTTTGACTTCACCCACATCTTCGGAGACGATTTTGCAGGTTTCTTTGATAAGCCGTTGTACCCTCATACGCACCTCACATTTTGTTGAAATGTTTTGATGTTCAAAAGACTGAGTTAAAGCTGCCTCTAGTATTTTACGCTCTTAACCTTTGGCATAAAAGCACAAGACGTGGCAAATCAAGAATACTTGGTTTCATAAACCTCAAAAGTAAGACCCTAAAGCTAAACTGAATATGTACCATATCTATGGTGAGTACAAAGCAATCAGAAGAGAGCGGGTTATGGCTGACAACAATTCAATCAATTGGGCAAACGAGAGCGTTTTCTACCAAATTTATCCCATTGGGTTTTGCGGTGCACCACGCGAGAACGACGGTGTACTTGAACATAGAATTCTCAAGGTCGTTGACTGGATACCTCATCTGACGAGGCTTGGCTGCAATGCCGTGTACTTCTCGCCCGTATTTGAATCGGATAGGCATGGTTACGATACGCGTGATTATCAAAAAATCGATGTGCGCTTGGGAACGAATGAGGACTTTGCCAACGTGTGCGCAGCACTTCACGAAGCAGGTATTCGTGTGGTGCTTGACGGTGTGTTTAATCACGTCGGCCGCGGCTTTTGGACATTTCAGGACGTGCTGGAAAAGCGAGAGCAATCCCGTTACAAAGATTGGTTTTTTATAAACTTTGGCGGCAACGATGCCTATGGGGACAACCTGTGGTATGAGGGTTGGGAAGGCCACTATGACCTGGTAAAACTGAACCTGCACAATCCTGAGGTAGTACAGCATCTCTTTGAGTCCATCAGGCTATGGACTGAGCAATTTGACATCGATGGGATCCGTCTTGATGTGGCATATCTGCTTGATGAGGGCTTTTTGCGACAGCTGCGTTCGTTTTGTGACAGCCTGAAACCTGATTTCTTGCTGCTTGGAGAGATCCTCGGTGGAGACTACAAGCGCATCGTCAATCCCGACATGCTTGAGAGCTGCACAAACTACGAATGTCAAAAGGGGCTGTATTCCAGCTTTAACGACCTTAACCTGTTTGAAATTAACTACTCCCTCAACCGGCAGTTTGGTGAGGGCGGTATATACCAAAACACACATCTTTTGTCGTTTGCTGACAATCACGACGTTACGCGCGTCGCAACAATACTCAAAGATAAACGTCACCTGCCGGCACTCTATGGAATTCTCTTTGGCATGCCTGGCATTCCCTGTGTGTATTATGGCAGCGAGTGGGGTGCTGTAGGCGATAAGCACGACGGAGACGACGCGCTGCGTATGAGCTATCCCACGCCTGAATGGAATGAGCTTACCGCGTTGATTTCGCGGCTCGCAAAGCTTCATCGCAAACAAAAAGCGCTTCAATATGGTGGTTATCGACAGGTCTTTCTTACCAACCGACAGTTGGTTTTTGAGCGCGCGTGTGATGGCGAGAAAATCTGGGTTGCCGTCAACGCTGACGAATGCGACTTTGACGTACCGCTTAATGGGGGAGCGGCGCAAGAGTTACTTACGGGAGAGTCTGCTGACCTGTCAGGTACTGTGAAGTTGCCGGCATTTAGCCTTTCGTACTGGAAGCTTGGAATTCCGCTGGATGTTACCACTCCACTGCCGAATGAAGAGTCTTTAGAGGCTAGCTTTGACGCAGAAACTCCAACGCACTGAGAAGCGATGGCTCAATGCGCCAGGCAAGTGCACGCACCTCGTCGCTTGGCTGCTTTAAGTCCGGAATGCAGATAACAGGGATGCCCGCTGCATGAGCAGCGCGAACGCCAGCTTCGGAGTCTTCAAACACGACGCATTCACCGGGCTTCTCGCCAAGCTTTGATGCAGCTTTCAAAAAGATATCGGGAGCGGGTTTGCCATATTTGACCTCATGGCTGAACGTGAGTTCATTAAAAAAATCACGCAGACGATTGTTTGTCAGGATGATCTCCGCACGAGGAACTTTGCTTGAAGTGGCAAGGGCGAGTTTTGATCCCTGGTCTTTAAGGTAGGAAAGGATTTCTTGAGCTCCGGGTTTTGCAACAATCTCTCCTGCTCGTTCAAACTCCAACCGGTGAAGCTTATCGGCCAGCTCTTGCTCGGTCCAAGGCAGCCCATAGCGCTCTTTCAGATAATGAATGCTGGGCTCAGCCGGCTGTCCGCAACAATGCGTTGCGTATTCCTGCTTTGTAAGTTTGACACCAGCTTCGGCAAGTACGTCACGAAAGATGGCATACGAGACGATCTCACTGTCGGTAAGCAGGCCGTCCATATCAAAGATAAAAGCATTTTTGTTCATAGGTACCATCCTTTGCTTCAACGGTGCGTTCAAAAGAACTGAGCTGGAGCATTTTTTGCAGAACTTATCAGAGACGTTTCCCCTCGATGTACTTGTTTTGCCAGCGAAGTTCAGCCTCACTGGGTTTGACATTCCATTCCGAAAAACCATTGTAACGCGAAGTTACAAGATCATCTGCCATCTCAAGGATAACATCCGCAAGTTCAAGGTTTTTAATCCAGCGTGTGTCAATGCGATTGAAGCCGACGATTGAGCCTATAAGATTGCCCGTGACCGCTCCGGTGGAATCGCTGTCGCCGCCATGATTGACTGCTGCGCGCACCGCCGCATCAAAGTCGTCGAGGTGTTTGCATGCGCAGTACACGGCAATCGCAATGGTCTCTTCACCTACCCAGCCTTCTCCGAGCGAGAGTACTGCATCCAAGTCCTTCTCGCCAGATTCGGCAAGGTCAATGGCTTGTTTTAGTAAGGCTATCTGCGCTTCGACATCCTCTTTGAACTCGGAAAATTTTTCTTTAAGCATTGTGTAGCACGCGAGAAGTGCTTCTTTGAAGTCATCTTTTGTGACCTGCGGGTTGTCTCGATGGGTAAACGTCGAAACAAGAAAAGCAAGTACTGCGGCAGAGATAAAACCAAGCGGATGCGTATGGGTAATGGCGGCCGCTTCGGCGGCGTTTTGAGCGGCCTGGACCGGATTTTCATTAAAAATTCCTAAAGGAGCTACACGCATGACTCCGCCGCAGCCCTTGCTGTTGTTAATGACGTTATCAAGACTTCCGTGCGCTCCATTGGCAAGAGCGGTCAGACAGGTGCGACCGGGAGCTCGCCACGCATGGAGTTCAGGAACTTCAAGCAGCCAAGAGGGAAGAGGGGTGTTGGTAAAATCAGGTACCTGCGTATGGAGCCAGTCCAGGTAAGCATCTCTGATATACACGCTGGGAGCGGCGGAAATCCCACGATAGAGTGCTCTGGTATAGCCAAAGAGCAGGCCGTTAGCCGTGAAGAGCGTCATCTGCGTATCGTCGCTGATGAGGGCCTTGCCTGTTGCGGCATCAAGGTCAAATTCTTGGATACCCGCGGCACCATAGTGCTTGAATATTTCTTCTGTGGCGAGAAACTCCACGGGCACGCCAAGCGCGTCTCCAACGGCTCCTCCCACAAGGCAGCCTCGGACTGCATCAGCAAAGATTTGCTTATCCATACTCACACTCCCATCGCTCGAAACCACCATGACTATATCGTTACCGTATCTCAATAGCGTAAGTCTACCTTAGGCTGTTAAGTCCGTAATCGGAACGACATAGATACCGTCTGAGGTCTGATAGGTCATTTCGGATATACCGCCATTTCTATTTTCCGAATATACCGTTTACGAAAACCTTTTCCCTGTTGCTTGCTAAAAAAGCGGGGGGGGGTAATCTCTGACTGTCAGTTACTTTTATCTGAGAAATATTTCGAAAGGAATACTAATGAATAATCCTCTTGCAGAACTCGAAGATTTAAACCCGGAAGAAGTTTTTAATAATGCAGTCATAACAGCAGTAAAGCTACCGGGAGCCCGAATAAATCGTGAGGAGTTTCTTAGGGCATCATTTAAGACTAAAGTTGATGAAAAAACATTACAGAAAATTATAGATACATCTCCAGAGAAGGCCGGTGTAAGCATACGAGTAATAGATGAAGCTTCAGAAGGTTCGATTAAGTTTGAGACAGCAAAAGTTACCGCACTTTCAGCGGCGGCCGGTGCTCCCGGAGGTCTTGCGGTGGCCGCAACAATTCCTGCTGACTTGGCACAGTATGTCGTTCATGCTATGAGAATTTCACAAAAGCTTGCATATCTCTATGGATGGCCAGATTTCTTTGATGAAAATACTAGTGAAATTGATGAAGCAACAAAGAATATGCTCATACTCTTTATGGGCGTTATGTTTGGCGCCGGTGTAGCAAACGAAGCTATTGGAAAAATTGCCGAGCAAATGGCAAAACAAGTAGCGAAAAAGTTACCACAAAAGGCTCTTACTAAAGGTGTTGTGTATCCCGTGGTAAAGAAAGTGGCGGCGTTTATTGGTGTAAAGATGACAAAGGACGTCTTTGCAAAAGGTGTATCAAAAATCGTTCCACTTATTGGCGCTGCAGTTTCAGGAGGAATTACACTGGGTACTTATTATCCCATGGCAAAGAAACTGGAAAAATATCTCCAAACAACACCCCTTGCAGATAGTACTATTTACTCATCTTCATCTATTGAGATTGATCCTGAGTTCATTGACGTTGATGATAAAGAACCAGATGCAGTAATTGAACAAAAAGGTCAGTTAAACGAAGATATTTAATAGTAAGTACTACAGCATCTCAAAATGACTTCGGTGTACCTTAATGACGCCTTGACGAGCCAAAGAAGAGATAACGGCGCTTAAGGCGCTTCGATCAACTCCAAGGTAGTCGGCAAGTTGCTGCCGATTGAACGGAATGTCAAACTCACGCGAGCCTTCCATCTGGGCTCGCGTGTTTAGGTATGCAAGTAATTTACCACGAATGCTTTTAGGGGCAGCATCTTGAATACGTCGTGACAGCATGACGTTCTTTTCGGCAACCGATTGCAAAAGATTGGTAGTCAGGCGATCAAGTCCTGCACACACCGCGCATACGTGTGTCGTAAGCTGTCGCACGTCTAAAAGGAGCACCTCGGATGTTTCCGATGCCACGACGCTCGTCAGCAGAGGCACGTTGCCCAGTACCGCATACGCTTCGCCGAACATCTCGCCTGCATGAAATGCACCCATGACAGAAATGTTTCCCTGCGCGTCGGATCCCTCAACGTGAACGGAACCTTGAAGCACAATTCCAAACTGGTGCGACTTCTGACCTGCACAAAAGATTGTCTCTTCACGTTGATAGCTCCGTACCTTTGCCTTGAGGTGAGCGAGAAGCGCTTCAAAATCGTTTTCGCTTACTCCTGCAAATGCTTTCGTCTTTGAAAGCAGGTTGTAATCAATGCTAAAACCAGCCACAGCACGTCCTTATCGCTAAAAATCATCAAATGTTGTAACTACAACATACATCATTACATAGTGGGAGCACTATAGAAAAGCCGAAAACGAATCGGAATTTGGAGAGGATGTTATGGAAGACAAGATGTTTTGTTTTCAATGTGAACAAACCGCAGCGTGTACAGCATGTACCGGTAAAGCTGGCGTTTGTGGCAAGCCCTTTGATGTTGCTTTTGCTCAAGATGAACTTACCGGAGCGCTTGTAGGATTGGCTCAGACAGAACTGGTGGCTCACAAGCGCACTCGTCGCGCTGACGAACTTATCGTTAATGGACTCTTTACCTGTGTCACTAATGTTAACTTTGACAAAAAGGCTGTTGATGCAATTACAACGCAGGTTCAAAGCGAAAAGAACCGTCTTGCCGCAGAAGCCGGTATAAGCGCTGCAGCTGATTTGCCACTAGGTGGCGTTTGGACTGACAATGAGGATATTCGTTCTCTGAAATCACTCATTCTCTTTGGCCTGCGCGGCATGGCGGCGTATGCCTATCATGCCCGCGTGCTCGGTAAAACAGACGAGCGTATTGATGCATTCTTTGTTAAGGCGCTGGCTGCTTTGGCTACCGAGTCCTCTGTTGACACACTTTTGTCTCTGACGCTTGAAGTAGGAGAGGTCAATCTCATTTGCATGGGTCTTTTGGACGACGCAAATACCGGTGCTTATGGTACTCCGACACCAACCGAAGTCACTCTCACTGTTGAACCAGGACCTTTTATTGTGGTTTCAGGACATGATTTGCGTGATTTGGAGACAATTCTCAAGCAGACTGAAAGCAAAGGCATTAACGTCTATACTCACGGCGAGATGCTTCCTGCTCATGGATATCCCGAGCTTCGTAAATATCCGCACCTCAAGGGAAATTTTGGTACTGCATGGCAAAATCAACAGAAGGAATTTAAAAATATTCCGGCTCCCGTTGTTTTTACCACTAACTGCCTAATGCCACCACGCCCCAGCTATAAAGATCGCATTTTTACAACAGAGCTTGTTGCCTTCCCTGAGCTTGTTCATATTGATGAGGTTAATGGCGAGAAGGACTTCACTCCTGTTATTAATAAAGCGCTCGAGCTGGGAGGATATGAAACCGCCCAAGAGTTTACCGGCATCAATGGTGGACATAAAGTCATGACAGGCTTCTCCCACGGTGCCGTTTTAAGTATTGCAGATAAGATTATTGATGCTGTTAAGTCAGGCGCTATCAAGCACTTCTTTGTAGTTGGCGGTTGCGATGGCGCACGACCAGGCCGCAACTACTACACTGAGCTTGTTGAGCAGACTCCAACAGACTCTGTGATTCTTACTGTTGCTTGCGGTAAGTTCCGCTTTAATGATCTTGACCTGGGAACTATTGGTGGTATTCCACGTATTTTGGATGTTGGTCAGTGCAACGATGCATATGGCGCAGTACAGATTGCTCTTGCACTTGCAAAAGCGTTTGACTGTAACGTTAACGATCTACCTTTGAGCTTTGTACTTTCTTGGTACGAACAGAAGGCTGTTTGTGTGCTTTTAACCCTTTTACACCTCGGTATCAAGAACATCAAGCTTGGGCCAACGCTTCCTGCTTTCATTAGTCCTGACGTCCTCAATATCCTCGTTGAGAACTATGGTATTGCTCCAATTGGTGAAGTGTCTGAGGATCTTGCGAAGATGCTGGCATAAGTAATTTTTATGTTTTGCTTAAAATCCTCTATGTAATTGATGATTACATAGAGGATTTCTTTCATTTACGGAAGCTTATTGCATAATTGCACAGATTTATGATCGTCGTGACTATGTGATACAACTTAAAAAATAAAATCGATTTTCTTTGCAGTCTTCTCGTCCTCAATTCTCTGCACTTGTGGCAAAATAGCTACTAACTTAGTAGCATTTACGGAACCAATTAAAGAGGAGAGGTTATGGCTAAAGTTGCAGTAATCGGATGCACGCATGCGGGCGTTTTTGCCACCACATCAATCTTGGCTGCGCATCCTGATTGGGAAGTCCACGTTTTTGAGCGCAACGACACCGTGTCGTTTCTGTCATGTGGCATTGCGTTGTGGGTAGGAGATCACGTCAGTGACCCCAACAAGATGTTCTACAGTTCGCCCGCGGCTCTTGAGCAGGCAGGCGCGCATGTTCACATGACGTCCGATGTAACGTCTGCCGACGTACGGACAAAACATGTGGCATGGACCGATCTCACAACGGGGGAGTCGCATGAAGATGACTTTGATTACCTTGTGGTAACTACCGGCTCCAAGCCCATTGTGCCACCGCTGCCCGGTATCGACGGTCCACGTGTCCTTCAGTGCAAGAACTGGGCTGACGGCAAGCGTATTCATGACGCTATAGGCAACGCCGCTTCCGCAGTTATCATTGGGGCGGGCTACATCGGCGCAGAACTTGCCGAGCAACTTTCCGAGCGCAACAAGCAGGTAACTCTTATCGACATGATGCCGCGTGTGTTGGCCAAGAATTTTGACGCCGAAATTACCGATCAAGTTGAAAACGCTTATCGTAGACACGGCGTCACGCTCGCCCTTGGCGAGAAGGTCATCTCCTTTAAAGATACCGGTGATGCGGTGAGCGTGATAACCGATAAGGGATCCTATATCGCCGACTATGCCATCTTGGGTATTGGTTTTCTGCCGCGTACCGATCTTTTTGTCGGCCAGCTTGACATGGCACAAAACGGCGCCATCAAGGTTGACGAGTATCTGCGCACTTCCGCTCCCGGCGTCTTTGCCGCGGGAGATTCCGCTTCCATTCTTTTCAACGTTACCGGCAAAGATGACTACATCCCGCTGGCAACAAACGCAGTGCGTCAGGGTTTGCACGTGGGTCCCAACATGGTTGAGCCAACTTTGCCCTATGCCGGTACACAGGCGACAAATGCCGTCCAGCTGTATGAGTATTCGATGTCCGCCACGGGTCTCACGGTAGAAAGCGGCAAGGCACGCGGCTATGAGTATGACTCTGTTACCATCACCGAGAATTACCGTCCAGAGTTTATGCTCACCAGCGAACCCGTGACGGTGACGCTGGTTTGGGAACCGTCTACGCGAGAAGTTAAGGGCGCGCAGTTCTTCTCGACACATGATGACGTGGCTCAGGCGGCAAATGTAGTTTCCGTGGCCATTGCCAATCACATGACCATTGACGCTCTTGCCGGTGTGGACCTTTTGTTCCAGCCAAACTTTACCAACCCTGTGAACTACATTGGATCTGCCGCCATGGCGGCCGTTGCCAAGGCTTCCGAAAAAGCATAACAAGGTTACAACCCTCAAATTAAAGGTGAGGAGACATCAACGCTCGATAAGTGCCTGTACATGCGAGCCGCTGATGTCTCCTCCGTCGGCCACAAGCGCTTCCATGAGCTGTGCAACAATTTCTTCGTCAACCGTGCCATTCAAAGTGTAGGTCGCCGCCGCCTTTGCCTCATCGGATCCGTTGCCAACACAAAACGAGTGAGGTGAAAGTTTAAGAAGCGTCAAATCGTTGCCAGAATCGCCGCAAAATACCACTTCATCGGGGGCTAAATTCAGATATTCAAGAAGAATCTTAAAACCGTCCGCTTTGCTGAAACCTTTAGGATTGACGTCATACCAGCCGGTATAAGGGCTCACCAGATCAATCTCTGGAATTTGTGTTAATACGTCGTCAAACATGGCTTCACGGGCCAACCGATCCTGAGGCGCCAATATACCGACCGAAATAAAATCCTTGTCGTGAGGTACCGTGTTGGGGCCTTGAGCTGCCGTAAAAGAATCGTAGTGTGCGTTGATATAATCAACCTGCGTCTGAGTAACTCCAAAAATCATCCATGCAGGCCTAATGGATACATCAAGTGGAGGCTCCGCTGGTCCTTCATCAAAATATGCCAGGTAGGTGTCCTTGTGCTTTGCGATGACCTGAAGAATTCGCTCAAGTGTCTTTGCGGGGAGCACTCGCTTGGCAACAAGTGTGCTCTTACCGTAAACCACTTTACCCGAGCCACAGATAGCCGTTTGCAGATAGCGTGCATCAAAACCATAGAAGGGGAGTGCGTCATAGGCAGAGCGTCCGGTAGCCGGACCAAAATCAATGCCAGCCTCTTTCAGAGCAGTAATTGCTTTCAGTGTACGCTTAGGTACCAGCGGTTCATTTGCCCGTTTGAGCGTCTCATCCATATCGGAAAGCACAAGTTTAATCATAGAATCCCTCAGGTGTTTCAATTGCAATAACAAGAGTGATTGTAGCGCATAAAGATTCACAAAACCGATACCATACATACATCAAGGGAGGTTTTATGACATTAACAACTGCTGCTTTGCAAAAGCAGACGTCTCACATAAACATATACGATCACTTTGCCCATGAAGACGAGTATCCACAGCTTGACACAGAAAAGATTGCGGATCGTCTCGCACAAGCCATCCGATGTAAGACGGTCTATGCCGGCGAGAAGAACACCGACTTTTCACAGTTTGATCGACTGCAAAAATTGATGGAAACCGAATTTCCCCATGTTCTTGCGGCGTCTTCACAGGGTCTTGAGCGTATCGGACACTCGGTTTTGATAACCATCCCGGGCTCTGAGCCTAACCTTTCCGGTGTGATGCTCATTGCGCACCAAGATGTCGTACCCGTGGTGGCAGGCACAAAGGACAGATGGATTCACGGAGCCTTTGATGGTGTTGTCGACGATGAGTTTATCTGGGGTCGCGGTGCACTTGATATCAAAGACATGCTGATGGGGGAGCTTGAGGCTGTCGAGTTTTTGCTTGCGAGGGGCTTCTCGCCACGCCGTAGCATTTATTTGGCCTTTGGTGAAGACGAAGAGGTTGATTCGCGTGGGGCAACACGGATAGCAGCCTGTATGGAAAAGCGGGGGATTCGTGCGGAATGTCTCTTGGATGAAGGTACAACCACGTTTTTTGACGGTTCTGCATACGGGGCACCGGGGACCATTCTTTCAGACATCTGCATCTCGCAAAAAGGCTTTTTAAACGTACGTTTAACGGTACGCGGATGCGGAGGTCATTCATCAAACCCCTTCGGGGGCACCTCACTGGAGCATATGTGCACTGCCTTGTCGCGCCTTGCCGAGCATCCGTTTCCACCGCAGCTCAACGCCATTGTGTGCGAGACTTTCCGGACACTTGCCCCTCATATCACCGAAGAGCCGTTTACAACTCTTGTAAAAGATCTTCCTGCCTCAGGCGAGAAGCTCGCAGAGGCCGCAAGCACCGTTCGTGAACTGTATCCGTTTGTGAATACGACCATGGCCGTCAACATGCTCGAAGGCGGGAGCAGCGCTGCAAATGTCATGCCCGGTGACGTGCAGGCTACGATTAATTTCCGGATGCTTCCCGGTACAACCGCAGATGATGTACTTGACCATATTCATAAGGCTCTCGGTGAACTTGACGTTGAGGTTGAGGCTTTGCACACGACACCGGCGGGACGGATGGACAAGACGGACAAAGCCGGGTATCAAGAGCTGAAAGAAGTGCTTGAGCATTATTATCCAAAGGTGGAGTTTGTCCCATCCTTTGTGTGCGGGGGAACCGACTCCATCCGCTATGAATCCATATGTGATTCCATTCTGCGTATCAGCCCGTTTCGCCCCACCCCGGAAGACGAGGCTACTGGCGTTCATGGCATTAATGAGCGCATTGCCAAGCGTGTATACATGCAAGGAATCAGAGTGCTTATCGATTTTATAAAACGTATGGCCGGATAGGTCTTCTCGCCAAAAAAGCGATACAAGCGATACACTAGACGGTGCATATATACAAACGAAACGTCCCAGTATGGAAGTCGGGGAGTAAAAGAACGTGTCAGATAGAACGAATCGCATAAAGTCACAGGTCACTACACAGGTGAGCAAAGCAACCACACAGGTAAAAGACATCACCGATGCAACGGCTGCACGTGCTCAGGGTGCCGGTACGGTTACCGCTCCCATTGGAACACCTGATAATCCTTCTAACCAAGTATTCACCGTGGCCAATGTCATTACATTTTGCCGCCTCATTCTTACGTTTGTCTTTCTCTATATCTTTTGCACCCACGGAAATCGGTGGGTTGCACTTACCTGCTATGTTGTTGCTGCCGTTACGGATTTTCTTGACGGACAGGTAGCGCGACGTACCCAAACCGTCAGCTGGGTGGGCAAAGTTATGGATCCCATCATGGATCGAGTCCTGTTGTTTACGGGCGTACTTGGCCTCCTTGTTACAGGGGAACTACCGCTTTGGATTCCTCTTTTTGTCATTGGACGCGATGCCTATCTGACCTGTGGCGCATTGATTACTCGTCATTTTCGCCGCCGGCCGATCGACGTGGTCTATATCGGAAAAATTGCAACTGCCTGTCTTATGACGGGGTTCTCATTTTTACTGCTGGGTATGCCCGTGGTGGACGGTTTGGGTCTTGTACGTGTTTCATGGCTTCCGGTTCTCAATAGCCAACCGGGTGGTTTTGGTATTCTCTTTGTGTACGTAGGTATCCTTTTTTCCGCTGCAACTGCCGTTGTTTATACCGTTCAGGCTGCCCGCATCATCCGTGCAGCCGAGGAAGATGAATGAGGTTTACGGTGCAAAATTTTGCGACTGCCCCACACAAATGCACGCTTAGAGGAACTTCTCATCCGTATGATAAACGTATGTACCAGTTTCACGGCAGGTGGGTTGTAAGGGTAGTTTGGGTGTTTCTGCTTGTCGCCGTTATGTCGTTGGCTCCTCTCGCCCTTGGCATCTCACAGTATGCCTATGCAGCAGACGATACTGCCGCAGAACCTGAGATTACAGAGGCACAATCCGCCATTCTCGAAGACGATCAAGGAAACGTTCTTTGGAGTAAAGATCCTGATCGCAAGATGGGCATGGCTTCCATTACCAAAGTTATGACTGCCATGGTTGCTCTGGATTCGGGGATAGATCTTGATAAGCCATGCAATATCGTGTCGGTTGATCTGGAGGAAGGTTCCGTACTCGCAAATTATTCAACGAGCGAACACCCAACGCTCAGAGAGCTCCTTCAGGTGCTGTTGGTACATTCAGCCAATGACGTGGCATATAACATTGCCATCAATGTCGCAGGCTCTCAGGAGGCATTTGCAGACCTCATGAATAAAAAAGCCGCTGAAATTGGCATGACCAACACACACTTCTCAAATCCTCATGGTCTTGATGCGGATGATCACTACTCTACCGCCCGTGATTTGGCACTTATGGCTCGTTATGCGCGTGAGCACTACCCGTTTCTTGCAAGTACCGTTTCCATGACATCTGTGACCGCTACGGTACAGGGAGAAGAAGTTACATGGCCTTCTACCGATAAGCTCTTGAGCACCTATCCGGGTATGCTTGGCCTCAAGACGGGATCCGAAGACAGCGGAACGGCCTTTTTGGGCGCGGCACGGCGTAATGGCGTTACGCTGTATAGCTGCGTTCTTGGATGTGCCACCGACTCCGGACGTTTTGCGGATACTAGGATTATGTATGACTGGGGATACGCTCACTTCACTCGGATACCCGCATGTAATGTCTCGAATATTGTTGAAACGAGACCCTATATTGATAACTTTATGATGACCTCCGTCGTGCGGCCATACGCTTCGCGCTCGGTGCTTGCTTGGCCTGGTGCAGGAGACATGAGCTACACCATTACCACGCTGAGTTCAGGTTTGCCGGCAGCAAATAATCAAATGATTGGAACCATTACCTGGTCGCAGGGCAAAAGAGATGCCGGAACTGTTTTCTATCAGGCGCGTACGATTCCGCAGACGGTTCCCTTGTATAACATCTTTGATATTGCCTCCGTTGCGCCATATCTTTTTACGGTGGAATAACATGGCCAAGCATACAATCCTGCACGCAGAACATGAACTTCTCGGAGCTGTTTTTGACATAAATCCACAAACGGGATACGAGATTCCCATCTCGTATGGCACACCTGCATCTGCGGAAGGCGATAAGACCTCAGAGGCTGAGTGTTGTCTTTTTGACGTATCGGGTCATACGTATCAACTTATCAGCGGATCCTTGGCTCCGTCTCTTGTTTCCGATATATTTGCAGGACCCATTCTTGACATAGGGGATCTTTCATTTCAGCCTGTTTTTACTGATGACGGTGCTGTGGTGTCGGTTGCCCTTGTCGCTCGCTCCGGAGACAATGAGTATTTCTATCTTGATGTATCAAATCACGGCGGACTTCTTTCATCATGTATTGCGAAATACCTATTCGAAAAGAAACGGGAAGGTGCTTCGTCTGAGACGGTTTCGCTTGAAGATGCCGATCAACTTCTGGTTCCGCTTTTTTTGGCAGGGCCGCGTGCGCATGAAGTACTCAGTGATTATCTCAAGGACGCGCAGTCAGCCCTCCCTCCGATAGGAAAACTGTCGTTTTGCTTACTCGATGCGAGGATTGCGGCGCTTATTGGTCACGTACCTCTCAAAGACCTTGATGCGTATATCGTTTTGGTTAATCCGCAGCAGGTTCAAATATTCTGGAGGAGCCTTCTTTCATTTCCCATGGTAGTGCCAATCGGAGAAGCGGACCTTATGCGGATTCTTTCACATGAGCTGTCGTGGTTGAGCGCGTCTCACAATGTCGATGAAGCATCAATCTCTCAAGATATACATAACGTTCACGGTTTTGTTCGTTCGTCTCGCGATTTTATAGGCGGACAAGCGTTACAGTAATATATACGGCTTGTATCCGTGCGCTATTAATCTCTAAGCCTCAACCTGAGGGGGAGAATATGAAATATTCAATCAATGCCCAAGGCGTTCCGTCAGCCATTGGACCTTATTCTCAAGGGACCACCGCAGGACGGTTGGTATTTGCCTCAGGTCAACTTCCGATTTCCGCTCAAAACAATAAGGAGTTGGTAACGGGAGGCATAACGGAACAAACCGAACGAGTGATTGATCTCATTCAAAGCATCTTGGCGGAAGCAGGCTGCACTCTTTCCGACGTTGCCCAAACAACGCTTTATCTTGCCAATCTCAATGACTTGGATGCGGTAAACGAAGTATATGCACAACGTTTTACTACTCCTGCGCCGGCAAGAAATGTTGTAGAGGTTTCGCGACTTCCTTTGGACGCCTTAGTTGAAATGGACTGTATTGCGTGCCGTTAGCGGTATTATAGAGACGGTAAAACTATAAAGGAGAGGTATTTATGGCCCCAACATATAACCAGCAACCCGGTAAAACAGAGATTTTCCATATGCCTTCGGCAGATGCTACGGTTCCTGATTTGATGAGTAAAGACCACCCCTCTCATCCCGTGCTCACGATTGTTAAAGGACCTCAGACGGGTGAGACGTTTGAGCTTGATTCCACACATATTTCGTTGGGACGAGATCCCAAGAACAGTGTTTTTTTGAACGACATGACGGTTTCTCGCCATCATGCACAGATCGATCTTTCCAATCTTGGCCTTGGGTATGCCACTATTGAGGACCTTAATTCGTTGAATGGAACATGGGTTGACGGTGCCATTATCAATAAGGCAACCCTTCAGGATGGATCAACCATCCAAATTGGCACCTTCCGTATGGTATTTCATACCAGCAAACCTCGTGCATAAGAAGCTCGTATGGCTGATACAAGCTTTCTTACCATCGGTAAGGTTGTCGATAAGCTGAAAGAGAACTATCCCGACCTTACAATCTCAAAGGTACGTTACCTTGAAGATGAAGGTCTCCTTGAGCCTTCACGTTCCTCAGGCGGGTATCGACAATACTCTCAACGTGACGTTCAGCGTTTGGAAACCATTCTGTATCTCCAAAAGAGTCGCTTTATGCCTCTTTCGGTCATCCGAGAAGAACTTGAGCGGCAAGACCAAGGTAAGAATGCGATCGGTAGTATTCCTCGCAACGACAATCACACAAGTGTCCAAGCGGAAACTCACCGACAAGCAAGTGCTCCCATTATTGGTGCCGGTAACGCTGACGCCATTGTCGTACCTATTGACGATCAAAGAATTGTCGAGAAGTTCCACTCAATCGACCGTATGCCGGATCTTGTGGGCGCTTCCGTAGGTTTTGTTCGTCAGCTCTCCGAGGTTGGTGTAATCACGCTTAAGCGTTCGCCTCATGGCAGAGATCTTGTTGACGGTCATGATCTTACGCTTATTCGTCTGGCTCACGAGCTGCGCCATTTTGGATTTGAGCCCAAAAACTTGCGTCAGTATGTCATGGCCGCAAACCGCGAATCAAGCATGTTTGCAAAATCACTGGTCGTGTATGCAAAAAAGGGTGGAGGAGTTGAAGTAGAGGCAAACTCAGAGACACGTCGTAAATTTACGCAAGCTTTGACACGCATGCTCGGACTTACCAATGCCATGAGAAACGAACTTATTACGCGTCTTGTGAGTGATTCTTTTAAAGATATGGAAATCAACTCTACTTAAACTCTACTTAGGTTATACAGAGCACTACGTCGGTATTGTTTTTTGGTGCCCATTGGGTTCCACACGTCTGAAGGGGACAAAATTGCCTAATTATGACTATGAAAGCCACGTTATCAGCATTCCGGATTATCCGGAGCCAGGAATCATCTTCAAGGACGTTACACCTTTGTTTAAAGATCCAACGTGTTTTAAAGCCCTTGTTGATGACATTGCGGGACATTTTGCAAACTGCGGAATTACCAAGGTCATTGGTGCAGAAGCACGTGGTTTTTTGATTGGTGCTCCCGTAGCATATGCACTTGGCGCCGGCTTCATTCCTGCTCGTAAACCCGGAAAACTTCCTCGCGAGGTGTTTACTCAGTCCTACGATCTTGAGTATGGTACCGATGAGCTGCAGATTCACAAAGACGCTCTCAACAAAGATGACGTTGTTCTTATTGCTGATGATCTTGTGGCTACGGGCGGAACCTGCGTAGCTTCTGCTCGTCTTGCAGAACAGGCAGGAGCAAGGGTGGAAGGCTTTACGTTTGCACTTGAACTGTGCTATCTCGATCCTCGCACAACCATTTCAAAGTATTTCCCCAACACTGAGGTATATACGCTTATCAAGGTAAAACAGTAGGTTTCTTTTCTCAAACACATTTTCACAAACTTATTAGAACTCGATAAACGCACAGGTGAATCCCAGAATTTCTGAGATTCACCTTTTTTTATCGCGTCATCTACGAGCAGTTTTATGTATAGACAGTCGACCTATTTGGGTAAAAGCGTTACCATAGTTGTTGCGAGTGCTGAAAGGACATATATGAATTTTAACCGCAACATCACACGTCGTGCCATGCTTACACTGTCTGCTTCTGCCATCTTTGCAGGGCTAACTTCTCATGTTGTATATGCAGACCCTCAATCCGATTTGGAAGCGGCTTCTGCTAAGTTAGATTCTTTGGGCGCTGAGCTTGCTCAGGCTGAAGAAGATCTTAATGAGAAAACCTACGCCCTGGATGACACCAACAACAAGATTGTTGACGTACAAGAGCAGATTTCTGAAACAGAAGATAAGTTGAAGATTCAGCGGGGTATTCTCGCCGCTGCCATGAGAAGTTCCTATAAGACAGGACCTCAAGAGGCACTTGACTTTATTTTGGGCGCTTCAAGTCCTGATGACTTTATCAGCCGTGTGTATTATATGGATCGCACCAACAAAAAGCAGTCCGACTCAATCAATCAGGTACGGACGCTGGGAGATCAGCTCACGCAGCAAAGAAATGAGCTTGAGGCTCAGCAAACCCAGCTGCAAGAGCAGGTTGCCGCTATGAAATCTCAGGCCGACGACGTAAAGGCGCAAATTGCTGAGGCAAAATCCTATTACGACTCTCTTGATGCTGAGGTAAAAAAGCAGCTTGAAGAGCAGGCCGCCGCAGAAAATAACAAAAACAGCAATATCTCTACGGCCATCAACTATGCCACCAATGAAACGCCTTCCGCTCCTGATAATGGGAATGGGAACCAAAACAGCCAAGAAGAAGACGACAATACCAACAACAATAATCAAACGCCGAGCAACAACGATTCCAACAACAATACCAATAACAATACCCCCAGTAACACAAATTCAAGCAACTCCAACAGCGGCTCCGGCGGTTCCGGTAGTGGAAGCCCATATCCGTGTGGTGGCGTTGGATCTGCCTATTCTTGTTTAGGTTGGCCGTATGTGTGGGGAGGAGCAAGTCCGAGCGACGGCGGCTTTGACTGCGGCGGTCTCGTGTACTACTGCTTCTTGGGATATCGAGCCGGCTCCGCAGGTACCATTGGACGCAATATTAAAGCCGCAGGAAACTGGAAAGATTCAATGGATGAGCTTTCTTATGGCGATTGCGTCTTTACGCGCTCCGGATACAATCACATAGGCATCTATATCGGCAACGGACAGATGATACACGCCGCAAATGAGGCTCTTGGTGTCTGTATTGGGTCTGTCTGGGCCTTCTATGGCGGTGGACCTTTTAGCGGGTAGTATCGGAAAACAGAAGTCTTGAGTTTGTTTTTGAGACGTCTATTTGCGTTGCAACCAGAGTTCTTCTCGCATATTTTGAATTAACAGCACGTAAAGCGTACAATCTAACTACGGTTTACGTGCTTTTCTATATAAGATACGAGGAGATACCAGGCATGACCTCTGATACACGGCAAGACACTTCCGCAGTTGAGCGACATTTCTCACGGCGATTTCAAGTTGCTCTTGTAGGTGAAGGTGCGCTCGTGGGTCTTCTCGGCGGGGGAGTCGTAACGCTCTATCGACTGTCTCTTTCGTATGCAGAAAAGGAAATGCGCGGTATAACAGGACTTATTTCAGGAAATCTCCTTTTTGTTGCCCTCTGGTTTTTGCTTCTCGTTATCCTGAGCATTTGCGTTGGTCGCCTTGTCAAATGGGAGCCGCTTACCTCGGGATCCGGTATACCGCAAACGAATGCCGAGGTCATAGGACATCTGAATGCTCCGTGGTATCGAGTTTTGCCTGCAAAGTTTATCGAGGGTGTTCTTGTCGCCTTCGGCGGTCTTTCAATGGGTCGAGAAGGTCCATCCGTGCAGTTAGGAGGCATGTCCGGTAAAGCGATCTCAAAACTTTTGCACCTTAAAAGGGGAGAGGAACATTTACTCGTAACGTGTGGTGCAGCTGCTGGCATGTCAGCGGCGTTTCATGCACCGCTTACCGGGACTTTGTTTGCCGTTGAAGAGATTCAAAAAGAATTTCATGCGCCGCTTATCATCTCTGCTATGACTTCATCGGTTGTGGCTGATTTTTTGGTTTCTAACGTATTTGGCATGAAGCCGGTTATACGACTCGATTACGTACAGCCTCTGCCGCATATTGATTATGTTTTCGTCCTCTTTGTTGGTATCATATGCGGCGTTTTAGGGGCACTTCACAATAAGGGTATGTTTTCTTTGCAGAAAGCATACGGCAAGATTAACGTATGTGTGCCGTACGTCCGTCTCATAATTCCGTTCATAATTGCAGGCTTTGTTGCATTGAGCACACCCGATTTGCTTTGCGGTGGGGATGCTCTTATCGAAAAGATCAAAGAACCTGCAACTCTCACGGAATTGAGCGTTCTCGCGCTTTTAGTGGGGAAGTATGCCTTCACAACCGTCTGTTTCAGTGCGGGAACCCCGGGAGGAACACTTTTTCCCTTGGTAGTTATGGGGACCCTTTTGGGAACATTTATGGGGCTTTGCGTGTCTCATCTTTTTGGCATTCCCATGGCATACGTTCCAAATTTCGTTGCGATGGGTGTGGCGGGGGTCTTTGCAAGCGTTATTCGGGCTCCTGTAACGGCCGTCGTGCTTGTGTTTGAACTTACGGGCTCGCTGGAAGCGCTCGCCGCCATGACAGCCGTTTCGGTCATTTCATATACCGTTGCAAATGTATTACGAGTGGACCCATTTTACGACCATTTGCTTGCGCAACTTTTAAATGCGCTGCCCATACATTCTGATGCGCCATCGGACACAAACCGACCAATAGGCGGCGAGAAGATCCTTCAAGAATATACGCTTGGGGCGGGTAGCCGCATTGAAGGTATGTGCGTTAAGGATGTGCCATGGCCGGATAAAATCCGCATTGTCACCATTGAGCGTGCCGGTAAAGAACTTATTCCTACCGGCAATACACGGCTTCAAGCCTTTGACTCAATTTTGATCATTCTCGATGAGGCCTATGAAGACGACGTCTGTCTGAAACTTGATCTCATGACCCAGGCAGCGTCTGATCTGTTGCATCATCATCCGAGTTCGCGACCGTAAGTAATGAAGCCTTGAACGTTAGAGAAAAAGAACAAGCAATAAGAAGCCGCCGAAACGTTCGATAAGAATTTCTTACCGGTAGCCGTAACAGGGCGAGGGTGAGGTGATTCTCGACTCTTGTGACTTATCTTGTGGGAATTATCTTGTCATTCCAAATTGACTTCATATCTACTTTACATAATATCGATTATCAGACTTTTATAGCGAGAAGAACGAGCAATAAGCAAAATGCGAGATTGGCAATATATGAACCCCTTAGAAACATCTCAAAAACAAGGCTCTGAGAGCCGTTTTAAGCAATCAGAACATACCCACTGGAGTAATTATACCTCGTAAATTCTGAACACCATGAATTACCTGTATCGGAGCTATAATGTAATTCATGTTTTTATTCTAGTACAGACAGTAATACCATGACGGTATTGGAAAGACTTTCATTCAAGCGGTATAACCGATTTCAATTTGTAAGGCGACAATTTGTGAGGCGATTCTGAAAGCTGGATTCTGAAGAAAGCTGTGATGTACTTTTTTGCTTCAAAACCCTAGGCTGTGATGCATATTTGACGAGAAAACCGTTCTTTTCGTCACATAAAACTACATCACAGGTTCAAAAAACTGCCTTATCCATGCTGTTTGGAACTTTGGCTCCCCTGTCTCACTAAAATAAGCAATCTACCTGCGGATATATAATATATCCGCAGGTAGATATGGTATTTGCAGATATCTTACGTACTAAACTTGAGGATCAACACTAACCGTCAACAGCCTGTCCGAGATACAAAGCCGCAGAGGCTGCTGCCACTGCCCCGTCAGCCGCTGCAGTAATAACCTGACGCAAGGGCTTCTCGTTTAAATCTCCTGCGGTAAAAAGACCAGGTGTCTTGGTTGCCATAGTTGGATTGGCTACAACATAGCCTTGTGGAGTTATATCCGCAAGTCCATCGAGAAGCTCGGTTGACGGCACGCGTCCTACGAGAACAAAAATGCCAAACGATCCTTCCTCATAAGTCTCCGTATGTTCTTCGCCTGTCTCATTGTTCCGGAACGTCACGGAGTTCAAAAGGTCATTGCCATCGACCTTTGTAATGCTCGTCAGATACCGTATCTCTGTTTTTGGATGCGCTTCAAATTGCTCAATGGCATATTTTGCGGCGCGGAGATGATCCTTACGGACAATAAGCGTTACCTTATCGGCAAATCGGGCCAAGAACAGCGATTCTTCAACCGCTGTATTACCGCCACCAATAACAAAGACGTGTTTTCCTCGATAAAACATTCCATCACAGGTAGCACAGTACGAAACACCGTGCCCCGTGAATTGCTCTTCTCCTTCAAAACCGGCGTGGCGAGGTGTTGCGCCTCCGGAAACGATAACCGAGCGAGCCTCGTAGGTTACCTCCGGAGTGACAACTTCAAACAGACCCGTAGTGCCATCATGCTTGAGAGCCACCACGTTGCCCATTACCACCTTGGCGCCAAGATCTTCGGCTTGCTTTTGCATGGTATCGGCAATGGTAAAGCCGTCGGTATGCGGCATGCCCGGATAGTTGTCGATCTCGGTTGTTAAGATGGTCTGGCCTCCTACGGCCTCTTTTTCAAGAATGACCGTATCGAGAAGCGCGCGCGTCGCATAAATTCCGGCAGAAAGACCTGCGGGACCACCGCCAACAATAACAAGATCCTTGCGTATTACATTCGCCATAATTGGCTCCAATCTCGTATCATTTACACAATGCACATATACCCAACTCCCCTTCCTTCAACAACCAAAACCACCAAGTATTAATAGATTGTGTACAATTTATTTGTTGTAGGTAAATTTTTGTTGTAGGTATACACCAGCTATAGAGCACATGAAAAAGCCGAGGCTTTTGCGCCTCGGCTCTCCAAAGATGTCCTATATGGTAGGTACAGATGCTCTATACGTGTAGGTGCGGATGCCCTATGCGTGCAGGTTCGGTTCTTATTTCTCAATAGGTCCGTTAAAAGTTGCGCCAATGGCTCTGCTTGGCTCCTCGCCTGTAAGTGTTGACAAAATGGTAACGGAAGGTCCCAACAGGTCAATGGAAGGAATCTTACGGGCATCAAGCTCACGGCGAATTTCACGGCGAAGCGCCGCATCGGCAAAGGTGTGGAAGACCGCACGTGGCCGCTTACCGTCGTTTCTGCCATCAAAGTACTCACGCAGCTGATCGACATTCTTCACGTTAGGAACGCGAATAACCTCAATCTCAAGGCCATCAAACTGAGCCGCAGCTGCGCGGACAACCGCAATGCCCGTATCGCCACGAGCGTCAGACATTACATACAAAATAGGTACGCCGGTATCAAAGATATCATTGTCAAGATCGAGAGGTATCATCGTAAGTCCTTTCAGTAGTAAGTCACTGATAGTATTGCTTATACCATAACATCTTACAGCTTACCTTACTTTTTACGCGAAAGTGCACCAATATCGGCGACGTGTTCAAATACCTGCGTAAATCTGTTCAAAAGACGCAAACGATTTCCGCGAACGGTAGTATCGTCGTCCATGACAAGCACATCGTCAAAGAATTTGTCTATCGGCTTGCGAAGTTTTCCAAGCGCACGCGTTGCACTTCTGAAGTCGTTATCCGTAAGTGCATCCTGAACGTTCTTCTCGCCTTCTTTACACGCATCGAGAAGCGCCTGCTCTGAAGCAGTCAAAATAGACTCATTGACATCGGTCCCAAGCGATATGTCGCCGAGCTTAGAGGCACGATTGTAGGCAATCGCAAGGTTCTCAAAGTTTTCAGGGTCTTCAATGCGGGCATCGTCAAGTGCACGCGTGCGGCGCAAAAACTCCTCTGGGTCTATGACGTTAATGTGTGCGACGGCATCAATGGCCTCTTGGGAGATCTTCTCATCTCGTGCAATGGTAACCAAACGTCCAAGGAAGTACGCTTCAACCTCCCTTTGAACCTTTACCGTATCAAATTGCAAGCCTTGTTCCGTATAGAGATCAAGTGCATAGCGGATGCAATCTTTAAGGCGTACGTTGGGCATTGTCCGGAGCAAAGCAATGACGCCAATGGCTGCCCGGCGCACGGCGTACGGATCGGAAGAGCCGGTTGGCGGCTCATCGATGGCAAAAAGACCGCAGATGGTGTCAAGTTTGTCGGCTGCGGCAACATAGCGGCCAATGGGTCCGGAAGGAAGCTCATCTCCTGCAAAACGTGGACGATAGTGCTCGCGAATGGCGTCCGCCACGTCAGGGCTCTCACCGGCGGCCTTTGCGTAATAGCCACCCATGACACCTTGCTGGCTGGTAAACTCAACAACGGCCTGGCTCACCAGGTCGGCCTTGGAAAGATGTGCGGCTCGGTGAGCATGTTCAACAACCGTGTCGTCGTTTTCGGAATCAGCCTGCGCGAGAAACGCAGCGATCTTCTCGATACGTTCAACCTTTTGAAGAACGGTTCCCAGTTTTTCTTGAAAAACAACGTCGGAAAGTTCGCCGGTAAATTCGTCAAGTGAATGTTTAAGGTCTTCTTCAAAGAAGAACTTGGCGTCGTCCAGACGGGCACGCACGACGCGCTCGTTACCGTCAATGACTTGCTGTGAACACGCTGGATTTCCGTTGGAGACAATGACAAACTCACGGGTAAGTTCGCCGTTTGCGTCATATATGGGGAAATAGCGCTGGTTTGAAAGCATGGACTCGGTAATGATTTCATGGGGAACCTTGAGAAACTCTTCATCAAAGGTGCCTACCAAAACGCTCGGCCACTCGGTAAGGTTGATGACCTCATCAAGAACCTTCTGAGGCGTGTCCACATGAAAACCAGGACGCTCTTCTTCAATACGTGCAATACCGTCCAAAATAACGCTGCGGCGACGCTCTGCGGAGAGCACGTATGCCGCTTCAAGTACCTGCTCGTAGTGTGACGACTCGTCTACCACATGGGTACCACTCCCAAGGACGCGATGACCCTGCGTCGTATTTGAGCTAATGACGTCTGCGTAGGTTACCGGTACGACTTCAGTGCCGAGAAGAGCACAGATCCAGCGGATTGGACGGACAAAGCGCTCATGCGTGGAGCCCCACCTTTGGCTGCGAGGCCAATCGATTGCGGGAATGATGCGCTCAGAGAGCTCGGATAAAATCTTGATGGCAGAAACGCTGGGAATGATACGCTGTGCAAAGACGTACTCATGGCCGTCATCATCAACGCGACGGGTAAGCTCTGAGGCGTCCATGCCGGCTTTGCGTGCAAAACCCAAGGCAGCCTTCGTAGGATTTCCTTCCGCGTCAAAGGCTATTTCACACTTAGGACCACGCATAACTTCGTTGATCTCTTCGGTTGCCAAGGCAACGTCTTTGACATAGGCGCTCAGGCGGCGTGGAGTTGAGATAATACGTGCCTCACCATGAGCAAGTCCGGCCTCATCGAGTCCAGAAACAATGAGCTTCTTATACTGTGCGACGGCCTTCAAAAGAGGTGCGGAAGGCATTTCTTCGGTGCCAATTTCAAGCAAAAAATCCTTGGTTTCCCCCATTTAGGCCACTTCCTTTTTCTGAGCATCATTCTGGTTGTTGTCATCTTTTTTAGTAGCGGCAACTTCGCTGAGATACGATTCACAACAAGCCTTGGCAACCGTTCGCACGCGCAGGATATAGTTCGCGCGCTCTACCGCCGAAAGAGCGCCACGAGAATCAAGCAGGTTAAAGGCATGAGAGCACTTCATGACGCAGTCGTATGCAGGCAGCGGTAGCTTGCGCTCAAGGCAGCTATGGCATTCTGCTTCGTATTCATCGAACTTCTCGCGCATAAGCTCTACGTTAGCCACTTCAAAGTTATAGGTTGAGAACTCGCGCTCGTTCTCTAAAAAGACTTCTCCATAGGTCATCGGAGTGCCGTCGGGCAGATAACTCCATACAAGGTCAAAAACGGAGTCAACCCCTTGGGCATACATGGCAATGCGCTCAAGACCATAGGTGATCTCAACAGGAACGGGATCAACTTCAATGCCTCCGACCTGCTGGAAATAGGTAAACTGAGTTACCTCCATGCCGTTGAGCCAGACTTCCCAGCCAAGACCCCAAGCGCCGAGCGTTGGGCTTTCCCAGTCGTCCTCAACAAAGCGCACGTCATGGTCTTTTGGATCAAGTCCGATGGCAGCAAGAGAGCCAAGGTACAAGTCCTGTGAATCTGCCGGTGACGGCTTAATGAGTACCTGGAACTGATAGTAATGCTGCAGACGGTTGGGATTCTCGCCATAGCGGCCGTCGGCAGGTCGGCGACAGGGCTGAGGATAGCAGGTGCGCCAGGCATCGGGCCCGAGTGAGCGCAAAATGGTAGCCGTATGGAACGTACCGGCGCCGACCTCAGAGTCATAAGGCTGCATGACGGTACAGCCCTTGTCCGCCCAGTAGTGTTCCAGAGCCAGAATCATATCTTGGAAAGTAAGTGGTGTAGTGCTCATATCCATCTTTCTCTTAGGCTCGAGCATCAAAGTCCTCGGGCATGGTTGATGGGCCAAAAAATAAACAGTGTCTTTGTGGTGACGTTCTTCAGAGGAACGGGTCCAAAAAAGCGAGAGTCAAGAGAATTGGTGCGATTATCTCCCATAACAAAGATACATCCGTCAGGAACAGTATAGGGATAGTCGGTAATTTTTGCACCGGGCTGAGACGCGAGAGACGTGCTTGGCTTGCCTTCCGTATACGGTTCGTCGAGCTTCTCGCCGTCAACATATACAGCACCGTCACGTAAATCCACCGTTTGTCCTGCGGTGGCAATGACTCGTTTTACCAAAAGAGTTTCTTCGTCGGCAGGGCTGCGAAACGTTACCACATCTCCGCGCTTTGGCTGATCCCAGAGAAGAGTAACCTTCTCCCCCACCAAAAGGTCTCCTTCTTGAATGGTATTCAGCATGGAACCCGTGGGAACGGTAAACACGTTGAAAACAAAAGTTCTTAAAACAAACGTAAGAGCCAATGCGCCAAGGATGATCCATACATACTCAAGCACTGCGCTGGACGTGTGGTGAGAAGAATCTTCAGTGTGTGTCATTACGTTCATCCTCCCCTTTTCCGCCGGATTGAATGCCGGACGCTTTTTTATGCGCCCGTATATCTTCAATAAATGCCTGCTCCTCAGCACTGAGTGATACATTTGCGAGAAGATCTTCTCGCATGATGGCAGTACGTTCAAGCGAGGACTTCCTGCGCCATCCGGCAACGGCAGCGTGATCTCCCGAAAGGAGTACTTCCGGAACGAGCCTGCCCTCAAAATCCGCCGGCCGCGTATATTGAGCATACTCCAAAAGACCTTCGGAAAAAGACTCGTCACGCGAGCTCATTTCATCTCCGAGAGCTCCCGGAAGCAGGCGAACAATTGAGTCGATCACCACAAGCGCGGCAAGCTCTCCGCCCGTAAGTACATAGTCGCCCAAAGAGATACTCTCATCGGCAAGCTCGTAGCAGCGCTCATCCATACCCTCATAGCGACCACACACAAAGAGAATACGCTCTTGGGAAGAGAGGCGCTCTGCCACCTTTTGGGTATAGGGCTTGCCTGCGGGCGAGAAAAACACCGTATATGGCTTTGTGGACGCTTGAGAAGCAATGTCTCGAACCGCCTCAAATATGGGAGCCGGTTTCATCAGCATACCTTGGCCGCCGCCAAACGGTGCATCATCTACACTGTGATGACGGTCGTGGGTCCATTTGCGCAAATCATGTGCCGTAAAGTCAAAAATACCTGCTTTTTGGGCGCGACCCATAATGGACGCGTCAAGGTATGGGGCAAAAACCTCAGGGAAGACCGACAGTATGTCAAAATGCATCATGCATCCTCCCCGTTCTTCTCGCCTACAAAACCCGCCGGCACCTCAACGTATAGAGCGCCCGCAGAAGGTACTTCACGTATGTATGCACCAACCACGGGAATAAGAATGTCTTTCTTTGTGCCTTTGACGACCCACACATCGTGTGCCGGTGTAAAGAGCACTTCTGAGAGCGTGCCGAGAAGCCCAAAGTGAGCGTCAATAACTTCTCTGCCTAAAAGCGAATTCACGTCATGCAGTGCAAAGTCTTGAGGCAAATCCGCTTGGCGTACCAAAAGCGTCTTTCCCACCAAGTTCTTTGCGTCTCCGAGAGAATCTATGTCGGCAAACGATACCAAACTGCCGTGACGTGTATCGGAGACAACCTTGGTAACCTCAAGGCTCCGAGGACCCGTTAGTGCTGGCGGTACCGGTATAACGGTCATGTCCCTAGCTATGACAGAGGGAAGGTTGTGAATAGGTGTTATCACAACCTCCCCCTGTTTACCGTGCGTTTTTACCACATAGGCTACAGCCCGATATTGTTCGCGCACGCCTTAGCCTACAACCTCAACATCTACCGCAGTGCCAACACGTTGACCAAGGGCACGCGCAAGCGTGCGGATGGCCTTGATGGTACGACCCTTGCGCCCAATAATGCGACCGGCATCTTGCTCGGAGCATGACACCTCGATAAGGGCTCCATCCTCACGATCCGTTACATCAAGAGAAATGGCATCCTCGTTATCAACAAGACCGCACACTATGTATTCAACAAGGTCGGCAACCTTATCGGAAGGCATTTCTGCAAGCGATTCTGAGGTGGTATCCGTTACAGATTCAATAGTATCTGCCACGGTTTACTCAGCTTCTGCTTCAGGAGCATCTGCAGAAGCCTCTGCCGCTTCTTCTGCGGCAGCCTCAGCAGCGGCGGCAGCTTTGGCCTGAGCCTTCTTGGAAAGTTTTGCCTTCTTTTCCACAACGGGAGCGCCACTGCGAACGATCTCTACCAAGTGAGAAACAGTGTTTGAAGGCTGAGCGCCCTTTGAAATCCACTCATCGACCTTCTCGAGGTTGATGTCAATCGTCTTGGGGTTGGTCAGTGGATTGTAGCGACCAATCTCCTCAATATAGCGACCATCGCGAGGCATACGGCCATCGGCGACGACAACACGATAGTACGGACGCTTTTTGGCACCGTGACGGGCCAGACGAATCTTAACTGCCAATGAAAACTCCTTCAGTCAAGCGGTGCATCGGTTGGATTGATTGGCTGCACCGCAAAGCCATAAACGCTTTACTAGTTTACAGCAATGCATTCACCTCGCAAGATATATTTTTAACCTCGCAAAATGTGCACGTTCTCCAGATGGCGAAACACTTGTTCCATTTTACTCTAAATGTACTATACTAGCTGTATGAATACGCACCCTGACATATCTTGCTCTCACGCATCTCCTACGGGTGACACCTCGCCGTTTGACAAAAATATCTGGCAAGGCGCCGCCATTGGCCTTCTGGATTTGGATGCCTTTTTTGCGTCGGTCGAGCAACTCGACCATCCTAACTGGCGTGGCAAGCCCGTTATTGTCGGCGGATCTCCCGATAAGCGCGGCGTTGTTTCAACGGCTTCATATGAAGCGCGAAAGTTTGGCGTTCATTCCGCAATGCCTTCTCTTACCGCCCAAAAGCTCTGCCCCAAAGCCATTTGGACGTCCGGAAACTACGGGCGGTATCAAGAGATGAGCAAAGCCGTGATGGATATCTTGAGTAGTGAGACTCCTCTCGTAGAACAGGTATCCATTGACGAGGCGTTTTTTGACATTACGCCCGGTCGGTATTCTCACGAGAATCCCATACATATCTGTCAACGCATCCAACGCCGTGTTGCCAAGCTGGGAGTGACCTGCTCAATCGGTATTGGCTGCAATAAGACCGTAGCAAAAATCGCGTCTGAGCGCGAGAAGCCCCGCGGACTTACCGTTGTCGTTCCTGGGACCGAGCAAAGGTTTCTCGCTCCGCTGCCGATTGAAGCCATGAGCGGCATCGGCCCCTCAACCGCGCGAAAACTGCATTCACACGGCATTAAAACATTGGGCCAGCTCTCGCGTGCCGATGTCTTACAAATGGAAAGTTTATTTGGTATCGCCGGACCGCGTCTTGTCACACGGGCCGCCGGTCGTGAGGTTTCCCATGTGCGAGAAGCGGCCTGCCCTCGTGAAGTAAAGTCGGTTTCAAATGAGCGTACCTTTGATACGGATCTTATCGATGAGCATGAAATACGCGCTGCAATCAAACATATATGTGGAATCGTAGGCAGAAGACTAAGAAAGAAGCATCTCAAGGGGCATACGGTCACCCTCAAAATAAAAAATTCGGTTACCTCTTCGCATACCGCGCAAAGAACACTCGATATCAGAACGGATCAAGAAGATGAATTTAGCGACGTTGCCGAAGAACTTCTCGATGAAGTATGGCATTTTGGCCAGCCCGTGCGTTTGATTGGTGTCGGTATAAGCGGCTTTTCCGAAGTTTATATAAAGCCTACTCAGCCAACCCTTTTTGACGAGAATACCTTTGACGATACGAATGCTTCTCAACATTCTCAGACGCGCGCGCTTCCCCACCGTCCTTCTCTTTCCGCAGTTACCGATGCTTTGAAAGACAAATACGGAGCCGATGCCGTGCGATTTGGCCGTGATCTTCGTTTTGAAGGCCGCATCTCGGACACAATGCCTAGCGGAAAAGACAATACGTAGGCTACAGGGCACCTTCAAGGTCAAGTTTTACCTGAGGTGCTTGCGCCCATAGATGTTCAAGACGGTAGTAATCCCTTGTCTCAGGTTGAAATACGTGTACTACCACTGAGCCAAAGTCAACAAGTATCCACTTCAGATTTGCCCGACCTTCAGTTGAAAGAGGGCTGATTCCGGTATTTTTGCGGACCTTCTCGCGCACCTCGTCCACTATGGCATCAACCATTGGAGCATTATCACCGGTACAGATAACAAAGTAATCACAGACGTCGCTGAGCTCAGTAAGGTCCAATACGCAAATATCGTGTGCTTTTTTATTGTCTGCCGCAGTGGCTGCAATTGTCGCAAGTTCAAATGGGGTTACTGGCATGTACGCTCCAAATCCTTTCATCAATCAACAAGAACTACTCGTATGCGCCTTAATGTTGCTCTTTGGCGTGCGTGTTTTCTATCATGGCATTATATATGGCAACGGACTTTGGATAGAGATATTTTCTCGATGCCACCACATACGATAAGGTCTCCATAAAACTTGCTTGATAGAGCTCATCCAAAGAGGCGCCTTTCTTAAAAAGATCCCTTACCTGCACAATACCGGAAAACTCGGGACGACCTGGCTCGATAAGATCGGCAACATAGACAATTTTATCCAGATCCGACATTTCAAGATCGGCGGTTGTGTGTTTGGAAATAGCGCCGAGAACCTCTTGCGGAAGCCACGGATAGTACTTTGGCAGCTCGCATGCGGCAAGAGGGCCGTGGATGAGTCCCACAACGTTTTGATATGGAGCGCCTCCCATATCAAGCTTGCATGCGCACGCACGTGCAAGAGTTTCCTTTGTTGAAAGAACTTTGTCCCAGTCATGTAAAATGCCGGCAATACGCGCATAAAAAGGATTGGCGTTATAGACAAGTGCCATCGTTTCGGCCATATGGCCCACCGAAATGCTGTGGGCAAATCGTTTGGGTTTAACCTCATACATATGGGTATGCAGATCGCTCTCAAGCCGGTCTATGACCTTTTGCTGCTCGGGTGTATATGAAGGTGTTATGAACGTAATGCTACTTTGGCTCAAGAGCGCTCCCCTCGTGCCGTAAGAGGCGTTGAATCTGCTCCATATAAGCCATGCTTGTGTACATAGCCGGCAACGCTATCCGGCGTCAGATAGCGCAGGCTCTGCGCCTGTGCCACGCGCCTGCGGAGATAGCTTGAAGAAATCGCCAATGCCGGAACCTCTAAGTAGGTAACGTCAAATTCATAAGATGATGCTTCAAGCGCACTTCTCGCTCTTTCAAGATTATAACCGGGTCGAGTTGCCGCAACAAAATGAGCAAGACGCGCCACCTTACCCGTGTCCTTCCAGGAAATAATGCTCGCGATGGCATCGGCACCGGTTATGAAGTAAAACTCCACGTTTTTGGGATAGAGATCCCTCAGACGGGAAAGCGTTTCTGCCGTATACGTGATGCCCTGATGATCAATCTCAAAACGCGTTGAAACAAAGTGCGGGTTATCTGAGGTTGCAAGCAGTGTCATGGCATAGCGATCCTCGGCAGCAGAGACCGGTTGATTTTGCTTAAACGCAGGTTTTCCGGCCGGCATAAAGACCACGACATCAAGGTTAAGTTCATCAAAAGCTGTCTCAGCCGCTACGAGGTGTCCGTAGTGGATGGGATCAAACGTACCGCCCATGATGCCCATTCGGTACGTTCTTGAAGCATCGGAACCCAAATGAGGAAGGCCGGGAAGTATGTGAGGTACCTCAGACATATCAATCCTTGTCTACGACGGTGACATCGGAATCATCCAGCGTCTCAGAAAGAGAGGTAGCATCCGAGGGGACTTCTTCCTCGTCAATTTCTTGCGCACCCGCAGCTTCAAAGTTAAAGGCAAAACCGAGAATACGGATTTCATCGCCGTTGCAAGCGCCTGCCTTTATAAGCTGGTCGTCAAGGCCTATACGGTCAAACCTGTGCTGTAAATACGCAACGGCCTCATCATTATCCCAGTCGGTTTGAATGACCATACGCTCAATCGCGGTGCCTGACACACGCCATACATGGCGTTCTTCTCGCTCTATGGTGAGGTGATTGTCGCGACGCTTACGAAGGTTCTCCCAAAACTCCGAGCGGTCTTCCGTGGGTTCTGTGAGCGCCAGCTCCTGACGAAGTTCAGCGACGGTAGAGGCACACCAGACAACCAACTCATCAAGATTTTGTCCGGTAACCGTAGAGATTGCAAAGAATTGATGGCCGTCCGCCTCTGCCATACGGCGAAGCTCCTCTACCTTCCCTTCCGTATTTGGCATGTCGCATTTGTTTGCGAGAACAACCATCGGGCGGCGGGACAGTTCGGGCGCATACGCCTCAAGCTCACGGTTGATAATGCGATAGTCGTCAATAGGGTCTCGTCCCTCAAAGCCACCGGTTACGTCAACCATATGGGCGAGCAAAGCAGTCCGCTCAATATGGCGCAAAAATTGATGTCCAAGCCCTTTGCCTTCGCTTGCGCCTTCGATAAGCCCGGGAATATCGGCGCATACAAATGACTGTCCGTCTTTTGCGCGAACGACACCAAGATTTGGTATCAGCGTCGTAAACGGATAGTCGGCGATTTTTGGCCGTGCCGCGCTGATACGGGCAATGAGGGAGCTCTTCCCCACCGAAGGCATCCCGACAAGAGCAACGTCGGCCATAAGTTTCATTTCAAGTTCAATCCAGTGATCTTGGGCCGGCTCGCCCTTCTCGGCAAAGGCGGGAGCACGGCGCACTGAAGTTACAAAGTGCGTATTGCCGAGGCCACCCCTGCCGCCTGATGCAACGATCACGCGCTCATGCGGAGACGTGAGATCTGCAATTTCATAGAGGGGCTCTTGCGTTGTTGGATCAAGCTCGCGTACAACCGTACCAAGCGGCACGCGAAGCTCAAGGTCCGCGCCGTCCGCACCGTGCCTGCGGGCGCCTTTCCCGTGTATGCCTCGTGCGGCTTTAAAGTGATGTTTATATCGGTAATCAATGAGTGACGAGAGCTGCGGATCGGCGACAACGACAACGTTGCCTCCATGTCCGCCGTCTCCGCCGTCAGGTCCGCCTTTGGGGACAAATGCCTCACGCCGAAACGACATACAACCGGCGCCGCCATCGCCACCCTTGACATTGATATGGCATAAATCCGTAAATGTATCCACAAAGCCTCCTCTTAAGCAGCTTATATGGTACGCGAAACGTCAACGTCCTGTAAACGAAATGCTCGATTTGTGGTGATTTAAAGCTACCAAAGAGCTATCGCGATAAGCACCACAAATCCCAAAAGAAGGACTGCAATGTCAGAGAACCGCATGGGATAGCGCTTAAGTGAGGACTTTCTTGTACGCAAATAAAAGCCTCGCTGCTCCGCTGAAAGCGCGGTAGCGTCTGCTTTTTTCACCGATGAGACTATCAAAGGAACGATGAAGGGAAGCTGCAGTTGGAGCCGGCGAAAGGGATTTTTGGAGTCAAATTCAATGCCGCGAGCCGTCTGTGCTTCTTTTATTTTCGTCATTTCCTGTAAAAATATCGGAACAAAACGCAGTGCGGTTGTGACGGTAAACGCATAGCGGTACGGAATGTGCAAAACCTCTACACATGCACCGGTAAGGTCTTCCATACGAGTAAGGGCAAGCATCGAGAGCAACGGAAGCGCCAGGGCAATGGTTCTCAAAGCTACGTTTCCTGCCGTTATAAGACCTTGATCGGTGATGAAATACCACACAGGCTCTCCCGATCGTGCAATGAGAGCCTGAACCACAAACATGAAGGCGCCGATAACGCTAAATGCCCCCAGAAGCTTAAATGCTTTTTTAGCGTTGCTCGAGATGATATTGATGAAAAGTGTCAGTGCAATGACAAAGCAAATCGCCGGGAAGTTGGGTGCAAGGATACCCGCCGCAAAAAGCTCAATGGCGAGAAATACCTTGGTGATTGGATTTGCCTTATGAAGAAAGCTTGAGCCTTCGGTATAGTCAATCACGCTATTTGTCATTCGGTATCTCCTTGAACGTATCCGTAGTCGCTTGATTTTGTCTGCGGTTTTTCTGGGCATGTTCTGCAGTGGCCGCCTCAACAAAACGAGCGGCTGCCGAGCGATTCTTGGCATCACGTACAATACGCTCGGTCATTTTTGCTATCTCGGATACCTTGGTAAGACCGGTATAAGCAGGATCAACGTGTTTAGACAGAACACGGGCAACCTGCGTTACCTGCGGAGGTATAACCGCAGCCGCTCTCATAATATCGTCTTGGGTAAATACGTCGGCGAGCGGGCCATCGGCAATGATTGAGCCTTGTGTCATAACTATCAGGCGAGTAGCAAAATCGGAAACCACTTCCATATCATGGCACACCATAAGAACCGCACAGCCCTTCTCGCGAAGCTCTTCAACGGCTTGCATAACAACCATGCATTCCTTATAGTCAAGGCCACAGGTAGGCTCATCCAAAATGAGTATGTCTGGCTCGCAAACCACCACGGAGGCCAAAGCAACAATCTGTCGCTGACCGCGTGAAAGCAAAAACGGAGAGGCCTCCGGATCAAGATTGAAGTGCTCAAGGGTCTTATGCGCGCGCTCGGTGGCTTCTTTGGAAGCGATACCTTTGAGCTCAAGACCAAAAGCCACTTCTTCAAGTACGGTCTCTTTGCAAATTTGATAATCCGGATTTTGGAACAGCGTACTCACATGACGTGCGATTTCGCTGATTTTTTTGGATTTAGTTGAAGATCCCATAATGAGTACGTCTCCGTCTTGCGGACGAAGAAGGCCATTAACCAGCTTGGTAACCGTTGTTTTACCGGCGCCGTTTTGTCCGATAAGAGCCACAAGCTCACCAGGCTCAACCGAAAACGTAATGTGGTTGACGCCATCGTTGCTCACGTCGTAGCGAAACGATACGTCAATCACCTCAAGCGGAGGAGCCTTCTCTTGAGCTTCTGTCGATATTTTTCCAAAAGGTCCCGTGGCAGACGCCATAATGGGACTATCAATAACCGGTAAATAGGATGGTTGAAGTGCGTCTTTTTGGATGTGGTTTTCTATATGAAGTGGAGTTTCGTACGTAACGTTTCTGCTCTCCCCCACAATACGGCCGATAGAAGCACAGGTATCACGAACGCTGAGCGAGACGTTCTTTTGACTTGAAAGACCAAGTTTGTAAAGGTAGTTTGAAATACGGGCCGTACGAGGACTGTCAACACCCAATTCCCTCAGCTCCGCAGAATGAGAAAATACCTCCTCGGGACTTCCTTCATCTGCAATTTTTCCATCCGCCAATACCAACATACGAGAGCAGAATTCGGCGAGAAGCGCAACTTTTTGCTCCACTACTACAATCGTAATGCCTTTGGAACGGTTAAGCTGGGCAAGCGTCTCAAACACCGCCTGCGATGATACGGGATCAAGTGCCGCCGTAGGTTCATCAAGCACCATGACCTCCGGCTGAAGTGCCATGATTGCGGCAATGGCCACACGCTGCTTTTGCCCTCCGGAAAGCGTTGCAATTTCTCTATACCGCAAGCTCTCTATGCCTACGGCCTCTATCGCAAAGTCAAGACGATCCATAATGCACTCATGCGGAACTCCGAAATTCTCAAGTCCGTAGAGCAGCTCATCTTCAACAATGGTAGCAACCATCTGAGCGTCAATGTCTTGCAGAATAAGGCCCACAAAGCGTGAGATATCCGTTAAGGTCATCTCACAGGTATCGCGTCCCTCAACAAGAACGGCACCATAGAACATCCCCTGATAGTGATGCGGGATAGCTCCGGACATCAATGAAGTAAGGGTTGTCTTGCCTGCTCCGGAAGGCCCGATAATGCCAAGAAAGTCGCCTTTGTTAAGCTTAAAGTCTATATCTGAGAGTGCGGGAGTTTTGCCATTTGGATAGCAAAACACTACATTTTGAAAATCAAGTACGGGCTGCATGTTCTTCTCGCCATCCATTGGTTCGTTTAAGGTTGTTTTTTCGACGGCACTTTGAGTGTATTTGAGTGTATACAAGAATCGCGTGCCAACCAACGAGAATTTGGCAGCACGCAGATTTTTTGTAAAAAACTCAATTTCTAACACATGGTATCGACTGAGGTTCTCAAAGTAGACCGGGGTTTTTAAAAGCTACCGGTGGTTTGTAACCTGCGTAAGCGGAGCTGCAAGCGCCTGTACCACAATGGCGTTAAAGAGCGCCGTACCCAAGATAACGGGAACCATGACTAAAAACAGATCAAAGCCGGCATGTTTTGCAGGAATTGCAATGGCGGCAAAAATAAGACCGGAGATAGTGGTGGTAACAAAAGAGCCGACAAAAGGCATGATCTTGCTTTTTGCAAATGAACCTGAAACAAATGCAAACATGACGAGCGCCGAGATGGGCTCGGCAACAAGGTCGGCTCCGGGAAGAGACGTGGTAATTTGTATGACCGCGCCGGCGATAAGCCCAATGATAATGGACTGAACTGCGCGAGGCTTAAGCACTATGATTGCAAGGCAAAATGACGCGATAACAAACTCCGGTCCAATACCAATGGCACTGATTGCCTTCCCTACGGTAAGATCAAGAATCAAACCGGCTGCGATAAGTACTGCTACGGTTACCAGCGATGTCACATCAAGAGCACCCTCGGACTTTGTTTGGACAACCGTGCGGGGTTGGGCAGGTGTAGAGGCGGAAGTAGAAGTGAAGTCCTTGTGTTCGGATGACATGGATATATCCTTTCACGAATGATTAAAGAAGGTCTGATACAAAGTAAAAAACTAATTCATAATAAAAAAGCCCCGGTCTTTCCGGGAGCCCTTGTATGCGATATACAGCAGGAATGACTCACCATCGACCGAAGGAAGACCAATTGTGCCACCACCACTGTGTGTGAGAAGTTGTTGTAAGACCGTGTTTCATGTGTCCTCCTTCCAAAAACCTATTGAACGTATTTTAAGGATAACAGGGACGGATTTGATACGCCAGCCAAAATAAAACTTGAAACAATTCTGAAACGTAGGGCGTGCATGGGGCATCATAAAGCACGTCACAAAAAAGGAGCCCCGAAGGGCTCCTTGTGCATACCAATATAACGTGTGGTGAGCTTATGCCTTGGCTTCAACGACATTGACAACGTGCTTAACGCCCTGCTTAAACTCAACAACTCCGTCAACGAGTGCAAAGAGGGTATCGTCTTTGCCACGTCCTACATTGACACCTGGGGTAATGTGGGTGCCACGCTGACGAACAATGATCTGACCAGCCTTAATGGACTGACCACCGTAAATTTTGGTGCCAAGGCGTTGCGCCTGGGAATCGCGGCCGTTACGAGATGAGCCGAGACCTTTCTTGTGTGCCATAAGTACTACCTGCCTATCTTAGAAGTGGTTGGTATTGGAAATTGTTGTAGTAACAATATACAAAAAACCAAACCGATTTTACTCAGCGGACTCGTCGGTTGCCTTGGTCGCAGCCTTGCGAGTAGTGGGAAGAGACGTCACTTTCAGCTTGGTAAGCTGCTGACGGTGGCCGTTAGTACGACGATAACGCTTACGCTTATGAAGCTTGAACACAAGAACCTTCTGATCTTTGAACTGCTCAAGAACTTCGCACGTTACCTTTTTAGAAGAAAGCGTTTTAGAATCAACGATGGTCTTCTTACCATCGTTAAGCATAAGAACATCAAGCTTAACCTTATCGCCAACCTGAGCATCAAGCTTCTCAACAGCGATAACATCATCTTTGGCAACTTTGTACTGCTTGCCGCCAGTTGCTACGATTGCGTACATGTATGTAACCCTTCATTGCCGGATCTTGCAACGATTATTTGAACACCGGTTTCCAAAGCCCGAGCAAAGACTTTCAGACCGTGACCTGTGGCATTCGCGGGAAACGTATCGATGCCCCATGTCCCTCGGCGAGAAACACAGCTCAAAGCAGTTTAGCACAAAACCGTGAGATTACCCGATAAAACTATGGATTTTCTATTTTTATCCCTCTACCTGCGGTTGACTCTCAGAGCGTTTGAGAAGCTCAATGCGCTCCTTGATGGCGCGTGCGGTTGCCTTCGTTCCAAAATAGCCTAGAGACGCTTTAATGAACCAGCCAAAAACGGGTATTGCGCTTGCCATGGAACGTGCCGCAGATCGATATACAAGACCAGCACCAATAACACCGGCAAGTTCCGGAATTCGCTCAATGCGTGAAGTCAGTCCATAGGAAGCGGCAATATCAAGTGCCAAACGTATCTGTGAGGCAGTCATAAGGGCCATATCGGAGCCGGGAAGCAAACTTACGGCACCAATGGCGGCATTCGTGGTAGCACACTGGGCTATAAGTGATGCAATGCATGTCTCCCGGCAAAACGGAAACGACGCGGCAAATGAAACACCCTTATCGGTGGCAGAGCAAAGCCAGGCAGCCAGACGCTCAAGCAATGCTTCCGATGAGGTGCCTGCAAGAATGGTGATGTATGCAGCCACTTCGGTGGGAACTTGTATCTGCGGAGCCTCAACGGCAGATTCGACGATAATTGCCGTGGGTATTTTTTGCGATGCAAACTCGGCGCACTTCTCGCCTACCTGCCGGCTCCCGCCGGAGAGAAAAAGCACCACATCGGAGGCTTTCATGAGAGAAGTCTGTGCATTTGCCGCATCTATGTCGAATACGTTAACGGAGGCGTTGGTGCGCGCGGGAACAAGAGCTTGCCGTAGTGCTTGCACCAGATATGAAGGGCACGTCCGATCTACGAAAACGCTTACGGACACCGCTTCGAGCTGGTCAAAATCGCCTCCAAGACCGTGTACTAAAGAATTGACAATCTTTGCCGTAGATGTACTGCGAGCCATGACGCCCCCCACTCTAAGCTGATTTTTGCCGATGTCGCCAGACGGATTGTACAACGCCAACGGCAAGTATCTGCGCAATCATCGAAGTGGAGCCAAAACTGATGAATGGCAGAGGAATACCCGTAATTGGCATGATACCAATGCACATGCCAATATTTTGAAGCATTTGAAACGTCCACATGGCAACACAGCCCACAAGGGTGAGTTTGGCAAAGGGATTGTCAAGGCGCATCGCAAGAAGCACCGTCGAGAAAATCATCCATGCAAAGAGCGCCAGCATAATCAAAGATCCGACGAAACCAAACTCTTCCGCAAAAAGCGCAAATACGAAATCGGTGTGTGCTTCAGGGAGAAAGCGACCGCTTGCCTGAGTGGCATTGCCTGCCCCTTTGCCAAAAAGACCTCCGGACCCAACTGCAATTTTTGCCTGTTGTAGGTTATATCCGTCTCCGGAAGGATCGATTGAAGGATCCACAAATACCGTCAGTCTCTTAATCTGATAGTCCTTTAAGATATGTGGAATACCCGGGATAAGAGACGTGGCAACAACCAAGGTTACAACCGCAACGAGCAGTATGAACGTTATTGCAATCCACGATTTTTTTGCCCCCGAGCAAATGATGATTGTGGCGCCAATGGCCAAAAGAATAAGACCGGTTCCCAAGTCAGGCAAGAGCATAATACAGCCAAAAGGAACGAGAAGCGTTCCGCAGAGTTTGACGTAGTCTTTAAGGGTCTCCACCTTACCGTGATATTCTGCACCCACGGCAGCCATCAGAAAAATAAGACCGATCTTGCCAATTTCGGACGGCTGAAAACGAAGCGGTAAAAAGGGAATTTTGACCCATCCGGTCATACCTTTTGCGGATACACCGAGGCCGGGGACGCGCGGTAAAATCATCAAAAGTGAAACTACTACCAGAAGCAATGTAGACATATTAGCAAGACTGCGGTAATCATAGCGCCACATCAAAATTGCAACTACCGCACCAATGGCAATACCCGCAAGATGACGTGGGAAGTTTGCCTCGGAGATGTTAAGCGATGCGGTATAGATAACCACAATGCCAATAAGAATCAAAAGACATGCAGGTATGAGCTGTGGCAAATACAAGTTGCCAAGAATGTCTCTCTTACCGTCAGACTTTTTGCCATTGACCGTAAGTCCTTTGGGAGAGCTTGTTTTTTTGAAGCGAGAAAGCCCTCGCTGTTTGGTAACAGCTGACGTATCAAGTGCCATGGTTCTTCTCGCCTCCTATCGTGAAGCAGTGTCTTTTTGGCCATAAATAGCACCAAAGACATCGCGGACAACATACATTGCAGAGCCTGCACCCGACGGCGCGCAATCGACATTGGCACAGACACAATACTTGGGATTGTCTGCCGGCGCATAACCAACAAACCAACCCACCGGATCGCCTACGGTAATCTGCTGTGCCGTACCGGTCTTACCTTCAACCTGAACGTCAAGACTTGTCCAGTGAGCGGTATAGGCGGGATCTTCCTCATATACCATGCCATGAAGACCGCGGGTTACAATGTCGTAGTTTGTATCCGACTCTTTACACTCAATGATAGCTTCATTTTTGTATTCGATGACCGAACCATTACCCGAGCGGGCATTGATGCTCTTTAACACATGGGGCTTCCAAATCTGTCCGCGCGTGGCAATGCCCGAATACGCATTTGCCATCTGCAAGCACGTAACCAAAAGATCGCCCTGGCCAATGGAAAGGTTGCAGTTGTCTCCACCCTGCCATGAGCGCGCATCGTCCGGTGAGCTTGAGTAGTAATCCCACTTCCACTTGGCGTCAGGGACTCTGCCGGAGGCCTCTTCGGGCAAATCGATACCAGAGAGCGCGCCAAGGCCAAATTTGCGGAAGATTTCCTGCATGCCTTCGGGGTGTTCGTTATTGTAGAAAAAGCCCTTACCAATCTCGTAAAAGACGATGTCGCAGGAGTTGATGATGCCGGTAACAAGGTTAACCGTACCATGGCCGGATAACTTCCAACAGTGCATACCGTATTCCTCACCAAAGCCGGTCCAAAAGCCCGTGCAGTACCACGAGGATTCTGGCGTACATATGCCAAAGTCAAGACCGGCAAACGTGGTAAGCGCCTTGATTACGGAACCGGATGGATATTGTCCTGCGATGGCACGATTCATCAGCGGATAATTGGCATCTTCGGACTGTAAACTCTCCCAGTCGGCCGATGAAATGCCGCCGACAAAAACGCTTGGCGAGAAGGTCGGGTAGCTTGCCATGGCAATGACTTCACCGTTTGTTACATCAAGGGCAACGACGGATGCCGCTTTGCCCAAAAAACCTGCCGCACGAGAAATTTTAATTGCATTAACCAGTGCATCTTCAGCTGCCTTCTGAACCTTTGCATCAATGGTTAAAACAACGTCGGAACCGCTTTGTGGCTCAATGGATGTGCTGTGGTCAAGTACCTGCCCGCTGGCATCAACATAGACGGTCTGCTCACCACGAACGCCCTGCAGTGCCGATTCGTATTGCAGCTCTACCCCGGTTTGACCCACGATGTCACCGTGCGCATACACAAAACCACCGTCGGCTGTTTTACTGTTTTCCAGTTGTTCTTGCGTAACCGTGCCGGTATATCCCACGATATGCGCCGCAAGAGTGCCGTTTGGATATGAGCGCTGTGTTCTTTCTTCAATGCTGACGCCGTCAAATACGCCCGGATGAGCATAAATGGCAGCTACGACGTGGCGAGAAACATCGATTGCAACGGTGCGCAGACTTTGCGCACCTTCCGACGTATCAATGATCTTTCTGTAAACGGCTCTTTTGGGCATGCCAAGCAGATTTGCCAATACCTGCATCTCTACGTCATCATCGGCAACATTGGATTTTGCCACTACCGTTGGGCTTGGACGATTGGTCACAAGTTCCACGCCGTTGCGATCAAGGATACGTCCACGAGGAGCGGCGGTGGTTACCGTTCGGGTGCGATTACTGTCCGCCTGCTTTTGATACTCATCACTCGATACCAACTGCATGGACCAGAGCCGTGCAAACAAGGTGGCAAATACCGCTCCCACGGCTACGCTCAATCCCACAAGCCGTGAAGACAGTGTCTTTTCCGGCGACGCATCGGCTCCGCCGGCCGCACGCGGAGAACCTCCGCCGATATCAAACTTGAAAGGAGAGTTCTTGCGTCCAAATATAAAGTAGATAGTTATGAGTCCGACGGCGATCAAAAGGCAGACCGCGAGAATTATCAACGTCATATTCATAGAAACGCTACCTCAGATGCTTAGCTGCGCGTTTTACGCCACGAAAATTGAGCTCTTTTCCCAAGGATGTATTTGAGCTTTGAGAGCGAGAATAGCGGTACGCAAATGGTAGAGAAAACACGACCGTCAGGATAATGGTTGGAAACGCGATAAACCCAAGCGCTTCCATAAGATTTGTGGTCTGTCCCAAAATAGACGAAAAAACTTGTTGTGCCACTGATACCGCAGTAACTGAAATCGCTATTTTTCCAACACTTGATCCAAAGTTTCCGGACAAGCGGTTGCGCACTTCTCGCCCAAGGATATACGACATAACCGTTAAAAGGAGCGCCATTAATCCAATGGGGCTTGTGGACGAAAGATCGTAGAAGATTCCCGCAATAAAGCCGCAGATGGTTCCCGTACGCCCACCTATACTCAAAGCAATCAACATCGCAAAAATACAAGCAAAGTTAGCATGTCCTTGCAAAAGAGCAATGTTTGGAGCAAGTGCAAGCTGAAGAACCAAACATACTATGGCGAGAAAAACGATGTTGTGCACATCTCTGTTTCTGTCCGTTAGACGCATAATGCTCCCCTAGTCCGTCCGGCTTGTCTGATTGTGCTGGGCGGTATTGGAAGGAGCAGGAAGAGACGTTTGAGCATTGTCATTTGAGGTGGAGTTTGAGGACGAATCAGATTTGTTCTTGTCGTTGCCGTCTGATCCTGAGCCCGAACTTGCGCCTGAAGACGTATTTCCTCCCGTATTTTGTGTATCTGCCTCAGCAATGTCTTCTGCCGTTGCCTTTTGCTCTTCGGTAAGAGAAGTAATGACCATGACCTCTTCGTTGTTTGTCACATGTCCAATGGGTTCAACCACAATGGTGTAATACAGAGCACCGGGATTGGTCTCAACGCTCGTCACCTTTCCCAAAGGAAGCCCTTTGGGAAATACGCCGCCCAAACCGCTTGCCACGATGGTATCCCCCACCTTGACCGTTTGGTCCGTGCGGACTTGGTTAAGCGTGAGCTGTCCCGAGGCCGATCCCATCAGAATTCCCTGTGCCCTGCTTGACTGCACCATTGCAGCTACCCCAGAGTGCTCATCGGTGATAAGCCGCACCGTTGAGCTGGTTGGACTGACGGAAATAATCTGTCCGATTGCCGCCGAGCTGTCGGTTACCGGCATACCAACCGCAAGCCCGGAGATGGAGCCTTTATCTATGGTAATGGTGGAACTCCACGAATCGCTCGATCCGGAGATTACGCGCGCACCCGTGGATTTGAGGTTGTATGTATTTTGAAGATCGAGAAGCCCTTGCAGTCTCTGCACGGACGTATTGGCTTCTTCAAGCTCTGCGTTACGGGAACGAAGCTGTTCGTTCTCTTCACGGAGCTGCGTCAGTGTTTCCTGGTTTGCCGTCAGGTTCACAAAGATATTGCCGACTCCCTGGAAAGGAGCGGTCACTGCAGAGCCAATAACGCGAATGGGCATGGTGATGGTATTAAAGCCCCCACGGACCACCGCAATCGGTCCCGTCTCACCGAGGCGTACCCCTACCGTCAGAAGCACGGCAGATAGAATTGACAGGATGATAAACGTCCTACCGCCAGTATGCTTTGTTGAATTGTCTTTGAGGCCGGATGAGAGTCCTCTTGCTCCGTTAGTAAACGGCATTCCTATTGGCCTGCGCTTTGAACAAACCCACCGGAAAGAGCATTGGCTTCAAGTACTTTTGCGCAGCCGGTAACAACATTTTCAAGAGCGGTAGGGCTCACGTTAACCGGAACTCCTGTTTCTTCACGAAGCCGCTGATCAAGGCCGCGGAGTAATCCGCCGCCACCGGTAAGAAGGATACCGTAATACATAAGATCGGACGCCAAATCAGGCGGCGTAACATCGAGAGCATCTTTTACTGCTTTGGTGACCTCATCAAGCGGGCGATCCAAAGCGCGACGAATCTCTTCCGACTCAATACGGACCGTTTTAGGAAGACCGCTCATGACATCGCGGCCGTTTACCTCAACGTCGAGCTCTTCCGCCAAAGGTGCCGCAGAGCCAACTTTAATTTTGATGTCCTCCGCGGTGCGCTCTCCGATTGAAAGGTTATATGCATCACGTACGTGCTCAAGAATCGTTTGATCAAATTCATCGCCTGCGGTACGAATCGACTGCGAGACGACAATGCCTCCCATGGAGATGACCGCTACCTCAGTCGTACCGCCGCCGATATCAACGACCATGGACCCCGTAGGATCTTCAATGGGAAGATCGGCACCAATCGCAGCCGCCATGGGCTCTTCAATGAGATATGCCTGACGGGCACCCGCTTGGATGGTTGCCTCAAAGACGGCGCGCTTCTCGACAGACGTAACGCCGGAAGGAACACACACAACGACACGCGGCCGCGGCGACCACGGATATTTGCGTTCGCGCGCTTTCTCAATGAAGTACCGAAGCATCACTTCGGTGACGTCAAAGTCTGCAATAACACCATCTTTAAGTGGGCGCTCGGCAATGATTGAACCGGGTGTGCGGCCAATCATGCGTTTTGCATCTGCACCTACTGCCAAAACGCGACTCTCGCTCTTGTCGATAGCAACAACAGAAGGTTCGTTAATGACAATGCCCTGGCCGCGGACGGCAACCAGCGTGTTTGCGGTTCCCAAGTCAATTGCGAGGTCTCCGCTATATTCTCCGAAGAGCGAATCGAAGATAGACATGGTTTCCAATCATCTATCGGATGGTTTGTGCATCCGGTTCTTTCCCAACAGTGTCTCTAGTGTAACGCTCAGCCGTTCCGCATGCACGGGACGGCTGAGAAGTTCACAACTTAGTTAGATGAATGAGATAAATTCGAGTTGTTCTCTGTTTGCGTTGTCTGTGTTTGCTCGGTGTTTGTGGTTCTGGACTGAGATTGTGTTTGAGTCTGACCATTTGTTTGCTGGTTATTGTCCGTCTGCTGCTGACCGTTGCTTGGTACATAGTTGGTTACAACGTCTGAGACCTTCCAGCCAATACCATCGCGTACAAGTGCAATGGTGTACTCAATGTTGCCGTTACTTCCCGTATTAACCGTAACGTGTGCCGTTGAGGTTGTCGCCGTCTTAGTGAGGTCGGAAATGGTGGGAGTGCCCGAGGACGGCAGCGTATTACTAATCTCCTGCACCTTTTTGTCATCAACGGTACTGGTAATATACTGCTTGATATTTCCGCTGGTACCCTGTGCTTTGGCAGAGAAAATGCCTTCTATCACTGATTGCTGAGTTGGCCAGCCATATCCTTGCGTATAGGCAAAGACACCGCCTCCGCAAAGCGCCGCAAGAAGAACTAAGATGACAAGAAAAACCTTAAGTCCGGTATGGCGGTGCTTACGACGAACTTTTCTGTCTTTTTTATCCTGCGCAAGAATGTCTTCCTCGGAAAGCGAGAAGAACCCGGTGTCTTCCGCAGAAGGAATAAGCTCACCGGATTCACCCATGGGATCAAGCGGATCGTAATTTCCGTATCCTGCAGCCTGCAAGAATGCATCGGTTTCGGAAGGCTTACGGGAGCGGATCCTTGCAACGGCGTTCTGCGCGGCTTCATACGCGGCTCGCGCGTCATCCGGCATGACAAAGGAAGCATCGGAAGTTGCGTGTGAAAATGCGTCCACGGCCTCGGACATACGGTTGGCCGCCACATAGGCAAGACCAAGCGCGCAGTAAACTTCAGCCTGGCTCTCAAGGGGTGTCAGAAAATCAAGCGCGGTACGATATGCCTCAACGGCATCAACCGGACGGCCAAGACCCATGAAGCTCTTACCCAGGCTCCGAAGAGCCCCTGAGGGATGTGGATTTGCTTCGTCAACCGCAGCATTACGATACGCAATGCCGGCATTTCTCGTATCTCCAAGCTGCTCATATGCTGAACCCAAAGCAAGATAGGCCTTGTATGGGGTGAGATATGACGGATCTTGAACAGCCTTTGAAAGTACGTCAATGGCGTTTTGTGTCTGACCGGCAGCCAAAAGAGCGCGACCTCTATTTGTGAGAAGAGCGCCAACTTTTCCGTACGCCACGTCTTCAAGTGCTGAGTTGTATGCATATGCTGCGGATTCAAACTGACCCAGCTTCATGTATGCATTGCCAAGTAGATGGTCAACTTCACCGTTCTTCTCGCCAGCCTCTTTTACCTGACCAAGCTGCGTAACGGCTCGTAACCAATCACCTGACTGATAGGCAGCCTTTCCTTGTTCATATGCCTGCTGTTTCACGGTTTCCTCCAACTTTTTATCTATGCAAAAGAATTATGCGGTCTCAATACGAACGGAATGCAGTACATCTCCTGCTCGAAGTTCAGCGATAACGGCTTTACCCTCAAGCGTCTTGCCAAAGACAGTGTATCCTGAATCCAATCCGTGCTGAGATCCAAGACAGAAGTAAAACTGAGAGCCCGCAGAATCTGGATCAGAAGAGCGAGCCATTGCAAGAGCCCCATCGTCATGCAAATTGTGAGGATTGCTGGCAAACTCAGCTTTGATGCGATACCCCGGACCTCCGGTTCCCGGAATTCCATCCGCACCCGGACGACCTGCGGCCACATCGGCTGGGTTCATCTCACGCGTGTAAGGATCTCCTCCTTGGATGACAAACCCCGGAACATAACGGTGAAACTTTGTATCGTCATAAAAGCCCGACTCGGCAAGTTCGCAAAAATTTGCAACATGAATTGGCGCACCTACACCGTCAAGCTGGACACGAATGGTGCCCTTTGAAGTATCGAAGACCGCTATCTCCGTGCCGGTAACGTGACGTTTTGGGGTATAAAGCGGATCAAGCCCAAAGCCCATGTTTTGTCCTCCTGCCTTCCACGCTATGGTGGAAACATGTCATAACTTTGTTATTTTAGCAGTTGTCTACAGTTTTCATAGTTTCGGCAAACAAAACGATGGCACTTATTGTTTTTTTGTGGGCTTCCAAGAATCATAATTCTTCTCAAAGAGCTGCTGATATTCACTTTTTCCGGACCCATCGCGCATACCGTCTACCGGTTCTAAAATTCGGTCTTTGGCACTCTTTGGGTCTTCGGCGGCAAGTGAAAGACTCCAGCCCTTCTCAAGTGCGTCCGAACGGTTGCGCAGCCAATTGCCCAATTTGGCAAGATTGTCCAGTTGGGTTCTATACACGCCGGCCGCGTCATCAATGTTATTGATATCGTCAATTAAATTACTGATTTCAAGAGCCGTTTGTTGAGTGTCATCTGCGGCTTTCTGTCGATCTTCTTTTGAGGCGGTAATGGCAACGGTGTCAAAGGTGGCCTCGTTGCTGTTCAAGCGCTCTTCAAGCTCTGATAATTTCTTGTAATCCGCTTCCATCGCGTCAAATGAAGGGTCGCTGTCAGTACTTGGAGCTGACGTATCACTGTTATCTTGGCCCTTAAGCTTTTCAACGACGCCCGGAAATCCCTGTTTTGAAAGATCGGTACCTTGTGTTGTCTTTTCTTCATTACCAGAAGGGTCCCATGGATGCGTAATGAAGAGCACACTGCCCCCCACCACAATAAGAGCTAGGATTGCCGTAAAAATAACGACACGTAAACCGGGCATACCTTCAGCCCTTTCACTGTCTCCGTTGCGGGATGGCTCCGAAGGAATGGCACTTTCAAAACGAGGTGCCGGCTGTCGTTCATTGAGAGTTACCACGGCGGTGGAATCGGGATCGAGTGTGTGTGCGCCATCAAATTCAGACGTTGCTTTGGCGGAAGTTTCAGAGACGTGTGGATCCGGATTTTCCTGAGCAGAGACGTTCTTCTCGCCGGATGTCACATCTACACCTAAAACGGTTACTTTTCCCCGCTTGGTTCCATATAACTCTTCTTCTATCTCAGGAAGTCGAAGATTTCTTTGCGGGCGAATTGGATTGGGAGCAGCACTTTGACGGAGCGCTTTAGGAAGCGGCATGCCACACTTAGGACACAGCTCCATATCTTTTTCCACAAGTGCTCCGCAATGCGGGCACCACTGTGCATCCGTTACGGGAATTCGCTGCGTATGGCCAAAATCCGCATGGCAATGCGGGCACTTTGGTGTTCCGTCAGGAACAATGACTCCGCATTTTGGACAACGCATACGCTCCCCTTTCCGTGTAATCGTCTCAGCTATAGTACTCTTTATGCATCGCTTGGCGTGCGCATATTATTGTTCCCACCAAAAACACGAACAAAAACTGCAAATATCCGACTTTGATTGCTGCGATCTTGAAGGAAGGTATAGAGCCGATTGAAAATACAAAGCGCGACAACAAGTGCAAGAGCGAGAAGCCCATACATATTGGGCATCAACCAGACGATGCGGAAAAACGATCTAAGAACCGTACATCCCAATATAACCATCAAGCTCACTGCGGCAAGTAGAGTTCCGCGGAGCGTATTGAGCGGAAGTGAAATGCGATAAATGAGCAAAATTCCAATAATTCCGGTCACCATAAGACAGACAGTAGATACCTCAGCACGTGATACCCCCATTAGGCGTCCGCATACAATGGCCAGCGCCAAAGAAACGGTAATTGCCGCCGAAGCAGGAAGTGAACGTTTGAGTACGTTTTTGAGGAAGTTACCCTGTACGCGATCGTGATTCGCCTCAAGCGCAAGCACGAAAGACGGGAATCCCACTGTTGCAAAGGAGAGAAGAGACATCTGAATAGGGATAAACGGATACGGCGGCATAATGATGCAAAAAAGAGCAAGCGCTGCAGTGAATACCGTTTTTACCAAGAAAAGTGATGCAGAACGCTGCAGATTATTGATTGAGCGCCGTCCTTCTGCCACAACCTCAGGCATATGAGCAAAATCGTTGTCAACCAAAACAATCTCAGAAACATTTCGAGCCGCAGCAGATCCTGATGCCATGGATATTGAACAATCCGATTCTCTCAGTGCGAGAATGTCATTCACGCCATCGCCCGTCATTGCTACCGTATGCCCCTCAGCCTGGAGTGCCTGCACCAAAAGACGCTTTTGCTGTGGGGTGACCCGGCCAAATACGTGAGCGGTTGCAACCGCGTGCGCAATGTCCTTCTCGTCTTTCAGTGTTGTCGCATCAACCCACGCATCCGCATGAGGAATGCAGGCTCGCTGTGCAATGGCAGCAACGGTACGTGGATCATCACCGGAAATAACGCGAAGGTCAACTCCTTGCTGTATGAAGTATTGAATTGTTTCTGGAGCGGTTTGTCTGATCTGGTCTTGGATACCGACAAAACCCAAGAGTTGCGGCGTGCCAATAATGGCGTTGTCTTCAGATATGCCCTCCACCTGGCAGACCACAAGCACTCGTTCAAGTTCATCGAAGATACCCGACGCGAGAGAGCGCTGTGCAATCTCCGAGTTCATAACAAACTGAGCCGCACCCATAACATAACATATACCATCATTGGTTATGCAACCTGAATATTTACGTGCCGAGGTAAACGGTATGGCGCGAGAAATACGTGGAGGCCGTACGTCATGCGCCGCAAGATAGGTAAGGATTGCCTGAGCGGTGTCGTTCGCATCATGCCTATTGGCGTCCGTAATGGCGGCGAGCGCCTCTATGATATGTGAGACATCGGATTTAAGGTCCAGGTCAGCGTCAACAATATGAGCAACTTCCATATTCCCCGTGGTAATTGTTCCGGTCTTATCCAAACAGAGCGTATCAATGCGGGCAAGCGTCTCAATGCAGTACGTTTGTTGGATAAGCACTTTCTTAAACGCAAGACGGGCGGTGGCAATGGCCAAAACCGAAGAGGTCAAAAGCACCAAACCCTGCGGAATCATACCGATAACAGCAGCAACCGAAGATAAGATGGCAGCAGAAACATCGTTTGGTGCGTGCAGATAGGTGCGCAAAAAAAGCCCTATTCCAAGCGGTATCAGGGCAATTGAGCCTGTGCGGATGATTGAGTTAACCGTCTGCATGATTTCTGAGTTTATGGGTTTAACGTATTTTGCTTCGGCATTAATACGTGCGGCATAACCATCCTGTCCCACACGTGTAATGCAAGCCACCAAACCACCTGAATCTATGAAGCTTCCGCTGAGAAGCTCGTCGCCTTGTCTCTTCTCGACAGGCTTGCTCTCACCCGTAAGCAGGCTTTCGTCAACTGTCGGCAATCCTTCAACCAACGTGCAATCAGCCGGAACCTGGTCTCCCGTACGAAGCCGAATGAGATCATCAACTACCAGCTCAGAAGGAGATATGGCCTTATCATGACCATCGCGAATAACCGTCACATTTTGAGCTGCTAAAAGGCTCAGGCGATCTACCATGAGCTTGGCGCGCACTTCTTGTACGATGCCAATCAACAGATTTGCAAAAACTACCACCATAAAAAGGACGTTTCGCAACTCACCCGTTAGAAGCACTAAACATGCCATGGCAACGTTTACTACGTTAAAAAGCGTCAGTGCGTTGTCTTTAATGATGGCAGGAATAGACTTTGTTTTTACATCCGTATTGGTATTGACGCGGCCATCTGCAATCCGCTTGGCAACTTCTGTTGAACTTAAACCTTGTAAAGTTACGCTATCCTGCTCTTTTGTAGCGTTTATCATCATTCTCCAGCCAAAATTTGGCACGTATCTCAAGGCATATATGCCAGGCCAGCACTTCTTGTCAGCATGAATGCAGCAGATATCAGTGCTTCATACATGGTGACCCCGGTGGGGTTCGAACCCACGACCTTTTGCTCCGGAGGCAAACGCTCTCATCCACTGAGCTACGGGGCCATGGTTGGTAAGTATAGCGAGCACCCCTACCCTAATTCAAGTTGAAAATTTATGTGCACAAGATACCCACCATGTTAGACTCACTACAACACACGCCAAAGCACAAGATGAGGACATATATGACGTATTCAAAACTAAGCCTTGACCTCTCAAAATATCAACTTGAAAATTCTTCTGAAATCATTATTGGCAAAGATGTGCTTGCCGAAAGCGCCAACATATTGGCCACTTGGATAGACTCTGATACACATCTGCATATTGTTTCTGACACAACCGTATCAAAGCTCTACCTGAATCGGCTGAAAGCGGTACTTTACCGGAATTTCTCAAATATCTCCCAGACCATCCTTCCCTGCGGTGAGCACACAAAATCACCTGAAACTTTACAGATGCTTTGGTCTGACTTTGCACAAAACGAGCTTACGAGAAACTCCTGCGTCATTGCATTTGGCGGAGGCGTGGTCAGTGACACTGCAGGATTTGCCGCTTCCACCTATCTTCGCGGTATACGCTACGTCACCATGCCAACGACTCTTCTCTCCATGGTTGACGCTTCCGTGGGAGGAAAAACAGCGATTAACCTGGCATCCGGTAAAAACCAGGCGGGGACTTTCTGGCAGCCAAGTTTCGTTATAGCCGACACATCTCTTTTGCAAACCCTCTCGGCACAAGATATAGAAGAAGGATTTGCGGAGGTAATAAAGTGCGCCGTTATGGCCGATAAAACCTTGTTCTCTCAATTACTGGACCACGCTCCTTTGGGAAGTAACCTTGCAATACACGAGAAGAACTTAGACTGGCTGACCAATATCGTTATAACTTGCGTCAACATCAAAAAGACCCTTGTTGAGCAAGATCCTTTTGATATGCATGGAGTTCGTATTCGGCTGAACTTGGGACATACATTCGGACATGCAATCGAGGCCGCAAGTAGCTACACGCTTCCCCATGGGCACAGCGTGGCAGCCGGTCTTTGTATGATGGGGCGTATAAGTCAGAAGAAAGGCTGGTGCAGCAAAGAAACCGCCGATGCCATAGAGAACTGCGTGAGGGCATATAACCTGCCTACGGAGTCTCCCTATCAATCCGAAGAGCTTCTCGCGTACATTAAACGAGACAAAAAACGAACCGATCATGTCCTAAACATCATCGTTCCAAAATCCATCGGCACGTCGTCAGTGATGCCCGTTTCTTTTGAGACGCTTTCGGATCTGATAAAGCTTGCCTAGATCGAAAACTCATAAAACAGGTATAGCGAGAAGTCTGAGCTTCTCGCTATATAAAATAAAACACCTCAAAAGCATGAACTAAACAATGGCAAAGGACGCATCAGTCTTGTTAGTTTCCTGAGATTCAAGCGGTTTTTTCAAAATAGAAAGTAAGATTCCTGTTGCAAGTGCTCCACCAATTATACCTGCACAAAACCAAAGAGGTTCTCCAACAACGGGCAATACAATAAAACCACCATGAGGTACAGGACATGAAACTCCCCCAAATGCACCGATAGCTGCTCCAACAACGCAACCAAAAATTGAGCTTGGAACTACCCTCTTTAAATCTTTTACTGCAAAAGGTATAGCACCCTCCGTAATACCAAGACAGCCAATAATTGCAATTGATTTCGCTAGATCCCTATCTTCAATACTCCACTTGTTTCTCGCAATAAGTGTAGAGAAGAAAATACCAATAGGTGGTACTGCAACTATTATTCGGAAAAGTCCATTCGGGAAGTAGTTTCCTTCATTAATTAAAGAAAGAGTAAACATCGAAACAGCTTTAGTTACCGGTCCGCCATAATCAAGTTCACCAAAGATTCCAATACCAGCAGCAAGAGCATATTTGCTCGCACCTTCAAGGTTGTTCATTGTTTCAGTAAGAGCATTCATAATCCATGAGCATGGAATTGCAATAACACAGTAATAAAGTGCTCCTGCAATTAATGTTGTCAACGTTGGAATAATGAGTATAGGCATAATAGTTTTTACTGTTTTACTGACTTTCCATGATTTCATCCATTTAGCGATGTATCCAACAATAAGTCCTAGAAGTAAGGCGCCTAAAAATCCGGACTTTACGTCAATTCCATTTACTTGAACAGTATTATTTGCAATGAATCCCATAATAAAACCAGGTGCAAGACCAGGACGTCCGGCAACTGAATATGCAATATATCCTGCAAATACAGGAATCATTAGAGATAGACCAGCTTTACCAAGTACACTTAAATACGTCATTATCGGACCGTTTGGAATAAGTCCTTTAGCAGTAGACACGGCCCCCAAAATCGAAATTGCATAGATAACACCACCTGCAACTACTAACGGAATCATAAAGGAGACGCCACTGAGCAAGTGTTTTTGGATGTCTTTTCCAAAAGCTTTAAGTTTCTTGTCTTCCATACATTGCCACCTTCCTGTCTATTGCGATTCACAAAACAGCTTTACCGCTGCATCAACAATTACTTCTGGATGAGAAATAGCCTTATTCACATCCGCATGCAAAACGAGAGCATTCTCAAAGCGTTCCTCCCCTTCAATAACAATTCCTACTGCAAGTATCACAACATCAGCTGAATCAACATCTTCCTGTGAAAGTTCATTCTCCGGCCCTATACTCCCCTGGGTTTCAATCTTTACCGCGAAGTTACGTTTACGACATTCCCTTTCAAGTCCCTCAGCTGCCATATACGTATGTGCAATACCAGTAGGACACGCAGTTACTCCAACAATCTTCATAGATATCCCTTTCTTAAATTAAGCTACACAAGGTTCTCTTCAAAAAACTGCAGCTCTTCTTTAAGAGCTTTAACATTCATCTCTATAATGTCTTTCTTTTTGAAAATTCCACCTGCTGTTCCAACATATGAGTAACCACCGGAAAAAACTTCTTTTACATTAGCTGCTGTTACACCACCAACAGCCATCAAAGGATAAGACCCTAGTGGTTCCAAAACTTTAGATGCATAGGTATGTGAAACTTCGTTCGCGGGGAAAACCTTAACAATATCGGCACCATCTAAAAAACACTGTCGAATTTCAGAAGGTGTAAATGCCCCTGGAACACTTCGTATGCCTTTTTCCTTACAAAAATCAAACATTTCTTGAGACATCATGGTTGGAGAAAGAACAAATGTAGCTCCTGCGTTCACTGCATTTCTAAGTTCATTTAACGTAAGTACAGTTCCAGCTCCAATATGCAAATGATCAGAAAATTCGGCTGAAATTTTCCTTATGATTGTGTATGGATCATCAGAGTTTAAAGTTATTTCAACATTATGTACCTTACTTCCTACAAGTAAGGAGACAACCAATCGTACCTGCTCATAGGTATATCCGCGTAATATTTGAGTAACCGAACCAAAGCTTGCGTCCATATTAACCCCTTCTTTCGTTTGATAGGCAAAGACTCATACATCTGTTGCTCATTTTGAGGTATTCTCAGTATTGAGATTCAACCTCTTCTATTTAGTAATTCTAAATTGAGTTTTAGTTTTTCTCAATTTATTTGCGGTGAGCGGTTGTTTCTCAGCCGCCAGCGATATAAATGAGGTTTCTATGGGATTTTCTGAAAATTTAGAGGCTCTTCTCGTATTAAAAAATGTGACACAAGATGAAATCGCCCGCCTAAGCGGTGTTACTGCTGGTGCAGTTACCGGTTGGAGAAAAGGATCACTCCCTAGAAAAGAATCTTTAAAGAAACTGTGTAATGCATTCGGGATTTCAGAAGACGATCTTATATCTGATACTTATGGTCTAGCTCAAAAATACAAATCCACCCTCAGTTCTGATGAACAGATCAAAATTCCCCTCATAAAGGTATTGTTTGATACTCATGGAAATGTCAAAGAAGATTCATGCATATTGATTTCCATTCCTGCATATATTGCTCAAAACAGAAAAAATCTATTTGCTTTCATTGTTGAAGATGACGGATACAATCTCAAGATTCCTCAAGGTGTTGCTGTTGTTGTAGATCCCAATGAAAAGCAACCAAAAAATGGATCAATCGTTGCTGTAGAGGTACTTAATTATCAGGAGCTTAGTACATTGTGGAATCAAAAATCATATGTAATATTGCGTACTTGGAACGAGGGTGCCAAGCACCTTATGCTCTCTCCCTACAGTCATAATAAAAATTTGGACGATATCATCATCGGCATCTCTGATATAGATAGCACCATTGAAGTACTTGGAACCATTATTTGGTTCCAGCCGCTCAAGACTCTTTAGGAGTACACCGTGTTAGCAACTATTATTCCACATGAGCTTTCAGGAAGTATTCGCAGTGTCGCCTCAAAATCCGAGGCTCACCGAAGTTTCATCTGTGCGGCTTTTGCCGACGGTATTACAGACATTACCTGCCATACCGCATCAAAAGACATTGACGCTACCATTGCGTGTTTGGAGACACTTGGCGCTCACTTTGCCAAAACATCAAAAGGCTATCGCGTTTCACCCATCAAGCAACCCAAACGCGTCCTCTTTAACCTGCGCCGATTTGATCTCAACTGTGGTGAGTCTGCCTCAACCCTGCGCTTTCTCCTTCCCTTAGTCTGTGCCCTTGGACGTAAGGTTGAACTTCATGTTGAAGGTACGCTCGCCCATCGGCCTCTTACACCTTTCTACGAGGAACTTGTGTCCCACGGGGCACGCTTGTCTCCGGAAGACTCCTATCCTCTTTCGGTTTCTGGGCAGATTAAAGGCGGCTACTTTGTATTGCCGGGCAATATTTCCTCACAGTTTGTAAGCGGACTTCTTATGGCAGCTCCGCTTATGGAGCAAGATCTTGAGGTACTGGTAACTGAGCCGGTTGAGTCTGCACCGTATATAGATCTTACCTGCTCGGTCCTTGCAAAGTTCGGCGTGGGTGTCGAGAAGACCCACGTAACAGAAAACGATACCGAATACCTCAGATTCTATGTTTCCGACAATGTCCGCTATCAAACCCCCGGCCTTCTCGAAGTCGAAGGTGACTGGTCAAATGCAGCCTTTTGGCTTACTGCAGGGGCCCTTGGCTCGGGTGTGGAAGTTACGGACCTCAACATGCAAAGCAAACAGGGTGATCGCACCATATTGGCTGCGCTTTCACTCGTAGGCGCACGTGTTTCTCGCCACGGAAGTACTGCCGCGGCCATGTACGATCATCTCCGAGCCATTCAACTTAACGTTGCCGACACGCCCGATCTGGTGCCGCCGCTTGCCATTGTTGCGGCGTTTGCGGAAGGTACATCGAAATTCAGTGGCGTTCAAAGGCTGCGCTTAAAAGAGTCCGATCGTTTGCAGAGCATTACCGCTGCCATAAGCGCTCTTGGGGGCCGGGCATATATTGAGGGCGATGACACTCTCGTTATTGAAGGTCACGGCTCTCTTGACGGAGGAAGCGTCGATGGCGAGAGCGATCATCGCATTGTTATGATGGCCGCGGTTGCCGCCTCCTTTGCGAACAATCCAACCACCGTCACACATGCGGAAGCGATCGCCAAATCCTACCCCGCCTTCTTCGAGGATTTCCGTGCTCTCGGTGGCAATGTGGAACTTACGGACACAACGGAATAGCAGGTACGTATGCCTTCAACATTTGGAACAACATTGCGCGTTACCGTTTTCGGACAGTCTCATTCCAAAGCGATTGGTTGCGTTCTTGATGGTTTACCGTCGGGTTTGCACCTTAACATGGATGCGCTTACACACTTTATTGCCAGACGTACACCCGGCTCGTTTTCCGGAGATACTCCGCGCCATGAAAGAGATTCATTCCGTATTCTCTCAGGACTTACTTCCAAGGGAACAACGTGTGGAGCTCCCCTTGCGGCCATCATTGAAAATACCGACGTACGCACAGGCGATTACGACTACCTCAGTACCGTTCCTCGGCCGGGACATGCCGATTTTGCCGCCTGGTACAAATGGCACGGACGCCAGGACGCTTCAGGCGGCGGACAGTTTTCCGGACGCCTTACGGCGGCGCTTTGCCTTGCCGGAGGCATTGCCATCCAGGCACTTTCCACGCAAGAAATTCATATTGCCGCACATCTTAAAGAAGTTGCCGGAATAAAAGACGACACGCTCGCGGTTTTTGATGCCTCCCCTGCTTCACGGCTGCTCTTATCCAAGCAAATTTCCCATCTCCATGCCAAACAAGGGTTGCCCGTTCTCAATGATTTGGCGGGCGAGAAGATCCTCTCGGCCATACGGGAGGCTCGCGATGCGGGTGACAGTGTCGGAGGTCTTGTTGAGTGTGTAGCAACGGGTATTCCCGCCGGCATGGGCTCTCCGCTCTTTGAAGGACTCGAAAGCACCATAGCACATGCCATTTTTAGTATCCCTGCGGTTAAAGGCATTGAATTTGGCCTTGGTTTTGAAGCCGCGCGTACCCGTGGTAGTAAAAATAATGATCCGTACGTTGTACAAGACGGTGAAGTACAACCCGCAACGAACAACGCGGGCGGCATTCTTGGGGGTATTTCAACCGGAGCGCCTCTTTTCTTTACATGCGCATTCAAACCCATCTCAAGTATCTCACTTCCCCAGCGCTCAGTTGACCTGTCTTCAAATACCCAGACAACTCTTGAGGTCCACGGACGTCATGATACCTGTGCGGCTCTCAGAGCCGTTCCTGTGGTGGAAGCCGTATGCGCCCTCGCTCTTCTCGATGCAGAGCTTTCCTGGCCGCAAGAATCAAAACGCAATCCATACGAGGTGGGACTATGAGTACAGACACGCTTGAGGAACTGCGCGTGCAAATCGATGCGATCGATGCACAGATTCTTGATCTCTTTGCCAAACGTACAAGTCTGGCAGCACAAATTGGCGTATATAAACGCGAGCACAACCTTTCAATACCGGATCCAAGCCGTGAGCGGCAAAAGATTGAGATGGCAGAGGCATCCGTCCCTGAGTATCTCAAACCGTCTACGGTCTCGCTTATGCACGTTTTAATGGATGCGGCCAAATCACGGCAGAGCCACCTCTCATGAAAGAAATCCCCGCATCATACGGCCTTTTAGGAGAACATCTTGCGCACAGTTGGTCGCCGGAGATTCATGCGCTGTTAGGGACCGACTCCTATGCTCTTATCGAGGCTGCCTTTGACGAGGTCGATGCCGTATTCACAAGTCAGAATTGGAAAGGGCTTAACGTTACAATTCCATACAAGCAAAAAGCACTTCTTAGCGCCAATGTTGCAAGTGAAGCGGCACGTACCATAGGAGCAGCCAACACGCTTGTGCGATACGGCAATACCGTCTTTGCCGAAAACACTGACGCAATGGGATTTCACTGGCTTTTAGAGCGGTTTGCCCGTTTCACAGCAGGCCTTTCTGTTCACGACTTCTTAAACAAAAAGACCGTTTTGGTGCTGGGCGCCACCGGTGGCGCCGGTCGCGCCGTGAGCTATCTCTGTACAAAACTTGGCGCGTATGTCGTTGGCGTGTCGAGAAGTACTTCTCTCTTTTCTCGACATACTCTCTGCAATGACTGGATTACCTATCAAGACCTTACCGAGAACCACGTGCCCGATTGTAGCCGCCGTGTATTTCTCATCGTGAACTGTACGCCCGTCGGCATGTATCCTGCCTGCCCAAAAAGTCCACTTCCTGATGGCATGCTTACGGCGTTTCCTAAACTTAGCGGTGTTATTGATCTCATCTATAATCCGCTAAGAAGCGGCCTTATTCTTGAAGCACAAAGGTGCGGTGTAGCCACGGAAAACGGTCTCGGTATGCTTGTTGCCCAAGCATACGCGGCGCATACGCTCTTTCAGGCACCAAACGCGCCCGCACGTGCCACGCGCCCCACGATAGAGCTCCAACAGATGGACTCTAAAAAAATTGAAGCCATTGAGAGTACTCTTGCCCAAAAGATGCAAAACATCGTACTTATCGGTATGCCCGGTGTTGGCAAAACAAGTACGGCAGTTGAACTTTCAAAACTCTGTGGAAGACCTTGCGTTGATATTGACGTTGCCATACACGATGAAACAGGGAAAACGTCATCGGAAATCTTGCGCGCCTATGGCGAAACTTACTTTAGAGACATTGAATCAAGAATTACCCGGCATGTGGGCTCAAAAACAGGATCCATTATTGCGTGTGGTGGAGGTGTGGTTGTACGGGATGTCAACTATGACTATCTGAAGCAAAATGGACACCTAGTCTTTCTTGATCGACCCATTGAAGGTCTCTCCATAAAAGATCGGCCACTCAGTGCCCTATATGATCTCAAAGAGATAGCACAAAGACGTATGCCGCTCTATCGTGCTTGGAAAGATACGTACTTTACCTGTACGGGTTCTCCTCTCACGGATGCCCGCGCGCTCAAGTCTCTCTTCTTGCTATAGACCCCCGGACAACCGCTCACGGATATCTCCAAACCTTTTACCTCGTATATCTCTCCGCCTACCGAGCGAATGGTAGACCTGCGGGACTCATGGATTTTCTCGCCGTATACTGTGTGTCTCAAATAAGGGGTCGTTTTCTTGTGAGCATATAGCTTGAAAGCCAACTCCCCTTTCATAAATTCTTAATGGATTATGGGGAATCCATTAACGCGTCTATACCTACGAAAGGTGCATGATGGATTCGCAGCAAGCGGCACAAAACGTTCTTTTGGCAATCGGAGGTTCGGATAATCTTGTAAGTAACGAAGTCTGTATGACGCGGTTGCGTCTCACCGTTACTGACCCCACCCGTATCGATACTGAACAACTTGGAAACCTGCAAGGCGTTCTTGGCATTGTGGGCAGAGGTATCAACGGCATTGAAGTTGTCTTTGGGCCAAATATTGCACAGCAGGTAAATGCCGCAATCACCGCTTGTTGCAATCATACGCAAGCATCTCAGGTCATACCTATACCTGAAGATGGTTCCACCTCCGACGAGAAGGAAGTTGAACAGCTGATATCTCTTTTGCGCGACGTTGATCTTTCGGTTGACAATCTCTCCCATACCGGGACGTTTGACACCGACCCAAAAGAAGAATCTGTGACCCCTGAAGAACTGACTCAAGATGAGCAGGGATTGCGGCTTTTGATTATTAACGGCCCCAACATCAATATGCTCGGTATCCGTGAGCCGAAGCTTTACGGAAAACAAGATTACCGCACGCTTATCAAAATATGTAAAGAAGAAGCGGATAGACAGGGATTTATTGATTGCGTATGCTATCAGTCCAACTATGAAGGAGATCTGGTAAGTGCCATTCAAGATGCGCTTGGAACCTACGATGCCATCCTTATTAACCCGGCAGCATACACGCATACCTCAATAGCCCTGCTTGATGCCGCGCTATCCGTAAAGATTCCAATGGTTGAGGTGCATCTGACCGACATCAATGAACGCGAAGAGTATCGCCGCGTTTCCTACCTTAAAGATGCTTGCATAGGCGTATGTTGTGGTAAGGGATTCGAGAGCTATCGAGAAGGTATTGCATTGCTCGCGAAATACCTTACAGAAGCGTAGGACTCACGTTAGCTCGCATTATTTGAAATTGTTATTTACACGCCAAATACGCTGATCGGTAACCAGAAGATCAATGGCGATGTCATGAGCTTCATGTGGGAGTTCATTGCAGCTTAGCTGTCGTGTACGAACCAGTGCAATCTTATGGCCGGGGTAAAATGCAAGAAAGCGGTCGTAGTATCCTCCGCCATACCCAATGCGATTACCTAATCCATCAAACACCAGTCCGGGTACCAAACAAATAGATCCCACAAATTCCGGTGTCTTTAATGCAGGTAGAGAAGCATCAGGCTCAAGCATGCCAAACCTGCTTTGATGAAGACCTTGAAGAGAAGAAATCTCTACAAATTCAAGGGTCTTCTCGGCAGTACAGCGAGGAATAGCAACGCGCTTACCTGATTCTAGCGCCTCGGCAATAATGGTACGTGTATCCACCTCTGAGTCCATAGAGACATACGTCAAGACTAAATCAGCATCCTGATATTCAGAAGACGCTTGAAGATTGGCCAAAATGCGAGCGTCCAAGGTAGCACGAACACGCTCAGGCACAAAATCCCTTACCTTGCGTTGTTCTTTACGAAGTGCGGTTTTTCCAGCATCTGTTCCGCAGGTACTACCCATGCCACCAGCCTTTACGTACGTCATCTACCTGACAAATTTTACCTCAGTGAATCTCAGCAAATAAAGGGTATCACTTTTATGACTTCATACTTGTTGTATACACCATTCTGACTTCTAATTCACATCTTATACTGATGTGCGTATGTCAGTGTGCCACGAGCATCGCTCCTTATTATCCAAAAACCGCCAAATGTTGTGAGAATCACTTGCATCACACACTATATGTAGAGTAGAGTTAATCACTGACCAAGTGTCTTAGGAAATGCCTTTTGTGCGCTTATCGTGTGTGTCAGGTACTTGCTATACACAAACCCAGTGGTCTGAAAACGAACGTTGTAGTAATTGCTGGAAGTGGCAAAAAGAGGAGTTTTGCCACCGTAATTTCCGGCCCAAGGCAGCGCCCGTCATCGGAGCTGCAAAAGAGGAGTGTGTTATGCAAGTAGGCGCAGAAGTGGTCCTCACAGAAGACCAATCAATTGCATGGCGTAACTTTACCCACGGTAACTGGAACCACGCTATTGATGTCCGCGATTTCATCCAGAAAAACTATACCCCCTATGAGGGTGACGAGTCGTTTTTGGCCGGCCCCACCGAAGCAACCACTAAGCTTTGGGCCGATGTCATGAATCTCTTTGCGCAAGAGACGACAAACGGCGGGGTCATTGATATGGACACCAAGGTGGTCTCCACCATCACCTCGCACAAGGCAGGCTATATCGATCAGTCTCTCGAGAAGATCGTCGGTCTTCAGACGGACAAGCCGCTGAAGCGTGCCCTTATGGTTGACGGCGGCATCCGTATGGCCGTGGCTGCCTGCAAAGCTTACGGCTATGAAGTTGACCCCGAAATCGTTGACTTCTATACCAACCGTCGCAAGACCCACAACGCCGGTGTCTTTGACGTCTACACGGATGAGATGCGTGCTTGCCGTCATTCCCACATCATCACCGGTCTTCCGGATGCATACGGCCGTGGCCGCATCATCGGCGATTATCGCCGTGTTGCCCTTTACGGTGTCGATGCGCTTATCGAGGAAAAGAAGGCCGAAAAAGCCGGTACGCATAAAACCATGGACGAGAAGACCATTCGTCACCGCGAAGAGCTCTCGGAGCAGATTCGCGCCCTCGGTGAGTTGCGAAAGCTCAGTGACATTTACGGCTTGGAGCTTGGACGTCCTGCTCGCAACTTCCAGGAGGCGGTACAGTGGCTCTACATGGGCTACCTTGCCTCAGTTAAAGAGCAAAACGGCGCTGCCATGTCCATCGGCCGCAACACCACCTTCCTCGACATTTATGCTGAGCGCGATCTTGCCGAAGGTACCTTCACCGAGTCCGAGATCCAGGAATTTGTTGATCATTTGGTTATGAAACTCCGCATGGTGAAGTTTGCACGTACCCCTGAATACAACGAGCTCTTCTCGGGAGATCCTCAGTGGGTAACCGAATCCATCGGCGGTATGGGTGTTGACGGTCGCTCGCAGGTTACCAAGTCGGCTTTCCGTTGGCTTCACACGCTTGAGAACATGGGTACCAGCCCCGAGCCAAACCTTACGGTACTTTGGTCGGTGCGCCTGCCGGAAAACTTCAAGCGCTACTGCGCCAAGATTTCCATCACCACCAGCTCCATCCAGTACGAAAACGATGATCTCATGCGCGTCTATCACGGCGATGACTACGCCATTGCCTGCTGCGTCAGCTCAATGCGCATCGGCAAAGAGATGCAGTTCTTCGGCGCCCGCGCCAACCTAGCAAAGTGTTTGCTCTACGCCATCAACGGCGGCCGTGACGAGAAAACCGGCGACCAGATTGGCCCTCGTTTTCAGCCCGTCGAAGGAGACTACCTTGACTTCGACGATGTCATGAGTAAGTACTTGGACATGATGAACTGGCTTGCAGGCGTGTATGTCAACACCCTCAACGCCATCCACTATATGCACGATAAGTACAGCTATGAGCGCATTCAGATGGCGCTCCACGACGAGCACGTACACCGCTGGTTTGCTACGGGCATTGCGGGTCTTTCCGTTGTTGCAGACTCGCTTTCCGCCATCAAGTATGCCAAGGTCAAAGCCATCAGAAACGATGACGGATTGGTCGTTGACTACGAGATTGAGGGAGACTTCCCCAAGTACGGCAATGATGACGACCGTGTGGATACCATCGCTCACGATATCGTTGAGGTCTTCATGAAGTTTGTCCGCGAGACCGGCACCTACCGCGATTCCGTACCTACCACCTCCATTCTGACCATCACCTCAAACGTGGTCTACGGCAAAGCAACCGGCAATACTCCTGACGGACGTCGTGCCGGAGCTCCCTTTGCACCGGGCGCCAACCCTATGCACCGTCGCGATACGCACGGCGCCGTAGCATCCTTGGCCTCCGTGGCAAAGCTCCCCTTCGGAGACGCTCAGGACGGCATCTCCAACACGTTCTCAATCATCCCCAATGCGCTTGGTAAGGGCAACGACATCCTCTTCCACGAAGATGAACTCAACCTCGACGGCATTGATTTTTCCGATCTTGACCTCAGCAATGTCGGCATCGAAAACCACGTTGACTGCGCTTGTGAGGCGGATCCGTCCGCATCGGAAGGCGCCGAAGACCGTTCATAACAACTTGGCGAGAAGCGCCGTGCTTCTCGCCACATATACTCAAAGGAGAAACCATGAAAGCAAACGAAGTAGCACCCGAGCAGGTAGATAACCTTGTCAGCATGATTGATGGCTATGCCGAGAAGGGCGGACACCACCTCAACGTCAACGTATTCACTAAAGATACCCTGCTTGATGCCCAGGCACATCCTGAGAAGTATCCGCAGCTTACCATTCGTGTTTCCGGATATGCCGTCAAGTTCAACTCGCTTACCAAAGAGCAGCAGGACGACGTTATTTCCCGCACCTTCCACGAGGCACTGTAGGATTTTTTCAAGCACAAGGATCCGTTTCTCTCATGTCTGAATCGCAACATACCCCAGACAATTCATGCGAACGATCTGCAGATCAGAACCCGCTCACCGTGCGTGGGCGGGTTCATTCCATTGAGACGTTCGGCACGGTTGACGGTCCCGGCACGCGCTTGGTGGTCTTCATGCAGGGCTGCCCCATGCGCTGCGCCTACTGTCATAACCCCGATACGTGGAAGTTTGGCATTGGACATGAGAAGAGCGTGGCGGACGTGCTCGCGCTCTACGACCGCAACCGACCTTTTTACCGTAAAGGCGGCATTACCGCAACGGGCGGCGAGCCGCTGGCTCAACCCGCGTTTGTCGGCGCGCTGTTTGAAGCCGCTCACACCGACCCTAAAGGACACATTCACACCTGTCTGGATTCCTCCGGCATCACGTATGACCCGCACCATCCGGAACTGTTTGAACGGCTGCTGGCCAATACTGACCTAGTACTTCTCGACATCAAACACTCGGATCCCAAAGGGCACCACGCGCTCTGTGAAGTGGGACCGGAACGACCGCTTACCTTTGGCAACGAGTTGTCCCGGCGTAAGATTCCCGTACTCATTCGCCATGTTGTCGTACCGGGATATACTGACTCTCCCGCAGAGCTTGCCGGCGTGGGCCGCATTATAGCCCACTGGAACAACGTCATTGGCCTTGACGTGCTCCCCTATCACACCATGGGCACCAAGAAATACGAAGAACTTGGCATACCCTACCGTCTCTCCGGCGTACCTGCCATGGATCCTAAGCGTATTCCCGAGATCCGCAAACAGATTCTCATCGCCCGCGCTCTTGAACGCAAACGACTAGGTTTGTAGCTGGCGCATTGCCACCGCACAAAACCTCACGTATAAAACAAGCTAATAAAAGGGCACAGCGTTTTTGCTGCGCCCTTTTAAGTTACTGTTGCTATCTTTTACTACTGCTTGTCCGTAACTCACCGAATCATAATCGTGGCTCTATGCCTGAGGCTCTGTGCGACGACGATGCAGAGTGGATGCTACAAGCACAAACAGACCGGTAGCAGCAAGCGAGAAAATCATGGCAGGCGAATTATCCCCCGTATCGGGAAGTGCACCGGGAGCCTTTGTTGAAGCCGTCTTATTTTCAGCAGGCGTTGGCTCATCAATACGTTCCCACTGAGCATAAAGGACATTTCCCTCTGCGTTTATGGTGTCAACTTCCACCTTATCGCCCCGATGAAGCAGCTCTCCACCCTCTTTTGAGATGGACCAGCCTAAGAAGCGATATCCTGCTCGCACCGGATCTGCCGCATCAATGATAAGCGTATCGTTTGACTCAACGAAATCTGAGTACGTACGATCGGGAGCGCCTTTGTAGTTGAGATCATACGCAAGACGTACGGCATTGGAGTTTGCCCACACGGCGCGCAGGGAAATATCCGAAGTTTCCATCGGAATCAAATCTCCCGGATAGTAGCGCGTTCCGTCACTTGCAACCCAGCAAATGAACCCACGGGAGCCTGCAGGAGGAGTCACACCGGAAGCATCGAGCACACGAATATCAGAACCTTCGGCATAGTGCATCGGATCTGAAACAGAGCCTGTACCACCGGCAAGATCGTAGGTGATGGTATGCGTCTGGTTTATCGGAACCCATTTGGCTGTAAGGGTAATGTCTTCCGTCACGGGACTTCCAAAACGATACGGCTTTCCATCGTTTCGAAGCCATGCGACAAGAACATAGCCATCGCGCGTTATCCCCGTCGGTTCATCGAGGGTTGTTTGCGCAGGTACTGACACGGTCTTGTTGGGTGTTCCATTGTTGTACACATACGTGACATTAACGGGTACCGGCTCCCATTTAGCATACAGAGAGGTATCACTTGAAGACATGGAATTATCAGAGGTGAGAGGCATGGTCAGCTGAGCGTCTCGATACCAGCCAGCAAATCGGTAGTACTGTGGCAATCCGGCAGGGCGGCTTGGCGTTGAGTTTGAGATGTCGGCCAACGAAGCTCCATATTTACGCTGTTCCGTTGAGATTGTGGTTTCAGAGGTAACGGAAGTTGCCGCGTTTTTGAGAGTCAGATTATAAATAATGCGCTTTCTGACCATGACGAGATATTTTGCAGGAAGAGGCTTGAAGGCAACGTCTCCACTGGCAGCATCATATATCGCAGGACCTTCTCCCTTAGAAATATCAAACCACTGAGTAACGTCAGTATCGAGGTTTAGATCTTTCGGGTCTTTAGGAGTTCCGGTAGGCGTGTAATAGCCGTACTTGACGTAAGAATACATTGCCTGGTTTGTACTGAAACTAAATGTTCCATCGGCAGGTATCCAAGAAGCATTATTTGCACTGTAGCCGTTTCCATCAGCTTTATCGGTGTATATAGCAAAGTTTTTGGTCAGATTCACCTTATAAGGATAAAAATCGAAACGGCTTGCCGTGCGATTTCTGCTGCCTGGTGATTTAAAGCTAGAAGGACTCTGGGCATACCAAAGATTACCGTCAAACCAGCGATACCCTGCTTCAGGTTCAATAGGCGTAAATGTTGCGCCGTAGAGCCCTAAGAACGTATGGGCAGCATTGCCTGAGTAGTTTTCAACCCCTGTCTTATCGGCATCATTAGTATAGTCAGCCTTGCTATTGTAAAAATTAACACGTACCAGCGAACGATCAAGGTACACGTTTAGAGTTGTGCTGCCATCTGCAGCAACCGTAGCAGAGCCGTCACTCCGCTCGGTATCAAGGAATAAATGTCCATAATACTGGCCATTGATAGCAGCAATTTTTGATGCAACGTCTGTAGTTGCAGGAGAGACGGTAGCGTCAGTAGCGGCCGTATAACCTTGGACGGTATATAAAGTATAGGTTTTATCGGCTGCAGCTGCATTGTAAGGATCAGTAGACTTCTGTATCCAATAGTTCACATGATAGACCGTATTGGCATTTGGTGTCCATGAAGCGGTAAGGTGAATGGATTGGGTAAGCTTTGACCCAAAAGTGAAGGTTGTACCATTGGAAGTCTTCCAACCTGCAAAGGTATATCCGGTTCTTGTTGGATTGCTCGGCGCAACGGTTACATCATCCGTATCAATATACTCGGTAGCCACGGAAGATCCACCAGCGCTATCAAAGGTGATGCTATGTCCGGCTTTGACAACAGGCCAAAGATAGACATCCTGACCGTCGATGGTACCGAGACTTGCATCCGGCTGGGTTGCTCCTTTTGTGCGAGACCAGCCCACGGCCTGCGTTTCAGGATTTCCGGTATTTACGAGCGGAAGAATACTGCTACCTTGAATGATGTCGCCATCCGCATACGTCACTGCACTGAGCACGCGGTTTGAATCGGTAGCAGACATGAAGTAAACGACATGGCGATTGGATGCAGTGAAAGATGCATACAGATCAACCGGGGATGCTTCAGCCGCAGCATCAAGGGCAGCGCCGTTAAGCTCAGCGGCAGTCTTTCCAAAGTCAGTAAAGGTAGATCCCGAAGAAGTTTTCCATCCGCGGAACGTTCCGTCTCCGGATGGAGTAGCAGGCTCTATCAAGCGCTCATCATCAGAGAGTTTCTGAGTTGACACAATGGAATCGGTACCGGATGCATCTATTACATGAAAACGATAGGTTTTTGTGAAGTGTGTATCAGGTGTAGTTACGGCATAGACTGAAAAGCCTTTTGCCGTAAAAGACACGGAGCCTGTAGCAGATGTAGGGCTGCTCACCTGCTCTACGGATGAACTGTCAGAAATATGCCAGACCGAGACGGAGTTGCCGGAAATGCGGGAGGAGGAAATGTTTACGGCGATTGGCGAGCCGGCCGGCTCCCATTTTGTTCCATGGGCATCGCGAATAGTAATATCAAAGGCGAGAAGTGTTGTCTGACCTTTAATGGAGGTATTTGTCGGAACAGCTGACACGCTACCGTCGGAAGGGAGCTTTCCCGAGACCGTTATCTGAGTGCCGTCAGAAGCAGTTGTTGTCCAAGTCTCTTGGGTAAGGTTTTTCTGAGAGTCTTCCTTGGCCTGAGTTTGGGCTTGAGTTTTTTCAGGTTCTGTTTGAGAGTTGGTAGAACTTTCGGAAGAATCGCTTGCAGGTGCCTCTGATGTGGAGTTTGCCTCCGTGCGAGTTTCTTCATGCTTGACGTTATCATCCTTCGGCTCATTCGGCTCAGCGGATGACTCAGTAGATAAACTGTTGTTCTTCTCCGCTTGTGCAGGAGCCGTGGTACCGACTGCTTCTGCAGACCCCTGTGCCGGAGTACTCCCAAACTCTGTGCTCATCTCCGCAAGCGCAGGAGTCGGCATAGACATTGAAAATGCTACGAGCGCCACAAGAATAATCCTTGAAATTGCACCTTTTCTTTTCATGGTGCCTCCTGAATAACCCCGAATAACTTTATAAATAAATCTTCACAATCTATATATAATCTATCAGATAACAAATCGCACTGTTATAGACAATATTCAAAGTTTTTATAGTATCAACGCACTATGTTCACAATCTGTAGGTTTTGCTTTCAGATACGCAGGACCGATCTATCCATACTGCCTCCCCATTCCCTGCGTCACGTGCGTGTCATACTATGTTACGCTCCATAAACCAAATCACGGTAAGGACTCATGTGACCGCAAAAACCGTACAGATAGCAAACATCTCCGTACAGCTCACTCGTAAGCGCGTCAAGAACATCAATCTGCGCGTTAGTCGAGAAGGTCACGTTGACGTGAGCTATCCGTGGCACACTTCCGAAGCGGCTGCAATCGCCTTTGTCGAATCCAAATCTGATTGGATTCGCACCGCTCTTTCTCGCACCTCCTCACTTGGCGAGAAGAACTTCCGAACTCCTACTCCCATAGCCTCCGGACATACGGTGAGCGTTTGGGGACACCCATACAACCTGCGCATCATTCACGGACCCAAGCGGGCGGCACACATCTTTGCACACGACGTTGTTATCACGCTTCCCAACCGCTACCTGGACGACCTTGCCTCCGAAGCTTCACAGCAAGCCATTCGTAAAACATTTGATGAGTTTCTCGCCCAAGAGATGCGCACGGTCCTGCCTGAACTCACCGTCGCCATGGAAACAAAAGCTCAAAAACACGCCTCGCGGTATAAAGTACGTCGCATGAAAAGCCGCTGGGGATCCTGCAACATCAAAACAGGCACCATCACGCTTAACCTTGAGCTCGCCGAACATGACAAAGAAGCCCTGAAGTACGTTATCGCTCACGAACTCACCCACCTCTACGTTCGCGGACACAACCGCGAATTCTATGCACTTCTCGCCACCTTCTATCCCAACTGGAAAGAAGTCCGCGCCAGCCTCAAAGGCGCTCGGCCGTCTTTGCGATAGAATAAGCACTGTTGACTAGAGAACGCGGGCGTCTAAGTGAGGCGCTGCGCACGAACTTGAAAGTTTGGGAGTTTTTATGCCAAATGAGGGCAGCTACGAGGCGGCGCTCCGTCGCTCAAATGAGATTCAAGCAGATCTGCCGGAGCATCCCGGAAACTACACCATGCTTACCGGAGATCGTCCTACGGGCAGACTGCACTTGGGCCATTACTTTGGCACCATCGTTGAGCGCGTGCGCCTGCAGAACCTTGGCGTACATACCAACGTAATCATCGCCGACTACCAGGTCATTACTGACCGCGACACCACCGAGCATATTGCCGACAACGTCTATAACATGGTTGTTGACTACCTTGCCTGCGGCATTGACCCCGAGAAGACCATGATCTTCACGCACTCAGCCATACCGGCGCTCAACCAACTTATGCTGCCGTTTTTGTCGCTGGTCACCGAGGCGGAGTTGCTTCGTAACCCCACCGTTAAAGCCGAGCAGGAAGCCTCCGGTCATGCGCTTACCGGACTTTTGCTTACCTACCCCGTCCATCAGGCGTGCGACATCCTCTTCTGCAAGGGCAACATTGTGCCCGTCGGCCGCGATCAACTGCCGCACATTGAACTTACCGGCAAGATTGCCCGCCGCTTCAACGAGCGCTACGGAAAAGTTTTTCCTGAGGTTTCAGGCCTCCTAACCTCTACTCCATTGATTCCGGGACTTGACGGCCGCAAGATGAGCAAGTCCTACGGAAACGCAATTTCCCTTTCCATGACGGCGGAAGAAACCGCCAGGCTCATCAAGAAATCCAAGACCGACTCCGAGCGCATGATTACCTTTGACCCCGAGATGCGACCCGGTGTCTCAGCACTTCTGACTACGGCTGCCATCTGTACCGGTCGCGACCCTAAAGGGATTGCCGACGAAATTGGCATGGGTGGTGGCGGTGCTCTCAAAGCGTATGTCACCGAAGCCGTAAACAGCTACTTTGCACCAATTCGCGAGAAGCGCGCAGAGATTGCAGAGCGTCCCGACTATGTGCGTGAAGTGCTCCATGAGGGCAATCGTCGTGCAAATGAAATTGCAAACGCTACCTTGGACGAGGTGCGAAGCGCTATGGGTATGGTTTACTAGCGTGGATACTTTTGCTCGTTTTCACAATGGCGCTGCCTCAGATGCTTCCGCTTGCTCTCACAACGACGCGGTGCATGCGGTTGAACTTGAGCTTGTCATTGAGCGCATGAGCTACGGTGCGGATGCCATAGCGCACACCGCCGATGGCAAGACGGTTTTTGTCTCCGGCGGAGCCGTTCCTAGAGACACTGTCCGTGCAAGACTGACAGACGACGGTGAGCGCTTTTCTCGAGCCACGCTCACGGGGGTTCTTGAGCCGTCGCCCGAGCGCATCACAAGTCCCCTTCCTTTTGTCGCGCTTACAGGAGCTGCTCCCTGGGGCAATATGACCTACGAATCTCAGCTTCGCGAGAAGAAGGCCGGAGTTGTCTCGGCACTCGAGCGCATCGGGCACTTCTCGCCGAAAGAGACTTCCGATCTGGTGCGCGATATCGTAGCTCCGGGAGAACCCTGGGGATATCGCAATAAGATTGAACTTGCTTTTAAGCGAGTCGGGCGCAAAACGCTTGTGGGCATGTATGCACCAAACGGCCAAGATATCGTTCGCATCAAAGATTGTCCGCTTTTGGACAAGGCTCATGAAAAGATCGTCGGCGCAGTGAGCGGTGCCCTTTCCTACCTTTCCGGCTCCCACGAGCTTGACATTGAGCGCATTGGCATTCGCACGTCTCGTCGCACAAAAGACGTTGAAGTAGCACTATGGACGGCTCCCGGCGGCTTTCCCCGAGCGCAGGTTGCACGCGTGCTGGAAGATGCTACGGGCGCCACAAGCATCGTACGCGTGATGACAAAGGGATCGAGCAAGGCCCGGCGCATTGCAGGCGTTGAGCGGCTGTCCGGCGCAGGCTCTTGGTCAGAGCTTATCGGCGACGAGCGCATGCGCGTCTCTGCCCCATCGTTTTTTCAAGTCAACACCAAAGGTGCCGAGAAGCTCGTAGAGCTGGTACTCTCCGCGCTTGACGTACGGGATAGCGATGAGGCCATGGATCTCTATTGCGGTGCCGGTACGTTTACGCTGCCGCTTGCCCGTCGCGTCGGATTTGTCTCTGCAGTTGAATCATACGGCCCGGCTGTGCGTGACCTGCGACGCAATCTGGAGGACGCCGGCTGGAGTAACGTTGATGCCATCGGCGGAGATGCGGGACGTTCGTTTCCCGATACCGATGCGGATGTTATCGTAGTTGACCCGCCACGTGCGGGACTTGCTCCTGATGTTGTAAAGCAGCTCTCTGAGCAGAGTGCTCGTGCAATTGCCTATGTCTCGTGTGATCCGGCAACCCTTGCGCGTGACCTGCGTCGCTTTGTTGATGCGGGAACGTTTAAGCCCGTAAGCGTCACACCCGTTGATCTTTTCCCCCAAACGTTTCATGTGGAGAATGTAGTCTTGATGTCGCGGGTTGAGCGGTGATATGTGAAAAAGTGCTTGATTTATGGGCGTTGTGAGGATTTGACCATCAGTACCGAGGTCTCGCTCAGACCGCAAAAATCGCTCCGTGGGAACATATCAAAGGCGTTTTGCCGGAGGGTTGAGTGGCCGGTTTGGATGTCGGAAAAATGATATATGATTGGAGCGGGCATGAAGATTATAGAATACGGAAAACAAAATCGCGACATTATCATGCTGCTTCACGGCGGTGGATTGTCGTGGTGGAATTACAGAGCCGAAGCGGAAATACTCAAAGATCACTACCATGTTGTACTGCCGATTCTTGACGGACATGCAGACAGCGATGCAGATTTTGTCAGCATTGAAAAAAACGCAAGTCGTCTCATCTCCTTTATTGACAGCGAATATGGTGGCTCAATTTTGCTCATAGGAGGGCTGTCCCTTGGTGCTCAGGTTTTAGTGGAAATGCTGACACAGCGGAATAATATTTGCCGATATGCTGTCATTGAGAGTGCTTCTGTTATTCCATCCAAGATGACAAACGCTCTGATCGGACCAACATTTGCTTCGAGTTATGGCCTGATTCAAAAGAAATGGTTTACAAAAACACAATTTCGTTATCTTCGCATTCGTGAAGATCTTTTTGAAGACTATTATCGTGATACGTCGAAAATCTCAAAAAATAACATGATCGCTTTTCTGAAAGCAAACACTGCGTATAAAATAAAGCCTGAACTTCGAGAAAACCACATACATATACGAATTATCGTTGGAGGAAACGAACAGAAGTCCATGCTGAGATCCGCGCAGCTTTTGCACGGGATGTTACCGGAAAGTATTCTTGATATTAAAGCGGGATTGTATCACGGTGAGTATTCCATCAACCATCCAGAAAAATATGTAAAAGAACTTCTAGAAATGATCATGTAATAAACAAGGCACCCACACTACCATCACAGACGGCGGGGAGCGAAAAAATGAGGGAAGATACATATGGATGAACGCATAAAAAGGCAATTGGATTTTTCACTTGAAATCGATAAGGAAAAGAATGTATTCCGTCAGACGCATCTCTCCGGACATGGCAGAAATGAAAATGACGTAGAACACGCATGGCATATGGCGATCATAGCCTATCTTCTGCGGGAATATTCCAATGAGCCGATAGATATTGCGAAGGTGATGCTGATGTGCCTGATCCATGACGTCGTTGAGATCGATGCCGGAGATACCTATGCATACGATGTGGAAGGCAAGAAGAGCTCAACTATATTATGCGTCAGGCAATCCAGCATATGACGAATCACCCGGACAGATTCTGGTTGAATGATTATACACCGTCATATTTTGAGGGGACGCCGGAGCACAAGAATATAGTTTTCGCAGATACGCTGGAGGTGATTGAAAACATCATTCTATTCAGCATCTCAAACTATTTCTTGCGGTTTTCGAATATGTACAAGTCAATTCACGGTGAACATTCTCTGGATGATAACAACTGGTATGAATTCGTGGAGTACGGCACCACCAATGAGCTGACAGTGTTTTTACAGAGAAATGGCTTCTCTCGTGAACCGGCAAACTACATAAAGGACAATCCGAAGTATCTGGTTAAGACAGAAGAAGGCTGGAAGCTGCATCGCTCTTTGCTCAAGTGCTCTAATAATAATGCAAGGACAGAAGCAGAGATAATAGGATAATAGATAAGAACAGACCGGGACTTTTCATTGACGACGAAGAGGCAGGCTCGATCATATAAGTATTGCGGAGGTAACACATGAAAAAGATTGAAGGCTCTCCTAAGAGTTTGAAGCAGCTGCTACAGAACACAAAGTATTCCATCCACTATTACCAGAGGGAATACATGTGGCAGAGGAAGCATATCGAAGAGCTGATTGATGACCTTACATCGGAGTTTTTGGATTACTATATTCCGGGCGACAGCCGTCAGAAGGTACAGGATTATGGCGCATATTTCATGGGCTCCATTGTTCTGGCTGGAAGAGAGAATGCCATCATTGACGGGCAGCAGAGGTTTTCGTCGCTTACTCTGTTGCTGATGTATCTCAATAACCGGCTGCGCACGCTTGGCCAGAATTATAGCATGATCGAGCAGATGATTTTCTCCGAAGCCTATGGCACAAAGTCTTTCAATATCAATGTTGAGGACCGGTCAGATTGCATGAATGCTATTTTCAATGACCAGCCATATGACACGACTGATGTTGGCGAATCCGTGAGAAATCTTTATGGCAGATACAACGATATCGTCGACGTCTTCCCTGCTGATGATATTACGGACGATATGCTTTTGCATTTCTGCGACTGGCTGGCTGAGAAGGTGTTCTTCATTGAGATTGTTGCCACAACAGAGCAGGATGCGCATAAGGTTTTCGTAACGATGAATGACCGTGGCCTTAGCCTGACATCGACGGAAATGCTGAAGGGTTATCTGCTGTCTGAAATTAAGGACGATTCAAAGCGTGAAAAGCTGAATGACGTCTGGAAGGATAAGGTCCTCTCGCTCAAGAAGGATGATGACAAGGGCGATGAGACTTTTATCAAGGCGTGGCTGAGAGCACAGTACGCGGAGACTATTCGTGAAACGAAAGCCGGTGCTGTGAATCAGGACTTTGATATTATTGGTGGCTCTTTCCATAAATGGGTACGTGATGAGCGAGATAAGCTGGGTCTTTCCACAACGGACGATTTCGAACTTTTCATCATGAAGTTCTCGAAGTTCGCTGATGTCTACAAGAAAATCCACGAGGCAGAGAGCACCTTCGCGGAAGAGACAAAATACATTTATTACAATGCGCAGGTCAATTTTACGCTCCAGCCGCAGCTGTTGCTGGCACCGATTTGCTATGAGGATACATGGCCGGTCATCATCGAAAAAATGAATCTGGTAGCCCGGTTCATTGACCTGCTGATCACTGCCAGAGTTACGAATTACAAAACCGTTGATTACAGTACTATCAAAAACTATGTATTCAACGTAACGAAGAACATCCGCAGATGTAGTATCGATGACCTGAAGGCTCGACTGAAGGCTCAATATAAGAATCTTGCCTATGATCCGGCAGCGGCACTTCCTGAGCTGCGTCTGAACAGCTTTACTAAGAAGTACATCAAGAACATGCTTGCCCGCATCACCGGTTATATAGAGGAGCAGACCGGAGTGGCTTCAAATTACTGTAATTACATGAATACGCAGACAAAGAATCCATTTGAAATTGAGCATATCATCCCGGATCATTACGAGTGGTTCACAAGCGAATACGCTGATCGGGAAGAGTTCAGACGGTGGAGGAATAGTTTCGGCGCATTGCTGCTTTTGCATAAGAGTATCAATGCCAGCCTGAACGACTCCAAATATGACTACAAGCTCTCGAAGTATTGCTCCAATGAAGGAAACATTTATACCGAGTCGCTGGGAGATCAGGCCTATCAGAACAATCCGAAGTTCAAGAAATTCATAGCTGATAACGGTCTGGGATTCAAGCCTTACGCACAGTTCGGAAAGACGGAAATCACTGAGCGGATTCAGCTTCTCGTGCAGCTGGTTAATCTGGTATGGAATACGGAGATGTTTGTATGATGGAGCTATTAGAAGATGTTTTCATCCGTTGCAACAGATGCCGGGAAATAACAGGAATTCATAAAGAGGATTTTGATTTTGAAACCTATGTTTATGATCACGGCGATAATGGCATGGGTGAAGAAATAGAATATAGGCACGAAGGCGGATTTGAATGCGACTGCTGCGGGAACAGAATATCCTTCAGAATATCTGGATATGAATATCCGGTAGGAGCGTTCGATTACGAAGATTGCGAAATTGAAGGTGGCTCCTTTGAAGTGGAGCCGCATATGGGAGTTATCTATAGCCGCGATGATTTTGATCCTGATGATGCCTATCCGGAGTATACAAGAGTCAAGCAGATGATTATGGAAATTGCGCAGTCTCCAGAAATGATTTATGACATTTCACCACGGGAATTTGAAGAGGTTATAGAGCGAGTACTACAGGATCAAGGGTTTGAAACAATCTTAACACAGCAGACCAGAGACGATGGACGAGATATCATTGCGACAAAATACGAGATGGGAAAGCCTGTTGTTTTCTATATCGAATGTAAAAGATATGGAAGACAGAATTCTGTTGGAGTGAGCACAGTAAGGTCCCTGTATGGTGTGCAATCGACAGATCGTATTAACAAGGCGATTCTTGTAACTACCGGTCATGTTACGCGTGGAGCCCGCAGATTTGTTGAAAAACAAAATACCATGATGAGCGTAATTGATGTTGATGAAATCCACGATTTGATCCAGAAGAGCGCAAGAAAGTATCGTGGCTATTAGGGTTGAGACGATGAAAATCCATCCACTCGCAAACCGGGCAAGGGTTGAGACGATGAAAAACGCGATGCCCGAAAAAGGCCCATTTTATACGGCTTTCCTGAAAGCGGTGGATATGTTTCCGCGAACAGCAATATGCCCTGACATCAAAATGGACGTGTCGAGCCATGTGGAGAATGTCTGTCTGATGTCGAGGGTTAAGAAGCCTGATTAGCCCTTTTGCAAAATGGTATGTATACCTGTTTATTTCAACAGTAGTCTTAACCCACGGCGATATTTTGCTTCTATAAACTGTTGCTCGTATTTTTAATTATGTCTTTAATGTTTCTGCCTGAATAGAAAATACGAATAACAGTTACGACACCCTTCTCTTTATCAACGCAGTAAAAAGCCATGTAGTTATCAATAGATACTTTACGAATCCCCATAGAATACCAGGGCTCCCATGGAACAAGTGAATGTCGCATGGGCATTGTATCAAGTGAACGAATAATCCTTCTGATACGAGAAGACTGATTTTCTGCTGCTTTAGGAGCTCGTAAAATAAAGCAAATATATTCATATAGTTCAGTAAGATCCTGTAGCGCTTGTGAAGTATAAGTCACTTTATAGTGCTTACTCATATACCGTATTCCTTGGAGAATAGCTGGTCTACTTCATCTACGCTATAAGACTTTCCTCTTGCAAGAGAGTCAACACCTTTTTGCAGTTCTGAATCAAGTTCTTCTCGTGTTAAACCACCCATTGCGACAGGTGTATGAACGGGTATGCGAAGATCAAAAGGCATCCCTTTTTGAAGGACAATTTGGCTATAAAGCATTTGTATTGCCGAGGATGGAGAAATTCCAAGTTGGCTCAAAATACTTTCCGCATTTTCTTTGAGATTGTGGTCAATTCGTGCATAAACAGCATTGGTATTTGCCATAAGAATTACGCTCCTTTCTGCTCCCATTTTACTAAAACAACGCAAGATATTGCAAGCAATTGCAAGTAGTTATTACGCAATGCATTGATTATTTTTTGACTCTTCTGACGAATTATTTTAGCTGGGTGTTATACTTCAGCAGACACCAAGCCCTTTTGATTACATTGATATTCAGAACCAGTCCACAAAAGTTGGGAAACCTATGGAAAAACAAGCACTTCTCACCCAATGGCTACATGAACAAGAGATCGCTCATATCAAGGGGTGGGATTTCTCTCACATTAGGGACAGATATAAAGAAGAGGATGATCTTCCATGGGACTTTGGAAATATCATCAAATCCTATCTACACGATACTGATTATCTATTAGATATGGAAACGGGCGGCGGAGAATTTCTTTTGTCTTTTCTCGCCAATCCTGAACATACTGCGGCAATCGAAGGTTATGCTCCAAACATCAAACTATGTGAAGAAAGACTTCTTCCTTTAGGGATAGATTTTAAGGCAGCTGACGGAGGAGATGAGCTTCCGTTTGAAGATGATTACTTCGATCTTGTCACCAACAGACACGGTAAATACAACATACAAGAACTAAAAAGAATTCTTAAAAGTGGAGGTATGTTTCTTACGCAACAGGTTGGCGCTGAGAATGACAGAGACCTGGTAGAGCTTCTACTAGGAGATATCGAGCTTCCCTTTCCTAAAGCTTATTTAAGTATTGCCAGACAAGAATTCATAAATAATGGATTTGACATTATTGAGGAAGCTGAAGCCTATAGGCCCATAGAATTTTATGATGTAGGTGCTCTTGTTTGGTTTGCAAGAATCATTGACTGGGAATTCCCATACTTTGAAGTCAAAAAATACCAAGAGAACCTCTTTAAAGCTCAGAAAATTATTGAGCAAGATGGCGTAATCAAGGGAAAAATTCATCGATACTACTTTGTGGCGAGGAAAAAGTAATATATCAAGACAAATTTAGGAGACTATCAAAGAAGGAAAAGAAAACTATGAAAGTAGAAAAAGATCTGTCAGAAATGTCTCTGAACGAATTATGGGAACTTTTCCCAATATTTCTTGTCGAGCACAATGACAAATGGGATGCATTTTATAGTGAAATGGAAGCCAAGCTACAATATATTTTACCTAAACACTCTATAAAGAGGATTAGTCATATTGGTAGTACCGCAGTTCCTGGAATATGGGCAAAAGATATAGTCGACGTTCTTGTTGAAATTTCAATGGATTCTAATATCGAATGTATTGCGCAACTTATCGAACGCAGTGGACTTCTGCGAATGTCAACGGAAGATCGCAGAATATCTTTGAACTCTGGTTATACTAAAAACGGGTTTGCCGATAAGGTCTTTCACATTCATCTTCGATATGTCGGAGATAACGATGAACTGTATTTTCGAGATTACCTGAAAGACCATCCACAGATTGCAAAAGAATACGAAACTTTGAAATTGGGTTTATGGAAACAATTTGAACACAATAGAGATGCTTATACAGAGGCTAAAACAAAGTTCATTAGAAAATGGACTACTGTAGCAAAGAGTGATTACGCTGGACGTTATTGACTAGAAGAACAAAATGATAACAAATCAATACTACAATTCTAATTAGAGACAATATTGATTCGTTCTTCTCGACGTATTTAGAAGGTGGGCTACAAAAAAGTATCAGGCACTATAGATTTTTGGAGACAGCCATGAGAATTGAACATATCGCGTTGTATGTAAATGACTTAGAGACTGCTCAACGGTTTTTCGTGAAGTACTTTGGAGCAACGTCTAATGACGGCTATCATAATCCTCAAACAGATTTTCGCTCGTACTTCCTCTCCTTCGATAACGGCGCACGACTCGAAATCATGAACAAACCTAAAATGTCGGATCTACCAAAAGAGATCAGCCGCACAGGATATGCACATATTGCGTTTAGTGTAGGAAGTCAAGAAAAGGTTGATGCTCTTACCGCAGAGTTGAAAGCAGACGGCTATGAAGTCATCAGCGGACCAAGGACAACCGGAGACGGCTATTATGAAAGTTGCATTATTGCCCTTGAAGACAATCAAATTGAAATTACGATTTAACTAAAACATGTCTCAACTTCTCATATAAGAGTAAAATTCTATCGAGAAAAATCCAATGCTCTTTCATACTCGTCTATCAAATTTGAATGGATAATATCTGATATGAAGAAAACAATTTGGGATTGGCATGCCCCTTTCTATCGCCAATCCATGCTTCCTGATAAAAAAGCATATCAATGGATGTACGACCGTATCTCACACGTTGTAAAAGACAAAACTGTTCTCGAAATTGCAACTGGACCCGGGCTTATAGCAAAACATATTGCCTTCGCAGCAAAAAGCATCATTGCAACAGATTATTCTGCCGATATGATTAAAGAGGCTCAAAAGAACATATATCCAGAAAACCTCACCTTTGAAATTGCAGATGCTACTTGTCTCCCCTATGCAAACCAGTCCTTTGATGTCGTTGTCATTGCAAATGCACTGCACATCATGGAGCACTCAGACAAAGCCTTACAAGAAATAAGACGTGTCTTAAAAAACGGAGGCATGCTAATTGCTCCAAACTTTGTCAATCATGCTGAAGTTAATACGCTCTGGAAAGCTTTTCTTAAAATCGTCGGTGTTAGTTTTGAGCACCATTGGACAGAAGATACTTATCCTCAGTATCTTGAATCACAAGGGTGGAAGATAAAATTCACTAAAACTATCGTGGTCAGACTGTCTTTATGCTATGTTGAGTGTACTGAAAAATGTGAAGAACTTTGTCTTACGAGCTGCTAATTTAATGAGTTAATCCGAAATAGCTCATCATGCGAACCTGTTCTCTGCAATCGTTTTCTCCAAGCACGTCCGTAAGTATGTTGTGGCAAACTTAGATGATAAAAAAAGACAAACCAGTTCTCTCAAAAGGAACCTGCAATGGACAACAAGCTACAGATACGACCCGGAACGGCACAAGAAACACTCATCATTCCGCTTTATGCCCGAAAGAAATGTGGCGACAAGTTCCCTGAACTCTATACAGATCCTGCAGCAGCAGAAATTTGTGACAGACTGGACTACGATTTCTCAGAGCTCGACAAGAAATATGACACAGCCCTCTATGAATTCGGTGCACTAGAAGGCGCTATGCGACAGCTCGATATGATGTATGAAATAAACGATTACCTGAATAATCATCCAAACGCCTCGATCGTCTGTCTTGGGTGCGGGCTCGACCTTGATCCCAGGAGATGCGGAAACCAACAGAACAGAATATTCAACGTGGACTTTCCGGATGTTATCGCCATGCGAGAAGAGCTGGTAGGTACCGATCCAAGGGAAACAAACATTGTCTCCGACTTGACGAATCTCTCTTGGATGGATCAAGTCGATACGCGCAATGGCGCTGTTTTTTACGCAGCAGGTGTCTTTCACTATCTGAAAAAAGAGGACGTTAAAGCCATTGTCTTAAAAATGACCGAGCTCTTTCCTGGATGCAGACTCGTCTTTGATACGGTTGGCACTTTAGGGTACAAACTTATGATGAAAGCCATCCTAAAAAAGCATGGAATGAACGACTTTGGCAACCTGTTTTACACCAACGATGCCGTGAAAGATCTCTCTACCTGGTCAGATAAGATTGTCGTTTCATCCAAAGGATACATGCTTGGCTACTACGATATGAAATCGCGAGGCATCAAAGGCACTCATCGCCTTCTGGCACACATGGGTGACAACATAATGCACATGCAGGTTGTTAAGATAGAGATACAGTCGTAGATACATGGGGATTGTGTTTCGTACCATCAACTAAACAAATCCGCATGAGAACCAAGACGATATAGCATAAGAACAAGTACCTCATCTCGGAGTTCATATACAAGAAGCCAGTCTGATTCAATATGGCACTCTCTTGTACCTTTATAATTCCCTAAAAGATCATGATCATGGTATTTTGCGTCTAAAACACCGCCATCAGCAAGAATATTCACTACCCCAAACAGTTTGTCCAGATTTCTCTTTTGCCTTTTTGCAAGTTTTAAGTCTCTCTTAAACTGATTGGTAAATTTAACTTCGTATTTCATGGCATATCAATATCAAGCGCTGCCTTTAATGAATCCATATCGGAATATCCTTTTACTGTACTGTCAGAAGCAATACGCCTACCTTCCTCAATAGCGGCCGCAGTTGTTCTATTAGGTGTATCCAATCTCAGCGTAAAAGGAATACCGTTCTCTCGAATTGCAGTTCTCAAAAACATATTAATAGCAGTCGTCATATTTAGCCCTAAGTCATTAAAAATCAATTCTGCTCGATCTTTAATGTCCTTATCAGTTCTGACGTTTAAATTTATCGTAGCCATTTCACACACCTCCATCGATACAATTATAGTATACAAAATTCGTTTGATATCAATACATTATCATTACATGGTATATATTACTCAAGGCTCTTCTCGTAAAGACGAGCAACCTGATCTCCAATATCCTCATACCAGACCGATCGTTCTTCCACAAAGCAAAAGCCGTTCTTGACATAGAGCTTCTCGGCCGGAACATTGCCCTTCAAGACATCAAGTTGAACGGACTTGAATCCTTTCTTTTTACCGTACTCAAACATGTAGTGCATCATTTTTCCCGAAATTTGCCGTCCGCGAAAATTCGGATGAACAGCAAACAGATGTATTGTCAGCACCTCATTATCGGGGCATGCAATCTTCCAGTTCACGTCACGATACATCGGATCAGCGGACTCCTCCAGCACCACAGCCGACACTACCCTGCCATCAATTTTGCAAATATGGATCTCAGACTTCTCCAAGCTCTTCTTCAAATCGTTTTCAGCCGGATAAATGCCGTAGTGCCAGTCGGCGCCATACTCGTCATCTGCCTGTCGCTCGCACACCGTTTTGTAGAACGCACACACATCAGAAAAATCAGAGGCCTTTGCCACAAGGTAGTCTTCCATCGCTGCTCCATATCTGTATCTTGTTCGTTTCTTCTCTCTCAATATAGCAGGCTGTTGCAGTAGAATGCTTAGCTAATCTCACATTGGACACGAAACGTTCAAAGGTCTAAAGGAGCTACATGAACATCGCCCTCATAAAACCAAGCGAGAAGAACAAAGCACAGCTTTTTGACATGCTCGAAGAGTGGACACAAGACATTGAAACAAATCACACAAACTCTTCTCCCCGAAGAATCTTTTTGTATGACTATCATGATTTTAAGCAGTATGTAGAACACCTGGATACCAAAGAAACAACCGTAGACGGAAGAGTTCCCAGCACAACCCTCTTTTGTTTTGACTTTGATAGAAACATCTTTGTTGGAGCAGTCGATATCCGTCATTACCTCAATGAAGGACTTCTGTTAAGTGGCGGCCACATCGGAGACGGTATCCGCCCAAGTGAAAGACGAAAAGGATATGCAACAGCAATGATTGCTCTTGCACTACAGGAATGTAAGAAACTGGGGATTGATCGCGTCTTAATGTGCTGCCGCAAGGATAATATTGGCTCAGCAAAGTCCATTATCAATAACGGTGGAATCCTGGAAAATGAAGTCCTAGACGAGGATGGTATTCTCACTCAAAGATATTGGATTACTCTTTAGAGGTTCTTCTCGACAATCCGTAAATCTTAGCAAAGGCCAGAAATCTGCAAAGTCAAGTAGAATAAAGACGCGTCCACGCGTCATGCTCGCGCCGTACACCTGCGCAAAACAAGGGAGAGCATCAATGATTCAAGAGGAACTTTTTGCACTTCAAGATACGGAGTATGCGGCATTTCAAAGCAAGCTTACGCCCAATATCCCAAGAGAATCCATCATTGGTGTACGCGTTCCTCAACTCAGAAAGTTTGCTAAAAGGCTTGGGAAAAGCAAAGAAGCCCAAGAGTTTCTTCTCGCCCTCCCACATGTCTACTATGACGAAAACATGCTGCATAGCCTACTTGTTTCCGAGATTAAAGACTTTGACGACTGTATCTCAGCGATTGATGCGTTTCTTCCCTATGTCGATAACTGGGCCGTGTGTGACATCTTGTCGCCACAAGTTTTCAAAAAGAATCGCACGCGACTTCTGCCAGAAATCCTCAGGTGGGCATCTTCGAGCCATGTATATACCTGTCGCTTTGGTATAGAGATGCTTATGACTCATTTTCTGGATGATGATTTTGACTCCAAATACCTTGAAATTCCTGCGCAAATTCACTCAGACGAATACTACGTTAACATGATGATTGCCTGGTTCTTTGCGACCGCTTTGGCAAAGCAATGGGATTCTGCTCTACCCTATCTTGAGGCCAAAAAGCTGGATACGTGGGTGCACAACAAAACAATCCAAAAGGCTCGCGAGAGCTACCGGATTACCGCCGAGCAAAAGCTCTACCTCAAGAGTTTGAAGCAACAATAAACTTTGGAAGCGAGAAGGGCTTTGAGAGCAAAAAACCACCACTAAATGCTCTGCTCGCGCGTTTTCTCCTTTTACGATGTTTAGTGGTGGTTTTTTCCGTAAAAACGATGTTTAGTGGTGGTTTTTCTCGGATTTGAGCGTTTAGTGGTGAATCAAATCACCACTAAACACCCGATTTAGTACCAATTCCCTACGTCACGAGAAAACCACCACGAAAGCAAAACGACTACCAGCGAATTTACAGACAGCTACTCTGCGCATGTATAGCGCCATAAAAATTAATGCATAAAAACACCACTAAAGAGAAGCAAAAAGAAACGAAACACTAAAACAGAGCGTCGAGAAACATAAAAGAGTTAGCAAAAGTAAACTTATGCGCAGGTAAACACGCATATAAAAAGCGTTGCATCAGACGGTAAAAACGTGTAAAAACTTTATATGCAAGTGTAATCTGCTTAGCAACAATTTACGTTACACTTGAGCCAATAATTTCCCAAGTAAGGGGCTTGGGAATTAGTGAGAGGATAGTACTATGAAAGCAACAGTTTCTGAGGATTGCATCGGTTGCGGTCTTTGCGAAGGCACCTGCCCGGAGGTCTTTGCTATCGGTGATGACGGCCTGGCACACGCTATCGAGGAAGAAGTTCCTGAAGCTGCAGAGGACGCTGCACAGGAGGCTTGTGACGGTTGCCCCGTTACCGCCATTGAGCTCGACTAGTCCTAGTCGCATACATGTTCAATTGCAATGCAACGCATATCGCACTGCAATCCGGCTGATAATCAGCTACCATGTGAGAGTCGCTTCGGCGACTCTCATTTATTATGTATACGCGCAAAACATCAAAGGAACACCATGATCCTTGCATCTCAATCCCCTCGCCGCCTTGAACTTATTGCATCACTGGGTATCACACCTCAAGTCATACCTGCCGACATTGATGAGTCTCGCAAACCCAATGAGACTCCCCTCGCGCTGGTCAAGCGGCTTGCGCAGGAAAAGGCCATAGCAGTTTGCCGTCACTTGATGAGCGACGCTCAAGCTGCCGAGAAGAACAACGAGATTGTCATTGCAGCCGATACCATCGTGTGGACCAAAGACGGAACAGTCTTTGGAAAGCCGAAAGACCCTGAAGATGCCAAACGTATGCTTCGAGAGCTTTCCGGCAAGACGCACTTTGTTTCCACCGGCGTGGCACTGCGACGCTTCAAGGCGTTTGCATCGTCTTCACCAAAAGGAGCGCCATCGGTAATTGCCGTTTCGTTTGTACAGACTACCGAGGTAACCTTTTATCAGCTCTCAGAGGATGAGATTGCGGCATATGTAGCCTCCGGAGAAACATCAGACAAAGCAGGAGCCTACGGCATTCAAGGCCAAGGTCGCTTTCTGGTGCAAGAAATCAAAGGAGACTATGAAAACGTTGTCGGTCTTCCCGTATCACTTCTCGCCCGAGAACTCGTCAAGTTCACCGGTAACCATAACTATCTTGAATGCGCACTTGAAGGCCACGCTAGTTAAACTTCACGACCTTCTGCGCAATGTGATAGCCGCTCAGCGTTATAAAGCGACCAAGGCGTCCGGGTAGATTACATGCCTTTCCCACAAGTCCATGGCGAGCATGAAGATACATTCGTCTGTCGTAAACTCGTAGCTCGTCCCACAGTTTTTCAAGCTCGTCCATGACATCATCGCGATCGGACATCTTTGAGAACACCGAGCAAATAGCCATGATAATTGCGAAGTAACTCATCATATACTTACGCAAGCGCGGAGAATCTACGTCATCATACAGGTGATAAGCGCGCATCATAACCCGAGCTACACGCCAATAATGATCCACGCGGCTGGTGAGGACCCTCTCGTTTACAGATTGATCGTCACGGCCAATAAAGTAGCGATACAGGTCAACGTCCACATAGTAGATGGTCTCAACCTTAGGGAAGGGAACGTAGGCGTACACGTTATCTACATAAAACGTGTGCGGCGGCATCTCAATTCCTGCTGCGCGCAACACCTCAACGCGATACGTCAGCGCATGCATAAGAAGATACTGCGAGAGCTTAAAATGTCCCAAGTCTTCCCAACCAATAACGCGATCGGTTGGAATTGCGGCACGATAATTTACAAAGTTTTGCGTATTGTCTTCAACATGCTCGTAAACGTAATTGGAAAGCACCAAATCAACGGGTTTCTCGCCAGAGTTTGATGCGTTGGCGATAAACTCACGAAGCTTGTTCAAAAAAATCTTAAGCGCCTCGCCATCAACCCAGTCGTCGGAATCGATGTTTTTGAAATACACGCCGTCGGCATAAGCCACTGCCTTCATAACCGCAATACCGTGACCACCGTTTTCCTGATGGACCGCCTTAATAATGTTTGGATAACGCGCCGCCCACTCGTCAGCCTTGGCGGGCGTATTATCCTTCATCGAGCCGTCGTCAACGATAACAATCTGCACGTCATCGGCATAGTCTGAACCTTCAAGGATCGACTCAATGCAGTGATCCATATACTCTGCGGAGTTGTAGCACGGAATACCAAACGTAATGGTCTTTTTCATGGAAAGAACGCTCCTTATATGCCCTGTTTCTAGGCCTGATTGGCAATGAGTTCGTCGGACAGCTCAAGTGCGGAGGCAACAACACCGTCCATGTCGTAGTAGCGATACTCTGCCAAACGTCCCACGGGATGGAAGTTCAACACGTCCGCAACGCGCTCGCGATATGTACGATACAGCTCCTGACTTTCCGGCTCAAGAATGGCGTAGTAGGGAGTCTGGCCACTTCCGGGTTCATACGCATGAGAGTATTCGCGCATGATGGTGGTTTTTCCGGGAACAACCTGGTCCGTCATATTCTTGAACTCGGTGATGCGCGTAAAGTCCTCGCTCACGGTATAGTTCACCGTACCAACGGGTTGGAACTGATCTTGATCCAGCGTCTCAAACTGCATGTCAAGCGTACGATACGGCAGCGCACCCAAATCCAGTCCAAAGAGTTCATCAAGCGGTCCGGTATAGATAACCTCACCGGTAAAGGGCTTATCGCATACAGACACATGAGAAGCGTCAATCTTCATAATGTCGCGCACGTCAACGTCAAGAAAGACGTCAATCAAATCGTGGTCGAGCATATTTTCAAAAAGCTTGGTATAACCTTCGGCCGGCATGCCTTGGTACTTTGCCGTGGGGAAATAACGATCATCGTCACCGACGAAAACCGGAACGCGACCCGTAATGGACTTATCAATCTGATCCGGCGTTTTCCCCCACTGCTTCATGGTGTAGTGCAGAAAAACGTTCTCATACACGTAGTCGGCAATCTCTTCCAGTTCGGGATCGTTCTGCTCGCGCAACTCCATGATGGGAACTTTGACGTTCTCGCCAAAGACAGACACGAGCTTCTGATAGAGCTTCTCGCCACGCTCTTCACCAAAGGCAAGCTTAAGCGAAGCGTGGTTAAACGGCACGGGCATCAGCTGGCCGTAGATATTCGCGCGAACCTTGTGCTGGTAGTTTGTCCATTCGGTAAAGCGCGAGAGGAACTCGTGCACCCGGTCGCTGACGGTGTGGTAGATGTGCGGACCGTACTCATGAATCAAGACGCCCGCATCATCGATCCGATCGTACGCGTTTCCGGCAATGTGTCCACGGCGCTCGATAATTGCGACTTTAAAATTGCACGCTTCAGCCATACGGCGAGCCACAACGGAACCGGCATATCCGGCACCGACCACCATAACATCGTAGGCATCGGGGTTAAAACCAGCAGGAAGACCGTGCATAATAGCCATGTAAACCTCCATGAAGCGCCTTCGTTTGGCGAGAAGCGCCTTCCGGTGACAGTATTTCTCGTCCCTAATTTTATCACGCACTCCTATAATGAGGTTCGTATGGCACAAATTATCTTTTTGATAGGAGTTCTTTTCATGGGAAAGTTTCTTGAACAGATGAAAGCAGCCGCTCAAGCTGATAAAAAAACCATCGTGCTTCCCGAAGGTGAAGATCCCCGCACCATTGCGGCCGCAAAGGTCATCATCGCAGAAAACCTTGCAAATCTTGTAATCCTCGGAAATCCGGATGAGATTGACGTTGCCGGCGCGACCGTTATATGCTCTGCCACCGATGAGCGCCATGAGGCTTATGCGCAGAAATTTGCCGAGTTGCGCGCACGCAAAGGCGTCACCATTGAGCAGGCTCGCGAAACCATGAACAACAACACCTACTTTGCCACCATGATGGTCAAGATGGGCGATGCCGACGGCCTTGTTTCAGGCGCCTGCCACTCCACCGCAGACACGCTCCGACCTGCGCTCCAGATCATCAAGACCGCTCCGGGAACCAAGCTTGTTTCCGCGTTCTTCATTATGAGCACGGACAAGCCTGAGTTTGGCGAAGACGGTACGCTCCTCTTTGCCGACTGCGGCCTCAACATTAACCCCAACGCCGATGAGCTTTCCGAAATTGCTCTGGCATCCGCACAGTCATGGCGCGCTTTCATGGATCAAGAGCCGCGCGTGGCCATGCTTTCTTACTCCACCATGGGCTCTGCCGGAGGAGAGACTGCCGAGAAGGTCCAGGAGGCAACAAAACTTGCCAACGAGAAAGCTCCTGATCTGGCACTTGACGGCGATCTCCAGCTTGACGCCGCAATCGTTCCTGAAGTGGCAAAGCTCAAAGCCCCCTATTCCAAGGTTGCCGGACACGCCAACATCCTCGTCTTCCCGACGCTTGAAGCGGGCAATATCGGCTACAAGCTCGTACAGCGCTTCAGCGGTGCCGAGGCTTACGGTCCTCTTCTTCAGGGCATCGCACGTCCGGTCAATGATCTTTCTCGTGGCTGCTCGGCTGACGATATCGTAGGTGTGGTTGCCATTACCGCCGTTCAGGCTCAAATGGCCGTTGCAAGCGAGAAGAGCAAATAGTGAGCACACTTGTCACCATCTCTGATGGCACACTCTCCGCTTCCGTTGATTCTTTGGGAGCGCAGCTTATGAGCGTCCGCCTGGACGATGCCGAATATCTCTGGCAAGGAGATCCCACGTGGTGGCCCAGGCGCGCTCCCATTCTCTTCCCCATCGTCGGTGTTTTGCGCGATGAGTGTGCTCAGTCAGCATCAGGCCCCGTTAAGCTGGCTCGACACGGCATTGCCCGCCTCTATGAGCATCGTATTGTAGAGAAGTCTTCAGAGCGTGTGACATTTGAACTGAGTGATTCTGAAGAAACGTGGCCAGCCTATCCGTATCACTTTGTGCTCAACATGACCTATGCCGTTGAGGATGGCATCCTCACACAGCGCTATCAGGTACGAAACACCGGCTCCGTTGATTTACCGTTTGTTCTTGGCGGACATCCTGCCTTCAAAGTTCCCGTTCCCAAAAACAACGGCTCAGAGCTTCCCGATTACGAGCTTGCATTCACGCGAGCATGGACGTCTTTGGGGCCCTCCATTACGCCAGACGGTCTATGTGATTTCGAACATCCGCAACGCCTGATTACTGATTCGGATTCTCTTCCGCTCTCATGGGAGCTCTTTGACCGCGAGTTAACACTCACGCTTCAAGACGTGCCCGACCGTCGCGTAGCGCTGCTGCCTCGTGAGATTTCCCGCGGTACACACGGAGTTGAACTTACTTTTGACGGCTTTGATTACCTAGGCGTTTGGTGCGCGGGTTCCGGATGTCCCTTCGTGGCCATTGAACCTTGGACAGGCGTCGCCACCGCCCTTGATGAGGATGACGTCTTTGAGCACAAGCGCAACATGACGCTCTTGTCGCCAGGCGAAACGTTTTCTCGCGCTTTTACCATTCGGCCGTTCTAGCTTTGTTCTAGCTTCAAGCGTTCTGGCTACAGAGCTGGTAGTGCTGCTGGAAAGTGCTGCCAAAAACGCACCAAGTTTGGTTAATATAGCCATACTTGCAGTAAGTTTGGTTAATTTAAGACCAACTTGGTGCATTTCCGGCAGCTCTCTATCTGCTGCATAAAATACGAACCTATGAAGCACACCGTGTGGCGAGAAAACACAACTAGACATCACTTTTGTCACTTAAAAGCACCCGTAAACCAGTGATTTGGGACGTGATTGTGATTTGAGCCAAATTCTACAAACCTTGAGCTACATAAAGCTCACTATAAGAGTTTTCATTCTCTCCCGTTAATGCAACTACGCGTTCCACCTCTTCAGGCCATGTGCCCATACGAAGACCTTCGAGATTGGAAAACCGCGCGCACGTACCGCAACTGCTTGAGAGAAAACGAGGGACAGGCATGAGCTCTACCTCAATGCCCTTCTCGCGACAAAGCCTTCGAAAACTTATGGCTCCAAAGTGCGAAAAGAAAGTTGCAAGATAGGTCATACCTGTCCCCTTAAACACATAGAACATACGCGCAGTGCGATCTACTGGGTAATATCCATTAGCGCAGCAATGCAGTATCTACTTTTGCAGCGACGCAGTGCCTACTTGGTAATATCCAGCGTCCACTCGCCGCCGTTTTCAGTAACGTTTACCGTATAGCCCTGGCTTTGTGCATAGCGGGTAACGTTCTCTCGAGCGGCCACCGCATCCACAATCATACGATAACCGTCAGCTTTACTCGCCATAGCTTGGCTTATCATAACAACCGGCTCCGGACATGATAGCCCGCGTGCATCAAGAGTATCCATGAGTGCTCCGTTCCAAATAAAATTTCAAACCAATTACGCTTTGGATTTGCCAAAGGTATTTGCGCATGCAATGGCAACCGCTGCCGCCAAACAAACAATAACGGCAATTTCACCGGCACCGGTTGGGCCTTTACCGCTTGCTGCAAGACCAAAATTGTGGCAAAACGCTGCGCCAACGGTAAGCCCGAGGATGGCAATCGCAGAGTCACCGTTACCTTCACCGGAAAGAATCATCTGGCGCAGTGGGCAACCGCCGAGAAGAACTGAGGCAAAGCCAACCAAAAACAGACCAAGGAAGTTCCACAGTCCGTCGGTATGAGCTACCGGCTGACCTTCAAAACCAAGCTTGAAGAACTCCTTACCTGCGACCGCACCCAAAACAAGATTTGCGATACATGCGGCCACCAATACAGAAACAAAGCCCAAAAGCAGGCGATTCTCGCGGAACAGAATAAAGTCGCGAACACCTCCAACCATGCAAAAACGCGTCTGCTGTGCAAGAGCACCCACAATCAAACCGGCGACAAGGCTGACGGCTATTGCCGCGTGCTGTGCACCCGGTCCCTTTCCTGCCGCAGTAAAGAGAATGAACGCCGGTGCCGCAATGAGCAAGGCGAGAAGAGCCAGCTGGACAAGAGGCCAGATAGCGCCTTCTGCTGCGGGAAGGCGATACGTCCTTTTCAGTGAGTAGCCCCGCTTTAGGAAGAAAGTTCCTGCTCCGATTCCCGCAATGAAACCAAGGATACCAACAACGGCGTTAAGATCGCCACCGGCAATGCGAAGAATCATACGGAAGGGACAACCCAAAAACATCAAAGCGCCCACCATGACACAAAATCCAAGCGCAAAGCGGGTTAAGGGAGCAGAACCTCCGCGCGCGGAGAATTCCTTTTTGCCAACGGCAAACAAAAAACTGCCCAAAATAAGACCAATGAGCTCGGGACGAATATACTGTACGGCCTCTGCCCTATGCAGGCCAAGCGCACCCGTTGTGTCACGGATAAAACAGGCCAGACAAAAGCCCATGTTGCCCGGATTCCCTAGGAACACGAGCACTGATGCAATGACGCCCATAACAAGGCCACCACCAACAATCAGCATCTTTTCTTTTTTTACATCCATATCAAACCTTTCCTCTCCCGCCGGATTTCAACGTCCGGCAACGTGCCTATCGTCTTAATAAAATTTCAAAGTCTTAAGCTCCAAATCTCAAGTCTCAAACCTCAAGTTTTAGACTTCAAATCTCAAGCTTCTCGTGGGAAAACGAAGTTTTTAAATTCCAAATACCATTTTGAAGCTCATATACCTATTCTATTTTTATTGCTATAGTAGAAGAAAACTCAAAGAAAAAGTTTGATACTCAAACAATCTGTTATATCTATTCGATGAGCGAGTTGAATTTTGGGGTAAACGGATGAATCGTCTGTATTTAGATAACGCCAGCACAACTTTTCCCAAGCCCTCATGTGTTACGGACGCCGTCGCGCACTACATGAAATATGCCGGCACAAATATTGGTCGTGGCAACTACTCTTCAGCGTATAGCGTTGAGGACACAGTCTTTGAAACGCGAGAAGCACTGGTAAAACTCTTTCATGGTCCAAAACCCTCAAATGTTATCTTTACCAGAAACGTCACCGAATCGCTGAATCTGGCACTCAAAGGTTTGCTTAACCCAAACGATCACGTTGTCACCTCATCTATGGAGCATAATGCCGTAATGCGGCCGCTTGTGCAACTAGAAAAGAAAGGCGTCACCTTTGAGCGCGTGTCCTGCTCGCCTGACGGCACACTTGATCCTCATAAGGTAGAAGCAGCAATAACGCCCAATACAAGAGCCGTTGTCATGACCCATGCCAGCAATGTTTCAGGAACCGTGCTTCCCATTACGGAAGTCGGGAAAATCTGCGCTTCTCGACACGTACTTTTTATTGTGGACGCCGCTCAAACAGCCGGTGTTATCCCCCTCGATATGCACGCCATGCATATCGATATGCTTTGCATCACGGGGCATAAGGGACTTTTGGGACCGCAGGGCATAGGAGCGCTGCTGCTCACCGATGAAGCTGCGGCGCAATTAGACCCTATTGTTTCAGGTGGCACCGGATCGATGAGCGACTCCGAAGAGATTCCCGCAACCCTTCCCGACCGCTTTGAAGCAGGAACGCCTAATCTTCCCGGTATTATGGGGTTGCATGCAAGTCTCGCGTGGCTTTGCGATCGCGGAATAGACTCCATATATGCCCATGAAATTGAGCTCACCACCTCATTTTTGAAAGAGCTTGAGCTTCTCAAAAGAGCCGGTTCTGTCAATGTCATAGGTCTGCCTGACACACACGGACGCGTAGGCGTTGTCTCCATACAGACGCCCGGCCATGACCTGTCCTTTGTAGCACGCGATCTTGATGCAAAGTTTGGCATTCAGACACGCGTCGGTCTTCACTGCGCTCCCTCCGCGCATAAAACACTGAAGACTTTCCCCATCGGCACGATGCGTTTTTCGTTCGGTTGGGCAAATACAATGGCAGACGTTGACGCTGCAATCTCGGCGCTTAAAGAAATACTCGGTACGCACGCAGGCATACCGAGTATGTAAAGTAAGCTTCAAATTGTATACGCAGCGATTACTTTCCTAAGAGCTCCTGAACGTCGAGGGCAATCATATATTCCTCGTTCGTTGGGGCGACAAGAACGCGGATCTTTGAATCGGGTGCGGAGATGTCACGAACCTCATCAGAGCGAACCTTGTTCTTCTCCTCATCAATCTTGACACCCATCCACGCAAGTTCTTTTGCAATGCCCAGGCGCATCTCGGAAGAGTTCTCACCGATACCGGCAGAAAATGCCATGGTATCAAACCCGTGCATGGATTGAGCCATCTCCATAATGAGCTGAGAAGTGCGGTAGTAGAACATATCAAGTGCCAGCCGGCAGTTCTCATCACCCGCATGAGCGCCGTCTTCAATGTCACGAGAGTCGGAATGACCGGAGAGCGCCAAAAGACCGGACTGCTTGTTCATCATCGTATCAATCTCGTCAATGGAATAATCACCAACGCGGGAAAGATAAAAGACCGTTGCCGGATCAAGCGTGCCACAACGGGTGCCCATGATAAGGCCGTCGAGCGGGGTCAGACCCATGGTGGTGTCCTTATCCTTTCCATCCTCAATGGCGGAAAGTGAAGCGCCGGAACCAAGATGGCAACTCACCAGCTTATGCGTTTGTCCGCCCGTAAACTCATTTACCGCACGCCAAATATAGCGGTGAGACGTGCCATGAGCTCCGTACTTACGGATATGCAGCTTCTCAACCACATCACGTGGAAGCGCATATGTATAGGCTTTTTTCGGCATGTTGTAGTGGAACGAGGTATCACAGACGACAACATTGCCCACTTCGGGGAACATTTCGCGACAAATCTCAATGACGTCGGCTTCGGCATAGTTGTGAAGCGGAGCCAACGGCGCAACTTCGCGGACCCAACCAAGAGTTTCATCGGTAATGACGGCAGACTGAGGGAAGTACCAGCCTCCCTGAACAACGCGGTGACCAATGCCGTCAATGGGCTGATTCACGGTTTTTAAAATGTCAAAAACGTACTTGATAGCCGTTTTGTGATCGGGAAGCGCCACATCAAGCTTTTGCTTCTCGCCACCCATTTCTTCATGACCTACAAATGAACCGTCGATGCCGATACGCTCACAGTTTCCCTTTGCATACACCTCACGTGTATCAACGTTCAAAAGCTGATACTTGAGCGACGAGCTGCCGGCGTTAATGACCAGTACGTTCATGACTCTCCTTTTCTCAAGGGACAGCCATGTCCCTTTTACTTTAACAACCGCAAGACATCATACTCCCCCTGCACAGAGGGCGCACGCATCTTTACCATTTTACCGACAAATATCCAAGGCTCAAACCAGCTCGCGAGAAGAACTTAAAGCTCCTTCTCCCCGCACGTAGGATTAAGCTGTTTTCCTCCGAGAATGTGGAAGTGCAGGTGCATAACGGATTGACCGCCATCTGAACCCGTATTTGTTACAACACGAAATCCAGACTCACGGATGCCGGTTGCATCAACCACCGATTCTATCGCCTTGGCTACGGAAGCAAGCGTCTGTGCCGGAACGGAATCAAGAATATTTTCATGATGCGCCTTGGGTACCACCAGTACATGTACCGGTGCAAGAGGATGGGCATCTCTAAAGGCGACAACATTTTCGTCTTCATACAAAAACTCTGTGGGAATTTCTCCGTTTGCGAGCTTGCAAAAAATACAATCGGACATTACATTTCCTCTGCTTTCGTATACGTAGATATACGTGGATGACTCATGTGCGTATGGGCTTACTATATGGATATTACTCATTCACATAGGCCGTAGAAGGTGCTGCCGTGGTATCGGAGATTGCGGATCCGGCCTCGGAGGCATCCAGAAGAACCCTGACTTTTTGCTCGGCCGTATCAAGACGCCCGCGCAAATCCTTCACCAGCTCTACTCCCCGAGTATACAGAGCAAGCGACTCTTCAAGTTCAAGATCGCTCCCCTCCAGCTGGCGCACAATCTGTTCAAGCTCAACTGAGGCGTCCTTGAACGTTAAATCTTTGATATCTTTCTCAGCCATTAAAGCTCCTTTCAGCGCAATATGCGCAACCTACGCTTCAATTTCCGTAACATGTGCAACGAGTGAACCCTCGGCAAGCTTTACGCGTATGGCTTCGCCCTTTTGAGCGTCATGAGCATTTTTAAGAACATGTCCGCGCTCATTAGTTGCAAGAGCATAGCCTCGACCCAACACCTTGAGAGGTGAAAGTGCTTCAAGCTTTCCTGCCGCTGCACTGACCTGTGCTTCGTATGGCGCAAGCAGTCTTGTGGCGGCCGTCTTCAAGCGATCGGCACTTTGCGTAAGCGCTTGCTCTTTTCTGTTGAGCGCCAGAGGAAGCGCGTCATGAAGACGCTGCTCCGTTTGCAACAGATCCGACTTTCGCGACACAAACAAATACAGAGGATCCGACAAACATTTCCGCTCAGCCAAAGCCAAAAAACGAATCTGACGTTGGCGAAGGCTGTTTTGTATCGCAAGATCTGCGCGGCGAGAAAATCCGTCTATCTCTTGGGCATATCCCAAAAGAAGGGCTTCCGTAGCTCCCGCAAGCCGAGATACCCGATCGTTAAAAGCCATCTGAAGTTCACTGATGGACGGAGCAACCGACTCGGCTGCTGCCGTTGGTGTTGAGGTACGCCGATCCGATACCATATCCGCTATGGTGACATCAGGTTCATGGCCAATGCCGGTAATGACGGGCACGGAAGATGCGGCAATGGCACGAGCAACGGCCTCGTCATTGAAGCACATCAGATCTTCAAACGAACCCCCGCCGCGCACTAAAAGAATGGCATCGGGATGAGTAGATTCGGCTATACCCAAGGCCTGCACAATGGTTTGAGGTGCATGTTCGCCTTGTACCGCCGCTCCGGTAACTTCAATCTCAACAAGAGAATTACGCCGCGCAAGTGTTCGTTTGACATCTTCAATAACACTGCCTGAAAGAGATGTTACGACTCCGATACGCGTACAGAACCGAGGAATGGGACGTTTGCGATCCTCACGCATCAGCCCTTCTCGCTCAAGCTTCTTTGCAAGTTCCGCAACCTTCTGACGTAAGTCTCCCTCACCGGCAACCGTCAAAGACGTTGCCACAAAAGAAAGTTTCCCCGATCCTTTGTAGACATCGTAGCGGCCTGTGATTTGGACCCTCATGCCATCGTGAAGAGTAACCCCGCTTGCAAGATAGATGCCCTTCCACACGATTGCCGCCATACTCGCACTTGCGTCTTTGATATCAAAATAGCAATGTCCTGACCGCGCATTCGGGCCTCTAAAACCGCTTACTTCTCCTACAACGGTCAAAAGAGGGATACGGGTGATATTCTCCTTAATGACGATAATGGCCTCAGAAACGGAAAGAACGTGTTTTTCTTCCTTCTCTTTGAAGTTCATGTCTTCCGAGGGCGTATCTGAAAAATCCCACATCTTGGCTAATCCCTATTACGACTATTTGAAATCAGATATAACAGCTGAAGCGCCGACACAAGGGCAGCGGCAACATAGGTAAGAGCGGCGGCAACCAATACCTGACGAGCGCCAGCTTTATTAAACGTTGACGGGACATGTTTGCTCAAATAGGCAAGGCCCCGTCGAGAAGCATCGATTTCAACCGGCAGCGTAACAATTTGGAAAAGCACCGTTGCGGCATACAACAAAATGGCAATTTGCGCCGCTCCCGCAATGTTGAGCCAAACGCCGGCAATAAAAACATAAATCCATGCAGCAGACGCAAGGTTTACTACGGGAACCAATGCCGAACGCAGCCGAGCAGGCCAAAATCCTCGTGCCGTTTGAACGGCGTGGCCAGCCTCATGGCAAGCAACCGCAATGGATGCGACGGAACTCTCATTAAAATTGGCATCGGACAGGTGCAGCATATTGCTTCGCGGATCATAGTTGTCGGTAAGGTCACCTTCAATATGCGCAATGCCTACCTCTTGCGCACCTTCATCGTCAAGCATGCGCCGGGCAACATCGGCTCCCGTACCTTGGATACCGGAAGAAACTCGCGACCACTTTTTATACGACGAGCGGATATAGAGCTGAGCCAGGCCACCGAGCGCCAAAGATACCAGCACCAATATCCAGTAAAAGATATCCGATCTCCCACCAAAGTAATACATCTCACTCCAATCGTTTCGATTGAGAAAAGTGTACCCCGTGCGGCGGACAACAATCACATGAGCCAAGAAACCAAAATGATGCCTCTAGAGGAGCTCCACATGTCCGCATTTAACCGTGAGTCCCACCTCACCTGCAAGAAGGCCTTGCAGCTGCTTGCCAACAAGCTCATGCCTCCAGCCGCAAGAAAGCTTGGAGTCTTTCTTCTGGGCGAGAAGATCGGCAAGATCGTTTTTGTTTGCAATGAGCTGCGGCGCAATTCCCTCTTTTTCCGATACGATCTTTACTAGGGCATACATGAGCTCAAGAACGCCTTCCGATCCTGCTGCGGGACGGCTGTGGTGTTCAATAACAGGACACTCTTCCGGCGGAATGCTCCTGCCCACTTTAATGGCGGCAAGAATGCTTGCAACCGATTCTTGTGAAAGCGATTCCGTACCTCTGATTCTTTTGAGACGCTCAGACGTTGCGGGCGATCTTTTGCATATCTCAACAAGCGTTTCGTCCGAGATAATCCACTTTCGTGGAATGTTGTGCTGAGCCGCACGTTCTTCTCGCCAGGCACAAATTTCGCGGGCAAGCGCCATTTGACGTCTTGTGAGTGAGTTTGATCGTTTGAGGTGCAAGTATGCTTCTTTGGGATCGCGTTTGAAATTTTCCGGAGCCGTATAGGCATTCATTTCCGGCATGAGCCAGCCTAAACGATTGGTCTTCATCAAACGCTCATACATACACCGATAGATATCGGGAAGGTAGCGGACATCATCTTCCGCATATACCAGCTGTTCAGGATCAAGCGGTCGCCTTGACCAGTCTGTAAGCGATTCGGTCTTGGGCAGATGAACCCCCATGTAATGCTCAACAACCGATGCGTAGCTCGCCTGCTGACGCATGCCTAAAAATGCGGCTGCCAGCTGGGTGTCAAACACCGGAGCACACGCACAATGCATACCGTAGAGAAGAACTTCAAGATCTTGAGAACAGGCGTGAATGACTTTGACAATCTTTTGATCCTCAAAAAGTCTCACAAGCGGCGAGAGGTCATCAATGCTCAAAGGATCTATGGCCGCGATTTCTTCACCCGTTGAAACTTGTACAAGACACAGTTTGGGATAATAGGTCTTCTCGCGAAGAAACTCCGTATCAACGGCAAGCACGGGCACGTGAGCCGCCCTGAGACAAAATGAAATAAGTTCCTCTTGCGTAGATATATACAAAGCATCCCATTCGACGAAAACTGCGCTACCATCAAAGAGTAGCAGTCTTATGATACCTAATACGCCACACTGTATCGAGGAGTCTTATGCGTTTTCTTATCCTTCACAATCCACGATCAGGCTTTGGTTCCGATGCCATATATGAGTTTGAGCGTGCACTTCTGCATGATGGCGATGAGTGCCTCATGCGCATAATGGATGATGCATGGGATCCTAAACAAGCCGTTCAGGATGCCGCCTTATATGATTGCGTCATTATATCCGGCGGAGACGGAACCATCGGACACCTTATGTATGCCCTGTGCAACACCGGTGTGCCCCTCTGCGTGTTTCCTTCCGGAACCGCCAACCTCATTTGCGCCAGTATTGGTAACGCACATGAACCGGCGGCACTTGCCCTCGCGGTCAGACGCGGTCACACCACTCAACTTGATCTCGGTGAGATATCATGGACCTCTGAAGCCGGTCATATGCACACGCATGGCATAGCTCTTGTAGCGGGAAGTGGTCTTGACGCGCAGCTTATGCGAACGGCAATTCCCCATAAGAAGTTCTTTGGAGAAGCCGCATACTTTACCGCCGCCCTTTCAAACCTCGCTCCGACCGTACAGACTTTTACCATTACCGTTGACGGAGTTACCCATGAGAGGCAAGGCATTGCGTGTCTGGTAGCCAATAGCGCAAAGTTTCAAGCCGATTTTGAGCTTTTACCGGGAGTCCGCATGGACGACGGACTTTTGAGCGTCATTGTCCTTGAAACAAAAATGACGGCGGAACTCGTGAAGCCCCTGTTTACCGGTCTTTTTGATCGCAGCGGAAAAACGCTTGGACGGCCAAATATTGAGGGATTTCATGGTCGAGAAGTACACGTTGAAATGTCGTCGCCCATTCCGGTTGAGGTAGACGGAGAGGTTTTTGCAGGAGAAACGCGCACCTTCGATGCCCGTGTTCTCCCGAAAGCCTGCACTGTCATAGTTGATACGCTCAGCCCCTACGCGCAGAAATAAATAGTGTTCAAAAAAACCTTACAATATTGTCATATATCACACAAAACGTTGACGCACTACGCTTTTTCTCGGTAATCTTTTATATGTTAGGAACATGTCGGAAACGCTTGGTGGAGGTGCTTTGATAGAAGTTGCTGAAATACGCGAGAAGTTTGATGAGCTTTCACGCCCAACCTTAGAGTCTGGTCGTTTTCCAGAACTCGCAACGTTTACTCAGCATGGTACTACCACCACGCTCGACCACGTCGTTGCCGTTGCGTATGCCAGTCTTTTTGTAGCGCTTTCAAGTGATGCTCACGTTAACGAACATGATCTTGTGCGGGGAGCGCTTCTCCACGACTACTATCTGTACGATTGGCATGACCACAGTACGGCGCCTGACAAGTGGCATGGTTTTACCCATCCCCGCCACGCTTTGAATAACGCCCTCGTAGATTTCCCCGATCTCTCCCCCATTGAGCGCGATATTATTTTGCACCACATGTTTCCTCTGGTACCTTTCCCACCACGCAGTAAAGAAGCGTGGATTGTTTCTCTATGCGACAAGCTCTGCTCATCGGCTGAAACCTGTTTGGGCAACCCTTACGTAAGGAGTGCTCGCTGATGGAACCTATTATTACCACGTTCTCCAGTCTGATAGTACTTGACCTCAGCTGGGGCGCTCTCAAACAAATGATTCCACAGATCATCTTAATGTTTGCGATTATTTCCGTCGGCGGGTGGCTCTACGAGACCGTGTACTGCTCGGTTGTTGAACATGGCTTTACGCGCCGAGGCTTTCTTTTTGGACCAAGCTGTCCTATCTATGGCGTTGGTGCCGTATCCGTGTGGATTACAATCGGAAACATTGATAACCCCATTCTCGTATTTCTTTTAGGCGGCCTTATGGCAACCATTCTTGAATACTCAACAGGTCTTATCTTGGAACGTCGTTTTCATCGTACATGGTGGGATTATTCGATGTTTCGCTATAACATCAAAGGCCGCATTTGCCCCCAAGCCTCGATGGTATTTGGAGCTTTCTCAGTGGCAACGGTTTTTCTGATTGCTCCGGGACTCCTGTATCTCTTTTCCTTTATCCCGTCCGATGTCATGATTTCCCTTGCGGGCATCACGGGTATACTGTACCTTGCGGATTTCACTGCAAGCCTGATTTATCTCACCCCTGCAGCCTCTGAACATATAGCCCTTCTCGTTCAGGAAATTCGCTCCCATATGTAGTAGCGTCTTCGCATATTCGTCTTCATATACGATATATAAGGCGTATGTGAGACGCGTACAGAACGCACGCAATCAAAGTAATTGGAGCTTCATGTATACGCTTGAAAGCCGTGTTCGCTATAGCGAATGCGATAAGACCGGAAAGTTATCTCTCGTAGGGGCCATGAACTACCTCCAAGACTGCTCCTCGTTTCATTCCGAGCATATCGGCCGTGGTTTTGAGACGCTTGCTCAAGAGCATCTTGCATGGGTACTTGCTTCCTGGCAGATTGAAGTTGCACGTATGCCTCACTTCAACGAGAAGATTACCGTTGGTACGTGGGCATATGAGCTAGGAGGTCTTTCCGCATCCCGTTGTTTTGTTATTCTTGACGAGAAGGGCGCGGCTGTTGTACGAGCGGATTCCACATGGTACATGGTTGACACCAAGGCCGGTAAGGCCATTCGTGTTCCCGAAAGCGAAGCTGCGTACATAAGTGACACGCCCCGTCTTGATATGCCACCTATGCCTCGACACATACCGGCTACCGGAACGCCTACGGAAGCACCTTCCATCACCGTCTCGCAACAGCACCTTGACACCAACAAACACGTCAACAATGCACAGTATGTCATGATGGCAATCGACGCTTTATCCGCTCTTGGATATCCGTTTGCGTTGCATCGAATTATCGTCCAATATCGTCGTCAGGCCCATCTTGACGATGTCATTTTCCCCCAAGTCTATCAGGACGAGGCCGGCATCACCGTCTCTCTTGATTCACCGGAACATAAAGCCTACGCAATCGTCCGACTGGAGAAGTAATATGACACAAGTTGGTTCTGAGTCCGCCGCCGCTAAGCCCGTCAAGCGCGTTGTTGCGGCAATCATCTATCGCAATAACGCGGTTCTCGCATGCAAGCGAGACGAGGATCGAGACATGGGCGGTCTGTGGGAGTTTGCCGGAGGAAAAATTGAAGCCGGTGAGAATCCCGAGCATGCCCTACGGCGTGAGATTCAAGAAGAACTTGGCGTTGAACTGCAGCTTATTCTCCCCTACGACACAATTGAATACGACTATCCTGACTTCCACCTTTCTATGGAAGTTTTCGTATGCACGCTCGCGCCCAACCAAGAGCCGCAAAAACTCATACACTCTGAGCTTCGGTGGCTTCATCAAAGCGAGCTCTTAGATGTCAAGTGGCTTCCCGCAGACACAAATCTTGTGATGACACTGGGGACTTTGTGGGACGACATCTTTGAGAGTCAACATTTATAGCCACTCTACGATAGAATAGAGCGCAATCAAAAGAAGAGTGGCATCAAAAGGTCTTCTCGCCCCACTCGCGAGAAGTGAAAGGGACACGTATGAGCAAAGCTGATGGCATATTCACCGCAATGTGCTCAGATATCATTGAACATGGCACCACTACGGTTGGCGAGAAGGTCCGTCCACACTGGGAAGACGGTACCCCTGCATATACGATCAAGAAGTTTGGCGTTTGTAACCGCTACGACTTGCGTGAAGAATTTCCTGCTCTCACGCTTCGACGGACTGCGCTTAAAAGTGCCATGGATGAGGTTTTGTGGATCTACCAGAAAAAGTCCAACAACGTCCATGACCTCAATTCTCATATTTGGGATGCATGGGCAGACGAGAGTGGTTCTATCGGAAAAGCATACGGATATCAGGTTGGGCAGAAGTCTCACTATGCAGAAGGCGACTTTGACCAAATGGATCGCGTCTTGTACGACCTTCAGAACAACCCGTTCAGCCGTCGTATTATGACCAATCTCTATACGTTTGCAGACTTATCGGAAATGAATCTCTATCCATGCGCATTCAATGCCATCTATAACGTTACGCAAAATCCCGGCGATGCAAAGCCCACGCTTAACCTGCTTTTAGTACAGCGCAGCCAAGACATTCTTGCAGCGAATAACTGGAATGTCTGTCAGTATGCTATTTTACTCATGATGGTGGCGCAGGTCAGTGGCATGCAAGCAGGTGAACTTGTCCACATGATCTCCGATGCACACATCTATGATCGCCATGTAGACATTGTACGTGAGCTTATTTCTCGCCCCATTTTTGCGGCGCCCCACGTATCGCTCAACCCTGACGTAACCGACTTCTATGCGTTTACCACCGATGACCTCATTGTTGAGAATTACGAGCATGGGCCGCAGGTCAAAAACATTCCCATTGCCGTGTAAAGGCGCGTATAAAGATACGCACAAAGACACGTATAAAGACACGACACGTGTAAAACAAGGTACGTATAAAGGCAAGGAGTCTCTGTGAACGCGATTGTTTCGGTTGCCCGCGACTGGGGTATTGGATGCGACGGTGATCTGCTTATCCACAACAAGGCCGACATGAAGTACTTTGTTGAGCATACTCTCGGCTGTACCATAATTATGGGACGCCGCACTTTTGAGAGTTTTCCTAACGGCCCTTTAAAAGGACGGCGGAATATCGTCATCACTCGGGATTCGAGCTGGACGCACGAAGGCGTTGAGGTAGTATCATCCCCTGCCGCTGCGCGCGCTCTTGTCGCTTCAGAACCAGGCGAGAAGGTTTGGCTTATCGGAGGCGCATCCGTCTATAAAGAAATGCTCTCTGACTGTAACTGTGCATATGTGACAAAACATGACATAATACTTCCTGCCGACTCATACTTCCCCAACCTGGATGCAGATCCTAAATGGCACGTCGCTGATGTCGAGAAGGGCGGTGTAACCCCTGAAGGCGTAGCTTTTGAGTTTGTTGTGTACAAACAGGAGCGCTGAAAATTCGCTACTATAGATGGAGTTTTTATACTCATCGGTTGTCTGTTATTTAACCAACTTACATCAAAAATGCAACTTCTTTGGCGTGTGAACTATAGTTTTTTGCTCAGAGTGAACTTACGGTCAGATATGTGTCAGACGGGCGTCAGACAAGAGTCAAATTACCGTCAAACTCATCAGGAATAATTCTTCCTTATGTATTTAAGATGTACGTAAGGAGACCGGCTATGCCCATCTTCATCTCCCACCAGAGTGGCATCGAACTATTACGCACTAATTATGTCTATCAGATTATTGAGAATACCTCAAAAGGCACTTTTCGGCACCCACCTCTTATTCCTAACCAACCTCCTCACCTTAGTGAAAAACGAGAGCTCTGGAGAACGCTCCATGAAATACTGGGTAACAAGCCGCAGCTGCCAATTCATGTTTCGATTACATCCAATAACGGTGTCTACCAAACAAAAGGATTGCAAATACATATTCTCAATGAAAAAATTCCCAAAACTGCATTTTTTGAGATACTGCCCAATCTCTATCTAACGAGACCTGAGTATATACCGATTCAAATGAGCCGATCATGTTCCATTTTAGAGCTCGCCCTTCTCCTGAGCGAACTTATGGGAACCTATTATCTTGACCAAGAAGGGGAACTTAAATCCAGAGAATCACCTCTTATAACTCGCAAGAAATTGGAAAGCTTTCTCAGAAAATATTCAGATGTCCCAGGGTGTGCAAAAGTATGGAGCGCTCTGGCTCTCAGCTGCGAAAAGGCGGCTTCACCTATGGAAGTCAAACTATTCATTCGCGCTACACTCCCCTGCTCCAAAGGCGGCTACGGACTTGGCGAGATTAGGCTCAATCAAGAATACAAGGTCAAGAAATTAACCAGTCAAACGAAAGCATTTACTATACGAAAGCCAGACTTAGTTTTTGAAACACCTAAAGCGTCTCGGGACAAACAACCATGGAAAGCCGTCACTCTTGAATATAACGGCCAGTACCACACTACCGTTGATCAGCAAATTGCTGACGGAATTCGGCATAATGAGCTCGTATCGGCTGGAATAAAAAATTATCAAGTTGATAAAGAAATCTACTATGACTTCAACTGTATGCAGAACCTTGTTGAGTGCATTCGGAAAGACATCGGTTTACCCGAGCGCAAGTTGTCACATGAAGAACAGATACGGTGCCGCAAAAGACAACAGGACCTTGTAAAACTTCTCGACAGCATCGACCCTGCTAGATGGGGCTCCAATGTTAAGCGAGAAAATCACCGATAAACTCCTGATTACAGATCTTGGTCGATTTCGAAGTTTAGTGGTGTTTTTGTCCGGAAAAATGACGTTTAGTGGTGGTTTTTCTCGGATTTGAGCGTTTAGTGGTGAATAAAATCACCACTAAACATCCAATTTGGTACCAATTCCCTACGTCACGAGAAAAGCACCACTAAGGCAAAACGGCTGCCTGCAGATTTGCAAGCAACCGTTTTTGTGTAGAAACCAAAGGCAAAACCACTACCAGAAGCGAGAAAAACTTAGATGTCGTAGCTTGTTGCCTCGCGACCGTAATAAGAATCGAGATAAAGGTCTTTAATCTCGGAAATCAGCGGATAGCGAGGATTGGCGCCGGTGCACTGATCGTTAAAGGCCTGCTCAGACATAGCATCGAGGGTATCGAGGAAGTACTTCTCGTCAACGCCATAGTCCTTAATCGTCTTCTTAACGCCAATAAAGTCTTTGAGCTCTTCGATCTTTGCCACAAACTTCTCGAAGACATCCCAATCGTCCTTGCCCTCAACGCCACAGTAACGACCTGCTTCAGCATATCGTGCCAGTGTATGTGGGTGATCATACTGCGGGAAGGTACCCATCTTGGCAGGACGCTCGGAGGCGTTATAGCGCATAACGCGTGTGAGGATAACGGCGTTTGCCCAGCCGTGAGGAATGTGATGGAAGGCACCCAGCTTGTGAGCCATGGAGTGGTTCACGCCAAGGAACGCATTTGCAAAGGCAAGGCCACCAAGGCAGGAAGCGTTTGCCATGTGATCGCGAGCCTCAACGTCGTTGGGATTCTCATAGGCGCGCGGCAGGTAATCGAAGACGAGCTTCATACCACGAAGTGCCAGGCCATCGGTGTAGTCGGAAGCCATCATGGAGACATAGGCCTCAAGGCAGTGCGTCAAAACGTCAATACCGGAAGCGGAAGTCAGACCCTTAGGCTGCGTCATCATGTTGTCGGTATCAACGATGGCCATATTGGGCATGAGCTCGTAGTCAGTGACAGGCCATTTTACGCCGGTATCTGCATCGGTAATAATGGCAAACGGAGTAACCTCGGAGCCGGTACCCGAAGAGGTCGGAATGGCAATAAAGAACGCCTTCTTGCCCATCTTGGGGAAGTTGTAGACACGCTTGCGGATATCCATGAAGTCCGCAGACATGTCCTCAAAGTTCTCGTCCGGGTTCTCATACATGGACCACATAATCTTACCTGCATCCATGGCTGATCCACCGCCGATGGCGATAATGCAATCGGGCTCAAAGGCGCGCAGGCGAGCAAGACCTTCAAGAGCGCACTGAAGCGTTGGATCAGGAGCGACATCCCAGAACGAAGAATGAACGATGCCCATCTCGTCGAGGGACTCTTCAATCTTCTTAGTGAAGCCGGACTTGTATAGGAACTGGTCGGTAACGATGAAGGCACGCTTCTTGTCGTAGACATCCTTGAGCTCGCGTAGAGCAACGGGCATGCAGCCCTTCTTGAAGTAAACCTTCTCGGGAGTACGAAGCCAAAGCATGTTTTCACGCCTCTCTGCAACAGACTTGTAGTTCAGCAGGTGCTGGGGTCCAACATTGCCGGAAACGGAGTTGCCGCCCCATGTGCCGCAGCCCAGCGTCAAAGATGGCGTCATCTTGAAGTTGTAAAGGTCTCCGATGCCACCCTGAGAAGATGGTGTATTGATGAGAATACGGCAGGTTTTCATTGCCTCATAGTGCTTTTGGATCTTCTCGGTCTCATTGACATTAACGTACAGAGACGAGGTGTGACCATAGCCGCCATCGGCAACCAAACGCTCGGCCTTGGCAAGAGCGTCGTCAAAGTTCTTAGCGCGATACATACCAAGAACGGGTGATAGTTTCTCGTGCGCCATCTCTTCGGAAGGCTCAACGGATGTAACCTCGCCGATAAGAATCTTGGTGCCCTCGGGAACCTTAACGCCGGCGGTCTCGGCAATGAAGTGAGCTGACTTACCCACGATACCGGCGTTGACCGCACCGTTGATGATGACGGTCTTGCGGACGGCGTCGAGCTCCTTGCCCTTAAGGAAGTAGCAGCCGCGCGCGGCAAACTCTTTCTTAACCTCATCGTAGACGCCATCAAGAACGGTCACGGACTGCTCGGAAGCGCAAATCATACCGTTGTCAAACGTCTTTGAGTGAATAATGGAATTGACGGCAAGCTTGATATCGGCGGTGTCGTCGATAATGGCAGGTGTGTTGCCGGGGCCAACGCCAAGCGCAGGCTTGCCCGAAGAATAGGCGGCGTTGACCATGCCGGGACCACCGGTAGCCAAGATAATGTCGGCGTTGCCCATAACGGCCGCGGTAAGCTCAATGGTTGGACTTGGCACCCAATCGATAATACCCTTGGGGCAGCCGGCCTTCTCGGCAGCATCGCGAACAATGCGGGCAGCCTCAATGGTGCAGCCCTTTGCGCGCGGGTGCGGCGAGATGAGAATGGCGTTGCGCGTCTTGAGCGCGAGAAGTGACTTGAAGATTGCCGTAGAAGTGGGGTTGGTTGTCGGAATGACAGCCGCGACAATACCCATAGGCTCTGCGACTACCTTGTATCCACCGGCTTTGTCTTCCTCAACGACACCGCATGTCTTCATATGCTTGTACTTGTTGAAGATATACTCCGCAGCATAGTGGTTTTTAATGACCTTATCCTCCATAACGCCCATGCCGGTCTCCTCAACGGCCATGTGAGCAAGAGGAACACGTGCCTTCTCGGCAGCAAGAGCAGCCTCATAAAAGATCTTATCGACCTGCTCTTGGGAAAATGTTGCAAACTCAGCTTGAGCCTCGCGCATCTCTGCGAGACGAACGTGCAAAGTTTCAACATCCTCAATCTTTGTTGCTTTCTTTGTCATCTGGTCCCCTCCTGGACTAGGTACAGACATCGTACAAATTATAGCAGCGTTCGCCGACAAATATGCGCCGCTGACCGACAATTCTCTATTTACATCTCAAACTTTCTTTATTTATATCCCAAGATTCAATATTTGCTGCTTGGGATCGTCATCGGTGGCTTTAAGTCTTTGCCAAACATCGGGCAGCTCTTGGGTCCGAAAATCCACAATCGGGCCAAACCCTCCAACAAGCTGTGTCGAAGCAATTTTGAACTGTTCTGTATCTTTAAGGCCCGGATACCGTACTTCAGCCACCTTGGGATGCGCGCGTAGATATGCCGCCATCACCGCTGCGGCGTCGTTGGCGTGGTGGCGAGAAGTACGCCTGGCCTCTCGCGCTTCATCTGAGCCAAAAGCTGCTTGTATTTTATCGGCGTCCGCCGCTACGGCTTCAACTAACGTCACGACACGTTCGTCAGCGTCCTTGGCAATACCCACGATTACAAAGCCTGGAAATCCAGGGTCTTCGTCAATGGCGAGCCACGCACCGAGCCTGCATGCAGGACTGAGCTCACAGCCAAACCTTCGTACATCGGCAACGAGAAACGATATCGCAGAAGCAGCGGAGAAATCATACTCACGTAAAGCTGCCAACTCACGCGCACGGCCCTTCACATCAACGACACTGATGGGGCGCCCGCAAAGCGGCTCAATAAGCTGAGGCTTGAGCGTGCGAGCATCGATAGTCGCTGTGCCAACGTTTGCCACACCAACATGAGCCGCGACCGCACCAACGTGTGCCTGCAATGCATCGTCAGACAGAAGCGTCTCCCATGCAGAAATGGGAACAAGCCGACAGCGGTTTGTTCCCATATAAGCTGCATACTCAGAGAGAATTTCTCGCGTTGTTTTAGCCAAGACGCTCGTCATTCTCCTTTGATACCTTTGCGATAAAGGCGTCCAACGTGCTCTGAACGGTCTCGTTTGAACGATCGCGCACAGAGATATTGTGAGCCTCGACTTCTTTCTCGCCAATAATCAGCATGTACGGTACACGATCGAGGGAACGAGCCTCACGGATCTTATAGCCAATCTTCTCGTCGCGGTTATCGACCTTGACGCGAATACCGGCTGCCTGAAGAGCGCCGGCCACCTCATGCGCATACTCACGGGACTTCTCGGACACAGGCAACACTTTAACCTGGCAGGGAGCCAGCCAAACAGGGAATTTGCCCTCATAGTGCTCGGTAAGAATACCGATAAAACGGTCAAACGAACCAAAGCCCGCACGGTGAATCATAATGGGCTGCTTTTTGGTGCCGTCGCTGTCAACGTACTCAAGCTCAAAGTTATGCGGAAGCTGGAAGTCAAGCTGGATGGTACCGCACTGCCACGAGCGACCCAAGCAATCCGTAAGATGGAAGTCAATCTTGGGTCCATAGAACGCGCCATCACCCTCGTTGAGCACATAGTCGATGCCCATGGACTCAAGCGCATCCTTTAAGCCCTGTTCCGCACGCTCCCAATCCTCATCGGAACCCATGGAATTCTCCGGACGCGTGGAAAGCTCAACGCGATACGGGAAGCCAAACTGCGCATAGTACGCGGTAATCAAGTGTGACGCATCGGCAACCTGCTCGGTAATCTGATCGGGTCGAATAAAGATATGAGCATCGTCTTGAGTGAACTCGCGCACGCGGAAAAGACCGTGAAGAGCGCCCTTCATCTCATATCGGTGATCGAGGCCGGCCTCGGCAAGCTTTAAGGGCAGATCGCGATAAGAACGCGGACGGTTCTTATAAATAAGACACGCGCCAGGGCAGTTCATAGGCTTAATGGCAAAGTCTTCCTCATCGACCGACGTGGTATACATATTCTCTTTGTAGTGATCCCAGTGGCCTGAAGTTTCCCACAAAGAACGCGAGAGAATCTGTGGCGTGAGCACCTCTTCATAGTTGAACTTAACCATCATCTCGTGCCAGTAGTCAGTCAACGCATTGCGCACTGCCATACCATTGGGAAGCCAGAATGGAGAACCCGGACCGAAATCAGACATCATAAAGAGTTCCATTTCACGGCCAATCTTGCGATGGTCGCGCTTCTCGGCTTCCTCAAGCATCTTAAGGTGCTGTTCAAGCTCGTCTTTTGTCGCAAATGCCGTACCGTTGACACGCGTAAGCATTTTGTTGTTTTTGTCGGCTTTCCAATATGCACCTGAGACGCCTGTCAGTTTGAACGCCTTGACACCCTTAGTGTAGAGAAGGTGTGGCCCCACGCACATGTCAATGTATTCGCCCTGCTTATAGAAGGTAATACGCTCAGCGGGATCCAAATCACCAATATGCTCTACCTTATACGTCTCGCCACGCTCTTCCATGAGCTTAATGGCCTCGTCACGTGAAAGCTCAAACGTCTCGATTTTGAGATTCTCTTTGGTAATCTTTTTCATCTCGGCTTCAAGAGCAGAAAAGTCCTCCGTGTTGATCTTGGTATCACCAAGGTCTACGTCATAATAAAAGCCGTTTTCGGTGGCAGGACCATAGGCAAACTTTGCTTCAGGATACAAACGCTTGATAGCCTGAGCTAAAATGTGGGCTGCGGTGTGGCGAATAACATGCAGCTCTTCAGCGGCATCATCGATTTCTCCTACATGGCCGTCATTGTAGAGAACCTTCATATATAAAACCTTCCTTATTTTCTGCGCTTGATGCACACAATCAGTTTTAAGCGAGAAACGCACAAGACCTTAAAGACACATGTAACGGCGACTACCCCGCTTTCAAGAAGCTGCGAGTAGCCGCCTTAATAGTCTCTGTCAGTCCTACGCACAAAACCATAGATACACTACTGGATACGAGTGCGGCAATACGGACAGACCTTCCAGTCTGCGTTCAGTGGACGGTGGCACGTTGGACACACATTGCGTACCTGCGTATTGCAAATGGGACACACGATAAAGTCCCGGTCAATGGGTGCCGAGCACTTGGGGCAGATGCCATAGTGTGAAAGCTGGTGCTCGCGAAGGGCAATGTCTAAATCCTGCTCCTCACGGTCAATGAGGTAGCTGCTTGGACGCAAAATAACATACGCCAAAAGCCCCACAATAGGAACAACCGAGATGACCGCCCACATCCACCAAGGCTCTGCGCCGCGGCGCTGGGCGTCACGAATGACGTAGATAATGGAAAGGATGTAGAGCATAACTACACAGATGACCATAAGATAGAGGACCATACGTACCTCAGGGGTGATGATCTGGTCGAGAATTTCCTGCATCTCGGGAACTCCTTAGAATCGATTTGAAGCTGTGGCGGGCAACGGTTAGAAAATAAGAACCACAAGCGCATCTATCGTAAACCAAAATGGGACGGATAGACACAAGAATAAAGAATCTGCTTATAAATTAGACGATTTTACAAATCTCTCAAAGACGACATCACTTCTCCTGCCAGCGTAATGGTACCGCAAGCCACATATGATTCACGAGCAAGAGCACACACGGCCTTTTCCACCGTGGGAAAAACGTCCTCTACCCGTGCCCCTAGATCTCGATATATCTTTGCCAGTTCATCTGCCGGCAACGCACGCGCGGAATCCGTTTGCGTCACAATCACGGCAGGGAATTCCTTGGCGAGAAGTTCCGCAATACCAAAAACATCTTTATCGGCCAAAACAGCGGTCAAGAGTTTGGGCCGATGAAGTAGGTTGGGTTCAACGTCGCGAATGGCTGTCAGAAATGTTGCCACCGACTGCGGGTTATGCGCCGCATCAATAAGCACCAGAGGATCCGGACGCAAGAGCTGAAAACGACCGGGCGTCGGACAGCTGATTGCCGCATCAAATGCCTTATCCGCATCAAGCGCTCGGTCGAGAAAATCTTCCGCAAGGCACAGGGCCAGCGCAATATTTGCGGCCTGATACCTTGGTTTGAGCGCCGCAAGGTCTCCGTGAGTTGCTCGTGGTGTTTTTACCGTCAGTTCAAGAGGAAAGCCAAGGCGTGCGGGATGCTTGGTTATGGCAAACGTTGCACACGGAAGATCGGCATGGTGCCGTACCATACCTTCCTGCATCTCCCCTGCTACGTCGCAAACGTCAGTTGCGCGGAGCAGCGTTGGAACTACCCCTTGTTCAGCCGCACGGGAAAGAAAGACCTCCTCCACGGATACGGGTGTTGCCGTTCCCACGCCAAGCACACAGCTGCGACCTCTTTGTATGATGGCGGCTTTCTCACCTGCAATTTCTTCGAGCGTATTGCCTAAAATACGGGTATGATCAAGGCCTATGCCGGTGATGGCTACAGAGGTGATGTTTTTTGCCGCTGACGTGGCATCCCAACGGCCTCCCATACCACACTCCAGTACCGCAACATCAACGCCTGCCTCTGCAAAAACCGTAAGTGCGGCTACCGTCAAAAGGTCAAACTCGGTAATGTCATAGGCGCGTCTGCCTGCTGCAATACGTGCGGCATTTACGCGCTTGCCTGCAGCCACGGCGGCGGCAATGCCGTGCCCAAATACCTCTTCCGTCACAGGTACGCCGTCTATTTCCATGCGTTCGGTATACTTCATCAGCTCAGGTGAAGTATAAAGAGCCGTTTTCAGACCCTCCCCGCGCAAAAACGCTGCGGTATAGCGCGATGTTGAAGTCTTGCCGTTAGTGCCCGCAATCTGTACGCTCTTGAAACATTCATCAGGGTTCTTCAGCTCAAGAAGCATCTCCGAAACAGATTCCAAAAGAGGCTGAATACCAAATTTTTTAGTAGCTTGAAGCGCCGACATGGCCTGCTCATAGGTGTAATCGCTCACCTCAAACGGTATGTGATATGACATTGATCTCCCTACAAACCCAAAAGACGCATGGCTTCTGCGCGGGTCTTCTCGTTATCCTTAAAGATGCCCCTCACCGCTGAGGTAAGCGTCAGCGCACCGGCGCTCCTAACGCCTCGCATGGTCATACAGGTATGTTCTGCTTCCATGACAACCAGTACGCCCAAAGGATCAAGTTCGGCCATCATCGCGTCGGCCACCTGGCCACAAAGCCGCTCTTGCACTTGTAGGCGACGCGAATACCCCATCACGCAGCGGGCTATTTTAGAGAGCCCGGTAATACGGCCTCCTTTGGGGATATAGCATACGTGAGCCTTTCCCACAAACGGCAGAATATGATGCTCGCAGGTAGAAGAAAACGGGATGTCGCGAACAATGACCATCTCGTGGTTTCCCTCTTCAAAGAACTGTTTACGCAGATGGGCAGCCGGGTCTTCCTGCATACCACTGAAGAGCTCCGCACAAGCCCGAGCCACTCTGTCAGGCGTCTCAAGAAGCCCCTCTCGCGTGGGATCTTCTCCGATGGCCAAAAGAAACTCCCTCACCGCAGCGCGCACGCGTGCCTGGTCAAGCGGGGCGAACTCCGAATGAGCAGTATTCGTATGCACTGCTTTCGTATGTATCTCTGTTGCGTGTGTTTCTTTTTGCGCCTCTGTTGCGTGTGTTTCTTCTGTCACGAAACCAGCGTCCTTTCTGCTGCTTCAATAACGTGCTTAGCAAGAATAGCGGTGGTTACGCTGCCTACCCCGCCGGGAACGGGTGTGTATGCGGCAACGGTGTCTTTAATCGCTTCTGCATCAACGTCACCAACGAGCTTTTGTGATGCTTCGTCCCAGTTAATACCCACGTCAATAACCGTCTGTCCGGGTGCAACATACCCGGAGTCAATCATACGCGCCCGACCTGCAGCCACCACAAGTATTTCTGCCTCACAGGTAACCGAAGGCAGGTCAACGGTACGGCTGTGACACAGTGTTACCGTGGCATCGCGCATGGTTAAAAGAGCCGCAACAGGACGACCAATCACGTTGGAGCGCCCCACGACCGCAGCACGTGCTCCTGCAATTTCAATACCATAGTGGTCAAGTATGGCAATGACCGCCTCGGCCGTACACGGTGCAAGGGCACAAGAGCGCCCTGAAAGCGTGGCAAGCAACATTGAGTCGGTAACGCAATCAACGTCTTTGCTCGGAGAAAGGAGCGCGAAAGCACCTGCCTCGTTAATCGTTTTTGGAAACGGCCGCAGGGGCAGGCAGGCGTGAATGTGCGGGTCCGAGGAAATGTCACGGATTGTCTCGTCAACGTCATGCTGCGATGCATTGCGTGAAAGCACTGTCTGTCTCACGGCAATGCCGATCTTCTCGGCACGTTTGAGGGCTGCTCGTTCATAAGCAAGATCGTCGGAACGCTCGCCAAGACGAAGGATGGCAAGCGTAGGCGTCACGCCTCTATCGGCCAGTGCGGCAGCCCGGACGGAGAGCGCCTCCGTAAGCGCCGCAGCAACCGGAGCGCCTCGCAATTCCTCAGCCATTATGCTTCCTCCCCTTGCAGATGCGCACTCACGCGGCGAGAAAGAGCTTCCGCTCGCGGAATCCACTCATCCATAAGCGCTTTTGCCCGCTCGTTAACAGATGCGGCATATACGCGATCTTGCATTGAGCGTGTATTGACAAAGACGGTATGAGAGGCCGCCTCAAGGGCACCGCGGGAAAGCGCCGCACCGCAACCCACGTCAGAGAGCAAAAGCCGTGAACCTTTGACCTGCATCTCTTCAAGGAGCGCAATGGTCTCGCAAATGACTTCCATTACTCTCAGAGGCGGTTTTGCCGCAGCGATAAGCGCCTCTTCAATGCACGCCGAGCGAGAAGGATTGTCCTTGGGAATGGCAAACGCATCGGATACCAAAAGAAACTGTCGCGAATCCTCATTAACCAGTTCAAGGAGTTCTTTGCGGAGACGCTCGGCGCGAGCAATATGAGACGTAAGATCTTTTTCATAGGCGGCATAGCGAGGCTTACCCAACGCGAAAGCACCCGCCATGGCCGCCAGGGCTATCCCTAAGGCACCGGTGTATGCAGCCGCTCCGCCGCCTCCGGGAATGGGCTCCCGGGCAGCAAGGTGCCGTGCATACTCTTCACAGGTATACCGTGTAAAATTCACGTCCTCAGGCGTTTTTGGAACCGACATCAGAACAGACCCACAATTCGTCCGTCTTCGCATACATCAATATTTTCCGCTGCCGGTTTCTTGGGCAGACCCGGCATGGTCATAATGTTTCCGGTCAGACATACCACAAAGCCGGCGCCGGCAGAAACACGCACTTCTCGCACCGTAATGCGGAAATGTTCCGGCGCGCCCAACCGAGAGGGATCGTCCGAAAACGAATACTGCGTCTTTGCCATACAAACAGGGAGCTCCCCAAAGCCCAAACTCTCAAGTTGCCGTATTTGCTTTGCGGCGGCGGGGGTAAGGTCAACGCCTTCGGCATGGTATATCTTGGTGGCAATGGATGCCATCTTCTGCTCAAGGCTCTCACTCAAATCATAGGCATATTTGGGCTCAGAGGATCTCTCGCACAGGCGAAGTACCGCCTCCGCCAGCGACTGTCCCCCTTTGCCACCCTTTGCCCAAACCTCAGAAAGCGCCACATCCACTCCATGCGCTTTGCACGCTTTTTCAATAAGATCCAGTTCAGACGCAGTATCAGTAGGAAATGCATTAATGGCTACCACCACGGGCAAGCCATATACGCCTTTAAGATTGTCAACATGGCGCAGCAAGTTTGGAAGGCCCGCCTCAAGAGCCGCAAGATTTTCAGACCCAAGTTCTGCCTTAGGAACCCCACCGTTATATTTGAGGGCACGCACCGTAGCCACCAAAACCACGGCGTTCGGAAAAAGACCGGACTTTCTGCACTTGATGTCAAGAAACTTCTCGGCACCAAGATCGGCTCCAAAGCCTGCCTCGGTGATTACATAATCAGCCAAACGTAATGCTGTTTTTGTTGCCTCCACGGAATTGCATCCATGGGCAATATTGGCAAAAGGACCGCCGTGTACCAGCGCCGGTGTATGCTCAAGCGTCTGCACCAGGTTGGGCAAAAGCGCATCTTTCAAAAGCGCAGTCATGGCGCCTTCAGCATGAATGTCATGAACCGTTACCGGGCGTCTGTCAAAGGTATAGGCAACAATCATCTTGCTCAGACGTTCTTTCAAGTCAGAAATACCTGATGCGAGGCAAAACACCGCCATAACCTCAGAGGCGACCGTGATATCGAAGCCGTCCTCGCGGGGCATACCATCCGCAACGCCACCCAAACCGTCTACCACATGGCGAAGCTGACGGTCGTTCATGTCAACACAGCGTTTCCATACCACGCGGCGCGGATCAATCCTAAGCTCATTGCCTTGCTTGATATGGTTATCAAGCATCGCGGCGCAAAGGTTATTCGCAGCACTTATCGCGTGAAAATCACCCGTAAAGTGCAGATTGATGTCCTCCATGGGAACAACCTGCGCATACCCGCCGCCTGCAGCTCCGCCTTTAATGCCAAAAACAGGTCCGAGCGAAGGTTCACGGAGTGCCAGCATTGCCTTGTGTCCCGCTTGATTGAGTGCATCCGCCAAACCAACCGAGGTGGTAGTCTTGCCCTCCCCTGCCGGGGTCGGGTTGATGGCCGTTACCAAAACAAGCTTGCCGCGCTCGGGCGTATCGGCAAGGAGACGAGAATTGACCTTTGCCTTGTAACGACCATACGGCTCAAGAAGATCCTCACGAATACCGGCTCTTCTCGCCACGTCAACAATGGGAAGCATAGGTGTCTCTTGAGCGATCTCGATATCGGACTTGTACTGCGGCATAATACACCTCATCTATGAAAAGTCGGTAATCTGCTGCTTGAGTTGTGCAACAAGAGTTTCAAGCTCAGCGGCACGCGAGCGCTTCTTCTCGATGACCGCTAGCGCGGCCTTGGCAACAAAGCCCTCGTTGGAAAGGGTGCGCTTGACGCCGAGAAGCTCTTTTTCGGCGGAAGCAAGATCTTTCTCAAGACGTTTTGCTTCAGCCTGCAAATCAACAAGATCTCCCAGAATTACATACAGCTCAAGACCGCCCTCGGCAACAGAAATGGAACCCGCAGGCTTTTGGATGTCCTCACCGATGTGTAACTCAGAAATGCGACCGACGCTCCGGATAAAGCCCGTCTGCTTTGTAAGCGCATCGGCATCTTCCGCCGTTGCACGAACCGCCACGGAAAGCTCCGCCTTTGGCGACAGGCGATAGCGTGCCCGTGTTGAGCGAGCCGCAGAAACAACCGTCTTTGCAAGTGAGAAGTTATGCTCGGCCTCGTCATTCATGAAGCGAGCAAGCTCTTGAGGCTCCGGCCATGCGGCAGTCATCAAAAACGTTGCATCATGGCTGAACACGCCCGATGCAGGAAGGGCATCCCAAACGCTCTCTGTCACAAACGGCATCACAGGATGCAAAAGGCGCATAGACACATCCAACACAAATACAAGATTTCGCTGAACTTGGAGGCGCTCTTCAGTATCTCCGTTCAAAAGACGAGACTTGCAAAGCTCAATGTACCAGTCACAGACATCGTTCCAGAAAAACGTCTGGATGTTACGGGCATAATCGCCAAAGCCGTATGACTCAAGTTGTTCTGTAGTCTCCGCCGTCACGCGAGCAAGACGCGAGAACATCCACGCATCTTCGGGCGTTTTGGCCTTTGGCTCACCTGGCGTATAACCGTCAAGGTTCATCTGTACAAACCGGCTTGCATTCCAGATCTTGGTCACAAAAGAGCGCGCCTGATCGGTTCGTGGAGACTCAAGAAGCTCCTTGGTTTTCTTATCCAAAACCGCATCAAACTTGACGTCTTGGTTGTTGGTAATAAGCGTCAACAGGTTATAACGCATGGCATCGGCGCCGTACTTTGCGATAAGATCCATCGGATTTACGCCGTTACCCTTGGACTTTGACATGCGGCTACCGTCTTTAGCCAAGATGGTAGCGTAAATAAACACGTCATGAAACGGAATCTCCTTGGTAAAGTAAAGCGAGCTCATAATCATGCGTGCCACCCAAAGAGCAATGATATCGCGAGCGGTTACCAGTACCTTTGTGGGATGATGACCCTCAAGCTGCTCAGGATGCTCAGGCCAGCCCTGTGTGGCAAAAGTCCAGAGCTGCGAGGAGAACCAGGTATCCAAGACGTCCTCATCTTGGCGTACATGATGGCCGCCGCACTTGGGACAGACATCGGTATCCTCCATAAGGGCGTCTTGCCAGCCACAATCGTCGCAGTAAAATACCGGAATACGATGACCCCACCAAAGCTGCCGGGAAATGTTCCAATCACGAAGGTTATCCATCCACGTGAGATAGGTCTGCGTCCAGCGCTCGGGATGGAAGGTAACGTCTCCTTTGCGAACCGCCTGTGCAGCAGGTTCTTTAAGCTTATCAACGGCAACAAACCACTGCTCGGAGAGCCATGGCTCAAGCGTTGTGCCACAGCGATAGCAGTGCATGACGGAGTGCTCAAGGTCTTCGATGTGGTCGAGAAGGCCATGCTCTTCAAACCATGCCACAATGGCAGCACGCGCCTGATCACGATCAAGGCCCGAGAACTCACCGTAACCGGGAACGACCACCGCGTGCTCATCAAAGATGTTGATTTTCTCAAGACCATGCGCCTCGCCCATTGCAAAGTCATTGGGATCGTGCGCCGGAGTGACTTTCACAAAGCCCGTGCCATATCCGGCGTCCACGTGCCAGTCGGAGAAGATAGGGATCTCACGATTCACGATAGGTAGCACCACCGTAGCTCCCACAAGATCAGCCTTCTCGGGATCCTGCGGAGACACTGCCACACCCGTATCACCAAGCATTGTCTCGGGACGCGTGGTAGCAACCGTAATGTATTCAATACCGTTGATGGGCTCTTTCAGTGGATACCGCAAATACCACAGATGACCCTTCTCGTCAGCATATTCCGCTTCGTCATCGGAGATGGACGTTTCACAGTGAGGGCACCAGTTGACGATGCGCTTGCCGCGGTAGATAAGGTCATGGTGATACCAGTCCACAAAGACCTTACGCACAGCGCGGGTATACTCCGGCGACATCGTGAACTTCTCATCATCAAAGTCAATGGAGCAGCCCATGCGCTTAATCTGCTCGACGATGGTGCCACCGTACTCACGCGTCCAATCCCAGCAAGCCTCAATGAACTTCTCGCGACCAATCTCAAGGCGAGAAACCCCTTCTGATTTCAGCTTTTTATCAACCTTGGTCTGGGTAGCAATGCCCGCGTGGTCGGTTCCCAGGATCCAACGCGTGGAATAACCACGCATGCGGCTGTAGCGGATATACGTATCTTGAATGGTGTCATCCATGGCATGACCCATGTGGAGAATGCCGGTAACGTTAGGTGGCGGAATCACAACGGTGCGATCTTCTGTGCCTTTACTGCGACCATAGCAGCCGGCTTGTATCCATTTTTTAATGAGCTCAGGCTCAGTGGCCTGAGGGTCATACGTCTTGGGCATTTCTTCCACGGTATATACGCCTTTCACATGCTTCGAATAACGTTGGGACTAGCTAGCAGAACAGTATAGTGTATGTAGATAAGTGTACTTCGAAAAGGTCTAAGAACAAGATAATCCTCACGTTTTCAGTGGCATTACAAATCTATTACAAGATTCTGCAACTAATCCAAAAAATGATAGCTTTGTATTGTCGTAACAAGACTCAAATCTCTCCATAAAAGGAGATTCGAAATGAATATACCAATGGCTGAGAGAGCTTGGAGAGGGATTATATGAACGACGACGCAAAAGAGATTCAGTATAAACTCAGACGAAGCCTTTTTTGGGACAATAAGGGACTACTGTTTGGCTCATTTTTCTTTAAGACCAGTTTCGATCTTGTAACTGTCTGCTCTCCATACATCACTTCAGTCCTTATGAATGCCGCCGTCTCAGGCTCAACGAATGACTTTATACGCGGTTGCATCTTTGCTGCCATGCTAACAGTCACAGCAATAGTCAATAGATTTATCATCCGATACTTTGTTCCTGAGTACCTCTATCATGCTGCCAATTCATATCGAAACGTCGCCTTCAAATACATGCTCAAAAAGGGAATTAACTCCTTCGAACAGGATGGAAGTTCTGCATATATATCTGCACTTATTAATGATCTGAACTCCATCGAAACAACGTATCTCGAAGACATGTTTACTCTAGCTGCTGACAGTATCTCTTTTGTCGTAGCCCTCATCATGCTTCTAGTGCAAAGCGTACCTTTAACGCTTGTAGCTATCGCAGCTTCAATTCTTCCTCTCATAATCAGCGTAAAACTGGGAGGCGCTCTTGGTGAAATTCAGAAAAGATCGTCAGAAAAAGCTAGTGAATTTATCGCTCAAGTATCCGATCTCGTAAAAGGATTTCCTTTAATAAAAGCCTACGGGGCCTCAAAGGCTGCCTTAAAACTCTTCAAAGCGGATAATAGTGCACTTGAAACTACTAAGAGAGAACGTAGAAGAACCTCAATTTTTATCAACATTCTCAGCTGGAGCGCATTTGGCCTCTCCCAATGGGCTGTACTTATTGCCGGTACATACCTCTGCATCACAAACCAAGGTGTTACCCCTGGTGTCATTCTTATGGCAACGTTGCTTATGAATTACATCAGTCTCCCTCTTCAAACCATACCTCCTATACTTGCGGCACGTAAGGCATCAAATGATTTGATTTCAAAGTTTGCAGATCTTCTTGCCAGTAACAAAGAATCCGAGGGAGCAGACGAATTAAATACAGTAGAACACGGGATTACCGTAAGCGGCCTCTCTTTCTCCTACGAAGAGGATGCGCCTGTACTGCGGGATATCACAGTAGAATTTGCTCCCAAAAAGAGTTATGCCATTGTAGGTGCCTCGGGCTCTGGAAAATCTACGCTGTTTAACCTACTCATGGGAGGCTATTTAACGTATCAAGGCAACATCTTCTATGATGGACTTGAACTTAAAGGTATCAACAAGAAATCACTCTATCAAAACGTCTCTCTCGTGCAGCAGGAAAACTTCCTGTTTAATGCTTCTATACAGGACAACATTACCATGTTCGGAAACCATCCTGAAGATGCCGTTATGGACGCCTGCAGGCGCGCTGGTCTCGCCGAATTTATCGAAAAGAACGGTCTTGATTACCGTTGTGGTGAAGGCGGCTCCAATCTTTCCGGTGGAGAGCGCCAGAGGATCTGCATTGCCAGAAGCCTGCTCAAAGGTTCAAAAGTGCTCCTTTTGGATGAGGCTACATCTGCCCTTGATCATGCGACTGCAGACCAAATTATCAGCTCAATCACAAACCTCACAGATACCACTCGCATTGTAATCACACACAGCTTAGAGGAAGCTCAGCTTACAAAGTTTGACGAGATCCTGGTGATGAAGGATGGACGCCTTGTTGAACAGGGAACCTTCGATGAGCTTATGGCCCATGACGATTACTTTAAGGCTCTCTACACCCTTGAACAGTAGGATAAAACTGTATGCTTAAAAGGTATACTAAGCAGCAGTTATTTCTACCCAAGGAGACCTATGGCAGAGCAGATCCCAAACGCAACAGCACGGCTTGAGCTGATTCTTGGACACGAACGTCTTGCTCGTCTTGAAAGTGCCTGCGTCATGGTGCTTGGCCTTGGAGGCGTCGGGTCAAATTGCGTAGAAGCACTTGCGCGCGGAGGGATTGGTCACTTTGTACTGGTAGACGCTGATACCGTGGAAGCGAGTAATCTCAACCGGCAGGCCATCGCCTTTGTGCATACCTTGGGCCAAAAAAAGACGGATGCTACCCGTAACCTCATTTTAGACATCAATCCTGCTGCTAAGGTGAAAACCCTCGATGCGTTTCTTCTCAAAGACAACACGTCTACGCTGCTTGATACACTTCCCCATCCCGATGTACTTGTGGATGCCATCGATACCGTATCTGCAAAGCTTGCGGCAGCCCGCTGGGCTCAGGAGAGGGGTGTGTATTTTATTTCCAGCATGGGAGGCGCCAACAAGATACATCCCGAATTACTTAAGGTCTCCATGCTCTCCCAAACTCATGACGATGCCTTGGCGCGCATTATGCGCAAAGAGTCTCGCAAGCGCGGTCTGAGCGATTTTCGCGTGGTATATTCGCCCGAGCCGGCACGAGAGGTTCTCGCACCTAAAGACGCTGAAGGCAAGGCTGCGCAACTTGGTACCATGTCCTATATTCCACCCATCATGGGACAGTTGATTGCAAGCGATGTCATCTTGCATCTGACGGGTCTGAACCAAAGCGAGGAAAATCGTGTATAACGAACCCATAACCTCTCAAAGCAACACCGTGTTTGCTCAAGACATTGCCGCACTTGATTACTTCGACGCTCACGTGCACCTAGATCTTATGCCTACCGCAGGTGAGGTGGCGAGAAGTGCCGCGTCTCATAACTTCGGTTTCTTTTCCTGTGGGGTCTCTCCTACCGATTTTTCCAACACTTCCAAAATGCTCACCGGTAGAGCCAACCAACCAACCGCACCGGGAATCCGTATTGGCATAGGAGCCCATCCGTGGTGGATTGCGGATGGTCGGGTAAGTAAGGCCGATATAGAAATGATGCTCGACACCATATCTGACGTGCGCTTTATTGGTGAAATTGGCTTGGATTTCTCTTCTCGCTTCAATGATGCCGAAGTGCGAAAGCGCCAGCTTCATGCGTTCAAAAGCATCTGTCGCAAAGTCGCTCAAATCCCTGCCGACGACGCACCCAAAATTCTTTCGATTCACGCAGTCAAAAGTGTTGATGCGGTGCTCGATGTGCTAGAAGAAACCAAAGCGCTTAACAGGTGCCGAGCCATTTTGCACTGGTTCAGTGGCTCATCGAATCAACTGCATCGCGCCATTTTAGCCGGCTGCTGGTTTTCCGTTGGCGAGAAGAGTCTCAAGACCGGCAAAGGACGTGAGTACGCAAAGGTCTACCCGGCAGATCGCTTGCTTACGGAAACAGATCTGCCTTCGTCTGAACATCCAGCATGCAGCATCGAGGATCTTCTCGCCGGCATAGAGCGAGCCTGCAGGGGGTTGAGTCAAGCTCGCGGATATGACGTACAAGATGAAGTAATTACCAACGCCGCAACCTTATTTGGCGCGTAAGTGCTAAAGTTTGATACATGAGAAAACTACGCAAAACAACTCCTCCGCGGAGCTTCGCCACCAACCGCAGTCCGCTTCCGGGCGCAATGCTTGCCAGCTCATCTGATGAGTTGGGACTTGCCCTTGATGACGTGGTGCTTGTCTTTGCCTGTAGCGATAACTTTGTGCCGTATCTCTCTGTTGCCGTACAGTCAATCATTGAAAACGCCAGCTTAAATCGCAATTATGACGTAATCGTGCTCACGCGTGATCTCTCACCCACAAGCATGATTACCTTAACGCGCCAGTGTCAGGTGACGCCCAATGTAGGCATCGGTTTTCTGGATGTTGATGCGGCTTTGGGTGATATTGAACTTCCTCATCACGGCCATTTTCGCCCCGAGACCTATTTTCGCCTTTTGGCACCATCGCTTCTACCAAACGTTGCCAAGGCTGTCTATCTTGATTCTGATTTGGTCGTCAACCACGATGTTGCAGAACTTTTTGACATTGATGTTACGGGATACCTTGTAGCGGCCACACGCGATGCCGATACCATCGGTCAGATTGACGGCTACGATTCGACTGTGGGTCCATACCTTAAAGATGAGCTCGGCATGAACGATCCGCATGACTACTTCCAAGCGGGCGTTATCTTGATGAACCTTGCCGAAATCCGCACTTCCATTGCTCCCGAAGAGTTTCTCAAAGTTGCCACCATGCGCAACTGGCGCTGGCTTGATCAGGACGTGCTGAATCGCTTGATTAATGGCCATTACCTGCGCATCCCCATGAAGTGGAACTACCTTGCAGACTGGCAGTTCTTACGCCGCACACACATTGTGGCACAGGCTCCAAAAGACGTTCGCGAGGAGTACGACGAAGCTCGCTCAGACCTCTGCATCGTACATTACGCCGGACCCGACAACCGCCCCTGGTTGTATCCCAACTCCGATCTGGCAGGGCTTTTTTGGTTCTACGCACGCCGTTCTCCCTATCTTGAAGAGCTCCGCTCGCAACTGGAAGAATCGAGAAGAACCGCCAAGGGTCTTGCACATCGTGTTCAGTCGGGCATTATTTTCCGCGGCATCTTGCCGCTGTTTGACCGCGTATGCCCACCGGGATCAACAACACGGGTGCGCGTCATTGATACCTATAGCAAGCTGGGCGGCAGCAACCTATAAGGGCACTACCGCTTGCTCCTTCCTTGCAAAGAGCTCCCAAAACGCAACGGCACTTGAAGCGGCCACGTTAAGCGAATCCACCGCATGAGACATCGGAATAATTGCCGTTTGATCGCAGGCCTCAATAGTGCGTTGATCAAGACCGTATCCTTCCGAACCAAAAAACAATGCGTGTTTTCCCAACGAAGAAGTACGCTTGATGTCCGTGAGAGGAACTGCCGTATCCGTCAGTGCAAGCGCCGTAGTAATAAAACCTTCCTCATGAAGCATGTGCATAAGACCTTCAACCCAAAGCTCCTCCGGCACGTGCGCCCAGGGTACCTGAAATACCGTACCCATTGACACACGAATTGCCCGCCGAGCCAGATGGTCAGCACAATGTGGTGCCAACAAAACCGCATCCACATCAAGCGCTGCAGCATTTCTGAAAACCGCTCCCACATTGCTTACGTCCACAAGATTTTCAAGCACCGCAACCGTGCGCGCTTTGCCAAGAGTCTCAGTGATTGAAGCTCCCTGTGGGCGCTCCATAGCAGTAAGTAAGCCACGCGTGATCTTATAGCCCACCAAACGCTCCAACTCTTGTGGAGGCATCACTAAAAGCGGAATAACGTTTTGGTCCTGTGTACACCGGTGCCATCCACAACGCTCAAGAATTTCTGAAGCTTGAAGAATATGTGCAGTATCTGTCAAAAAACTATATGGAACTTGTCCGGTTTGCAAGGCAACTTCAACCACAAAAGGACTTTCACAGATCATTACCGAATGAGCCGGATCAAGACGATTGCGCAGTTGATTGTTGGTAAGATGGGCGTATACACCAACCTCCGAATCCTCAAATGAGTCTACGTTTTTCACACGAAACTTTTTCACAACACATTCTCCTCAAGATTTCCAAATAAAAGCCCACCTAAATATCTTAGAATAGCGTATTGGTGCGACAACTATCCTAAACGTACCTTACCACCAAAGTTTGAGCTAGACAGGAGTTCGCGTGGCTAAGCATTTTGCCGACAGTAATGAGATTCTTGAATCCCAGCCAAAGCATCTTTCAGACGAGGAAACTCTATCTCATACCGATGAAACCGCCCCTTCTCATCAAGAGACTCACCAGGAACTTGGCGCAGACTCCGGCGAGAAGGTCTCTGGATCAGAATCTAACGCTGCATCTGACACTGATGCATCTCACATTGAAGATGCCAAAAGTGCCACAACCGCAATTCAAAGCGTAGAGCGCTACAAGATTGATACGTCCGTTCTTCCCCACATAGACGCAAATACCTTTGCCGCCTCCGATACGGATGGTGATTCAGCTACCGCTACAGCCACGAGTCTGGACGATGGGGCAACCGTATACATGCCACCTCTTGAGACCTCTGAGAACAAAGCACCTCGAAAGAAGCGTAAGCTCTGGCTTATTCCCGTCGTTTTTCTTGCCGTACTTACGGTGATTTATTTTGGAGGCGTACTTCTCTTTCATTTTATTTTCCTGCCACATACCACAATATATGGCACCGATTATTCGCTGAAGCCAACTTCGGCTCTCGCAACCTCAATTGAATCTGATGCTTCAAACTATACGGGTCATATCTCCGGCAATGGAGTTGACCTTACCCTTAAGGCCTCTGATATCAATCTTACCTACGATGGTAAAGGGTACGCCGAAAGCGCCAAATCACAAGAGAATATATGGGCATGGCCCATGGAAATCTTTAAGTCTCGCGACTTAAAGCCGGTTGGTACCGCTTCTTATGATCACGATAAGCTCAAAGCATATGTTGACGAGATTATACAGAAGGGTACCGCCGCTGCAGGCGAGCAGGACCACAATGGCATTACGTTTGACTCGGCTTCCGGAAAGTTTACGATGTCTGAGCAAGCACGAGCCATGCGTCTCTCCCCCGATGCCGTGGATCAAGAGGTTGGACAGGCATTCAATTCTCTTCAAAAAGACATCAAGCTTGACGACAGTGTTGTTTTAAGCGCCAAAGAAATTGACACCGCCATTGCAACCGCAAATGCTTATGTTTCCGCAGCTCCAAAACTTAAACTTGGCAACAATGACGCCGGTGCAATTACGGCAGATCAGGTAGCTTCTTGGATTAGTTTTGATGAGAATCTCAACGTAACCCTCAACGAGCAGGCAATTAAAGATTATGCCCATGGAGATCTCTCAAAACAGCTTGACTCCAAGGGAACAGCCCGTACCTATACACGTCCCGACGGAAAAGAAATCACAACCGCCGCTGCCGGTCACTACGGCTGGTCCATCGATGGCGACGCAACGGCAGATGCCATTATCAATGCCATTAAGAGCGGATCGGCACAACCAACCGTGGATGTTCCTTGTCTTCAGTCTGCCGTTACCTATGACCCCGGCAAACAGGACTGGGGTAAGCGCTACATCGACGTTGACCTTTCCGAGCAGCACGCCCGCCTCTACGATGACAATGGTTCAATCATCTGGGAAGCTGATGTGGTTACCGGCATTCCTGATGGTCATCACAATACACCTGAAGGCGTTTGGGATATTACCAGCCATATTCGTGGTGCACGACTTCTTGGACCCAATGATGAATCCGGACGTCCCGGTTGGGATACCAAGGTTGATTTCTGGCTTGGTGTCAAGGGTCAGGAGGCAGGCTTCCACAACGCTCCGTGGCGTAGTGCTTTCGGCGGACAGATTTATAAGACGGGCGGAAGCCACGGCTGCATTAATCTCAGTTATGACGACGCTGAAAAACTTTTTGATATCGCAAAAGACGGAGACCCCGTCGTCATCCATTACTAGCGTTACAAGTTCATATCATTCATATCAAAAGCTCCATTTTCACATCAGGACCACCTGTTCCACAGATGGTCCTGATGTTATATGTTGCGTATGCGTTGGAATAACGAAAGCTCAGCTGAAAGTTCTTCGCAGGTTTGAATGGGTTTAGTGCGGAGCCATCGCACTTGCCGCAATTGTCTCAACCGGATTGACCTTCAGTAATCTCTTCACCACAAACTATGAGTGGATGATGATCTTCTCCATCATGCTCTATAACGGAGAACGCGGTAGGGGCTCAAAATACTTCTTCTACCTCTTCTACCCCGCTCATATTTACATTCTATATCTTATTTCCTACGTCATGAGCCGCTAACGCATGGCTATCCATAAGCTCCGCATGTCGCATTAAAACTTAGGTAGCTGTCCTCCTCCAAAGCCCATATTGCGCATCATGGCTTCCATTTGACGACGACCTTTCTTAGCGTTGCCGCTCTGCGTCATGGCTCTCATCTTCCCCATCATCTTATTCATCTCGCCCCACTGACGAATAAGCTGATTGACCTCTTGAATGGTACGACCGGAACCATCCGAGATGCGTCTGCGGCGCTGGCCGTTAATGATCTTAGGCCGCATCCGCTCTTCTTTTGTCATGGAGTGAATGATGGCTTCAATACGTCCAAGAGAACTATCGTCAAGCCCTCCTTGCTGAGACATCAAACGATCTCCACCGGGAAGAGCACCGATCAGCTTTGCAAGACCACCCATTTTACGAATCTGCTGCATTTGAGCGAGCAGATCGTCCATGGTAAAGCCTTCACGAAGCATACGCTCCGCATCCTCAACTTGCTTCTCATCGGCATTTTTCTGGGCCTGCTCAACGATGGAGATGACATCGCCCATACCAAGAATGCGCTTTGCCATGCGATCCGGATGGAAGACCTCAAGCGAATCGGGCTTCTCGCCCATGGAAACAAACTTTACGGGTTTACCGGTAACTTCTCGAACAGACAAAGCTCCGCCGCCACGGGCGTCGCCGTCAAGTTTTGACATGATGACGCCGTCAAAATCCACGCGTTCGGCAAACGTGGTTACGACGTTCACGATGTCTTGTCCGGTCATGGCGTCCACAACCATGAGAATCTGATCGGGTTTGACTGCCTGCTTGATGGCAACAGCCTCCTGCATCATTTCTTCATCAATCTGAAGACGACCGGCGGTATCGACAATCACGATGTCGTTCATGTTATCAACGGCTTGCTGAATGGACGCAGACGCGATGGCCACGGCATCACGTCCGTCTCCGCGATACACCGGTACTTCAATTTCTGAGCCAAGAGTCTCAAGCTGATCTGCCGCCGCAGGACGGTGTACGTCACAGGCCGCTAAAAGCGGATGTTTTCCCTCGGATTTCAAAAGATACGCAAGCTTCGCTGCTGCAGTAGTTTTTCCCGAACCCTGAAGACCCACAAGCATGATAACGTTGGGAATGCGGTTTTGAGCCAGCGTAAGCTTTGACTCGGTAGATCCCAAAAGGGATGTCAACTCATTAAGTACGATACGCACGACGTTTTGGGCGGGAGACAGCGAATCAAGCACCTCAGCCGTCAGACATTGCTCTTTGCAGCGGGCGACAAAATTCTTAACCACGCGATAGTTAACATCGGCCTCAAGAAGGGCCATACGGATTTCACGCATGGCGACATTTATGTCATCCTCCGTAAGACGACCCTTGCCACGCAGCGCGTCAAAAGTGTTTTTGAGGCGATCTTGCAGGCTGTTAAACATTATTGAACTCCTTCGCCCACGAGTGCTGCACAGAAATCATGCGCATCAAAGGTTTGCAAATCATCAATGGACTCGCCCACACCGATACGGTAAATAGGCAAATTGAGCTGGTGAGAAATAGCAAGCGCAATACCGCCTTTTGCAGTACCGTCGAGTTTGGTAACAATCAGCCCGTCCAGATCCAGCGCATCGTTAAACTCTTTGGCCTGGTTCAAGCCATTTTGACCGGTTGTGGCATCAATAACCAAAACCACGCTTACCGGCGTTATGCCCGCACGCTTACGCGTGACCGAAACCACCTTCGCAAGTTCCCGCATTAAATCGGACGACGTATGCAGGCGTCCTGCGGTATCAATAAGCACCAGCTCAGAGCCGCGCTTCTCGGCCTCTTCAATGACGTCATAGCAAACGCTTGCCGGATCCGCTCCCCGCTCGCGGGTCACAACCTCAACGCCGGAGCGACTCCCCCACACCTCAAGCTGCTCAATCGCTGCCGCGCGAAACGTATCGGCTCCTCCTATCAGCACGCGCACACCGTCGCTCTGTGCGCGCCCCGCAAGCTTACCTACCGTAGTCGTCTTTCCGGCACCGTTAATGCCCACAAAAAGGACGATGGACGGAGTATCAACAAAAGGATCTCGAGAAGCACGCGGAAACTCCTCGGAAAGTCTCTCAATAAGTGCACTGCGAAGTTGATGGGAGCGCGTAAGGTTTTCTTTGGCTGCCTGTTCCCGAAGGTGATCGGTCACACGAATGGCCACCTCAGCACCCATATCACCCATTACCAGCGTATCCTCAAGGTCATCCCAAAAGTCCTCGGTAACCTCACCGCCCATGTAAAAAATCTCATTGATCGTCTCACGGGAACGCTCAAGTCCTCGACGAAGGTTGTCCATGAAGCCCATCAGGCATCAACCACCTTTCCGGTTGTGTGATCAAGTCTCTGCGAAACCACATGGCTTACACCGTCTGCCTGCATGGACACGCCGTACAGAACATCCGCCTGCTCCATGGTACGTCTTTGGTGCGAAATAACAATAAGCTGCGTGGCTTCTTTAAGCTGCTCGATTGCGTCAAGCAACTTGGAGAGGTTTGCGTCATCAAGCGCTGCCTCAACCTCATCAAATACGTAAAACGGAACGGTCCGCGTGCGATACACAGCAAAAAGAAGCGCCAGCGCCGTAAGGCTCTTCTCGCCGCCGCTCATCAGTGTCATTTTTGTGATACGTTTTCCACGCGGTTGCGCCACAATCTCGATGCCCGTCTCGGCAAGGTGTTCTGGATCGGTCATTTCAATATGGGCATGGCCACCCGGAAAAAGCATCGAGAAGACCGCTGAGAAATTCTGGTTGACCTTTTCAAAAACAACCAGAAAACGATTGCGCATTTTTCGCTCAATAGCGGCGGTAATTTTCTTAAGAGAAGCGCGCGCCGCCTCTAAGTCTTCTACCTGCTCACCAATATAGTCGGCTCGTTCTTTGAGACGCAGATACTCATCCATTGCAACCTCATTCACCGGGCCGATACTTGCAAGCTGTTGGGTTAAGCGGGCTATCGTGCGCTCCGCAGCATCCCTGTCTTCAGGCTCCGGGAGTTGCAGCGCCTCATCAAGGATGGCTCCCATACCCACAATGGCGTTAATTGCATTTTCCACCTGAACTTCAAGACGACCCAGCTCAACACTCACTTCATTTACACGGCTTCGTTCCTGCTCAAGATCGGCGGCCGCAGCGCTCGCCGCGTCTTTTGCCTCGCCAATCGTGGTGCGGAGCGACTCTGAATCGGCTTCGGCAAGCGAAGCTCGATCCTTCAAGCGAGAAGCCCACTCAAGTGCCTTGGCATGAAGTGCACGGTAGCGATCATAGAGAGGGTCAACTCGTAGACGAATAACCTCAAGCGCATGAGAAGCCTGCTCGGTTGCCTCAATTTGCTGTTTGAGATTTTGTGCGCGGACGGCAAGCTCAGATGTACGGGAAGTCAGGTTATCATAGCGCTCAGAGGCCATGACACGCTTCATACGGGCCTCGGAAAGCTCATGTGACGTTTTACCTTGGGAGCGCACCGCCTCATCGTGTTGAGCCTTTATGTCAGCCAGCTGTTGCTCAAGCTCTTGGGTCTGCTCTTTTGCTTCTTGTGCCGAGCGTCTGTGCTCTTCAATATGGGCTCGTGCATCTTTTGCATGCTCAGCAGCGGCCGCGCGAGCCTTCGTAACCTGGCTCTTCTCCGCCTGTGCAGACGTCAACTGATTTTCAAGACGGCCTCGCTCCGCCGAAAGCGAAGAGAGTTCTCCCGAAAGACGAGCGACTTCTCCTTTTGCGGCGGCGCTCTTCTCGCGTGACTCGGCAAGCTCCACTTCCGCCTGTTCGGTTGCAGCATGTGCTTGGGTATGTGCGCGTATAAGGGCGTCCATGTCCTTTTTCAGAGTGCGAATGCGACGCTTGCGCTCAAGAGAGCCCGCTTCCACAGACGTCGCGTCTCCTATGATGAGGCGGCCGTCCGGAAGGACAACAACGCCATCTCGGGTTGCGTAGGTATATTCCGGAAGCTTTTTATGGGCGACAAGTGCTGCGTCTACGTTTTTTACCACGCGCACATTGCCAAATATTGCCTCCAGGAGCGGTTGCGCTTTTTGATCGACACGAAGTTTGGAGAGAAGTGCCTCTCCGTCTGCGTCGTCCGGCGCGGACTTTGCGGATGCGTGCGTGGGCAAAACAATCGTCGCTTGGCCCTCAATATCAGTTTGTGCAAGCGCCGCCTGCACAAGCGATTGAGCCGCGACATCGGAGCCGGTTACAAAGGCAGCCAAGTCGTCGCCCAGAAGACGCTCGATCAAGGGTTCGAGGCTGGAATCGGTTGCCTCAATATAATCGGCAAGCCTCCCCTGTATCAGATGTGCGTGTTCCGCATCGCCGGCAAGCGCAGAAGCGCGCGGGCTTGTCTGAGCGACTTCAACATCAAGAGATTGCAGTGCCGCAAGCGTTGCCTCGGCATCCGATTGCGCACGACTTGCCTCTTGCTCCCGCATACGTGCCTGTTTCAAGGCAGCGGTATTCTCGCTTATTTTTACCGCCAAGGACTCGGCCGTATGACGTGCCGTTTCAAGGCGGGCACTCACATCTGCTTCACGCGTCACTCTCTCGGCAAGTGCCTCCGTCGTAGTCTCTATAAAGTCTTCTATCTGGGTCAGTCGAGATGCATACATCTCGTCTTCAACCTGCGCGTTTGTAATTTGCTCTTCAAGTTTTATCTGAGCAAGCGTTTCCTTATCGGCAATTGAGCGAGAAGTGCGCTGCTCGGCGTTTAAGCGTTGAAGTTTACGGTCAAGCTCCTTGCGCGTTGCAACGGCTGTCCGAGAGGCCTCTTCAAGCATCTCTTGCGTACGTATGAGTTCCTTCTTTTGAGCGGAAACTTGCAGGAGCTGTTCTTCAAGACGTTCGGATTCCGTCGTTACCTCTTGGTATTGCTTTCCCATAGTGGACAGTTGCATGCGCATGTCAGAAAGGCGAGAAACCATATTCTTGCCTTTCTCCTCCAAAAGACGCATATCAGAGCCCATACGACCAAGCACATCCTGCATACGACGGCGCTGCTCGCCTAAATCACCAACAAAAAGACCTTTTTGTTCAAGCAAAGCTTGTAGCTTCTCAAGCTCTTTAGCCTTCTCGTCTGAGCGATATTGTGCCAGCTCAATAGCTGCGTTTGTCTCGTTTTGTTTCTCAATAAGTTTTGCATGGTTGCGCTGCAACTGACGCAGATCATCAACGGCAAGCTGAACGGTGAGTTCGGACAATTGTTTCTGAAGTGTTTTTGCCCGAGACGCCTTATCTACCTGCTTTTCAAGCGGTTTCAGTTGACGGTGTATCTCACGGGCAACCACCTTAGCGCGCGCAAGATTTTCATCCATGGCTCCAATCTTGCGCTCTGCTCGCTCTTTTCGGCGCCTATGTTTTGAAATATCTGCTGCTTCTTCAATGAGTTCTCGACGCTGTTCCGGGCGGCTTGATAAGATGGAATCAAGCTTGCCCTGGGAGATGATGGAATGCGTATCCTTTCCAAGGCCGGAGTCATGCAAAATGTCCTGAATGTCCATAAGGCGCGACGGAGCTCCGTTGATGAGATATTCCGACTCCCCCGATCGGTACATACGCCGCGTAATCTCAATCTCGGAAAAATCAATGGGAAGCGTGTGGTCGGCGTTATCAAGAACCAACGTAACCTCTGCGACGCCCACTGCGCCTCGTGCGGACGAACCCGAAAAGATAACGTCTTCCATTGCCTGCCCACGGAGCATTTTTGCACTCTGCTCACCCAACACCCAAAGGATTGCGTCAGAAACATTTGATTTTCCCGAACCGTTGGGGCCAACCACTACGGTCAGTCCCGGGTCAAAAACCATATGAGTTTTATCCGCAAACGATTTAAAGCCTTTCAGCGTGAGCGCCTTGAGATACAACTGAAACCCCCTACTTCAAGCCCATATCGGCATCACAATCAACCGGTACTGCGTCAACGCCAAGGCGAACAAGGGCATCCTGAGCCGCAGCCGCCTCCGCCGCTTTTTTGGAGTGTCCTTGTCCCCTGCCAACCTTGCATCCGTCCACTGACACGACCGAAATAAAAGTTGGCGTATGAGCCGGGCCGGATTCACTCACAAGTTCATATTCAGGAGTTGATTTGCCGTTTGCCTGCACTGCTTCTTGCAGGCGAGACTTAGGGCTCACCGAGCGCTCAGCCAATGCCGGAGAGATATGAGGGGCGAGCGTCCGTATCACAAATTCATGAGTGGGCTCATACCCTGCATCAAGATACAGAGCCCCTACTATGGATTCATACACGTTTTCAAGTGCAGAGCGCATACCGCGCCCACCGGTGCCTCTTTCAGATACGCCCGTAATAATTAACGGTCCGATTCCGAGTGCTTCGGCAACGAGAGACAAGGTGTGCCCTGAAACAAGAGAAATCTTCAGCCGTGTGAGTTCTCCCTCATCCATCTCGGGGTAGCGCTCGAAAAGATCCGTTGCCACGATGGCGCCTAAAATTGAATCGCCTAAAAACTCAAGACGCTCATACGATGCAGAAACGGGCTTATCTTCAACGGCAGAAGGGTGCGTAAGGGCGGCTTCTATGAGATCCCTTCGCTTAAAAACATGATTACAGATTTTCTCAGCTGCTCGTATACGTTCATACGTCTTCAAATTACCAGCACCTGTCTTTACGCTTCGTCAATGGCATCGGCAGCGTCTCCGATAGTTACGATCTGATCAAGATTCTCAACTTCAAACGTCATGTCAAATTCCTGCTCAAGATCGGTAACCAGCTGGAGAAGATCAAACGAATCGGCACCAAGATCTTTGAACGAAGTTGTCTCATCAAGCTCGGTATCTTCGTCAATATCAAGCGTTTCACGGACAACGGCAATCACTTTTTCCAATGTGTTGGTATCTGCCATTACACTCTCCTTGCACTCACAGCAAACATAGACAATGCAATTTTACCCGTGTTGAACCTCATGGAACATGAGAACTATCCAACCTGAATTGCTTCCGTAATCTTTCCCACAAGATTGCCACGAACCGCCGTGGCTGCCGCCAAAATTCCCGCACAGACCGCACCTGCGCCGGCTGATCCGTGTGCCTTTATGACAGGCGCCGAAAGCCCCAAAAGCACCGCCCCGCCAACGGTATCTCCGGAAAGCTCACCCGCGGTTTTCTTAAGAGAGTCTTTTAGAAGCAAGGCTCCAAGTGCCGCCTTTTTAGACGCGCCCACCGAGTCTTTAATGCGACTCAAAATAAACCGACCTGTTGACTCAATGGACTTAAGTGCCACATTGCCGGTCATACCGTCCGCCACAATCACATCAAAGCGGCTCCCTAAAAGATCAACTCCCTCGGCGTTGCCGCTAAAGTTGACCTTTGCATGAGCAAGTATGTCATGATAGGCAAGCGTAAGCTCTGATCCCTTTGTGTCCTCTGCTCCGTTTGTGAGAAGTCCCACAGAAGGTTCTTGGATATCAAGTGCTACCTGTGCATATGCAATTCCCATGCGAGCAAAATCTACCATCAACTCAGGCTTTACGTCTGCATTGGCGCCCGTGTCAAGAAAAACAGTTCTATGTCCGTCAAGACCGGGGAGGATAAGCGCAAGTGCAGGGCGCTTGATACCCTTGAGGCGGCCAATACCAAAGGTGGCTGCCGTCAACACCGCACCGGTTGAACCCGCAGAAAAGAGTCCGTCAGCCTCGCCGTGCTTTACCGCGGCAGCGGCACGTACAATGCTTGCATCCTTCTTTTGACGCACTGCATTTGCCGGATGTTCGTCCATCCCAATAACCTCAGAACTCACTACCGTGCGGACTCGATCGTGCTTCTCGGCAAATGGCGTTACTTCTTCATCGCTCCCCGCAAGAAGGACCACAAGCTCTGCATCTTTTGCAAGGGCGCGCTCCACACCCTCCAAAACCACCGAAGGTCCTTGGTCGGAACCCATAACGTCAACACAAATTGTGGGCATATAGTCTCCTTCACAGATCCGTATAGACCTGTATAGAAAAGGAGGCCGACCCAAACGGGACAGCCTCCTTGAACTTACGCTGTCTGAGAACTACTCAGTAACAATGACTTCACGATCATTATAGTGACCGCAATTGGGGCACACATGATGCGGAAGTTTGGGTGCTCCGCACTCGGGGCAAACGGAACGTGCGGGCATTGAAGCTTTGCTGTTTGCGGAACGACGAGTGTGGGTAGCGCCGCGACCCTTCTTTTGCTTAGGTACTGCCATCTTGGAACCTCTCTTACTTTCTTGCAAGCGTCCCATACTTACAGGGACGCGACCCATCTAATTTCATGCGTTGGATACTATACCACGTATAAGGGCATTTTGAACACAAATAACGCAATTTATCCAGATTCACACGTTTTGGATTCCATCCGGTTTTATCCGGTTTCGGTTACTCTTCTTCGTCAAACGTAAGATTTGCGAGTACCGAGAAGGGATTTGCTGCCCGCGCGTCTTCTGAGCGCTTGTGTTCAAGCTGAGCAACGTGCTCGCAATCACCCTCATTAAGATTGGCTCCGCATACCGGGCAAAGTCCCTTGCAATCGGGCTTACACAACACCACAAAGGGTGTTTCCATGACCAGAGAAGGAAGTAGAGCATCGGCAAGATCAATGGTTCTGTCAGATGACACGAGCGAATAATCGGCTTCATCCTCGTCATCGGCCGGGTTTATCGGCTCCTCAAAGAGATAATACTCATCAACCTCTGCCGCAATATCCATCGTCGCAGCCTCAAGGCAACGGTCGCATTCGCCGACGACATGTGCCTTAAGTATGCCGGTAACGAGAATCCCCTCACCTGCGTTGGTAAGCACAAGATCGTAATCGATGCCCTTAGGCAGAGAGAAGGTATGCTCCCCTAAGGTATACGTGTCTTCATCAAGATGTCCGGCATACGGCAACGCTTCGCCGGGATTGGCCAAGCGATCGTCGATGGAGACAATGATTGGTTTCATTACTCTTACCAGTTGACGTTATTTGTTGTATTACGGGGACCGGAGTTCTCATCCAACGTCTGACGAACGCGCGAAACTGAGTTGGTCAGCGACTTCAGGTTCTCCTCGAGATGAGCTAAAACGGTATCGGCATACTCCTCAGCGTTATAGCGAGTATCCCGCTCATACTGATCTGCCTGGTCTCTGATTCCGTCAGCCTGCTGCTGTGCGAGACGGACCACCTCTTGATCACCGGCCAAAATCATTGCCTGCTGCTGTGCGTCAGCAATGATGGACTCGGCTTGTGTACGTGCCCGATCGAGCGTCTCGTTCTCTTCCTTGATAATGCGACGAGCTGTTGTAAACTCCTCGGGGAAGACACGGCGAATCTCGTCCAAAAGCTCGTAGAAATCCTGGGCATCAATAATCTTCTTCTGACCGCTGTCCATAAGGGGTGATTTTGCCTCACTGACAAGCTGCTCAAGCTCCGATACGAGGCTCTCGATTTCTTCACCTGGCTGCATCCAGGACTCCTTTCATACATCTACAAAACCAGCTACATCATGATGATAACGCTTATGTACATAATGCGCCTTTTATGAATAGTAGCAGAATATGAACAATTTATACGCGGTTCATATTATTTTTGGAAATTGTGAAGAGCTTTCAGTGCACGATCCACGCACAGCGGAACCAACAAAGACACATCCGCTCCCATCGAGGCAATTTCACGAACGATTGAGGACGAAACATATCCGTATGCGGGACTTGACATAACAAATATCGATTCAATATCAGGTGCCAAATGAGCATTTAAATCAGCCTGTTGAAGCTCATATTCAAAGTCGGTCATTGCGCGCAGTCCCTTGACCACACCACCCGCACCGTGATTGTGACAAAATTCCACCAAAAGTCCGCTCATCGGCTCAACACTGACCCCTTCAATGCTGGCCTCACCGAGAGATTTCTGCAACATCTCCACACGTTCTTCAAGAGAAAAGGTTGTCCCTACGCCATTTTTGTCTCGAGAAGAAGCCACTGCAACCGTAACCTTTCCAAAAAGGCGTTTTGTGCGCTTAATGACATCCAAATGTCCGTTTGTTACCGGATCAAAAGTTCCCGGCACAACCACATGATCAATCTTCTCCACAAATTTCTCCTTCAGCTTGGTTGCGGATCTTATCTTCGGTCGCCACGCTCTTCTCGCCTAAAGATTTTTGATGATCTATGCGCAATCTCATAAAATCAACACACGCAATTCCGTATCGTTTTGACTTAACCGAAACCATCGACTCTTGCGCTATACCCAAAGTTGCGGCGCCATGTTCATACACGATAAGAGCGTTCGGGGCAAGGGTGCCCACCGCAACAAGACTATCGAGAAGCGCGCTTATCTGCGCTCCTTCAAAGGCATACGGAGGATCGAGAAAGACAATGTCAAAGGGAGCTCCGGGAAGGATTTTGCGCTCCGCGAGGCGCAGCGTATTGTGACATAAAACATCCACCTCTTGCGCACGTGCTCCGAGTGATTGCGCATTTTTTTGGATACGCGCAGCGGTTTTTCGATCCTGATCGACAAAGGTAACGTGCGACGCACCACGGGAAAGCAGCTCCAGCCCCATAGCCCCGGAGCCGGCAAAGGCATCCAGAACAGAGACATTCTCCAAATTCAGGCCAAAGGCGGCAAGAATGGAAGACGCTATGGCCTCTCTGGTTCTCTCTGCCGTGGGTCGCGTAAGAGCGTATCCTTTTGGAGGTTGAATGTTTCTCCCCCGCCATTTGCCTCCCACAATCCTCATATACGCCCCAATTCCTCAAAATATGCGCTAAAGCGATTTTGTGCCTCCAAGGCCATGGTACGATGCTGAGGTTCTTTAAGTTCAGGGTCGCGCCGATAAAGGGAGCGTGCATCCTTATATGCAGTCTCAATAATGTCGGCATCCCCATATAAATCCGCAATCTTGAGCGTTGCGTTACCGGACTGCCTGTACCCCAACGTCTCTCCCTCACGACGAAGCTTTAGGTCAAGTTCGGCCAGCTTAAATCCATCGGCAGTGGCCTCAAGTGCCGCAAGTCGACGTCGAGCAGATGTACCACGTTTCGCATCGGAATTCAGAAAAACCTTCCCCGGCAAAGAACCTCTCCCAACGCGACCTCTCAGTTGGTGCAAGGTTGCCAAGCCAAAGCGATCCGCGTTATAGATGAGCATGACGGTTGCATTTGGTACGTCAATACCAACTTCAATGACGGTTGTTGAAACCAAAACGTCCAAATCCCCTGAGCGGAATTTCTCCATCACCTCGTCTTTTTCAGCGGAGCTCATACGTCCCGTCAAAATGCCAAGGCGCAGATCGGAAAACACGCCACGCTGCAGTGCCTGATACGTGGCAAGAGCCGAATGCAGCTTTGTCTGAGTTTGAACATTAGGAGGCACGTCATCCAAATTCGTACCTTCATCAGTCTCGTCAATCAAGGGGCACACCACGTACGCCTGTTGCCCGGCTGCCACCGCATCCCTGACGGCACCATACGCAAGGTCAAGATTGTTGCTCTGCAGCAGTTCTGTTTTGAGACCGGCCCCCGCAAGAGGCCGGTGCGCAATACGCGACAGGGCAATATCTCCATAGATGGAAAGTGCCAGCGTACGAGGGATAGGAGTTGCCGTCATGGCGAGAAGATCAACACCACTTCCCTTTTTTCTCAACGCACTCCGTTGATTCACGCCAAAGCGATGTTGCTCATCAATCACGATAAGCGTTAGCTGGCGAAAGTTTATGCCTTCAGAGAGCAGCGCAGATGTACCAAAAATGACGGAAATGGCACCGGTGGCAAGACGGTTTTCAATAGCCGTTCGCTCTGCGGCAGGCGTGGAGCCTGTTACCAGCGCCCATGGTATATCTGCCGCCGTAAGAAGCGGGCCAATCTTCTCGGCATATTGCTTTGCAAGCACGGACGTTGGCGCCATCATGGCTGCCTGTGTACCGGAATCGGCAACCGCAGCAAGCGCAAGAGCGGCAACTACCGTCTTGCCGGTACCAACGTCACCCAAAAGCAGCCGGTTCATAATCTCCGGAGCTGCCATATCGTGGAGAATGTCGTGTGCAGCAGTTCTTTGCTCTTCAGTGAGCTCAAAGGGCAGAGCCGCCAAAAGGGCACGCTTCTTGGATCCGTCTATCGTATGGGCAAAAGGAGTGTCACCCTCACATTCAAAGGTTCTTCTCGCCAGAAGTGCCATCTGAAGACAGAGCAGCTCGTCATAGGCAAGACGGCGGCGGGCTCTCTCGGCTGCCGCCATTGAGGAGGGAAAATGGACCTCCCGCAACGCACGCGCAAGGGTCATGAAGCCACGAGAAGCCACCAGGCGTGCGGGCAGCCAGTCGAGAACGTCTCCTTGATCTGCCAACGCGGCCGATATAATACGCCGCATCCAAGCGGGGCTTATCCCCTCCGTTGCAGGGTGCACCGGTAAAATCTTGGCATGCGACTTCATTTTCTCAGACTCTGTGGTAATGACCTCGAAAAACGGAGCTTTCATTTGATGAAAGCCATACGCAAAGGTCATGGTGCCCGAAAAGGCAACTTCATCTCCTTCGTGAAGCTGCTGTGCCACCCACGGCTGGCGAAAGAAAACCGCCGTCATCACGCCGGTTGCATCGACTGCTTCAACTTCAACAATGCTCATCCGCGGACGCGGATGCTTAACGGTTATTTTTTCAACCTTTGCCCGTATGGTAACGTCGGTGCCTATGGTTGTATACGCAATGCTCGTCTCAGAGGAAAAATCGAGGTACCGATGAGGGATATGTACCAAAAGATCGCTCACGCGCGAAATGCCGAGACGCCCAAGCGCCTCGGCACGATTTTCAGTAACATAACGAAGACAGCCAACCTCATCACCCAACGAGCAGGTTTTCTGTATACGGTCGGCAGCCTCACCTATGCTGGGGCGAGATTCCATACCAGCCTGCTCAGCTTACTCTAGCGAGAAAATAATGGGATAGAGAGGCTGTTCTCCGCGATGCGCGTCAACCTCCAAGTCAGGAAATGCCTCCTCGATACGCTTTGTAAGTGCCGAGAAGTGCACATCATCCATATCGGAACCCGCAAGAAGGGTAAGCGTGTCTCCCTCTTCCTCCTCCTGCATCTGAGAGAGAAGCCGCAAAGTAACGTCATCAACGTCATGGCCTACAACATCAATCGAGCTGCCTTGGATACCCATGACGTCTCCGTTATGGATAGGATCCCCATTTGCCGCAGTGGAATCACGCACCGCAGTGGTTATTTCGGCGTAGCGAATATTCGCGGAAGCTTCGGTCATAGCGGCGACGTTGTCTTTAAGCGATGCTTCGGTATCAACCACAAACATGGCAGAAAACGCCTGAAGCACTGACTTTGTTGGAATGACTGCCACTTTCACATCGGTACACGCAGACGCCGCAGCCTCAGCCGCCATACGGATATTGGAGTTGTTGGGCATCACAATAACGCTGTCGGCATTTGCCTCTTCAATGGCGCTCAAAATATCAGCCGTTGAGGGGTTCATGGTCTGTCCGCCGGAAACAACCACGTCTACACCCAAAGACTTCAAAATAGACTCAGAACCGCTGCCCGAACATACGGCAACAAAACCAAGGCTCTTATGAGGAGCCTTGGGGGTGGAGGCTGCCTTTTTATCTTCCGCGATCTTTTCGGTACGTTCTTTGGCTTCAAGATCCATATTGTGGATAAAGACCTCAAAAATCTGGCCGTATTGCAGCATATAGTGCAATACCTTGTCAGGCGTATTGGAATGTACGTGCACCTTATAGTCGGGGTTTGTGCCCACTAAAAGCTCACAATCGCCCATGGTGGAGAGAAAATCAAGAGCCGCACTCTCATCAAACGTTGCGTCATTTGCATGGAAGAGGAACTCGTTGCAGTACCTAAACTCGGAGCCCTCCCAGTCATCGTTCAGCTCAATGGATACTTTTGCACTTGCGGCAGCCTTGGCATCATCGGTGCCTACGGTTGTCTTAAAATCAGAGAGCTCCGTCTTTCCCTGAACGGCATTGACAAAGCCTTCAAAAAACGTTGCAAATCCAAAGGCACCTGAGTCAACGACACCGTTCTCTTTAAGGACGGGCAACAAATCAGGCGTTCTTGCCACCGACTCGTATGCCTCAACAACAAGCGCGTCCAAAACCTCAACCGGCGTCAGTTTTGACTTCTCAAGAGAGTCGGCTTTTGCGGAAACATCCTTCAAAACGGTAAGAATGGTTCCCTCAACCGGTTTACGAACCGCCTTAAATGCAACTTCTTTACCCCGACGAAATGCATGCGCAATGTCTTTTGGTTTAATGTGCTCGGGATCTTTGACATCACACAAACCCTCGACAACGCCTCGAAGAATCTGGCTTGTGATAACGCCCGAGTTTCCGCGTGCTCCCATAAGTGAGCCGTGAGTAATTGCTTTTGCAATGTCTTCCATAGAGGCATCTGCGGGAAGGTCTTGCACTTCTCGCACGACCGTTCCCAATGTCAAAGACATGTTGGTTCCAGTATCGCCATCCGGTACTGGAAACACATTAAGCTTATTAATCTCTTCTGCCTTATCGGCAACCGCAAGCGCAGCCGCCGGAAAACAGGTACGGATGACAGTTGAAATCATCTTTGAAGACCTCAGTTCTTTATCGTAATTGAATCTGCGCGCAAAACATTAGCGAGAAGCGCGCATTGCTTCAATGTGAACGGTTACTTTGACGTTTTCAAGCTCGGCAATTTGACGGAGCAAAAACTTCACCGAGGCCGAAAGATTGTCGACAACAGATGCCATGTTGACGCCCTGCTCAACCACAACATGCAAATCGACACATACGCCTTGAGACGACGATGAGACATCTACGCCCTTTCGCAGGCGATATGCAGGTAAAAGACGTGCAACGCCCGCTTGTTCATCAATCTCAGCCATACCAACGACACCGTAGCATTCAAGAGCGGCATATCCTGCAAGATCGGCAAGGCAGTCGTTTGAAACTTTGAGCGTTCCAGGAACAGTGGAAGCCATGCAATTACTCCTCTCGTTTGATTCCTGAATCAAAAAGAATCACAGCGATTATACCCCACGTCTATACCTGCACAGAAGAAGCATCATGTAAAAAATAACAAGTGCGGAGAATGTAAAGTTTGTTCGAGATCTATGAACTCAAAGATCCCGGTTGCATACGAGGTCAGCTGTGGTATAGTAGTTCGGCAATTTGGAAATTCGCGCGGATGGTTATATCCACGCCTTATGGAGGTCGTTGTCATGTCAAAGGTTTGTGATTTCTGCGGTAAACACGCTGTTGCTGGTCGTTCTATCTCGCACTCTCATCGCACGGTGACCCGCACATTTAAGCCAAATATCCAGCGCGTTACCGTCGTTGTTGACGGACAGCGCAAAAAGATGAATGTCTGTTCCCGTTGCCTTAAGTCCGGAAAGATTGCACGCAGCTAACGCTTCACGCAGCAAGCGTTTCGTGTGGCTGAACGTTTGGACTAAGCACGCGGACGCACGTCTTTTTAGATATGGAAAAGGTCGCCGAGGCGACCTTTTTTGTTTGGAATTCTGTCCTGGCTCTCTCACCCTCTCCGACTGTCCTCTCCGACTCAATGAATGGGTGCGCCCACTCTGCCCGATAGACCCCAACGTCACGATTCATTTGCGAGAAGCACCACGAGCGCCTTGCCCTTCTCGCAATGTATTTGTGCCACATCCGTTTGTACCACATTGGAAATTCCTTCATCAGACAGGAGCAGCAAAGTTCGTGAGGCAAGGTCCCATTGCATACCGATCTCGGTAATCACCGTTTCTTCCTGAAGCGGAAGCACCGACAGTGTCTTTCCTCGATCTTTTTCTGAGAGCCTCCACGCCGCATACGTATCTGCCGAAAGAATCCTTGCTTCAAAGGCATCCTCAACAATCCGCACCCTCCATGAGGCAGTGCTTAATCGAGCCAGAAGCCCCACTACACCAAGCTCATGATCAAGCCTGCCGCCGGAAGCGCAGGTAAGTGTCAGTGACAGCGGAAGTGCTTGACGGGTTGCTTCATGGCAAGCGGCATTGAGTGCAAGAGACAAATCGGTCTCGTACTTATCTTGAGGATAAGCAATCGTGTGCACCTTTTGTGCATGGATCCAAGAGAGTGTCTCTTCTCCCACGGAATCAAAGTCTCCGCACGCAATATCAGGAACGACACCGGCCTCCTTGCAGATATATGCCCCGCGATCTGCAGCAACGACATAATCCGAGCATGATGAAAGTTCTGAAACCAGCGCGGCTGAACTTGGCGTGGGAGATCCATCAACAACGAGAACCGAAAAGACCTTCTGAGCCGATGAGGCGCCCAGATGTGGCTGATTCGTCACCCGTTCATAATCGTAAATGCGGGCAAGAGAGAGTTCTCGATAATCATGTGCGAGAAGATCAGAGTGCGCCTTCATATACTCAAGATCACGGCCGTCTTTGCCATTGAACAGCGCAACAACGGGAAAGCCCTCGGTTTGTGCCGTATGTACACCAAACTCAGCGTCCTCAAAGACCCACGTGTGTGCTTTATCGGTGCCCAGGCGTCTGAGAGCCTCAAGATAGACATCGGGTTTTGCTTTATCGACACCCCCGACGTCTTCGGTACACACAACCGCTTTAAAAAACTTCTCCATACCTTGGGCTTCAAGAGCAACATGTATGGCACGAGATGGCGTAGAAGAAGCAATGGCAAGAGGTATTCCTGCGTCAAAAAGTTCCTGGAGAAAGTCGGTAGCCCCCGCAATGCTTTTAATATCGTGCGAATATACCGTTTGTACATACAAAAGGAACTTTTCATACAGCTCTTCTGCGGATAAAGGAAGATTAAATTCCTCAATACACGCTACGCAACCATCGTAAAGCGAAATGGCCTCGACCCTTTTAAAAAAATCCGGAGTCATATTGATATGCAGGTCTTCTAAAACATCTCCGAACGATCTTCTCCACATCCACATGGAGTCAACCAGTGTCCCATCAAGATCAAAGATTGCACCCGTTATCTGCATGAAACAACCTTTCTTTCATTGGTGGCCAGTGCGGATCATAAAAAACGCATCATGGGGTAAAGTAGTTCACGGTAAATAGTTTAGCGGTATCCGGAGGGAACATGGCTCGTTATAGTTATCAATGTCCTGAATGTAAGACCAAATTTGTTGTTGAACATCCCATGAGTGTTCATCCAAAAGTAACGTGCCCTTCTTGCGGACATTTGGCCGAACGTGTTTTTGACCCTTCAGGTATCGTTTTTAAGGGAAGCGGCTTTTACAATACCGACCAAAAAAACAAAAAATAACCGTCCGATGCGCCTGTGCTGCCCAATACGCTTGAACTATCCAATGCGCCTCAGTTTTGCAAGAAAATGCTGGTCGGCATCAAGTATATCCAGCTGATACCCAAAATGAGCGTATCCCGTTTTTGTTTGCGCCTTTTGCACGACTTGCTTTCCCGCATCTGAGAGAAGCTTAAAAACAGCAGATTCCACTATATCCTCCGGCTCAAAACTGCTTCCCTCTTCCGTAGCGAGAAAAGCTTCGACAACCGCTTCGTCTTCCTCATACAGCGGAGAACAGGTTGCATATACCAGCGTGCCATGAGCGGCTACTTTTCTGGAAGCTGCCACAAGAATGTCCTTCTGTACTTTTGGAAGTATTCCGTCCGAACAAACGGCGCCCTCATCAAGCGACCAGCCAATCTCCGGATGACGCCGCAAAGTGCCCGCACCTGAACACGGTGCATCGATAAAAACGGTATCAAAGGTGTGTGCAAGCTCACCGGGGAGCTTGCAGGGAGGCTCACTGTTCGCCTCGCGTGCTCCAAGTTCTGCTGCATTAAAAACCACAGACGTTACCTGATTATCAACGGCAGCCTCAACAAGCCGCTTTCTTGCAATCTCAACTTTTTGAGGATCAATATCAATTGCCGTTATATGCAGCACATGATTTAACAGAGCGGCATTTTGCTGAAGAAGTATGGTTTTTGTTCCTCTCCCCTGTCCGATCTCTAAAAGGGTCTTCTCCCTACCCGACAAAGCGAGAAGCGCCACCAGCTGGGACGAAATGTCGGCAGGCAACACTTTTGCACGAGCAACCAGATCGGAAGCCGCAAGACCTGCGGGACTCTCGAGGAAAAAACTTTGGGGGGCGATGCTTGTGTACGGATCAAAAGCAGAAAGTACGTCTTGTGACAGCCCTTCTCGCAAAGCCACATACACCGGTGCCGGCTCAAGTACGTGAAGCAGTAAAGGAGTTGCAACGGATACGCCCATTGAGGCAACGAGTTTTTGACAAAGCCAGTCCGGCTGCCCGCTCACGCACACCAAGTCTTCTAAAAGACACTCATCATTGCCTGCACGCAAGCGCGCGTAAGCCTTGTCGACGCGTGGAGATACGTCGGTGGCAATACGTCGAAGTATGGCATTTGCCAAGCCGGTTGCTTGCGCAGAAGCTCTCCGCGCCATCTCGACCCCTTGACTCACCGCAACGTGTTTTGGCGTATGTAGATAGAGAATCTCAAACGTAGCAAGGCGGAGCGCATCTCTAAGCTTTGGCTCCAGATGCCTTCTTTTTGGAAGATAGGAAGCAAGCACCCGGTCAAGCTCACCTACGGCGCTTACGCTTCCCAAAAGCAGGCGCGTGGCGAGAGCTCGGTCCTTCTCGCCAAGTACATCCATCCTGTGCGATGTACGCAAAAAGTCACGCATACGCGCATGCTTTCTTCGGTATTGCGCCGCAAGGTCAAGTGCCGCTGCACGAGCTGGAGCGAGTTTTGCCATATCTACAGGCACTCCCACGTATATGCGCTCTCGTGCAGCCCCGCCGCAAAGGCTGAAGCATCCATCGCGCGCTTACCGTCGGGACGAAGTTCAAGCACTTCAAGCGCCCCATCGGAACATCCCAGATACAGATGACCTTTTTGAATCTCCACCACGAAGGCTTCCGGCTCTGCCTCTTTGGCCTCTCGGGCGAGAAGCACGCGCACGCCCCTGCCCGCAATACGTGCCCGAGCAGGTGCGGTATCCGACGATGCCTGTACGCGGAGAACGTTTTGTCTGGCACCGTCATGCGGATCTAATTTCATTTCTTGCTTCGTAATTTTTGCGGCAAAGGTTGCTTGCTCTGCATCCTGCTCATGCCAACATACCGTACCTGCGGCAATATCGCTGAGCGCACAGGAAAGCTCACGGGCTCCCAAATGCGCAAGCTCAGAGGTAAGTTGAGCAGTAGTTTTAGTGCCAATTTCGCAGGAACTCTGTCGACACCATGCACCCGCATCCAACTCATGCACCACGCGCATGATAGAGACGCCGGTCAGCGTATCTCCCGCAAGAATGGCGCGCTGAATGGGAGCTGCTCCGCGCAGGCGGGGCAAAAGCGAGGCATGAACGTTAATACCGCCAAGGGGGACAGACGAAAGAAGCTCATCCGGAATGATGCACCCAAAGGCAACTACCACCAAAATATCAGGAGCACATGCAACGATTTTCTCGATACTATCGGAAGTCATGCGAGCCGTCTCAATAACGGGAAGCCCCAGGTCATGTGCTGCAATCTTTACGGCAGAAGGCTCTGCAATCTTACCTCTACCACGGATGGCATCCGGCCTTGTAACAACCTGAACAACTTCATGTTTTGCTGCCAGAGCCGTAAGTGACGGAACGGCAAAATCCGGTGTTCCCATAAAGACTATCCGCACGATATCGCTCCTTATTCATCCTCATCAAACGAGGTCTCTCCAGGCTTTGCACCTGCCGCCAAAGCCTCATGGTAGCGTTGCAAGACTTCCATGCGAGCCGTTGGCCCAAGGTGATCCGGCATGGTAATCCCGTTTATGTGGTCTATCTCATGCTGAAGACAGACTGCAAAAAGGTCTCCTTCTGCCTCATACTGCATGAGATCGCCGTCTAAATTTTGCGCATGTACAACAACATGGCTTGGACGGGTTACCGGAACGGTAATACCCGGAAATGAAAGACAACCTTCATTGTATGTTCTCGGCTCACCGTCAGCCGTGATTACTTCCGGATTGATAAGCACAAACGGATTTTTCTGCCCGTCCGGATAGTCAACGTCAATCACAACCATGCGCTTCAAAATGCCTATTTGTGGTGCCGCCAAACCCACTCCATCGGTTGCATACATATCCTGCAACATACGCTTGGCTATATCGCGGATTTCATCGGTGATCTCAGATATCTCCTCACAGGTATCGGTAAGCCTTTCATCAGGCCAAAGAACAATCTCATCGAGCAATTTCATAACAATCCTTTCGGCTGTGATATCTACATCATGTCATAGGCATCAACATCTATTGTCATGCTGATACCCATTCGCTTGGTGAGCTTTGCGGCACACTGAGATATAAAATCGCCTATATTTTCCTCCGTCGGTGCTTTTACAAGCACATGCCGACGATATTTGTCTTTGACTTTTGCCTTAACACAATCGGCAGGACCAAGGATTTCCCAGCCTTCTTTTTCACCTACCATCTCATGCAAAGCTTCTGTCAGCTCATTTACAGATGCGCACACATCACGCTCTGACCTGCCCCAGAAAATAACATTTGCAAGACGTGAGTACGGCGGATAGTACGCTTCCTTTCTTTCTGTAACCTCTTCCGAAAGAAAGATGTTGCGATTGTGCGTTTCAACGGACGCAATTGCAGGATGCGTTGGCCAATAGGTTTGTATGATAACTTTTCCCACTTTGTCTCCCCTGCCCGCTCTTCCCGAAACTTGTTCCAAGAGATCGTATGTACGCTCTGCAGCTCTAAAATCCGGAAGCTTTAACATGGTATCCGCATTGATGACACCAACAAGAGTAACCTCAGGAAAATCGAGTCCTTTTGCGATCATCTGCGTACCGATAAGCACCGCAGAATCCGCCGCATCAAAACGCTCAAGAAGCTTCTGATGGGCACCTTTCGTAGAGGTGGTATCCGCATCCATTCGAATTATCTCAACGCCTTCGGGCAAAAGCATACGCAGCTCATCCTCAACCCGCTGAGTGCCCACACCAAAAGCACCCATGTAGCGGCTGCCGCAATTGGGACATTTTGTTGCCGGGTTTGGATACGCACGCACCGACCAGCGCCGGCCACACGTATGGCAGACAAGCTCACAGGTACGCTCATGATAGGTAAGCGATGTCGAACAATGCGGGCATTCGGGCACGCATCCGCACTCGCGACACATCAAAAAATTTGCGAATCCCCGGCGATTTAGCAAAAGCACGGCCTTCTCGCCACGCTGAACCGTTTCTTCAAGAGCACGAACAAGCGGTGCCGAGAAGATCGACCGGCAGCCGTCTCTAAACTGTGCCGCCATATCAACAATCACAACTTCAGGTAACACCGCATCTCCCGGCCGCTCTGGCATCGACACCCGCACCCATGAAGCTTTGCCCCAACTCTTTTGATGACAGCGAATAAGACTTTCCAGCGAAGGCGTCGCGGATCCCAAAACCAAGGCGCACCCGCGCAGACGTGCCATATGCGCAGCAACCTCTCGAGCGTGATAGCGCGGCAGCGAGTCCTGTTTGTAGGAGGCCTCATGTTCCTCGTCGATAATGATAAGACCGGGGTTTTTGAGCGGTGCAAACAGCGCCGAGCGGGCACCGACTACCACATGAGCCGACCCCTGACGTACCAAATCCCATTGGTCAAAGCGCTCGCCCGCAGACAGGCGTGAATGAAGCACCGCCACGTCATCACCGAAGCGAGATCGAAATCGACCGACCGTTTGCGCTGTCAAGGAGATTTCGGGAACCAAAACGATGGCGCCTTTTCCTTTAGCGAGCACCTCTTCTATGGCAGCAAGATATACCTCTGTCTTGCCGGATCCCGTTACTCCGTCAACAAGAACCACGTCACCGTTTGCCGAAGCGGTGGCCTTTGAGATGGCGAGAAGCGCACGTGCTTGACCATCTGTGAGGTGCGCCGGTTTTTGCGCCGTTGCACTTGAAAGCGTGGTAGGTGTATCCATACCTCGAATCTGACGTTTGACCTCTACGGAAACGACACCTCGCTTCTCCAGCGCCGTAATTGCCGACCGTGCCCCCGGAATGGTAGCGGAAAGCTCTGACATTCGCTGCGGAGCTCCAAAAAGCGCCTGCACTATAAGCCGCTGTTTTGAAGCGTGCTTTGCGGGAGTAAATTCTTGGCCTTTGGGTGTCAACATGACCCAACGCTCATCGACAGGACCTGATTTCTCGTTTATTAACTCCCAGGAAGACCCGTCCTGCGTACGGCGCACCTTAACGCGTTGCCCCGGAGCGAGAAACGGTCTTATCGCATCAGTGAGCGAACAGGCATACTCCGAGGCCATCCAGCGTGCCACACGAGCAGAAATCTCATCGAATGCAGCATCGGCAAGCACCTGTGCAATAGGGAGAATTTTTGCCAGATCAATCGACGCCTTGGGTGACTTGGAGATTGAAACAACATACCCAACCACCCACCGATGGGAAAACGGCACGTATACCGTTGTTCCTACGGTTACTTTATCAAGAAGCTCAGGTGGTATCGCATAATCATACGCACCCGGTAAAGCACGCGTAGGAATGTCTAAGGCTACCTGTGCAAAGCTCATACGTGCTCTCTCACTTCCCAGCCTAAAAGCGTAGGTTTCCTGTGTTCATCAAAGCTATATCGTGCCACAAACGGCTGTTTTTCGTCTGCGGAATCGGGAACTTCCACGCACACAAACGCGCATGTTACCTTGGTGTATCCACGCTGCATAAGTACGAAGGCATAAAAGTTTGCCTGCATTCTGTGAGACTCGATAATCTCTTCCGGCGTGAGATTCTTATCGCCTGTTTTGTAGTCAACCACAAATGCCTCGGTGCTTTTGGGGTTTGTGGCGAGAAGGTCGATTGCGCCGTTAAGGTATTTCTTGTCTCCGTATACCTGCTCAAGGCAAAATGGCATCTCGGCACAGACGCAAGCATATTTTCTTGCTTCCGCCCTTACATCAGAGTTGTTCCAAAGCGTCAACGCTGATTCCAAACGGCTCATAAGAGATTTTTGAACATGATTTTGGATGGCAATACGCTCAATGGTTGAACGTTCAGGATAGGCATCTGCCTCAACCATGTACTGAGCAAGTTCATGGAAGGTAGATCCAAAGCTGGTTGCCGAAGTCTCGCCTTCAGCTCCCCCATCTTGTGAAGCTTCTTTTCCTTGGAGCGTCTCCTGTTGCTCTGATACCTCTTGGAATTTGTCATTTATCTGCTGGTGTAGTGATGAATAGCTATAAAACTCTTGATAGTTTGTCTCTTTTTTTGCTTGAGGTACCGATGTCTCCGGTGCATAAAGATCAAAGGTCAAACCGGCTTGGTTTTCTTGCGCATCAGACATGGTACGCGTTTGATCAAGATCGACGCCATCAAGAGCATAGCCATCCGCTTGTTCAGAAAAGCGCACGTACAGTGTTCTACACACTCCTGCCTGTGAACCGCCATATTCAAAGGGCGACTCTCCTGCACGAGGCAGGCTGTCTTCTTTCAGAATGGAACTTATTACTGCTTTTGTAAGCTTCGGGCTAAAACCTGCTGCTTTTTGTTGGATTGCCGTTGCAGTAAGAATAACCATTTCACGAGCGCGTGTAAGACCCACATATAAAAGCCGTATTGCTTCAGCCTGTGCGGCAGCATTTTGTGTCTCATCCAGGTACAAGCGCCAATCACATATGGTTTTACACTGAGAGATATCCTCCGGAATCTTATCGCCTCGCAACTCTGTCCGAGGTGGTTTTAAGGCTACGATGCGCTTGGCGTCTACTCGACCAATAAGACAGCGCTTTGTACTGGGGGCCCTTTGATCTAAATCTTTAAGCGCGCCAACTACGGCAACGACCTTATATTCCTTGCCTTTAGATGCATGGATAGTCTGAATTTTGACTGCATCCTGTCTCTCATCGTTGAGTACCACGGGTGCGGCTTTTGTAACTTTAAGCCAGTGTTTAAATGCCACCGAAAGTTGTGAAGGGCCAACTCCAAGATCTCTCTCAAGCTCTCTAACACGACGAATAGCAGCAAGGATATTAGCGGCCTGTGAGCGCTCTTGTGCATCTCCCGTCTCAAGGCGCTCAATCCAACCGGATGCTTTTATCACCTGCTGTATAACCGTTGCAACGTCTTTTACCGCAATGTCTCTTTTTGCTTGGTTAAGAATGGTAAGAGCGCGCTTCAAGCGACAACTTGGCTGATGGTCCCCACTAAATTCCTGCGTAAGCAGACCGCCTTCAATCGGTCGTTTGAAAACGAATCCTTCTCTTTTTGTAAGATCCGTCGAAAGGAGTACAAAGTCCGATGCTTCCAAAGAAAACATCCCACTTGTAAGCACCGGGAACAATCCTTGCTCGGTGTCATGAATATCAGCAAGGGCACTCAAGAGTGCGGCGATGGTCTGCACTTCCGGAAGCTGTCCAAAACCCGTACCACCCGAAAGTACGCTTTCAATCCCACGCTGCCTGAGGGCCTCAATATACAAACTCGCATCTTTTACGCTGGTCATCAAAATAGCAATGTCTTTTGCCTGAAAGACACCCTCGGAAATGATCCGGGCTATCCTATCGGCAAGCTGCTCTGCCGCAACACGCTGATAGACATCCGCTTTTGCAGCGCGTTTGTTTCCTTTTTTCTCTACGGCGGTAAGCTCAACCATCACACGGGGAATGTTGTTTTGCAATGGACCTGAGCTTTCCCGCCTGCTTGCCTTAAGGTCCATAAAATCAGGTATCATGCCCTCGGCACCACAAACAGCTTTCACAAAGCGAAGAATGTCATCATGGCTGCGGAAATTATCAATGAGCAGCGGTCTGTTTTCTTCGGGTATTTCTTTTTGCCGTTCAAAAAATACCTCTACGTCGGCTTCCCTAAATCCATAAATAGACTGTTGAGCATCACCTACCGTAGTTAAAAACCGCGCATCTTCACCGGCAAGACGCTTAATCATCCGAACTTGCTGCTCATTGGTATCTTGAAACTCATCTACCATAACGAGCTTAAACTTACTTGAATATTCACCTGCAAGCTCCGGATGATCTTCAAATGCACGCGCTACCTCATGAAGCAGGTCATTATTGTCAAGTCCTCGGGCTTCTCTCTTCTTTTCCGAAAACCGTTCCACCACAAACTTTGTTACCTTAATAAGTTGTGGAGCATAGCGGTTTATATCGAGCATTCTGCAGGTTTTCTGAAGATCCTCGCAATCTGACTGTATATCCGCTGCAAGCTTTTTTGTTTCCTTCCCACAATGAAGCCGTGGGATTTTTTCAAAGAGGTCTGCTATCTCGGAAGGCTGCACATCCTGTTTTGTGTGATTTGCAAGATATGCCGCAACTTTTTCTTCTTGCCGAGTGATGATGTTCACTGCCGTCTCATCATCTATCTCTGCTACATGCATGAGAAGCTCTCTCATTTGAAAATGCAGCCTTTTGAGTTCTTGGTATATATCGGGAACGGCTCCATCCTTTTCTATTGCAAGCTCAATTGACTCAAACTCATAAGGAGCTGAAAGTGCCGAGGTGGCAAGCTGTTCGATAATGCTATCAAGCTTTTGGCTGCCGTTTTGCGCACCACCATGGCTTGCGGAAGCCGTATCTTTTAAATCAAATACCGAGAAGAACCCTTTGTATTCATCGGTTTCCCGCAATGAAGATAAAACTTCCTCAAGAGACTCCTGCAAGAGCTCATTGCGTCTATGCTCATCCAAAACGATAAAATCGGGGTCGATACCAAGATCAAACGCGTGTGAGCGGAGTATGCGAGCGCACATGCTGTGAATGGTGCTGATCCACGCAGAATCCACGTTAAGAGCTTGATCAAAAAGGCCTTCTTCCTCAAGCGCGCTTCTCACGCGTTCCTTAATTTCTTTGGCCGCCTCGTTTGTAAAAGTAATGATAAGCGCTTGATCAAGCGAATCAAGATACGCGCCTCCGTCTGTACCCGAGCCCTTGCTCAGTGCCCAAACAACACGTTTTGTGAGAGTAAATGTTTTGCCCGATCCCGCACCGGCTGCCACAAAAAGAGGCTTGTCCAAAGTCTGAATGGCCTGCTTTTGTCCGGGAGTATATGAATGAAAATCAAGAGTCATTAGCGTTTCCTCTCAGAACAATTCATCACCGGACAATATGCACACGCCTCTTTATCAAGGGCATGCGCGTGAATGTCGCCATTGAGCATTCTCTCAACCGCTTGCTTGATCTTGTCTTCCCATGCATCAAGATACTCATTAAATGCACCGACCGTATCCCCGGCAACGCAGGAAAGCATACCCTTGGATGGCTTTTGTTCGTCCGAAAGGCCAAAGATCTTATTGATGTACAACTCGGGAGCCGCACCATACAGTGCATAGTTTTGATGTGTTCCCAGATACATTGCACCAACCGAAGTAAGATTTCGCGACTTCAGATACGTGCGTACCACTTGTGCATAAATAATGGCTTGCACATGACGAGGAAGTTCTACGTGAGAAGGCATATCCTCTTCAGGGTTTTGTTCGACAACCGACTTTTGTACGGCGTATGAACTCAAAGCCTGTGCAGCTTTATGCTTGTAATCAATGATAATGGCTTCTCCCCGGGCATTTACATCAATACGGTCTATAGACCCCGTAAATGCGACACCCGCATATGTAGCAGGAAATCCTCCGTCCGCGCCAAACTTCAGCTCAAAAAATCTTGGCTCAAATGTTACAAATTTATCCGTTTCAAAATCGAGAAGTCCAAAAAGGTCTTCTCTTAACTTCTGCATTTGCTGGTGCTGTGCAACAGTATGGGGAACCAGGCGCTGTGTTCTCCTCTGAGTTTTTTGCGGCGCAACAAACTGCTCTTTTGCAAGCGCGTCAAATTGTGTGCTGAGGACGTACCGCACATGTGCGAGCGTGTCTTGAGAGATGCGTGAGTCCGGTAAAGAAGTTGCAACCGCCTGCCACACGTATTCGTCAGAAAGAGCATCTGATGTGCCAAGCGCCTCTTGTAAAAGCTGCATGTGGGTCAACTCAAGCACCCGATGGATAAATGTCCCCTTCTCAAGACCACTAAAACCGGCATCAACCCTGTCCAGTTTAAGGCGACGCTGTACAAACCACTTATAGGGGCACTCAAGATATGACTCTATTTGTGAAGCCGAGAGTTCTTGAATTTGAGGCTGCTCTACCCCTCGATAAGACGGCAGAATCACAAATGGCTTAAGCGTCTCAGAAATGGATCCCGTTGGCCGCAACGGAAGGGAGTCCACTTTAGCCGGTGTTTTCCCACCCAACAAAAGGTTTGCGGAAAGACGGCCTTCTCCCCTTGTGAGTTGTGGAAGATTAAACTCTCCTTCTGCGGTCTCATAGCAAGAAAGAAGCTCTTTGAGGACGACTGATGCAAATGTTTTGTTTGAATCTTCACTGTGAGCCACGCATGCAAGCGAGACGTACGTGCGTGCACTGGCAAGCATCCGATACAACCGACGCCTCCCTTCGGCAAGCGGAGCTATGGGCCTAACTCCTTCGAGCTTCTCTGCAAGCAAATCAGAAGCTTTATCCTTTGTGGGAAGCGAAGTGTTTACCGAATCCATCCCAAGGCAAATCACTGCATCAAACGTATTGGGCTCACGCATACTTTTGTCCGAAAGAATTTCCACAGAAACCGGAGCCTTTGAGCCCACGGTTTCAGCCGCTCCGTTATTAAGACAAAGCGAGAAGCTCTTCTGACAAGCCACTTCATAAAACTTCTGCTCAGAAGCAATATCGGCTTTCGCCTCAAGTTTATGTAGAGCCTGAGCAACCGTCATAATCGCGGAGAGCGAATTTGAAATAAGAAGATACGCCTCATCATCAAAATCTTCTCTGTGCTCATCGCACGCTATCAATAAGCGATGCAGGGCTTTCTCTATTCGACCATTCAAAATGCTCTCAACGGTAGCGGCACATTCCTTCGATGTAGCAGAAGCTTGCCTGAGAAAACGCAGCAGGTGATCAGGCGTAAGGATACGATTTTTTCGCCACATTTTATCAATATCCCACGCCTTCTCTGTTGAAACAAAAGAAAGGGGTGAAAACAAAAAGTCCACTATCTCACGAGGGGGCCACCACGACATATCGCCCAATTCTGCCTGAGATGCATCAGGCCATACCTCACAAAGATTCTTAAGCTTACAAACCGCTCTTACAAGCCCAAGAAATGCTCTTGCACAACTACTATCCGAAACCGCTTGCCGCATGACGGTCTTTGCGGGTATACCATGTGCGGCCAAACGTGGTGCAAGTTGCCTCCATGCTTCATTTTGCTGCGGCGCATAGATTCCAAAGCTTTTTACCCCTTGTGCGATAAGGCCTTGGATATGCTCAATTATCAAAGCAGGCTCGGCAAGAATGCCCGCCGGAGAAAGCAACGTAACCTTACCTTGGGACTTCAAGGGCAGAGTTGTTTGTTGCGGCAAAAATATGGTGTGGAGCAGCGCTTCTACCTCAGCATCGTGAGGCTCTTGCACATCATTTACAAACAGAACGTCTTTATGAGAGAGACGAGAAAGCCTGGCGAGAAGTTCTCTGTTTGCGTTGCCCGCTTCATTTTGAGGCGTTGAAAGAACAAGTTGCACGTCTGTGTTCTGCGATAGATTGCACAAAAACTGCTTTTCAGAAAAGGTCAGATTTTCTACTCCACTTACTACAATGCTTTGCTGCTCACAATAGCTCTGAGGCAGCAAAGAGATCAGGAGGGTATATGATTCGTCCTTCTCGAGAAAGCCCCGTTTATGAATCAATTCAAGATATCGATCCAAGACGATAAGCACTCGCTTTTCCCCCGCAGTAAGATTGGACCGTGTCCTTTGATTCTGAGCACAATAAAGATCACCTTGGGCGAGTTGCTCAACTGCCTGAGCCACTCCGGCACCGACACTCAGTGGGTCAAGTGCGCAAGGCTCAAAGCTCTCAAGCGCCTCAAAGATACATAACTTTCGCAATTCTCCTGAAATAAGAGGGTGTCCGTTACCAAAGAGCCTCCAAAGTTCTTCCGTCCACTCAAAAAGAGTTGAAACCGTAAGCCCCAAAGAAAGCACCGGATCTGCCGCAAACAACTTTTGTACCGTCTTTTTTGTATCAAGTGTATCAACAAGCAGCACCGCTCTTCCACAACGTTCAATGCTTGTCAAAAGCGCTTCTCTCACCGGCAGACTTATAACAGAAGTCGATGTGGTTCCTATAAGCGTAAAAGCCATCGCGCAATTCCTCTCATGAAGACTCTCTTACGCTACGCTACCACATCGGCTGGACACAAATTGGAAACCAAATTATCTCTACCCGTATACGCTATAAACTCTTGGTGCGAGACGTAATACATCTTTTTAAGGCTCTCCAGAGCCCCTGCAATGCCACTACCATAATTGCCGCAACTATAAATACGAACAAACCGCGTATAAATGCATCGTCTTTTAACCATGCGTAGAGCGCTTGATCGTACTTTACCGAAATATAGTTAATGATAGGAATTTGAATGAGGTAGATTCCTACCCCTGCAGCCGAAACCGTTTTCAATATCTTTTTTGCAAGAGCTGGAAGTTTGGCAAGCCATGGCTCCAACGACCGGACAAACAAAAAGACGGATAGGACCTGAATCACACATAAAGGAGATCCGGGAGAGGCTATAAAGTTCCGGTACTCATGGCTCAATTTTGCGCCTGCATACCACCCGTTGACATACAGTGTGAGAACATACATGGCAAGCGTTGCTATCACGTAGATACCAACCCATATAAAAGGACGGGACAAAAGGCCCTTCTTGAAGTGCACAAATCGATGTAGATAATATCCTCCTGCATAATAAAAAGTTGCCCAACTGGCGAAAAACGGCCAGCCAAAAACGTTGGAAAAATACTCATGCCTCATGCCACAAAACTCTGCCAACGGAACAAGGACACCCACAAAAAATGTCAGAGCCAAAACATACTGCAGCGTCCGCTTATGAGGGGCTATATGTGATAGAACGGGTGTCAAAACGTAGAGATATATGATGGTATAAAAGAACCAATAAGTACTGTTGATGTTGTTTGTCAGTATCCTTTTTACAAAATCCTTGGGACCAAAGACTCCCACAAAGCTCTCTGTGCCCCAAAATTCATGCGGAAAGAAACAATACAGACAATAGCAAAGAATACTTCCTAAAAGAAATGCAGTCCCCACACGACGTACCCGTTTGAAAAAGAACTCCTTTGTTGAGTATTTCGTACGGTATCCAAGCAAGTTCATACCGCTTATCATAAAAAAGACGGGTACCGCAAAAATGAAAACTGCCTGAAGTTTAAGTGAAAAAGACCAGATTTGTGTTCGCTCGGGAACATATACGTTCAGTGACGTATGAAGCATCACCACGGCAAGTGCGCATACGATATTGAGAATATCGACAAATACCATATGTGTATGTACGGGCGTTTGCCCCGTTTTCTTTTGAGGCTGAGTGTTAAATTGCAAAACTCCGGCAGTATCTTCCACGTTATACTCCAAGTATCCGAACGACCTTTTGATTATGCCATTATTAAGATTTCTAGGCTGAGAGGAAATAGTGTATGGCAAACATAGTTGACTATCTAAAGTGGCGTGGCGACATTTTATTGGACAATTGTCCTTTCAACGATGTTGACAATCTCGTCCTCTCTCTCCTTTCCTACCTTGGCTTTGATGGCATCGTTCCCTCCGAACGCTCCAACAAAACCGTATTGCTCTCAGATGCATGTCAAAAAATGATCGAGCGCATTAAAAAAGATCCAAGCCTTATCTCCGGTCTTTCCCGCATTGATACTACCTTCCTTGAAGCACTTATCGACTCTCCCCGCTTTGCCAAAGCAAGACTTGGCAAGTATGTCAACCGTCTTGACCACAATAAAAACATGCAATTTGCCGGCCTTACGATATATCTTCCAAACGGATCTCGCTTTATCTCGTATCGAGGCACCGATGGAACTTTGGTGGGTTGGCGAGAAAACCTTGATCTCAGCTTTAAGATTACTGCAGCTGATAAACGTGCCGCTCAATATCTTGAGGCGCGCATTCGAGAATACCTGCGAGATACGCAAACTTCCGCAGGTACCCATATTCTCGTTGGTGGTCATTCAAAAGGCGGCAATCTTGCAAGCTATGCAGCCACTGTACTCCCCCAAGAACTTCTCCCGTATATCGATCGCGTTTGGAGTAACGATGGGCCTAACATGTGTCCGGGCGTCCTCGACAGTACCGCTCATGACATTCTTGGCGAGAAGTACATTCGGATTCTTCCTCAGTTCAGTGTAGTGGGAATGATTTTTAATGATCCTCAAACACCTTTTACCATTGTAAAGAGCTCGGAGAGCGGCATGATGGCGCACGATGGCATATCATGGCAAGTTGAGCGCGATCACTTTATTACCTGCAATGACTTTACTCCCGAATGCAAAAAAGTGAATGAAGCCTTCAGCTCATGGTACACAGATCTGCCTCTTGAAAAACGAGAGGCCATGACCAATGAGCTCTTTGACGCACTTGAGGCTGGAGGCGCCGTCTACTTTAACGAAATTACCACATCTGCCTCATCGCTCAGAGCGGTTCTCGCCGCCCTTATGAATACGGACAGACGAACATGGTCGATATTTGCCGATCTGTTTGGAGCGCTTGTCTCAGCATCGGCTTCGACAATACGAGAGCAAATGAACCCCCGTCAGCTCTTCTCGCCAACAACCGACACATACAAAGGCGGACCCAGCTAACGCTCTTAATCACTTGACTTTATAAAACCTGCCACAAATGAACTTACCAAAGAGATTACGATTGCACCTAAAAATGCCGAGCCAAAACCCTCGATAAGCACGCCATTTCCAAGCACATGACGCGAAAGAAAACTCGCCAACTCAAGCATAAAAGCGTTGATAACCAAAGAGAAAATTCCCAAAGTCAAAAGGGTAATGGGAAGCGAAAGCAACTGCACAACCGGCTTAATTGAAGCGTTAAGAAACGCGAGTACCAATGCAAATGCAATGGGACCTGCCCAGTTCCCTCCAACAACCGACATGCCCGGGACAAATGCAACCGCAACCAAAGTTGCCACAAGCGTTGCAAACCATGTCAAAACAAAACTCTTTCTATTCATCTCAATCCTCCTGTACGCGCCGTTGTCGCCGAACACGTATATCCCGAGATATAAAAGAAGCTCGACCGAAGCCGAGCTTCTTGTAGGATTTTGCCCAAAATCTATTGAACTATTCTCCAAAACCAGCATCGACAAGAGCGATAAGTGCGTCAAGAGCTGCCTGCTCGTCAGGACCATCACAAGCAATCTCAATCTTTGTGCCGGTGCCAAGACCTGCTGCCAAAATCATCATGATGGACTTGGCGTTGACAGGAGCTGAATCCTTGTCAACATTTTTGAGCGTCACATTGCTCTCGAACTTCTTTGCCTCTGTTACGAAGACGGAAGCTGGACGAGCATGAAGACCCGTTGCATTGGTGATAGTAGTCTGCTTTGAAACCATAGGTGGACTCCCCTTTCAATTTTCCAATGTATGGAAAAATCTTCCATAACCCACTATACGACATCCTAGCAAATCACACTACAATTTACTTTGTATATTATCCAAGAAACTGAAAGTTATCACGCTTTGTGCGATAAGATAGTTCCCAATTAAACCTTTATCATGGCATTTGGAGGGCAATATGTCTGAAAAAGATAGATATAGCCAAAATGATTCTGAAGTCAGTGAGGAACATGACATATATGAAGAACCTGTAGATGACAGCGCCGTCCGTTTTGAAAACGAGCAGTCAGGCGAAGACAAACCTTCTTCTGAAGCTCAAACAAACATGGAAAATCTTGCGGGAAATGTAGTCAATACCGTAAGTGGTGCTTTTGGAGAAGCTCAAAATGCTGTCGCAGACGGTATTTCGGCGGTACGAGAAGTGAGATCGGCCGCAAAGGCACATGCTCATGCTCGAAACAAAATGAAAGAAATGCAAAGCGTTCTTACGTCTGACCAAGGGCAGCTTGAGCACCGCATATATGTACACGAAAACTATGACTCAATTGTTGCTGAGCAGCAGGCCATCATCAACGAGACATCCGCGGAAATGAAACGGCAAAAAGACCTCGTTGAATCCCTTACAAAAACCTGTTCGGAACTTCAAAGCAAGCTCGAAGCTCTCATTGTCGAAGACGAACAAGAACTCAGACCATATCGCAATCTTTCCGAGACGGCTAAAGGGCGCCTTGATGATGTCTCCCGAACGGTAGCCGAAGCAAAACGAGCTATCAAAGCTGCAGAATCTCAAGTAAAAGATGCTACGGAGCATAGAGATCAATCTCTTGCCTCCACGCAACGCGCTCTCAGTAACTCACAGGAACGCCAGCACAAACTGCAAGAAGAGCTTACAGAGCTGAAAGAGGATCCCGCCGCCAACAATGGCGCCATTACTCGAATACAAAATGATCTTGCCTCAGAGAAACTCCGCGAATCTGAAGCTCAAAAGTCACTGGATATTATTACCACACAAGCAAAAAGTACCATTGAAATGGCCCAAACTCACCTTTGGACGCAAAAAAAGTCACTCGAAGTTGCCCAAAGCGCAACCGATACGGCTCATGCCGAATATGAGCAGCGAAAAAATGAGTTTGAGAAGCGCCAAACGGAAGCCCATGCGCGTGAGCGTATTGCTCAAAACAACATTACCGAGACACAAAACAATATCAAGCAGGCGCAGGATGCTTTTGATGCCGCTGCCGAGAAGTACGACGCAGCACAGGCTATTCTGGAAGATGCCCAAGCCATTCAAACGTCACCAGAGGAAACCGAGCGGCTCAAAAACTCCGTCTCTTCTCAGCTCTCTGCTGTTGAACAGACCCAAGGAGAAGTTGAAAAGCTCGCTTACGAAGAAAAAACTCTGAGAGTACGTACCCGCAAACAAAGACTCCTTCTTCTTGCCATTGTTTTGGGGTTTGTCGCTTTGGTTGTGCTTCTCGTATGGAAAATCTTGGCCGGCTAATCCAAGCTAGACAAGCCGGCTAACCCAAGCTAGACAATCAACATGGCGTCTCCGAACGAAAGAAAGCGATATCGTTCTTTAATGGCAGCGTCGTAGGCGGACATGATGCTTTCCCGTGAAGCAAACGCCGAAACGAGCATCATGAGTGTTGAGCGCGGTACATGGAAGTTTGTCACCATGGCATCCACCACATGAAAGGTTGATCCGGGCATGAGGTAGAGGTTGGTTGTGGCATTTTCACGCGCAACCAGATCTCCTGTTTTCGTAATGCGAGCGGAACCCGAAGCGTCCTCGAAATATCTTGCGGTAATTGCCGGGTTTGAGGCGCATGCGTCACCGTCCCAGGCACTTTCAAGCGAGCGTACACTCGTCGTACCTATGGCAATTACGCGATGTCCCTCTGCCTTTGTGGTGCGTATGGCATCGATAACCCCTTGTGAAACGTGATATCGCTCGGTATGGATGACATGCTGTGTGGGGTCGTCTTCTTCCACAAGACGAAACGTATCGATACCCACCTCAAGCTCAACGGATTCCCACGTAATGCCATGCGTTTTGATGTCTTCTATAAGTTCGGGAGTAAAGTGAAGTCCCGCCGTTGGAGCTGCCGCGGAATGTTCGTCTTGCATCGCATAGACCGTTTGGTATTTTTCTGGATCGCCTTCATAATCGGTAATGTAGGGTGGCAGCGGCACATGACCAGCAGCATGAATGGCCTCATCAAGCGCTTGAGTTCCGGGAGCTTCAAAACGCACAAGGCGTCCTCCCTTACTGCCCTCCACAAAATCAACGATCTCACCGCACAAAACCACCGGCGACGTTAGGGGTGCGTGGAGTCCTCCTGCACGATATTCAATAATCGCTCCAGGTTTCAGACGTTTCCCGGGACTTACCAGACACTCCCAAAGATGCCCCAAAGGATCAAGGTCTTCTCGCCGTTTAAGCAAAAGCGTTTCCGAGACTCCTCCCGTTTCACGCTTTCTGCCCACAAGGCGTGCCGGCATAACGCGAGTCTTGTTCGCAACAATCAAATCACCGGGGTCAAGGTACTCTACGATGTCCCTGAAATGCCGATGCTCTATAGATCCATCGTCTCTGTGCAACACCAAAAGCCTGCACGAATCACGCGGCTCTGCCGGTGTCTGAGCGATCAATTCATCAGGTAAGTCATAATCAAAATCATCAGTACGCATGCTTTTTAGCAGCCTTTCTTACGTCACGCGCTTCTTGGCGCTCAAGAGTTGCCTCGGCAGCCGAAAACCGGCAACCACAATAGTTTTGTCGATACATTCCCAATTCGCGAGACTCTCTCGTTGCCTCGGCATAATACGGACGAAAATCGCGCCAGACCGGCGTGAGTCCATAGGAATGGGCAATGCTCACAAGCTCGTCTCCACACACATCAAAGAGCTGATAGGGCGAGACGGCCAATGTTGTTGATATGAAAGAAAAGCCTTGTTCACGTGCCACACGACAACTCTCCTTGAGTCGAATCGCATAGCAAGCCCCACAGCGCCTCTCTCGATCAAACGCTGCAGGAGCAACCGAGCGCTCCCAGCTCTCGCGAGGATCTCCCGCAACAATAACTTCAACATGAGCCACTTCTTGTGCCCATGTAAGCAGCGTCTTGAGGCGATGCTCATGTTCTTCAATCGGTTGAATGTTAGGATTTGTCCAGCAAATGGTTGGCTCAAAGCCCTCTTCTCTCAAAAGCTTAAGCGGCTCGAGCGAGCACGGTCCGCAACACGCATGGAGTAAAAGAGGCGTACCGGGCAAAATGGCACCGGAACGTGTGCTGTTTTCCGACGCGATATGTATAGTCGACTCCTTGCTAAGCACGGGACGTAGCCTTCTTTTGTGGTGCAGCCTTCTTTTGGGATGCAGCTTTCTTTTTCTTCACGGAGCTCTTCTCGATATGCTGAATGATGAGCACGTATACGGCACAACTTGAAACGGCAACAAGAAGCGTCAGGACACTTGCCTCAAGTCCGTATGCACCGCCGGAAAGAATCTGCGGTCCTTGCGGAGTTGACAGTAAAATTGAAGAGATGCCGGTATATCCACAGATGCGCATACCAAAGAGAAGCGTCGGCACTATGTACCAGATAAAACGAACGCCTGCGCCAAACCAAACACTATCGGAATACTCAAATAACAATCCAAAGAGCACACCAAACGCAAAAAGCGAGCAGAGCGCAAGCGGCTCAATGTCTGCGTTAATGCCATGGAGAAGGACAAACAGGAAAGCCTGTACAAAAATACCTATCCACGGATTTTTAGTTGCGGCAATAGTGCCGTTTTGCACATACCCTCTAAAGAGAACTTCCTCGGCAACGCTTTGTATTAAAAATCCAAGAACGACACATGCGGCATACCATAAGGGATATCCCTCATCAATGCCAAGCGAAAACCCATCACAGAGAAAAATAAGGCCGATTGAGACCACGACAAGCACAACTCCGAGAGAAACCCCGGAGAAAAATGAATGCCATCCACCCATGTGAAAACCGAGTGCTTCTTTTGTGCGCCCATTGATGCGTGCATTCCATAGCATTACGAGCGCAAGAACGCAGAGAAACGAGATGAATTGAAGATATAGGCGATATTCCGAAGGAATATAAAGCATTCCAATACCATACGCAGCGATAGGTATGGCAATCATGAGAAGACCAACAGCTGCCGGGGAAAACGGATATTTTGGTGGCTTAGCTTCCGTAAAGTCAAAACTGTTTACCAGCGATTTTTTTGCCATCGTGCTCCCCTGCTAATATGTGTATATCTTCGACCTACCCTAGCATCTTACGCCTAAGTATAGTATCGACTTCTTTTGATTGTGCGAATACCTTATACCACGCAACATAAAATGGCAGCGCAAAAGCGACTGATTTGTGAAATAATTTTACTGTATCTACCGATTCTTTATGCATCTCTACACACGTTTAAACTGCGAGGTTTTCATGACAGATAGCACGAACGTTTCTTGCCGTCCACACTTTCCCAAACGAGCCGTTATCACCGGAGGTATGCCATACGGCAACAAAAACCTACACTTTGGACATATTGCAGGCGTCTTTGTTCCGGCAGATTTTTTTGCACGCTTCCTCCGCGATCGCCTGGGCAAAGAAAACGTACTGTTTGTCTCCGGAACCGACTGCTATGGCTCTCCTATCGCAGAAGGCTATCGTAAAAAGGTTGAACAAGAGGCATATAAGGGAACGATTCTTGACTATGTAACGTCCAACCACACACTGCAAAAGCGTGCTCTTGACGCGTATGGCATCTCACTGGACTTTTACGGAGGCTCCGCGCTTGAGCCTTCGCTTCCCATCCATGAAGAGATGGCCGATACAATCATGCACCGCCTCTATGAGAAAGGCACGCTTACCAAACGCTCCACAAAGCAGTTTTACGATACAAAAGCACACACCTTCTTAAACGGACGCCAGGTTATCGGACGCTGTCCCATTAAAGGTTGTAAATCCGATAAGGCCTATGCCGAGGAGTGTGAACTCGGACATCAATTTGATCCGGAAGAGCTCATTTCTCCCGTCTCGCAGCTTACGGGAACAAAGCCGGAGCTTAGACCGGCACCAAGCTGGTACTTTGACTTGTCAAAATACCAGCAGTTTTTACGTGACCTTACCGATCGCTGGGAGAAAGACCCGCAGGTTAGAAATGTTGTAACCAGCACAATTCGCGAGACCCTTGTTGCTCCTATGATGTATATCCAGGAGAAGTTCCGCGAGGCGTTTGATGCCGTCTGCGACAGTCTTCCCGCATATGAACTCATCGAGGCTGAGAAGAGCGGCCAATCTTTTACCCTTGTCTTTAAAAACTGGGAAGACCGCGATTGTGCACGCGACATCCTTGACGCCGAGGGGATTCGTTTCCGTACGGGCAAAACGCTTCTTCCCTATCGCATGACCGGAAATATCTCATGGGGCCTTAAAGCTCCCGATCTTGACGACCTGAAAGACCTCACCATTTGGGTATGGACCGAGAGCCTCTGGGCGCCCATTACCTTTACCCGCGCCCGTCTCGATGCGGATGCTGCATCCGGTGAGCATCGCTATGCCAGCGACGACTGGCATGATTGGTGGTGCAGCGATGACGCTCAGGTTTATCAGTTCATTGGCCAAGACAATATCTTTTTCTACTGCGTTGTCCAAAACCCCCTATGGGATGCTCTTGACTGGGGTCTTACCACCGATATTCCGGTAGCAAACTACCACATCCTCTTCATGAATAAAAAAGCTTCAAGCTCAGGAGCCATTAAGCCTCCCATGGCCGAGGAACTCCTGGACTTCTACACTCCCGAGCAGCTCCGCGCACATTGGCTCTCGCTAGGCCTTGACCAGCGTGCGGTGTCCTTCTCGCCAAAAGCCTTTGACACCTCCGTCTCAAGGCCCGGCAAAGACGGTGCTCCCGATCTCCTTACGAAAGACGATCCCAGGGTTGTTGATCCGGCACTGAAAGAATCGGCATTTCTCACGAACATTTTTAACCGCTTGGCTCGTAGCTGCTTTTATGGTGCCGCAAACGCCTGCTCCGGACATCTTCCTACGGTTGATCCTCACCAAGATGTTATTGATGCGTGTATCAATACCACGCTTGCCTTCGAGCGCATGGCGCACGATTTTGATGCACACGGTGCTCTCGGCGCCGTTGAAGAGTTCGCCCGTGCGGAAAACAAGCGCTGGGACGAGGCTTCAAAAGCCGCAAAAGGAAACGATGCTGCCTACGAACAGGCTCTCGCGGACGCATTTTGCGTATTACGTACGGTAACTCTTCTGATGCATCCGGCAGTACCTGCCGGTTGCGAGCGTATCGCTCAGGCTATGAACTTCTCGCCTGAAGTATTCTTCTCGTGGGAACATGCCATGGAAGGCCCCAAGCAGCTTGCCCGGATACTTGGGAAAGATGCTCAAACGCATATGATCGAAGAGCTTCCACCCCGCTTTGATTTCTTCAAAGCACATCCCAGCCAGCAGAAAAAGAAACAGTGATGGAGACCGTATCCCTTCCTCCCGTATATCGCCCACAGCCATACCAAAAGCCAACCGCTCTCCTTGTCAAGCGGCACAATACGTCTATGCCTGACGGAGCATCCATTGCAAGCTTTATATATTCGGGGAGCGAGAAGGGCGACAAGGACCTCTTTTCGCACACTCCCATCCTTATGCTTCATGGCAACGGAGAAGAGCATGGCATTTTTGGCCGCGTTATCGATGCGATGGTGGATAGAGGATACGACGTTATTGCGATGGATTCTCGCGATCAAGGCGAAAGCACCCGCGGCTCTGCTGCGTTTACCTACGAACGTATGACCGCAGACGCCGCCGCCGTACTGGACGATCTGGGTGTCGCCGGCGCGCACGTTCTTGGATTTTCTGACGGAGGCATCGAAGGGCTGCTCCTTGCTCGCGACTATGCCGATAAGGTTGCAAGTCTCACCGCAATTGGAGCCAACCTCATTCCGGAAGGTGCCGGAGACATTTCTTGGATTCCTGAATACGTTGCAGCTCAAAGGTATTGGGCGCAGTACGGATACGAAGGTGCAACCCTTGAGGACGGCTATCCGGTTCCAAGCCCGCATGAAGCGGCAAAAATAGCGGAGCACATTGAACTTATGTACACGGAGCCACAAATACCAGCTGAATCTCTCTCTTCCATCAAGTGTCCCACTACCATTATGGCAGGTGAATATGACGATATTCTTGCCTCGGAAACACTGAGAATCGCTCAGGCCATACCACACGCTCATCTTCTCTTTGTACCCGGCATGCCTCATAATCTGCCCAAGGCCAATGCGGAATCTGTCGTGCGTGTCCTTCTCTCCACAATTAAAAGAAAAAAGAATTTTGCCTAATTATTTCCTTGTATACGTGGTAAAAATAGAAAATACATCTTTATTTGGCATAAAAATGCACAGAGTTCAAACGAAGGGAGATACTTTATGTCAGACATCCTGACATCAGAGGATACATTGGAACAAGAACTCGCATCCGCCGAACAAATTGCCGCTCTTGCACAAGAACAACAGAAGCGCACGGGTATTACCGATACGAGTGACTTCACTATTATGCAAATCATGCGCGTACTTGCGAAAAGCATTAAAGAGTTCAAAAACGCAAGTATACTGACACCCATTCTTGTATTTATCGAAACGGTTTTTGAAGTTTTAATACCATTTAGAACCGCAGATTTGGTAGACACACTTCGCGCCGGCGCCGATGTCGCGGCAATTATGAATTCCGGAGCAATTCTTGCTCTCATGGCGCTTTGCTCACTCATTGCGGGAGGCGCCGCCGGCATTACCTGCGCGCATGCCTCTACCGGCTTTGCGCGCAATCTTCGACGCGATATGTTCTATAACATACAGACCTTCTCATTTACTACCATAGATTCGTTTTCAACGTCGTCTTTGGTAACTCGTCTGACAACCGATATTACCAATGTCCAAATGGCCTATATGATGCTTATTCGCATGGCCATACGAGCTCCGTTTATGCTCCTTTTTTCATTCATTGCAGCCTTTATTATGGGCGGATGGATGGCCTTTATTTTTGCCGCCATGATGCCGCTTTTGGGAATTGCACTCTACATCCTCATTACCAAAGTGATTCCTATTTTCAAGCGTGTATTCAAACAATACGATGCCTTAAACGAATCCGCAGAGGAAAACCTTGCAGGTATCCGTGTAGTAAAGTCTTTTGTAAATGAAGATTTTGAACGCCAAAAATTCGATAAGGCATCAAAAGATTTGCAGGCCGGATTTACCAAAGCGGAACGTATCATTGCTCTGAACTCACCGTTTATGAACTTCTCTATTTACGTGGTTTTTGTCGCCATTCTCTACGTAGGCTCCTTCCTTATCATTTCCACACAAGGAAGTGCCTTGGGCGTCGGTCAGCTCTCCTCACTTATTACCTATGGCTTCATGATGCTTATGAGCCTCATGATGCTCTCTTTCATACTCGCTATGATTATCATTGCGGAAGAGGGTGCGCGCCGTATCTGCGAGGTACTTCTCGCCAAGCCGACCATTACAAATCCCGAAATTGCCCGTATGGAAGTGACGGACGGAAGCATTGACTTCAACAACGTCGGTTTTTCATATGCAGGCCCCAAAGGACGAGAAGCACTTTCCAACGTTGATCTTCATATCAAATCCGGAGAAGTCATAGGAGTCATCGGAGGAACCGGATCGGCAAAATCCACCTTGGTACAGCTCATTCCCCGTCTTTATGACGTTACGTCTGGCAGCGTATGCGTAGGTGGCCATGACGTGCGTGAATACGATCTGGATACACTCCGTGGAGCCGTTGCGATGGTCCTGCAGAAAAATGTCCTCTTTTCCGGAACCATTGCCGAAAATCTTCGTTGGGGCAATAAACACGCCACTGACGAGGAAATTGTTGAAGCGGCTAAACTTGCGCAGGCAGACGGTTTTGTACAAACCTTCCCCGATGCCTACGACACTCATATCGAGCAAGGAGGCACCAATGTTTCCGGCGGTCAGAAACAGCGTCTCTGTATTGCTCGCGCGCTCTTAAAAAAGCCAAAGGTACTCATCCTTGATGATTCAACCAGCGCCGTTGATACAAAGACGGACTCACTTATTCGAGAAGGTCTTCGCAGCTTCCTGCCTGAGACAACCAAAATTATCATTGCGCAGCGCACATCAAGTGTTGAGGATGCCGACCGCATTCTTGTTATCGACGGCGGCCGTATCAACGCCGTTGGCACACATGAAGAGCTTCTCAAAAAGAATGAAATTTACCGCGAAGTATACTTCTCGCAGAATCGTCAAGATGCCGATGAAGTACATGGAGCCGAAAAGGAGGTGAGCTCACATGAGTAACGAGAAATTCTCCACTCAAGAACAGCAAGTGAAAACAGCCGGCACACAAAACAGCATTCAAGAAGCTTTCAAATACCCTCGAAAGAAGGTCCCTGCGGGCAAGGTTATTGGTCGCACCATGAAGATGCTGTGGCAGTTCTACCCTATCCTTCTTCCTGTTGCACTTGGTACTGCCGTCATTCAGGCCATCATGCAGTCGGTGCCTAACATTTTTCTTGAGCGTATTATTACCATTATCGAGCAGTATATCGGTGCCGCAGATTGGTCAGGTGCCCAGCCAGTTATTTTCTCCAACGTTGCGCTTCTCGCAGGCATCTATGTCATAGGTCTCATCTGTAATGTCATTTCCACCCAAGGTATGGCTATTGTGACCCAAGGAGCTCTCCAGAAGTTCCGCTACAAGATGTTCGATCACATGCAAAATTTGCCCATCCGTTACTTTGACTCACACCTCAACGGCGACGTGATGAGCTATTACACCAATGATATCGATGCCATGCGTCAGATGATTGGCATCAGCCTGCCTCAGCTGCTTTTCACATCCGTAATACTGATTGCCGTTGTAGTCATTATGTTTTACTACAGCATCCCCATGGCACTCATCATCATCTTCGGTTCTGTTGTAATGGTCGGACTTACTCGTTTTCTGGGCGGACGCTCGGCTCGAAACTTTATGAAACAGCAAAAGACCACCGCCGATGTTGAGGGTCATATCCAAGAGATTATGAATGGCGAGAAGGTCGTCAAGGTGTTCAGTCATGAGAGTGAAACCGAAGCATCCTTCGATGTACTCAACGATGAGCTTATGGCCCGCTCCCGCGATGCAAACGCTTACTCCAACACACTCATGCCCATACTGAACAATATTGGAAATCTTCTGTACGTCATCGTTGCCATAGCGGCGGGTATCATGATTTCCACAAACTTCCAGAATATTTCTTTTTCCGGTATGGCCCTCAATATTGCAGTGGCCGTCCCCTTCCTCAATATGACACGCCAGTTTGCCGCTCAGATTGGACAGATTTCAGGGCAGATTAACTCCGTCGTTATGGGAATAGCGGGCGCAAATCGTATTTTTGAACTCTTGGATGAGGACGTTGAAAAAGATGAAGGGTATGTCACCCTTGTCAACTCCGAGATGGTCAATGGTCAGATTCAAGAGGCTGAGTATCGCACGGGTCACTGGGCGTGGAAACACCCCCACAAAGACGGCAGTATTACGTATACGCCGCTTACCGGCGACGTGCGCCTCTTTGATGTTGATTTTGCATACGTGCCGGGAAATACCGTCTTGCACAACATCTCTCTCTATGCAAAGCCGGGACAAAAGGTTGCCTTTGTCGGCGCAACCGGTGCCGGAAAAACGACCATCACCAATCTTTTGAACCGTTTCTATGACATTGAGGACGGTAAAATCCGCTATGACGGCATCAACATCAACAAGATCAAAAAGAGCTCACTCAGGCGGGCGCTCGGCGTGGTCTTGCAAGATGTCAATCTCTTTACCGGAACGGTTATGGACAATATTCGCTATGGTCGTCTCAACGCCACCGATGAGGACTGCGTCCGTGCCGCAAAGCTTGCCGGTGCCGACGATTTTATCCGTCGTCTCCCCAACGGCTACCACACCATGCTCAAAGACAACGGTTCGGCGCTTTCACAGGGTCAGCGACAGCTCATCTCCATTGCGCGCGCAGCCGTTGCCGATCCTCCCGTCATGATTTTGGATGAAGCAACTTCCAGTATCGACACACGCACCGAGGCCATCGTTCAGCGTGGTATGGATGCACTTATGTACGATCGCACCACGTTTGTCATTGCGCACCGTCTCTCCACGGTTCGTAACTCAAACGTTATCGTCGTCCTTGACCACGGTCGCATCATTGAGCGAGGAACTCATGAGGAGCTTCTCGCCAAGCGAGGCACCTATTACCAGCTCTATACGGGCGCCTTTGAGCTTGAATAAAGCCTAAAAGCTACGTCACAATAGCGCGCGCCGTAGTCTCAACCTGAGGCTACGGCGTGTTTTTTCTATCGTATGTCTGTAATATGTCCCAAAGACTATGTGCCGAGAAGCACACGGTGCAGCTCTTGGACACTGTCAACGATTGCGGCGGCTTCATGGTCAATAAGCTCCTGCTTAACCGTCGTTTCTCCATAGAGGACACCAACACAGGGAATGTCATTGGGACGTGCGGCATCAATATCATACATACGGTCGCCCACCATGACGGCATCTTTAGGGTCTACCTGCAGTTTATTCATCACCGTAGCAATCGCTTGCACCTTGGTTGACTCTGCTTCGTCGATCCTTCCCACGCACGCGTCCAAAATATCCTCAAGATGATTGTCAGCAACGCCACGCATCACAAGTGGCTGTTGCTTGGAGCTTGCAATGGCCACTAACTTTCCCGCTTGCTTAAGATCGCTCAATAACGTATGCACTCCTCTAAAAAGAGGCCACGTACCCTCAACAGCATAGATTTCTCGGTAGCGCTTAGTCACCGCTTCTGCCTGCGCGCGATTCATGCCGTAGACAATTTCAAATGCAAACGGAAAAGGAGGTCCGACAATGCGGCGGATGTCTCCCATTTCCTCCTCTGTCATACCAATTTCTGTAAATACCTTATGAGCAGTCTGCGTAATACCGGGCATGGTGTCGGCAAGCGTACCGTCAAAGTCAAAGATAACGAGTTTCCGGCGCGCAATGTCATCAAGACTCCGCTGATAATCCATGCTGTTTAGAGCCACGTTTGGAACCGTAATTGCCATTGTTTATCCTCACGATACACAGGTGTATATAAAAAGTCTTTCGATTACTACAACATGCTAAACACTCATACTCATTATACAAAGTCATTCCATAGGCTTTTACCGAAGAAAACAACCGGTTACCGACAAAAGTGAACTTTTTTACCCGTCTGGGTATATAGTTAACAAAAGGTGAATCGTTATGCCACCGGTTGGAGGTGTATCGTGGCTCACCTTGCAGGCAATCCAGAAGCCCAACAACCTGGTCACAATCGTTTGGGAAGGTTGTTTTCTTCGCTCGTCGATGGAGATACACTCCCCGACGTGTTCTCATTGTTTGCTGAAAAAAATGAAGGCCTTATCGATTCTTCTCTCGCTCCAAAACACTCAAGCCTTGATATAGAAAACCTTTCGAGAGAACTTGTCCTTTCTGCAGAGCCTCTTCGGATTTTGAAAGCCTTTGTCGCTGACGTAATGCGTGGAGCCCATCACCATGGTGTACCACCACATACTGATTTTGATACTGTTTCTTACACAGAGCCGAGCGATTACAAGCTCTACTTTGCCGAACGCTTACGTGATGCGGGCATTGAACATATCAAAATGCCGTATCACGCCGGTTCAGCTGCGGCCACACATGAAAGATACTCCGGAATACGCGTAGTCCGCCTGCACACCAACGGTCTCTTCTACATCCGGGCCCAGAGGTCCGCCTGTCCATATCAAGAACATCTTCAATTACTTGAGATTGAAAGCATTCTTAACACGGCGCTTCTCGCCAACCATTATTTCTTAGACGCCAATATGGCAAGCCGAGAAGACCTTCTTCTATTTGAGCAAACCTATGCACAATCGATTGCCGCGCAGACTCCTGCCATCGTTTCCCGTCCGCACGACAAAGCTCAAGACGGTGAGTGGGTGGTACGAAAAGCAATCTCTCTCAACATTGAAAGCCTCCGACTTCCCTACCGTTTGGAACTTGATTTTCGCACTCACGTCCATACCGGAAGAGCTGCGTTTCGTATCAAATTGCCCTCCCCGAAAGTATTTCCTAAGGTCCAATATCACGCCGAGACCGGATTTACTCACACAACGGATAACTCGCGTAAAAAAGCAGCTACCGATTACAACACGCGCCTTGGTATTTTGGTGGCATCGTGCGCGTTTGCGAGCTCTCAAACCATCTGCGAGGTGTGGATTGAAGGCGTCACGGAAGACCCCGTCAAGCATTGCTGTCTTTATGCGCTACACCTCACGCGAGAACAATTTGAATCCGTAAAACTGACGGACGCATTTGATCCCACTGCGTTGCTTGTGAGCTGGGGCGCCTCAATCGAGTGTGATGAGGGTATTTTGCACCCCATAAAGCCCACCTTTAGCCTTGAAGACGAGAGGTTCTGCCCTCCCAGCCGCTACGATGCCATTGAGCATTCCACGCGCTCACTCACTGCTCATGAAGCGCGCGCCCTTGGAACAAGCCAGGTATCCGGACTCTCCATTGATGAAGGCGAGCATCGCGAAATCATTGCCACTCAAATCATGCGCAACCTCTCTTCCTCTACCGAAAAGAACGTTCGCATGATCTTATCGCTCACTGCCCACGATACGGACGCCTCCGTTCGTAGTGCCGGTGAACGCGTAGTGGCTCATCTTATTGACGGAACCCTTTCGGAATGTGATGTAGAGGCCGTCGGTGAGGAGTTTGTCAACGGAGGCGCACTTCAGGCGGCTGTCACACAAGCACGGGCCCTTATCGCCAAAAAAGAGTTTGCCAATGCGGAAAACTGCGTTCTCTCTGCCTTAAACAGCATCGATACCGAACGCACCTACGCCGACAATAATACGGTCTGTTGGCGCGCCTTTACGAGCTATGTTGACCGCGTTCTTTATAATCGATTGCTCTGTACGCCGCAGCGCACAACAAAGCTCGTTCCCACGGCTTACTTTGACGCTCACCTTCTTGCATCCGTCTCGGAACTCTTGCAGAAAAAAACAGAGCAAGCCATTATGCATGCTCGTCGGGCAGTTGAAATTGCTCCGCTTAATACAAGCGCTCACTTGCACCTTGCACACTGTCTTGAAGCCTCAAACCAACTTGAAGAGGCTATCGAAACACTTACGACACTCCTGCTTCGTGCCCATGATCTTGAAGGTATTGGCCTTGGATACTATCGCATGGCGTTTTTCCAATGGCGTCTTCAGCGATATGCAACGGCTCGTGCCTGCTATCAATATGCCCTGCGCTTTATTCCGGGTGCGCGTTTTTTAATTGGCACTGAAATGAGTATTTTAGCCCTTCAAGAACCGAAGTTCTCATTTACCGAGCTCAACGATGAGGAAATTGACAAAGCGCTTGCATCGGCGCACATTCCCAAAGCTCCAACACCTGAAGTGTCGGAAATCTTTTTGGAAGGAACACAGGCATCTCTCGACGCAGAGCTTTTCAGCGTGGCAAAAAACTTCATGACTAACCTGGGCCTCATAACAAAAGATGATATCTACTACGATATGCTCAGATCCATTGAAGGAGAACCTGACCGCTGATTGAGGCCTTTATACGCATCTCCTACCATATCCGACAACCAAAGCTTTACCCTGTACCCTTGTGTAAAGGTATATAAAGGTGCCCTTCATTTCATCAAGACAAAGGGCACCTTACCAGCCGATAGAAGTCTCAAACCCGTCGGACTTAAAGCCTTTTGAGGATACTCACTATCTGATCGGCGTAGGTTGGAGACATTGCCCACGAACCAACAAGTTTGCCAATGGTCGTCGCGGGATTTGCTTTCTGCCTATTCAGCAGCCAATTTCCAAAGCGCTTGTCGACAATGCTTGTCAGCGGAGTGTTGCCTGTGTATACCCGAAGATGCTGTGCCTGAGCGAGAAGCCCCTCGTGTACGTTTTGATATGAGTCACCCGGCACTCCGTTTCCGGTGGCCCCCATACCGCCAAAGTTACACTGCCCAACCGAAACGTCACCATTAAACTGCAGATAACCCGTTTCAAGCATTGCCTGTGCATAGAGCACCTCAGGTCGAACTCCCTCAGCGGTGGCAGCGTCCCACAGCTGATCGACAAACTCTTCAGGAGTGGCCGCACCCTTTTCGGCAAGCTCTTTTGGATAGGAGATACCGCGAGCTGCAAGACCTGCCTTCAAATCCGCCACAAGAGCATCCTTGGTAAGGCTTGCTTCGCCGAGGATGGTGGTTTCCGTTGACCATGCAACCTCTGAAGGTTTATCGGAGGGCTTATCGGAAGGATCATCGGAAGGTTTATCTGAAGGCTTATCTGAAGGTTTGTCCGGAGTGCTATTGTCATCGGGCTTTTCGGTATCGCCGGACGGTGCATCGGTAATCAGCTTGGCATCTTTGGCATCAGACTCAGCAAGAGATCCTTCTGCCGTTGCCCATACTCGTTTGCCATTTGCAAGGGT
>NZ_ACFE01000002.1 GCF_000174015.1 Lancefieldella rimae ATCC 49626 | reverse complement strand
TCAGTAAAACCTTTGAATCTAATAGCAGGAGTAGTCGCCATTACAGTTCACCGCCTAGGAGTGATCTTAGTTCGTTTAAACCTGCAAGATCAAACTCATTACCAGTAAGTTCACCAAGCATCGCTGCAAGAGACGCCTCTGCTTCTTGAATTTGTGAGTCGATATCTGAGTACGTGGTTAGGTACTTCTCACCTAAAGCTTTTACTAGATCATTCAACTGATTAACAACTCTATCAGGCAGCTTTTCAAAACGATGCACAAGTGGTTTAATCCATTTTTCGTCAAGAAGAATACACACCTGCTCATCCGTCAGACTTTCAATCATCTCTTTGGTTTTTTTCTCAAGTTCTATATGTACGTCTTTAATGGTCTTCTTGAGAACTTTTTCTTCATTAAAGAGTGCAGCAACTCGCATAAGCCGGAAAAGAATTGATTCCTCATCAGATGCCGATGAAGGATCGTCATCGTTCAGTTGCTTGGAAGCTGCAGATATCTTAGAAGATACAAAAGAATCTTCTCCTACCGCATCACCCGCGGCGTCTTTATCCTCATCTGAAAGCCCTTCAAATATCTCTGTAATTTCTGCAGTTATTGCAGAGAGGCGTTCTTCACTTTTTTCAAGACTTGAAACTTCCTCGGTAAGAAAAGCGTCTTGAACAAGACTAAACGGCAGTACACGACCAACCCAGCCGTCCTGCACTTCCACATCTTTGCCCTGCTTCTTTTTAACCACCATATTGGGATCGACTTTCTTTGTAGCGTCGAATCCCTCTGTCTGAAGGATTTCCAAATCGATAGAAATTTCCTGCCAGACATCGTCAAGATCTTGAAAGGCGTCATAGCGATCAATTAGCGGCAATCCTGATAGCCTATTAAAAACTTCCTTGGTAATCTCATCTTCCTCAGAAGCTCTGCTCACCAAGTCAATCTCATCTATAAGCTCATCATAAAGGTACTGTTCAAAGTCCGAGAATCTTTCCTTGAAAAGTCCTTGATATGAAACAACCTCTGCGTTAGAAGCTATTGTCTTACCAATATCTTGCACCTTAATTCTCATAGTTGCATCATTGACTTGCTCAAATAGCTCATACTTAAGGCCAGGAAATGCATCCCAATAGAGTTTGAGAGCATCCACTTCCTTTACGGGAATACCGCCAAACATTGTTGAATAGATATCCCAACTCTCTGTTGTTTCGGAGGAATCCACATAGCGCGGAATATTGAGGTTATAGTCATTACCGCGAATCTCATCTTTAGACACAAGACGACAGAAGCGCTCTATATCTTCTCGACACTCATAGGCATCTACAATACGACGAATGTCAGAGGCTCTGAGCTTATTATTCTTTCCTTCTTTAACGTAACCTTTTGAGGCGTCAATGATAAGAACATCGCTTCTTGTGCGCTGTTTTTTGAGAACCATAACAATAGTGGGAATACCTGTTCCGAAAAAGATATTTGCAGGCAAGCCAATAATTGCATCAATATGATCGCGTTCAATAAGGTTCTTTCTGATTTCCCCTTCTTCCCCACCTCTAAAAAGTACTCCATGAGGAAGAACGATTGTCATGATGCCGTCTGGTCGCAAGTGATAGAGGTCATGCAGGAGAAAAGCGTAGTCCGCCTTCGACTTTGGAGCGAGACCAAATCCATTAAAACGAGGATCGACTTCTTTATCCGTAGGGTCCCATCTCTGTGAATATGGTGGATTTGATACCACGGCATCTACAAAAAGCGGCTGGTACGTCTCAGGATGACCTTCGGAAAACCATGGCCAGTCATCCTCAAGGGTATCGCCGTTTCTGGCGATGATATTTGATGCCTTAATCCCACGCATCACCAAATTCATGCGTGTGAGATTGTAGGTATTCTCTTTAAGCTCTTGCGCATAATACTTGATAGAATCCTTATTACCACTTCTCTTGGCAACAGCTTGTCCAATATTAACAAGCAGAGAACCGGAGCCGGACGTAGGATCATAAATTTCAATTTCATGACGACCCTTAAGGTGTCCTGCCACAATTTCTGACATGAGAAGTGAGACTTCATGCGGAGTATAAAACTCCCCTGCTTTTTTCCCTGCGTTAGCTGCGAAATTAGAGATTAGATATTCGTATATATATCCTAAGACATCGTAGCCCTGACGAGCATCCATCGGAATATCACGTATAAGCTGTAAAAGACTGGATATGGCCTTAGTACGAGAACCGGAAGTATCTCCCAACTTTGAAAGTCCCGTCTCAAGCGTCTCAAAAACCCTGTCAAAAACATGGCTGTAACTGGGATTAACAAGGCGAGAAAATGCAGACAGAGCATCACTTACGTTTGACACATCAAAGTCATGCCCTTTGGAGAGCCACGTTGAATACAGGTTCTCATAAGCGATAAAGTAACCAACGTTATCTTGCACGAATTTAACGATTTCTTGGTCATCCTCTGACACGTTCTTCATCGTTTGAGAATCAAAACCTTCTTTGAGAAGATACTCTTCCTCCTTTTCAGAAAGGAATTTGTAGAAAATAAAACCGAGAATGTAGTCCTTGTATTCGCTTGCCTCAATCTTTGAGCGTATCTCATTGGCAGAAGCCCAAATTCTCGATGCAAGTTGCTGCTTATTCATGTGCTCTCCTATGTTATATATGTTTCATTCCGTAATAACGCCATAAGGTTACCGAGTTGCTTAAGAACCCACAATTTATAAGGATACTCCCATATCAGCCATAAGATACTCTGACATGGACGTAAGGTCTTGAATGAGCCGTGAACGTTAGATTGCAAGTTGAGCGCCAAAATGAAAAAGGCCATCGGATAAAACCGATGACCTACTAAAAGCCAGAGATACGAAACTCCAGCAGCCTATTTCATGGTCGGGTTGACTGGATTTGAACCAGCGACCTCTCGGTCCCGAACCGAGCGCTCTACCAAGCTGAGCCACAACCCGTTGCAAGAGAAAACTCTAGCAGATTTAGCCGTCAAAACCAACGGTCTTTGTTGCAAAAGCACGCCACCCATGCAATTTTTGTGCTTCCTGCACCACTCGTGCCACCTCATCATGTGAAGAACAAATGGCAAACGAGCAGCTCCCCGAGCCGGAGACCATGGCACCTAAAACGCCCGCTTGGGCACAAAGCCACTTCTCAATTTCCGCTATCTCGGGGCAAAGTGTTTTTGCAGCAGCGGCAAGATTGTTATACAAAAGGCCCGCTACCTGGGAGTACTTTGCTTCCGTTACGCCGGATCGCAACAGCGTACAAAGCTCTCCGTAATCACGTGGTTGAGTTGGCGCTGCATCGAAGGTATCGTAGGCCTCCGTTGTTGAGACTCCCTCTGTCTTGGGAAGCACCAGCGCAATGGGCATACCCGCAAACTCATCAAACGTTTCTTCCAGCGTATCGCCCGCACCCAGCAAAAGCGACGGCACCGGATGCAAGAAGAACGGTACGTCGGCACCCACCCGACGCGCAACGGCTACAACCCTTGGGTCCAACGCATCTGTACCCCATCGCTTTGCCAACACTCGCAGGGTAGCGGCGGCATCCGCTGACGATCCCCCGAGTCCCGCCTGGTCAGGAATCGTATTTTCAACCGTTATGGCAACATTCGGCTGACATCCGAGTTCTGCGGCCAGCAGAGTAGCCGCTTTCCATACCGCGGTCTTCTCGCCCGCTATATCAAGAGCGGGGGTATGCGTAATCATCAGCTGAGGCGCATCTTCAACGGTAATGGTGTTATAAAGTCCCACGGGAACCATAACGGAATCAACGCGGTGATACCCTCGACTGTCTTTTTCGGCATGAATCCCCAGGTAAAGATTAACCTTACAGGGAGTCTGTACAATCTGGCGTCCTCGCATGGGCGCATCCGACCTGCTGTTATTCCTCGAACGCAAAGTCAAAAAGACGCTCGCCGGATTCAATGTCAAACAGCTCAACCGTCCCGGTTAACACGTCCACATACTGATATGACTGACGCGCGGTACGCCCACGGCGCTCACCCACTTCAACAATAAAAAGGCTTGGATGGACCTGCACCAACACACCAGTGCGCTCAACAACGCGCGAACGACCCATATTTGCTTTAACTTTGACCTTTTGACCCTGGAGAGCGCTCAGCTTCTCGTGAATCTCATCAACACGATTAACTGGTGGAATCTCGTTTTCCATCTGGCCTCCAACACATAACAATTCGCATATAGACAACTTTTCCAAGTATCTATCATACGAAGTTTAGGGGTTAATCTCAAGAGCTACATAACAACGCCTGCAAAAAGCATGTGCCGAGAAGTACGGCGAGAAGTACGGCGACCTGTGATGTACTTTTCTGCTTCAAAACATGGAGCTGTGATGTACTTTTGGCGAGAAAACCGGTCTTTTCGCCATAAAAAAGTACATCACAGCTTTTCAAAAGTACATCACAGGTCTGCGAAGCTGCCGCATCCTATGCGGAAACCGCTATATTCCCGCTGCATTCCAGTGCGCTACTCAACCGGGCAAAGCGAAAGTGCGGCTTCGTCGGCAATAACGGTGCAGTTATGGTGGAGCTGCAGGATGGAAGCAGGGCATTGCGGCGTTACATGCCCGTAGCACATGTTATATACCGCCTGCGCTTTGTCTTCCCCTGAAGCAAGGATAAGAATCGCCCGGGCAAACATAATGGTTTGAACGCCCATAGTGTATGCCTGGCGGGGCACGTCCTCTTCCCGCTCAAAAAGGCGGCTATTTGCCTTGATGGTGCTCTCGGTTAAATCGACACAATGGGTGCCCTTGGAGAAATAATCGGCAGGCTCATTGAAACCGATGTGCCCGTTATGGCCAATACCCAAAAGCTGCAAATCCGGATACCCTGCCTGGGCAACCATTGTATCGTACTCATGGCACGCAGCTTCTACATCAGGGTTCGAACCGTCGGGCACATGCGTGTTAGCGATATCAATGTTAACCAAGTCAAAAAGATTTTCCCTCATAAAGTAGTGATAGCTCTGAGGATCGTCGTGAGAAAGTCCTCGATACTCGTCCAAGTTATAGGTACTTACCTGAGAGAAGTCCAAATCCCCCTTTTCGTTCCACTCGGCAAGCTGGCGATACGTGCCAATGGGAGTAGAGCCGGTGGCTAGGCCAAGCACACACTCCGGCTCCAAAATAATCTTCGCAGAAATGACATTCGCAGCCTTGCGGCTCATATCATCGTAGTCCCGTGTACGGACAATTCTCATGAAAACCTCCTGCTATATACTCGAACCAGCACGTGCTGCTCACGCGTACTCAACGCCGTGTCGGACACTACGCGCTTAGTGCTTTATGTTACCCCTTGATTTGGGACGCAAGGGCTTGAAGCGCATGAAATCGGTGAGAGATAGCATTCTTTTGTTCAGGGGTAAGTTCTGCCATAGTTTTCCCAGGAGTATCTTGCGGCAAAAAGAGCGGATCATACCCAAAGCCATTCTCGCCATGAGGCGTAAAATCTATAGATCCTTCACAATTCCCCTCGCCAACAAGCACGTTTCCGTCTCTGTACACAAGCGCCACGGTAGAGTGAAAGCGCGCCGTACGATCTTCTTCTGGCACATCCTTGAGCTCTTCGAGCAGCTTAGCGTTGTTTTTGACATCATTTCCGTGCTCTCCGGCATAGCGGGCAGAATAGATTCCCGGAGCACCATTCAACGCATCGACACACAATCCCGAATCATCCGCAATGGCCGCAAAAAAAGGTGTTTCATCGAGTGCTGCCAGCGCCTTTATAAGTGCATTGTCGCGAAAATTAGTCCCTGTTTCCTCAGGCTCCGGAAAATCACCAAGTTCGCCGAGAGCAACAAAGGTTACACGCGGCATGACGCTTGAGAGAATAGCCTCAATTTCAACCAGTTTATGCGCATTGCCCGTTGCCACCACGATTGTGCGCTCAGGATCAAGCGCGGAGACGTCAATTCCCGTATCAGCCATGTGAGCTCCCTCTATAATTACAAAACGCGGCACTCAAGCAGTCGAATACTCGAGAACCGCGCCGGTTTTTCTGGTGGGCGATGAGGGATTTGAACCCCCGACCTTGTGCGTGTAAAGCACCTGCGCTAGCCTCTGCGCCAATCGCCCGTGACTTGAGCAGTTTACCACAGCTTCAGGCTTGCGCGCACGTCATTATCAAACCGGCGGTATACTTTCATTGAAAGTAAGTTTTGTGTCTATCAAAGCACCGCCGACGGGAGTTTCTACACATGACGCTTTATCTATCAGGGCTCATTTCATACCTTGCCGAGAAAAACCTTTTGGTGCGCTCCAAGCACTGTGAGGATGCCACCACAATAGCGCTATACGGCATTGACCATGATTCTCGCATCATTGAGCCGGGTCATGTGTTTGTCTGCAAAGGTGCTGCATTTAAGCCGGAATTCTTAAAAAGCGCCCTTGAGGCGGGAGCCGTAGCATACCTTTGCGCAGAATCTCACGCCGCCGAGCTTGAGGCAATCGCTCCTACCGTACCGGCGCTTATCGCGACCGATGAAAACTTGCGGCGCGCCATGGCAGAGTCTTCAGCATACGTTACGGGACACCCCGATCACGGTCTCACAATGATCGGCATTACCGGCACCAAGGGTAAATCTACGACCGCGTGCATGTTGCGCGCCATACTTGACGGCGATGAGCCCTACGAAAAAACCGCCATTATGGGCTCCATTGAAGTCTTTGACGGCATTGAACATGGAAAGCCCGACAATACAACGCCCGAAGCCCCTGAACTCTGGCGCCACCTTGCAAACGCGCAAAAATGTGGCCTCACGTATATGGCAATGGAAGTCTCAAGCCAGGCGCTCAAATACGACCGCACCTATGGTCTCCATCTGGACATTGCTGTTTTTCTCAACATTGGAAGGGATCATATATCTCCTGTTGAACACTCAACCTTTGAGGATTATTTTGTCAGCAAAATGAAAATCTTTGATATGGCAAAGACGGCTGTCATCAACCGAAATACCGAGCACTACGAGGACGTCATGGCACACGTTCGCGCAGTTCACGAGCGCAATCCCGAGTGCTGTCAGCACGTCTACACATTCTCTGCTACTAATCCCAAGGCAGACATTTGGGCAGATGATATTTCGTCCGAATATGGCCTCGTTTCCTTCCGCGCTCATACTCCCACGTGGACCGGACATCTTTCCATTCCCATGCCTGGCCTCTTTAACGTTGATAATGCTCTCGCTGCTATCACAGTTGCCAACTTGCTTGGATTTTCTGGCGAGAAGCTCCAGTACCCTCTGCTCAATACGCACGTGTCCGGCCGGATGGAGCTTATCCCCACCAAAGATCGCAAGGTCACGGCTCTCGTTGACTATGCGCACAATCGTCTTGCCTACCAGAAGCTCTTCTCGTCATCCTCACAGGAATTCCCCAACTACGGCCGATATGTTGTTTTGGGGGCTGTCGGCGGCAAGGCGCAGGAGCGACGGCGCGATCTTCCGGAAGAAGGGTCCAAGTGGGCCGACCACCTCATTTATACGACCGAAGACCCCGCTTTTGACGATCCGGCGGAGATTTGCGCCGAAATGGCCGCAGCCACGCCTGAGGATGCATCGTATGAGATTATCCTTGATCGTGAGGAAGCTATTCGTCAGGCCGTACGTCTTGCCTATACCGATGCACGTCCAAGCATCGTATATCTTCTCGCCAAGGGAGACGAAGATTTCCAAAGTATCTGCGGCAAACGCGTACCTTGGAAAACTGACGCCGCCGTCTTTAAAGCTGCCGTACGCGACCACGAGGCAGGCAGGTTGTAAGACCTTTATTGTCGCTCACGCTTTTATCGCTCGCTTTCTTGTAGCTCACCTTTTATCGCTCACCCCTTTGTAGTGCTGCCGGAATTGCGCCAAGTATGGCTTGGACTGCCATACTTGCTGCAAGTTTGGTGAATATAGCCATACTTGCAGTAAGTTTGGTGAATGTTGCCATACTTGCTGCAAGTTTGGCAGCACTATTCCGGCAGCACCAACTTGGCGCATTTTTGGCAGCGTTACTCTGGTGCGCTATTATGACGACACCAACTTAACGTCAGTCTAGCGGCGCCAAGTTGACGGCACCAAAGGTAATCAAAGAGCTTCGAGCACCTCACGCAAAATAAAAATCCGAGAAGCACGTGCGTACTTCTCGGATTTTGAAAATGAAACTAAACCACTAAGAAAAGCAAAGCTGCCTAAAAGCGGGGCTGCCCTGTACTTACTCGTCCTCTTCTAAAGCAGCCGCAATCTCGTCGGTAACGTTCATGGTGCTGTAGACGTTCTGAACGTCATCAAGTTCATCAAGCTTATCAAGCAGACGCTGAACCTTCTTGGCATCGGAAACGGACACATCGGTTGGAGTGGTTGGAACCATCGTAAGCTCGGAACCCTTTACCTCGATGCCCTGAGCCTCAAGACCCTTTTGGACGTCCTGCATCTTGTCGTAGGCAGTCCACACAATCCACTGCTCGCCGGCATCTTCGTAATCTTCGCCGCCGGCCTCAGCAACGGCCATCATGAACTCATCCTCATCGGTAGCGTTATCACGATCGGCAACTTTTTTATCATCGGAAACAATGACCTTGTCAACCGCAATGGAGCCACGGCGCTCAAACTGGAATGCCACAGAGCCCGCCGTGCCAAGATTGCCGCCGGAGTGTGTAAATGCAGAACGAACGTCGGCAGCAGTGCGGTTCTTATTGTCTGTCAAACAATCAACGTACACGGCAATACCCGCAGGTCCGTATCCCTCATAGACAATCTCTTCGTAGACTGCCGCGTCGGCACCGGCACCAAAGGCCTTATCAATGGCAGCTTTAATCTTTGCGTTCGGCATTGAAACCATGCGCGCACGCGCAACCGCTGCAGCAAGAGTCGCGTTGTTATCAGGGTTAGGATCGCCGCCCATCTTTGCAGCGACGGTAATATTACGAGAAAGCTTGGAGAACAGCGAGGAACGCTTGGCGTCGATAGCTGCTTTCTTGTGCTTTGTTGTTGCCCACTTAGAGTGTCCGGACATGTGCACTCTCCTTTGTTTACGTACAGAATAAATAGCCTTTATACAGTACCCTAAATTACCTTGCGAGAAAACCCTTGATAGCGGAAACTCATTATTCTCTGAACTTCTTCAGGCTTCACTAAGCTCCTCCGAGCGCCTCTAAGCTTCTCCGAACATGGGTTTTGCAATCCCGGTTTCGCAAATCAAGATAGAATCCGCAGATACTCTTGATCTTGATCCTCGCATTAGGCGGAATGATCGATGGAGCGCTCGGTAGGAGGCTCATCCCCAAAACGCTCTTTGCGCAGACGGAGAGCCTCGTATGCGCACCCATACATGGCAGCTTGATTACCAAGACTTGCTGCTTCAATGCGAACGGGGCGACTCACCCGCAATGCATACTCCTCAAAACGGCTCCGCAGCTCCGTTGCAAAAGTCGCAAATGAACCGGCAACGCCACCGCCAATCAAATACATGGCCGGATCAACCACACATGACACCTGCGCCATGGCACGAGCCAAATACGAGCACATCTTATCAATGGCAATGGTTGCGCACTCATCGCCCGCCGCATGCGCACGGAAAACGGAAATCGTATCCGTCTCATGTTCAACGTGCACCGGAGTCACTCCACGTGCTTCGCATTCCTCAAGGTAGAGGCGCACAATACCCTTCGCAGAGGCATACTGCTCAAGACAGCCGTGGCGACCACACCCACACGTCTTGGGCTCATCGGGCTCAACGGTAATGTGGCCAATCTCGCCACCGGCGCCAAACGCGCCGGCTACCAGCTTGCCGTTGGCAACCACGCCGGCACCAACGCCCGTACCAATGGCAATCAGCACAAACGAAGGCACCCCAACCGCAACTCCCGCCCATGCTTCACCAAGAGCCGCAGCATTGGCATCATTGACAAAGGCAACCGTGGCATTGGGGAGCGTCGAACTGATGGCCTGCACCAAACCTTCGGGATTGATCTCAACATTGGCGAGAAACCCGACGGTACCATCATCGGCCACCGGACCCGGAATATCCAATCCACACGCTATGACATCTTCCGGCTTACCGGAGCGCGACGCAATGATTTCTTCAAGAGAGCCACAGACAACACGATACGCTTCGGGTGACGTAAGCGCAGGTGTAGGAACTTTTTCTTCTGTCAAAAGTTCTCCGTCTGGCGTAAACAGGCCAATCTTAATGCTTGTTCCACCAATATCGATACCAAGTACGTACTGCATGTGTGCTCTCCTATCCTTAATTACCACGTTCAAGCGCGCCAACGACCAGATGAGCAAGAACTTCATCACGCTTAAGACCGGCTGCCTCAATTGCCATAGGCACCAGCGAAGTCTCGGTCAGGCCCGGGAATGTCTTGAGACCCATAACCATAACCTTATGACCGTCCCAAATAAAATCAACACGCGCAAAGTCGCGACAATCATACGCACGGTATACCTCACACGCAGCCTGCTCCAATGCCACGCGAGCGTTGTCAACGTTACTTCCAAGAGCCGCGAGAGATTCATCCCGAACCGGACAGAAGTGATTGACACGAGAGGTTTCCAAGCGTGCATCCGTATCGTAAATGCCTTCCTTAACCTCTATCTCCACGGGCGGAAGAACTTTTTCTGAACCGGGAGTACCAAGAACGGTCACACTGACCTCAACGCCTTCGACCCAATGCTGAATGATGACGGAATCATCATAGGCAAGGGCACCCATCAGGGCATGTCCAAGATCCTCGGGCTTATCGACACGAGAAAGACCCATGGCAGATCCGCCGTGCACCGGCTTTACCGCCAGAGGAAAACCGCTGCCGCCACCCAAGCGCTCGGGGATGATGTCCAGCGCCTTTGCGGCACCGAGATCCTTAAACGCACTGGCGGGAAGTACCAACTGCGGTGGCCAGACCACCAAAGACTCATGTTTGCCATACACGCGGCGCATTAAAAATGGCATGTCGGCCTTGTTCCACGCAGCCCTGCATGATGCGGGACGAGACCCCACGTATGGAATACGTAAAAACTCCAAAAGCGCAGGTACCGCGCCATCCTCTCCACCGGCTCCATGCATGCAGATGAAAGCCACGTCGGGCTTCTCCGCGCGCAACGTATCAACAAGGTGCGCATCGGCATCGAGCGTCAGCACATCAAAACCGGATCTTGCAAGTGATTCCGATACCAAACGACCGGAAAGAAGCGAGAAGTTCCTCTCAAATGAGGTCCCGCCCATAATAACAGCAACTTTAGACGCCACGACTACCTCCTGTTTTTGGTCTATTGGCGATATGAGTGTTTGGTCGAAGCAGTTTCAGGCAATGCGCCCGCCTCCCGAAATGCTCGGTAGAGCGCCATGCGGTCCTGCACGCAAGAAGCCAGGCGACTGATTGCCTCATGAATATGCTCCGGTGTCTCAAAGGAATAACACAGCCGCATGCTTGATGTCCCACGACCATCGGGATAGCAGTTGGTCCCCGGAACATAAGCAACGCCTTTTTCAAGAGCTGCCGGAAGAAGCTGGTTTGTATCAAAGTATGGCGGGAAGCTGACCCATAAGAAGAGTCCTCCTTCCGGATGCGTCCACGAAACATCCTCCGGGAAAAACTCCTCCAGTGCCGCAAGCATGGCATTTTTGCGCTCCCGGTAGCGTGTTTTGGAAACCTCAAGGGCGGCTTGCCAATTCACCTCGTTAAAATAATGCTCAGCCAGTACCATATTAAAAGGGCTGGTACAGAGGTCTGCCCCTTGCTTTGAAAGGTTAATACGCTCAAGAAAATGATGCGGAGCCACAATCCACGCCAAGCGCAGGCCCGGGGCAAAAATCTTTGATGTGGTTCCAAGGTAAATTACCTGATCGTCCAAGGTTTTAAGACGCGTAAGATCTTGTCCCTCATAGCGGATAAGACCGTACGGATCGTCTTCCACCACCGGTATGTTCCACCGGTGCGCCAGTTCAAGCAAGAGATGTCTGCGCTCAAGCGACATGGTAATACCTGAAGGATTGTTAAAATTCGGAATTACATAGATGAATTTTGGACGTCTGCCGGCACTTTTAAGCTCTTGGAGTTTTTGCTCAAGCAAATCAACCCGTATTCCGTCCTCATCCATCTCTATGCAATGGACACGGGGTTGATATGCCGAAAATGCCTGAAGAGCGCCCAGGTAGCTGGGCCCCTCACAGATAATATCGTCTCCGGCATTTATAAAAACGCGCCCCAAGAAATCGAGGGCCTGCTGAGAGCCCGAAGTTAAAATCATGTCTTCCGGCTTTGCTTCAATACCTTGGACCGCCAAGATCTTACAAACGGTGCGCCGACACTCTATGCGTCCGTCGGAGCTTCCGTATTGAAGAGCCTTGAGTCCTTCAACGGTAACGCACCGCTTTGCGCATTCAGCCACTTCATCGAGGGGAAGCGATGAGATATCCGGCATACCTCCCGAAAGACCAATGACGTCCGGGCGCGAAATTGCCGCAAATAAATCGCGCACCGCACTGCGGCGCATCTGCATGATGCGATCGGCATACAGCCCATCCCACTCGTCAAATGAGATCTTACTGTCACTCATCCAAAACTCTCCCCATCCCACAGGCCTGTGCTTTTCTTGCATCTTCACGAACGTTTTCTCACCTGATCGCGAAGCACGCTCGCGAAAAAACAAAACACACATGCCATATATCTTTCTAATTATGTAAGTATCGCGCAAAAGAGAGTCTCCGTCGCGTAAAATGCATGAATGAATTAAAAACGTATACCTGTGTCATGGGTACGGACATACACTTTAGGAGGAATTATGGACAGCGAGAAGAGCAAAACCACCCTTAATGCAGCACTCTCTAATCCACGTCAGGATATAGCAGAGCTTGACGCACTTGAGAAAAAAATCTTTGCGCTCCGTTACAGCGCCGAAGAACTGAGCTCGTTTGGACCCTGCCTTGACCCCGCAAAAGCTACCGAGGAACGCGGAGAAGCCCTTGCCATCCTTGGTGAGCAAATGCAAGCCTTACTTGTTGACCCTCAAGTGGGAGCTCTGCTCGACCGTCTTCATGAGAATCGCGCCGTACTTGACGAGACGCATCGCGCACAGGTAAAGATTCTTCGTCGCGACCGGGCGCAACTGGTGGATGTACCTCCCGAGGTACAGAGCAACTTTGTACGCCTTGCCACCGAAGCAAACGACGTGTGGGAGAAAGCAAAGAATGCAGATGATTGGGATCTCTTTGCTCCCTATCTCGACAAACTTGTTGCAGGTCAGATTGATATTGCACAGTATCGTGATGCCGAAAAAGACCCGTACGACGTACTCCTCAATGATTTTGAACACGGAAGCAACCGGGCCTTTTATGATTCATTCTTTACCAAGATTAAGGACACTATAGTTCCTCTCGTGGCCGACTGCGCTGCCTCAAAGCACCAGCCCAGCACAAAGCCTCTTGAGGGATCTTTTGATGTGGATCGCCAGTGGAACCTTGCAAAAGACATCGTAGCGATGCAAGGCGTTGACCGGGACGCTTTCTGGCTCGGCAAGACGGAGCACCCCTATACCGCAGGACCTGGCATTGGCTTTGTTATGGTCGCCTCACACGTCTATGAGGACGATCTTCTCTCCAATGTATATTCCATGCTTCATGAAAACGGTCATGCCCTCTATGAGCAGGGAGTTAATTGGGATTATCGCTTTACGTCCCTTAAAGGCGGCACTTCAATGGGCATGCACGAGTCCCAGTCGCGTTTCTTTGAAAACTACGTCGGGCACTCTGAAGCATTTGCCGAGCCGCTCATTCAGCTCATGCGCAAGCATTTCCCCGGTCAGCTCACACGCGTTACCGCGTTCCAGCTCTTCTCGGCAGCCAACAAGGTACAGCCAAGTCTTATCCGTACGGAAGCCGACGAGCTCACCTATCCGCTTCATATTCTTGTCCGCTATGAAATTGAGCAGGCACTTCTTGCGGGAGAAGTAAAGGCAGCCGATGTTCCAAAACTTTGGGCCGAGAAGTACCATCACTATCTTGGCGTTACGGTACCCGATAACACCCACGGCGCACTTCAGGATGTCCACTGGAGCTGGGGTGAGTTTGGTTACTTCCCCACCTATGCTTTAGGAAGCGCTTTTGGTGCTCAGTTTAAGCACGCCATGATTGAAGATGGTATGGACTTTGATGGGGTTTGTTCCTCGGGAGACCTTGCACCCATTCGTGAGTGGCTCGGTCAGAGAATTTGGAAGTGGGGTCGCGCAAAGGACTCAGGCGAGCTTATTGCCTCAGCCACTGGAGAGCCTTTTGATGTGGGATATTTCACCAGCTACCTTGTTGAGAAATTCTCGCGAATTTATGGATTGACACGATAGACGGTTTTATGTTCTATTAAGCGTCTGCCAATACAGGTTTGAAGTACATCAAATATTGAAGGAGATTTTGTTACATGAAAAAGTTATTCGCTGAATTTAAAGACTTTATTGCACGCGGCAACGTTATGGATATGGCCATTGGTGTCATCATTGGCGGTGCCTTTATGGCAATCGTTAATTCACTGGTAAACGACATCGTTAATCCTTTCATTAAACTCATAAGCGGTGGAGGTACAGAAGTATCAGGCCTTTCCATCCCCGTTGCAGGCACTGAACATGGTATCGACTTTGGCTCATTTATCTCTGCAATCATTAACTTTTTGATTATTGCCGTCATCGTCTTTTTGCTGGTAAAGGCTATCAACAAGTTCATGAAGGGCAAAAAAGAATCCACAGACTCTCCCACCCAGGTTTGCCCACACTGCCTTGAAGAGGTTAAAGCGGGAGCCACACGTTGCCCTCACTGCACGGGCGAAATCAAAAGCACTGCCCATACTGTCTAACCTACTGCAAACATACACGTCATCAAAAAGTAAGGGGTCAAGCTGTACGCTTGGCCCCTTTATCTCACGCATATGCTTGCCACAAACTCTTGCAGCTAACTCTGCATGTGAGGAAGATGAGAAACAATGAGCGTCATATTGCCTGAGAATGTCAAATCTCCCGACCGAGCGGGTGCAATAAAGTGGCTCCCCTTATGAAGACTGTGGGATTGTGCCACATTGCTCTCAACTTGGACGCTTCCCGTACCTTCAATAACGCTGACACATAAAAATGGGTAGGGCTGCGCGACCACCTTTTCCCCGCAAACAACAATCTTCTTAACGACAAAATTGTCACACGCCATGAGTTCCGTTACGCCATCGACCTCAGGAGCAGTAACCCTTCCGGAAACGGGCGGTACAAGATCGTAATTTACAACATCAAGACTTTGCTGGATATGAAGCTCCCGAGGCTTGCCATCGGCTCCAACACGATCATAGTCATACACGCGATAGGTCACATCTGAGCTCTGCTGTGTTTCTAAGATCAGAGTTCCGCCCTTAATCGCATGAATCGTACCAGGATCAATACGGAAAAAATCGCCTTTATGAATAGGGGTGAGATTAAGCATGTCATCCCAACGTCCCTCATCAATCATCTGAGCAAGCTCTTGACGATTGTGAGCACGCTGCCCAATGATGATATCCGTGTGAGGCTCCGCATCAAGAACATACCAGCACTCACGTTTGCCAAGCGAACCATGCTCATGTTCAGCTGCGTACGCATCGTCGGGATGCACCTGCACCGATAAATCATCATGCGCGTCTAGGATTTTAATGAGCAGTGGAAAGCGATCCCCCTTGGAGTCACCGAAGAGCTCATGATGCGCATCCCACAGGTGACTGAATTTCTCGCCAACAAACGCACCGGAAGCAACAACGCAATCGCCATGGGGGTGAGCGCTGATTGCCCAGCACTCTCCTATTTTTCCTTCAGGAATGTCGTAGCCAAAGTCCTCTGCAAGGCGCCGACCTCCCCAAATCTTCTCATGAAAGACAGGCTCAAGAATGATAATGTCTCGTGAAAGTTCTTGGTGAAGCGCATCCATGGCTACCTCTACCTCTACCTATTCTAGTTCTTGGACGAATCGCTGTAATACCCGGGCTGATCGCTGACCTTGGCAAATACCATTGTCATAGACTCATCGTCATCTTCTATCTTAATTGTAATTTTTCCATCTTCACCTACGGTACCTTCAAGGCCCTCATCGCTGGCGCCAGCAGAAATGACAAGGGATTTTCCATCAGTGGTCTTCCAGTTAAAGGAAAGCTTATCGCTCTTCTTGCTCTGGAAATTGGGTGCCGTTATCGTACCCGTACCGTCCTCTGAAAGCTCAAGAGTAAAGCGCAGACCAGTCCCATTAACCATCTGCTGATACATGTCTTGCGTAATCTCTTGAGTACCATCTTCATCGGTCAAAACTTCGCTCTCCAGCTCATACGTACCGGCAAGCTGTGTGGCGTAGTCATCTGTCTTGGTCTCTTCTTTTTTCTGCTCATTCTTTGAGTCTGTCGTAGTTTGAGTCGAAGATGAATCCGGCGTATTTGCAGCATTGTCATCGACAATCTTTGGGGCAAAAAGATCGCAACCTGAAAGTATGCCTATTAATGCAACAACAACAAGTGCGGTGCCAAATTTCTGAAGTTTCATAATGCTCCTATCGTTGAGGACGGCGCCTGTGATAAAAAAGGGCGAGAAACACTTCTCGCCCTTCTATTGTATCTGTTCTAGAAACTACTTCTTTGAAGAGTCGCTGTAATATCCGGGCTTATCGCTTACCTTTGAAAAGACCATCTTCACCGAAGCTTTGTCGCTGGACTGCTCGAGGGTAATCTGCTTGTCATCAACCGAGGCAGTAACCTTCTCTTTGGAAGAATCCTCGCTGAACGTTATGGATTTACCATCGCTTGACTCCCATTTGAGATTAAGCTTCTCTGGCTGCCCACTTGATTCTAAGCTGTTCAAAATAGCGGTGCCATCCTCTGAGAGCTCCAAGGTAATATGGAAATTACCAGCTTTTGAAACCTGCTCATACTGCTCTTTCGTAATTGACTGGGTTTTGTCTCCGTTTTTAATATCCATGCTATCAAGTTCATAGGTACCAACAAGCCCAGCGGGATGTTTTGAACCAGAAAGACCGCTGCATCCTACAAGAACAAAAGCGAGAGTTGCTGTAAGAATACAAATACCAAGACGCTTCAGCTTCATATCAGCTCCTTTATAGGTGACCCTCTCAAGAGTCTCTTTTAATTGTTCTCATATGATATCAAACATGAAAGGATGACCACAAGGAACTTCTAGAACTGACCGTTTGCCAGAGCCTTGAGACCGCCTTGCGTAAAGACCAGCGCCGATGTTACGTGACCATCGGCCTCTTGTCGCGTCTTATCGTTGCGCAATATATCAATAATTGTAGTCATCTCTGTCTGGGCAAGCCATTCAATAATGAAGGAGTCATACGGCTCAATATATGTAGCCCCAGGATAGAGAATTGTTTGAATTGTTGCGGCAATTACGCTTTTAAACGATTCAAAGAACTTTGCTACAAACGGACTATTTTGGTTATTGATGATAATCGTTACTACGTATCGATGTGCATACATAAGATCAAAGAACGCTCCAAGCGTTTCGGCATCCCCCATAGGAGAATCCGATTCTTCTCGCACGCCCTCTGATTGTATGCGACTTTGATATTCCTTCAGTATTTGGATGGCTTGGTCAGTAACGGGCTGTATCACATTTTTGAAGAGATCCTCTTTATTGTTAAAAAAGAAATACAGCGCACCGGTTGTAACACCAATCCGTGAACAAATTCTTCTTAAAGAAGCCTTCTCATAACCTTGCTGGGCAAACTCCTCCTCAGCAGAAGCAATAAGCTTGCGACGTGTGTCATGACTATCTACCTGTGGCCGCCTCGACATTTTGTCGTCTCCTTCAAAAGCAGTCATAAAAATGACTAATCCCCCAATAAGAAGATAGTACCTAATTTTTAGAGTTTTATAACAAGAAATGAACTATTTCACGCGTTTCACACTTAAAAAACATAACGTAAACTAATGTTTTTATTTTATAGTTTTATGCATTTTCTGTCAAAATGTGTTAACAAATGTCTACATGAAAACGAGTTTTTTCAGGCCTCGTACGTGCATATTTTGTCGTCCAGATGTCGTACAGATGTCGGTATATATGTCGGTGCAGATGTGTCAATGTCCATATGCAGACAGTGTTTCCGTACGCTAGTGTTTGTCGCACGCGAGCACTTATCTTGAATGTTCGCATGCAACGTTTACTTGTGGTTTTCACGACCGTCCGTCTCCTAAAATCACCACTAAACACGAAGATTTCAAAAAACGTACCAAAAGCACTGTTTAGTGGTGATTTGATCCACCACTAAACGCTCAAATTGACGAAAAACCACCACTAAACACACGTTTTACTTCTAAAAACACCACTAAACTACGAGTTTGATCCAATTGCGAGAAGAACTTCGTTTAGTGGTGGATTTTCCTTGCCACAATCTCGTTTACTGGTGGATTCGATTGGCGGCAATCGCGATTGGCAACAACATCGGCTTGCCGAACCTTGGCTACCAGCACTCTCAGTCGGTGGCGAGAAGAGCATTCTTCCTGTACACCACTCAAGAAACACAAGGAAGTACCTAGCAACATGGGGCAATAACGGATACTGCTACCTCGCCTTTCGGACAAACTCATCACAAACATTAGATTTACGGAGATATTCACCGCCAAAGGGGTCAACTAGAGGGACAAACGCATCGACGGATTTTGCAAAATGCTGTTCTATATCATGGTGTATATGGGGATCGGCAAGGGTATACCCGCGCGCACAAGCTGCCTGGTACATTCCCACCGTATCATTAAAACAAAAAGAACAAAATTCACAGTCAGAGCAATGAAGCCCGCCCATTGCGTTCTCCTTTAAACCAACAACATCCTCAATTATTGCCAGTCAAGTATGCCACTTTATATCTACAAGAAGCCTATCTTTATTTAAATCCTATATGTTCAGGATAAGGCGTCTTATACACAGAAGGTTCTAGTGACGCAGACGCAAAGGCCTCATCTACCGGAGCAGCTGCCTCAACAAACCGAAAAGGGATGCGATATTGCTCTAATGCAATTTTGTCGTCATCACTTAGTTCTACTCCGGACTCCTGCATGTCAAACAGATGCTCTGCCCACAGCTGATCCATTGTCATGCCAAAGAAATCGGCAATAATCTTTGCCTTGTCAAAAGATGGCCATTTACGTCGCTCCGTGCATATATAGGAAACATACGCGCGCGACCAGTGGGAAAACTCACAAAGATCCACTTGACGTTTGCCGGACTCATGAAGCAGTCGTGCAACCGTTCTTCCTAAACCAAGCTCGGCTCTTGCCTCAACTCCTATTCTGCTCATCTCTGTCCCCCATCTGCAAAACCTGATGACATCCCCCTATCATCACCACTAATGATACTACAAAAAATTATTGCAATGTACGTTGTTATGTTTGCAGTTAAAAGAGGTATTTTCTACATACAATACACACGATATTGAATAACATAACGCTGTCTTTCCTCGTTATGCTGATATAAGGCAAATGCTATACGGACAACGCGACAAGATCAATACTCTGTGGCCAATGCTATAGGCCAACGCTCTATAGTCAACAATACAGAGCCAATACTTCTATACAGAGCCGATACTCCTACCTTCTACGGAAAAGAACAGCCGCTCAACCTATTAAAACACGACGCCGCTCCCCAAGCATGATATTAATGAATACATCTATCAAAGGAGTCTGTATGAGCGAGAACCTTATACAAGAAACACTTTCATATCCGTCAACAGACGGCAGCTCAACAGTGGTTGCAAGCATTTGGAAACCTTCTTCTACCGTATGCACGCGCGGAATCGTCCAGATAAACCATGGCATGTCCGAGCATATTCTTCGCTACGACGATTTTGCCCGAGCTCTTTGCGGTGCAGGGTATATCGTGGCGGGAAACGATCACATTGGCCACGGTCGCTCAAGCACTCCGGATACCCGCGGTGTTCTCGATCCCCTGCACGGTGCGCATGTACTCATTGAAGACGCACACACCCTTCATCAGCATATGTGCCAGCACTATGACCCTTCTCTCCCGTACTACTTTTTTGGCCATTCCATGGGCAGCTTTATCGCCCGTGCGTACGCGGGGAGATACGGCGCAAGTCTTTCTGGCGTCATTGTGTGTGGGACCGGAAGTGTTTCTCCCCTTCTTTCTCGCATTGGCTTTCTCCTTTCCTATCATCTCTGCAAAACAAAGGGCATTGCCTATGCCTCGTCCTTTATCGATGGTCTCGGGGTTGGTGCCTATTCCAAAGCAGTCCCCGGTCCTACCGGGTATGAGTGGCTATCCTATAACAATGACAACGTACGCGCATATAATGCCGACCCTCTCTGTGGTTTTATGTTCTCCGTCGGAGGGTACGCCGCACTTTCAAAACTAACTCAAGAGGCTTGCTCACCGGCCGCGGCTTCTCACATCCCGCCTTCTCTGCCGTTTCTTTTTATTGCCGGTGAGGACGACCCTGTTGGAGCCTCCGGAAAAGGCGTGTACAAAGCGGCACAACTTACTAAAAATGCCGGCGTCTCGGATGTCACCACTATTTTATATCCGCACATGCGCCATGAAATTCTTTGTGAGGACAATCGTTCTTTGGTATATTCCGACATTTTGAAGTGGCTAGGAGAACACCATGGCAACAATTGAACAGCGCGATAAATTCGTTATTGCTCTTGACCAAGGAACTACCTCTTCCAGGGCAGTGCTTATCAACCACGAGGGCCGTGTGGTCGACTTTGTACAGCGCCCATTTCAGCAAATATATCCGCATCCCGGATGGGTTGAGCACAATCCTCAGGACATTTTATTTTCCCAAATCGGAGCCCTCACCGAACTTATCACCAAACACGGACTCGATGCCCAAAGCATTGATTCAATAGGCATCGATAATCAGCGAGAAACAACTCTGGTCTGGGATCCTACAACCGGCGCTCCCGTTTGCAATGCTATCGTGTGGCAGTGTCGCCGAACTTCCGAACTTGTAGAGCAACTCTGCGGTTCTTCTCGCGTGCAATCTATGATTCGCGAGAAGTGTGGTCTTCTTGCAGACGCATACTTCTCTGCCAGCAAGATCCGCTGGATTTTGGATAACGTTGCAGGAGCTCGCGAGCGCGCTGAAGCGGGAGAGCTCCTTTTTGGGACCGTTGATACATGGCTTATATGGATACTTACCGGTGGACTTGTGCACGCAACTGACACCACCAATGCAAGTCGGACCATGCTCTATAACATCCATGAAGGGTGCTGGGATAAAGACCTCCTATCGCTCTTTGATATTCCTGAATCAATGCTCCCCGAAGTGCGCGCGTCGTCAAGTTTTTTTGGAGAGACAAGCTATCCAGGACTTCCGGCGGGTATTCCTCTTACAGGGGTTGCCGGAGATCAGCAGGCAGCACTCTTTGGACAATGCTGTTTTGAGCCGGGGCAGGCAAAGAATACGTATGGAACGGGGTGTTTTATGCTTCTGCATACCGGCACTTCCGCTCACCTCAGCAAAAATAACCTGGTAACCACCATTGTGGCATCTCCGCCTACGCAAAAACAAACCGAATACGCTCTTGAGGGATCGGTCTTTGTTGCCGGCGCCCTTATTCAATGGCTTCGCGACGAGTTGGGTCTCATACAAACGGCCGAAGAGACCTCATACCTTGCAAAAAGTGTTCCTCACACCGGAGGCGTCTATATTGTTCCCGCATTCACCGGTCTGGGAGCACCATGGTGGCAACCTGACGCGCGCGGAACAATCACGGGAATCACCAGAGGAACCACGCGGGCACACATTGTTCGAGCCGCACTTGAAGCACTTGCATACCAGATTAAAGACCTCGCAGACGCAATGAGTTCTGATTGTGGGCAGGAACTTAGCGTACTCAACGTAGATGGAGGTGCCGCGAGAAATAATTTTTTGATGCAGTTCCAGGCGGATGTTTTGGGGTGCACGCTTAAACGCCCGCAAAATACGGAAACCACGGCATTGGGAGCTGCGTATCTCGCGGGACTCTCCACCGGTTATTGGAGTGGAACAGAAGAGCTCAAAGCACTCCGTCAAACCGATGACCTTTTTGTAAGAAAAGCCTCCGAAAATGATATGCAGAAACTTCTTGACGGATGGCATCAAGCTGTTCAAAAAGCGATATAACGTGCGGATGCATACTGTATAAACACATACCTTTCCACCAAAAGATACAGAAGGTGAAAAGGTAAATCACATAAAAGAAACCGCCATAGGATGAAACTGTGACGAGTGAGCGACCACAAAATGTCGGTTCATCCTATGGCTACGTTGCCTCGAAAACCGAGATACCGTACTTGATATCAACCAAGATCGGCTACAGAAACAGGCGTTGGGGGTACCTATCTCTTTCTCAACGTATCACTATTGTTAGCAGAAAAAACTTTTTATATATACGAGAATCGGAAATTTGTTGAAAATAATATAACACCTACAAATAGTAGCTCACCGCAAAGCATATTACCACTCCCAACGAAACAAAGGGAGCAAAAGGAAACGTAATCTTTCTTATGTCCTCTAAACTGCTCATTATTTGTTTTTTGTCACCTTCTCTTTTGCGTATGGTATTCACAAAAGAAGCAAGAAAAAAGAACATAACACTTAGCGCACATGCGGAAAAAATAACTACACAAAGATCTTCAAAACCTAAAATCAGCGCCAAAGAAGACAGCATCTTTATGTCACCACCACCGATACCTGCCTGCTTAGTAATAAGGATGAAAAACTTTGATGTGGCTAAAAGTGCCATGAGCATGCACGCAGAACGCATCAGAGAGCCGCCAGCGCTCATTTCCCATCCTTTTGTAGGTGTTGCCGCTGCGCTGCATACATCAATTACCCAAAGCGCCCCTAAAAGAAGGGGAACCTCATGGGGAATCGTCCTCGTTTTGATATCGCACACGGTTGCAATACCCATCACCATGAGCACGCCGATACATACCCATGGTGATGGTCGAGTCAAAAAATCACCCATACGCCCACCACCGTCCCTACGGCCCAACCTCCACGTCTCCGAAATACAACGTACCAAAATGTGGCTCGTACTATTTGGAGATAGACGAGAGTTTCTCGCCATAAATACGCCGGTAATACCAGCGGCTCATAAGACTTTCCCGAGGGCACGGCAGCGTTGTTGAAAACTTTTTGTCGCCCGAACAATCTTGGTCAAATATCCGTCAAATTCAAATTTCCACATATTCCGCTACACTCATGGAGGAATACATTCACTGAAAGGTCTCTATGCCAAGCTATAAAGCAAAACAAATGATTGTCATGCGCCGCGATCTAAAAATGCGCAAAGGAAAAATTGCCGCTCAAGCCGGTCATGCTTGCGTAGAGGCAACACTTATGGCGCTCGTTCGAGAAAACCGTCTCTCGCAAGTACGTCTCAATGCAGCCGAAAGCTGGGTTTACCTTGACCATGACCGGCAAGACGCAACGCCGCTCTCCGATTGGTTTGATGCGGGCGTTGCAAAGGTATGCGTATATGTTGACTCGGAAGAAGCGCTTCTCGATTTATATGAACGCGGAAGAGAACTCGGTTTTGCCGTAGCACTCATCCGCGACGCAGGCTTCACCGAATTCCATGGAGAGCCTACGTTTACCTGTCTTGCCTTTGAGCCTTTGCCGGCAGAGAAAATTGATCCTTTAACAGGAGAACTCCCGCTTTACTAGCTGCTCCCTATAAAAGAAAGAATCTGCCCATAATTTCATCGTAGAGTGCGGCAACAAAAAAGGAACCTGCCGCAGCCACAAGAATCGCCGTTGCCCATTGGATACCCGCAGGCGCAAGGTCTTTAATTCTTGAATCAATCTTCCCGTCGTCTGTGATGTGCGTTTCAAGTGCCGCGATATCTTTTGTAAATCCTCGCTGCTTTTCGGCATACTCTCTGCCTGAAAACAACATGCCTGCACCGGCGGCAATAATTGCAAGAGAGGAAACCACATACAACACGCGGCGGGTCCAATCCGACCCAACCTCAATATTGCCGCCCGAAGTTAGCGTTCCAAAAAGAAAAACAAAAAGACCCAAACCAAGAGCTGCAAGCATACCGTATCCAAAAGCCGTACCTACACTCTTGATGACGATTTTCACGCGAGAAGAGCCGGGTTGTTGTGGTGTTGTTTTCATACAAATCCCTTCAAGACTTCTGAGGCTTCTTGCCTTGTGTTTGAGCATCATCTCATTGTTGTCCGCCCACGATGATACAATCTCACCAGCAAAGAGCTCAAGGGAGGATTTTATGCGTATCGGATTTGACAATACTATGTACATCAGCATGCAAGCAGATAGAATCCGTCAGCGCATCAGCGAATTTGGCGGAAAGTTGTACCTTGAGTTTGGCGGCAAGCTTCTTGATGATAATCATGCTTCCCGGGTGCTCCCCGGATTTGAGCCCGACTCAAAGGCTCGAATGCTGCAGCAGCTCTCAGAAGAAGCCGAGGTTATCTTTGCCATCAGTGCCGCCGACATTGAATCTGGAAAACGTCGCAGCGATATCGGTATTACGTATGCCGATGACGTCTTACGTCTGATGGACATTTTCCGTGGCCGTGACTTGGCCATTGGCGGCGTAGTCATCACCCGATTCTCGGGACAACCAAAGGCAGAGGCGTATCAGACACGTCTCGAAAACATGGGAATCCACGTATATCGTCATTATCCCATTTTGGGATATCCATCAAATGTGGATCTCATTGTTTCCGAAGAAGGCTACGGGAAAAACGAGTATGTAAAAACTTCTCATCCTTTGGTAGTAGTCACCGCTCCCGGTCCGGGTTCGGGCAAACTGGCCGTATGCCTCTCTCAGCTTTACAACGAAAACACCCGCGGCATAAAGGCTGGCTATGCAAAGTTTGAGACGTTTCCGGTATGGAACCTCCCACTTAAACATCCGGTTAACGTTGCCTATGAGGCCGCAACCGCCGATCTTGACGACAATAACGTCATCGATCCTTATCATCTTGAAGCGCACAATACCGTCACGGTTAACTACAACCGAGACGTGGAAGCCTTCCCCGTTCTCAAGGCCATTATGGAGAAGATTGCCGGTACAAGCCCGTATCAGTCGCCCACCGATATGGGCGTCAACATGGTCGGCAACTGCATCATCGACGACGAAGCGTGTCAAAATGCAAGCCGTGCCGAAATCGTTCGCCGCTGGTTCAAGACGGCGGAACGCCTTGAGAGAACCGGCATGGGTGAGCGCGAGCTCGATAAGATCAGTCTCCTCATGAAAGAAGTGGGAGTAGACCAGAACTTCTCGCCAGCACATGCCAGCGCGCTTATTAAGGCCGAAGTCACCGGAAAACAGGCCGGTGCCTTGGTTGCACCCGACGGCACAGTTATTACCGGAAAGGCTTCGGAGCTGCTCGACGCAAGCGCTTCGGTGCTGCTGAAAGCGCTTAAGTACAGTGCACACGTTGATAAAAAAGCGTACATCGTATCGGATGAAGCTCTTGAACCCATCTGCAGCTTAAAGTCAAAAACATTGCGAGAAAAGCAGCATGCCCTGACGGCAGGAGAAATGCTTATCGCCCTTTCCATCAGCTCCATTTCCAACAGTCTCGCAAAAGATGCCATAGCTTCTGCGGATTTCCTCAAGGGATGTGACGTATACTTCTCTTCCATCATTCCCGCCGCCGATGAAGAGGTGTTCCGAAAGCTGGGCATTAACGTATGCTGTGAGCCCCTCTTTGAACAGGGTTCGTTTTATCACCAGTAAACGACACGTAAGGCGCAGCGCATAATGCCGAACAGTTCACGCAGCAAAAACAAAAAACCACACAAAGGCGGCCAAAACGTGCGCCGCACGCATCGACTCCAAAGGCTCTCTTCCAAAGGGAAGACCCTTGGCTTTGGAATCTTTTTGGTATGCAGCATCTTTGTCGTAGCACTTATCGGCTCCTGCGTGTACAACCTCTTTCTTCTCTCTCCGTTTTCTTCTCAGCAAAAGGTGCCCTCACCTTACGACTGGAGCAATCTTAAAACCGATGAGTCGGGTCGTTTGAGCTATGTACAAAACGGACAGACAATCTCTCGCACCGGTATCGATGTCTCTTCTCACCAGCAACAGATTAACTGGAGCTCCGTTGCACAAGACGGCATATCGTTTGCCTATATTCGTCTTGGCTACCGAGGGTCTTCAGAGGGAACCTTACATGTTGACGACTTCTTTACCCAAAACCTTTCCGGTGCAAAAAATGCGGGAATTGATGTCGGCGTGTACTTTTTCTCACAGGCAATCACCGAGGAAGAGGCCAGAGAAGAAGCGCGGTTCGTGCTCAAGCAGCTCGATGGAGCATCACTTGATTATCCGATAGCCTTCGATATGGAACCGTCGCCGGAAGGAGGCGGTCGGGCCGATGCGCTTACCCGTGAAGAAGCAACTGCCATAGCCAATGCATTTTGCGATGAAATACAGAAGAATGGGTACCGAGCAATCATATACGGCAACAGCTATGACCTCAGCAAATATGACCTCTCTACCCTCACGGGGCGTATTTGGCTGGCACAATATGATGGAAAGCCCGACGGTTCAATTTCCTTTGTCATGTGGCAATACACACCAAAAGGTACCGTGGCCGGTATTTCTGGCTCGGTAGATCTCAACCTTGACCTGTCGGATGTGCCAAAGAGTGCCTCGTAAGCATTTAGTGCGCAAACATCTGACCCTTGACCTCTCAGTGCGACATTGATTGGAGCTTTGCGCCCCGCGCTCTTGACAAGCTTTTAATTGGTAGACGTAGACACGGTTCCCATTACGGTCGTTTGTGCGTCAGACGATGTCACATCCTTTGTGGCACCGCTCTGTACACATGAGCTCACGAGCGTAACCACCAACCACAATAAAATGAGTGCAATAACAACGGCAATCGCCACCCGCCCTGTTTTCATGCGAGAAGAACGGCGGCGTCTGTTTGCATATGCCGCCTGAACTTCATCGCGAGGGTTTAGAGTTCCGTAATGCGTACCGTATCGGGTAGCCGGGTGACCTTGTGCTCGAGCAACATCTGCACGTGCATGACGTACCGGATCGGTGCGCCGTTCATTTTGTGGGCGCATATAATGAGCAGCGTGACGGCCTTGTACACGACGCGGAGATGTCGAACGCTCATCCCGAGATGCCGTAGAACCGTCGCGAGATATAGTAGGTGGGACCTGCGTTGTACGTCGTTGACGTCCAAATAAATTCTTCTGTGCCATTTACCCGTGTCATTCTCCTCCGCACACAGACACCTGCCGTATGCATTGTTTCAAACAGGTATGAATATACTGCAATTCTTGCGTTCTTCTCGCTAAAAAATACAAAGCTGTTACAGATCTTAGTTTTCGAGCCATTCCGCTCCGAAGGCGATTACAATAGTTCGGCTGGCGGGTATCCGCGAAATATCTGGAGGTCGTGCGGTTGTGAAAAAACTTTTAATCATTGCCACCGGGGGGACCATTGCTTCCGTCTCCACCGCAGCAGGCCTTACTCCTAATATATCGGGAGAAGATTTGGTCGCAAACGTTCCTCTCATCAATGAACTCTGTGCGTTTGACTTTATCCAACCCATGAATATCGACAGTACCAACATGCGTCCTCGCGATTGGATACACCTGTGCCGTGACATCATCGAAAATTACGACAACTACGACGGCTTTGTTATCCTGCACGGCACCGACACCATGGCATACACCGCAGCCGCTCTGTCGTATCTTATTCAGAATAGCCCCAAGCCAATCGTGCTGACCGGTTCCCAGCAACCCATGGCAAATCCGTTTACCGATGCAAAACTTAACCTCTACCATTCGGTACTTTACGCCATTGACGAGAAGAGCTGCGGAGTTGTCGTAGTCTTTGGCAATGAAGTCATTGCGGGGACACGCGCACATAAGCAGCGCACCCTTAGCTTCAATGCATTTACCAGCATGAACTTTCCCGCTTTGGCTCATATTCGCGGTAATCGAATTATCCGCAGTTATACTGGAGCTGATGCAGGAGTTATCTGTCTTGACGAGAAGGCAGGCCCTCACGACTCTCGCACACATACCAGCTTGCAAACCTATACCAAACTCAACGAACGAGTTATCGTACTCAAGCTCACACCAGAGCTCAATCCAAGCATATTTTATCTGCTCAAGCGTGATTACGACGCAATCGTGCTGGAAACATTTGGCATCGGAGGCATTCCCGATCACGACGGTGAATACGAAAAAGCCATCAACGATTGGATTTCATCCGGGCGCATCATCGTAGTTACCACACAGGTACCCGAAGAAGGCCTCGATCTTGGCGTGTATCAGGTTGGAAGCACCTATGCTCACAAAGACGGCATTCTTGCGGGTGATGACATGAGCACCGAAGCTCTTGTCGCCAAAACAATGTGGATACTGGGACAAACACACGACCAGCGCGAAATTTCCGAGCTTTTCTACCGCGTTGTATTTTACGATCGCGTGCCCAATCAGAGGACTGATTCGCCCAAAGAGCAAGACACATCTTTGCATGCATCTCAGGATACTAAAGCTCTATGAGTATGTTCACGCACAGGTGCACGGCGCTCACAACGCGCCCCACAAATAGCACCCTCGGCCCAACCGCTATGTACCTTGTAGCGCTTCTTATTTGCGGGTCAAATGGAATTGTTGCCAGTTACATCAACCTTCCCAGCTATCAAATTGTCTTTTTCCGCATGATGCTGGGAGCCCTTTTTCTCGGCGTTCTTCTTCTAATAACGCACTCGAAACCGTCTTGCACAGACCATGTCAGTCAAATCAAATACCTGATCTTTTCCGGACTGGCGCTCGGTTTGCAGTGGTCATTGTTATTTGAGGCATACCGACAAGTGGGGGTTGGCGTCGCAACGCTTGAGTACTATTGCGGTCCCATCATCGTAATGGCACTTTCGCCCATCCTCTTTCATGAACGTCTTACGTGGCAAAAAGTCAGCGGACTGGTTGTCGTCATGGTCGGAATGGGACTTATCGTTGGCTACGGTGTTGGCGAGAAGCTCTCTTTGGCCGGTCTTTCGTTTGGCGCGATTGCAGCCGTACTGTATGCTGCCATGATTATCTCAAACAGATATGCCCCCGACATTAAAGGAATTGAAAGCACAACCATACAGCTGGGCATAGGTGCTCTTTTCGTCGGCCTTCTTACGCTGGTTTTACACGGTATTGAGCTGCCTCCTGACGGCTCATCCGTCAACTGGGGAGCACTGGTACTGCTCGGCCTCTTTAATACCGGTGTTGGAGGAGGTCTTTATTTTCCGCAACTTACCAAGATTCCGGTACAGCGCGTTGCTGTCTTTGGGTACCTCGAGCCTCTTTCTGCCGTAATCTTTTCTGCGATTCTCTTGGGAGAACAGCTGGGGCCTCTTAAGATTGCCGGAGCATGCTGTATCATCGGTGGAGCAATCTTTGCCGAGGTAGCAGGTAATTCATTCGAAATGGCAGACATCTCACCCGAGGTGACAGACAACCCCTCCGAAACACCAAGTAACTCATAGACAATCCTTCCATTTCCTAAAACTTAATCAAATCGCAAGAATCGGTTAATCTTATAAGAAGACCATGAGAGGCAACGAAGGCGAACGGCGTCTTCAAATTGCCAAGGAGGCAACAATCATGGAGAAACTTGAAAAAGTCGAACTCATCCGCGAGAAGTGCGGTGTAAGTTACGAAGATGCAAAAGCTGCACTTGATGCGTGCAGTGACGACACGCTTGACGCCATTATTTGGCTTGAGAAGCAGGGAAAAACCGCTAAGCAGGCGACAAATTATACGACCGAGGCTCAGACTCAGTCGGGCATTTCATCTGAAATGGAAGCGGCACAAACGGCCTATCAAGAATCAAGCAAGAAATCCGATTTCTCTCAGCATATGGACTCACTATGGGACAATTGCAAGAAGCTGCTCCACAAAGGAATTGAGACCAAGTTCATTGTCATGCGCTATGACGAACAGTTTATGAGTATGCCAATTCTTGTCCCCATTGCCGGTCTCTTTTTATGGGGTGCCACAATTTGGCTTCTTATCATTGGACTCTTCTTTGATCTACGCTACCACATCAAGGGAGCTCACCCGGTAACCGTTGATGTGAACGAAGCCATGGATACGGTAGCAAACGCCGCCGAGACCATTAAACACGACGTCACCAAAGGCAAATAATCAACACTTTACGCGGAGCATGCATGGTCAAGATTCTTATTATTGAGGACGAGGATAAAATAGCGCGTTTTATAGAACTCGAGCTTGTGCACGAAGGCTATGAGGTCGATAAGGCGCAGGATGGCAGAGTCGGTGTGGAAAAAGCGCTCTCTGGCGATTACGACCTTATCTTGCTGGACATTCTTCTCCCCCAACTGAACGGCCTTGAAGTCTTGCGACGCATACGCCGCGAGAAGAGCACACCGACCATTATGCTCACCGCACGTGACTCTGTCATGGATAAGGTTGCCGGACTTGATGCGGGTGCTGATGACTACCTCACAAAACCCTTTGCCATTGAGGAACTTCTCGCCCGCATCCGAGTGGCCCTTAAACATCACGCAACAAAAAACGATGCCTCACCCGATGGGTTTGATGAACCCAGAGCTCTCTCAACGCAAACTTTCACGATACGAGGCATCACGCTTGATGTTGATCGCCGAGAAGTCTGCGTCAACGAGGACTCCGTTGAACTCACAAACAAAGAATTTGAAGTACTCCGCACGCTCATGGAACACGTCGGCGTTCTCTTTTTTGAAAACGCATCCTGAATCATCGACCGCCCGCTCCATCAGCTGGGGATTTTGGTGGCGAAAATTACTCAATTACCTCTCGTTTAACATATTTCTCGCAGCCTGTGTCGTAGCCATTCTCATACATGGCTACAACCAAACCTTCCCCGCAGGAACGTTTTTATACGGGTTTTTCCCGGCTCCTCCCGTTGAAATCGCTCTCGACGGAGCTCAGACCGGATGGTTCCTTTCAAGCCTCCACTATGTGGTGCGAACCTCTTACCACGACACGCTATCGTTTGCCCTTGGCTCCGATTTCATAGCTCTTTGGCCTCTCTATATAGCGGTTCTTGTGTGGGAACTCATTGATCTTCTCCATTTCTTCAGTGATACCAGGCGTGTCAGACGGGCGCTTCTCCCCCTCAACACGCTTGCTCTTAAGGCCGAGCAACTGAGCAGCTCCGATCCGCTTGCTCATGCAGCGGCTCCCGGCACTTCCGGGACACTCAGCCAGAGCAAAATAAACAGCCTTGAGCAGGCCATTGACCACGCAAGTGTTGATTCGCCCTATATTCAAACAGGAGACGAAGATCTTGCCAGCATTGAGGTTGCCCTGAACAAACTTCTGCGCCAAATGCAGGAGGCAAAGCTGCAACAGATGCGTTTTGTGAATGACGCGAGCCACGAATTGCGCACCCCCATTGCGGTTATTCGCGGGTATGCCGACATGCTTGATCGTTGGGGAAAAACCGATGAGGCGGTCCTTGATGAATCTATCGCCGCATTAAAATCCGAAAGTGAGCACATGCATGAGCTCGTGGAACAGCTGCTCTTCCTTGCGCGGGGCGATGCGGGCAGAAATACCCTTACCACAACTCACGTAAATTTTGCACGGCTTGCCTATGAGGTGTGGGAAGAGTCCGAAATGATTGACCCTGACCATCGTTATGTCTTGGGCTTTGACGCAACAGCCGTGAACGAAACCCACTATCAAGTCGTTGGCGACGTTGCGCTGCTCAAACAATGCCTGAGAATCATTGTCCACAACGCCGCCCGCTATTCTCCCTCCCAAACGTCCATTACATTTGGCGTTTCATATGACGAGAGGTACGTCCGTGTATCCATACAAGACGAAGGCATTGGTATATCCGACGCAGCGGCTTCACATATTTTTGAGCGGTTCTGGCGTGCCGACAACGCTCGTGCGGAAAACAACGACGGGTCCGGCCTTGGTCTCTCTATTGCAAAGTGGATCGTTGACAGTCATGACGGCTCTATCGACGTGCTCTCGCGCGAAGGCGTAGGCACGCGATTCACCGTTACTATATCTCGCGACGAGCAACCGTAAAAAACGAGAAGTAATCCGGACGGTGCTTAGACTGCGTAAACTCAAACATCGCGCCTTGGAAATTGAACGTTTGTCCGGTTACCACAGCTAGGTAATCTGCTCCGTCAAGGTCAAGATAGTCTTGATCTTCTCGGGTAACACGCTCAACGGTAACGGTTCGTTTGCTGGTTGCAATCTGCATATTGAGAGTCTTCTCGATATAGTCATAGATTGAAAACTGAGCTATATCCGGAGTCAAGCCTGGTACAAGACTTGCTAGAAAGTAATTGCAGTCAAGAATCGATGCTTTGCCGCCTACGACCCTCACTCGAACAACATACAAAAGCTCATCGCCCTCATCAAATCCGGTGTAGCGTGCGAGGTCTTTATCGGCAACAATACGTTCAAATTTGAGAACCCGTGTTTCCGTATCGAGTTGATTGCGCTCGGATGCCTCTTGAAATGTTTCAATACCTCCCAGCTCAAAAAGAGCTCGCGGGCGCTTTTGGTAAATAACGCGTACCCCTTTGCCATGTACGGGCTGCAATGCTCCTTGCTGTGTTAAAAGTGCAATTGCCTTTCTGAGCGTGTTGTGCGAGCAACTGTATTCTTTTATAAGATTCGCCTCAGATGGAATATAGGTCTGATAGGGATATTCTCCTCGCTCTATTTTTCCTAAAAGATTCCTATAAATCTCATCATAAATTGCCTTCATGCATATCTCCATCGCTGTTTAGTTGCAATTATTTTATATTTTTTCACCAAAAACAGCATATCACCTACTTATCCAAATCATCTGCATAAGACGTTCATAGGCAAATTTATACCGTTCGGCGATACGAAACTGTCGATTTTTCATTTTCCGCCAAAGAAATTGCTCCAATGAACTAACTTATTTGCATAAGTTAGTTCCACGAGGAAAAGAGGAAAGATGGCAAAGTTCGACCATGATGCTCGTGAACTCCTTGAGCTCGTTGGCGGCACAGACAACATTGCTGCGGCTTCACACTGTATGACGCGCATGCGATTTGCCTTGAAAGATCCTTCAAAAGCGGATGTGGCTGCCATTGAAAAGCTTGCATCCGTTAAGGGAAGTTTCACGCAAGCCGGCCAGTTTCAAGTTATTATCGGCAATGACGTCGCTGACTTTTACGACACCTTTGTCGGTATTTCCGGCGTAAGTGAGGCTTCAAAACAAGACGTCAAATCAGCCGCTCTTCAAAACACAAACATTTTGCAGCGAGCCATGGGTGCCATTGCCGAAGTCTTTGCTCCTTTGATTCCCGCAATCATTACCGGCGGCCTTATTCTTGGCTTCCGAAACGTGCTTGGCGAGATGCCCTACTTTGGACCTGAAGGTAACCAGACTCTAGCTTCGCTTTCCGTTTTCTGGACGGGCGTATATAACTTCTTGTGGCTTATTGGCGAGGCAGTCTTCCATGCCGGCATCCCCGTAGGCATTTGTTGGTCGATCACAAAGAAAATGGGTGGGACCCCCATGCTCGGCATTGTGCTTGGCCTCACCCTTGTTTCCGGTCAGCTCATGAATGCGTATGCCGTTTCAGGAGCAACCGCCGCCGATTGGGCTACCCATACATGGAATTTTGACTTCGCACAGGTTCGTATGATTGGATATCAGGCACAGGTCATCCCTGCTATTCTCGCCGCGATTACCTTCAACTACCTTGAGCGATTCTTCAAGAAGATTACGCCATCCGTCATTCAGATGATCGTAGTGCCCTTCTGCTCACTTTTGCTTGCCGTTATGGCTGCTCACTTCGTGCTTGGCCCCATTGGCTGGACCATCGGATCTTGGATCGGAAACATTGTTCTTGCAGGCATCACGAGCCCGTTTGCATGGCTCTTTGGCCTTATCTTTGGCGCCGTATATGCCCCCCTTGTCATCACTGGCTTGCACCACATGTCCAATGCCGTTGACATGCAGCTTATTGCAAGTTCCAATAACTATGGCACGCCACTGTGGCCCATGATCGCACTTTCCAACATTGCTCAGGGTTCATCGGTTCTCGCCATGTCAGTCCTCCAGAAGCATGACGAAAACGCCCAGCAGGTAAACATTCCTTCCATCATTTCTTGCTACCTTGGCGTTACCGAACCCGCCATGTTTGGTGTCAACCTCAAATACGGTTTCCCCTTCGTATGCGCTATGATTGGTAGCTCCATTGCAGGAGGGGTCTGCACGGCCTTTGGCGTCAACGCCCTCTCCATTGGTGTTGGTGGACTCCCCGGAATTCTTTCAATTCGCCCCGAGTTTATCGGCATTTTCGCCGTTTGCATGGCAATCGCTGTAGTGGTTCCATTTGTTCTTACATTCACCATCGGCAAACGCCAAGGTATTGATAAAGGTATCGATACCAATGTCGTCACGCTTGATGGCGAGAAAAACGGTGCCCTTTCGGCCTAATAAAACCTGTAAGAGGAGCGGATATGTCAGGGCAATCTTCACGAGTAACAAGCAATCCCAAGGACACTCGCGCGCGCGCTGAGTTTCTCGGCACCAAGGTTGTGTATCAAATCTATGTCCGCTCCTTTAACGATTCAAACGGAGACGGCATCGGGGACCTCCCCGGTATCACGCAGCGTCTTGACTACCTGCAAAAACTCGGTGTTGACTATCTGTGGCTTACTCCGTTTTTTGTTTCACCCCAACATGACAATGGCTACGACGTTGCAGATTATCGCAACGTCGAGCCTCTCTTTGGCACCATGGCAGACTTCGATGAACTCTCGGTCGAGGCAAAAAAGCACGGCATCAAGCTGATGCTTGATATGGTCTTTAACCACACGTCAACCGAGCATCCATGGTTCCAACGGGCACTTGCCGGCGATCCTCAATACCTTGCCTACTATACCTTTGTCGACGGCAGTCCCGATACGCCGCCAACAAACTGGAAGTCCAAGTTTGGCGGAAGTGCATGGGAATGGGTTCCCGCACTTCATAAGTGGTACCTCCATCTCTTTGACACCACGCAGGCGGACCTCAATTGGGACAACCCAAACGTCCGAGCCGAGCTTGCCGACATAGTGCGTTTCTGGCACAACAAAGGTGTCGATGGTTTTCGCTTTGACGTTGTTAATCTCATTTCCAAGCCGGCTGTCTTTGAGGACGACACCATAGGAGACGGCAGGCGCTTTTACACCGACGGGCCACATGTCCACGAATACCTGCAGGAACTCGTCAAGCGCGGTGGTATCGACGGGCTGATGACCGTCGGTGAAATGAGCTCCACCTCAATTGAAAACTGCATCCGATATTCCAATCCCGCTGACCATGAGCTTGCCATGACCTTCTCGTTTCATCACCTCAAGGTTGACTACCTCAACGGAGACAAGTGGGCGCTCAAAGAGCCGGACATCGGCAAGCTTCGTGAGCTGCTGAAATCGTGGCAAGAACAGATTACGGACGGTGGTGGCTGGAATGCGCTGTTTTGGGCCAATCACGATCAGCCTCGTCCGAATTCTCGCTTTGGCGATACCGAGCGCTACTGGGAAATGTCCAGCAAGCTGCTTGCCGTTACCGCACATCTTCTGCGCGGGACTCCCTATATTTACCAGGGAGAAGAGCTGGGTATGACCAACGCAGGATTTACCGATATCACACAGTATCGAGACGTGGAATCCCTCAATTACTTTAAAATTCTTCAGGAGCGGGGCTGCTCCCCCAAAGAAGCGCTCCACATCATCTCCGAGCGCTCCCGCGATAATGGACGCACACCCGTTCAATGGGATGCCTCAAAAACCGCAGGTTTCACTTCCGGTACGCCGTGGATTGGCATTCCCGACAACCACACCGTCATCAATGCTGCCGCAGAAGTTGATGATCCCGACTCGATATTCTCCTTCTATCAAAAGCTTATTACTCTCCGAAAGACTCATTCCGTTATCAGCAAGGGAAATGTTCACTTCATCGATTGCGCTGGCGAGAAGGTCATTGCTTATGAGCGTACCTTGGATAGCTGTTGCGTGCGTGTCTTTGCAAACTTCTCTGACCAAAAGGTTTGCTGCGCGCCGAAAACTGTAATCGATGGCTCTGACGTCCTCATTGGCAACTATCCCGATACCGTAACGGATGCAGATGCGCTTGTACTCCGTCCTTTTGAGGCACGAGCCTTTATCTGGGAATGATAGAACCACGCTTGGAGTTTTCACCAAGAGCCTTTCTCAAAGTTCTTGTCGACACCCGGAAGTTGCTGGGGTTCTCTTCGTTTTCCATACTTGCGTTTGCTGTACTCGCATTTGCCACATTTGCAGCAAGTATGGCTACATTCACCAAAACTTACTGCAAGTATGGTTAGTTTTGCCACATTTGCTGCAAGTTTGGTTAACTCAAGACCAACTTGGCGCATTTCCGGCAGCCTCTCTAAGCAGCCTCTCTAAACAGCTCCTCTAAGCAGTCTCCCTAAAGTCACGAAACCCTAAGTACTTCATTAAGTAGCTCGTTTAAATACTCCTATCAGAAGGCTAGACATGGAGATTCTGTGAATGAGCAAAAACAAAATCTTCCAAATCTATACAAAACCTATAAACGCCTAAATTGTTTCGACTATGCCACGCTTCCTCTTATTCTTTTTCACTTGAATTCCAGTCAGACACCTGTCAGATAGCGGTCAAATAACTTTTTTAGAAGTAATGTAGCATCGTATCTATGAAGATATTGTTTTCTCATACAACTGCTCTAGAGCTTCTTCGGACTCAATCCCTTTCAGGTCAGAAGATTAAATACGTTTGTGGAGACAAAGTACCGAATACCTCTCTCAATAAAGAAGAACTACGAAAGGTCTTCTCGATGATTAAGCAAGCTTACGGAATACGTCTCAGCCTGCCGATTCATTATGTCGTTAGCAATAGGGAGAAGTTGCGTCGTTCTCACATAGCACATGCTCATTACTTTACAAATAAAGATTGCAAAGGACTTTTTATAGAATTGCTGCCGGGCATCGGCTGTTCCTCGCCATTCCTGACTGCCCTTCAGATGTCAAGTCAACTCAGTAATCTTGAACTCGCTTATCTTCTCTCAGAGTTTATGGGGCTCTATTCACTGTCACCTCATAAGGGCGAGAAAACCCTGTTTGAACGTAAGCCGTTTTTAAACAAATCAGAAATACTCCAGCAACTTGAAAACGCAAGAGGAATAAAAGGTACTCATCGCGTAGCGAAGGCCACAAGGATATCCTGCGAAAACGCTGCATCTCCTATGGAAGTCAAACTTTACCTAAGAGCAACACTTCCTTTTGCGCAAGGCGGATTCGGGTTTCCGACGGTATCGCTGAATCCTGAAATATTAACAAAAACAATCGGCTCAAATCCAGTAAACCGCATTCGCAAACCGGACTTACTGTTTCCGCACATTGGCAACAGAGACTCAGAGCTCAGAGACAAGAAGTGCTTCTCGGCAGCCATAGAATACCAAGGAGAGCATCACTCTACAAAAGACCAACAGCTAAAAGATGCACTGCGTGCAAATGAGTTTATGGGCACTGACATAAAGGAATATATTATCTGGAAATCTACGTATGATGATGCTGTTTATATGAGAGGGATCTTTCAAGAAATTCGCAATACTGTCGGGTTACCAAAACGTATCTGCTCGAAGACGAGAAAGCAAAAAGAGTATGATGCGCAAATGGCACTTTACAATGCCCTCGAACAAATTGACGGATATTTTACTGATTCTGACAAAAATGTATTTGAAAATGTACTTCGGGAGACGCTCTAGAATTATGTGCTGCAATCCGAAAAGTCTTTAGTGCTACCGGTAGTGTTGCTGATAGTATTGCCGAGTAGTGATGGCAAGTAGCGCGCTGCTGAGTTGTGCTGCTGATAGTGTGCTGCCAAAAACGCACCAAGTTTGGCTCTAGCCTGCCATACTTGCAGCAAATGTGGCTATATTAACCATACTTACAGCAAGTTTGGTTAATATAGCCCAACTTGGTACATTTCCGGCAGCTCCTTCGGGACCACTGCCGTTGACCCCCCCACTCGCAGTCCGTGCCTGTGTGGCTCATGCGTGTACAGCCCACGCCGTCTGGTTTCCAGCATCAGGCACGATCAAGAAGTGCGGCCCACGTGTACGCGGCCCACACATAGACTACACACGCATACACGCTCAAAGTAGCGCGATTTGAATTACTTGAGGCCGACCCGAGCACAGCTTCATTCTGCGCAAAGCCTTATACTTACTAGTAGAAAAATTACGCGCAGCAGCCTTGTGCATCACAAAAACCGCTCGCGCCGTCACAGAAGGGGTCTCGTATGAGCCAGAAGAAAGATCCGAAAGACACCTGCGTCCTCGTTACCGGAGGCGCCGGATTCATTGGCAGCCATACGGTGGTTGAGCTGCTCAATTGCGGCTACGAAGCAATCATCGTTGACGATCTTTCCAACGCATCAGAAAAAGTCATCGACCGCATTAAAACCATTGTAGGCGAGAAGAATGCCGAGCGTCTGACGTTTTACAAAGCCGATGTCAACAATCGCTCGGAGCTCAATCGTATCTTTGATTCCCACCATGTCGACCGCGTTATTCATTTTGCGGGCTTCAAGGCCGTTGGGGAATCCGTTACTAAACCGATTGAGTACTACTCCAATAACCTCGGCTCCACGCTCACCTTGCTGGACGTGATGCGTGCACACGATTGCAAATCCATCATCTTCTCCAGCTCGGCAACCGTCTATGGCGATCCTGACACGCTGCCCCTGACTGAAGAGAGCCCCAAAAAGCCTGCTACCAACCCATACGGCTGGACAAAATGGATGATTGAGCAGATCCTCACCGATGTGCATACCGCAGATCCCACATGGAACGTTGTCCTGCTCCGCTACTTCAATCCCATCGGCGCACACCAGTCCGGACTTATCGGCGAAGATCCTACGGGCATTCCCAACAACTTGGTTCCTTACGTGGCTCAAACCGCCATTGGCAAGCGAGAGGCCGTTCATGTCTTTGGCAACGACTACAACACCCCGGACGGCACCGGCGTGCGCGACTACATCCACGTCTGCGACCTGGGAACCGGCCACGTTGCAGCACTTACATGGATGAACGGTCGCGAGGGTGTTGAGATCTTCAACCTCGGTACCGGCGTCGGAAGCTCGGTCCTTGATATCATCAAGGCTTTCTCCCGCGCATGTGGCAAGGATATCCCCTACGTTATTGACCCGCGCCGCGCGGGAGACGTAGACGCCAACTACGCCGATTGCTCCAAGGCGGCGAAAGAACTCGGCTGGACCGCTCAATACAATCTTGATGACATGTGCCGAGACTCGTGGAAGTGGCAGTCCATGAACCCTAACGGATACCGCGGCTAACGCTCGCACCTCAAGCAGCAAGGGATTATCGTGGACTTTATCGACTATCTCACATCCGTCAGGCCTCGTGTCGAGAAGGAACTGGACGCTGGACTTCCTATTCCCGTATCGCAAAAGCACCTCCAAGAGGCCGAACCGGCTGCGTGCAATTCTGTCGTCGCCGACCTGAACACCTATCTGTACCAGCCCTTACGCGGATTTTCCGCCACGGGCGGCAAGCGCGTACGACCTGCACTGGTGCTTCTCGCCACGCAAGCGGTTCACGGGGACGTTGAAGCAGCCCTACCGGTCGCCTGTGCAATCGAAGACTTTCAATCAGCCGCACTGATTCACGATGATATTGCCGATAAATCTGAGCTGAGACGAGGCGAGCCCTGTCTGTATCGCCGACTTGGAACCGGACTTGCTATCAATGTCGGTGACGCCGCCCTTGTGCATACCATAGGACGCATATGTCACGGCAATACGTATGACGAAGCAACGCGGCTGCGCCTTATCGACGCTCTTATCTCCATGCAGGAACACACTCTTGAAGGTCAAGCGCTTGATCTTGGATGGACGCAGGAGAATCGCTGGGACATTACCCCCGATGAGTATCTTTTTATGGCAACGTCAAAAACAGCCTACTACTCGGCGGCATATCCGCTTCTTTGCGGTGCCATCGTGGGTGGAGGCACTGCAGAGCAACGCTCGGCACTCAAGGCTTTTGGTCTCAAAGCGGGGCTTGCGTTTCAGCTTCAAGACGACCTGCTAAACCTCGTCGGCGATGCCAAGACTCAGGGCAAAGATTTTCGCTCCGATATCACAGAAGGCAAGCGCACTCTTTTGGTGGTCAAAGCGATTGAGGTGCTTCTCGCCAACGCAAAGGACAACACACCAGACGCTGCGGCTGCCAAGGCTTCTTATAAAAAACTCATCTCTCTTTTGTCGTCAAAGACAAATGACCCTATACTGTTAGAGGAGGCCGTTGAACTCATTGTGTCCACCGGAGCAGTCGACGATGTCCGTGCCTACGCCCAGACGCTGATAGCCGAGGCAAAAGGATATTTGGAAGAAGCTCCGTTTGACGCTGAAGCACGTGACACCTTGCTTTCAATGGCCGACTTTTTTGTGAATCGGGAGAGGTAACTAAACACCATGGATCCTATTACACCCGGTAGCACCGGCGCTGCCGTTGAAGATATTCAGGAGCGATTGGTACGGCTCGACTACGTCATCGACGACTCTGAACGCGAGAAGAACACCTATGGTCCTTCCACCGCCAAAGCCGTTGCTCGGTTCCGTCTTGACCATGATCTTTCGCTTGGTGAAGACGTTGACACCGCCACATGGATGCTGCTTGTCGATGAAAGCTATCAACTTGGAGATCGCACGCTGTATCTGCGGCTGCCAAACTTTCACGGCAATGACGTGCGTCAGCTTCAAGAACGCCTGAACATCCTGGGATTTTCCTGCGGCAAACCGGATGGCCAGTACGGTGTCCACACGGAGGCTGCCGTAAAGCTCTTTCAAGAAAGCGTCGGCGAACTTGCCGATGGCATGGCCTTTCAAGACACCTTGGACGCCATCGAGCGCCTGCGTCATGTCTGGTCCGGCAAGCAGGCAAAAGGCCCGCATCCCCAAGGCGGCATGGGTTTTGCACGAGCCGCAAACGTACTGGAGACCATCAAGCTTGCCATCACAGGAGAAGACCCCATTGCCAGAAACGTTGCGGGACGCGTGGTGAACCTTGCAACGGCAACCTCCGAAGCGTCGGGCATCGAGCTGGTGGACTCCATCAAAACGCCCACACACGCGGATGCGATTCTCGCCATTACCTCACAACCTGCTCCCGTCAAACCGGCGCGAGGCAAGGTTGTTATCGGCAGCGTAAGTATGGATGAAAATGAAACGCTCCCGATACGCCTTCGCACTGCGTTTCAATCGGCAGAGGGATCCCCTCGGATTGTGCGCGTTTCGCTTCCCGAAAAGGCATCGGCGAACGGTTCATTTACCCTCGCAGACGCACAAACTTTTGCAGTTCTTGTATTAGATGCAATTTGTGGCGCATTTGCCGCCCATAGCTGATACACTCTTAAGTCAGTCATTTTTTGACGAGGACGCTGACATCCAACGTAGCGAGTACATTGGGATATCGTCCAACGGTTAGGACACGGGTTTTTGGTGCCTGGAATGTGGGTTCGAGTCCTACTATCCCAGCCATTCTCGTTTGATATGATGACTGCGTAAGGGACACGGACGCAATACTCCCGCGTCAACGCATACTGTATGCTTGGAGGCTTTTCACATGCCACTTACTGCGATTGTCCTCGCTGCAGGCGAGGGAACGCGCATGAAGTCCCGTCACCCTAAGGTAGTACACAACCTACTCGATAAGCCCATCGTTTGGTGGACTGTCCGTGCCGCTCAAGCCGCAGGCGCTGAGCGCACGATTGTTGTTGTGGGAAATCATGCCGATGAGATTAAAGACGCGCTTGCTGGTTTTGACGCAATTGAGTATGTCGAGCAGCGCGAGCGCCTAGGTACCGGTCATGCGGTTCGGGTGGTCCGCGATGCCGTTGGCGGCTTCAGTGGACCTGTCGTTGTCATTAATGGCGATGCTCCTCTCCTGCGCCCGGAAACGATTACGGCTCTTCTTGATGAAACCCGCGCGCATCACAACGCTTGCACGCTCCTTACCATGACGCCACCGGATCCCACGGGATACGGTCGCGTTGTTTTTTCAGACGGTCGTGTAAGCGGCATTGTCGAGCACAAAGATGCCACGCCGGAACAGCGTATACACGAGACAGAATGCAACGTCGGCGTTTATTGTTTCTGTGGCAGTCGCCTTACAAAAAACATCGATCTTCTCGCCCATGACAACGTACAGGGCGAATACTACATCACCGATATGGTCGGCATATACGTCAGCCAAGGTGAGCCGGTATCTGCCGTGCACGTTGACGATTACCGCGAAGCTTTGGGTATCAATTCCCGCGCGCAACTTGCCGTCGCCACCCGCGTTATGCAGGAACGGATCAACGAGCGCCTGATGGCAGAAGGTGTCACGATGCTCGATCCGTCTACGGTCTGGATTGGCGCAGACGTTACCGTGGGCCAGGATACGGAAATTCTTCCGATGACCATGCTCTTTGGGTCAACGCATGTCGGGTCCGATTGCGTTATCGGGCCGAATACGCGCCTCACCGACACGCGTGTCGGAAACGGTTGCGTTGTTGATGAAACAGTTGCACTTTCCGCGATTATTGAAGATGGCGCCACCTGCGGGCCCCGTGCGTATCTGCGCCCGGGAGCGCACCTCATGCCACACGCAAAAGCGGGAACCCATGTAGAGATCAAAAACTCCACCATCGGTGCGGGCTCTAAGGTGCCTCACCTTTCCTACATTGGCGACACAACCATGGGTGAAGGCGTTAACGTAGGCGCCGGCTCTATTACCTGCAATTATGACGGCTATCACAAATTCCATACCACCATCGGCAACCACGTGTTCATTGGATCCGATACCATGATGGTGGCTCCTGTCACCATTGGAGACGGTGCACTGGTAGGCGCAAGCTCCTGCATCACTCAGGATGTTCCCGCAGACGCTCTTGCACTTGAGCGCACAGAACAGCGTATTGTTGAAGGATATGCCGCCACAAGGCGCGCAAAGCTCGAGGAGAAAGAGGATTAAATGTTCGAGCAACTGTGTGAACCGCTTAATGTCGAGAAGAACATTAAACTGTATTGTGGTACAGGAAACCCAGAACTTGCCCGCAAAGTTGCTGAAATCCTTCATCTTGAACTCTCCGGTTTGTTGCTGGAAAAATTTGCCAACGGCGAAATCTATGCCCGCTTTGACGAGTCTGTCCGTGGCGATGAGGTCTTCTTCATCCAAACGCTTGCGGGCAAAAACGTCAACGACCTGGTTATGGAAACCTTGATCGTTGCCGATGCCGCCAAGAGAGCTTCCGCAAAGAACTTCACCGCCGTTATTCCCCACTACGCCTATGCGCGTCAAGACCGCAAAGCCGCCGCTCGTGAGCCTATCACCGCACGTCTCATGGCAAATTTACTTGAAGAGGCCGGTGTTGATCGCGTTATCACGCTCGATCTGCACCAGGGTCAGATTCAGGGCTTCTTTGACGTTCCTGTCTCACACCTTACGGCGCTGTATCTTTTGGGCGACTACTTCAAGAAAAAGCCGTTTGACTGGGAAAACACCGTCGTTGTCTCTCCCGATATGGGTCGCGCGAAGGCGGCTAAAAAGCTTTCCGATTACCTTGACTGCGGCCTTGCCATCGCCCACAAGAGCCGTCCTCGTCACAACGAGTCGGCCGTCATGGGTATCATCGGCGACATCACCGGTAAAACCTGCATCGTCAACGACGACATGATTGATACCGCAGGAACTCTCTGCGCTTCCGTCTTAAAGCTCAAAGAAATGGGCGCGGGAGATATCTATGTCTGCGCAACCCACGGCATCTTCTCGGGACCTGCCATTGAGCGTCTGAATGAAGCCCCTATCGAGGAGTGCGTAGTAACCGACGCTATTCCTTGTGCGGCAGCAAACCAGCCGGGCTCAAAAATCAGGACCATCACCGTCGCAAATGAACTTGCAGAAGCCATCTATGCCGTCTATACGGATCGTCCCGTTTCCGACATCTTTGGTGGCGACTTGAATCTGTAAGAGATCGCGAGAAGAACGTCTCTCAGGATCTTTTTAGCCAAGATAACCCCACTCCAAAAAACCCTGAGTGGGGTTATTGCCTTGAAAAACCACCGACAAATCAAATTTTTCGGAAAAGATAGCAAATCGGGAGTTTAGTGGTGATTTGATTCACCACTAAACGCTCAAATCCGAGAAAAACCACCACTAAATATCGTTTTTACGGGAAAAACCACCACTAAACAGTCGATTTCCGGCAGATTTCAGAAATTCTCGTTTAGTGGTGGTTTTCAAAGACTGTCAGCCTCAAAAACTGGCAGCTCTCAAAAACTGATAGTCCCCAAAGACCAACAACCTCTCGACGAAACTTAATGGGTAGTTCCGAGAGACTCGCCGACGGTATCAACCTCATGCTCCACGGCGGCTGCCAAGGCAACCTCAAGACCACGCGTCATAACCTCAATAGGAAGACTTGCGGTATTTGCAGGCTGCTTTGTTGCCTGCTCGGTTGCGAAAGGAACGTGCAGGAAAGCCCCGCGAGTATTGGGGTGCTTGGTGGCAAGCGCATGCAACATGGAATACATCACATCGTTGCAGACATACGTACCTGCCGTATACGACACAGCGGCAGGAATACCTGCTTCATTCATTGCCTCTGTCATGGCACGAACGGGAAGTGTCGCAAAATAAGCATCGGGACCGTCCTCGACGATCTTCTCGGCATGTGGTTGGTTGCCGTCGTTGTCGGGAATGCGAGCGTCGCGATAATTGATGCCCACAAACTCCGGGGTAATCTTTGCGCGACCTCCCGCCTGTCCAACGCAAAGCACGATATCGGGATCAATATGATCAATCGCTGCGGATACCGCGTCGGCACCTGAGCCGAAGACTACAGGAATCTCAAGTTTCACTACATTGGCACCGGCAATGGTATCCGGAAGCGCTCGGACGGCTTCCCATGCCGGGTTGATTTTCTCGCCACCAAAAGGTTGAAAACCAGTTACAAGAATCGTTGACACAACGACCTCCTTAAGACGAAGTTAAGTACTCTAAGTACCCACCACAACGAATTTCATACATGCGAATCGTGGTTAGCACAATCGCGTTCGTTGCACGCCCGCCTCACTTGCCGCCCACATCGAGCCGGCGGTGTCGTACCCATTGCACCACGTCATGCTCGCCGCACCTTGATGTACTTGTCGTCTCTGCGTCTGTCTTAAAACGCCACAAGAACGATCATCATAAGAACCTGAACGGTAAGCATGAAAACCGCAGGGATGACCTGCTTTTTAATGACTCCGTATTCGTCGTCCATCTCAAGAATTGCCACCGGAACAATATTGAAGTTGGCAGCCATGGGCGTCATAAGAGTTCCACAGAATCCACAGGTTAAGGCAAGCGCTCCCACAACCGTTGGGTCGGCGCCCAGCGAGAGGACAAACGGAGCTCCAATACCCACCGTCAGCACGGTAATTGCCGCAAAGGCGTTGCCCATAATGGCGGTAAAGAGCGCCATGCCAACGCAGTAGACAATAATGCCGACAACCAGATTGCCCTCTGGAATGACAGCTCCCACAAGGTGAGAAATGACCTCCCCAACGCCGGCCGCCGTAAAAGTGGCACCAAGGATCGAGAGGAGCGTCGGCAGCATAACCAAAGGTCCGACAATATCCAGCATGCGTCTTGAATCGTCCAAGAAAAGCTTAGGCGTATTGACGCCGGGGCGCATCGCCAAAAGGATTCCACAACCCACAAAAACACCTACGGTCAAACCGACCAGAGTTGAAATCTTTGGGAAGAAAAAGGCAAACAGAAGCGCAAAAACGCCGATACTAAACGACGCGAGAAAAATCTTGTTTCCGACGCTCTTATATGCCAGAGACATTTCTTCCTCAGTCGGCTTTATTACATCTTCACCGCGTCCGACCTGCTTGAACACTGCCGGAAGCAACATAACAATAAGGCCAACGCCTGTCCACTCCGAAGGGATCCACTTGCCCACAATAAAAAGAAGACCGAGCATGGTCCAAAATACCCCGGTACCGATGCGCTTTGCATTGGTCTTGTCGCGAAAGTTTGAAATGCCCGCATAAATTGCGACAAGGCCAATCAGCACAAACACAACTTCAAGCAATTTTGTTGAGAGCGTAATCTTGGGATCGGTAGAGGTATAAAACGCGATAACGGCATCCATTATGCCTCGCCTCCTTCTACGGTAGCATGAGCGTTGTCGGCGGCATTGTCAGCGACAAGAGCTGAGGTAACAGCCGTGTTTCCTGCTTTTTCAGCAGCAGCCTCAAGGTCGCGCTTTTGGCAGCGACGGTCGAGGAAGATGTAGTATGCCGAGGTAAACGCCACAGCGATAAGCGCCACCGGAATTTCTATGGCCGCAAGATGCGCAAGCTCAACGGTGTATCCCAGCTCCTTAAGCGTACTTTGCACCAGCAGCATGCCTGATGAGCCCACAAAAAGCACCTGACCAAAGAACCATGCCACATTTTCCATACCGGATGCCATGCCCTTGAGGTCATCGCGATGCTTCGATGTCATGAGCGTGCCATCGGGGTCGTCCGCGGCCTCAGCCATCGGCATCACGACCGGCTTGATGAATCCGGCAACGCCGCCAAAGCCAACGTTGAATGCGGCAAAAATAACGCGGAAGACGCCATACGCTGCCATGATGATGCCACCGCTTGCGCCCTTGACGCGCCTCATCAGCTCGCGGGCCGCATTGCGAAGGCCGTTTCGCTCAAGCGTTCCCGTAAGCACAAAGACCACTACGCAAATCAGCATGGTTCTCGTTGAGACAAAGCTCTTACCAAGCGTCTGCAAAAATACAATCGGATCCATGCCGGCAATCACGGCCGTTGTTACTGCCGCTATGAGAATCGTGAGAATGGAGTCGAGCTTCAGCGTGAAGCCGACAATGACCACAATAATTCCCAGCAGTTTGACCAACTCAGATATATCCATACCGCCTCCTTGATATGCGCCTTTCTTACCACAAGATTACACACAAAATCCCCAACACAAAGGTAAAGTGCAAAAATTTGAATAATATGTTACATTCCGTAAACAAAACTACTCAAAGCTTCCGGGAGAAATAATGAGCGCACAAAGGCAGACACACCATGGACCGAGAAGATCTTCCACGCCTCAAGCACCCCGTGAACTCCTTGAGTCTCCGACTCTTATCTGCGGCCTCGGCAATCCTGGCGAGAAGTACGCACACACCAGACACAACATCGGCTTTGCGGTAATCGACGCGCTTGCACGTCGTTATGACGTCCGCTATTGGAAAAGCGAAGCAGGTTGCCTGGTTACCACCATCATAGTCACGGATGCAGACGCACAACGGCAAGAAGTGCTTCTCGCCAAACCGCAGGATTTTATGAACACCAGCGGAGGACCTCTCTCAAAGCTCGCTCAGGCGAGGCGCATCTCCCCTGCCAACATACTTGTCGTTCATGATGAAGTTGATCTTGCAGCCGGAAGCATACGAACACGAGCCGGTGGCGGACTTAATGCCCATAACGGCCTGCGCTCCATTGCAGACAAGTTTGGCACCCGCGATTTCATGCGCCTGCAGTGCGGCATCGGGCGCCCGCCTGGTCGAATGAAGGTAGTTGACTACGTCTTGAAAGAGCTCAAAGGCACCGCTCTTGAAGAGTTTCTTGTCACCGTTGAGGTGGCAGCCGATGAGGTAGAAAAGCTTCTGAAAACAAGCACTCAAGCCGCGGGAACAAACGGTATTAAGATAGAACGGCGTCTATAAGTGTTAGTTGAATCTCGTCAAGTTGGGAGTTGTTCGTCTTGGCTGAAATCATCATTCTTAAAAACGTCGAGAAAAGCTATAAGGGCTCCCCTGTCCTCTCTATTAATGAACTTGTGTTTGAACCAGGCGAAATCGCTGCTATTGTAGGCAAAAATGGTTCAGGGAAATCAACTCTCATAAAAATCATATCGGGACTTTTGCTGCAAGATTCAGGAAGTGTAGACGTATTAGGCGTTGCTAATAGCAGCAGACAAATTCATCGCATTGCAAAGTTTGTACTTGAGAGTGGTGGCGGCTATTACCAATACCTAAGCGTCAAGCAGAACATAGAATACTTTCTTCACCTCAATCATCTCTCCTATCATGCATGTTCACACGAAATCTCGGAGCTTTTTGAGCTGTTTGAGTTTAGCGAGTACCAAGACCATCTTGTCTCTGAACTTTCGCAGGGTAACCGCCAAAAACTCTCTCTGATTGTTGCAATGCTCTATCATCCGCGCATACTGTGCTTGGACGAACCCACAAACGGGCTTGACGCGCCTGGCAAGCAAAAACTTTCCCAAGTCGTATCAGCTGCTGCGAAAAAAGGGATGATAGTACTTCTCACCACACACGACGCTGAATATATTGAGCTCTGCGCAACAAGGGTCATTCAACTCAGCGCAGGAAAAATTGTACTTGACAGGAAGCTTGATACCATCACGCGGAGCCGCCTGAGAAGGAAGTTCTTCACCATAGAGATCTCAAATTCGGATTTAGCACGTGTTGAAGCCGCCCTCGCCGGCCGACAACTTTTAGAAAGCATGAATATACATACTCATGAAAACACCACTATCATGTCTACCTCACATGAGGAAGCAAAACAATTAATTTTTGAGACCGCTGACGTGCTGAGCCTCACTCATAAAGAGGCGCTTGCAAATGATCTAAAGAAGGTGTTTGATGAGCCTCAAAATCCTCGCTCATGAATTTCGCCGTCAATTTTTGGAACTCGGTCAGTACAAAATCAACCTTGTGTTTGCAAACCTCTCCTTATTGGTCATGATTACGGGATATCTTGGCCTCTTTTCCAGTACTGCAGATGTATTTACTACCTTTGCAAGCCTCTTTTGCTGGTATATGGCAACTCATGGCATTACGCATCCATCGTTCTTTCTCGAAGACGAGATACAAGATCGGACCATCGTATCAGTTGTCAGCAGCGACCAGGGGGTTCTCTTTGTACTTGTGCAAAGGATGCTCATACAAATGGTTCTTGACCTTGTAAAAGCTCTTCCTCTTTTTGCCTTTATCGCAATTTTTATGAATATTCAAATACCTGCAACGATGTCAGTACTCTTTGTCATTGTGATGTTGGTTGTTATTGGGATATACGGTCTTGGCACCCTGATAGGCTCTTTTACATTAGTGTCACATAGAACCTCCAATATTGCGGCGCTTCTCTCGTATTTCATATTTTTCTTCGCGGGCGTGCTTGAGACGCCAAGTATATTTCCTCTGTTTGCTGAGGCGTTCCCATTCATCTGGTTTAAGCACTATATAGCAACTGGAAACTACATCTACCTGCTCATTATTTTGTTCCAAAGCCTCATGTACTGGGTGCTCGGTAGTGTTGTCTTTCGATGCATCCTTAACCGTAGTCTTAAAAGGGGAAGCATGTTCTATGTATAACGAGATAAAGCGATACTTCTTTTTTAAGCGCCACTATCTTGTTGATAGCGTATGTGAGATCCTCTATCAGATGATTTTTGTGCTTGGCATGTGTATGCTACTTCTCCACCAACCAAATCTAAATCTTATAATGTTCTTTCTGTTCTTTACTGCCACCAATACTATTCTTGCCGCTAATAACGAATTGGAATTTGAGATTAGAAGCGGACAAGTAGACAATCTGCGTCACAATGACCGTTCGATCTATGTAGTCTACATGGATCGTATCGCAGGCTACTTCCTCTATAACGCAACTATATTTGGACTGTCCTGTGCGGTACTACTTCTTCTTATGCCCACAGGTCTTCTGCAGCCTGTCTTTTCTCCATCAGTATTTGTCATGGCTCTCATGCACTATCTGTTCTTCTTCCTTTTGTATCTGCTTATTATTTGGCTTACGTTGAAATTTGAGCGTATCTCAGTTGCACTCAATTTCGGATACGCATGCCTACTCATATATTCTGGCTTGGTCTTTCCCTCAGCCTTCGCGCTATCGTATCGAAACATACTTGAGAGCGCTAGCACTGTTGTCGTAAAGCTTTTATATGCTCTGCTTATATAACTTCTTGACTCCTCACACTCCTCTTGCTGCAATCAGGTTATGATCAACCTCCTCACAAATTCCACTTCTTCACAAATCCTTCGCAAAATGAGATAGCTTTTCTCGCCACATTAGCACACGGCACGTTATACAATAACGGTTGCGCATTTTTCGGCCATCACCCAGGTGGTCGTTTAAATGATCAGCAGGTCGAGCATAGCCTCGATCAACTGCACGAGGATATCCGGTTCGGGAGAGGAGTACCGCTGAATGTATAAGATCCTCGAAAAGACGCAGTTCTCTGAAAAGGTTTTTAAGTTCCGCATTGAAGCACCTGAGATGGCCAAGCATGCACACGCTGGTCAATTCCTTATGGTTCGCGCCAATGAGACCGGCGAGCGTGTTCCGTTCACGTTTGCTGACTGGAATCCTGAAGAGGGTTGGGTCGAATTCATCTTTATGGTAATTGGTAAAACCACAGAAATGCTGTCCACCTACGAGGCAGGCGACGCCATCCAAGACGTTACCGGTCCTCTTGGCCAGCCCACTGAAATGGGCGAAGGCAACTGGGCGGTTATCGGAGGCGGCGTCGGCTTGGCCATTGCCTTCCCCGTTGCACGCCAGCTCAAAGCCACTGGTCATGAAGTTCACGCCATCATGGGCGCACGCACCAAGGACCTCCTGCTTCTTGAGGATCAATTCCGCAGCGTGCTGGATGACGAGCACATCCACATCACCACCGACGACGGCTCGTATGGCGAGAAGGGCGTCGTCACTGCACCACTTGAGCGCCTGCTTCAGGAGAAGAAGGTTGATCACGTTTTCTGTGTCGGCCCCGTTCCTATGATGAAGTTCTCCGCTCTCACTGCCGAGAAGTACGACACACCTATCATTGCCTCCCTGAACCCCATCATGGTTGACGGAACCGGCATGTGCGGTTGCTGCCGTGTTGAAGTTGGCGGCGAAACCAAGTTTGCCTGCGTTGACGGCCCCGACTTTGATGCCACAAAAGTTGACTGGAACGACCTTCGCGCACGCCAAGCAGCGTACCTCACAGAAGAAGGTCAATCGCTCAAGGCATATGAGGAAACGAGGTGCGCATGCCACAGGTAAATGGTCGCTACATTCCTAATGTAAAAGCTCCTCGTACCGCTGATAACGAAGAGCCAGCCGATGTCCGCGCAAAGGACTTCCGCCCGGTAGATAAGGGCTTCACCAAAGAGATGGCAATTGCCGAGGCCAATCGCTGCCTTGACTGCAAAAATCCACTCTGTGTACAGGGTTGCCCGGTCAACATTAATATCCCTCGCTTTATTGAGGCCATCCGCGCCGAAGAGTTCGGCCGTGGTTTGGACATCATCCACGAGGCATCGATGCTTCCCGCTGTCTGCGGTCGTGTATGCCCCCAGGAAAACCAGTGCGAAGGCGTCTGCGTCATGGGCAAGCGCTCAGAGCCCGTTGCCATCGGCCAGTTGGAGCGCTTCCTCGGAGACCAGCCAGAACTTGCCTCCGAAACCAAAGTTGCTCCGAGAAACGGCAAGAAGGTCGCCGTGGTCGGCTCTGGTCCTTCCGGCATTGCATGCGCCGGAGAACTTGCGCGCAACGGCTTTGACGTCACGGTCTTTGAAGCATTCTTCACCGGTGGCGGCGTATTGGTATATGGCATTCCAGAATTCCGTCTTCCAAAGGCTGTTGTTAAGCGCGAGATTGACGGCCTCAAAGACCTTGGCGTGAAGTTTGAGTACAACTCGGTTGTAGGTCGCATCACTGATGCTGACGAACTTTTCGAGAAGGGCTTCGATGCCATCTACATCGCAACCGGCGCCGGCCTGCCAAAACTTCTGAACATCCCAGGTGAGAACCTCCCCAATGTCTTTTTCGCAAACGAGTATCTCACCCGCGTTAACCTCATGAAGGCTAACAACTTCCCTGAGTATGACACCCCTACCAAGCACGGCAAGAACGTTATCGTCTTTGGTGGCGGCAACGTTGCCATGGATGCCGTCCGTACGGCAAAGCGTCTTGGTGCCGAGCGTGCCATCATCGCATATCGCCGTACCGAGGAAGAAATGCCTGCACGTCGCGCTGAGTTGCACCACGCAAAGGCGGAAGGCGTTGAGGTTATGCCGCTTGTCTCCCCGCTTGAGTTCATTGCCGGAGAAGACGGCACGGTATGCGCCGTTCGTGTCCAGAAGATGGAACTCGGCGAGCCCGATGACTCCGGTCGCCGTCGCCCCGTGCCTATTGAAGGCGCCATTGAGGAAATCCCTTGCGACGTTGCCATCTCTGCCATCGGCACCAATGCCAACCCCTTCGCCAAGATGATTGGCGACATCAAGCTCAATAAATGGGGCTACATTGAGGCCGATGATGAGGGTCGTACATCGGATCCGCGTATCTGGGCCGGTGGCGACATTGTTACTGGTGCTGCAACGGTTATTTTGGCCATGGGTGCCGGTAAAACCGCAGCAGCTTCCATTACCAAACACCTTGGCTAATCAGCGGTTGTCGCTTTAGATTTCTCGATTCGCATTGCTGCACACTAAACCCCGGTTACTTTTGGTAGCCGGGGTTTTCTCTCTTCTCCGCAACGATGTGGAGGTACCCCTTAAAGCATTTCTTAAAGCACAATACCTATACTGTTAGATCTCTGAGAGCCGTAATGCGAATCTTACGACCTGTGATGCACTTCTCGCGACCTGTAATGCACATTTCTGCTTCAAAACAAGGGGCTGTGATGCACATTTGGCGAGAAAACCGCTCTTCTCGCTACAAAAAAGTACATCACAGCTTTTCAAAACTGCATCACAGGTCTGAAAACCCACCTTGCAGCCAATGCCTTTTCCTTTTGCCGCAGCAAACCGACCGGCAAGAAATCAAACCTATGCCAACACAAACTCCCGTACACGCCCCGCAATGCCTTCTGCATCAAGGTGGAAATGCGAAAGCAATACATCCCCCGGCGCCGATGTGCCAAAGGTACGCATACCTGCAAAGCGCATGGGTGTTGGAAGCTTTTCTGACAGAAGCTCTGCCACCGCTGCACCAAGACCACCTGCTATATTGTGTTCTTCTACCGTAACAACACGCCTTGTTTTAGCGGCTGATGCGAGAATAACCCCTTCGTCTAAAGGCTTAATGGAAAAGACGTCAATAACCTCAGCAGAAATGCCTTCCTGAGCTAGAATCTCGGCGGCTTTCAGCGATTGTGCCACTTCAACACCACAGGCAGCCAAGGTAACGTCCGTTCCCTCACGCAAGACCCCTGCATACGGTATGCCACCTTTGAACGTTTCGTCGTATATTTCGTCCACTTTATGGCGACCCATACGTACGTAAAATGGGCCGTCGGCTTCCGCCGCAAGACGCAACGCTGCCTTTGCGGCCCAATAATCCGCAGGTACCAACACGCGCATCTGTGGAAGGGCTCGCATCATGCCAACGTCTTCCAGTGACTGATGGGTTGCGCCGTCCTCGCCTACCGTAATCCCAGCATGAGTAGGGCAAATCTTGACATTAAGGCCGGAATCACACACGGTATTGCGAATCTGATCATAGGCGCGTCCGGTGGCAAAGACTGCGAACGATCCGGTAAATACCGTACGTCCCGTCAGAGAAAGACCTGCCGCAACACCGACCATATCTTGTTCCGCAATGCCTGCGTCAACAAAACGCTTCGGGAACGCCTTCTGAAAATCGGCAAGTTTTGTAGACCCGGCAAGATCGGCGTCAACGGCCATGATATCGTGACCCTCGCGAACCAACTCAACCAAAGTCTCGCCATACGCCTCACGGGTTGCTCTAGACATCTGCAGCCTCCTTTGTGCTTTCGGCCTGAATCAACAGCAACTCTCGCGCTGCGTCAAGTTCTTCTCGCGCCTGCTCGGCCTGCGCCTCACTCGGAGCAACTCCATGCCAGTTCACCTTGTCCTCCATAAACGAGACGCCCTTGCCCTTAACGGTTGTGCAAATAATCGCAGTAGGAGCGGTGTTACCTGCCTCCTTGCCATCTCGCGCGGCGAGAAGTGCCTTGCGAACCTCCAAGACATCATGTCCGTTGATGCGAATTACATTCCACCCGAATGCACGGAGCTTCTCACCAAGATCACCCAACGAACAGACATCAGTTACATGGCCATCTATCTGCAGGTTATTGAAGTCAACAAGGGCGATAAGATTGTCAAGCTTGTGATGGGCGGCAAACATGAGTGCCTCCCAGTTGGAGCCCTCTTGCAACTCGCCGTCACCAAGCAATACGAACACCTTGGGAGACCGCTCACCGGTTTCAAGAGAGGTTAGCTTAAGCCCTAGGGCACAGCCCGCAGCCACCGAAAGCCCCTGGCCAAGCGAACCTGAACACACCTCAAAGCCGGGACAAGCATGATTGTCGGGATGTCCCTGCAAGCGGCTGCCCAGCTGACGCAATGTCATCATGTCGTCGTCATGCAGCCATCCAAGCAGGTAATACGCTGCATAAACCACAGGCGCAACGTGCCCTTTGGAGAGAAAGAACCGATCTTGCGTATGATCTTCGGGATTGTTGTGATTGTATTTCATAGCACCTGAAAAAAATAACGTGGCCACAATGTCCGCTGAGCTGAGTGATCCGCCGGGATGTCCCGACTTACTCTTTTCGAGCATCGTAATAATATTGCGACGCATCGAATTGGCTGCGAGCTCAATCTCTAAATCACTGAGATCTCGCTCCGGAAGGTTTGACGACGGCATCTCTACCTCCTGACGATATATGTAACAGGCCTATTGTAACAAGCTTATCGCTCCCGCGCGACAAGGACGTCCGTCTCGCAAAAAGCGCTTGTTAAAAAAACGAACGGTAGGCCGATGCATCGCGATTGACGCTCTGCACTCAAGTACCTACCGTTCGTCCTTTTTGGTACATTTTGACGTGGACAGGAAAGGCCGCCACCCAACAGCAATCTGCACGTCTCGTGTATTCAGCAACGGCTTCTACGCTGCGTTTTGGCAGAGCCGCTACGCCGCCTTTGGCAGCCGCTACGCTGCCTTTTCCTCACTTTTTTCGGCAAAGTGATTAAACACGTATGCCGTTATGAGCGGCGTCAAAATCGCGGTCACGATAACGGCCGCTGCTACCTGAGCCGTCGCTGCCGCAAGAACAGCGCCACCATACACGGCCGGATTAGCTTCAGCCATTGCAGCGGGGGTTAGAGCATTTGCACCCGCACAGCTAGAAATACCAACGCCGGCAACACCCGTTCCTCCGGTTGCACGATCAGCAAAGAAGTTTATGCATCCACCAAGGCAGGAGCAAATGATGCCCAGCAGAATTCCGGAGGGACCAGCCGCGAGAAGCTGGTCAAATTTCATCGTGGTGCCCATGGCAAAAAACGTCATCACAATGATTCCTGGAAGCGCGGAAGAAAACATTTTCTTCAGACTTGGGAAGCAATTACCAAAAATGATACCGACGATGATTGGGAGCACGGCACCCAAAAGCGACCAACCGATAGGAGCCTGGCCAGCAGCACCAAGAGCAATCATGGTAACGGGAGGACCAACAATGAGCGTGGTAATTGCAACCGCTCCCTGCTCATACTCATTGCCATAGTCAGCCATCAGACCCGAATACATTGCATTGTTTGCGCCTGAGCATGCGGCGAGAATAACCATGGCCGACAAACCAAAGAGATTATCGCCCAAAAGGAACAAAACAGCCATTGCAAGGGCAACGCAGAAGATTACCTTTGAAATGATGATAATAGCTCCGCGAAGGGCTGCTTTCGGGGCACTCTTGAAAGAAATGGTCGTACCAACGCAAAGCATAAAGGCACCCACCAAAGCTCCTGTTCCAGAAACGCTCATAGCCTTGGTAAAACTTCCTAGCGTGGGGAGCACATTAGGAAAAAACGTGTTGATAAAGCAGCCCAGCAGCAAGGGAACAAGGATATTTGCACCCGGAAGTCTCCCAAGTGCCTTAAAGGGATGCTGAATGGAAATCGGTTCTTTTGTTGTTGATTTTGCAGTTGCCACAAGTCTCACCTAGTCCATCACGATTCCGCCGTCGCAGTCGCCAACTTCTCCGTTGACAAAGCTGGCAAGGTCAGATGCAAAGAAGAGGACCATCTGTGCTGGCTCGGATGCCTGAGCAGGACGTCCCAGAGGAATGATGCCGACGACTTTCTTGTACTTCTCGGGATCATTGGAAAGTGCATCGGTCATGTCGGTAATGGTGAAAGAAGGGCAAACGGCATTGCAGGAAATACCAAACTTGCCGCCTTCTTTGGCAATAGCCTTGGTGAAGCCGTTGACTCCCGCTTTGGAGGAAGCGTAGGCAACGGTTCCCAGCAGGCCGCCGCCAATCTTACCTGCGACGGAAGAGACGTTCACGATACGTGCGCCACCGCGATCCTTAAAATGCTGCCAAAGAGCGTGCGTCACGTTATAGGTGCCGGTAAGGTTGGTGTTGATGGTGTTGTTCCACTCTGCATCGTCTACCTGGTCAAACTGAACAGAGCTGATTCGTCCTGCATTGTTGATAAGGACGGAGACGTCGCCGACCTCTTTAAGGATCTTTGCGATAGTAGCCTTAACACCCTCGGCATCGGAGATGTCCATCTTATAGAAGTAGTTTCCTTCTCCAAGCTCCTCGACAAACTTCTTGCCTGTCTCTTCATTACGAGCGCAAACCACCACATGGCCGCCGCCCGCAACGATGCCCTTGGAAATCTCTGCGCCAATGCCCGCAGAGCCGCCGGTAACCAGCGCAATTTTTCCGGTGAAATCAAATGCCATACGTCCCACTCCTCAACATTCAGCTGTGGCTGATATCGGCCACAGAACCTACGCGGCTCCGCGCCTTTCAGTCATTTTTTAACTTACGTTAAGAAGTGATTAGAAGCCTAAAGAACCGCTTAAACAACGGCGTCTATACTAGCCGAAAACAGGCATCTATAAAAGCATAAATGCCTATTTTTTTATTTATGCCGACCGGTGCTTCTCACTTAAAGCCTACATCCTCGCATACCGCTAAAGTTGCGAAAAAACCTCTCCGATCTTACGGCGAATCACCAGATTGGCTCTTCTGTCATACGGAGTTGGCATATCGTTAATAATAACCATCCGCTCCCCCGTGTAATAGTCGAGAAGACCGGCTGCCGGATACACCACCAGCGAGCTGCCCGCAACAATCAACACGTCAGCGGCGGCAATGGCCTCAAGCGCACCGTAAAAGACATTCATGTTGAGGCCCTCGCCGTAAAACACAATGTCCGGCCTGATAACCCCTCCGCATGAACACAGCGGTACCAGCGCCGAAGAGGCCTCCACCTCATCTAACGTATACGCATGTCTGCAATCGGAGCAGTAAAACCGAATCTCGTTACCATGCAGCTCAAACACCTTCTTGGAGCCGGCGGCCTGATGGAGTCCGTCAATGTTTTGCGTTATTATCGCCAAAAGCTTGCCCGCGCGTTCCCACTCGGCCAGCTTACGGTGGGTAATGTTGGGCTTTGCCTCACCAAGGTGGTGAGAATTTCTGAAATAGGTGTAATACGCCTCGGGAGTATCGTCAAACACGTCACGCGAGAAGATCTCCTCAAGGGTAAAGTCAGGCTCTTCTCCCGTATGTCCCAAGGATTCGGCTTCCGGATCAACAAGTGCATCGTTACCGGAGTCAAAAGAAGCTTCTCCGCCTGAAGCGTTACAGCCAACGGTCATAGCACCGACTTTGATCCCGCCTTGGCGATACAATCCGTTCTTTCCTCTGAAGTCAGGAATACCGCTTTCCGTGGAAACACCGGCTCCTCCAAAAAAGACAAGATGAGACGCCCCATCAATCCATCGTTTGAGCTGTTGTATGGCACTGTCTGCAGCCTGTTTTTCAGTTGTATCGTACTCGTCGTATCTTTTGGCCATATCGCTCATGCCACCCCCTGACTCCACACACGTTTATACCCAAGCATATACCAATACACCTCAACGGCAGAACCCTGCTTCAGAGGGCAATTTGATTGATGTTCCGGAACAGCGCTGCCGAAAATACGCCAAGTTAGTGCTACTGGAATAGCGCTGCCAAACTTGCAGCAAGTTGAGCACGATTTGCCATACTTGCAGCAAGTATGGTCTATATATACCAAACTTGCAGTAAGTATGGTAATCCAAGCCATACTTGGCGCATTTTTGGCAGCGCTAGCAGCACTACAAAGTTCCGGTAGCTCTGGTAGCCCTAGAGCCCTGGCAGCACTACAAAGTTCAACCAATACGGCGCTCGTTCAGGCAGTTTTTAATTGAAACAAAAATAGTTAGACAAGGCTAACTCTATGGACTAGAATGACGTTGACAAACAACACATCGGAAAAGAGGTTTACATGTACCGTTTCTCAGCATCATCTTTTACACGCCGACAAGCCATAGCTCTTCTCGGCACCTTAGCCACTGCGTCTCTTGCAGGCTGCACAAACAATACCTCTCCCACTCCTGAGTCGAAAGAAGTAAAAAAGCCGCTCGTACTTACCACGTTCACGGTCATCCAAGACATGGCTGCAAATATTGCGGGCGACTTTTGCGACGTGCAATCCATCACAAAGGCAGGAGCGGAGATTCACGATTACGAACCAACGCCCGAAGACCTTAAGCTTGCCCAGAAAGCCAATCTGATCCTCAACAACGGTCTTGGACTTGAGCGCTGGTTTGAGCGTTTTGTCGCCGACTCAACAGCCGAGCGCGTAGACCTGAGCCAAGGGGTCACTCCCATGAACATCTCCGAAGGAGAGTATGCGGGAGAAGCCAATCCACACGCATGGATGTCTCCCGCAAATGGCCAAATCTACGTTGACAACATCGTAAAGGGCTTGAGTGCTTTGGTTCCCGATCATGCGGATGACTTTGCAAAAAACGGCGAGACATACAAGGGCAAACTTCAAAAGATCTCCTCGGATCTCACGGAAGAACTCTCTTCCCTGCCTCAAAACCAACGCACGCTAGTAACGTGCGAAGGAGCTTTCTCGTATCTTTGCCGCGATACCAGTTTGAATGAGATCTACCTTTGGCCGGTCAACGCGTCCGAGGAAGGTACTCCGCAGCAGATTGCAAAGGTGGTTGAAGAGGTCAAAAAACAGCAGGTACGCTCCGTCTTCTGCGAATCGACCGTCAGCCCCAAAGCCATGCAGCAAGTCGCCGACGAAACAGGGGCCATTCTCAAGACGGATGAGGCTCACATGCTCTATGTGGATTCCCTTTCCGAAGCAGAAGGACCGGTACCCACGTATCTTGACCTTCTTAAACACGATGCGGATGTCATTGTTGAAGGACTTACGGGAAAGAGCGCGAACTAACATGTCACTTAACGTTTCAGAGGTATCCGCCTGGTATGAGGGAAGCCAAGACAAAACACCCGTCATCCACGACATCACCTTCACGCTCAAAAGCGGCAGGCTCTGCGCTCTGGTGGGCGTCAACGGAGCCGGCAAATCAACGCTGTTTAAAGCTCTGATGGAACTCATTCCTTTCAGCGGGTCCATCACGTGGAACGGGCGGCCCTTCCGCGAAGCGCGTCGCCAGGGACTCATTGGATACGTACCGCAAACAGAAGCCATCGACGCCTCGTTTCCGCTATTGGTGGAGGACGTGGTTATGCAGGGGCGCTACTGCCATCAGGGCTGGTTCCGCGTTCCTTCGCAAGAAGATCGCACACTCGTAGCTCAGGCTTTGGGGCGAGTAGGGCTTTTGGAGCTGATAGACCGACCGCTTTCACAGCTTTCCGGCGGACAACGTAAGCGCGTTTTTGTGGCACGCGGCATTGCCCAGAAAGCCGAGCTTTTGCTGCTGGACGAACCGTTTGCCGGAGTCGATGCAAAATCCGAAGCAATTATCACCCAGCAGCTCCGCCTTCTTGCAGAAGAGGGACGCACGCTGCTTGTTTCCATCCACGACATCCATTCGGCCCGGGAGAATTTCCAGGATTGTCTGGTTATCAACAAGACGATAACCGCCCAGGGTCTTGCATCCGACGTTTTGAGAAGCACGGAACTTCTCGCCAGCCTGGGACTTAGCGAACACGGACATATCGAGGAGGTGCCCCATGCCTGAGATCGAAATCCTCAAATACGCGTTCATGCAGCGCGCCTTGGTAACGGGCCTTGCCACCGCACTCGTATGCGGCCTTTTGAGCTGCTGGATTACGCATATGGGATGGTCGCTGATGGGAGACGCCATTTCGCACTCCATTCTTCCCGGCGTAGTCATTTCTCATCTTTTGGGGCTGCCGTACCTGGTGGGTGCTCTGGTTTTTGCACTTATTACGGTCATACTGGTTGGACAGGTCAAGAAGAGCCAGATTGTCAAACCGGACACAGCCATAGGCATCGTCTTTACAACGTTTTTTGCTCTCGGCACCGTCCTGATATCCAAGGTACCCAGCCAAATCAACCTTTCACACATCCTCTTTGGCAACTTGCTGGGCGTCACGGTTCCCGACATGCTGCAGGTACTTCTCATCGGCCTTCCCATCGCGCTTGTTCTTGTACTTAAAAACAGAGACCTCACGCTCTTGGCATTCGATCCTACCCATGCACAGGCAATCGGGCTTTCCGTGCGGTGGTTGACTTCGCTTTTGCTTGTTGCCCTTGCGCTGGCTATCGTGATATCACTGCAGGCAGTAGGCGTCATTCTCTCCGTTTCGCTTTTAATCGTCCCGGGAGCGTGTGCGCGTCTCCTTACGAGCCGCATGCGCCACATGCTGTGGATCTCCCCGCTTATTGCCATCGTGAGCGTGCTTGTAGGCATTACCGGCAGCTACTATTTCGACGCCTCATCCGGCGGCATGATCGGCCTCACCCTTGGAATCATCTTTTGCATTATTTTTGTTATCAAGAGTCTGCCTTCTGTAGCGCGCGTTTAGAAAGCTCCCATCCGGGTAAGGACATATCACGATAAAAACCTCGACCTGGTTTACATCATCAGATGAACCAGGTCTTTAACGTGGAGACTAGCATGAGTATGTTGCAAAACATGTGGGCACTCCTTACCTCTCGCTGGGATTTCTTTGGTGGACTGCTTCTTGAACATATCAAGATCTCTTTTGCGGCAGTTGTTATTGCCATCATCGTAGGTGGTATAACCGGCATTCTCATAAGCCACTTTCAAAGAACTGCAAAGCCCACGCTTGCCGTCATTAACTTCCTCTACACCATCCCGTCCATCTCCATGCTTGGTTTTTTGATCCCGTTCTCAGGGATCGGCAACGCCACCGCCGTCATTGCCCTAACGGTTTATGCTCTGCTTCCCATGGTTATCAATACGCACACCGGACTTACCAACATTGATCCGCTGCTCGTTGAAGCTGCCGAAGGTATGGGTAGTACCACCCTACAAACGCTTGTCAAAATCAAAATTCCTCTGGCACTTCCCGTTATTATGTCAGGCATCCGCAGTATGACCGTCATGACCATTGCGCTTGGCGGTATTGCATCCTTCATCGGAGCGGGAGGCTTGGGCGTTGCCATTTATCGCGGCATTACCACCAATAACTCGGCTATGACCATGGACGGCAGCCTCCTTATTGCCTTTCTCGCCTTAACCGTAGATTTTTTGCTTGGATGTATCGAAAAGCGCATGAAGCTCAGAAGCGCCGAGGCTCACGGGCATAATAAAATTGCAGGTATTATGGGTATTGTCCTTGCTGCCATCGCTGCTGTTGCGCTCTTTTTACCTTTTGGTCAGAAAGAAACTATCAACATTGCAACCAAACCAATGACTGAACAATACATACTTGGCGAGGCACTCAAAGAACTCATCGAACACAAAACAAACCTCAAAGTAAATCTTACGCAGGGAGTCGGTGGCGGTACTTCAAACATTCAGCCCGGAATGGAGAAGGGCTCGTTCGACATCTATCCGGAATATACGGGTACCGGATGGAACCTGGTCCTGAAAAATGCCGATTTCTATTCCAACGACAAGTTCTCACAACTTCAGAGCGAATACCAGCAAAAATACAATATGGACTGGTTAGGTATGTACGGATTTGAGAACACCTTTGGCCTTGCCGTCAGGAAAGACATTGCCCAAAAATATAACCTGCAAACCTATTCCGATCTTGCGCGCGTCTCAGACCAACTTACCTTTGGCGGAGAATATGACTTCTTTGAACGCGAAGATGGATATACCGCCCTTTGCACAGCATATGGAATGACCTTCAAAAAGACCGTTGATTTAGACATCGGTCTTAAATATGAAGCCATGAGCCAAGGAAAGATCGACGCCATGATAGTCTTTACTACTGACGGTAAACTCAATACTGCCAATGTCGTCGTTCTAAAAGATGATCGCCACTTCTTTGCCTCATATCAGGCAGGTAATGTAGTGCGAAGCGAGGTCTTGCAAAAACATCCTGAGCTCAAGGATCTTCTCGACAGCCTTACCAACACCATCACCAACGAGGACATGGCTCGTATGAATTACGAAGTTGAAACCAACGGCAGGGAGCCCAAAGACGTGGCCCATGAATACCTTGTGTCCAAGGGTCTCGTGTAGGAGGTAATACCCATGGCAACTGCAATCGAATTCCAACATATCCACAAAGCCTATGGCGAGAAAATCATCATCAGCGATTTGTCTCTTACGATTGAGCAAGGTGAATTTGTCACGTTCATTGGATCTTCGGGTTGCGGCAAAACAACGCTTCTCAAAATGGTCAATGGCCTTACTACGCCCACCAGCGGAAACGTTCTTGTTAATGGAGAAGACATTCGCGAGAAGAACCTCATTGAGCTGAGGAGAAACATCGGCTACGCCATCCAAGGCAGCGTTTTGTTCCCACACATGACCGTTGAACAAAATATTGCTTATGTGCCCAATCTCCTTAATAAAAAGGATACCAAGCGAACCAAGGATGCCGTTACCAAATGGATGCAAATCGTAGGTCTTGACGAAGAGCTTAAAGATCACTATCCTGCCGAACTCTCCGGAGGCCAGGCACAACGCGTAGGTATTGCCCGCTCTCTTGCGGCGTCGCCAGACATTCTGCTTATGGACGAGCCTTTTGGCGCGGTTGACGAGATTACCCGCGATCAGCTCCAAGAAGAAATCAAGCGTATCCATAACGAAACGCACATTACCATTCTCTTTGTTACTCATGATATTTCTGAAGCACTCAAGCTTGGCACAAAGATATTGGTCATGAATGCAGGAGAGATCCAGCAATATGGAACGCCTCACGAAATCTTCCATAAACCCGCAACGGATTTTGTCAGGCAATTGGTAAACCGTGGTGTCTATCAGGATCTATCTGCCGAAAACGATTGATTGTGTCCGACTACGCGTACGTATCGCCTAAGCTTCGGGAATATACTCGGTGAGGCACGCATCCAAACCGGCTTTAAGCTCTTTATGGTCCATGTGCCGACCGATGAAGCAGAGTTTTGTTTGGCGGTCCCCCAGCCTGGGATCCCAGTCTTCGCGCAGCTCGGGCTTCTCGTCAAGCAATGCTTCACGAGCCTCAAGCGGCATGGAATCATAAAAGAGACCGTTCTCGTAAAACTGCACCTGCTTACCGGCCTGTTCAAACACATAGCTCATATCGGGATCTTGCGCCACCCACAGCGACCCCTTCACGCGAATGATGCTCTTTGGCCATCCGGACACAAACTCATTCAGTTTCTTGAGGTCAAAGGGTTTACGACGCTTGTACACAAAGGTTGTAATCTCGTATTCCAGCACCTCAGGATCTTCATGCTCTTCCGGATGCTCCATTGCGTTCATCCACGCAGTCGACGCATAGGCCTTATCAAAGTCAAAACGACCGGTGTTGATAAGCTCGGTAAGAGGAATGTTGCCATTCTGAGCCTCAACGATGACCGCATCTCTTTGCAGCCCGCGCACCAGAGCCTCGAGCTCCGTCAACTGTTCCGCAGTCACCAGATCGGTCTTATTCAAAACCAACGTCGAGCAAAACTCAATCTGCTGAATCAAAAGGCTCTCAATATCGTCTTCTTCTATATCGCTGGCGAGAAGAGCTTTTCCGCCGTTGAACTCGTCGTACATGCGCGCGCAATCGACCACGGCAATGATATTGTCAAGGCTTACGTGAGAGTGCTTGGAGGTATGCTGGCTCTGATTGCAGAATGCCGAGATGTTGTAAGTGATAGGGATAGGCTCACAAATGCCGGACGCCTCGATAATGATGTAATCAAACTCCCCGGTATCGGCCAAATCGCCAAGCTGCAAGGCAAGGTCATTTGAAAGCGTGCAGCAAAGACAGCCATTTGTCAGCGGGATGACATCGCCCTCTTTTGCATATCCACCGTCTCGGATCAAGCTGGCATCCACATTAATCTCACCAATGTCATTCACAATAACGGCAGCGCGAATACCTTGGGTATTGGAAAGGATATGATTCAAAATGGTTGTCTTTCCTGCACCGAGATACCCGGTAAGCAGGGCAATTTTGACTTCTTTGGAATCGGCCATCACAAACTCCTATTACAAGCCGCCATAATGTCCCGTCATCACAGGCCACCATAACGGGCCGCCATCACTGACCATAAAGAGGAACCCCAACCCGAAAGCCGGGATTCCACTGTACGTTCCAATATACCTTAGAAACTACCGCGAGTAATGATAGCGCCTTCCTTTACATGCTTACTCATACTTCTCACATCCTCCTCTGGCTCCGTCTGCCTGGTTTTTGCAGTACAGACACATGGCCTATCTGAATGGCAAGTCTAGGAACACTTATAGAAAAGAATTCTTGGTGGATATGCAGTAAGTGGAGTAAAAGCATCTCCGAATGGATGTTTAATCCACACGTTTCAAGATATATGTTTACTAAGGCTAACTTATGGGGATATACTGAACAAGATAACCCTGAAAGGAGGATCTGTGCTGAACACGTCTATTCTCGCTTCCACGTATATTCCGAGAGCTGAGCGGGCACTGAACCGACAGCTTACAGCAGGCCTCCGCAGTGCTATTGGAATTGCGTGTGGAGCTTTGATTTTATCGATTCTCAGTATCCTGTAGGTAACATATCTCCCCATAAAAGCTGTGCCACGTATTTGACACAGCTTTTTTGTTGCACCAATGCCCTACATCATACGCTTGATAATGAAATCAAATACCCGCGTGGGAAGCACCGAGTGCCAGAAAACACCAGCGTGTGCCCCGGCTCCTACAAGATACCGAGGTTTCGGTCTGCGCACGTTTACCGCCTTAAGGATGGCCTTTACCACCACACTCGGTCTGCTCGCAATCGGTCCGTTATAAATCCCCCGTATGTTGCGGGCAGTTTCGACGGCACGATGTTCATATACGCCACCGCGAGAAGATGCCTCCAGGTGGTCGGCTGCAATATAGGGCCAATTGGTTTTTATGAAACCCGGCTCAATAAGAACCACGTCAATACCAAAATCACTCAGCTCCATACGCAGGGCATCAGAGAGCGCCTCCACGGAATACTTGGTGGCATGATACCAGCCGCCAAGATAGCTCACCAAACGGCCTCCCACCGAGCCGATATTGATAATTCGGCCACACCCCTTTATGCGCATATACGGAAGAACCTTTTTGGTAAGCTCAGCCAAGCCGAAGACATTTACCTCAAATTGGTGGTGCGCTTCATCAGAAGTCACATCTGCAATGGCTCCAAACGATCCATAGCCTGCATTGTTTATCAATACGTCAATACGTCCCTGCTCGCCAATCACCCGCTTAACCACGGCAGTGCAGGAATTCGCATCGGTAACATCCAGGCGCAAGGGGTGAACACCACACGAGATCAGCGGCGCGATTTTCTCGACACGTCGAGCGGCACCGTAAACAATATGGCCCTGCTTGGCAAGAGCTTCCGCAGCCCTGTAGCCCATGCCGCCGCTTGCTCCCGTTATGAGAATGACTTTTGAATCCATATGCGTATCACCTTAAAGACTACAAACCGTATGCAACAAAAAACCACCGGCAAAGGAGCACGTGTTAGCCACCAGCGAAAGTTCTACCGGATGGTCAAAGCGATGTGTTGCCCGATAGAGAACACTCTCGACAACGATTGCACTCAATTCCAAGAAACCCACCGCAACATAATAAAGCACAAAATCTTGCGTAAGACCTGCCGCAAGAAGGGACAGATACACCACAAACGGATTCGTTGCCACTTGAGCAAGAGCCACGACCAACAGCCGACGCACGTCTCGGATATGAAACAGAAACGCAGCAACAACAAGCTCAACGACAATCGTTACCGTCAAGCTCCGGACAAAAACAAAAAACATCTCTTGGACGAGGTCGACGCTACATTCCACAAGCATCAGCCTGATCGGCACAGTAAAGCCCTCCAAGAAGTAACGCGAGCGATACGGCTGCCAACACTGCAAGCACAAGCGGACTCAACGAGGCAAACCCCAAAAGCGCCGGCAGTGAGCCTACCGCCAACGAAAACGAAGCAATGCCAAAGGCCGTACCCTTGGCGCAAGGTAAAAGTCGGGCAAGGACGGACAGCGTGATCGGCATCGTAAAGTTAAATAAAAACACCGCGAGAAGCCCCGCTACCGGATATTCCCACGCAAACAAAAACAAGAGCATCGAAGTTGCAAGAGAGACGGCAGACGTCAAACGCAGTCCGTATTTGTCGGCGACCACACCGCCGCAAGCCTTTCCAACGACCACGCCTCCCACCGCAAAAGCCGCAAGAAGCGGATCTGCCTTCCAGGGAAACGCCATTACCATGCCTGCATAACTACGGAGAAGTACGGTTGCCGCCAAAAGAACTACCGCCATCGTCCGAGCGCGCGTAAATGTTGGCACCATAAAAGGCAAATTGTGCTTTTGCCAGTGCTTTACGTTCATGCGCCAGAGAGCAAAAACCATGGCGGCGCATATCAAAAGCAACGTCAACAACGTAAACGCAACCAGGAGTTTGTTTCTTTGAACCAGGAGCGTAGCTAGAAAAACTCCCGCCGCTCCGGTTGAAATAAAAATGCCGGACGGCGCCGAGCGCTTATCGGAAACATTCAGTACGTCAATGCCGCCAGCACAGTGAAACACCGCATTCCCTATGGCCAAGAAACACACCGCAATCCAGGCACAAACTCCCAAAGGAACCAGAGAGACGACGATGCCAAACGTAATAAGAGCAAAAGAAACCAATGCCGCGCGCTCGTTCTTGTCGACACGGTCAAGAAGCGCACCTATGGGGAGCTGCAGCGCAAAGGCAAGCACGTCGTATAAGAGGATTGCAAAAAACACCGCAAACGGACTTGGATGATCTGACGTGCCGGCAAGATTCAGCGTTGCGCTCACTGCTCCGAGCATCGTGGACACACAGGCAAGATCCACAACAAAATGGCAGATGGCATAGGTAAAAACCATCGATCCTGCTGCCGGCGGTTCGGGAACAAAGACCTCTCCTTCATATACCGTATGGGACATCGTGTATGCCGCATCCGCTGCGCTCATCCGTATCACCCCCCAACAAATACGCGCGCTATTTTTTACTTTTTATAATGGCAATAACCGCAATGATTGCAAATGCGAGAATAAGCACCGGCACTATAACGACAAGTGCATCGCCGGCGCCATTGGTTGATTCCCATTCGGGCTCGGGTATCGTATCCGCACGAGCAATAAGCGGAAAGAGCATAAGACATGCCATAAGTAACAGTGATGTTGAAAGTAACGCCGATGTTGCAAAAATCTTACGCCGGGACATATCAGCCTCCACTCAACTTAACAGCGCCGGATAATGTATATGGGCATCATCAAGACAATACAGCGTTTTCTCCAGATACCGGCGTGCCCACCACTGTGCCTGCACAAGGTCGGCATCATGCCAATTCCCGCATTCTGCAGGACGTGCACCGGGAATCTCACCTTCATAATCACGGACAAATTCAAAAAGACGTACGAGCAGATCCGCTACATCCATCGGCTCCGCCTCACCAAATACCACAAGGTAAAACCCTGTACGACAGCCCATTGGCCCAAAATAAATAATGCGAGAAGACCATGCGGGGTCATTGCGTAAAAAAGTTGCTCCCAGATGCTCAAGGGCATGCACCGCGGCGGTATCCATAACAGGCTCGCGGTTCGAGGCCGTAAGGCGCAAATCAAAGGTAGTTACTACTGCGCCGGTTTTCTCGTCAACGTCGCGACGAGAAACATAGACGCCCGGTTCAAGGACCCGATGATCGACGGAAAAGCTTGCAATGCGCTCCATGTAGCCTCCTCACGCTTAGAACCTTGCGAATTCAACTTTGGTGCCCTAAGCTTCGGTCATTGCCTCAAAGCTGTTTCTTCAAAACTCCGGTTATTCTCTTCTAAGGATACCGCACAGGACTCAAATCAAAAAGACCGGAGCCTTGCAACGCACAGCCGCCCTACCTCATGCCATCCCACTCTGCCAGAAACCTGTCAACGAACTCCCTCATATACGCTTCGCGGGCGCTGCCGATTTTGCGCGCCGACCGGGTATTGAGCAGCGGCGCCAAATTAAAGAGCTTCTCGTAAAAGTGGTTCAGCGAGCTTGAGACATGATTGCGATATTCCTCGCCGCTCATATCCGGCACAGGCGCCTCATCCGGGTCGTATAACGCGCGGTTATGACTGCCACCGTACGCAAACGTACGCGCAATCCCGATGGCTCCCAGAGCGTCAAGGCGATCAGCGTCCTGCACGCAGGCTCCCTCAATCGTTGACGGCTCCACGGAATCCACTCCGGCATACGATACCTCGTCAATTGCCTTTACGATAGCACGAAGCTCTTCCTCCGCAACGCCCCGCTTACGCAGAAATGCCACCGCACGATCTTTGCCTCTGGCAGTCTCGGGCGAAAGCTTTCTGTCATCGGCATCATGGAGAAGAGCTGCCAGTGCCACGATCTGCTCATCAGCGCCTTCTTCCTGAGCCAGCCGAATCGCCATTTTATAGACCCGCAGCGTATGGAAATAATCGTGTCCGCTTGCATCACCCGCAAAGACGTCTTTTACATAGTCGATTGCGTGTGCAATGATGTCTTGGTTCATGAGACCTTCTCACCCTGTCCTGATATCTTTTTACCGCACACTCGGTCAATGAGAACATACATGTACCCGATAATTATAAAAATGACGAGAAGGACTCCAATGGTTATAAGCACCGTAGGGATACCGAGCTTGTCAAAATCCATAAACCCATAAGGCCAGCGCGTGGTTTCCTGCACTCGTACACCGCACAGGCTCACGAGTGTTGTAATGTAGGCAAAGTATGCCAGCGGATATAAGGGCCACAGCAGGGGTTCTTGTATTTTCATGGTCGGTTTTTCGTCAAAAATAAGCCAGTCGAGAACAGAACAGAGCGGGATAAGGTCGTGCAGGACAAAGTTATTTGGATTAAAAACCCCATTCTTAAAAACACCGCCGTGATCGAGCAAGAAATACGCCACAAGTCCGGTTACCGTAATGCCAAGCATAAGGGTGTGCTTGAGCTTTGGGAACCACGGCTTCTGTCCGAGCTCTCTATTTTTGTGAATTTGCACGATATTGCACCAGTAATACAGCACCGTTGCGAGGTTTGAGATATTGGTAAAGTACAGAAAGAAATTGCCATGAAACGTCAGCTTAAACAGTCCGATTGAGTTGACAAGAGCCATCGTTCCCACAATAGCGATGAACAACTTAAACGCGCATGATGCACCGCGAGATTTGATAAGCATGCATCCTCCTCAAGAGCTTGCTATTTGCCCGTTGATTCTACACGTTTTCTTTTCTTGCAACAGCTTGTCTTTAAGGTGGAAAACTTGACGTATTGAAGCTCTAGCATTATCGCTTACTAATAAGCGAGCCAGATATGTTGATATCCGGCTGCAGAGACTACAGGACGTACACGTTCTTACTACATTACCGAGGCCTTGGAGAATGCTATCGATGAGTTTGAGCATGAAGCTGAACTCATAAAAATGGTTGAAGACTATCAAGCAGGAAGACTTGAAACCATAACGCTTGATGAGTTGAAGGAGAACCTTGGCTTGACAGATTAAGACCAACAAAATATTCAGCGTAAATTGGGAAAGCTAGATAAGCAAACTGCCAAAAGGATTACATCTAAGCTAAGAGAAATTTCTCAATTAGATAATCCTAGAAGTATGGGAAAAGCACTCAGTAGCAACAAAACCGGGTTTTGGAGATATCGAGTAGGTGATTACCGCATAATCTGCGATATCGAAGATGAAGTACTCGTTATTCTCGTAGTTGAAGTAAACCACAGAAGTAAGGTTTATGCTACAGTTTACGCTAAAGCTGTGGCTATTGAGTAATATCAGCTAACCCCTGGCCCCACCCATCTTAAGTGTGGGTGGGGCCAGCTACTTATAGGAGGAGTAATGAATACTAAAGACATTACGTGCTTGGTTATTTCAGCCATTCTTTTTCTTTTTTCAATTCAATACCACCGAGGAAAGTGGTATGGATCGCTAGCAGGTTATAATGCATTGCCAAAAGATGCTCGGGAGTATATTGACATTCGACCCTATGTGCAGAGAGCCTCAATGTCGTCTTTTTCTATGGGGTTGCTTTTATTGACCTTCGCTTTCGAGTGGTGGTTGCGGGAAGTTAATCCCATCATCTTTGATGTTGTTCTATGTTTTTCCAGTATATTTGCAATAATTACTTTTTTTAGAATGGTTAAATACATCATTATGAACGGTCGTTAGCGGAAGCAAACGAGAATTTTTGCTAGCAAATCCACCACTAAACGAGAATTTCTGGAATCTGCCGGAAATCGACTGTTTAGTGGTGGATTTTCCCGTAAAAACGATGTTTAGTGGTGGTTTTTCCGGAATTTGAGCGTTTAGTGGTGAATCAAATCACCACTAAAGAGCGCTTTTGATGCCCCGCAATCGCAACGATTGATGATATCGAGGTTATAGCCTTTGTCTGTTTTTAGTCGCTCTGCGCCATACGTGAGGCTTTTGTTTTTGAAATCACAGCCGAACTTTGACATATCCAGCTTGCCGATGCTTTTAACCTCGCTTTTGAGCATGGAGATATTCCATGTTGAAATCTCGCCCGTCTTGTTGTCCGCAATACGATACGCCTTGATTTGATCCTCAGTAAGACCGTCACAGTACGCGATATTCTCGTCCGGTATCTCAGCCCAGCCAAGCGATTTACACGACGCAACGCGTATATGACCCGTGACAATAACCGGGTTTTGTCGGCTTTCTAGGACAATTTGGCCACGTAAACCAAACTCCCGGATAGAGTCTGCAACAGCTGGAATTGCCTTCTTGTTATGCCGTGCATTACGCTCATACGGGATAATGTCAGAAATCTTCACATGAAGCCTTTCAGACGAAGTAGGATCACCCCCCCCCCGCCTACGCGGGGAACACGCAATAATGGCATCCGCATCAGCGTCTGTATATTTCAGCTCGCTGTTTTTGCCACCCTTATTGTCGCCTTCCAGCTGTTTCGGGTCAGCGCCAGTGCCTTGCGGTGTGGTCGCTGCTGGCCGTTGTTTAGAGTCTCCCGCGTTCGATGTAGTAGTGGTTGTCGTTGTCGTAGTCTTGTTGTTGCCTTCCATAGCATCTCCTTTTCTCCCGACATTCCCAGGCTGTCGGCGTACCTTTTCTCACGAGCTTTTAGTGACTTCCCGTCCTGGTCACGCATTAAAAAAGCGACTATCCCTAGTCGCTTTTTTAATGCGGTTTGATTACCAGTCAGAATGACACTGCTCCAAAACACGCTCTTAGATGCAATCCCGGAAAATACAACAGACGATAAGCTGCCGTTTGTGGCAGACTTCGCCCTTCTCTTAGCTCCTCCTTTCCTTGCTTTGTATCGGGCCATTGCGGCAGATGCAGGTGGTGAGTGGTGGCTGAGAGGAGGGCGTTTTTCGCTTAAGAGCTCTACTGTTTCTTTGGAGATTGCAGCTGGTCTCATGGAACATGAGGATAGAAGTGCCTTTGTGATGCCAAAGATTGGAAAAGACATTGGCGAGGGTGTCTTTGAACAGATGCTCTGGGCGCTCGATAAGCTCGGTATACGCGATGAGTGGACCGCTTCCAAGAGCCCCTATAAGCTCACCAGGCACACTACAGGGCAAGTAATCACCTTCCGTGGCGGCGACCGTACACAAAAGACCAAAGCCATCAAAGCGCCAAACGGAACGTATTACGCCTATCAATGGTTTTCTGAGGTGGATCAGTTCGACGGCTGGGGTGAGCTTAGAGTGGTTATGCAGTCCGTCACAAGAGACGCGCCTGAAGGCTCTGTGTACTTCCGTTTCTTTGACCACAATCCCCCACGCTCAAGAGACGCCTGGGTAAACCAGCACATCGTTTGATTACCAGTCAGAATGACACTGCTCCAAAACACTCAAGGCAGCGCTACTACAGGCCGTCGCGGAAGGCGCTCGAAGCGGGGGCGGGCCACCTCGCCGGGATAGCCGAGAACCAACGGCGGCTGAAGATGGTGGCCTGAGGGGGACGGTTGCGAATTTACACACTGATTCGGACTTGACCCCAGGATCCTACGCAGGAGGACGCCAACTGGGCGTTTGTAAGACTGGGATAGAGCCGCGGGCCTCCGGAAGCCTTCGACAAGATACCTCCAGTCCCAAACGAATACCTTTTTGCACACGATCTCAAACACGAACGTCTGTCCTGGCCTAAAGGACTGGAAGAACCCTTGTCCGTTACTTCTTCTTACGACGGAACAGCGACTTCAGGTCGATGGAAACCTCCTTCTCGGTACCGACTGTCTTACCCTTCACGACCTCCTTGTCGAAGAGGTTGACGCCGACTTTGCCGTCGGTAGTCATCTCCACCTTCGTCGGATCGTGCATCTCGACGGTCGTCGTCCCGTCGTCGTTCTGGGTTACCTTGTCGACAACTTTCCGTCTTCCAAACAGCATGTCTTCTCCTCACGCATGTCCTCGCCTGCTGCAGTTCACATCCCCGCCGGCAAGATGCCAGGGACAGTTTGATTACCAGTCAGAATGATACTGCTCCAAAACTAGTAAGTCCACCTTCATCCCAAGCACCATCTTTGTAGTGGGCAACGTAACTGTAATCACACTGCGTATATGCAAAGCCAAGCGATGTCCAATCGATGTCTTTCTTCTCCACTGAGTTTGCCATGGCTTTCCTTTCTCCGTGGATTTCAAAGAATGAACTCCATCTTAAACGTGCAAATTTGAATACCTTGCCATATCAAATAGTTTGTAACCGAATAGTTATTTTGCGGTATAACGTACATGAGCTGAAGGGAGCAACAATGAATATCAAACTCAAGAGGACTTACGAAGCGCCAGAAGCTAACGATGGGTATCGCGTGCTTGTCGATAGACTATGGCCTCGTGGCATCAAAAAAGAGAACTTACACGCTGATGAATGGGCTAAAACTATTGCTCCTACCACTGAGTGTAGAAAAGCATTCAACCACGACCCAGAGCGTTTTGACAACTTTGTGTCTATGTATACGGCCGAGCTTAACAGCAATCCCGACGCAGAAACCTTTGTTAAACAGCTCAAAAAGCTCGATTCAACTACCGTGACGCTGCTTTTCTCGGACAAAGACACTAAATACAACAACGCTGTAGTGCTCAAGAAGTGGCTTAAGAGTAAATTAAAATAATAGGCTTATGGGCTGTAACTACATCTCTTGCGAGAAGAACTCCTGGTAGAATGCCAATTCTTCAGGAGTGTCAATGCTTGATGAAAATAAAATATCTGGTCGTACAATGTCGCTATTCTCATCCGCAGTGTTTGTTTGATTACCAGTCAGAATGACACTGCTCCAAAACCAGAGGAAAGGTGACGGCGTCGCCGGAGGACTTCCAACTCACCTGGTACTCCAGGTCCTCCGCATAGAAGGCCCCGGTGCCGTCGGCCTTGAACGTGATGTAGAAGCCCGACTCGGACTGCTTCTGGCGCTCCTCCAAGGCCGTCTCGTCCATGTCGTCCCCGTCCGGGTCCTTCCAGTCGAGGCGGGTCGCCTGCCATGTGCCGACGACCGGTACGCCCGACGATTGTTCAGTCGGGGTTTCCGCCCCCTTTTGCCCCGATGCCGCGGTACAGCCGACCAGGCACATGAGGGCCACGGCAAGGACGCAGGCAGACAGGTATGCGACGAACTTGCGGGTTTGCATGGGCATCTCCTCGATGACGGCTGCCTCTATGATAGGAGAATCGCCCGGCAAAGGAAAATCCCAGCCGGCGGAGGGCCGACTGGGACTCGGACGTAAAACCCGACCGTGGTGGAGCCTACTTGGAGGATCCGCCGTAGTAACCGGGCTTGTCGCTTATCTTCTTGAACACCAAGGTGCCCTTCTCGCCGCCCTGGGAGAGCTCGAGGGTGATGTTGCCGTCCCCGTCGATCTGGCCTGCCATCTTGTCGTCCGCCGTGGAGCCCGAGAAGGTAATGCTCTTGCCGTCATCGGTCTTCCACGTGAGCGAGGCCGTGCGCTGCCTCTTGTTCGTGATGTCGGGCGACGTCAGGATGCCGGTGCCGTCGCTCTTGAGGTCGAGGGTGAAGCGCAGTCCCGTCTGGTCGACCGTGGCCTGGTAGTCCTCGTTCGAGACATGCGTCACCTTGCCATCCTTCTCCGTGAAGTCCTCGTTATCCAGCTCATAGGTGCCGACGAGCTTGGTGGCATAGTCCTCGGACTTCGTCTTCGAGTCGTCGGACTTCGTCTCCTCCTTCGTCGTCTGGGTCGAACCGGAATTGTCGTCGGTGACCTGCGGGGCGAACAGATTGCAGCCCGAAAGTGCGAACACCAGCACGGCGCCTGCGAGCACGGCGCCAACCTTCTGTAGTCTCATCATGCTCCTTACCTGTCCTTCATCGTCTTCCATGCCGACGCGGGGACAAGGGACTCCCCACGGGATGCGGTTTGATTACCAGTCAGAATGACACTACTCCAAAACTCACCGGCTGGCAACTCTACGATAACCTCTGTTTGATTACCAGTCAGAATGACACTGCTCCAAAACTTTTAACCACAGTAATTTAAAATTCACCACACCTAGCTATCGACAAATTAATTGAGTAGAACTAGCATGGAACAGCCAGTGTAGTTAGAAACTCAGAAAGTGGGGCAAATACTATGAGTATGCTGAAAGATATCCATGATTACATAAAAAAGGATTACGAAGCGGGAAACTATGATGATGCCAAGGCAGCCTATACTTCTTGGAAAACCGAGAATAACCAGCAATCTAATCTAACCGATTTTGAAATGGGTATCCAAAAAGCCCAAAGCGATTATAAAAAAAGCGGGACATTTGCGATCTATCCAAAGCTAGCAATTGATGTCGCAAACAAATTATTTAATGACAAAGCTTTTGAAATCAGTGAATTTATTCGCGGATATAATTTGGAAAAAGAAAAAATCAAAAAACATTAAAGTTATATGCTTATAATTTCTTTGATGCAGACGAAAAGTCATAATTAATTAACAATCGTTGGACGAAACTTTAAACTGCCTTCTGGGTGGTAATAATTCGGTAAATTACCGAATTATTAGTTTGATTACCAGTCAGAATGACACTGCTCCAAAACTGATACTCAGCTCTCATTTTTACCATCCCTGTTTGATTACCAGTCAATGACACTGCTCCAAAACTATTAAAAAAGTGACTATCCCTAGTCGCTCTCAATACACAATTCAATAATCTTTTCTAGTACTTCATCTGTGGGACATCCACGACAGCGCATGAGTTCGTTCTCGCCGGAGTCCACTACACATATCGTCGGCAAGTGTTCAATGTCTCGCTCCTTCGCATCATTTGGATGCCAACCGACATCTACTACCACGTATTCGATGTCTTCTTCTGACAGCTGCGGCACAATGCGTCGAATCGTGGAGCGACATAGCGCACACCAATCAGCGACATAAATCATCACTTTGGGCATAATCTCACCACCAATCACCACTCGTCGCTGTATAAAAATTGGAGACTGTGGTATATTGCAATTGAAGCGAGGTACGCCCGCCCAGCTAAGTGGGAGGACACGGTCTCGCATTCTTTATCTCGATAAGAACACTGATTTACTTCCATCACGATAGATGTATATGACTTCAACTGCATACTTGCTCATGCGGCGTTTGACTTCGTCAATGATATCTTGCTCATCTCTAGTAGCCCCATATGAAGTGATTACCACGCGAGACTCAGACGAACTTATGCCGAGCTTCTTCCATTTGCGACAGGCCACGCGCATCTGGTCGTTGACTGAGTGCTTGCCGTCGCCGATGTTCTTCATCTCCCACAGCTGCCCCTTCGAGCCAAGCTCTAGGTCTATATTCGCCGGCGCTTTGTCGTCTTCTTTCAATACTTTTACTTGGTAGCCGAGCGCCTCGAGATCGCGGACCGCCTTAGCCTCGTGCGCAAGCAGCCTATCTTCCGGCTTGTCGTAGGTGACCGAACCCGTGCCTGGGACCGGCTTAAACGGATTGGGCGCTGTACGCGCTTTGCCGGAGATCGATATCACTTGCGCCACTTTCTCTACCTGTTCAGACGTCTTATCAAGCTGGCGTGCTTGCCATGCATCCCAATCCGTCACAGCAGGAGCAATCTGGCACCTGCAGTATGGATGAAGTGGTGGGAAGTTCACACCGGGCTCTGCATCATCAAAGCGAAAAGTCTTACCATCCACAGCGTGGCACTCTTCGCAAGTGTGACCATCATGGACGACTTCCACAGTGTATTCCTCAAAGCCTTCACGCTTCAGCTCCTCCGCTTGAGCTGCTCGGCTGGTATAGGTACCCTCTGTGGTTTGATTACCAGTCAGAATGACACTGCTCCAAAACGTACCACCATGAGCCTTTGCCGTCGGTATGGTTTGATTACCAGTCAGAATGACACTGCTCCAAAACAGTTTCTTCGAGCAGGAAGTTTCCCATTCTTTCTCCATTCCAATGCATTATTACATGCTGTTATAAAAATACTAATCTTTTAGACTTTATACATTTTGGTACACATACAAGATAAAGGATTTCTATCAGATTTATTTAAAGTATGAATTTATTAAGAATCAAATTGTTCTTGTTGCCAGAAAATTCGAGTAAGTGTACTTTGTGTTTGGGTATAGTACTTGAGTTCGTATTTTTTTAGGTTCTAATGTCAATGAAGGCATGGTTAAGTAGAAAGCGTTGTATTAAATGGGTATTGTTTCAGTTCATACTGATAAACATCAAAAGTTGAAACAAGTCGACGTAATTGGTGGAATTGTTTTTGCCGTTTTAACGGTAGCCATTATTACAGTCTTTTTTACTAATAGTACGTTCTTTGAGTGGGCATTTGCCCGTCATCACAATACGTTAAGCTGGTATATTCGACCTCTTTTTATTATTCCAATAGCTCTTGGAGCGTTCAAGAGGTCATACACCATTACTTTTGCGTCAATATTTTGTTTGTTTACAAGTATGTTTTGGTTTCCAGAACCAGCAGTAGTGGATAAAAGCGTAGACGGTTTTTTGAATTTTGAGAAAACGTATCTTACAAGTGGTTGGTCTCCAGATAAAATTGTTGCTCTTATCGCGATTATTCTGTTCTTTATATTCTTGATTTCTACAACATGGAACAGAAAATGGAAATGGCTTTTGGTGGTAATTGCTGCTGGTGCGGTGCTAAAAGTAATTCATAGTCTTGTCTTTAGTGGAGAAGATGCTCTATCTATTGTAAAGCCCGCAGTATTGGGGTTAATTCTCTGCGTAGCAACCGTGGTTTTCTTTGTGAGAAGAAGAAGTAATGCAGACAATGCAGGTCAGTAGGTAAGTTGTATTGCATAAGATAGTGCTTCTTATAAATCAGTCTAAAAGTCGCATACGGTGTTTATCAGTGATTTAAATACTCGATACACGCGTGTTAAATCTTCTACAGGGACGTACTCATTTGGTTTATGAGCACGTTCAAGTTCTCCAGGCCCATATGACATACATTCTGTATTTTTACAGGTGGATGCAATTACAGCAGTATCGGTGTTTGATTACCAGTCAGAATGACACTGCTCCAAAACGGATATGCTCTGCTTAAAGCTGCTTCTAAGGTTTGATTACCAGTCAGAATGACACTGCTCCAAAACACGCGTCAGCTTCTATTTCCCCGGTAAAAGTTTGATTACCAGTCAGAATGACACTGCTCCAAAACCCCTAATAAGAAACGATCCAATCCAGTCTCGTTTGATTACCAGTCAGAATGACACTGCTCCAAAACCATTAGAGCAAATTCTCCTACTGCAAAGGAGACAGTAATTCCAACTAGTATCCCTATCATAACTCAAGGAAGTGCTGGTCAACGGTATTTTTTTGTTCGTACTTATAGTACGACTCATCCACTTTGTTCTCAAGCAACAAGACACGGATTTTCGAGAAAAATATATACTCGTAGAACCTTTCAAGCTCACTTTTTGTCAAAAAAGTCTTGAGATTAACAAATGTCAGAATCTTATTACATCCTGCATCAAGTGCCAGTGAAACGAAAGATATCAAATTATCAAGGTACGGCCGATCTATTTGAATACCGATACCAAAACCAAGCATCTTAAGGTATCGCTTAAAGTCCCATTCTAAACTAAATTCATATTGAGACTGAAGTCCCACACCAAGCTTCATTAGATTTGTCATAAGCAAACGCTCAGTAGATTCAATCTCAGTTCTTATAATTTCATCTTCTAAAAGCTCGCGTTCCATTTTCTTAATAACCTCTCCTATAAGACTTTTATTATCCCAAGGAAGATTGAGAGGATCAGAAATGAAAATGGATTGATTTTGAAAGCAGACTTTTTCATCTCTGTCCCATAATGTATAAGGTTCAAGAGAGTCTTCATTATTCCCTTTCATGAGTGATAAAACAATTCTAGAAAATAACGCTTGATTCTCTATCTGTAAAACAGCAGCAAAGCCTGGCTCAATCTTTATTGCTCTTTCTAGTCCACTAAAAATAAGTCTCATAAAATCAAGAGTTCCTCCATAGTGTCCACTTCATCATATGCTTCGCGATTCCCTGTAATGTAGTCCATCATTGCAAATTGGCTCTCAGTAACCTTAAGAATTTGCACAAGACCAGCGGGAGGTCTATTCTTTCGTACACGTGCAATCGCTGCACCGGCAGCTCCATCGTTAATTACAAGTTTTGCATATACAGATTCTTGTAATCTCAAAAACCCATCTTTAAGCAAAAACTTACGAAACAATCTATAATTCTTCCTTTGAACAGCTGTCTCTACTGGAAGATCAAAGAACAGAACAAGTCTCATATAACGAACCCTGGCACTTTCACTCATATAGCATCAAAAGCCTCAATGCTATCAATAGATAGTCTTTTATTAAGTGCACTCAAACAGTCTTGTACATACAACGAGATAATTGAACCTACGCGATACACTCCGCCTCGATAAGAAAGTGATTGATTAAGCATATCAATCAGTAAGCGTTTTGTATCTTTCGTAAAATCACCTTCAACGTTATCAAATACCAACCGATCGACAATCGGTCTAAATGGTTCCATAAAATCACAGCCAAGATTAAACTGGTTATACTCGCTTCTATGGCAGATGCCAGATTGAGTCAAATAGCCGCGAGCTACAATCTCACGATTTACCGCAGAAAGTAGAATCGCATAACCATAATCAAGCGCTGCATTAATTGGCGTTTCATCATCCCGCGAGAATTCATGCCCAAATAAAGCATGAAAGTATAGGCGAGCAGCGTGAGCCTCTCTATTTGTAGTATCTCCTGACCGAACCTCTGGAATAAGCCCAAACAGCTGTTGTCCTATCTCTTCTCTTGCACGAGCATTAAGAACCTGCGCCTGATGGGTTATCTTATCTCTAACAACACGCTGCCATACACGCTTTTTTGAAGGTTCACTCCATCCAAGCTGTTCAACAACTCGCTTAGGCGTATTGTGAGCGCCATACAAGGGCAAATACTGACCTATAGGATTTCTCTTCTCATCAGAAACAACAAAGGAAACTCAACTTGCAATAAGCTGAGTTTCCTTTGATAAAAGCTTTACCGGGATAGACTTCGTGATCTGCCCAAGAAAATGTAGAAAACGCGGGCGAGATTAAACCAAACTACTCAATAACCTTGTTACCATTCTTCACGTATTGACCGCGCTTAAAGAGCAAGAACAGCAGACCGCCCACAATAGTACCAATAAGGATTGCCACAACCCACATCAAGCCACCATCAACTACGGGCAGTACCAAGAAACCACCATGAGGAGCCGGATCATGTACCCCAAAGAAAATGGTAAGAATGGCACCAATAGAAGAACCAAGCATCATGATGGGCATGACAGGCCAAATGTTCTTGGTCATAAAGGGAATTGCACCTTCAGTAATATGAGTACAACCCAAAATGAAGTTAACCAGGCCGGCATCATGATCTTCTTGCGTAAAGTACTTCTTGCCAAAAAGGACGGCAAAAGTGGTAATCAGTGGAGGAACAATACAAGTCTCTCAATCAACTCTTGACCGCGCTTGTTATGCGCCACAAAGCGGATCTCTCGCAGAGGTTCAGCGCTAGTAGCCGAAATATCGCCAGTGCCTTCGCCGAGATCGGAAGTAGCGGCATCGGTAGCATTAGCATCACCAGCGCCGTCAAGGCGAGAAATAAAAACATCAGCGCGGTCGTCACCGATATCATCGGCAAACTGCTCGCCCCACTCAATCACCGTAGGACCATCGGATTCCATGGCATCAAACAGGCCGATATCATCTAACTGGCTTGAGTCATTCAACCGGTACAAATCAAAGTGATAAAGCGGCATCACACTACCCTCGTACACCATCTCTATCGTAAAGGTAGGGCTTGTCACATCCGCCGTGATACCCATACCCCGCGCAATACCTTTGGTGAACTGCGTCTTTCCCGCTCCAAGATCACCTGTCAGCACCAACACATCGCCGGCCGCGAGAAGCTCTCCGCACTTCTCGCCAAGAGCAATCGTCTCGGCAGTGGAAGAAGATACGAAAATACCGGAGTCAACCATGCGAGGAAGCTTACTCATGCGAGGCCTCCCGTCCCTGAGAAAATGCCTGCTTCGCAGATATCCCCTGTCCTCGAGGAACCCCTTGCTCCGCAGGGATCTCCTGTCCCTTCGGATGCTCTTGGAGCCACTGACCCAAAAGACGCAAGTCATCGGTCAAGAGCGGCTCCCACGCAGGATGGTAGATGGTCGCCGCCGGATGAAACGTCGGCAGCACAACAAAGTGACCCGTCTGATACAGGCGTCCACGCAGAGATGTTACGCCCTTCTCGGTACGCAGAATAAACTGAGACGCAAAGTTACCCAGGCACACAATCGCATCGGGCCAGATGGCGCGAACCTGATTGCGCAGGTACGGAGCGCACGCCTCAATTTCTTCCGGGCGGGGGTTTCTGTTCGAGGGTGGTCGGCATTTAACCACATTGGTAATGAAGATGTCGTCGCGAGAAAGACCTGCCGCCGCAAGATAGCCATCGAGCTTCTTGCCCGCCGCGCCGATAAACGGCCTTCCGCCGAGGTCTTCATTTTTACCGGGTCCTTCGCCGATAAACATAACGCGCGCGTGGGGGTTACCGTCACCAAAGACAATGGTGTTGCGCCCTTCGCAAAGCCGGCAGAGGCGACAATCCCTCATCTGCTCGCGAACCTCTTCAAGTGTAACGGACGAAACGTGTTGAGACGGATTCTCGGACATCTTTTAACCACTTTTCAATCAACCATAATCGAACAAACGATAGTGCACTCATCACGCCGCACTAACCGCGCCTTTCTTCCTGCATTTCATTAAAGGTAAACTTTATCAAGGCGCATACCAAAATCGCATACCACCTCATAGTTTATAGTACCTCTCAGCTTGGCAATCTCATCGGCTGAAATGTACTCATCGCCATCGGCGCCCATAATGGTCACCATGTCGCCTTCTATAACTTCATATCCAGGGCGATACGAACGTGCCCTATTAATGTCAACGGCAAACATAAACTGATCCATGCAGATATTGCCCACCTGGCGCGCGCGCATGCCATCGACCAGCACATCCATCCGGTTGGAAAGACAACGTGCAAGACCGTCGGCATACCCAATGGGAACCGTTGCCACCTGAATGTTCTTTCGAGGAACCCTCCACGTCAAACCGTACCCCACACCGTCACCTACGTTGGGATAGATTGCCCGGGTAACTCGACCGCGAACACTCATCACGGGTTCCAAAGCAATGCGCGGTATCGTGTTTTCTGCAGGATGCAGACCGTACAGTCCAATGCCTATCCGGCACATGTCAAACTGCACATCGGGATGAAGAATCGTGCCCGGCGTATTATCCGCATGCACAAGACCGGTCTCAAGGCCCGCCTCATGAATGACGGACACCGCCTCGGTAAAGCGGTTTACCTGCAGCGCAAAATCCCAGTCGTCGAGCAGATCTGCCGTCGCAAAATGCGTAAACGTACCTGCACATTCAAGACCGCGGTGGAAATCAATGGCACGTCTCAGCTCAAGGGCTTCTTCTCGCCTCACGCCAATACGGGTCATTCCGCTGTCAATGGCCAGGTGGTATTTGCCGACTTTACCCGCGGCAGAAGACGCCTCGCCAAAGCCAAGCGCAAAATCTATCTCATAGACCGACGGCATTAAATCAAAGGTCACAAGGTCATCTATGCTCTCAAGAGGCGGCTGGTTGAGTACAAGAATGGGGTCTTCAATACCCGATTGGCGCAGCGCAATTCCCTCATCGACCGTTGCCACCCCAAACTGATCGGCACCTACACTGCGCAGAGCTTTTGCACAGGCAGCGGCACCATGACCGTAAGCGTCAGCCTTGACTATCGCCATGAATTTTACGCCGCGCGCCAGCTGTGCCTTAAACGCCTTTGCATTGCGTCTGAGCGCTCCAAGGTTAATTTCTGCCCATGCCCATCTGTTATTTGGAAGCCCCATATATGCCTACTCTGCCATCGTATCCACCGGAAACGCAATTTGTTCCTCAATGGTATCAGCGGCAAGTCCAATGGCATCCGAAATATCAGATGCCAAGACCCCGCGTGTACCAAACTTCTCGGCCGCAAGCTGTCCCGCATAGGCATGAACTTCGCACGCAAGAGCGCAGAAAACCGGAAGGTCATCGGAAGCGCCACCTGCAAGCGCCAAACGACCGGCAATGATACCCGAAAGCACGTCGCCTGAACCTGCCGTTGCAAGCGTTGCCGGACCGGGCTTGGGCAAAACCGCTTTCTGAACGCCCACGCACGCGGTTGCCGTGCTCTTTGCAACAATCACGAGTTCAGAGCCACCATCGGCCCAGATGATTTTGCGAGACGCATCAAGCTGCTCAACAAGGCTTGCCGGCGGCGTATCAAGCATGCCCACCAAACGGCCGAGCTCGCGGCGATGCGGCGTCAGAATAAGCGGAGCGGATCTACGGGTTACCTCGGGAAAATCAGGAAGGTTATTGTTGGTCAAACGTGCAATGCAATTAAGCGCATCCGCATCAACAACCAGCGGAAGTCCGGAGTCAATAAGCGAGGACATCACCGCCACGGTACCACCGGACACGCGCATGCCGGGACCGACCAAAGTCACCGTACGCATACCGGCGAGCTCTGCCACCGAAGAAACGGCATCCTCCGTCAGCACGCCCTCGGCGTCGCACGGCAATCCCACCACGGGAATCTCGGGGCATTGAATCTGTACGATAGGCACGATGGCCTCCGGAACCGCCAAGGTTACATATCCTGCTCCCGCACGCGCGGCAGAGCGAGCGGCCATCACGACCGCTCCCGGGAAGCGAGAAGAACCTCCCACCACAAGCACCGAACCACGCGAGAACTTATCGACATCATTAAGTTGTGCCGGAATATTGGTGAGATAATCCTCAAGATCGGTGCGCCATGCCACGGGGTCCGCATCGACTACCAAGCGCTCGGTTTGTTCCGCAAGCGGTGCCACCACAATGGAGCCGCACACGTCACGGCCCGCATCGGCCAAAAGACCCGGCTTGAGAGCAATCATGGTAACGGTCATATCCGCAATGACACACGCGCCTTCCGCGTGACCCGTCTGGGAATCCAAACCCGACGGTACATCCACCGCAAGCACCCGTGCGCCCGATTCGTTAAGCGTCTCAATCCAAATGTCAAAAGGAGCGCGGACTTTTCCGTGAAAGCCGGTGCCCAGCATACAGTCCAAAACGGCATCGGTTGTTGAAAGCAAGTCGGCAAGCTCGGTTTTTGGAGGCCCCACCAGCACCGATACTCCAGAGCGAACCGCGCGCTGTGCCATCTGGCGCGCAAGATCTCCCGAAATCTGATCGGGCTCAATGGGAGTGATGACTTTCACGTTTACGTTGCGAGAACGCAATGCTTCGGCGGCCACCCATCCATCGCCGCCGTTGTTGCCCATACCGGCAAGAATCACCACGTTATCGATGGATCCGCCCAGGTTCAAAACTTCCTGAGCCGCCGCATATCCGGCACGATGCATAAGCTCGGATACGCTTACGCCCACACGGGTGAGAGATACCTCAACACGTTTAATGTCTTCAACATTCAAAACAGGCTGCATGTTTTACTCCTCATGCCTCATCAACGGTATCCATTATAGTTTCTTGCACGCGCTCCAACTCGTCGATTACCGAGCGGGCTTCTTTGAATGACACCGCAAGCGCTTTAGCTGCGTCTTCTTTTTCGTCAGGTTTCGGGCGCACCACATCCGTCACAGCAACCGCATTCGCTACCGCAACGTCACGCGTATGTGAAATGGACAAAGCCACTTCACGAACTCCCTGCTCGCGGGCAACTTCGGCTGCACGACCGGCGAGAAGTACATGCGGACGCCCCGAATCATCCCGTACCACCGAGACGTCCGTTATTCCGACGCCATTACCAAAGCCCAAACCGAGTGCTTTAAGCACGGCCTCGCGCGCGGCAAAACGACCGGCATAGTGCTCAGCCGGCCGTGCGGTATGTTCGCAATACATACGCTCGTCTTCCGTAAACAGACGGCGAATAAAATAAGGCCTCTCATCAAGAGCGTGCTGCATACGCGCAATCTCCAGCATGTCAACGCCAATACCTGCAAGAGCCATACGACACCTGCGCTATGCCATACATTTGAAGGGCTCAAGCGACTTCAGAACAATGTTGTTTGCCTCTTGGCAAAGCCGCTCCGATGACGCCTCTGCAAGCACTCGAATAAGCGGCTCGGTGCCGGATGCGCGCACGAGAACGCGGCCGTCACCCTCCAAGTACTTCTCGGCAGCAGCTATAGCCGCAGTAACGGAGGTGGAACCAATGGCGGCATTCTTATCCGTCACCCGAACGTTTACCAACTGTTGCGGATACAGGCGAACGGGACGGACAAGCTCGGAGAGTTTCTCGCGCTCGGCACGAAGAACTTCCATGATGCGGAGACTCGTCATGATGCCGTCGCCGGTCTTTTCAAGATCGCCAAAAATAATATGGCCGGACTGCTCGCCGCCGAGGCTATACTCGTGTTCATTCATGCACGCATACACGTTTTTGTCACCCACGTCGGTCTTTTCGTAGGAAAGTCCCGCGTCCTCAAAGGCTTTGAACAGCCCAAAGTTGCTCATAACGGTGGTGACGACCGTCTGCTTTGCAAGGCGGCCATATTTATTCAGATAGCAGCCGCACACATACAAGATGAGATCGCCGTCAACCACATGACCGCGCTCGTCAACTGCAAGGCAACGGTCGGCATCTCCGTCGTAGGCAAAACCCACGTCAAGCCCATTTTGCACGACAAAGCGCTGCAGCTGGTCGATGTGCGTGGAGCCGCAGTCTACGTTGATGTTCAGGCCGTTAGGGGCATTATTGATGACATGCGTTTCTGCGCCCAGTGCATCAAAAACAGGGCGAGCAACGCTTGAAGCGGCACCGTTGGCGCAATCAAGGCCAATCTTCATACCCTGGAGGCTAAAGCCACATGACGCAATCAAGCTGGAGATATACCGGTTACGACCCTGCATATAATCAACGGTGCATCCGATTTGCTCTCCGGTGGCGAGAGGAACCTCAAACTTGTTGTCGATATAATTCTCAAGCTGCTCAAGAATTTCCTCTTCCATCTTATAGCCGTCTTTGTTTACCAGCTTGATGCCGTTGTCGGTAAAGGGATTGTGTGAAGCGGTAATCATAACGCCACAATCAAAGGCCCCATCAACAACCTCATAGCTCACGCCCGGCGTTGGGATAACGTGCAAGATATATGCGTCTGCCCCGGAGGCAACAAGGCCCGAGACCAGTGCGGACTCAAACATATAGCTGGAACGGCGCGTATCCTTTCCCAAAATCACACGGGCACGTCGAGCCTGGCGAAGTCCGTAATACCAGCCAATGAAACGGCCGATCTTATACGCATGGTCAACGTTGAGTCCCTCGTTTGCGCGCCCTCTAAAGCCATCGGTACCAAAATACTTCATAGCAGCTCCTTGCTATATCTCATGTCACGCCACCGTGCCGCCTACAACACGGCAATACTTGCATGTTCTTCTCGCTTTTTACCCCGTGCATAAACAGCACAGCGGTATATATATTTTACGTGAAAATGACATCTTGACGGCACAAAAAAGGGTCCATCGTAAAAAACGACAGACCCTTGTACACTTTGAGCAAAACCTTGCTCCCAAAAACCTTAACGCTTTGAGAACTGCGGGCGCTTACGTGCCTTCTTCAGACCGTACTTCTTACGCTCGACCGCGCGAGAATCGCGGGTGAGGTAGCCGGCCTTCTTGAGGTCATCACGATACTCGCCTGCCTCGAGAAGTGCGCGTGCGATGCCCAGACGCAGAGCGCCGGACTGACCGTTGATGCCGCCGCCATCGCAATTGGCGAAAACGTCGAAATGACCAAGGGTATCAGTGATGCGCAGTGGAGCCACTGCGTTATCAACAAGCTGCTGGCGACCAAAGTATGTGGTTGCCTCGCGACCGTTGACGGTTACTTTACCGGTACCGGGAATAAGACGAACACGAGCAACAGCCTCTTTACGACGACCGGTGCCGGTATAAACTGCAGTTTTATCAGCCATCGTTAGTCCTCCAGCTCAATCTTAACGGGATTTTGTGCAGCATGCGGGTGCTCGGCGCCGGTATACACCTTAAGCTTCATACCCTGCTTGCGACCAAGAGTGGTCTTTGGAAGCATACCTTTGACAGCGTGCTCAACCACACGCTCCGGATGCTTTTCCATAGCCTCCTGGAAGGACTCGATCTTCAGACCACCGAGATATCCGGAATGACGCCAGTACTCTTTGTGGTCAGCTTTAACGCCAGTCAAAACTACCTTATCTGCATTGATGATGACAACAAAGTCACCTGTGTCGGCATTGGGCGTGTACTGTGGCTTGTTCTTACCACGAAGAATCATTGCTGCCTTCGTAGCCAAACGACCGAGCGTAGCACCCTCAGCGTCGATGAGCACCCATTTGCGCTCTACCTCGCCAGCCTTGGCAAACTGAGTCGACTTCTTCACTTGACTCCTCCTACAAATGTACAAAATGGCAACTTCTGGACAAGTTACCGATGCTTTTTTATCAGAGATTACGGGGCTCTGTGGAAAAGCCTTAAAAGTATACTCCACTTAGGCGTCAGCAACACGATGAATTTTTGCCCACAACAAAGCTGCGGATTTCTTCAAGACGCTCCGTGGCTTGACGACGACCTTGCAGGTACAGGGTGAGAAGTGCTTCTCCCGAGCGCTCATTGACTTTGACTTCTACCGGTTTTGGAGGGGCTATCACCAAACACTGTCCTTCTCGCTCCAGCTGCCAGAGCTGTTCTCTGCATGCATTGTATCTGTCCGCCCTTGTCTCAAGCGCCTCGAGATAATACGGAAATGCGTCATAGCGATGCGAGCGGATGGTCATCTGCTCGTTGGTTGTTCCTTTTACGTAATTGCGGTCCTGCGTCACAATCACCAGCGCACGCTTTGATACGGGATAGTCTGCGCGAAACCGCGAGCCCGGCAACCGCAGAGCAGATGCAAAGGGGATGGAGTCGGCAGTGCCGCCGTCAAGGTAGCGATGCCCTTCTTGCTCGACCGTTTTTGAAACCAGCGGCATCGATGCCGAAGCCTGCACTTTCCAAATATCTTCCGGCAGAGACTGTACGTGCAGATACGCAGGAGTTCCAAACGTCACATCAGAAGCAACGGCGTACATTTGCATGGGATTGGCGTTGAAGGTATCGCAGTCACATGGATCCAGGTGATTTTGGATTTCCTCATACATGAACTCGCTGCCCGCAATGTTTCCTGTTGTGGCGAGCGACCAAAACGACATGAACCTGCGGTCATCTCTGAACGCGAGCATCACGCGCATGGCGCGACCAATCTGTCGAGATTTGAAGCTTACCGCATTGATGGCGCCCGCGGAAGTTCCCCATACACCAGTGAAGTCAACAATGCCGTGCTCAAGTAAGACATCCAAAACACCCGCGGTAAAAATACCTCGGAAGCTGCCTCCCTCGAGAACGAGAGCGACATCGGGTTGGTGCGTGGCGTTGGGCTGAAGTGCAATGTTAGGTTGGGGCGCAGCGCCGGACTGGGACGCGGCATCGGGTTGGAGCGCAGCACGCACGGCGCGTGTATCACGTGCGCCGTGCGCGACCTCTTGCCGCAATGTCGTATCCACAAGATTGTTCTTCTCGCCACGCGTCTCCATAAAACCTCCGAGTCCTGCTTTACAGAAGTGTACCCTCATGCGCGGCGGGACGCTTGATACTTTTTGAACGCCTCTTGGTACTGTGCGTTTGCGTGCTTGAACCGCTGATTAAAAAGCAGGGTCATCATCAGAAGAATCACGAGGTAGGTTCCTATAAACGAAATCCATGCCTCAAGGATGTTGGGAAGCCAGCGCCCCATCAACGCTAAAACAACGAGCATGGGAAACAGGCACCCGTTAAAGGCCATATAGCGTTGGAAATAGCTTAGGCGCAGAATAATCGGCTGGTAATTGAACCAGATTTGCTGGAACAGGCCCGCTCCAATTCCCGCCACGATAAGCGTCAATATGAGAATATTCTCCTGCGCGTCTCCCAAGTGAGCGAGCAGCGCCACTACAGCGTAAACAAGTGATATGCCCATAAAATACAGTGCCCCCACGAAAAGGCTTTTTCCGAAGCTCTCCTTGAGAGTTTTGCAGGCAGCGTTATCTGCATTTTCGCCGTTATTTTTACGAAGGTTTTCTTGAGCCTGTATCTGTTCGAGTTTCATGATATTCCCTTCTGTCGGTATCGTTGGCTGCCCTACAAAATGCCGATACGTTTCTTGATATCCGACGCATATTTTCTTGATGCAACCAAGTTCTTCTCGCTCAGTGAAAGAAGTATGCGGCCGGATCCTGCCGGGCTGATTCCCGTCACATAATCCAAATTCACCAGTTCTTGGCGAGAAGCGCGGACAAACTCCGTTCCTCTCAGAGCCTCTTCCAGCTCAAAGAGACGACTGTCGCTTTCAAGCACCTCACCTGTTGCGAGATGGATTATGGCCGTGTGATCGCCGGTTTCAATCCACGTAATATCGGCAAGAAATACCACGCGCCGCTTGATGGTTCCGGGAACATATCCCGAGAGTTTCCCGTCCGCCATCTGCAGCTGGCGAACAATTCCCGAGACGCGCTGATCGTCAGGGCCACTTAAAATGGTTACCTCAATTTGCGACCGGCCTTTTTCTTCTACAACGCGAATGTCCATCTTGCATCCCAACACTGAGCGATGTTTATTACTCCATACCTTAAGGCATCTCTAGGATATACGGTTCTGTACACGAGCCATTTAGCGCATACCTGAGATGCACTTTCTGGTAGGTAAAATACCCTTCATGCATCTAATACGGCAATCGACAACAAAAAGTACCGCTTAATCGGTAACAGAAAAGGCATTGCTCAATCGACAACAAAAAGGTACTGCTTGATAAAAACAGTACCTTTTACTGAAGTGATAATATCAAAAACTAAACGTTCTTCTCGGCCTTTACTGAGCTTCTTGGCCTTTACCGAGCTTCTCGGCTCCTAACGAGGTCATGAGCCATATCCGGGCAAATCGTTGCTTACTGCGCAGCCTTTACCTTCTCCCAATCCGCCTTAAAGCTAGCAAGACCCTTGTCGGTAAGTGGGTGCTGAACGCACTTTTTAAGTGCCGCAAAGGGAACGGTTGCGATATCGGCGCCAAGGCGGGCTGCCTGGGTTACATGGTACGGCGTGCGGATGGAAGCCGAAATAATCTCAACCTGATTGTCCACATTCTTGCCGGACCAGTCGTAATTCTGGATAACTTCTACCACGTCAGCCAGCTGTGCCACGCCGTCTTCTCCGACGTCATCAAAGCGGCCCAAGAATGGCGACACATAGCGAGCTCCCGCATTTGCGGCGAGAAGTGCCTGCGGGGCGGAAAAGATGAGCGTCATGTTTACGCGGATACCCTCTGCCGCAAGTGTATGAGTGGCGGCAAGCGCTTCCGGGCAAATGGGAAGTTTTACCACGATGTTTGGAGCAAGAGCAGCAAGACGACGACCTTCGGCAATCATCTCTTCCGTGGTTTCAGCTGTTGACTCAGCGGAAACAGGAAGGCCTTCGCAAAGTTTGGCAATCTTTACCATATGAGGTTCAAAATCCTCAAGCTTGCCTCCTGTTTTTGCATACAGGCTGGGATTTGTGGTGACTCCCGCGAGACATCCCCAACTTTTTGCTTCAGCAATCTCGTCGAGATTTGCCGTATCAATAAAAAACTTCATTTCCGCTCCCTTCATCCTGCATTCTCAATCTCATTTTACCTGCAGTTTATTGATAAACTGTCACGCGCCGTACTATGCTTCCATGATACATGACCTACTTGGCAAGCGCTTCCAAAATACGCGAAGTCGCGCCTTTGAGACGGTAGCATTCAACGTATTGACGCAGCGGTCGTTTGATGTGATCAACCACAAAACGCTAACCGTTGATAGTTCCCACCTGCAGCGCTCTCAAATCGCCGCCTGGTTGAAAAATCACCTGTATCCTGCGCGGCGCACGCTAATCTACGTGCCCAATCAATGGGCGCTGCGTGACGTCTACCTTACCATTATTGAGCAGGGCTATGTGATCCCCGAACGAGTCGGGCTTCTCGGGTTCAATAATACGGACTGGACAGATCTCACCCAATACCCGATTTCAACTACTATCGAACCGGTCTATGAGGAAGGTCATCTTGCCTGTGAAATGCTCCTGCACCAATTAAAAGATCCGGAGACTCCACCAGTTCAAAAGGTCCTTCCCTGTACGGTAAGGTGGCTGAGCTCTACGGTATAAACCAAATGGACCTGTAAGGTAGATCTGCCAAGCTGTGAGGTACTTCTTGCGACCTGTGATGTACTTCTTGCAACTTGTGATGCACATCCTGCGACCTGTGAGGTACTTTTTTGCTTCAAAACAGGGGGCTGTGATGTACTTTTGGCGAGAAAACCGGTCTTCTCGCCATAAAAAAGTACATCACAGCTCTGCAAAAGTGCCTCACAGCTTTTCAAAAGTACATCACAGGTCTGTGTAAGCCGGCTTATATCTGCCGAAAATACGCCAAGCATGCTTCCTACGAGACTGGCGTAGCGCACTGCCGACAGCTTAAAACTGCTGTTATCGGCAGAACTCCTGCACTTTTGCCAAAACACTTGCTTTATCAAGGCCGTACTTTGCGAGCACCTCAAGAGCAGGACCGGACTCACCAAACGTGTCCTCAACACCGATGACTTTCACGGGTACGGGAGCATGCTCAGAAAGCGCCTTACATACCGCGCTTCCCAGACCGCCAATAACGGAGTGCTCCTCAACCGTCACGACCCTGCCGGTCTTTTGTGCGGACGCAACGAGAAGATCGACATCAATCGGCTTGATTGTGTGGATATTGATGACCTCGGCACTTATCCCCACGCGCGCAAGCTCCTCAGCAACTTCCAGAACGGTACCAACCATGAGACCGGTTGCAACAAGAGTAACGTCGGTTCCCTCGCGAAGCACGATGCCCTTACCCACCTCAAACGTATAATCAGGACGATCGTTGATGACAGGAACCGGGAGCCGCCCAAAACGCATGTACACGGGGCCATCGATTTCATACGCGGCATGAACGGCCGCTTCCGCTTCAATGGCATCAGAGGGACTGATGACCATCATACCGGGAATGGTGCTCATAACGGCGAAATCCTCATTGCACTGATGCGTAGCTCCATCTTCACCCACGGAAAGGCCGCCGTGCGTGGCGCCAATCTTAACGTTCAGGTGAGGATAGCCAACGGAATTTCTGATTTGCTCAAAAGCCCGGCCCGACGCAAACATGGCAAACGAAGTGGCAAAGACCGTACGACCGGTAGCGGCAACACCTGCGGCCATACCAATCATGTTGGCCTCGGCAATGCCGCAGTCAATAAAGCGCTCCGGATATGCCTCGCCAAACTTACCCGAACGCGTAGCTTCTGCAAGGTCAGCATCGAACACGAGAAGATCGTCATGGTCACGACCAAGCTCTACAAGAGCCTTGCCGTACGCGTCGCGCGTAGCGATTTTTTTGACTTCTGCCATGGCTACTCGGCCTCCTTCTCAAGTTCAGCCATCCCTTGGGCAAACTGCTCATCATTGGGTGCCTTGCCGTGCCAGCCAACCTGGCCTTCCATAAATGAAACACCCTTGCCCTTAATGGTGTGGGCAACGATAACGGTAGGATGACCCTTCACGGTACGAGCCTCAGAAAAGGCTGCCCGCAGTTGGTCAAAGTCGCTACCATCGGCAACCTCGATAACGTGGAATTTGAACGCCCGGAACTTCTCGCCAATAGGAACCGGTGAGTTGATTTGCTCAAGTGGCCCGTCAAGCTGAAGGCCGTTGTTGTCAATAATAAGCGTAAGGTTATCAAGTTCATGATTGCCGGCAAACATCGCCGCCTCCCAAACTTGACCTTCCTCAATCTCTCCGTCACCAAGAAGCGCGTACGTACGATAGGTGTCACCAAATTTCTTTGCAGCAAGCGCCATACCAACGGCCGTCGAAACGCCCTGACCAAGAGATCCGGTACTCATGTCAACGCCCGGCGTGTCGTTCATATTGGGATGACCCTGCAGGCGGGTATTCAAATGACGGAAGGTCTCAAGTTCCTCTTTTGGAAAGAAACCGCGCTCAGCAAGGACCCCGTAGAGCGCGGGGGTCACATGGCCTTTTGACAGCACAAAACGGTCGCGGTTGGCTTTGTGTGGATCTGCCGGATCCACATTCATTTCTTCAAAATAGAGATAGGTCAGGATATCAGCCGCGGAAAGCGACCCTCCCGGGTGCCCCGATTTTGCGGCATGCGTTGCAACAAGAATGTCCTTGCGGACTTCACGGGCAACATGTTCCAGTTCCGTATTGGTCATGATACCTCCGTATTCAAACGCACTATGCACTGAACTTCTCGCTGAGCTTAGCTTTCAGCTCTTCTTTATCGAGAATGTTGTCGAGAACAACCTTTTCGTTATCAGGAACGCCTGCAATAAAATCGCCAAGATCGCGGCCAACGATAAACAGATCGGCAGCTCCGGGCATAACGTCGGAGACGGTTGAATGCTCAACCTCAACGCCATCGACACCGAGATCTTTAAGGACATCCTGAACGTTCATTTCAACCATGAGGCTTGAACCAAGGCCACTGCCACAGCAGCAAAGAATCTTCTGAATTGCCATTTTTTCTCCTTCTATGATTGGCATATGCCAATGCAGATTTCACGAGTACAATCACGCTCCTTGATGCTATGACCAAGGAGCGTGAAAGAATGTCTTACTTTGTTGTCTTCTCTGCTGTCTCAGATACCTCGTGCTTGGGAGCAACAAGGTTGTAGAGAATTGGGAGCAAGAAGCAAACGATGCAGATGATCGTAAGAATGAGTCCCTGTGCATTAAGTGCAACGTTGCCAAAAATAAGCGCCATGACCGAGAAGTCAGCGTCAGAGAACGTTGCGGACGTAAAGCCCATGCTCGTAAAGACCGGCATACAAAATGCGGGAAGGAAGGTAATGAGCAGACCATGAGCAAACGCGCCGGCAACACAGCCCTTTATACCACCTTCGGCATTACCAAAGACACCAGCCGTAGCACCGCAGAAGAAGTGAGGCACAACGCCAGGAAGAATAAGAGCGAGAGGGACGAGGCTTGCGTTAATGAGACCCAGCAAGATCAAACCAAGAATTCCTCCAACAAAGGAAGACAAAAATCCGAGAATAACGGCATTTGGTGCATAGGTAAACGCAATAGGACAATCGAGCGCAGGCTTTGCACCAGGGACGAGCTTCTCAGCAATACCCTTAAATGCGGGAACAATCTCACCAATGATGAGACGAACACCAGAAAGAATGATATACACACCACCGGCAAAAGAGAGACCGCGCAGAAATGCCCAGACCACCCAGTTTGTGGTGGTCTCAGTACCGACATTAAGCAAATCACCAAGATGCTGGAAACCTGCATATGCAGGATTTGAAGCAAACTCGGCAGCAGAAATACCAGCGGGAACAGCACCCAAAAGACCGCGGCCAACCGCAACACCGGTGATAATAAGGAACATGATAATCATCGTAAGACCGATGGAAACCGTATTGTCACGCAGGAAAATCAGCCGCTTGGAGAACTGGAGTTTCTCGGTACTATTTTCGCGATCAGACGCAAAAAGTTTACCAACCATTCCGGAAAGCCAATATCCAACACCGCCAAAGTGACCAAGAGCAACGGAATCACTGCCGGTTACCTTACGCATGGTCGGCTGACAATATGCTGGCGAGAGAACCATGATGAGGCCCAAGAGACACGCACCTGAAATGTAGAGCATCCAACCGTCAAGGCCTCCGATGTGCAAAATGATGGCGAGCATAGCTGCCATATAAAGCGTATGGTGACCTGTCAGGAAGATATAGTGCATGCGAGAAAAACGTGCAAGAACAATGTTGAGAACCATACCCAGACACATAATGATTGCGGTGGCTTGGCCAAAGTCCTGAAGCGCCATCGAAACGACTGCCTCGTTGTTGGGAACAACTCCCTGCATATTGAAGGCATAATTAAAAATCTCACCAAACGCAAGCAGTGACCCCGACTGAAGGAAACTCGCTCCGGCAGAAAGAACCAAGAAGCCAACAATGGTCTTCAGAGTTCCTTTTACAAGTTCCTCAATCGGTTTCTTCTGAAGCACCAGACCGAGAAGGGCTACAAGGCCAACAAGAATTGCAGGCGTTGATAGCACGTTAACGATAAAGTCTATAACTGGCATATTACGTACTCCTTCCACGTAGGTAACCAACGTAAGACACTATTGCAAAAGGCCTGTATACCTTTGTGCACAAAATACGTTCCATCGGACAGGTTGCCAATGGACTCTTCGGTTTAGGAGCCAACCGTCATATGGCAATACGCTTCATCTGCATTCTGAGATTGAGCAAGAGCTTCAATGTTTTTCGGATCTGCTAGTAGCGTAGCCAGCTCTCGCATTACTTCAATGTGCGAATTTGAGTCCTCAGCGGCAAGCGTTAGCAGCACGCTCGTAGGGGTTTGCCCCTCTTTGAACACAATACCCTTGCGCAAAATAGTAAGCGCAAGCTGTTTTTTAATAACGCCCTGTTCAGGACGGGCATGGAGAAGAGCAAGATTTGGAACAAGAACAAAATATGGACCGAGCTCATGGGCGTTGGTGATGATACCGTCAATATAACGTTCTTCAACATATCCCCCTTTTACCAGAGGGGTAACTGCAATGCGAACGGCGTCTTCCCAGTCCTGTGCCGAATCGATAACCTGAACGTTTTCGAGTTTGAGCATATCTTTGATCTGGCTCATAGCACTTCTCTCTACTCTACGAATCAAAAACGTCTACATAGATATTTTATAAGTATCGCAGAGAAAAGGTTAGACAATTTATCAAATATTCGCTTTGATTCATTTTGTCGTAGCGGACAGGAATATCCACGGAGTAGCGAAGAAGAGATCTAATCAAGAACCAAATCTTCGTCTTAGTTCTATTAAGCTTATATGTAACTATAATATATACCCAAATAGGGTACACTATGGGTAACGATAGACAGGAGAAAGAAATGACTATAGCAACAGCGCGGAAAGCTGAAATCAAAACCAGAACTACTGACCGTGTAAAGGCCGATGCGACGGATATTTACTCACGTTGGGGTCTCAGCCTTTCAGATGCCATTAACCTGTTCCTGATCAAATCGATTGAAGTTGGCGGGCTACCCTTTAACTTGCGCATAGAAAAGCCCACATATGAAGCAATCTCTGCTAAGGCTTATCACGCCGAGCTCAATGCTGACGGCATCGCCGTACTGCCAAGTGACTGGAATGATGAAGATGAATAATCGTGCGCCTCACGTATGGGAAATCTGGCACGCACGTTTCAATTACTCCGAAGGCAAAGGGTACAAGTATCGCCCGGTAATTGTAATAGATGTCCACCGTTCCGGATTACTCATCATGATGGTAACATCCGCAACCAACAAGTTACATCTTGAACATGATTATTTAATCCGCAACTGGAAAGAAGCGGGGCTGGACAAAGCTTCAATAGCACGAGTAGACAGAATCGTTGAAATCCCACCCGGATACCTCGGCACAGCCGGCTATATTGGAACCCTATCTAAAAATGATATTGCTGCTATTACTATAATTCTCAACAAAATAGTATCTGAATAAGAACGACATCATATAAACACTCATTAATTTGAGACGGATTGAGGTCCCCGGACTCACCCCAATACGGGAGCCATAAGCTCATACAGCGCATCAACATCTTTGCAGGCCCCTATCTTTTCAAGAAGCTCCGCATCCTGAATGACTCCGATAAGCTTCTGAAGCATTTCAAGCTGGCCGTGAGGCTCGGTGAGAGCAAGCATGAAGAGGACTTTTGGATGCAAGATAGTTTCAGGATCACCCATCATTTGAAATGCAACCGAATCCTTCAACGTTGCAATGCCGATTCCGGGCTTGATTACGTGTTCGCTATCACAATGCGGAATGGCAATATCAAAAGCAGGTGCAGGAAGTCCCGTTGCAAAGACGCGCTCACGCTCAACGATGGCCTGAGGATAGGTATCTTTTGCATATCCGTTATCCACAAAGCCTTGGGCAACAGTGCGCAGGGCTTCCTCAGAATCAGTGGCTTCAACGGCAAGTTTGATAAGCTCTTTCTTCAGAATCATTATGTTTCCTTTCCATTTGCACAAACTATAGAAACCTTGCAGGCGGCTCACTCACAACAAATCAAGATTTCCAGTTTCTCACACCCTTACTCCAAAGCTTGTATATAATTATATGTACAAGTTGTAGCAGTTTTTATAGGTAATGTCACTAGGCTGTCGTCAAATTATCGGCATACGGCACCGTAGAACACGCCCATATCATAACTGCATCGGACACCTATAGAAAAGGAGTTCATCATGCTGGTAAATCTTCGCGATATCTGTGCCATTGCCGAGCAGAATAACATGGCAATCCCCTCCTTCAATGTACCGAGTATGGAAGCACTACGCGCTGCAATCGATGCTGCCGAGAAAACCGGCTATCCCGTTATCATTGCTCATGCAGAAGGCCATGAGCCCTTTGCTCCTCTCGACAAGATCGGTCCTGCAATGGTTGCTCTTGCGGAGCGTTCCAGTGCCTTGGTCTGCGTACATCTTGATCATGGAGAAAGTCTCTCCTACCTGCGTCGCGCCCTTGAAATGGGATTTAACGGCATTATGTATGACGGTTCTTACCAACCCTACGAAGAAAACGTAGAAAATTCCCAACGCGCTGCCGACATGTGCGCAAGCTTTGACGCCGGTCTTGAATGCGAGCTTGGCTCAATGGGGGCTCGTGAATTTGGCGAACGTGAGGAAGGCGCAACGGCAGAAGAATCCGGTGCGATCTATACCAATCCTGATCAAGCGCTCGATTTCATCCAATCGACCGGTCTTGATATTCTCGCGTGTTCGTTCGGAACGGTTCACGGCATTTACAAAGGCGAGCCGCACCTAAACTTTGACGTGCTCCATAAAATAAGGAAGCTCTCTCAAACTCCACTTGTTATGCACGGCGGCTCAGGCGTATCTGATGCTGACTACGCCAAGGCCATCAATGCCGGTATCCGTAAAATCAACTACTACACATATGGCGTAAAGTATGCCGGTGAAGCCGTAGAAAAGCTTATTGGCGAGAAGAACGGCGAGACTGTCTACTGGCACGACATGACCACAACTGCCTATGAGCGTATGCTTGCAGACTTCACTCACGTCATCCAGGTGTTTGCAAACGGAGCTAATCCTGTGGCGTAGCGTTACTCTGTGGCATAACGCAAAAATGCAGAAGAACTCCGATCTCAAGCACCAAATTGAGATCGGAGTTTTTTTATTTTTCCTCTTCCGGATTCTGTCCGTACCTATGAAATACTGCAATAGCTTCATCTATTTGTGGCTGAGTCATTTCTGCCATTTCTTTACCTGTAGACAAAGCAACCGATACAGTTTTTGCTGCTTCTTCTAAGTAAATGCAGGCATACATAGCTTGCCGTAAATCTTTACCAACCGCAATGACACCGTGATGCTTCAGAACAACTGCAAGCCTATTGCCAATACACTCAACAGCTCTCTCTCCCATGGACAAACTGCCTGGATCGCCATATGGTGCGATAAATACTGATCCTTCAGTTGCATTTGCCAACGTTGAGAGATTACAAGGAATTTCATCGAGTACCAAACCTAACCCTGTAGCATATGGCTGATGGGTATGGATAACAGCGTTAACCTTTGGCATCTTGTTAAAAATGTATAAAAGAGCCTCAGTATCAACAGACGCTTTTCTATATCCCTCGATAATATTTCCTTGCGGATCTACAACCAACATATCATCTGGAACCATTTCGTCATAAATCATTCCAGATGGGGTGACCACGACATCGCCATTCTCCATCCGTACACTAACATTTCCACCAGAAAGCGCAATCAGACCATAGTGATCCATTCGCATCGCACATTTGAGCATTTCTTCTTTTATCTCTGCGTACATTTTTACCTCTTCTTCCTCTTGAGATATTCTTCATTTGTACGTCGAGCCCTTGCTTTTAGAGAATCAGGATGAATTTTGTACTCCAAATCTCTGAGTAATGAGAACAGTTCTTCTGAATCATTAAACATTTTCGTTGGAATCCAAAATCGTCCCGACAGTAATGATGCGTCATTAACTCTTAGGTAAATCTTTCCTGAACTTGGAAACTCTCTTACCAAAAATGAATTGACTTTTTTCAAATCATATTTTTGTATTCTTCCATATGAACTAAAGGAGATTACTTCTTCAGAGAGTTCAATGACCTTTGGATTTGATCCAGAAACAAACGTATTCCAAATTTGATAACACGATACTAGCAATGCCAACATAAATACTGCTCTAGGTAGTAGCAAATTAAATGCAATGCAGCAAACTGATACTAATGCAATTCCAATACAAAAAATACCCGTCAGGGTAACCTCAATCACATAGTATGGATTTTGATACGTAAATACTCTTTTCATTTAAACCCCAAATGGTCGGAGCCCTAAAGACTCCGACCAAACTATACAATCTACTCAGCAGTGTCTGAAGTATGGAGTTCAAGCGCTTCTTTATGAATACGACGCTTGTTCCATATTGCAAGCGCAAGGGTTGCGATACCAATTATTGCCAAGCCCAAGCCATTAGCAATTCCGCCAATGCGTACAATTAGCCATGTCAACGGGTTTGCGCCATCACATATAGATGAAATCGCCGCGGCTCCACCCATATCAAACTGGACATTAGATGCAGCAGTAGTGATAAGAGGCGATAGATCTGTAGCAATGTACAAACCGACGGTAAGAACAATAAGTCCAATAAAAATTCCACGGAAACCATTGTTACGTACGACTGGAGTAATGAGCACAAACATCCATGGAATTACCGCAAGGTCTGCAAAAGGAAGAACCTTATTTCCCGGAAGGATAACTGCCAAGAAAATGCAGAGAGGGACAAGGATGAACGAAATAGCAAGAGTCACTGGGTGCCCTACGCCAACTGCAGAATCAAGGCCAATATATATCTTTCCACGGTTCTTGAAATGCTTGTTGACAAACGTAGAAGCTGCGTCAGAAATAGGAAGCAAACCTTCCATTAGCAAGGCAGCCATCTTTGGAATGAGCACCAATACGGCGCCAAGCGAAACTCCCAACGACAGCACTTTGGTTATGGAAGCAGCAACATTTCCACCGTCCCAATATGCAAGGACACCAATTACCAGTCCAATAACGGTACCCACCAAGATTGGCTCGCCAAACACACCAAATTTCTTTTGGAGTGTATCCGTATTGATATCAATATCACATACCCCAGGGATCTTGTCAAAAATCCAGTTAAAAAGCATCGCAATCGGTGCATATGCGGTAGTAAACCCATGTGGCAAGGAAACACCAGGCATCTGAAGTGACTCCTCAACCAAAGGAGCCGTATAGTCGCCAAGAACCATAATCACGATCATGTTTAGAATGGCTGCAATAATACCAAACACATAGCTATTGGTTACGATTGAAACAAGTGCACCGGTAAAAGCAAAATGCCAGTAGTCCCAAATGTCAACGTCAACAGTCTGAGTAGTATTAGTAAGAAGCATAACGATATTTACTACAAGACCAAGTGGAATAATAATCAAGCCAACAGTGGATCCCATTGCAATAGCTGCTGCTGCTGGCCAGCCTACATCAACAACGGTCAGACTCAATCCAAAACGATTGACCATTTCCTGAACTGCCGGTGAAAGTGTAGTTCCCAAAAGACTGTTAATTACAAGTCCAAGTCCGATAAAACCAACGCCAACCGTAAGTCCAGCTCGCAAACTTTTACCAAAGCCTGCACCCAAAATACAGCCAAGAATTGTAAGCACAATCGGCATCATCACCGATACGCCCAACCCTTGAATGAACGAGAAGAACCCCAAAAAAGCATCCATTTTACGTCCTCCTTTTCTGTTTACTCTTCTTCCATAAGCTTTAAGATCTGCTGGTTTGGCACATCCATACCCACACCCATTAAATAGGCAACTCCATTAACATACGGACAATGCAACTCCTGAGGAGCTATTGACGTTGCTACAATGAAGTCGTAGTTGCGTGATTTCTCTGGAGCAGACGCGAGCGGAATCTGTGTAATCTCATACTGCCCTTTATATCCATGAGAATCCAAAAGTTCTTCTACTTTTTTCCGGGCAATCGTTGAAGTTACAATTCCTGATCCACAAGAAAGCAAAATGTGTTTCACTCTTCCAGCCATCTTTCATCCCTTCTCTGTTCTTACAAACTACTCACCAATTACGCAAACCTTAACTTTACGATTACGCTCCCTGTTCTGGTCCCAGTCAACCAAGTAAATGTGACCAAATTCTCCGGTTGCAGGCATGCCGTCAGTAACGACAAAAGTTTGGCTGCTACCAAAGAGCGATGCCCTCAGGTGCGCATCTCCATTCAAGATCGTATTTGCCTCTCCCGGAAACTCGGGGTGCTCATTGTGATAATCCACAAGAAATTGGACGTGTTTTGGTCCCGGATAGCGATAGTCTCGTCCTTCTTCAACCTCGCGAGGAATCATCTTGTCCACAAAACGAATAAGGTCTCCCTGGAGAAACTCCTGCCCCTGCCAATTTGTATCATGCACATACTCCTCAAAAATAACCGAGCAGGTAGTATGTGTTGTTTGGCACGTCACAGTACCGTTTGAGATCCCGGACGCAGCAATGATATCAATCACCTGCTGCTTGATATCGATAAAGTCAGGACGACCTGCTGCAGTTGATACCGTAATCGTATCTTGATAAACAGCCATTATCTCTTCTCCAACCTTCTCTTACTTTGCAAAGTCAGTACGAGCTCGATCAAGCGCTTCAAACATCTCGTCAAGCATTGCAAACGGATCATCGGCCGCAACAATGCCCGAGGTTCCCCCAGTTGCATCGGCGCCGTATTTAATGGCGTCGTACACATTTTCTCCGGAGCTGATACCTGCCGCCTGAAGTACCTTAGTGACAGGAGAGATGGCCTTTACCGCCTCGGTCGAAGCACGCATATAATCCTCACCGGCAATTTGTCCGGTTCCGATAAGGCTCGTAAGCTCGCAGGTCATAATATCGGGATGCAACTCTGCAATGGCTTTTGCCTCTTCAACGGAATCGGCACACACACAGGTAAGAATCCCCACCTCATTAGCACGAGCTATGGTTGAAGCAAGCTCATGGACAGTCATGGGGTTCTCGGCATGATTCAAAAATGTAGCCTTCACTCCCGCCGCCGCGAGCGCCTCAGGCAAGATATGACCCATACCGCGACCGGGCCTCAAGCTTTCCATATTTTGAGCGCACGGAATAAGATGTGTGCAGTGCTCAGCAACCCATGCGAGGTCAATCAGCTGAGCAGTAAAGAGGCAATCAAAATCGTACTTCTCGCAAAGTTCATCCGCCTTGACGGCAAGCTTACGAAGCTCTTCTCCATACAAATACGACTTTGGATTAACTACAAAAAATGGGCTTCTCAACTTGTGCTTTTCCATACAAATCCCCTCTATCCAAAGCATGCATACAAAACGACAAGTTCAATATAAGCAGTATATATCAACTTGTACATAATTTTATATACAAGATAGTTTGTCGATGAATTTTATCGGTGAGCGCGCGCATTTCGGGGTTGAATTGCATCCCCCACTACCGCCTGCCCTGATGTAAGCCACGTAAGACTCCACTCGAAAGGGGCCTTATCGGCAAATCTGATCGTTTGTTCAAGAACCAGAATCGGTGAATTTTCATCGCAATGTAAGTAGCGACCGTGTTCCACTCCTGCCGCGCGCGCCGTATAGCGGATCTTTGAATATGCAATCTTCTTTCCGCTGCATCTTTCCGCAGCTGAAAAGGCAGGCTCCACTCGGAAGTCCGCTTTTTCGTAGCCGGGACACTCCGATAAGTTCGTCCAGCTTTCCTGACATAAAATAGGCTCGCCACCAACATATCTAACTCTGCGCAAAAAACAGATAAGGTCTGAGGGCGACGCTTGCAGCTCATTTTTTACGTTTTCAGGAGCAGGTAAAACTTTCTTTTCTAAGACCTTTGTTTCAAATTCCATTCCTTGGTTCTTAAGAGACTCGGCAAACGAAAGCGGTCGAACTCCCGCCGGATGGGACAGTCCTTCTTCCGCGACATATGTACCCTTTCCGTGAACGCGAAATAAAAGACCTTCGTTGACCAGCGTTTCAATCGCATGTCGTACGGTTCCCCGACTGATACCAAACCGGTTCATCAGCTCGTGCTCCGAAAGAATCTTTTCTCCGGAGACCAACTCGCGCGAATAAATCATTTCCCTGATTTGGTCGGCCAGCTGCGAGTGGAGCGATGTGGCACTGCTGGTAATCAAAGCTTTTGTCGGCTTATCTTGACTGGTGAGCTTTTCCGGCGTGGGAAAATGAGGATATATTCGATTGTCGTTTGTAGCCTTTTTGCACACTGTAACCTTCTAACCTATAAAATCGAACAAGTGATGATCTGTTTCCATAGACAAGTAGTATACAAGTGAACAAGGTATGCGTCAGGTAAGAATTAAACAATGCCTTCGAAATACCTTTATTGAAGACTCGCGATGCCGCCAATTTTGATTAAATTTTGAATCTATATTTTCCTTTTCCATAACCTGATACAGACTCAATAATATCCACCTGCACCAAATTGGAAATTAACTTGGATGCTCCCGAACTCTTTAGGCCGAGAAGTTCCATAACCGCATTTCTTCCAAAGACCTTGTTATCGCCAAAACTCTCATATAAAGCTTTGATATGAAGAACCGTTTTATCCGAGAAGCCCTCTGTTTTGTCGGAAAACAAACTCTCAATGTCCACCAAACTCTCAATGTCCACTTTTCCGGCACCAATGTCCACTTTTTTACGGTCAATCTCCACTTTTTCGGCACCAATGTCCACTTTTTCAGGTTTCCACAATTCGCTTATATGCAAATTTCGGTTATGAAGTTCAGTCTTCTCGTTTAAAAGTAAGTTCCTAAGAAACGCCTCAAGGTACTCGGTTGACTCATGAATATTCCTTTGCAGGTCTGTGTAATTAGCGCGCACGAGTGCATTTCTGAAATACCACGCATTTTCGGCAAACATATCATTCATTACGTGGAAGCCAAGCATCCTTAAGTACTTAATAAGAAACACTGCGGTTGTTCTTGTATTCCCCTCTTCAAAAGCATGAATCTGCCACAGCCCTGAAATAAAGACCGCAAGGTGATGAATAATATCATTCATCGAAAGACCTTTGTAACTAAAGCTCTTTTCTTGGGAAAAATCGTACTCAAGTGTGGCCTTTAGCTCTGAAGCACTACCATATACAACGGTTGCTCCGTCAAGCACCCACTCTTTTTTTGAAATATTGAAACTTCTTATCTTCCCAGCATGTTTATAGACGTCTTGAAATAATTTTCTATGTATAGCGATATATTCGTTTGGCGAAAATGAAAAAGCTGTTTCTGAAAGCACTTCCGTAATTCTCAAAGATACCTTATCGGCCTCTTCCGTACGCGTATCATCCGATATATGTGCCGGCTTTTCTAAATAGTAATTGTCGATAAGACTTTGCGCTTCTTTCAGCGTAATCTTACCTTCGATATTCTGGATAGCAGTATCAACTAAATATCGAGACGGTCTGAGTCCGTCTACACCTTGAAGTCCAATTGCCGTATTCCAGATATAACCTTTATGAGCTTTATCGGGATCAGGCTCTCGCAAATATTCCTCAAACGGATCTTTATCTACACACATCTTAAATCAAACCTTCTACGATTTTCCGCGTCATAGAGACAGCTCAATCTTATAAAATACCTGGTAGGGGCGGAGGGACTCGAACCCTCACAACCGAAGTCGAGGGATTTTAAGTCCCCTGCGTCTGCCAATTCCGCCACGCCCCCGAATGCATCGATATTATCGCACGATGTGGCCTTTACGTGCACTAGAAGTTTTATTTCTCCTTAAACGGTTTTTTGGACGGTCCTCCAAGCGCCTTGTCAAGCGGTTTCAAAATCGGCTTCCAAACCACTGGAGAAGGTCTTCCTTCCTGCACGGCTGCTGAGGTGATGAGAAGCCCAAAAAGCAAGTCGCTTTCGCTGGCAATCATCGTAGTAAAGCCCGTTGCCTGCATAAGCTCAAAAAGTACGATTGTCCCGCCCAGTATTACCGGCGCACGTTTTTCCTGAAGTCCTGGAAGCTTTGCACGCTCCTCCACCGGCAATTTGGCGAGAAGTTCTTCAAGTTTCTGCACATCCTCAACCGAAATGCCTCTTAAGTGCACGAAAGCGGGATCGTAGGGCTCAAGCTGAGCATTCATGGCAATAAGACTGGTAGCCGTGCCTCCTGTTGCCACAAGCACTTCCGGCCGTATGGCCTCTTGATACTCGGAAGTCGCAAGCGCATCTCGCATGAGTCGAGAAGCAAAAGCATGGGCGGCCTCAAGATGGGCGGATGTAGGAATATCGCCCTCAGATAAAAAGCGGTCTGTTACGCGCCTGCACCCAACATCAAGCGAACGAATAAACGGCAGGTTAATGATGTTGTTGGTCACATTTCCTAGTGCTAACTCAGTAGAGCCGCCACCACTATCGGCCACAAGAATCTGTCGACTGCTAAAGTCTTGTGCAACCCCAAGAAAAGTAAGTGCGGCTTCAATTTCTCCGGGAATAATCATGGGTTCAAGACCCAAAGAAGCGAGAGCCATGCCAAGGTCGGGCGCATTCTTTGCATCGCGCGCAGCCGAGGTAAGTGTGCACACGATGGCCTGTGTACCGGCTTCTTTTGCAGCTTCCACATACGAGGCCACTGTCATATACACACGCTTGATTGCATCGGTGTCAAGTAGACCGGTTGCATCAACACCAACACCAAGGTTACAGATTTCAGAGTATTTGGCCATACGCAGTACGCGACCACCAGCAACTTCTGCGACAGCCAGTCGAACCGTTACCGTACCAATATCAATTACTGCAATCATCTATAAGCTTCCAAATCAATTCTGTGGATCAGTTGGCACATATCCAAAAACAAAATCCAAAAGCTTTATGTACCAAGGATTTTCTGGTCGCTTTTGCTCTTTTTGCTTGTCATCAGTGGTGGTATTTCCGACACCTTCAACCGAGACGCTCGTCTCGCCCTCAGAAACGTACCCACGCTCGTGCGCTTTGTCCTGAATACCTTCCTGCGTCTGCAAGCGATTGACGTCTTCGTTAAGATTTTTATGCTCTTTCTCAACCTCTTGCTGCGTTATTTGCAATTCCTGTGCGTCTCGTATGGCACGATAGTAGCCTTGAACGGGTCCATAAAAGCCAATCAGCAAAACTCCGACAAAGCATATAAAAATAGTCAGCTTTTTATGCGCACGTAAAATGGCACGAATCCGTTCAGGCAGGTTAGCGACCTGTTTTTTCTCGCGCGTCTTGTGACGATTTTGGTCGGAATTGCGCACGGCATTGCTCACAGAGCGCGCCGTCGGCCCTTGACACTCCCCGACGCCTTGACGCGCTCCAGCACCCTGGCGCATATTTGCACTTTGACGCGTAGTTGCAGTTTGGCCTGGAGTCCTTCTCACCTGCTCATCCGAGGTATCCATCCCACGTCGTGAGACGGATCCGATGGTCTGTACGGGCGCGCGATCTCCCGCGCGTCCAGACACGGGTTGAGACTTTTGCGAAGCTGTCTTGTCCGTAGAGCTTAAACTCATCGCCTACTCGTTTCTAGTTCGTTATTGGTGCAAGGCGTCCTCTTAGTATGGCAGACTATAGCAGGCTTGACACTCTCAGCGAGCTTCTCGCAAAAATTTCATTTGCTTTTGACTCGACGCTTGTGCCTCTACTCTTTAGCGTTCTCTTCTGACTTTGCCTGCTGCCACAAATCTTCAAGCACCTCGGGATGATCTTCAAGCGAGAAGCCCTTCTGACCCGCAAGCTCCTCCATGCGCGACCAACGACGACGCATCTTTCGATTAGCTGCGGCGAGTGCCTCTTCTGCATCGATTCCGTCCCACCGGGCCAGCTGCACCATGACAAAAAGGAGGTCGCCAAACTCTTCCGCACGAGCTTCGGAGCCCGGCGCTTCAGCTTCATATTCCGCGCGCTCTTCTGCAACCTTCTGCCAGATGTCGTGAACGGAATCCCAGTCAAACCCCATTTTTGCCACACGCTTGGAGAGTTTTTGCGCCTGCATGAGCGCCGGCAACGAGTACGGGACGCTATCAAGAAGCCCTTCGGTATGTACGCGGTCTTCTTCATTGGCACGCTCGGCAGCTTTCACGCTGTCCCACGCATCAAGTGCGGCATCGGCATCGTGTGCGTTTCCTGCCTCGGGTCCAAATACATGCGGATGGCGACGGACGAGCTTCTCGTTAAGGGCACGGCATACACCATCGATATCAAACCCGCCATCGTCCGACTCAATCTGTGAATGAAGCAGTACCTGCTCAAGCACGTCTCCCAGCTCTTCTTGGAGATGTTCGGAAGAGCCCTCCTTGATAGCCTCAACGGCCTCGTAGGCTTCCTCAATCATGTTCTTGGTAATGGAATCATGTGTCTGTGCCTTGTCCCACGGACAGCCGTCGCTTTGACGAAGACGCCAGATAGTGCGCACCAAGCGGTCAAACTCAGGATGTCCCATAGGGGCGCCGGGGCGATGCCGCGTCTGTGCATCAACCAAATCCGCAAGTCTTGTAATGCCTGTTGCGCTCACGCTTTGCTCGGTTTGCTCGGCCATCACAACTCCTCGGGATATTTGAAATTCCAATCGGCACGAAGGCTGGTCATAAGCTCCATCACATCAGCTGAAGTGCCGAGCTGTGCACGCGCATATTCGTCTCCCGCAACAGCGCGTTCCATATCCGCCAACACATAGCTCAGCGCTTGCGCCGTATTGCCAACCTGCAGCTCTTCTCGCACGCCCGTATCTGTCCAAACGATGGACACCCAATCGGCCCTGGGATATTCCATAATTTCAAGATAGGCCTTATCCGCAGAAATCATGGCCCGCTTTGGCTGCTTTGAGTGCATGGTAAGGGAAAGCACGACCATCTGACCCTCAGCGTTGCGCAATAAAATGCCTTCAGTCTCATCGGTTCCTGTAGGCGCGGGATTCATCATCGAAAGTGCCTCATGTGGCTGGCTTTTAAGGAAGAGACGGGCAAGGGTAAGGGAATACACGCCAATATCGAGAAGCGCTCCGCCTGCCAGCTCAGGATTGAAGAAGCGATTCTTCATGTCGTATTCCTTATAGCTGCCAAAATTCTCCTGTATGAGGTTGATCCGACCAAAATCGCCTGCGTCAATGCGTCGTTGCAACTCCTTGTACAGCGGCATATGCAAAATGGTGCAGGCATCCATGAGCTGAACGCCATGCGCAGAGGCCAGCTCACGCGCCTCGGCAAGCTCGGCGGAGTTGAGTGTAATGGACTTCTCGCAAAGCACGTGCTTACCGGCTGCAAGGGCCTTCCGCAAATACGTAATGTGCGTGTTATGAGGTGTTGTAAGGTAGAGCACATCAATGTCAGGAGTGGCGATAAGGTCGTCAATGGTGTCATACACTCGTGTCACACCATGTTTGTCCGCAAACACCACTGCCTTCTCATGGGTGCGGTTGGCTACGCCGTCAATGTGACGACCTTCCGCCGCAAGTGCCTCGGCCATCTGATTGGCAATAACGCCGCAGCCGATAACACCCCAGCGCAGCTGTGGAGCCGTAAATAACGAGCCCTTCGTTTCCTGATACATGAAGCCTCCTTGTGCTGAGTGATTCACGCACACGCGTCTGCCTGCATACGCCTGCGCAGACCTGCCATCGCTACATCAATGCCGTAACATTCTTGGCAAACTGGACAGGATCGTCCACGGGAAGTCCTTCAACGAGCAAAGCCTGGTCATAGAGAAGACTTGCGTAGAGTGCAAGTTTGTCCCCTTCGTTCGAGGCCTGTGCCGCAACAAGCTTTTGGAACACCGGGTGCTGCGGATTGATCTCAAGTACTCGTTGTGCCTTAGGCATCTGACCTGCATCGGGACCCTGTTCCATCACACGTTCCATCTCGAGTGAGACAGGTCCTTCTGCCGCTACCCGAGCCGGAGCCTCTCCCAAAGAAGCCGAGGTTGTAACACTCGTTACTTTTCCGTCAAGTGCCTTTGTCAATGCCTCGAGAAGATCTTTGTGCTTCTCGCCTGCCGTCTTAGCCTCTTCCTGTTCCTTCTCGCTTGCAAGGTTGAGATCAGCGGCGGAAACATTGGTGAATTCGAGGTCGCAGAGCGAAGGCTTGGAGGTAGCGTTTTCGGAGGAAGCGGTTTTGTCGGCAGAGTCGGCGGCACCAGATTCCTTTGCGTCCACAGAAACAAGAGCTTCGGCCTTGTACGACCGCATGACCTGGAACATGAACTCATCTACGTCCTGCGTGCAGAGAAGCACGTCGTAACCGTGGGCAAGGGCATTCTTCACAACCGGCATATTGGCAAGACGCCCACGATCAGTACCTGCAGCGTAGTAAATCTTATCTTGGCTCTCGCTTCGACCCTGCGCATACTCTTTGAGCGTCACAAGCTTCTTTTCACGTGCAGACCAGAAAAGCAGGAGGTCGGCAAGCTCGTCCGCTTTGGCGCCGTAGGAACTGTAAATTCCAAACTTGAGTCCCCTGCCAAAGTTCTCAAAGAACTGTTCGTAGGCGGGGCGGTCGTTGTCCCTCATGGTTTCAAGCTCGGATGTAATCTTTTTCTCCACACGTCGAGCAATGGCTTTCAACTGAGAGTTCTGCTGCAGCGTCTCGCGGGAAATATTGAGCGTCACATCGGGAGAGTCAACGACACCGCGTACAAAGTTGTAGCAATCGGGCAGAAGATCAGCGCATTTCTCCTGGATGAGAACGTTGGAGGTATAGAGCGCCAATCCCTTCTCGTAATCTTTGCTGTAGAGGTCAAACGGCACACGTCCGGGAATAAAGAGTAGAGCGTCATACGAGAGCGCACCCTCGGCATGGAACGACACCGTACGCGCAGGATTCTCCCAGTCGTGGAAGGTAGTCTTGTAGAACTCATCGTAATCGCTTTGTTCCACCTCACTCGAACGCTTCTTCCAGATGGGCGTCATGGAGTTCAAGGTCTCAAGCTCTTTATACTGCTCATACTGTGGCGTATAGTCCTCGCCTGCATCTTCCGGCTTGGGAAGCTCGCGGCTCTTCTCGACCATCATTTGAATGGGATAGCACACATAGTTTGAGTAATGGCGCACAAGCTCGCGCAGTTTCCACTCCGAAAGGAACTGGTCGGTATCCTCAGTCTCCGTAGAGGGGCGAAGGAATAACGTTATGACAGTGCCGTGGGAGTTGTCGGCCTGGAGAGATTCAGGGAGATCGGCTTCCGCTGCTTCCGTAACGCTATACCCATGCACACCGTCAGACTCCCACATATAGGCGCACTTCTCGCCATACGCACGGCTGACTACGCGAACTTTTTGGGCAACCATGAAGCTGGAATAAAACCCAACGCCAAACTGGCCGATAATATCGATGTTATCGCCCTGATGGTCGGCATTCTCTTCCTTGAACTGCTCAGATCCGGAATGTGCAATCGTGCCGAGGTTTTTATCGAGCTCGTCTTTTGTCATACCGATACCGTTGTCGCTGACGGTGATGGTTCGAGCGTCTTTATCAAACGCAAGGTTGATTGCCAAAGCGTCCGTTACATTGACGTCTTTTTTGATAAGGCTCTCAAAGGAGAGTTTGTCAAGCGCGTCCGAAGCATTGGAAATGAGCTCGCGCAGAAAGATCTCTCGATTGGTATAGATGGAGTTGATCATGAGATCGAGCAGCTTCTTGCTTTCGGTCTTAAATTGCTTCATAGGTAGAGGACTCCTTTCGGTTCTTAAGTTACCTTAGTATTGTCAGCATTGCCCGTTCCACAAACAGGCTTTCAAAAAGCGTTTCACACCATATATCGGGATACCCTCGGATGGGTACTCCTATTCAGGTGGGCGAATACGCGTTATGCTTCCGCCTCGTCATCTCCTCCAAGCTCTTCAAGAACGCCCAAAGCCGCAGGCATAAGTTGCTCATCTTTGTGACGGAACGGATAGCCAAGCTTTTCTGACTTGGGATAGTAGATGGCACCGCGCGCCTTGAACGTAAGCGCCTGCTCGCGAGGAATCTTGACTCCCTGATATACAAGACGCCCTCCGGTAAGCGAAATCGAGGACAGACCAAGCCGCTCGGCACGGATGCGCACGCGAGCGCGGTCAAAGAGGTTTTTACCCGCAAGCGGCAAAGCACCAAAGCGCTCCTCTGTCTCTTGCTGTATCTCATCTACATCCGCCAGATCCTGAGCCGCCGCAAGTCGGCGATACACCAGTACGCGCCGATCAACTTCCGGGAGATATTCCTCGTCCAAGAAGAAGTCGGTAGGCAGATTGAGAGTAACTTCCGATTGCTCAACATCGGGCGTTTCACCGCGGGCCTCCGCGACCGCCTCGCCCAGCATCTGCGTGAAGAGGTCAAAGCCAACGCCGGAAAGATTGCCGTGTTGTTCAGCACCCATGAGTGAGCCTGCTCCACGAATCTCCAAGTCGCGCATAGCAATCTTCATGCCACTGCCCAAATCCTGATACTCGTTGATGGCAGTCAAACGTGCCGTTGCCTCTTCGGTAAGCGGCATCTCTGCCGGAAACATAAAATACGCATACGCCTGTTGCCGACCACGGCCCACGCGCCCCTTAAGCTGATACAGCTGAGCAAGTCCCAAGCGCTCCGAATCTTCAATGATCAGCGTGTTGGTATGGGGATTGTCGATACCCGATTCAATGATGGTGGTTGCCACCAAAACATCTATCTCATGCTCCTGAAAACGCAACATCACGTCTTCCACCTCGCGGGCGCTCATCTGTCCGTGCGCCACCCCCACGCGCGCTTCCGGCGCCGCCTCATTCACACGACTCACCGCATCATCAATGGTCGTAACGCGATTGGAGACGTAATATACCTGGCCTTTACGTGCAAGCTCGGCTCTGATAGCGGCGGATACAAGATCGGGATCGTACTCTCCCACTGTCACCTTAACCGGCTTTCTTCCTGGAGGTGGCGTCATGATGAGGCTCATATCGCGCACGCCACTCATGGCCATCTGCATCGTGCGCGGAATAGGCGTTGCGGAGAGCGTCAGTACGTCAACCTGCTCGCGCATGTTTTTGAGCTGCTCTTTATGCTGAACCCCAAAGCGCTGCTCCTCATCAACGATAACGAGACCCAAATCATGGGGGTTCACGTCCGCTGAGAGCAGCCGATGGGTTCCTACCAGTACGTTTACCGAACCGTCCGCAAAGCCTTCCAGTGCCTTGCGCTGTAGCGCAGGCGTAACAAAACGGGAAAGCACAGCCACTTGCAAACCAAACGGTGCAAAGCGCGAGAAGAACGTCTCAAAATGCTGCTGCGCCAAAATGGTGGTGGGACACAAAATCATAACCTGGCGGCCGTCCTGACATGCCTTGAATGCGGCACGCAATGCAACCTCGGTCTTACCAAAGCCAACGTCTCCGCAAAGCAGGCGGTCCATCGGCTTGCGAGCCTCCATGTCAAGCTTAATATCCGCAAGTGCGCTTTCCTGATCGGGCGTCATCTGATATGGGAAGGCGGATTCCATCTCTTCTTGCTCCGGAGTATCAAACGAAAACGCATAGCCCGGCACCGAAGCGCGACGGGTGTACAGGTCAACCAGGTCAAACGCCAACTTTTTTGCGGACTTGCGCGCCTTGGCTGTCGCACGCGACCAATCGGCAGTGCTCAGCCGTGTCAGCCTTGGAGCTGCGCCATCGGGCCCCACATAGCGCGTTAAACGATCCACCTGTTCAAACGGGACGTAGAGCTTATCGCCATGAGCGTATTCAAGCAGAAAGTAATCACGCATTCTGCCAGCAGCCTCTTCGCGCACAATCTCCTTAAAGTATGCAATACCATGCTTTGCGTGGACAACATAATCACCCGGCTTGAAGGGGAACGTAACACTCGTAGGATCAATGCGCTTGGAACGGTGTTTTTTGCGAGCAGAACGAATCGTAAGGTCGGAAACGGAAAGAACGGCAAGATGCGCCGAAGGTATCACAATACCGGCCGGAACCGGAGCGTCGGTAAATGTTACCCGTCCCCGTTTAAGCGGTTTGTATGAGGTATCTGAAATATCCCAATTTGGGATATTCTCTTCTGACGTGCCCAAAGACACCTCAAATGGAATATTTTCATCACTAAAATGACCCATCAGATGTTCACGTGCCGCTCGATCGGGAACGGCAAAAACAACCACGTCGTTATCGTTTACGAGCTGACGAACACGGCCAATCAGCTTGGTATCAGAGCCCGCAATGGAGGGCTGATGGACTGCGAGTTCTGCGGTAACTTGCCCTCCTACCCGCAAAAGAGAAGCAAACGAAATCCGCTGCTGTGAACCAAAGTCCAGCTCCCGCGGCATGGTATAGAGCCCCTCGGTCTTAACTTTTGCCGTCTGTGCCGCGGCCTCAATATCATCCATAGCGTGCTGGCAGTCGTCAAAAAGAGAGCGTGGCTCTGCGAGCACCACAAGGGTTTCCGGAGATATGTGTTCAAGCGGGCTTGCTGTTTTTCCGTACAAAATGGGCAGATAGCGCTCAAGCGCCGGTGCGGAAGCACCTCGTTGAATGAGCTCAAGATCGGCGGCAACCGCAGAATTTTCCTGGGCACGATTATAGAGTGCCCGTTCGGCGTTTCGAATAGTCTCTGTGGTAAAGGCCAGCTCTCGACACGGTACCACGGTTACCGACTCAAGCTCACCGATGGTCTGACCGGTTGCGGCAACCATGCGACGGATACGATCAATCTCATCACCAAAAAACTCAAGGCGCACCGCACAGGTGGATTGAGCCGGGAACACGTCAACCGTATCGCCATGTACGTGAAACGAACCGGGAACATCAACTTCTCCGGTATCGACATATCCCATACCCACAAGAAGCGCCGGCACCTCTTCAAATAACACCTCATCCCCCACAGAAAAGGTGCTTGGTACAAAATATCCCGATCCAACAGGCGGTACCCGGCGCAGAAGTGCATGCGCACTTGCAACCACAATGCACTTCTCGCCCGCCGCAAGGCGTGCAACGGCATTGCAACGCATGCCGATACACGCATCATCAGGCGTGGCGTCTGACCACGGATAATCACGCCTATCGGGATAGCGCGACACCACATCATTTCCAAGCCACGCTGCCAGCGCACGAGCCGTACGATCGGCTGCCTCCTCGCCCGCTACCACCAACATGGTAGGACGCGGACATTGGGCCCATATTGAGGCAAGCACCAGAGGGCGCGCACCCTGAGCAACGGCCAAGGTAACATCGGAGCCCGAAGAGAGCTGTCGAGAAAAAGCAGTGAGTTCCGGGGCGGATAAAAGGCGAGAAGCAACTCGGTTGATAAACACTAAAACTCCTTGACGCACTAAAAGCCCACGTGCATAAACACGCGGGCTGTAACTGATTCAATCTGGGTGCTATTGTAGCCGTTTCCGACCGTCGGTTTAGCAGCCAGTAGTTTTTTCTTACCGAGCTACATGTTTTGCCAATGCGCGCAGCTTTTCTGCCACGGCGGAAGTAAGCATTCCGGACGAACAACGCCACGACCAATTCCCCTCAACGGTTCCGGGGACATTCATACGAGCAGAGTCGTCAAGTCCAAGGATATCCTGCAGGGGTATGACGGCCACATCATTGGGCAGCGTCAACACGTTTTTGAGTACTCGCTCAAAAGCCTCATGGGTCTTCTCGTCGAAAGATCCGTCGCACCAGGCATTCTCATTATCCGGATAGATAAAGCGCCTCTTCAGATATCCTGCAAGCGTAGGTGTATCATGCGTTGAGGTATACACGATCGTCTCGAGGTTTGCCTCAAAACGTTCTCGTGGATCTTGATTTGAGAATACCGCCACCGACATACCCGGTATACCTGTCTCGGCCAAAAGAGCCCGCACCGCAGGCGTAATGGAACCAAGATCTTCGGCAATCAATGGCAGCGCACCAAAGTGCTGGAACGCAACACGGAAAAGATCGAGCCCCGGCCCAAAAACATCGCTTCCCTCTGAAGCCGCATGACCGATTTGAACATCATAGAACGAGGTAAACCCTATAAAATGATCAAGACGTGTAAAATCATACAGGTCAAAGGAGCGCTCAAAGCGCTGCAGCCACCACGCATATTCTTGTTGCTTTAAGACATCCCACTTATAAACAGGATTTCCCCACAGCTGACCTTGCGGGGCGAAAGAATCAGGCGGAATACCTGGCTGGGAAGACGGATAGCCGTCTGCATCAAGATCAAAAATTTCCGGATGAGCCCACACATCGGCCGAATCCGCTGAAACAAACATGGGCATGTCGCCGATAATTCGAACCCCATGCTTATGCGCATACTCTTTAAGTTCATGCCACTCTCGCTCAAACATAAACTGTATGCGGCGCCTGCGCTCGGCGCCTTCTCTTACTCCGGCACGAGCCACCAGCTCTGGCATGTACGTCTTGTATTCTTCCAGCCACTCCTGCCAACACACCGCAGTACCAAAGTGGTCTTTCAATGCGCGAAAAGCCGCATATGGCTCAAGCCAAAACGCATTCTTTTTACAGAACTCCTGGTATTGATATCGAAAGAACGTGTTATGTGCCAGCGCTTCAAAACGTGCAAGCGCACCGTCGGCTCCCCCATCAAGCAGCTCGGCATTTCCGGCGAACGCCGAAAGCCCCGCATACGGAGAACCAAATTCATCCGTCGGATTTATAGGTAAAATCTGCCAGTATTTTTGCCCAGCCTCTTCCAGCCAATCAACGAAGTCATGGGCATCTGCGCCGATCGTTCCCGCATGACTTGTTTTCTTTGTTTTGGCGGAGAGAGCCACACCGGGCCTTTGAGGCAGTGAGGTAATGTGTGCAAGTATGCCCATACCGCGCTGCATGGGACGCTGCAAGCGATGAGGACGATGTATATGAAGAACCACCGTACCAAGAGGCCACATAAAAACGTCAACGGCACCATTTTTTGTTTCAAGAACCTGACCGGTAATGATATCGCTCACCAGCATACCGGGAGCCACCGGAACATGAATATTCTGTACGTTTGAGAGACTCCTGTTGATAAGCACGCAAATACGCTCATCGGGATCATGCAGAACATCTGCATGTTGTTCGCGCGTACCGTTGTAGCGCCAAAAACCAAACACGTCATCATTGGGTGCAAACGGTTCAAATTCACCGCTGGTAAGTACCGGCAGCACCTTACGCAGCGCAATCGAATTGCGGTATATGGCCGTGCAGTCCTTATCGCCCGGGCGAGAAGCACCGCGCACGCCGTCATCGGCCTGTCCCCACGGCATGGTGGCGCGATTGTACGGGTCACGATTGCCTTCAAGTCCCAACTCATCCCCATAGTACACGCACGGCACGCCCGGCATGGTCATCTGAATAACACACGCCGCCCACAGACGGCTCTTGCCCAAACCGCGCTCGTCGGATGACAGAGGGAACTCTTGTGTCTCCGCAGGAGCCGTCCGTGAGTACGGAGCGCCGCTTAAAATGGTCATGATCCGCGCGCGATCATGACTTCCCATCAAATTCAATGACGAGAAGAACGCACGCTTGGGATAGTTCTCACGAAGCTCTTCAAGCCGATGTGACAACTCAGAAGCTGAAATCTCGCCGCGTAAATACTTCAAGACTCCTGAACGCAGCGGGTAGTTCATCGTGCCGTCAAGCTCATCATCGGCAAAATAGCGCTTCAACTCACCATAGGCCCGCTTGTTGCTGGCGTCTTCCCATACCTCACCGATTACCACGGCATCGGAACGCTCGGCAACCGCAGCCTTATGGATTTCGGCCAAAAACCCGTCGGAGAGTTCATCGGCAACGTCCAAGCGCCATCCACGGGCGCCGGCTCGAATCCACCGGCGAACCACGCCGTCTTCACCGCAAATGAAATTCCTGAATGAATCGCTCGTCTCGTTCACGTCCGGCAGGTCATCAACACCCCACCAGCTGGCATATGATCCGTCTTCCGCCAACGTGAACCAATCGGCATAGGGAGAACTTTTTCCCTGGCAAACACCCACGTCGGCATAATTGCCATCGCGATTAAAGTAGCGAGAATCAGCCCCGGTGTGATTAAAAACGCCATCCAAAATAATGGAGATGCCACGCGCCTGTGCCTCGCGACACAGCACCTTAAATGATTCTTCATCACCCAGAATCGGATCTATCGAGAGATAATCGGCAGTATCGTAGCGATGGTTGCTTGCGGCCTCAAAAATAGGATTCAGATAGATAATGGTAATCCCGAGACGCTGAAGATACTCAAGTTTTTCGGTAATACCTTCCAAGGTACCACCATAAAAATCCCATTTTAGGATACGGCCGTTTTCATCACGTACGTATTTCGGAGCCCTGTCCCAATCTTCTACCAATTCACGCTTTGGACCTTTTCGCGGCTTCTCAAGAGCACGCTCCGCACGACCGTGCCAATCAGCACCTCTCGCAAAGCGATCCGGGAAAATCTGATAGGCAATGCCCTCTTCATACCACACGGGACGGATACTGCGAGGTGTATATACCGTCAGCTGAAATGACGGCGGATCTCCAAAGGTAAACGCACCGACTCCGGTAACCCACCCCTCACGAGCGCCGTACTTCCATACCGCACCATCGGATGCCGTAATATCAAATCGGTACCACACAATACCGGTTGTCTCGGGAACAAACGATACCGAGAAGAGCGCCGCATCGGCAGGAACTTCCGAAGAAGCAGCGCTTTCAAAACCGCCAGAATGCGTATCTACAACCTGAGGACCAACCTCACCGGTATATGTGGGACGCTGGACACGCTGCATCGAGAGGTTCTTCTCGCCGTCTCCTTCAATCCAGAGACGAAGCGTACACGAAGTGACATCGTCGTCCCAAACGGCAATGGAAAGAGTGACCTGTTCTCCTTCGCGAACCGCACCAAACGGCCGACGATATGTGGCGAGCGATGTACTGTGAAAAGCCTGCATATTACCAGTCCCTGCGACGGGTATATCGAATCACCTCTGGATGAAGCCAATGGTACATATCGAGGTAGTCATTGGCTGCAGTGTGCCAACTAAAGTCGGCAGCCATTGCGTTGGCAATCAAAGCGTTCCACGCATCTTTTTGATTCCGATATACGTCACACGCATAACAAACCACATCAGCCATCTCATCGGCATTCATGTTGGCAAAGCTAAATCCGGTGCCCTCCTGGGTGTACTGATTGTATGCCTGCACGGAATCGGCCAAACCGCCCGTCTCACGCACAATAGGAAGCGTGCCGTAACGCATGGAAATCATCTGAGAGAGGCCACAGGGCTCAAACTCAGAAGGCATTAAAAACATATCAGCACCTGCATACATACGGTGCGAAAGAGCCACATCAAACTGCAGGCGGGCCGCCATGTGGTTGCCGTAGTGATCGTTAAAATACCGGAGCGAATCTTCGTATTTTTGATCACCGGTGCCTAAAATGGCAACCTCCATACCGGCACTCATAAGCCGATCCATCGCGTAGGTTACCAACCCCATACCCTTTTGGTCGGTCAGGCGCGTTACCATTACCACCAAAGGAATGTCAGAATTTACTTCAAGACCCAACTCTTCTTGCAACGCACGCTTGCACTCCGCCTTGCCTTCAAACTTCTTTGCCGAGAAGTGCGCCGGAATATAAGGATCGTTTGCGGGAGACCATGCAGCGGTGTCGATGCCGTTCAAAATACCACGGAGCGCCTCATGACGACGGCGGAAAATGGGATCCATTCCTTCCCCGTAAAACGGCATCTGCAACTCAAGTGCATAGGTAGGACTGACCGTACTCAGATAATCTGAGTAGAGCAGTGCTCCTTGCATGAAGTTAATGGAATGATCGTCGCAGCGAAGCTGACCTGCCGCCGCAGGAATACCATCCAAACCCAGAGGGTCCGCCAACATTTTATCGGTAAACTGACCCTGGAATTTAACGTTGTGAATCGAGAAGACCGTGCGCACGTTATCGCATTCGGGAATGCCGCGATAAAACTCGCGCAAAAATACCGGAGCGAGCGCCGTTTGCCAATCATTGCAATGCAAAATATCACAGGCGAGCTCCGGTACGTGTGCAATTACCTCGCAAATTGCTTTTGAGAAAAACGCAAATCTCTCTCCGTCGTCAAAAAAGCCGTAGAGACCGTCTCTCCCAAAATACTGCTCATTGTCAATAAAATAACAGTCGACGTTTTCATGAATCAGGTGATAAATACCGCAATACGCTTCACGCCACGCGAGGGGAACATACAGCTCTCCCACCTTGGTCATCTTGTCTTTCCATGTGGACGATATGGTTTTGTAGAGAGGTGATATGACGGCTACCTTTGCACCTACGTGTTTAAGCGCACTGGGCAGCGAACCGGCAACATCGCCGAGCCCGCCTGTTTTTGAAAATGGAACAACCTCAGAGGCTGCAAAAAGAACTTTAAGTTTTCTTCTTCTGGTTGTGCGTGCCATGAATGGCCCCCTCACTATTGTTTTCATAGCATCAAACCTATTTTACCGCACTACCCCGACGAAAGCCGGGGTAGATAAAAACTTCATTCGCTGTTATGTTTTATCTCATTACTGCGTGTACTTTTTACGGACAAGGATGTTCTCCGGTGTTCCGTGAAGCTCTGTATCATTGGGAATGATGTTATCGCGGTCAACAATGGCCCTGTCAACGACAGCACCGCTTTTAACAATGCAGCCTTGCATCACGAGGGAATCACGGATGACGGCACCCGGCTCGACGATAACCTTGCGTCCCAAAACGGAGCCCGTAACAGTACCGTAAATACGACAACCGGCCGAAATCATAGAATTGGTAACGCTCGAACCAACCTCAAACTTGGCAGGAGCCGTATCATGAGCCTTTGTTTTGATGTTTCCGCCCGGGAATAGCTTGGCGGCAATATCTGGATTCAGTGCATCCATATTTGCCTGATAGAGAGAATTCTTATCAAAAATACCTCGCGCATATCCATCAAAGAAATAGGTCTGAACTCTCACGTGTCCATAATCGGACCTCAGCGCCTCAAAGATGTCCAGATAGTCCGTTGCCGCATACCAGTCGAGCATATCCATGAGCTTCTTGCGGGATATGATAAAGCAGTCCAGCGATTGTACGTCGCCATGATTGACGGAATTGTGTACACCTACGACACGCCCGTCATCGTCAACTTCAAATGCCGTGGCATCGGCATTGTATCCCTGCGCTTCATTGCACAGTACGGTGATATCGGCACCCGACTCAATGTGATACTCGCCCATTTTATCAAGGTCAAAGTTGTACACAAAGTTTGCACTGCTGTATATCACGTAATCCGAAGTAGAACGCTCGAGATAGATGCGATTTGTCATCAGGTCACGGAGCAGGAAACGTGCTCCCGTACGTGAAGTGCCAAACGCCGAACCCGGAAGGATAAAAAGTCCGCCGTTTTTGCGGTCAAGTCCCCATGCCTTACCGGAACCAATGTGGTCGATAAGCGAGCGGTAATTAAACGGCATTATCATACCGACCGTACGAATACCACAATTCATAAGGTTGGAGAGGGCAAAATCTACCAGACGATACCGGCCGAGAAATGGCATAGAGGCAATGGGGCGTACATCGTTTGAAATCTCAGTATTTTTTGATGAGTAGTTGCATGTGATCAATCCGATGGTTTTTTTCATGCTACTCACCCCTTCCTACCACAACGTCATTGCCAATAACGGCAGTGTCCTTTGTCTGATCAACACTTCCCACATGAACATTTTCTTCAACGGTGGAATTCTCGCCCATGATGGCACGCACAACCTGAGCGCCTGCCTTAACATGAGCCCCCGGAAGAAGTACCGAATCCACGACACGGGCACCCGCTTCAATGACGGCATCGGTTGAGAGGATTGAATGGCGAGCAGTACCATTGATAATGCAGCCATTTCCAATCAGACAATCATCTACCCTGCCATACGGTCCCACGTACGCGGGAGGCCTTGTGGAAGCGTTTGAGAGGATGGGGAAATCCGACGTAAAGATATCAAACGCCGGCTCCGGCCCCAACAAATCCATGCTGGTTTCGTGATAACTTGAAATAGTACCCACGTCACGCCAAAATCCCTCAAAGCGATAGGAGTACAGACGCTTGCCGTCCTCCAAAAGACGCGGGATAACGTCTTTGCCAAAGTCATGAGTTGATTGCTGATCAAGGGCATCCTCTTGCAACGCCTTAAGCAAAAGCTCCGTTGAAAAAACGTAAATGCCCATCGATGCAAGGTTGGAATCGGGATGCGTGGGTTTCTCGCTAAATTTGGTAATCCTGCCGTCATCGTCTACGGTAATGATGCCAAAGCGAGAGGCCTCTTCCCATGGCACTGGCATGACCGCAATGGTGAGGTCGGCATTGTGCTCTTTATGACACGCCAACATCTCTCCGTAATCCATGCGATAGAGCTGGTCACCGGAAAGAATCAGAACGTACTCGCTGTCATTTTGTTCAATGTAGTCGATATTTTGGGTTACGGCGTCAGCGGTACCCTCATACCATGCACCGCCCTTTTGCGTGGCGAACGGTGGCAAGATTGAAACTCCTCCGCCCAGATCGTCCAAATCCCACGCGCTGCCCGTACCAATGTAGGAGTGCAGCAAGTACGGACGGTACTGCGTCAGTACACCGACGGTTGAAATCCCTGAATTCACGCAGTTTGAAAGCGCAAAGTCAATGATTCGGAACTTCCCGCCAAAGGACACGGCCGGCTTGGCGACGTTGCTTGTCAGCGCACCAAGACGACTCCCTTGGCCGCCGGCCAAGAGCATTGCCAAACATTCCTTCTTTTTCATGCCAATCTCCTCCCATATCCCCCAAAAGTACAGGGAGCGACACTTACCAAAACCGTACCTTACAACCCTTTTTTCACCCTACGACTCAATCTTCCAAATGTCATGCATATACTCACGAATCGTGCGATCACTCGAGAAGAACCCCGCCTTTGCGGTGTTATGGAGAGCTGCGGCATTCCACGCATGGCGATCGGCATAAAAAGCCGTCAGCTCTTCCCACGCATCGACGTACGAATAGAAGTCCTTCAGGACAAGATCGTGGTCGTTTCCGGCCATAAGATAATCTCGAATTGACTCGAAATTACCCGAAAGACCCGCAAGCGAACCGTCCGTAAGCATTGAAACAATACGTCCCAGGCGACCGGGATCCGAATTAACCTGGTTCCACGCAAAGTATGAACCCGATGCATAGAGATCTTCCACCTCTTGTGCGCGGAGGCCGAAGATCTTGATGTTCTTCTCGCCCACAAGCTGAGAAATCTCAACATTGGATCCGTCATACGTACCAAGGGTGAGAGCCGCATTCATCATAAGCTTCATATTTGACGTTCCAGATGCCTCTGCGCCTGCAACTGAAATCTGCTCTGAAATCTCCGTTGCCGGGTAGATAAGTTGTGCATTTGAAACGGCAAAGTTAGGCACAAAGGCAATCTTCAGGCGGCCCTCGATACGTGCGTCATTATTGATGACGTCAGCAACCGAGTTGATGAGACGGATAACCTCTTTTGCAAGCACATAGCTCTGAGCCGCTTTACCCGAGAAGATAAAGGTTGTAGGAGCGGGCTTGAAGGTGGGGTCATCCAGCATACGGTTATAGAGATCAAGAATCTTGAAGACATTCAGGAGCTGACGCTTGTATGCATGGAAGCGCTTAACCTGCACGTCAAAAATGGTATTTGTATCAACTTGCAGCTGCGTAGTTTCTTCTATGTATGCCGCAAGCCTCTCTTTATCGGCCTTCTTTGCGGCTTCCATGGCGTCCAAGAAGCCGGCATCTTTCTCAAACGGAATGAGGCGCTCAAGCTCAGTAGCATCATCCAGCCATCTCGTTCCGATGGCATCGGTAATGAGCTTTGCATATGGGGGGTTTGCCTGTGCCAAGAAACGACGGTGGCAGACACCGTTTGTCTTGTTGTTGAAAATCTGAGGCCTCAGGCGATAAAAATCGCGGAGAACCGTCTGCTCAAGAATGCTGGTGTGAAGATCGGAAACGCCGTTGACCGAATGACTGAAGATAATGGAGAGGTTTGCCATGCGCACCTGTCCGTCCCACAGAATTGCCGTGGATGCCAAAAGATCGGCATTTACCTCTTCACGCATAAGATTTTCTCGGTAGCGCCTGTCCACCTCTTCGATAAACATGTACAGCCGAGGCAGCAGATGACGGAATGTCTCGATGGGCCATTTCTCGAGAGCTTCCGGCATGACCGTATGATTGGTATAGGAAATTGAAGCGCTTGCAATCTTAAAGGCCTGGTCAAAGTCAAGGCCATACACATCAACCAAAAGCCGCATAAGCTCGGGTCCGCACATGGCGGGGTGCGTATCGTTGGTATGAATGCATACATGATCGGCGAAATGATCCCAATCGTGTCCATGCTCATGCTCATACGTACGTAAAATTGACTGAAGTCCCGCCGAAACAAAGAGGTACTCCTGCTTTAGGCGTAAGATACGACCATGCTCACCGGCATCATTGGGATAGAGAATGGTTGAGATGGCCTCAACGTCCGAGCGAAACTTGTTGGCACGCGCGTAATCTCCCGCGTTAAACGCATCGAGGTCAAAGTCCTCCTCGCAGGGTTCTGCGGACCACAGGCGGAGCTTATTAACGGTTTTTCCACCGTAACCGACAATGGGCACATCATAGGGAACGGCGCGAACGCACTCACCGCCCTCTTGGGTAAACCAGAACCGGCCGGTTTCATCCTGGTGTCGGACAACTTCCCCACCAAAGCGAACCGTAACACTTGATCCGTCTTTGCGGGATTCCCACGGAAAACCGCCCTCAAGCCAGTTATCCGTACACTCTACCTGGCGGCCGTCTTCAATCTCTTGACGGAACAAGCCGTACCGGTAACGCATACCATTGCCAAAACCGGCCATTCCTTCATGCGCCATGGAATCCAAAAAACACGCCGCCAAGCGGCCAAGTCCACCGTTACCAAGGCCGGGATCGACCTCCTGCTTAATAAGGGTGTCAAGCGAAGATCCCATCTCGTCTATACCATCGGCAACAAGATCTCGAAGCCCATAATTCAGAAGGTAGTTATCCAAAAGCGGTCCGAGCAAAAACTCAAGCGAGAAGTAATACACCTTTTTGGCTTCTTTGGGATGGCACTCCGCTTCAATAGCACGAGACTTAGCGGCAATGAGCCGCGCCAACATAGAATACCGCTCTTTATCGGTACATTTATCAAATTCCCTACCCAATACCGACACACACAAGGCGCGATATTGCTCCTTAAAATCTTGCGTATCCTTAAAAATCTTATCTCGTGCCATGCCACTCCTAAAAATAACCATCAAACAAATACGTTATGTATCTTTAGTTGTATCACTCCTTAGCTGAAAATGCGCGCTTTACTTTCTCTTTTTCGGCTTACGGCGAGAAGTGCTGGTTACTTTTCGGTGAGTTGAACTCGTAACCTTCTTTCCTCGACCGGTCTTTTTGGGAAGAGGACCGCTATACCCTAAAATCATACCTCCGAGCGGAGGAACACGAACCACTACCGATTGGTCCCGACCGTTCCACGGCTCATCCTCCGTTGTAAGTGTAGCGGTATTGATGACCCCGGAGCCGCCAAACTCTTCCGCATCAGAATTGAAGACTTCGCTCCATTGTCCGGCACGCGGCATGCCAAGACGGAAATCTTCGTGTGCTGCAACATCAAAGTTCAAAAGAATCACAAGGTCATCCTTTGGCTTCTCGCCACGGCGAATAAAGGTAATGAGAGACTGCTCGTTGTTGTCGGCATCGATCCACTCAAAACCAAGCTCGTCATACGCATGCTGCCAAAGCGCCGGATGCTTGGTATAGAAATGGTTAAGCGCGGCAATAAAGTGCTGTTGATCAGCGTGCGTATGGTATTGCTCAGTAAGGAAATACTGAATGCCTTCGTAATAACGCCACTCTATGAACTGTGCAATCTCATCGCCCATGAAGTTGAGCTTAGCGCCCGAGTGTGTCATCTGATAGAGCGCAAGGGCGCGCATACCGGCAAACTGGCGCCACCAATCGCCCGGCATACGGGTAATGAGACTGCACTTACCATGAACCACCTCATCATGGCTCAGTGGAAGCACAAAGTTCTCGTTGAATTGATACATGGTGGAAAACGTCAGAAGGCGATGATTACCGGGGCGGAAGGGGAAGTCCGTCTGGCAATAATGCAGCGTGTCATTCATCCATCCCATATCCCACTTCAGATGGAACCCGAGACCGCCCACGGAAGGCGGATAGGTTACCAGCGGCCACGCCGTTGACTCCTCCGCAATCATCAGCACGTCAGGATGCCTTTTTTGCGCGGTAACGTTGCAGCTGCGAACAAATTCAATTGCCTGCTTGTCTTCTTCGGTACCTTCTTCATTAAAACGCTTACGCGCGGGATCATCGATACCAAAGTTCAAGTACAGCATACTAGTAACACCATCCATGCGAATGCCATCCGCATGATAGCTCGAAAGCCACCATAAGAGGTTGGAGATCAGGAAGCTTCGAACTTCTCCGCGTCCATAGTCAAACTTATATGTGCCCCAGTTGGGATGTTCTTCCCGCTCGTAAAGCTTCTCGCCGTCAAAGCGGGCAAGCCCGTGCGCGTCACGACAAAATCCGCCGGGAACCCAGTCGAGAATAACGCCGATACCTGCCTCGTGACAGGTATCAATAAAGTGCATGAACTGCTGGGGAGTTCCATAGCGAGAGGTGGGTGCATAGTATCCTGTTACCTGATAGCCCCATGAACCGTCGTAGGGATGCTCCATAACAGGCAAAAGCTCAATGTGGGTATAGCCCATCTTTGAAACGTATGATACAAGCTCATCGGAAAGCTCGTCGTATGTAAGGAAACTGCCGCCGCTGGATTCCGGCGTATCGCCTGCAGGCCCGTTACCGTCGAGTCCGTCATCATGGCGCTTCCAGCTTCCAAGATGTACCTCAAAGATATTCAAGGGGCTTGCAAGGAAGTCTGACTTTTTACGAGCGTTCAGCCACTTTTTATCATTCCAGGTATATCCTGCAAGGTCAGCCGTCCGCGATGCAGTTCCCGAAGGTATCTCGGCATAGAACGCATACGGATCCGCCTTGAGAGTCATTTCTCCGCCGGATGACTCAACCGCATACTTATAGAGCGCTTCTTCCGGCACACCCGGGACAAAAGTTTCCCAAATGCCTCCCGTCTTTGTGCGAGCCATCTGATTGGTTTGATCATTCCAATCGTTAAAATCTCCTACCACGGAGACCGACAACGCATTTGGTGCCCAAACGGCAAAGTGATAACCCTCTGTACCATCATCCGCTACCGCAGGATGAGCTCCGAGCTTCTCGTAACTTTGATACCATTCACCCTTACCAAAAAGGTAAATGTCATCTTTTGTTACATACAGCGAACTGTCCTTCACGTTCATAGAGACCTCCAGCCCCCAAGAGGCACCGCTACTTCCCCAAAAGTCACGCACTCTTATTTTAAGCCAGTAACAGCATATTTATTACAGCATACTAATTTATTTAAAAGAGTTAACAATAAACGAGGTGAACGGTCGTATTACCTCGGTGGATAACATTAACCAAATTGGCTATGTTTACACATCGGCAGATTTCCTCTCATGTGCACAACGAAGAACCGATTTCAAATCCGATTCCGCTATGATAAGGGACACCTAAAGCGCATAGTTTGATTGCACCAAGGAGAGGATATGCCCAGGGAAAGTAAAAGGCTGAAACAGGAACGCGGCGTCGAAACGTGTCGGCGCTTACATACATTGTATCCCCATGTAGAAAGTGCGCTTGAGTATCACAATGCATATACGCTGCTTGTAGCCGTAATGCTTTCGGCACAAACCACAGATGCCGCCGTCAACAAGGTAACGCCTGAACTATTCAGACGCTGGCCCAATCCCGAGGCGATGGCATCTGCACAGCCATCTGAAGTTGGTGAATGCATACGCACCATCGGCTTCTGGCGTGCAAAGGCTGCTCACTGCACCGAGATGGCGCAAATACTTATGGCTGATTATGGCGGAGAAGTTCCTCAGACCATGGAAGAGCTGGTAAAACTTCCCGGAGTTGGGCGCAAAACCGCAAACATCGTGCTTAATAAGATGTTTAACACGGTCGACGGCATCGCCGTCGACACGCATGTCTACCGCATTGCCAGCCGCTTGCGCCTTACCTCTGCCGCCACGCCGCTTGCTGCCGAACAAGATCTTCTTTCTCTTTTACCTCATGAACTTTGGAAAGACGTAAACGAAGAGTGGATTCACTTTGGTCGTGATATCTGCACCGCCCGAAATCCCACGTGTAGCGCCTGTCCCCTTTCGGACATTTGTCCTTCTTGCGGACAGCCCAATCGCTGGTTCAAAGGCAGCGGCAAGAAAAGCTCTAAACGTTAGAGTTTTGATGAGGGGCCACCAGGAAAAACTTGGCGCGTAAGTATCGAGGTTCTTCTCGCCCTTGATTATGTGTTTGCTCCGTTAATACAAAAGAAGTGCCTCCCGTGGAGACACTTCTTTTTGCAAGCAATGAATGGGTTCTTGTTGAGAAGAACCGTGCAGTCACACCCTAGTAGTTAAGAGCACGCTCCTGGAAATAGGACTGTGGGTGATTACATACGGGGCATACTTTTGGTGCGGTTGGACCAACGTGCAGATGGCCACACTTGAGGCACTGCCAGACCTTGACACCGGGACGCTCAAAGACCTCGCCGGACTCAACACGCTCAAGGAGCTTGTTGTAGCGCTCGTCATGAGCCTTCTCAATCTCGCCAACAAGACGCATCTTAGCGGCGATCTCTTTGAAGCCCTCTTCCTCGGCAGTCTTGGCAAAATCTGCATACATGGTGGTCCACTCGTAATTCTCGCCTGCAGCAGCATCCTTCAGAGCCTCGGGAGTTGCAGGAACCTTACCATCATGCAAATACTTAAACCACAACTTGGCGTGAACATTCTCGTTACCGGATGTCTCATTGAAGATATCGGCAATTTGCTGATATCCATCCTTTGAAGCCTGCTTGGCATAGAAGCCATACTTGACGCATGCCTGGGACTCGCCGGCAAAGGCAGCCTCAAGGTTCTTCTTTGTCTGTGAGTTCTCAAAATCAACAGCCATTTTTTCTCCTCTCCTGTTTTGACCGGATGATCAAAACGTACCTGCATTGTAGCAAAACCATCCCCTATTTGGTTTTACGTAACATCGGAGTTCTTACCGTATGGTAATCCTCACCAACGTCGCTCATTATACCCACTATGCGCACCAAATGTCACCGCGCAGGTAACAAAATCCCTCTTTTGCCAATTCTTCAAGTAATCCCAGTACAGCACCCATATGAAGAGCTTCTCGCCCTGCCGCAACCTCAACGGAATTAAGCTCTTTTGCAAGCGTTTCGGCGGTTGTGCCTCCTGCGTCTCTATGAGCCAGAAGGAGTCGCAAAAGCGTTGCCCTCTTCTGCCGGTGCGATCCTTCAAACTTTGACTGGCGCACATGAGTCTTGGATCTTCTGCCGGGGTTGGGAAGGGTCTTCTTAAGCTGTGCTCCATAGTCCAAAAGCGCGTAATACCAGCTGCGCGGATTGTCATCCGGACGCTCACGGAAAGGATCATCGGAGGGACACGTTTTTTCCACAAGAGGAATCAACTCGGAATCCGGCACTCCCTCTGCGTCAGGATAAAGTTCATGCAGAAATACCGCCCGCACATTGGTCTCCAGGTACACACCATGCAGATTCCAAGAAAAGGCGCGGATACCAGCTGCGGTGGCAGGTCCGATACCGGGAAGGGCAACGAGCTCTTTTACCTCACGTGGAAACACTCCCCCTGACTCAGAAACAGCCTGAGAGGCTTTATGCACCAAAAGAGCGCGGCGATTGTACCCCAGCCCCTGCCATTCTTCAAGCACATCAGCGGGAGCAGCCGCCGCAAGTGCATCTACCGTAGGAAAACGCTCAAGCCATCGCTGCCAGCGATCCATGACACGACTTACCTGCGTCTGCTGAAGCATAACTTCAGAGATCCAAATGGCATACGGGTCATATGTTCTGCGCCAAGGCAAATCGCGATACAGTTCGCGACCACGGGTCCGCACCAAGTCACAAAACGCCTCAAGATCCATCGAATCGGAGTCCGGCCTCAATGCGGCCTCACTTTTATTTGCAGACGCATCGCTCGCGAGAAGGTCTTGGTGCCAACTATTCACATTGACCTGCCGTCTGAGTATGAGCATTCCCGAGAGTATCAGTCACTTGTTTTTTAAGCTTATCGGGGCGGAGGGACTTCTCGCTCTTTACCACCCGAAAGCTACCGGATAACTCGGGTACCAAGCCCTCTTCAACAATCTGACTTAACGTCACGGACGCAAAATACGACCGGAGGATTTTCTCGGCATTACACCATACGGGATTAAAGGAGCAGGACGCTTTACGAGGACATGGCGTATTGTCAGGACCGGCAGATTCACAACCTGCGATTAAAATAGGGCCTTGTATGGCTTCCACTACATCAAGCAGCGTAATCTCTTTTGGATCGACCGCCAAACTCATGCCGCCCTGCGCACCCCGCATAGACGAGACGATATGTGAACGGACAAGATCGTGTTGAATAACGCGTGCAAATGAGTAGGGAACATCGCTTGCCTGCACCGCATCTCTCACGGAAATGACCTTATCGGGGTTCTTGACCAAAATACTCAAAATACGCAGAGCATAGTCTGTCTTTCTTGAAACCTCCATATATTTGCCCTCCTCAGTCCTTCTATAAGGACAGCCCTCTCACAGGCCACACGTATCAAACTCAGCTCAAACGCTTCTTATTAATTACACTTCTTTGGCAACTCGGATGACTTATCTACCAGTGAATCCATTGATTGATGCGACACAGAGCCAGCCGACGGTTGTTTTGGCGCCTCAGCTGAAGACCAATTCAATATCTCCCATCCGCGCTGTCGAGCAATCTTTACGAGCGTTGGACCGGGGCAAACCGCATGAGCATTCTGCGCCATACCCAATAAAGGAACATCAGAATAGTGATCTCCATACGCGTCGACAATCTCCCATGCCCCAGTACCAAGATGCTCGTTGCACCAATTTTCAACGGCGCGGGGCTTCTCGACACCTTCAACGACGGATCCCAGCACTCGCGTGGTATAGTGACCGTCTGCAACCTGCATTTGTGTGGCCATAAAGTCATCGGCGCCCAAATACTCTGCGGCGCGCTCCGCTATGGGGACAAACGTTGCTGAAACCAAAAGTACCACGCGACCCATATCATGATGCTGTTTTGCGGCGAGAAGTGCCTCGGGGCGAAACCGCGATGCAATGACGTCCTGGTAAAATGACTGCATGACTTGATTTGCCTGCGCAACGTCCATCTCGGTCAGTGCGCCCATAACAAGCTCACGGGCCTCTTCTTGGCGTTGCGGAAGATGGAACTTATAGCGTATCCCCCACCATGCAAGACGGATTGTGCGCATAAGGGATGAGATATGCTGGCGGTAAAGATACGCAGCAAATAGAAAACCCGACTGACCTGCAATAACGGTTCCATCAAAGTCAAAAACAACCACTTGCGCAGCGGTCCTTGTGTCTTGGTTTGCGTACTCCATACTTCCTCACCACCTCTTGCAGACGTGCATGTGTATACCCTCAAAACGCTTCATTCATCACATATACTGCAAGTCCCCATTACCGACAAGAAATTATACCTGTAACTCGCGCCATAAAAAAACCTCCCGAAGGAGGTTGTAATTGCACATGGCGGGATATGCGGGGCTCGAACCCGCGACCTCCGACGTGACAGGCCGGCGCTCTAACCAGCTGAGCTAATACCCCGGACGCCTTTGCGCGAATTGAAAGTTTACAGGGAAAACCCGTCCGTGTCTAGCAAGATTTCCCATGAATTTATAGTTTTTCCAAAAGACGCACGCAACGCACATAAAAACCGCTGGTAAACCTATTCAAGCGCAACGTTTGTAACATTGCCACTGGAGTCAGTTACCTTCAAAGAAGTTCCATCAAGTACCGCCGATGCAATGGTTCCTTCTCCACCAACGGTATTTCCGTTCTTGTCTGCTACAAGTACCGGAAGAGCACCGTCTCCGATGGTATAGGCTACAACGTCCCACTTACCATTGTTATTCTCGGGAACAAGAATAGTTCCGTTATAAAGCACCAAGTTGGTTGGAGTTCCGTCAACCTTAAAGACAATCGTTTTATTGCCTGATCCGCCATCACGCGTAATGCCGTATTTACCGTCATCTTGCTTTTCGATGGCATATGTCGAGCCTTGATAGGTAATTTTACCCTGCGCATCCTGTTCATCCTGCTGTTTCTCAGAGGAATAGGCAGACTCGGTTTGTTTTGTTTCTTTTTCCGGAGCGGCTTCATGCGAAGACGCAACACAGCGAACGATACAAAAGAGAGCAACAAGCGCAATAAGGGTAATAATAACCAGCACAATCATATTGCGCCGGGTATGTGGGTTTTGTTCTTCCAGTCCGTCGGTGATCTTCTCTCGGGCCATGTGGACACCCTGACCGGCATGAATGGTAGAGATATCGCTCGATTTAATCGGGGAAGAATGCGGGGTCTTCTCGTCATCCGGTTCAATATCCATATGATGCGACATGTGATTTGCCATTATAGCTCCTTTGTCACCTATACCTCACGGCGCGCTTCAATAGCACGACCAAGTGTCACCTCATCAGCGTACTCCAAATCACCACCCACTGGCAAACCACTTGCAAGCCGCGAAACTTTTACCCCTAAAGGCGCAATCGTCCGTGCGAGATACGTTGCCGTAGTCTCCCCTTCCACATCAGGATTCGTGGCGAGAAGAACCTCTTGTACCGTACCGTCTGCCAAACGAGAAAGTAACTCTCGTACATGAAGCTGCTCCGGACCTATCTTATCCATCGGTGAAATAACACCGCCAAGAACGTGATAGAGACCATGGTAAACCCCGGTACGCTCAATGGCAGACACGTCGCGCGGCTCAGAGACTACACAAATTTCTGATCGATTCCGCGATGCGTCCATGCACACGTCGCATTCGTCACGTGTTGCATAATTGAAGCAAATGGGGCAAAAATGAACCTGCTGCTTTACCTCAAGAATCGCACGAGATAGCCGCTGGGCTTCCTCGGAATCGGCTTCAAGCAGATAATACGCAATGCGCTGCGCTGATTTAGGGCCGATGCCCGGAAGACGTCCAAGCTCATCGAGAAGACGCTGAAGAGCTCGCCCGTCATTTGTTGGATCAAATGCCATTAAAATAATCCCGGAATATTCAAGCCACCCGTAACGGAACTCATTGCTTGACTTGCTGCTTTCTCAGCGGACTCAAGCGCATCATTGGTGGCCGCAATGATCATATCTTGAAGCATTTCAACATCTTCGGGATCTAAAACCTCGGGATCAATTTTGAGATCCGTAAGGCGCAAATCGCCCGAAACCGTTACCTTTACGGCTCCACCGCCAGCGCTTGCCGTATGCAGGGTAAGGGCAGCCTTTTCTTGAGCCGCCAAAAGCTGCTCCTGCATTTTACGAGCCTGCGCCATCATTTGATTGCGGTTCATACCGCCTCTGTTAAATCCACCTTTAGCCATTAGCTCTCCTTGTTCTCGACAGGTTGATCCTTAGATTGGTCCTTTTTTGACTCAAATGAAACAGATAGTGCGGGTCCAAATACATCTTCAAGCATTGCCGCAACACTCGCAAGTTCTTTTGGAAGCGCCGACTGAACAGCTACATCCTCAGGCGAGCCGGGTGCTGCTTTTGGTGCCTGCCGTGTCTTTGGCGTTTGTTCCGATTCCGGTATCGGCTCCGGTGTCGGTGTCGGCACCATATCGGGAGCAGGCGTTGGTGTTGGTGTTGGTGCCGGTGTTGGTATTGGTGCTGATGTTGATACTGGTGTCGGCATCGATGCCGGTACTGGTCCCGATACTGGTGCTGGTACCGTCGCCGGTGTCGCAACCGGTGCCGGTGCCGCGCTCACTGCGGGCTCCGTTGAACCTTGCGGCTGTGCGTCTCTCTTGCGTATGCGCGGAGGCTCTTGCGGTTTGAGCGCACGTTCCGCATCAGCAATGGCCTTATTTTGAAGCGATGACTCCCCGTATGTAACGGTTCGCATACCCAAAACAGGCTCAATGAACGTAAGGAGTTCCTTTTTAATCTCTTCTCGTCCAAGCATCGCCGAGGCAAACTCGGATCCCTTGGGAAGCAAAACCAGCAGGTTGGAGCCATCATCTGAAGCAAGCGTTGAATTCATGAGAAGTGAACCGTGTGCAGGTGCTTTCTCTCGGTACTGCTTTACAATCTGCTTCCAACGCCGTGTAAGAGTTGCCTCATCGGCATTACCCGGAGTACGAGCGGAAGCATCATGTGAGGACGTTTCGGCCTGGGAAGGTACCTCTGGAGTAGGTTCGGATACAGGTGGCGTGAGCGGTGCTGGTTGAGCAGGCATCTCAACCACTAGTGTGGGCATCGGCTGAACGGGTACCTCAACCACTGGAGCAGATGTCATTTGAGCAGACACCTCAACCACTGGCGTGGGTGCAGTTTCAACCGGTGGTTTGGTTACTTCGGTTACCGAAGAAGTATCCACATCAGATGTACTTCTCGACACGCCATCTGCCAGCTGATACTCCAAATCCGCTATACGTTCAGCAAGAGATTCAAGTGTTAAATCGGACGTGGGACGAGCAAGGCGCGTAAAGGCAATCTCAAGAACCAATCGCTGATTGGATGCCGTGCGCATCTGGTTTGAAGCATCCCCCAGTATCGTGAGCGCTCGGGCAAGCCTGTCAGCCGAACGATACTCACGCACCTCCTGCGCAAGCTGTGTCCGCTCGTCATCGGTTATTGTAAGCGCAGACGTATCGGGACCAACCGCCGCCATCACATAGGCATTACGTATATGAGCCGCAAGCTCTCGCGTAAACTGCAGTACGTCGCGGCCTTCATCAACGAGCGTGTTAACCTGCTCAAAAAGCGTTGAGACGTCGCGCTTTGCAATGGCCGTCGAGACGTGCGCGAGAAGTGACCCTGACGCCTCACCCAAAAAGTCCTGAGCAATGGCAAGCGACACCACCCCATCGCCAAACACAGACAGCTGCTCCAAAGAAGTCAGTGCGTCACGCATGCCTCCGCGAGCATGACGAACAATCAGCTCAAGCGCACGAGCGTCATACTGGAAACTCTCGGCTTCGCAAACCTGCTGTAGGTGACTCAGCATTTCTTCGTTGCCAATAGCGTGAAAGTCAAAGCGCTGCACACGCGAAAGAACGGTCCCCAATACTTTTTGCGGATCTGTCGTACATAAAATAAATGTTACATGAGCTGGCGGTTCTTCAAGAGTTTTGAGCAAGGCATTGAAGGCTGCAGTGGTCAACATATGCACTTCGTCAATGATATAAACCTTGCCTTTGCCCCGTACCGGCGCATAATTTGCGCGAGAAATAATCTCTTCTCGAACATTATCAACGCCGGTATTGGATGCGGCGTCTATCTCCACCACATCGGGATGATTACCCGCCGCAATAAGCTGGCATTCTTCGCAAGTTCCATCCGGAAGCTGTCCGGGAGCTTTACGACAAAGCAATGCTTTTGCCAACAGACGAGCCATGGTTGTCTTGCCGGTTCCTCTGGGCCCGCAAAACAGGTAGGCATGACTCACCTTACCTTCAAGCACTGCGCGCTTCAAAGTTCCGACAACATGCTTCTGACCGACAACCTGCTCGAATGTTTGCGGCCGATACTTTGTGTATAACGATTCCATACGTCCTCCGACGCACTCGAGTGAACGCATTTAAGTATACCCGTCAGGTTTATGTTCTTCTCGCCAGGATGTAACCTCACGAAAAAAGGAGCAGCTGAAGCCGCTCCCTTATCACTATGCTTTGTATGCCAAAAGCCGAACTACTACTCAGCCGGAGTCTCAGTAGCAGCTGACTCCTCCGCCGGGGCTTCAGGTGCAGCCGGAGCGGTAGGCTCCTCAACGGGAGCGTTCTTGGCGAACTCTGCAGCACGCTTTGCCTTCTCAGCAGCCTTTGCCTCAGCAGCGGCCTTACGAGCAGCTTCCTGCTCTGCAGCCTTTGCGGCCTTTGCCTCTTTGGCGGCCTTTGCGGCATCAAGACGAGCGGAAGCAGCTTCACCGAACTTATTGGAGAAGCGCTGGACACGACCGCCCGTATCAACGAGCTTCTGCTGACCAGTATAGAATGGGTGGCACTTATCGCAGAGGTCAACACGCATTTCCGGAACAGTTGCGCGTGTGGTCCACGTGTTGCCACAAGTGCAGCGAACGGTGCACTCAACGTACTCAGGATGAATTCCTTGCTTCATACAGGACTCCTTACATCGGCTCTGGTTTCCGACCAGAGCAAGGGAATAGCCGAATGAGTATAGCAGAGTCTGCACGGTTTCGCTAGGATAGAACGAACTATTCCCCGCTTTACACGGAGGCGACATGTTTTTAGCTATTGATGTAGGCAATACTCAAACGACCCTTGGACTTTTTGACGAGAAGGGCCAGATGCTTCACGGCTGGCGCATGTCGACAAACTCCGTTGACACGGCAGACATGCTGCATGGACGTCTGTTTACGTTCTTCATGAAAGATGGGCTTTTGCTTGATGATATTTCCGCCGGAGGAATTGCTTGCGTTGTTCCTGCCATCTCCCGAGCTTGGAAGCGTTGTTTTGAAGTGCTTCTGAAGAGACCGCTGGTTGCAATCAGCGCTTCTTCCAATACTGGGGTACCCGTACACATGCCACATCCGGAGCGTGTTGGTGCTGACCGCATTGCCAATGCCGTGGCTGCTCGCGATCGATATGGGTCTCCCGTGGTGGTAGTTGACTTTGGCACGGCCACTAATATCGACGTTGTTGATGATTCGGGTGCATATCGCGGTGGCGCTATTTCTCCCGGTCTTATGCTGTCTGCAAACGCACTTTTTGAACGCGCAGCCAAGCTTTCCAGTATCCCCATAGAAGCTCCCGCATCGGCTTTGGGTGACGACACCGAAAGTGCCGTTCAATCGGGTTTGGTCATTGGTACAGCGGCACAGGCAGAAGGTCTTGTAGCTCGAATTTTGCAAGAGCCTGGCATTGGTGGTGCAAAAATCATTGCCACGGGCGGCCTTGCAAAGACTGTGAGTGTTGCAACAGACGTATTTGATGTTGTGGATCCAGAACTCACCTTGCGTGGTATTTATCTCATCTGGAAGCGCGGATAGATGCCTGTTCAGGTGTGATGGCGGTCTCTTTTCCCTCATCATCCACAATAATCGCACGGCCCCACACGTCAACGCCACCAAAATGTGCCGTATACGCCACGTTACCATTGGGATACACCACATCAACCGTCTGACCAAGCAACGTTACACGCTCAAAATACTCATTCAGGATGGGTGCAAGCGGCCCTGCAGCCGCGCGACCCGCCTTAACATTTTCAGCCCAACTACCTACCGTAGCCATGGCCTTTTGTGCCAAATTTGTAAGACTCAATGCCCCTGTGGCGAGAAGCTCTCCAACTTCAGGAAACTCCTCAAAATCAAACGTCAACCCGCACACGACAAACATACCGTCCGCATATCCTGCATGGGCTCGTATGGAAGCGACAGGCGTACCCCCAATAACAATCCCATAGGGCCACGCAATGCCAATGTTCGGTACGGTATTTTCAAGAGCCTCCGCCAAACCATACGCCACAACGTACGGAATGCCCATTACCTGTTGCATGGGAACATCGGGACGCAGAATGAGTGCACATTCAACGTGCTTCTCGCCTTGGCCGATGCTTTTTCCATTGCCGTCTTCCGCAAGAAAAACTCCTGCTTGCTCACCGGTTTGCGCCAGCTTGACTACCGTATCAAACACACTCACGGAGCTACTCCCAAACAACTTCGCCGAGGTCGGCCGTGACATGACCAACACGCTGATCGGAAGGGAGAACTTCAACTCCGCTGTGGGTAAGGAAGCGGACCGGATCGTGCATCAGGTCTTCCATGGGAACCAGCACATAGTCGCGCTCACCGAGGAGCGGGTGTGGAAGCGTCAGGCGCTGGCCGGCATGCTCTTCTCCCTCAACCCAAAGCAAATCGCAGTCGATGGTACGCGGGCCATGGCCTTCCTCACCCGATTTGCGGATACGACCGAGTGTGTCTTCGACTTTAAGCAACTCGCCGAGAAGCACGAGCGGATGGAGCTCGGTTCGGATTTCAGCCACCGCATTGGCAACCGGCGTTGCAATACCGTAGGCCGGTTCCGTCTCATACGCATGGCTCACAGACACTACGCACGTCAAAGGGATCTCATCTATGAGCTGTGTTGCGCGAGCCAAATACGCCACACGATCACCCACGTTTGAGCCAAGCGCCACAAATCCCTGACGCGAATCTTTTTCGGTCATAGCCCAAAATGAATTAATGGCTTGTGCGGCACCCGCAACATCATGCACACGGAGAATTCTGGCCCCATTAGTGATGGCGGCAATACAAATGGCCTGCGTTGCCGCATCCCGATCCCCCGCCGTACTCACACCCGACACCGCACCCACAAAGCGTTTCCGCGATACCGCACACATGAGCGGGTAGCCCATGGAAACCATGGAGCGTGTGGCCCGCTGAATAACAATGTCCTCATCGGCAAACTTATCAAAGCCCGGGCCGGGATCGATGCAAATACGGTCATGAGAAACGCCGGCTCGCATGAGAATACGCGCTTGATCGCCCAAAAAGCCCATAATTTGACGCATGATAGGCGCTTCTTCAGGCAGGGTAAAGCGGCGCTGTGATGTGAGAGAACGAGCGGCTTCCGGACGAGCCGGCCTACTGTCGTCAAGGGCAACGCGCTTGCGCTCAACATGCGCACCCAAACCCTCCTTGTTCCAGTGCATCACGATGCAACCACACTTAGAATCCGCAGCCACCTTCACCATTTCAGGATCGGTAAAACCCGAAACGTCATTGATAATCTGCACTCCCAAACGGACGCACATGCGTGCCACCTCGGCATGGCGCGTATCGATGGAAACAAGCGCTCCGGCCTTAAGGAGCTCACGGACTACGGGAACCACACGCTCGGCCTCTTCTTTTGGATCCACCGGCGTATGTCCGGGTCTGGTTGACTCACCACCAACGTCTATGATGTCCGCACCCTCATCAAGCATCTGAAGACCTCGCTTGATTGCTGCTTTCGCATCAAAATTCTTTCCTCCGTCAGAAAACGAATCGGGCGTGACGTTTAAGATGCCCATGATTCGCGGACGAGCAAGAGAAAGGGTATGGGTACCACATTGCCATGTCGTATAGCTTTGCCTCAGCATGAAGGCCTCCTTGCGCGAGCACGATGTAACTTCATTGCGCTTGTCGTGAACGTATCTATTGTAGAGGTTTTTGCGCGCTTACTCGTTTACCATGGTCTATGACCATCCGAGAAAGTGAGAAACCATGAGTGCTACAAATAACACACAAAAGTCCGACACCGCCGTCTCTCAAACTTCCCGCAGCTCAAACACTGCAGATACCAAAGAATACAAGTTTGCCTCGTGGAACGTCAACGGACTACGAGCCGTCTTAAAAAAAGATCCTTCGTTTACCGAGATTTTTGAAACAATCGATGCCGATATCTTTGCCCTTCAAGAAACTAAGCTGCAAGAAGGCCAAGTTGACCTTGATATACCCAGTTATTTTCAAACATGGAACTATGCTGAGCGCAAGGGTTACTCGGGCACGGCGGTTTTCTCGCGAGAAGAACCTCTGCAGGTTATACGTCAAATTGGATCTCCGGTTGCTGATAATGAAGGTCGCGTCTGTGCCTTGGAATTTGATCGGTTCTGGTTTGTTGACGTGTATACGCCCAACTCAAAAGAGCAGCTTGCACGGCTTGACGAGCGCCTGGTTTGGGATGAGCGCTATCGAGATTTTATTGCAGAGCTTTCTGCACAAAAACCACTCATTACCTGTGGAGACTTCAATGTTGCCCACACTGAGATTGACCTCAAAAACCCCAGCAGCAATCACAAAAACGCCGGATTTTCTGATGAAGAACGCGAGAGCTTCACGAAACTTCTTGACGCGGGGTTTACCGATACGTTCCGCTATCGGCACCCCGATGTGACCGGCGCTTATAGCTGGTGGAGCTATCGCTTTAACGCCCGCAAAAACAACGCAGGCTGGCGCATTGACTACTTCCTTGTCAGTAATCGCATTGCACAACAGATTACCGGTGCGGCCATCTTGAACGAAGTCTACGGCAGCGATCATTGCCCCGTTGAACTCACCATAGAGCTGTAGTTTTCTTACGCGTGCATACTTATCCGGTGGTATGGCGCAGTGCTTATCCGGTGGTATACCGCACCTCAGTGAGGTATACCTACCCCGGCCGCTTCTTTTACCTTCAGAAACGTTGCGGCATCGCGACATGCCATAAGCTCTTCCGGAAAGTGAATTTCATCAAGCAGACGGGATACGCAATCGGCATGCGCGATACGCGTTGCAATGTGCGCATCAGATCCAAATGAAACCATGCATCCCAGCTCAGCACAGCGCTCCGCAATCCTACGGCATCTGTCCTGTTGCTCTGTCGCATGCCCTTCCGCATACGTTGCTTCATTTATCTCAATGAGCTTACCGCGGTCACGGCATTCACAAACCAGCGCATCCACATCAAAGTCAAGAAAGCTTCTTCCAAGATGCCCCAAGATAAGAACATGAGGATTATCCAGCACATTCACATACATCCGTGTCACCTGTGCTGGCGTTGCACTTCTCGCCCAATCTTTTCCATGAATACTTGCCACCGCATAATCGCAGCGAGACAGAACAAGATTACCAAGGTATCGCGGGTGTGCGAGCTTGTCGCCGTTGATTGACGTATCCACAACAATATCGTGTCCAAAAAGGTTGCCCTCAAGGTCAACGATATCTACCTCGCAGCCATGCAAAACACGGACACCGTGCCAAACTTCCGGAATGACATTCAGGTTGAGAAAAAACTGGAAGTTCTTGAGTATCTGCTCTTCGTACAACATCGAAGAAAAATGATCCGTTAATCCCAAGAGTTCAAACCCTTGAGATGCCGCCTCACGGACATTTTCCTCCATCGTGGAATACGCATGGCGCGAGTACATGGTATGCGTATGAACGTCACACAGAATGCGCATTAAGAGACAACCTTTTTCCACGCGTCAAGGGAATTGACGCAGATATCGTAGGGCACGCAATAGCTCACGCGAAGCCAACCGGGACATCCAAACGAATCAGAGGGAACCGGCAGCAGCTCATACGCGCGGGCTCGCGTGCAGAACTCCTGTGCATCACCACCGGGAGCTTTCACCCACAAATAGAACGCTCCGTCAGGCTGGATATACTCATAACCCAAATCCGAAAGTCCACGTGTGAGCACGTCGCGGTTCTTTGCGTATGCCTCAATATCGGCAGGCTCATCAACGCAGTCAATCAATACAAGCTGGAACAGGGACGGAGCGCATACAAAGCCCAAAGCACGAGCCGCACCGGCAGAGGCCGCATATAGATCATCGTGCTCGGGATTGGTTGGCGGAATAAGCACCCAACCGATACGCTCACCCGGTAGAGACAGTGACTTGGAGTAGGAGTAACACACGATTGTGCGGTCATATACCTCAGGTATCCAAGGAACCTCAACGCCTCCGTACACAATTTCTCGATACGGCTCATCGGAGATGAGGTAGATATGCTCTCCCAACTCAGTTCCGCGCACATGCAAAACATCCGCAAGTGCCGTAAGGGTTTCTCGTGTATATACCGCACCCACGGGATTGTTGGGCGAATTTACTATGACGGCTTTCGTGCGAGAAGTTATGGCCGCAGAAAGACACTCGGCATCGATTTGGAAGGTCTTCTCGTCAGCCAAAACTTCAACACAGACGGCACCGGCGTGCTCAATCCACACTTTATACTCAGGAAAATACGGAGCGATAACGATGACCTCATCGCCCGGGTTAACGACTGCCTGAAGCGCCATTGAAACGGAAGCGGCAGCTCCGCAGGTCATAATGACATCGGACACCGTTGCGGTGCCTTCTCCAAAGCGACGGCACAGTGATGTGGCCACCGCCTCACGTGTGGCAGGAGTTCCGATGGCTGCCGTATAGGAGTGGACTGCCTGTGGCGGAAGCGTCAAAGCATGTTCGATGGATGCCTTCACCGCAGATGGTGCAGGTACGGAGGGATTTCCGATAGAGAAGTCAAAGACGTTGTCGGCACCAATCTCAGCACGGCGACGAGCCGCAAATCCTGCGATTTCTCGAATGGCAGATTTTGCCTGTCCGTAATTTAGATTCTTTTGATTGATACCCATGGCAACTCCTTGTATCGAACCTCAGAGCGTCCGTAAACGCCCATAAAACCTACTGCCTTCTTTGCAGGATATACCTACTCGTATACCGATGGCTTCAAAATGCCCAAATACGGTAAATTACGATACCGTTCAGCATAATCAAGGCCATAACCAACCACAAACGCATTGGGTACATGCGCTCCCACATAACGAGGCTCTACCGCCGGCTTTTTTCCCTCAATATCCTTTACCACAAAGGCCGCAATCTCAATAGATGCGGGGTTGCGCGATTGCAGCATACGCATAAGGTATGAGAGCGTAAGACCGGAGTCCAAAATGTCCTCGACAATCAATACGTTACGGCCCTCAATTTTGGTATCCAAATCTTTCACAATGCGAACGACGCCGGAGCTTTTAACCCCATCGGCATAGCTTGAAACCGCCATAAAATCAACGGACATAGGGCAGGTGATAGCTCGCATGACGTCCGCCATAAACACGACGGCACCCCGGAGTACTGCAATAACAAGCGGATTCTTATCGGCGTAATCGCGTGTAATCTCTTTGCCCATACGCGCAACGATTTCTTTGATTTCTTCTTCAGATAGTAAAATGCTTTCAATATCAGGATGCGCTTCTGCCATATTGGCTCCTCTCAGCCACCGTAGCTGTCTGACACCGTTATCAAACTCTCGTGGATGCTTAATTCTAGCAGCACTTTTGTGTCTTGTGTGCATTTTGATCGTTCGTCCGCCCGAATTCCCGCAACCCACACGATTCGACCGTTTGGGGATGTGCGCACAACAGGCACGCCTCTACGTTCGGCCACAGGGAGGCGAGAAGCACTCAGCAGGTCGGAAAGCTTTTTTGACTGTCCGTGCATACCCAACGGACAAAGAACATCTCCCGCGCAGGGAGGCTCTATCCAAAGCCTTCCGCCATGCGTGGCATCTATTCCCGCGGCTTCGGCATCCAACAACACCGACTCCCCCAACCATTCGCGACCATGCGCACGTGCGAACGACACCACATCAAGGCCATGTTCCACCGGAATAAGCCGCGCTCGAAGTCTTCGATTTTGAGTAAGCTGCTGCTCTCCCGGAACGCTGAGCCACGCCGAAAACGAAGTCTCTGATATGTGAGTATGAGCATCATGAGTACCTGTTGGAATATTACCTGCGCGTTCCTTACGATATGCCTTGGCAAGGGTAAGCGTTCCAAACTCGATACGCGCCTGGATATCCTGAGGCAAATTAACCGCACCTCTTCCGTTTGCCACCGCCATAAGAACACTCTCAACATGACGTGCCTCAAGGCGCGGATCATCTGCCAGGTTCTTTACGGCCAAACGTATAACGCGGCGAGCAATCACCACATCGGTTGCCGCAAGGCGTGCCGCATCAAGCACCACATATCCATCGTACTCTCGAACCGTAAGCTTTCTCAAACAGCGCGCAGCAACACCGCTTACGTAGGCATCTTCATCCGACACAATGTCGCAGGCACCTGAAATTGCAGAGAGTACCTGAGGGTTTTTTACTTCAAGGCGTGGAAGTATCTCATGGCGAATATATGAGCGCAGATAATATGTATCGGCATTGGTAAGGTCTTCTCGCCAAGAAATGCCCCGTTCAACAAGGTAGTTGCACAGCTCAAGATGGGTAAACCCCAAAAGCGGACGCACGATGCGATTACGGCGACGCGGAATGGATGCGAGCCCCGAGGTGCCCGTACCACGCGTTACGTTCATAAGGAAGGTTTCCGCACGATCGTTAGCGTTGTGTGCCGTTACGATACGGGCAGAAGCGCGCGGCACGCCAGCCTGCTCGCACAATTCATTTGCCAGCTGATTTGCAATTTCATACCGGACGCGCCGACCAGCATCCTCCACGTTTAAGTGGTCGGCCGCAGCAATGGATGCAATGTCGAGCGAGCGTGTCACGCACGTGATGCCATATTTGGCGGAAAGCGTGCGAACAAACTGCTCGTCCTTCTCGGCATCTGCGCCGCGAAGCTGGTGGTTGATATGAAGCACACACAGGCGATCTTGCGCTATCTTGGCACGGCCTCGACCGTCTTGCACATCCAAAACATCCGTTGCGGCCATAACCAAAAGCGCCGTAGAATCGGCGCCTCCCGAAACCATCAGCACCACAGGCGCTCCGTCAGGAACGATCGTTGGAACAGACGGGTGATATCGGTGTGAAACAGTTGGCACGGCACCTCACAAACAAGCTACTATGATACTTTGAGTGTAAATCATGAAAGGCTCTTATGACACCACGGATTCATCTTCACATTCTTGCCAGCGGTTCAAGCGGAAATGCAGCCATTGTTGAAGGACCTCAAACGAGTATTTTAGTAGACTGCGGACTTTCCCGGCGAGAATTGCTCCGTCGCTCCAAGGAACTTGACATTGATACAGATTGTATAGCTGCGGTTTTTATAACGCATGAACATTCGGACCATGTAGGCGGACTCCGTGTGTTCGCAAAGCACTTCGACGGCCCCATATTTGCCACCTCAGGAACCGCGCACATCCTTTCCGGCCGTAGCAGCATGGATGGGGTTGAATTTTCTCTGATTTCAACGGATGTGCAGAAGTGTGTCGGAGAGATATCGGTTCAAGCATTTTCCACGTCGCACGACGTAGCCGAACCCGTAGGCTTTCGTTTCAGCCTCCTTGGCGAGAAGAACCTTGAGATAGACAGTATCGGATACTGTACCGATACGGGTATCCTGACCGATGATGCTCTTACGGAACTTGCAGGCGCCCGCATCTTGGCACTTGAATCAAACCACGATGAGCATATGCTTGCCACAGGTCCGTATCCGCAGGTGCTTAAAGAGCGCGTTGGCGGGCCTTATGGACATCTCTCAAATGAGCAAGCAGCTTCTGCGCTTGCGGAACTGATACGCCCTAACACAAGGACAGTCGTTGGCATGCATCTCTCACGTGAAAACAATCGACCCAGTCTTGCCGTGCGAACCCTTGCCGCCGCACTGGGCGCAGAACCGGTAAACGATACCTGTACCCAGGCAAAAACGGCCGATGGTTTGCAAGTTCTTGTCGCCAGCCAAGATTGGCCCATGAGCGTTCTCTAAAAAAGCAGCCCGGAGTAAAACTCCGGACCGCTTTTCCTCACTTACGGGAAAGGAATACGTGGATTTTGAGGAACGCAAGCGCTTTTCTCGACCTCTTTCCCAGTCTTCACGCATACCAACCTATATAACGGTTCAACCGGTTTGTGCGCAGCTTAGTCAATGGAGATCTTGGTAACGTTTGCCTTTTCGTCCTGCTTTGGAACGGAAATAGTCAGTACGCCATTGTCGAGCTTTGCGCTCAAACCCTGTGTAGCTGCATCTTTCAGATACACGCCACGAGTTGCGCGCCACTCAGAGGATTCCTTATGCAGGTAATTCTTGCCCTTCTCCTCATCGGACTCTTTGCGCTCCGCTGTAATAGAAAGACGACCCTCATTGAGCTCAACATCAATGTCTTCGCGAGAAAGACCCGGGAGCTCTGCAGTTACCACGTACTTCTCGCCAGCGTCCTCAACGTTTACCGGAAACGCCTCAGAACTCGTAGATGAAAAAGGCGAATCAAAGAAGCTCTCTAAGCTGCCGCCAAAAGGCCAATTGCTCAAGCCACGTGCGTAACGATCAAAAGGAACCATGCTGTTCATAAAAACCACTCCTTCACTGTTTGTATGCCATTTCTGGCATTCCGTTGTTCGCTGTTGTATATGCCCACCCAATCTGATTTTAATCATTATTTTCAAATTTTCTTAGCTTTATGGACTTATGTTATCTAAGCGTCTATGACTCATATATTCCTGCGAATACTATGTGCATATTCTTTCAAAGTTCATCAACTGAGACTTTCTTTCCAAGCAATCCACATCGCAACGCGACAGATATGCGTACATGGACTAAAATATGTAACGAATAATCGCTCAACCGCGGAGGTTAACGTGGATCAGACGACATATTCTGACGAGAAGTTCCCCCTCGAAGCAGACCATACATCAGATCGGGTATCTGCTGATGAGTCGGCTGCAACGGACATTACTCGCAAAACTTCCTCAAGCTCTTCAGGCAATCATCTCAAAATGAAAGATTCAGATGCGGTCGCACGGGCAGTTGAAGGCGAGTATGAGACCGTTGAGGTGTTCTCTGGCGAAACCTCCTTTGAGGGAGATCCCGAGAATAACGTTGCATCATCTCATAAGCACGTTTATCACGAGCGCCACATGGGTGATGGGCATACGCATACATCGTACGTTCGCGAACGTCGCGCACATAAAACCGTAGCTCCCATCAACGATTTTGCTCGCGATGAGGAAGATGAAGCTGCCGTCTCGCATGACTCCGAATTTACGCTTAGCAGGGCACATCATGGTCATGGCAGCCGCAGTTGGCGTCGATCAAAAGCCGAGATCGCACAGCTCAAAAAAGATCTTCATTATGGTCAGTACTTGCAGGTTCCCAAGGGACAGCGCGACATCTTTGTAAAGAAAGAACGCCGCATGCACGCAGGTTCTCTGATTGCAGCCATTGTGGTACTTGCAATTATCGCCGTTGTTGCCTATTTCCTTTGGACATGGATGTCAGCTACTTGGGGTTCTGCTGTTAGGTAAGCAGCTGCGACTCGCTATGCAATACTGAAAGTGACGGAACAGCAGGAACAACATCACCCTTAATGGCCTCTTGATAGCCCTTCATAAATGCTGCTCTCAACTCCTCATCGCTCATTACGTCACTATCAACCAAACGTGGTGTCTCAGGGAGCGCTGCTCGAAAAGGAATACTCCCTGTAATATGTATATTTTTACAGCACATATTTCTACATCCAAGGATCGCGCTCAAACAACGGTTCCACTTCCGGGCGTCGATCGGAATACGGGTCATAGCCGTCATCATCTTCGTTTTCTGCACGAATGAATTCCGACTGTTTGGGAGCTGATTTTTTGACGAGCTTCTTTTTGGTAGACGTTTGTGATGATTTCGGCTTTTCCAAAGGGCTTTTGTCTTGCATCTGAGCATCAAGCGAGAAGCCCATAGGCTTCTCGCTCGCATCAATCGCAGTGGCATCAAGAGGAATTTTCCGAGATGCCGGGTTTCTTTTTGCTAAACCGTCTTTCATGCAATCAACATCCATATTACATTTCGCTCGTCTCTTACCTTAGTCTTAATGAATATCGCCTTGAGCGCGACGCGCCACCAGGTTACCGTCATCGTCGGTATCAATGAGGACGGTGTCTCCCTCATGGAGTTCACCGGCAATGATGAGGTTTGCCACCTGGTCAACAACGCGCCGCTGAATCAGGCGCTTCAGGGGACGCGCGCCGTACACGGGGTCTAGGCCGTCCAGTGCCAGAGATTGCACCGCAGCGTCAGAAAGCTCCAAGGTCATACGTTCACGCGCCAAACGTGCACGCACATCTTTGAGCTGGATATCCACGATCTTCTCGATATCGGAAAGACCAAGCGGCTGGAAGATGACCACGTCGTCGATACGGTTCAGGAACTCCGGACGGAACGCGCCTCGCAGCGCATCCATAACCTGCTTGCGAGCCTCCTCGTTCAAACCAGAAGCACCTGCACCGGCAATGAACTGAGAGCCAACGTTGCTGGTCATGATGATAATCGTATTCTTGAAGCTGACCACGCGACCTTGTCCGTCCGTCAGGCGACCGTCATCGAGCACCTGCAAAAGCACGTTGAATACATCCGGGTGAGCCTTTTCCATCTCGTCCAAGAGCACCACGGAGTACGGATGACGGCGCACGGCCTCGGTCAGCTGGCCGCCCTCGTCATATCCCACATATCCGGGAGGAGCACCGATCAAACGCTGCACCGAAAACTTCTCCATGTACTCGGACATGTCGATACGAACCAACGAACGCTCATCGTCAAAGAGGAGCTCGGCCAGCGCCTTTGCCAGCTCGGTCTTACCGACGCCGGTAGGCCCCAGGAAGAAGAAACTGCCCAGCGGACGGTTGGGATCGGACAAGCCCGCGCGGCTTCTGCGGACTGCCGCAGCAACCGCAGACACGGCTTCGTCTTGGCCAATAACGCGCAGGTGAAGTTGGCTCTCAAGGTTCTTGAGCTTGTCCATCTCGCCCTGCATCATCTTGGACACGGGCACGCCGGTCCACGAAGAAACCACCTCGGCGATCTCATCCGTGGTAACTTCCTCTTTCAGAAGTCCCCCGTCTTCCTGTTTGGCGAGAAGTGCTTTCTCGGCTTCATCGTATTGACGCTGAAGCTCAGGAATTGTGCTGTAGCGAAGCTCAGACGCGCGCGCAAGATCTCCGTCGCGCGTGGCTCGATCCATCTGCGTACGAGCGTCTTCCATTTGCGCTTTAAGCTCCTGGACCTTATCGATGGCGCTGCGCTCGTTTTGCCAGTTTGCTTTCATACCGTCAAGCTTTTCTCGCGTTGTGGCAATTTCTTCGCGCAGGGCCGCAAGACGCTCCTTTGATGCGGCATCCTCTTCCTTCATGAGCGCCTGCTCTTCAATCTGCATCTGAGTAAGCTGGCGATCCACCGCATCAATGTCTGACGGCATTGAGTCAAGTTCCATGCGAAGGCGAGAAGCAGCCTCATCTACCAAGTCAATGGCCTTATCAGGCATGAAGCGATCAGAGATGTAGCGATTGGAAAGGTCGGCAGCGGCTACCAGCGCGGAGTCCGTGATACGAACGCGGTGGTGCTGCTCATACTTCTCTTTCAGACCGCGCAAAATGGAGATGGTATCCTCAACAGACGGCTCGGAAACCAGCACGGTTTGGAAACGACGAGCAAGCGCCGCGTCCTTCTCGATATATTTACGGTACTCATCCAAGGTTGTTGCACCAATGGCACGCAGCTCGCCGCGGGCAAGTGCGGGCTTCAAAATGTTGCCCGCATCCATGGAGCCTTCGGTGGCACCGGCACCCACAATGGTATGCAGCTCGTCAATGAAGAGGATAATGCGACCGTTGGCCTTGCTGACTTCCTTTACGACGCTCTTGAGACGATCCTCAAATTCGCCGCGATATTTTGCACCCGCCACCAGCGCGGACATGTCAAGCTCAATGAGCTCCTTGTCGCGCAGTGTTGAAGGGACGTCGCCGGAGACCATGCGCTCAGCCAAACCCTCCACGATGGCGGTCTTGCCAACGCCCGGCTCGCCGATGAGCACGGGATTGTTTTTTGTACGACGGCTGAGCACCTGAATGGTACGACGGATTTCCTCAACGCGACCGATAACCGGATCAAGCTTGCCTTGGCGCGCCAGATCCGTGACGTTGCGTCCGTAATGCTCCAGCGCTTCAAACTCAGGCTTTGCATCCTGCGAGGTCACGCGCTCATCACCACGAAGATCGTTGTAAACTTCCTCCACGCGCTTGGCGGTCACGCCGGCATCGCGCAGGATACGGCCGGCTTCGGACTTGTCGTTGGCAAGTGCCGTCAGCAGGTGTTCGGAGGTGACATAGGAATCCCCCAGCTTTGTAGCCAGCTTCTCAGCCTCATTGGTTACCTTGATCAGGTCATTCCCAAGGCCAATCTGAGCGCCTCCGCTTACGTGAGGCGCACGACCGATAGCATCATCTACCTGAGCTTCAATGGCCTCGACATCGGCACCGACCTTCTCCAAAATAGAGCGCAGATTACGCTCATTGCTGTCAAGTAGCGCCTTAAGTAAATGAAGAGGAGCGATCTCTGCGGCCTCCGCGTCTCCGGCAATACCGAGTGCTCCCTGCAGAGCTTCTTGGGCAGTCACCGCCCATTTATCAATTCTCATAGCATCATCCCTTCCTCTCCGGGCACGCCTGGCCATGACGATTGGAAGAATCTTGCGTTTCCATAAGCTTGGGCTCTTGGGCTTTGATCCATCGCCAAGCACAGTAACAGACGTGCTGGAAATCATTTTTAATCGAGAGTAGTATTCCCTCTAGCGTGGTTTTTATACAACATCTAAGTCCGTTAATAGTAGATTTTCTAACTTATGGATACTCAATTTACTATAAACAGCTTTATTAGTATGGAATTCTCACAAGAGACGTCGAAAACGTAAGACTAATCAAGAGCCTCGTAGTCTCTCATTTTCCACTCACTAATTGCTTCTTTATACGTGCGATCGCCTAACTCATCCCAAAATGACGTGAGAGCAGATGCCGAAACCGATGCCTGCACGTTTCCACCACACGTCTGAACGCTTCCGTCTTTCAGCACAAGCGATTGGAACCGATTACGTATCGCTGGGGTTACTTGATGGGATGTCATGATGACGGTCCTGTCCTCATCCTCCATAACCGCATCAATCAAGCTCTCCACTGATGCGGCATCCAAATGCGCAAAGCTTTCGTCATAGATCACGATCTGTGGTTCAAACAGAAAAATCCGAGCCAGTGCCAGCCTTTGTCGCTCTCCACCGGACAAACTACTCCCCGACTGATCAATCTTGTGATCAAGCCCATCCGGATAGCGAGTAAGAATCTCTTCAAAACCCGATTTCTTAAGGGCGGCAATTACGGCATTGTCAGTAAAATCTTTGCAGAACAACGTGATATTATCCCTGATGCTCGCGTTAAAAATGAAAGTCTGCTGAGAACATGGGATGATAAAACGCGCATACTGTTCGGCTTTATACTGCCCAATAGGCTGTCCATCCAAAAGAATCCGTCCTGCATCCGGCTTCATCGCATCGGTAAGCAACTGTATCAACGTAGTTTTACCACTTCCCGAATCACCTTCAAGAAGATACTTGCCACCGTGCTCTAAACTGAGGCACACATCAGACAGAATAGGACGCTCTTTGTCATAGCTATACGACACATGATCCACGGTAAGGTTTGAAAACCGCTGAGGAATATCTTTTGTTCCGTCTTCAACAGCACTTCTCTTATCGAGAAGAGCGCGGAACTTTTTGATAATCTCTTCAGCACCGCGCATATCGGTAATGGCGTCGCTTACATTTTGAATAGGATTTGCAATATAGACCACAAGCTGAGAAGCAGCCACCATCATACCAACCGTCATCAAACCCTGAAGGGTAAGGATGGCACCAATGAAATAAATACCGATATAGATAACCTGGCCGACGGTAAACGAAAGCAGACGCGCCAACGAACCAAAATAACGCGCTTGGAATTTACTCTCTTCCCAGCTTTGGTTTGCTTTACTCATTGCTTCTCGCGAAGCTTCCGTAAGATGGAAACTTCTGAGAAGATCGAAACCTTCAAGGTGCTCATTGGCGGTAGCCGTAAAACGCTCTGCAGACTTGGACTGTTCTGCTCGCCTTTTGGAAATACGTGGAGCCATGACTTTAGGAATCAGCATCTGAATGGCAATCATAGCAAAAATGAATAAAACAAGCCATGGCGAGATAAACAGAAGCACCACTAAACTGACTATGCCAGAGAAGATGTCTACCAGCGTATCCATGAAAACACGGAAATACGTCTCATCGATCAAATCAAGGTCATTGGTAAGTACCGAGAGCCAATGACTCGTGTTGTGCGTATGGAACTCAGGAATCGACTGACCAAGAATACGGCTCATCAAATCATCACGAAGGTGTGACTGACTGCCACGGAGCACGGACCACCGCAGGCGCCTGCATACCAGGTCCACGAAGAAGTAGCAGAAAATATACAAGCCAAACCAAAGTCCATAGTTCAAGGCGTCCGAGAGTTTGCCGCTCATGGCAAGATCAATAGACTGAAGCATCACGTATGAAAGCGCAATTTCAAACAGACTGCTTAAGAGGGAGAAGACAATGAATAGGATTAGTTTGCCTTTTTGATTGAAATACAAATACCTAAGCATGTGTTCTCCCTCTTGGATGCTTTAGATGTTATTTGTATAGTTTACCTCTTTATGCATCTTTCTCGGTATCGTCTTCGGCATCTTCAGCATCTGACGACATACCCAAAAGGCGCTGCATGATCTGCTCAGGACTCGACTCCTCGTAGCGGGCAAGCGAGGTAATGCGTTCACGCATCTTGTACTCGTGCAGCTCATCCTCAAGCTCACGGACACGGGCACGGAGCTCATCGATTTCATCGTCCTTCTCAACAGCACGCTCGCGCATGTCGAGAATGCGCACGACGCCGGCAAGGTTGATGCCCTCGTCCGTCAGCTTGGCCACAAGGTTCAACCGGTCGATATCTGCACGCGAATACAGACGCGTATTACCGCGGGACCTGCCGGGATTGACCAGACCCTTCTGTTCGTAGACACGAAGGGTCTGTGGATGCATGCCCGTAAGCTCAGCCGCAACGCTAATCATGTAGAGCGGTTTATTGCGACTTTCCCGACTTTTGCGATTCTCGTCGCTCTTGCGCGCCATCGTTTACACATCCTTTCGGTAGCTGCGAGCGTCGTCGTCCTTCAGAGACTCCAACGCCTCGCGCTCCTTCTTGGTCAGTCTTGTAGGAACCTTCACGTCAACCGACACATACAAAGCTCCACGAGAATCCGGATTTTTCACGCGCGGCGCACCGAGCTCGCGGAAGCGGAACGTCTTGCCGTTCTGTGTACCGGTGGGAACCTTCAGGCGAACCGTCGTGCCGTCGGGCGTAGGAACTTCAACCGTTGCACCAAGAGCGGCCTCATACATACTGATGGGCAGCTCCATCCTCACGTCAGCACCGTCACGCTTGAACACCGGATGCGGATCAACTTTGATGGAAACCACCAGGTTACCGCGCTGTCCGCCGTTAATTCCGTATTCGCCACGCTTCTTGTACCTGAGCTTCATGCCGTCGTACGCACCTGCAGGTATCTTGATAGTCAGCGTTTGCTCATCGCCCGTCGAAGGAATACGGTAGGTTGCTTTGCGAGAAGTGCCTTTAAGCGCCTCATCAAAGCTCACCTCAACGGACATCGTCAAATCTCCGCCGGCAGATGGTCTGTTAGCAGCAGCTCGACCGCCACCGAAAATGGAAGAGAAATCGAAGCCTCCCATACCGCCCATACCGCCAAAGATATCGGCAAAATCAGCGCCGTCGACATTGGTGGTATAGGTGTAGCCACCCTGCGTGCCGCGACCTCCAAAGCCCGAGCCCGGAATGCCGCCAAACATAAGCATCTGGTCATATTCCTTGCGCTTGGATTCGTCTGAAAGTGTGTTGTACGCCTCGGAAATCTCCTTGAACTTATTCTCATCGCCGCCCGCATCAGGATGATATTTAGCAGCGAGCTTGCGGAAAGCTTTCTGGATGTCGCTCTTCGAGGCGTCGCGCTTCACACCCAACACGTCATAAAATGTTTTCTTACCAGCCATGACTAAGCACGACCTCCTCTCATAAAAGTTTTACTTACTTGGTGTCCTTGTCACCGCCTGCATCAGCGGTATCGCCGTCGCTGGCATCATCAGCAATGTCGGCGTCCTTGCCGGCATCCGTATCTTTATTGCTCTCTTCGGGACGCTTGGGTCCGCCGTGCGTCACCGTCACCATGGCGGTGCGGATGACCTTGCCGCCCATGCGATAGCCCTTCTGATATACCTGTGCAACGCTTTCATCGTATGCCTCGGTATCCTCAACCCGGCCGACCGCCTGATGCGACAGCGGATCAAACGCCTCGCCGGCAGGGTCAATCACGTTGACGCCCTCTTTGTTCAGTACGCCTACGAGCTTATTCTTTACCGCCGAAACGCCTTCGACAAACTGTATCGACTGCGAATCCGTGAGATTATCGGCGTGTTCAATCGCACGCTCCAAGTCATCAATGACCGGCAAGAGTTCGACTACCAGCTTCTCCGTTGCGCGCTCACGCTCGTCCAGGCGCTCCTGAGCCGTGCGACGACGGTAATTATCCCAATCTGCCTGCAGACGCACAAATCTATCGGTGGCCTCTGCGGCTTCCTTTTTGGCGGCCTCAATCTGATCTGCCACGGAATCAAGCTGAGCCTGCAGAGCATCGCGCTCGGAGCGAGCCTTATTGGCATCCTCCGCAATCTCACGCTCCGCCTGCTCTTCCCCCCGACGGATAGCCTCTTCAACCATGGCCTGCTCGTCGAGGTCATCAGCGGCAGCCGCACCTGCGGCACCGGCAACGTCATCTCCGTCTACACCGGCAGCGCCCACCTGTGCGCCTCCGTTATTCTCATTTTCAAAAGCGGCGTCTTTGCCCTCATCAATTGGCACGTTCACGTCACCCTCCTTCTATGTACGAGGGAGGCAGCCGATCAAAGCCGGCCACCTCCCCAATGCGAACGTCTTGCTTCTCCAACTTCCGTTTGCCCCTAGCGCACAGCAATGGCGAGAAGCCCTTCCGCTCGCACCTTAGTTCTGAGACTTGTCGTCGTCAACAACCTCGTAATCAGCATCTTCAACGTCGCCGTCGGAAGAGTTTCCGGCAGAGGCGCCGTCCGTACCCGCAGTCTGAGCCTGGGCGTCAGCGTACGCTACTTCGGCGAGTTTGTGTCCGACCTCTTGGAGCTTCTCGCCGGCTGCCTTGATGGCCTCGATATCGGTACCTTCAAGTGCCTTACGAGCCTCAGCAACGGCCTCCTCGGTGGCCTTCTTCTGATCCTCGGGGACCTTGTCGCCAAGATCCTTCAGCGTCTGCTCGGTGCCGTACGCAAGAGAGTCGGTCTGGTTGCGGACCTCAATCTCATCCTTGCGCTTCTTATCTTCCTCGGCGTGAGACTCTGCGTCCTTGACCATGCGATCGACTTCGTCGTCAGAAAGCGCGGTGGAGCCGGAGATGGTAATCTCCTGGGACTTACCCGTTGCCTTATCCTTTGCGGTAACCTTCACGATACCGTTGGCGTCGATGTCGAAGGTAACCTCAATCTGAGGAGTGCCACGACGAGCTGCAGGAATGCCAGTCAGGTTGAACTTGCCGAGCGACTTGTTGTCCGCAGCCATCTCGCGCTCGCCCTGAAGGACGTTAATCTCAACGGACGTCTGGTTGTCGGCAGCCGTGGAATAGATCTCCGTCTTGGACGTCGGGATGGTGGTGTTACGGTCGATCATCTTGGTCATCACGCCACCCATGGTCTCAACGCCAAGGGAAAGCGGGGTAACGTCCAGAAGCAGGATGCCGGAGACGTCGCCGGTCAGAACGCCGCCCTGGACGGCCGCACCGTCAGCGACGACCTCGTCCGGGTTCACGGACATGTTGGGCTGCTTGCCGGTCATAGTCTTCACAAGATCCTGAACGGCAGGCATACGGGTTGAGCCACCGACGAGAATGACCTCGTCAACGTTGGAAATCTGAAGACCGGCGTCCTGAAGTGCCTTGGTTACCGGGGTCTTGCAGCGGTCGAGCAAATCACGCGTGATGCGCTCAAACTCAGCACGGGTCAGCGTGTAGTCAAGGTGCTTAGGACCGGTTGCGTCAGCGGTAATAAACGGCAGGTTAATCTGTGCTTGCTGAGCGCTGGAGAGTTCCTTCTTGGCGTTCTCCGCAGCCTCCTTCAGACGCTGAAGTGCCATAGGATCCTTGCGCAGGTCAATGCCGTTGTCAGAGTTGAACTTATCGGCAAGCCAGTCAATCACGCGCTGGTCCCAGTCATCGCCGCCCAGGTGGTTGTCGCCGTTAGTGGCGAGGACCTCAACAACGCCGTCGGCAAGGTCAAGAAGCGAGACGTCAAAGGTGCCGCCGCCTAGGTCGAAGACGAGGACTTTCTGATCCTTGTCTTTCTTATCAAGACCGTAAGCAAGGGCAGCTGCCGTCGGCTCGTTAACGATACGCTGGACATTGAGGCCTGCAATCTTGCCGGCGTCTTTGGTTGCCTGACGCTGGGAGTCATTGAAGTACGCAGGGACGGTAATGACGGCGTCGGTTACTTTCTCACCGAGGTACTTCTCGGCGTCAGCCTTCATCTTAGAGAGGATCATGGCGCTGATCTGCTCAGGCGTGTAATCGGTGCCCTCAATCTCCACAACGGCACGACCGTCGGTGCCAGACTTGACCTTGTACGGAACGGTCTTCATCTCGGACTGGACCTCGTCAAACTTGCGGCCCATGAAGCGCTTGATGGAGAATACCGTGTTCACAGGGTTGGTAACAGCTTGGTTCTTTGCTGCCTTACCGACAATGCGGTCACCGTCAGCGCGGAAACCCACGACCGACGGAGTAGTGCGATCGCCCTCAGCGTTAACGATAATAGTCGGCTCGCCACCTTCGAGGACAGCCATAGCCGAGTTGGTAGTGCCGAGGTCGATACCAAGAATCTTTCCCATAGTTCATGTTCCTTTCCTATGCAGACCCGGCTGGCGAGAAGTACGTGCTTATTTGCGTTCTACCTGTTCAGAGCACGTATTAACGACATCCGCATCTGCGGTGTTTCATCTTTACGTCTCTGCTTATTCCCCCTATGTCGGGTTTATATACATAATCTAAGTGTGTTTGTGGTAGATTTTTACTTATGCTAAGCTCAACACCTATTAGCCACTTTAACTCGTCAGTCTCCCATTCTTCTTATCCCAATATCAGTACAAAACGAAATTTCTAATGTGGTGGTCCATAATAGAAGGCGCTTGAGTAATTCGTTTAGAAAGGATTTACATGTGCACACAATCTAAAAACAAACCAATAATTTTAGCCATTTGTTATGATTTTGATAAAACCCTTACCCACACAGATATGCAAAACCAAGGGTTTATTCAATCACTTGGCTACGATATCGATGAATTTTGGAAAAATTCAAACTCACTTGCACTACATAATGACATGGACCAAAATCTTGCCTACATGTATTCTATGTCAAAATTATCAACGGGGAAATTTTATATAACAAAAAATTCACTTAAAGAATACGGTGAAAAAATTTCACTCTACAACGGTGTGAAAGATTGGTTTAAAAGAATAAATGACTATGGCAAGGAACATAATGTGACTGTTGAGCATTACATCATCTCTTCAGGTTTAAAAGAAATTATTGAGGGAACTCCTATCGCACCAGAATTTAAAAAAATTTATGCAAGTTCCTTTTATTACGACAAAGATAACGTGGCACGATGGCCTGCCCAAGTTGTGAACTATACAGATAAAACACAATATCTTTTTAGAATTGAAAAAGACGTATTGGATGTTAATGATCAGAGCGTGAATAATTATCTGTCTCCAAATAAAATAAAAATCCCTTTTAGAAATATCGTATATATAGGAGATAGTGCGACTGATATTCCGTGCATGAAGCTAGTGAATATAAACGGAGGACACTCAATCGGAGTGTTTAATCCTAAAGATGAAAATAAAGAAAGAGTGTTTAGCCTTCTTAATGAAAATCGAATTAAGTACTTTGCAGCTGCAGACTATTCTTCTGAATCACAATTAGAGAGTCTTGTTAAAAAAATTATTGATCGTACAGAAGCTAATGAAGCTCTCGAAGATTTTCACTATGAGTGCATTGACTTAAAAGACCGGGAGACAAAAGCACAAGATGCAAGCTTCAAAAAAAGACAAAAGCTGATAAACCAGTTAGAAGATAGTAGAACATATGCAACCACTCACTCTGTTATCGCGGAATTAGAAGAAATCAAAAAAGATGAATGGGAGCCATCAGAAATTAGAAGACTTTTCGAGATTGGAGAGAAAAACAGTCAAGTATCTGCAATACGTGAGGACTCTGACGTTAAACGCTTTTTCAATTCGTTACCAAATAAGGAGTAACTGTTTACACTAAGACCTCATTTCACGAAATCTAAAATGAGGTCTTAGCATCCAATAAACCTATCTCAGCAACGTATCTTTACTATAAGCTTCACACAAAGCCACAGATGCATCATCAAAAGCAAACTTTTCCTAGATGACCAACCATCGCAAAAGCAATCTTATTTGCTATAGGAAATCCTCCGGACGTTTTTTAAACTGAGCTTTACTCTCATCGTCTACCTCCCGCTCCAGCAAAAGAAAACGGTCGAAATCACTTTCATACAGACGATCCTGTGTGATCCTATATTTTTCATATTCAGTTTCTGCATGAAGCTTTGCTTGCTCTGCACTGATCTTTCCAGGACCAATGAGTAACTCATTCTCATTGAACTCAAGAAAACCGTCCAAACGCTTTGCCCAGTCCTCCATGCTCATGGGAATCTTGCGCTCCGCCTGCAACTCTGCGTAATCTAAATAGAGAGAAACAATTCTTTCCAGATAGTTCATCTCTTGCTCATTCAAGTAGTTCTTAGCAATTGATACGTCTGCTTTTAGAATCTTTCCTTCTGGAGCATTTTCCCATGTAGTAAGTCCCATATGCTCTTTCGTAGCATCTGCTCGTTTCACAATTAGTTCCGCGGCGGTATGACGATGAACCGCATAATGCAATTTATTCTGTACTGTTTGGAAGAACAGACGGGTAGTCTTTGCGTCCTTGTCGTAATCAAAGGCCGTTGTATATAAATCGGTAACTTTTTGATAGAACTTACGCTCCGACAGACGAATCTCTCGAATCTGCTGCAGCTGTCGCTCAAAATACTCATCAGTAAACATATGGCCTTTTTTCAGGCGATCAACATCCATCGTCCAGCCCTGAATAGTATGGTCTTTGACAATCTGACCGGCCCATTTACGAAACTGTACCGCACGTTGATTGTTTACCTTAAAACCTACGGCGATGATCAGCTGTAGGTTGTAGTGTTCTTGATTGCGGCTGACCTGCCGCTTCCCCTCAGTTTGAACTGTCAAGTATTTCTTTACAGTTGCCTCAGGTGTCAACTCACCATCCGCATAGATGCGATTGATATGCTGAGAAATCGACTGCTTTGATACGCCATAAAGCTCTGCCATCATCTTTTGAGTGAGCCAGATATTCTCGTCCTCATATCGCATTTCAAAACTGTCATCGCTGTTTCCGGTGGAAGCAACAAACGTCAAGTACTCTGCTGCAGAGCTACGCACAATCAATTCTTTCTTCTTGTCGCTTGCCATATAACAGCACCTTTCTCTACAGCATCTAGATTTAAAAGGTTACGTCTCTATCTTTAGCTTCCGACAAAGTATCACGATAAAGCCTTGCCGGTAAAGCTCACTTACATCTTTCCTAAATTCTTCAACTGATAACGACCATAACATAATGCAATCGGAAAAGTATGAGATTCCACTCTTCAATGCACGTTTCAGAGTGCAAAATTCTGACCTAGAGAAACAGCTGGTAATCATAGTAATTCGGATTTTGCAAACCATTTTTTAGGTCGAAATAGGGATTTTGCAAACCACGTTTACCATTTGCTAAGAGACGGAACTTGGGCTTGGAACTTTTAGACCAAACCTCATTCCCTAGGTCTCCTCTTCCCCTTAATAAAACAGCGGCACTTCATCTTTCAGGAACTTCTCGATTTCACAAGCTCCGGCGGAAATACCGCCAACAACGAGGCGCTTGGCATTTGGATGCAAAGAAAGAAAAGCTGCCATACCGCTTTGCTCTTTTTTGTGCCCGCTTTCGACCTCTATTGCGGAGAGAGCTGACGTACCTTTCGAAATGACAAAATCAACCTCCTTCGATCCTTCTCGCCACCAAAACACATCAAAGCCCTCCTCTGCCGAGCGCGCAAGAAGCCTTGCGCCAACAGCTGATTCAATGAGACGTCCACGTAAATCCAGCTCGTTGAGACAGCGTTCTTTTGCAATTCCGGATACGGCAGTCATAAGCGAAGTATCAAATACCATAAGACGTGGAGAACTCTTTTTGCGCGTAATTGCCTTTTTGTCATATTTTTGAATACCGCAGAGTATTCCTGACTTACCTAGGAGATCTAGGTAATGAGCAATTGTTACGGTATTTCCGGCATCCCGAAGCTGCCCAAGCATTTTGTTAAAGGAGAGTTCCTGCGCAGAGTATGTCGAACCGAGTCTAAAAAGAGAGCGCATAAGAGCGGGTTTACGGATATCTTCCAACGCAAGAACATCCTGTGAAATGGTGGGCTCAACAATTGCATCGCGCACATAAGAAGTCCAACGTATATCATCACCCGCAAATCGAGCTGCCCCCGGATAACCGCCGTAATACAAATAGTCGTCAAGGGAGAATCCAAACGCCTGCGAACATTCCGCATAGCTCCAATGGGGAGAGTAAATCATCTCGAAGCGCCCCATCAGCGAGTCCTCTAGGCCTTTGTGCAACAGTAGCGAAGATAATCCGCTGAGGATAATACGAATGGGCATATTGTTGCGTCGGTCGGCATCATAAAGTGCCTTTACCACAGCTGACCAATGCGGAACTTTTTGTATCTCATCAACTGCTAACACTACCGTCCGAGATCCAGAAAGAGTCGAGTTGCGCGCTTGTTGCCACTCAACTTGAAGCCACTCTTCAGTTGGAACAATAGCGTCATCTGCACTTACAAAGAACTGCTCCATATCCATCTTGGCGAGTGCTTGTCCAAGTATGGTACTCTTTCCGGTTTGACGAGGGTCCACAACAACCTGCATCAACGGATTATTCTCTTCTGCAATTCGTTCAACGATTGTTTCTACATAGCTTCGCTCGAACATCAAACTCTCCTACTTCTTGCAGTACTGAGTAAATTTACTCAGTATAATGAGAATTTCTTGATTTGGAGGAGAAGTAAGACGCCGATGTTGGAAGCATCGGCGTCTTGTGGATTCAGAAATTTCATTTCTCTGGTTTTCTTTGCAACGCAAATGCAACGCAAACGTTTGCGTTGCATTTGCGTTGCACTGTTCTTGAGACAGCATCATTTTCACCAAAAGACTACTAACGAACTGCAGAAAGGACGTTAGTATCAAGTCCTACTCATGGAGCTACCTTATAAGAATCTATTACGCTCCACAGTCACAGCAGGTTTTTAGTAAACCTTTAGCTCCTTAAAGAATCCCGACCATAAGCGACCTGCCAGTTGGCAGAGAACTCCTTAACGGCAATCTCGGTGCCAGGATGGCCAATCATCGCATAGGCAATCTCCGGTGGAACAGTCACTGCATGAATGCCTGCAGCAATAAGAGCGTGGACCTGCTCCGTATTCTTAAATGAAGCGGCAATAACTTTTGAATTCAATTCCTGGGCTTCAAGCATTTGAAGAAGATCTACGACCTGACCGATACCATCTCCGTAGTTGCACATGCGGTTCACGTAAGGAGCTAGGTAATCGGCACCATTCAACGCTGCCAAAAAAGCCTCGTCAGCAGAGTAGATGGCCGTTGCCAAAACGCCACGACCCTCTGACTTTAGTATTTTTATCGCCTTGTAACCCGTATGAGTAACGGGAATTTTGGCATATGTATTCTTGGGGCGAAGGTCGCAAATGTAGCGAGCTTCATCCAACATCTCCTGATATTCTGTCGAAACCACTTGGACAAAGAATTTCTGCTCAGGGCGCAGATAGTCCACAAACTGCCGAATGACATCCTCTGGACTCTTACCGCTTTTCGTTATAATTGTAGGGTTAGTGGTCACACCTGCAATAGTCAACAATTCATCAAGCTTCTTTACGGCATCTAAATCAGCGGTATCAAGAATAAATTCCATGCTATAAGTTTCCGTTCACGCATTGTCATAGCTACTCGCCATGACGGACAGTTTTCAATCCTGCATTTTGACATATCTGTTCAACAGAAACCCTCTCGGCACGCTTGCATACTAAGGTAAACAACAACTCCGCGCGATTGTTCATGCTTTTCCTCCTCTATGATAAAGATATAAAAGTCCAGTATTCTGCAACAAAACCCATTTGTTTCGTAATTAATGAACTAAATGAGACTGGCTAATCGACGTGCTCAGACCATTGGTAAGTTATTATTTTGATATGTTAAATTCGTACACAGCACTTATCAACATCTTCAAAGCCTGGATTTTATTAGTGAGAAATTACCAATACAAGCACAAAGCCACACACTTCAACGTTCATCTATAACGAGCAAACATATGTTATGGCAAGAATTAATCTAAAAACCCAAGAACAGCACCATCGGCAGCGTATCTACATGCGCAAAAGCTAAAATTACCGCCAATTAAAATACAGTACTCGTCCTTATTGTTGGTGCTTTTTCATGATTGAGAAAATACTTTTCAAAAAGGGCTGACTTTGGGGTAATTTTATCAATCTCTTTCGCGAGAAAAACCAAATTCTGCACTTGCTCTAACCCTGGAGCAGCCGCCAATAACAGTCCACTCGCAATCTCATCAGCTGGAATTGTTATAGCAGTCCCACCTGCAATGTTGATAGACTTGCAGAGCAATTTTGTATGATCTACATCACTCTCTTCCTCAACAAGCCCTCTAAACGAACTACGTATCGACTCTTCAGGAAGCGGATAGTCAATCGGCCCTTCAAATGAAACCACTATGGCGCACGGATCTTCTCGCCATATATGCTTTAAGTCATTAACGGTACTTTTTCGGTCAGCCATATCTATATATGGATAGGTGACACAATCCACCTCAACGCTCAACGCCTTGAGGTAGGACTGTATCCTTTCATATATTGTTGCCCTCGAAGGATGCTTTTTACACGATGGCGCCGGAAGTACCAGCTTTAAGTGCCTCTTTCTTGGGCTGCAATCAATATCTATTTGACAGATCAACTTCACAAGATCAATGACACTCTCCAGAGAAGCGCCAATAACTCCCACACCTGGACTCAATGGAATGCCGTCGGTAGAAATGCCTTTTTGCGTACACGTCAAACCCATACCAGTTCCCAGAAATGAATACAGATTTGTTGCAAGAGCCGGCGCTAGAACGCTGCCACCACCGTCCGTCCCAATGCATACATCGGTAATGCCCTTCAGAATATTGATTGGGCCTCCGCTTGTCGATCCAGTCATGGGACTAAATGTCAGAGGATTGACCAAATCACTGTCAACACTGCGACCAAAATCACTCATTTTGTCAACCGTAAGTATTCGATACCGAGAAGAACTTTTAATGGTCTCAATCAAATCATCGGAAATGCACTCGGTATCTTTTATACCAACATAGATTGTCTCAGTTGAAGCTCCTGCAACATCATGGTTAATTGCCACAACACTGTTTCCAAGTGCCCGCTGAGCAAGTACTATTCGCTGTTCGAGTGTATACCCCATCGTTTTATTCTCTTATTGCACTTAAGAAACTCGTACCGTTCTCAGGTGAAGGAGCTCCAAAATAATCCGCTACGGTTGCCCCAACATCAGACAGGGTCTCTCGGACTCCAATATTTTTTGGAGTCCCATTTTTGGTATATATCAACAGCGGCACATGTTCCCTTGTATGATGAGGATGACCAATCGTAGGATCGTTGCCATGATCGGCCATAACTATCAAAATATCGTCATCCTGTAGCTCATCAATGATTTGAGCAATGTATGAGTCGGCGATCCTCAATTTCTCGGCATACCCAGGTACGCTCTCTCCATGTCCCTGAAGATCTGTCTCTTGCACATTGGTACAAACAAACCCGCCCTCAATTGATGACACAATGGCAAGGGTTCGAGAAAGTACCTGAGCCGTATCCACAATAGATTCCGACTGTCCAAATGCATTTGCACAGACATCGGCAACTTTACCTAATAGATACACCGGAACCTTTTGTTCTCCTAAAATAAAAGGAACCTGCACCTTTTCATCAATTCCATAACCCATATGGACGCAGTGATAGTCATTGTCATAAACCCCTGAGGCCGGAGCATTAACGCCAATAAAATTACCATGCTCTTCAATCGCATCCAAGAGGTTCTGAAGATGCATTCCCCGGCCTCCAAACGTAATAACCCGCGGGGTTTTTGCAACCTTTCTCACAATACATCCGATTGTCAGCTCAGTTTCAAAATCAATATCATCTATTGCAGCAGTTACATTGAACGCCTGGCCAGGATCACACTCAATATTATCTGCCACAGTACATGCTTCATTGACGATAAGGATCTTATTCCCTGACTCAGAAGACGAGAATTCTCGAACCTTGAACCCTGCCTTGGAAAGCTCTGTTTTGATCTCTTCAATATGGCTCTGTATGGCTTCAGCCAGAGGTTTTGGTGGTTTTGTTCCCATAATTTCTTGATGCCCATAAAACGTATCAGCACCCTGGTGCATGAGCTTGCTCTTACCATACAGAGCGCTTGGCGAGAAGTGCAGTGTCTCAAATTCTCTCCCTACAGCATTTGCAAGACCGAGCTTCTCTAGGGTCGGAAGTGTAAGACCTGGCATGTTTTCAAAAATGTGGGCGCAGGTATTGGAGCCAATGTCTGCTGGTCGGATATCCTTTGTATCCTCCATTTCTCCAACACCAAAACCATCCAAAACAATAACTACGAACTTTCCGCTCATCATATGCTCCATTCACTATAGCTAGCGAATTTTTCTACCTTGCGAATCAAATACTCCTTCAATTACCGGAGCATTATGTGAAAGACCACGTACCACGGCAATATGGCTTCTGGTAACAAACATCTGTGCTCTAAAACACATAAGCACCGTATCTCCTACGGTCGCATTCTGAGATAGTTCAAAATAGTAATCAATACTTTCGGGAGTTGGCGCGTTTACCTCGCATGTCTTTGCAGAATCTTCTCTTTTTCCTACAAGAGCACGATGCAGGTGTCCGCGCCTATAAAAGCCCCCACCATAGCAATAAGAATTTGATCCAAGATTGTGGCTTATCTCGCTTACGTATACGTACGACGTCTTCTCATCCATGTCGTTACCGGCAGCATGATAGGGCGTCGTTCCTGTCAGCCCATGTCCAGGCTCCATATGCGTCCCTTGAAGTTGGCTCACTCGATCCACAAGAGCAGTACAGCTCTGCGAGGGTAGATTAACCTGGAGATTGTCATAACCTACTGAATGAAGGTACTCGCAAGCCTTTTGTACTGTAGAAACGTTATGCAACGTCTCTATACGATTTGTTTGATCAGAAAACAAGAAACACGGAAACGAACAGACTCCTGCTATATGTACACCGGAAGTTTTTGCGATTTCTTGTTCCACTTGCTCAAGTTCATCCACATAAAAACCGCCACTTTGGCCAGAATATTGAACATCCTCTGTATCAAGAACTTTAAGCATAATAGACTGAACAAAACCAAGCCGTTCTGCAACCTCTCCAATTCTTTTTGCTTCTTCTCGTGAGAAAACCGTTACGATTTCTGGTCGGTACGTCAGTATTCTCTCAATACTTTGAAGAGGAATCTGCACAAGGTTTCCCACATGCCCCAGCCGGACTCCATTCTCACCAAGCGTTGTTGCTTCCCTATAATCAACACATACCGCTCCGGCATACCCAAGTTCGTCAAGAGTCTGAGCAATAAGAGGATTTCTTCCTAATTGCTTGAGCATGAAATACAGCTGGATGTTCTTCTCGTTAGCTTTCTTTTTGAGCTTCTGTGCATTTTCTATCAGTGAGTCAAGATCAACTATATAGGTATCTGGCTCTATAGCCCCCTGCTGATGCAGAGAAAATGCTAGATCTACCAGCGATTTATTGGTTTTATTCAGCCTGTCCAAAAACATCAGAGCCTCCAGCTCTTCTACATATCCCTAGCTATAGATCTCATCCAACAGCTCTTTAAGGATCCGTATAACGGTATCCGCTCCGGAACGCATAACATTTACCCGGATCATTCGATGTTCCCACGCACTATTTGCCTCTCGAAACGTTGCACTTATCCGGTAGAACATTGGCAAGAATTCATATTTGCTCTCACATCCCACGGGATGAGGAGCAGCTCCGTACACAGGTGCAAGTTCAAGAACTTTCTCGGCGATATCTTCATCAAACTCTATAAGAACGGCCTTACTTTCGGAGTTGGCGACAAAGGCCTGAACAACATGAGGGATCTCTTTCGCATTCAGCCGGTCTGCCAACTCATGACACGTTGCCCCCGTAATTGATAGTGCGACCGGTGCATAAATAAGACCACGAAGGACTTCCATTGCCTCCGAACCTTGGACCTGGCTTCCGCCCGAATATTGCATTTTGCGGATCGCAGAAATGTAGTCCTTGGCACCAAGTACGATGCCGACTCCTTCTGGTCCAAGTAATTTGAAGCTTGAGAACGCCGACAAGTCAGCTCCCGCTTGCCATCCGATTTTCATGACTTTCGTAACGGCATAATTGTCGTCGACCACTATCGGAAGCCCTGGATTTGCGTCTCTGACAACTCGTATAACCTGCCCAAGATCATACGAATCATCTGGCTTTTGTCGGGAATGTTGTATTAAGACTGCCGATAAGCCCTTGGCTTCTTCAATCACTCTCTTAGTCTGCTCTAGATTATTAAAATCCGCATAAACTGCCGTACATCCCATAAGCTCAAGCGTCACTTTTGTTGTTGGATATATTGGAGCATCATGCACAAGTATGGTTGACCCTGGCTTGATTGTGGCTGCAAGAGCCCATCTCAGCGCTCCGGTTCCCGCACCCCGTACAAGAACGGCATCTTCGGCATCGAAAGCTCTTGCAAGTACCTTCTCAACTCGGATGGTTTGGAGAGGCTCATTGGTGCCTTTATGCACACCCAAGTCCCCTATCGAGAGGGCGTCATTTCCATTGAAAACTTTTGTTGCACAGTCAACAATTTTGAACTGCAATTCTTTTGCCTCTTCAAATGACCGGGAATACAAGGGAAATGTCTCCATACTTAATCCTTTGCCATATCAAGAATTCTTGCAAGATTACGTGAAAGCAAATTATCAATATCGTCAGTAGAGACGCCATGCTCTTTGAGCTGCGGAACAATATAGTTCATCACTCTTGCATAGCCAAGCCCTCCATAGACTGACATGTAGGATTTACGCGAAATGTCCGTTGAAAGTACTATTTGGGAACTGAAACCCTCTTCAATCAATTTTATTAGGTTCTTAATTCTCGCCTCGTCAGCAAGATACGCTGTCTTTCCACAGGTATCAAAGCCCATAGTTACCCCATATGCAAGGACGGTATGGTAATAGTCAAGATCATTCGCCAAATCTAGATGACCTAAAATCAGCTTTTCGGGTTTCATTCCTTCCGAGAGCAAAAGGTCCGCCTGAGCTGGCGCCATTTGTCCCAGTTGGCAGTGAGTAGTTACGGCACATCCCGTCTTGGAAGCAGCACGCGCGGCAGCGCGCATAACTTTTTCTTCAGAAGAAGTTATGCGCTTCTCCTCACCAGCAATTTCTCCGATAATTCCCGCCTTGATGTTGGTACCGTCGATACCTACCGTAAGATCTTTAACAAAAATCTCTTCAATATCTTCTATAGAAGCATCTTTGATCCATGCAGGATGGTACTTCTCAAGATAAAATCCCGTTGAGCATACAATCTGTAAGTCGGATTCTTGAGAGATTTTCCGCAGTGCTTGGACGTCTCTTCCCATATCATTGCAGCTCACTTCGACCACCGTATGCACTCCGGCATCAGTAAGTGTTTTGAGCTCCTGTAACAAATCTTTTGAATACGAAAAGATGGAATCAGTATCTCCTCGCACACTTCCTAAATTGACCGAAAGGTGCTCATGCGCCATGGTGATACCAAGCTTTGCTGCATCAATTTGTCCAAGCACTGTTTGAATCATCTACATCACCTTATATCCAAACTTACCTCATACGCCCGGCAAGCCTTTCTAACCGACAAGAGCAACGAGGCCAACAAAATACAAAAGGTTCAAAATAATGCCCGTTACAAGAGCAAATACAGGACCAATGGCCATGCGCATGATCTTTCGACCAGTCACTTCATTGAGATAGTACGCCGCGGCTGCAATCGCAAAGGCAAGAGCCGGGTTTCCGATCTTTGTTCCCATGGCAATTACCGCATTGAGAGATCCAAAGAGAACTGCAAACTCAACGCACGTTCCCATAGCAGAACGAATATTGTCAGCAGCATCACGAAGACTTGGGAACCGTCCAAGCTGCTTACCAATAAACCCAAGGAGCATAACTTCAACAAAAATGATAAGGGCTCCCAAGATTGCTGCTACAAATGGATTTGGAGCAAGATAGCCTGCCACGTAAATAAAGGTAAAGCCAGCAACTCCGTAAACACCTGTAGTAATAGCGGTGACCGCAATCAGGGGGATAAAGCTCAAGCCACGGAAGAGCTCGTTTACTGCTGCGGACTGAATGAGTTCTGAGGCATTCGCAGCTCCATGGTAGGCATCAGCTAAGCTAAACATAGACACTGTTGATCCAGCAAAAAGGTGCAGATTACAAATAACTGCAATAAGAGCGCCACCGACCATAAGGAATGGAACATTCTTGCGAATCCGAGCAACGCGTTCAGAGAACAAGTTACCTTCAAACTCACCGTTCTTCTCGCCTTTATTGGAGAGGTCCTGAGCAATTGCGAAGCCAAAGAGCAAAATCACACCAACAAGAAGCATCCATGCATCAGCGCTGATTGACGCCTTGGAAGGTCCAAACTTCCACATAGGCCCAAAAATACGAGCAAGAATAGCTAAAACTGCTGTAACGACACCTCTCTTCCAACCAAACTGCATCGTAATGGCAAGAACAGGAAAGAGGGCAAAGCCAGTAACAATATAGGTTCCAAGCTGACCAAGTGACCCAAGCAAGTCAACAGGAAGAAAGGTAAGAGCTGTATTAATACCGCCAAGGCTAACAAGACACAGAACACCCCATACAGCTCCCGCAATAGCAGCAGACCATTTGTTTGGGCAAAATGCACCAATAATGTCTGTCGCAAGAAAAAGAAGCCAGGGGTTCAAAAGATTTGTCGCAAGTGCATTGCCGATACCGACAGAAGCAATAAAGCCAATGCAAAGACCAAACACCGCAAGAGCATATTCAGGACGCGGCATACGACCCTCAAGGAATTCTGGGACAAACGGTCTTACACCATCATTAAAAACTGCAACGCCCATATGGGATAACAAAGCTGTTACCGCACATACTGCCCCAATCAAAATAACGCTTAGCGCAGAAACTTCCACAACACACTTCCTCTCAACCGTTATTTACTCTGACTTTTCAACGAGAGCCCGGACAAGTAAGGGCACTGTTGTATCGATAGTATCTACCGTTGTTCCAAATACCAGTTTTCCCTCATCAACAAACTTTTTGATTTCCTCAAAGCTGGGGCTGCCCCCGTTTTTGCAGACTGTGCAACACTTCGTATAGCCCACGAGTCCAATCAAAATTGAAATAGCTGCTCCGCCGCCGCTATTGCATGCTCCAATGTAATAATCAACCTTCCCGCTTTTAATCATCTGGGCTCCCTGCATGTCGTTCGTAACAACGACTTCAATTGAAGGGTCGGCCTTTTTGATCGCTGCCTCCGTTTCGTTTTTATTAAGACCCCCAACTGCAATTCTCATAGATTCTTCCTCCCTACTGGTGTGCCACCAACAAACCGGCTATATGGACAAGAACAAAACCAAACTCATCTTTACTTAACCTTTCTGCAAACATGTCGCTGATATCGTTGGCTATACGATTTGCTTTTGGGAATACGGGACTTGCATACACCTCTTCCAGTGCCTGCTGATTGATAGGAGCGATTTCTTCTTCCTCGACATTTCTTTTAAGAGCAGCGGCAATGTGGGTAATGATAATGCCAATATGCTCGTCAGATTCTGCAGGACCACACTCATGCTCAATGAGTGCAACAACGTTCTTCAGGCTCTCGGCGTCGTTCTCGTCAACAAAACCCGCTTGCTTTAATATTTCAATTCTTTCAAAAACTTCTCGCATACTCTCTCCCCTCCTTTTAGTACCGAGCAAGCATATTTCCGGACATAACCTTCTTTTGAATATTCAAAACGCGCTCTTTATCGACCAGGTGTGCAATGAGACTCTGTGTAAGAGCGTCATTTTTTAACGTCACAATTACCGCCTCGTTATTAGACGACTGTTCATCAGGGTCATGCAAAGGTTTTATATCCAAGTGATCTTCAAGTACGTGGATATCGTCTTCGTTCCAAATGCCGACATCTATGCTCTTCTCGTCAAGCATTTTTACGATATTCATATATTGAACGGGGACATAATCGACTTCCATGCGCTTGAAGTACTGTTTGGTAAGCATGCTTTGGTCAGCAGACGACACGTCAATCCCAACTTTAAGTAGATCCTGATTATCGGTAGAGTCTTGGCGCGCGAGAAGAACGTGTCGTCCAACGTAGGTATGAGGGCCAAATTTCAGGACTATTTTTAGCGGAAAGCCACTTGCTATATATTGCTCTGCTGCAAATCTACTTAATACTACATAGTCAACAAAACCATTCTTTAAGGCTTCGATCCTGTTTTCTGAGCCTCGTGCAAAAGAAAGAAATCCCTTTATTTCCCCGCATTCGTTTAACTCCGATAAAAGGCCTGTAGCAAGCCCTTCGTAGCGAGTCGTATACGGCAAGGGCATGAGCCCCGTTATAATATCCTTGTCACAGACATTGGCGATAAGCACATAATCTATCTTTGTTACGTATGTTCCGTTCTGGCCGTGAGCCTCAAGTGCAATAACTTTTGCTTCTTTGAGCACAGATAGGGCCTTTTGTATATTCCCTCGAGAGCAGCCGCATTGTTCTTCAAGCTCTGTAACGGTTGGAATCTTGTCCCCTACATCACACTTGCATAGCTCACCCGCAACACACTGAATCGCATATCCTGCTTTACTCAGTGTTTTTTTCATCGTCTCTCCCTTTGAGTTTTCTGCCATTACGTTTCTTGCTACTATATTGAATATACAAAATAAAATATATTCTAGATAATATTTTGCTCTTCTTTCTAGATCCATGCCATCTACTTTTTACCTAAACCCCGTAAACGGTATAAAAGTAGGGGTAAGCGTTATAAAAAAGGGTACCGCTGGTTAAAGCGATACCCTTAGAGTGCTTTCACTGAAGCGCCTTTAAGATCTTCTCAGCTTCTAGAACTGAAGGCTCTTAAAATTGAGGGCCCTGCTTGTTACTTCTGAGACTGCTTGATCATCCAAATGGTCTTGGAGAGAGCAGCGATGTGCTCGTCCATGGCGGCAGACACTAGGTAGTTACCCTCTGCATCTGCATCTTTCTTGATTTCTGCGGCAAGGTTGCGAATCGACTCATAGTCAGCAAGGATAGCGGAGAAGATCTCGGCGGGATCCTTATAGCCATCCGCTGCCTCCTTAAGATGGGTGTTCTTAAGGTATTCATCCATAGAAGCAAGCGGCATGCCTTCATTCATGAGAATGAGCTCAGCTACCTCATCAAAGCGCCTCTCCAAACGCTATGAGCAGCTCTTGAGAGCCGGCAACACAAGCAAAGTTTCAACCATCTCGGTCGCTCGCGAACTTGCGTGCTGGGTCTGGGAGATAGGATGCAGGGTGGAAGGGACCTATCAGAAGAGCTAGACCCACTGTATCTCATAAGACTTTTATCAGAGATGTCTGTGGTCGACGCGAAGCTGGGATCTACTCACGAACCTTTTTTGAACAGCCATCGGCTGTGTCCGCTATTAAGACTGCTCTTCGCACCGAAGGTTCCAGACGAAGAATCGAAGTGCGATACCACACCTCCCTACCAATTGTTGGATCTCATAACCAGCAAAGGCGTGGAGCAAAGCCCGCGAATATTAGCTTGCCGAGCAAGCGCCGACTAAGGAATGCTCAGCGCAGGCACTTCTCTGGTTGAAAGTAGTAGCAAGTCCCAAGAAGATCTTAGGGCCTGCTACGTCATGCCACTTGACAATGCTTCTCTCATATTGAGAAATTAAAAGGCGCAACTGTGTCGTTGGGTATTTCCTTCCAAGCAAGCAATGCTCCGCCTTATAGGAGACGGCACAATATAGGCTAGAAGGTAGTAAGGAAATAGCCCTTACACCACTTTTTGGGACGTAATTATTCTAGGAATTACCGCCACTCGATTCAGACGTTGGATTGCCGAGCTTATCGAGGTGCCATGGGAACGATGCTTTTGGAGCATAAGAAATATCGCCAAAGTCATCCTCGCGATGATTCAGATGCTGAAAGAGCAGCTCTACCTCTTTCAACTTAACGTAAACAGTTGTCGGACGCTTTGGATGCGCCTGAAGCGAAGCCTCTTCAACGTTTTCAAATTGATCCGACGCCGCAACAAGCATCGGATAGGTTTGCTTATCGTCAGAAGAACTCTCTGCCTCAATTCTTCCCGGCAAGACTCTTCCGCTTGGATAGAACAGAGCACAGAAACCGTTTTTATGTACCGAGAAGAAATAGCTTGTTCCGGTCTTCTTAATATTAGATTTGACGTCCTCTGTACTTAAATCAGGTTCATCCGAATTAATACGATGGAGGCTTACGAGCTCCCATACGCCCGGTATCGTTGCAGCAAAGTTGACAACGTTGCCATCAATATAGGCAATTTGAGAGGTATCTTTGGGGTTGTCGCTCAGTTTTTGATAACTTGAAATGGCGGATTTACCTTCAAACTTGAGTCGTTGCGCTTCCCTGTCGTAGATCCACTCATCCGTTGTCCCGTCTTCCTCATAGACACAAGAAATGGCTGAATCGCCTTTGGCAGTCCATTTGCCATGATCTACTTTACCGTCAAAATGGTGCAGCTCATGGGTACCGTCGCTCTTAAAAATGTAGTGAGGGACGGTGCCGTCATGGTATGCCTGGTTAAGCATACCTGCGTGATCGTAGGTTTTACCGGCTTTATCACCGGCTCCAATAGCCGTATCAACTTGCCATACACCAACGATAATTTTGTTGATGTCTCCGTCCAGTGTTGGATTATCCGGCTTTTCTACAAACGGCGTTGTATTCCAAGCAGCAAGAACTCTTTCTTTTTCATCCTCTTGGTTTTTACCTTGAGTCTGGCTGCTTCCTTTGCCGTCATCTTGGCCTGACCCATTAAGGACCTGCTTCATTACTTTGTCACAGCCGGTAAAGAAGCTCATCGTAGTTACTGCTGCCAATCCGGTAAAAGAGCGACGGGTAAACAGTTTCTTGCTCATGGGTTCTCCTATATTCATAGAATGCAACATATTCTCGTAACATTTTAATGGAAATGTCAAATACAATTGCCCGTCAGTATCTTTTGAGAGGTATCTAGTTGCTCACTAGAATCACAGCTGCAAAATCAAACGGAATGCGGCTCGCACACAATCAACAATCTTCATGAGATATTCCTTTGTATTTTCTCATCAACTTGAAAGACATCGAACTTTTTTCGAATATACTCAAAGTAATTCATTAACTTAGGAGGTAGCATGGCCAGCCAGACTATCAGGGTAAGAGTTCGTGCATTAGAATCATCGCTCTCGGATAAGGAACGCCAGTTGGCAGAGTTTCTTCTCGCTGATCCGCACAAGGCATCCAAAATGACCATAAGCCAAATCGCTCAGACATTAGGTATGGCCGATTCAACAGTCTTCAAGTTCACTCAAAAACTGGGTTTTGAGGGTTTTCGAGATTTTCGTGGAGAACTTGCGGCAGAAGGATTTGACCCCGAAGTCTCCATCCATGAACATATAACGCACAAGTCAACACCGAAACAGATGGCAGAAACCGTCTTTGAATCCAGCATTCGATCGCTCACTGATACCAAAGAGCTTTTCTCTGAGCAAGATATTATCCATGCGGCAAAACTCATTGAGGATTGTTATCAGCTCACTTTCTATGGCATGGGCGGAAGCTCCGTGGTGGCGGCAGATGCCTACCATAAATTCCTGCGCACGCCCAAGCGTGTAGCCTACGACGCAGACTTCCACCTGCAGCTCATGCGCGCATCACGTTCTAATGGGGATGATTGCGCACTTCTCGTCTCACATTCCGGGCGCTGCATCCAGACCATTCAGATCGCCGAGAAGCTCCGCGAGGTCGGAGCATCTACCATCGTCATCACGAGCAATCCCTCTTCGCCCCTGACAGCTCTTGCCGATGCCTGCCTTGTGACTATCGCCGAGGAGACCGCATACCGCTCCGAATCGCTGGCATCGAGGATCTCTCAGCTTGCTCTTGTGGATGCACTCTACACCATCGTCATGTTTTCCGACGAGAACGCGGCAAGCCGTTCCTTGAAAGAGGTTCGCGAGGTCATCTCAGCCACCCGAAAGGCCTAGGGAGAGCAACCTGGAGCGAACAAAACGGGGAGAAGCGATTCCCACCGACGACATCTTTGCCGGCGGGCTCGACCCGAGCTATAGAGCTACAGAAATGACGGATACGGAAGATTCGTCGGTTCCTCAAAGATATCCGAGAAGCCCCGATCGTAAAAGTACTCGGTCTTTGCCGCATCCGCAGGGTATGTGTATCTGCCGCCGGGAAGCCAGGACACAGGACGAAAGCTATAGCCTAAGCGCTCGTGGCGCTCCTGCCAAAGCCGCACGATCTCCCGGGGATCCGCAAGGGTGTTGGTCCAGGCGTCCCAATGCAGCGGGATCACCACCTTTGTACCAAGGCATTCAGCGGCGCGCAGAATGTCAGAGGAAGTCATTTTGTCCTGTATGCCGATGGGGTTCTCGCCGAAAGCGAGAAGAGCCACGTCAATGTTGAAGCGCTTGCCCTGCTCGGCAAACCTGGTCGAAAAATGCGAGTCGCCGCCATGGTAGACAGTTCCCGCCGGGGTCTTGATGAGGTAACTGATCGAACGCTCATCCATAGACGGCACCTCGTTGTCGGGGACCGCAGGCTCTCCAGGACAGTCAGTCACAAGGACGGTCCTGTCAAAGGACTCGGCCGCCTCTATGATCACGTCGCCGACAGAAAGGGTGTCGCCGGGAGCCATGACCACACAGCGGTCCTCGGGCACGCCCCAGGAGATCCACTGATCGACAACATAGCGGGGGCCCACAAAGGGCACGTCCTTCTCGACCCCCTTGAGCACCGCGGCAGCAACGTTCTTATCGAGATGATCGTGGTGGATATGTGTAACGAGAAGAGCATCCAGATCACGGATCGCAAAGGGATCAAAGACTATCGGAGAGAGGCGCAGGTTTGGCTGCGGGATCCTTGCCCCGGCAGCGCGGGCAAACTGATGCCTCGGATCCATTGGAGCGAGGTCATGCGTGCGTTTGCCCGTTCCGCACCACAGGTCAACAGCCACATTGGTCTGGCCCTCGCTCTTGATCCAAACCCCCATGTTGCCGAGCCACCACAGGTCGAATGTTCCCGGTGTGACCTCTGTGCGCTCGATCTCCTCGTTCAGCCAGGTGCCCCAAGTAGGAAAGACCTCGTTGATCCAGGTCTGTCTTGTGATCTTCTCGATATCCGACATCTTCAACTCCTAGAATAACGGACGCGGCAAGAGAGCTCGCCGCGTCCGAGGTCACGTTAAGCGCCCAACTCCGCCAGCTTTTCATCAAGCTTCTCTTTGATCGAAGCAAGATCAACGAAGTTGTCTAAGACCACGGTCTTGGGCTTAAGCTCGTCCGGAAAGTTGTCGAACAGCTCATTGGTGGTAAAGAAAACGTCAGCGTCAACGCCCGTCACACTCCCAAGGTCGACAGTCTCGACCTCAATGTCATCCTTTCCTTCCTGAGCCAGGATGCTATCGATGTTCATCTTGGCGATGACGCTCGAACCAACCCCAAAGCCGCAAACGGCACAGATCTTCATTGTGATTACCTCCAGAGAAAGTATTGGTGAGAAGCCTAGAACCGGTTAGAAGCCCAGGACCAGCCCACGAAGGAACTTGAGGATATACATGACCGGCATCCACACAAGCGCGTAGTCGATATTGGACCAGGTAACGCCGGAGCCAAACATCGCGCCGGTGATCGGATAGAAAAGGATAGCCGCAGCAGAGGTAAGAGCGCCGGTAACAAAACCCGCTGCAATGGCGCCCTTCCAGCCGCCGGCTTTGTTCCCAAAGACACCCATGACATTGCCGTCAAAATACATGATAATCGGAGACGGAAAGACGATGACCGGCGCATGGCAGATGATGGTGAGCAGGCAAACCAGGATCGCAGCAACGGAGGAGCCGAGAAAACCAAACATGCCGCCCATAGGCGAATACGGGAAGAAGGTCGGAGCATCCAGCGCCGGCACAGCGCCTGGTAGGAACTTGTCGGAGATACCCTTGAAGGCAGGAACAATGGAACCAACGAACATGCGAACACCCTGAAGCAGGATGATAATGCCGGCAGTAAACGTCCAGCCCTGGATAATAAGCCAAATGATCCAGTTGGTAGCATCGGGACCGGTTCCGACGAGGGCCTGGATACCCTCTTGACCCACGGCGAGACCCATGCCGACAAAGATGATGGGCATCAGGAAGAACAGGACAACGGTGTTGTCACGAAACATCGAAGCCCACTTGGGGAGCTTGAGCTTGTCGGCATCCTCACTTGGATCCCCTGCGAACTTCCCCACGAAATGCGCAACAAGAGAACCAACCTGGTCCATAAAACCAAGAGTGATGGCGTCCTTGGTCCACTCACGGGAGAGCTTTCGGGTAATGGCGGGCGAGAAGGTATAGTAGGCGGCATTGAGCACGGTAGCTACGGCGATAATAACCACGGCGTTGCTAGTGCCGAGCACTGCAGGAAGCGTGACCGCCATGAAACAGGCATGAAACAGCGCCAGATGTGCCGTCAAATAAACGTTTTTGAAGTCCTTACCGGGAACAAGACGAACAAGCACCAGATGGAGCAGGAACGAAAAGAGGAAGATCAGCACTGCATTCCTGCCATAACCTTCAAGCGAGAGAACCATAGCACCGGCGGCATCATTGATGGGCAGAGTCCCTGCAACGCCCATGCTTTCATTCAAGGCAGTAACTACTTGCGACAAGGAGCTAAAGATGATGCCCGCACCGGAAGACAGGACCAGAAGGCCTGCCACCGTCTTAACGACGCCATCAATGACGTGGGGAAGCTCCTTCTTCTGAAGAAGCAATCCTGCGAGAGCGATCAAGCCGATGAAGATCGTCTGATTCGTGAGGACCTGATAGACAAGAAAATTGAGTACATCCATTTGCCTTACTCCTTTCGGTTGATCTTCTCGGCAATGGCGCGGGCGTCTTGCTCACTTCTCGCCGAGCGCAGGGTATCAAAGCTGCCTTTCTGATTGAGAAAGAGCACGACTTTCTGAAGAAGCTCAACGTGCAACTTGTCGTCAACGGCGGCGAGGATCATGACCACATCAACAGGATCGTTCTGTTTGCTTCCAAAGTTGACGGGAGTCTTGAGCGTAGCGAGGGAGGCGCAGGCGCGGTGGACCGCGTCGCTGGGTCTGGCGTGACCCAGCGCAAAGCCTGGCGCGAGAACGATGTAAGGTCCGAGATCCTTTACCGCCTGGATCACGTCTTCCACATAGGCGGGCTCGATGTGACCGTGGACAATGAGCGGCTCGGCAGCCTTCTTAAGAGCGTCTTCCCAGTCGGCAGCTTCGAGGCCTAGCTGAATGTCTTCGGGACGAATAAGAGTCTTCGTATCCATGCTCTCTTCTCCCTATTCATTCACAATGGCATGACCGCCGAAGCCGTTGCGCAGAGCGGAGACCATCTTGTTGGAGAAGTTCTCCTCCCCCATCTGGGACGCATTGCGCTCGAAGAGCGCCTGCGCGATGACCGGAGCGGGGACCTCTTCGGCGAGCGCCGCCTCAACGGTCCACTTGGCCTCACCCGACGCGGCAACAATTCCTTTGATATCCGAGAGGTCCGGATGTTTTGCAAGCTGCACCTCAGCAAGCTCCATGAGCCAGGAACGCACGACAGAACCGTGGTTCCAATTTTTGGCAACGGCAGCAAGATCGTAGTCAAAGGGGGCCTCTCGCATAATGGCAAAGCCCTCGCCGATAGCTTCCATCATTCCATACTCGACGCCGTTGTGGACCATTTTCATGAAGTGCCCCGCGCCGGCAGGGCCTACATAGGTGCAGCCATCCTCGCAGGACACCTGATCAAAGACCTCAGAGAGAAGGTCGTAGGCCTTTTGGTCTCCACCTATCATGAGACAGGCACCGTAGCGCGCGCCTGAAGTTCCGCCCGAAGTACCCACGTCAAGAAAGGCGACACCCTTCTTGGCACATACGTCACCATGGCGCACGGAGTCCTTGTAGTTGGAGTTGCCGGCGTCGATGAGGACGTCTCCGGACTCAAGAAGATCCAGCGCCTCGTCGATAACTGCCTGTGTGGCCGCGCCCGAGGGAACCATAAGCCAGAGGACACGAGGAGTTGCAAGCTGACCGATCTGCTCAGAGATACTTGCGGCTGTGGCAACACCGTCCTTCTCGGCCGCTGCGCGCGCCTCCTTTGAGAGATCGAAGCCGATAACTTCATGTCCATTATCCTTGAGGTTCAAGGCCAGGTTATAGCCCATCTTCCCAAGCCCTACAAGACCGATCCGCATACCTTGTCCCCTTTCCTCTCGCTCAGGCGTTGCCCCTTTTCTTCTGGTAAGTTCCAGAACAGATGCGGGGCGAGAAACGCCAAGAGCGAACTGTACAGAGCGAGAACTCCCCAGAGCATGAAATTCTCAGAATGAGAAATTATTTTCCTCAGATTTATAATATATAGGAAATTTGTTTTTATACTGGTGAGAATCGAAGAATTTTTCTTTTGATAGTAGAAATGGTCGAAATGAAGTTCCTATGGCTGACTCACGCCAACTCTCAGATGACGACACTATACCGTAAGCTATGTCTTGGAAAACAGCTTCAACGATTTCTATATGAGGCCTATGGTGCTGAATATGACAGCCGTAGGCATTATGTGAGCTTCACCTGTGCTAACGCTGAGAGTTATCTCTCCTGGCGCGGTTTTTTGCAGGACTTTTGGGAGAGCAGGGTGAAAAACGTCCGTCTCATTACCTCTGATGCTCACACGGGACTGACAAAGACGATCTCAGAGGTCTTTCCCGAGAGCTATACACTTTAGCGAGCTCAAATCACTCAGGTTCGTCGATGCCATTCAGAACCTTATGTTCTACGGCTGATACGAGCGCGAAAAGACCTGCCCGCCAATCGCTGTAGGTACTACACTTACTGCAAGGAGAAAATATAAAGTCGTACTTCGAAACGGCGGTGCTAGCGATGACACTCAAGGGGTCTATAGCCGAAATAGACTCGGACCGCTCCTTAAAGACATCGTCAAGACAGACCTACAGATAATTGATGAGTGCAAGTATCTACAAATCGATATCGTAAGTGTAAGGTTGCTCTGCCAAGTGATGTTGGCAACGTACGAGCCCAAAAGCATGATCGTTACCACTAACATCAGATCCGGAAAGTGTGGCACGATACTTGGGAATGCACATCTCACCTCGACTACAGTGGACAAGATCAAGTATCACGGCAGACTCGTTGAGTTCAGTGGTAGAGTAGGAAGTTTGAAAAAGACCTTATGATGAAAAGGTCGAAAGGTTAGTCAAGGGGACGAGTCGACGTCCTCATGTTAGGCCATGAAACCCAAACAGATAAATATAAATCCCTAAAAGCTTACCTTGTGAAAGACAGAGCTAGGGCAATCATAATAATGAGACTCTTGACGAATACACCAAGGAATCATAGGGTATATCTAAAAAAATAGTGAAGAACCTCTCTCAGGGACGGAAGCCTTTTGAGACAAGAAAGTCGAGCATTCAGGCAGGCATAAGCTCTCCTTGTGCCCCACAAAAACCGATGAGTTCATCACAAGGAAAGCTGATTCGGTGACCTTAAGGCGTATTAGTGGGCAAATATATCGAGAGAGCATATACTTTTCGGATGATAAGGATTATGCCAATGGGTTTGCTAAAGTTTTTTAATAACCTTAAACCGGAGCATTGGATTGCTCTTGTTTCTGCAATTACTGCAATCGTTTCTGCAATCAAGTCACAGAGCAGTGCTCGTAAGAGCCGCAACATTGCAGACGAAGCCAATCGACTAGCGTTGGATGCAAACCGCTTGTCAGAGGAAGCAAATAAACAGGCTAAAGAGGCTAACGATATCTCGAGACGGAGCAGAGATATATCCGCGTTTTCGTATTTGTCCACTTTTAGGGTGACACTTGTATACTTTGATTGGCCAGCGTGTGGGCAACCTCTGTTTAGTAACCCAACTAATGTTATAGAAGACGGCCCATCAGTTGAGGCTATGTTCAAGGTTGAGAACATCTCAACAAACGATGCTTATGAAGTCTACCTAACTAGTTCAGATGACGATGTAGACCAGAAGATTGATATCGGATGTAGAAAATTTGTGAATTGCATACATCAGTAATCTTGCGAGGTTCAGAGGAGAATGGATGGAAACAGCCGTACCCGGGCTATCTCGGAAATCCATCGGATGAGGATACCCAAGAGGCGGGCTACTCTAAGATGATTAGACTGCGTTAGACTAACGGAGGCCTTAAATGCAACTGCAAGGTTTGGTTCGAGCTCAAAGTCTACAACGAAAAGAATAAGGAGGAGGTCGACAGCTGGCATCTAAAGCCTTTCTTTCCCTCATACCAATGCAAGATTGAAGAAGTTGACTACCAGGGTCATATCTTCGCAAATTGATACGAGAATGTGTGCGGAGATGTGAGACTGACCGGTAGATACCTGTGAATCCCAAGCGACCGGACTCTATCGCTCGTTATGAGAGCTCGCTGCCAAAACAGTTGATGCGGTAACTTAGCAGCGCCCCGATACCAGACAGAACCGATTTCTTTGCCACTGACAACATTCAAGAAGATTCCCTTTAGAAAGTACTACCTTAGAAGACCATTAGCGTCCTCGTTGGTTCCTCTTTGCTAGGGAGAAGTAAATCGGTATTTTGAGTGTGTCTTCTCAAGCCCGAAGGCTCCTGCAAACTCGCTGCCACGATCAAGCTTTATCGTTCTTGGTGTCTCTTCACGCAAAGCGCGCACTACGACAGCACCAACGTCTCTGCTTGATCCAGAGGCTGCCTTACCGCCAGCAAGATGGTCGCTCATTCGATTTACCTGTATAACTAAGCGAGGGCTTCCGAGTTTTCCGGCAACGGTATCTCCTTCCCAGTCGCTGATACAAGATCTGCTCTCAACTACATAAGGACGCTCGGAGATCTCATATGTGGCACAGATCTTGCCTCTGCGCTCAAGCTTTGTATGCCGACGCTTTCCTTTATGCTTGAGTTTCCTGGACATCGTCTGTGTGCTGGGAAGCTTGAGGTCAAGCTCACCTACCCTTAGGGCTTAATAGATCGTGCTGCAGCTTAAAACTCTGTCAGGACGCTCTCTTAAGAGCCTCCTTGAGATCTGTTTAGGCGACCAGTGTTTATCTTGTATAAGGGATGCAACGAGTGTGCGCATGCCCGCATCGTCTAAGAACTTGTCCCTCCTGCAGCGGATGTGTCTTGCATCTGCTTTTGCCTGTGCTGTGGAAGCCCAGTATATTTGCGAGAAACAGTCAGTATATTCCATTCGTTTCTTGCAAGCTCCCTTGAGCCGGTGGACTTATCCCGACCCATCTTTTGAGCGATCTGGCTTACTTCCTCATGCTTTCTCCAACAGACCACAGAATGGTGGAAACACGCAGCATGCACGATTCGCTCCTTAGTGGAAATCTCCCGCGCCCCTGGAAAGCCCGGACACCAGTCCGGGTAAGACACGAGACGCGCCACTTATAGCGACAAGGAGAAACCACTGAGAAATACAACAGACACTTGCATACGGGGATGTGGTCGACATGGACTGAAGCACGCCTGTTCGCTCTCAGATGCACTGGAATCGCCACCTCTAGCTCGTGAGAGTGCTCCTGCAACTGTCAGCAGACGACGTCGTGACACGTTGCTACATGGCCGCTCAACCTAGCATGCTCGAACTATCTCTATCGCGAGTCCAATCAGTGGGGATACCAGCAAAACCAAGTCGCCCTCACCCTGAACCGCATCGCCTACTACCTCACACTCAAGGCAATGAATGTCTCGGATGTCCTGAAGGAGTTCGTTTCGTGGAGCCAGATAGAGCACCTACGAGAGAGGACAAACGTTCTCGCTGTACCTGTGCGCGAGATGGCCGAGACACACCTACTCTTCCTGTAGGGATACCCATGCCGCTCTTGAAGCCCCTATCCGGCCACACACCCTGCCAGGACGTCTTTCGATATCTCACCTGAGGAGAACGAGCGATGGTCTAAAACTTGCTGAACCTCGAAATGTTCGAGCACGATGCCGCCACCTTCAACTGGACGGCCGAGATAGATGCCAGCGCTCACGCTGGCGAAACGATATACCCTAGGGAGACCGGACCTACCACACCTACAAGCACTACGTGCTCTCGCCAGGTCCCATAGACTACGTGGACTGCAAAGTTCCGCGAGGTCACCATCGCCTGAGTACAAGAACACTTCGACGAGCATGAGGTGACTATCATCTACGCCGAACGCGACCAGTACGTCCGCATAGTCATGAACAACACTAACGTCATCATAGAAAGACAGCTACAGGACCGAGATTTAGGGAGTCTGAGCACTCGCTGCAGTGTATGGCGCACGAATACGATCTCTCGGACTTGAATGCTGTAGCAAAGGAAAACGTGGCCAATCAACCGTGTGAAATAACTTAGAGAATGCTATTTAGAATTAGATGGCTGAGGTTCAAGGTATAGGGCAACAAGTTCCATTTCATAGACTGGCTTATCTTTAATCTGAGTTACAACATCCGCTTCAAAGTGATAGACGCTTCCATCAGAAAACATCTCAAGAGCTTTAACGAACCCTTCTTTTGCTTCTGGATTATTCAATTTTGCAAACATTGTATTTCGGAGTAGAGGGGCACCATCCTCAAATACTCGTTTGACCTGTGCTAGACACTTCAAATCAGTTCCTATCAAGTCTTGCCGAGATGCTTGATATAGATTGTCATCGTAAATATTACCGACCAGCACAAATTCATCAGACAGAGAAATAACTTCTTCTGCCCCGACGAGTTGCTTTACAACTTCATTTATTTTTTTCATTTGATCTAGGTTGGTGCTTTTTGCCGACTTCTTATTACCAACTTGAGCATTTGTAAATGCTTGCATACTGTTGGCAAGTTTTAGCAAATCTTCCATTTCCGTCATAAGAGACTTAATCGAGTTGATCTTCAACCTGACAGAAGGTAAGACAAACATTCCCACTGTGATATTTTTTGGATCTTCAAAACCTTCTGAAACGAGAAAACCCCGCTTCTTCATCGCCTTAATTGTCAGATCAAGCATCGATGGCACAGTCTGAACGCGCTTCTCAGTTGAAGCCTTACTGTTGTTGACATCTTTTTCGCGCGAGATTCCAACATTACCGCCCAGATTGAAAAGCTTGAATCCACCTTGAGTCTGAATATCTACCTGTTTTCCCTTCTTCGTACTTTTTTCACTACTTACGCTAATCTCTTCGTATTCAGAGTAGCCCTCATTAAGCAGAGAAAATAGATCTATTAATCGTGGCTGATTCACGTAATAAGGAAAGAAAACTGTCCCTTCAGTCTTCTCATCTTTATTCATAAATAACCTCCAAGAGCACAAGCAGAAATGCTATCAGTATATTTATTTTACCCTTCGCCTCTTGATTGGGCTAGCAGTCGGATATTGGTCAAAATCCCTGACCTGTTTTCACAAGCCGGGGAATAGGATGTTCGGTCGCGGAGGCAGGATTTAAATCTGCAACCTTTGGGTTATAAGGATATTCCAACCCCTCGTCAATCATCACCATTTTCGCCAACAGGCACCAGAACTGCGCTTTTATTGACCGGCAACGTTCAGGATTCTAAGCTCCTGTTTGGCTCCACAAGTGAATTCGACTCTAACTCGGCTCCACCTTTTCGATTCCTATACCAAGGCAGATCGCTCAGCGTGAATGAATCCTTTTTTGGGCTAGAAAACACCAATTCATTATCGGAAGTCCGCTTCGCTATAAACCACAACCTTTGTCGGTAGCCCCCTGATGACGTTGTCTCAAAATACTCAGCCCAAACGAGTGCCTGATTCGAGCGGTTGAGATAATCAATTAAGCAATCCTTGCGGAACAACAGACATCGACCATTTGCATAGGCTTTTTCCATGCAGACGACTTTTTCTCCATCTGACCAAACTCCACGATCAGCTTGATTCAGCGAAAAACCCTTACACAACTCTGCAGAAGGATACTGAATGAAGACGCTTTCGCCATTGATGGCCGAACCATCTCGAACAGGCTCCCACATATACCCCAAAGAAGCAGGACGAACCCGCTCAAGATCCTCGGCACATTCCGATTCCCTAAAACGTTGGTCAAGCTCAAAAGCAGCACCTGCATTAAATTCTCTACAATAAATGTGTAGCGTATCACCGGCAAACAAATCATGATTAAGCGACCTGTCGTAGTCTTGCATCAACGCATCGACATCGTCTACAAAGACAAAACCCGCTGAAGCCTCCCAATATACTTCGCTTGCCGTCTCGTTTAGAGCCTTAATGTTTGTTCTTGTCCACAGAACCACATATAACTCCTCTTCAATAACGACCTCATGCAAATCAATCAAGTACGAACCTATATTGCCCTGGTCATATTCCACAGTTGCATTTAGATTACGGAGGCTCGAAGCGATACAGCCCTCGTCGAGAGGCTTGTCGTTAGGCGGAAAGATATTCGTTGGATCGATGTCTCTGCTCCATTCGAGCTCATAGAAAACTTCCTCAGGAGGCAGATAGATTTTCTTTCTTGAGACGACATATTGATCGGGGCCGATTTCTTCCCTCTCAAGATGGCGGAATTCACCAGTCTGTAAGGCAAAATTGAATTTCCTGGCATTTTCTGCAACTACTGCTTTGTATTTGTCGTCATATTCAATTTCTACCCGATACGGCGGGTAGTTGTCGACGAGACGAGCCAACAGACGAAACATCTCTATCCATTGATACTTCTTGGTTAAACGCTCATACCCAAATTCTTGACTCAACTCATAATGTTTCGCTTTTACGTCGTAAGAGCAATGCCAGTACGGGTCATAAAGCCTCTCAAGTATTTCATTGAGTGCAAGATTGGCTAAATCCTGGTCATTGGGGAAATCTGGTTCCCAGCATGAAACATGGGAGCCAAAAACATATCTACCGAAATCCCCGTAAGCACATGCCCCTCTACCGTATTCTGTGGTCATGGAATGAATAAGCCAGTCAAGATTCCTTGTTTTGTCAGACCCTTCTCCATATTCCTTTTTACACATTTCCAGCGCTTCGTCGATATCCTCGTTGGATACTGACCTCGAATACCAAGTACTATTTCCGCGCTGCCAAATCAGCGGATAGTCATTTTCATCCTTTCCGAACTTTCTAATAGCAAGGTCTGCCAAACAATCGGCATAGTTGCGCACCATAATGTTCGGATATGTCTCTCCCCTGCAATAGACGAACGAATAGGCATCATCAGCCGCTGCAACAAACTCAGCGCAGAGCTGATCGGCGTTTGCAGCAGCGCCGTAAATAGCAGCAAGCACACGCTCGATAATGTAATCGTCATCCATAAGCGACAGATAACCAGAGAAACTACCCACAAGCGAAGGATTCCGCAAGAAGCAGAGAGACAATGCCTTAGTAGCGCAGTCTCTAATTCTCCTACATGTTGACGCAGTACACCAACCAAGGAACATGGCAGCTAGAGCCACCACGTTTTCGGACGCCTTAGAGCATCCCTTCCAAAACCAGACTATCGTCTTTGAAACAGTCTTGTTTTCGTACAGGGCATGCGCCCAAACCCCATCGCGCTTCTTGGCAGGCATGGCTCTAAGGGTTTTATCGAGGAGCTTCGCATTGAAGGCTGATGAGGGAGACAGGGCCACATTTACAAGCTGTTTCAAGAAATAGACCAACCGACTCGGAAAACGCTCAATCTCATCCTTTATATATTGCTCGGCACGATCGCTTAGGGCAGGGTCTTTTCTCCAGGGGATAGATCCGAGAAATAGGTCAAATGCCAGTTCGCTTTTCTGCTCATCGTTCAAATCAAGTAGGTCGAAAACCTCAACATTAGTCAATTCCGGAAGCTCCACACTCAGCGCCTCTGCCGTTCCACGCTTCATATCAGAGAGCAGCACATCTATCACCGTTTTGCTTGATTTAATTGCAGAAAGAACGTCGTCGGCGCTATCTATGGCAGCTTTTATGATTGCCGAAGCCTCCAGGGCATCTCCAAACCGTTCATATGAAAACGAGACAAGAGGACTATCGCCGTATTCATCAATTCTAACGATGTCTTCAGCTTCCAGCATTTCGAGAACCTTGCTTGGCGAAGTGGTGTAAGAAGAAACTGCTTTGACAATCGCCTCATTGGCCTCGTCAAATGTTAGATAGCCAGACCTGGAAAAGTGCTCGTTAGCGACAATGGCAGAAACCGCTTTCTGGACAACCTTCGAAGAGGTCGAGCATTGTAGGCTCTTGCTTATAGACCCGTTTATCTGGTCTAGGCAGATGTTGACAGCATCGATAAAAGTCAGATTAAGTTCAAAACGACCAGTCCCCCTTTCGCTGATGGCCCTACACAACGTCTTAAGGAACAGTGGATTTGAGTACTCCTCACCATAAGGAGGGAAAGCCGGAGGCTCTATACCGTAAAAATCGCAAAAAGAATCCATGGCACTCGGAGAACTCTCGAACCCTCTCAGTTCTATTTTCTCCACACTCGAATTGCTCTCGACAAAGTCCTGAGGGATTACCTGAGACTCATAGGAGCTGCGAACGCTAGCAACAACTCTGATGTGAGGATACCGAGTTATCTCATCGAGAAAATGCTGGATGTGATTCGGCCAATACCCTTTCCCGTCACCTTCGTTCAAAGCATCGACGGCTATAAGCGCGACTCTGCCCAACTCCACCGTATAGCGCTCGATTTCCGCAAGACAAGTACGGTAATCGCTTGAGCCAGAGATGAGCTCAGATAGCCTCTCAAGCGGAGGGATAGAAGATACGAAATTCTGACCGAGAACCAGAAAAGCTGGCAAGCCCGACTCGATTGCCCTTGAGCAAAAATCAGCTAGCAGGTGGGATTTACCAATGCCGCCCTTTCCAGTAAACAACACAAAGTTCATCCCAAGCAGCTCGATGCCATCTCGACTGCACTGACTCCTAAGCTCAAAGATTGCATGATGCAAGTTCAAACTCCTGGAAGTTCTCTCTATGGGATTATCAGACAAGAACGCCCTATTCTCGTAAGCGCGGTAAGCATTTACGACTTTGCGCATAGCAGCAGGACTCGTGACATTCAGCGCGTCCTTCGTAACCGAAGCAATCTGAATGGCTGCATCTATAATCTCGTTATCAATTTCCTCAATGCTTTTGAGCTCGGCCACTAAATTCTCGGCGTCTGTTTTGACCACAGCCAGTTTAGTACGAACCCGTTCAAACACGACATCCGAGTTAAGTACGGCATCAAAGTAATCCGATTCGTCAACGGGCACGGTCAATTCAGAGGAATACCGAGAGCCCAAGGCCTTCTTTGCTGAAGCAAAATGCTTATCAACGAATTCGGGCGTCAGCATAAATGCATCACCAAGCTCTTGACGAAGAACATGTAGAGCAACTTCTTGCTCATCGATATCCAGATGCGCGAACTGATCTGCTAAATCCGCAGCAACGATGCAATCATTCTTTTGATCGAAATCAATGTTATAAGGATTCTCAATTAACTCTTTGAATTTAGGAAAGTTTCTAGCTCCGCAAGCGACAAATTTGATGCGATACCTCGCTTGAGCGTATTGCTCAATGGAATGATTCGCGAGAGTATTCTTTACTTTCTGTCGCGTAGCAGACACAGAAATCTGCACAACGATGTGGTTAGCTTCGTCAATCAAATCGACAGCTGATGCGTTACGCTCGTCTTGATTAAGGTTCCGCAAACTCCAACCATATACAACGTTAAGAATCCGCTTATAAGTCTCTTCAGCATGAACAGCCTGGGATAGATAGTTATTATTGGCTTCGTTTTGAAGCTCACTCCCCAAGCGAACAAGTAACTCGTTAAACTTATCTGTATTCGTCGACCTAGCCAAAGTCATGCAGGGTTTACCCCTTCCTCATGTAAGTAATCTCGAACTGCTCGATACGGCACATCTCCTGCACGCGGAACTCGATAGCGAAGGCGTTGCCGCTGTCGAACCTCTGCCAAGTATCTAAGCCGCGATCCAGTATGATGTCCCAGACAGTGTTCGCAAAAGCGGAGATGTGCTTGCAATCCCAGCGGCATTCTTGCGATCAACATAATAGGCCTTTTTCTCAGGAGAGAAAACCGCGGGTGAATCTACTGTTATTGGCAGTTGCATACGTGCCTCTATGAACCAGTCCAGGGAATTATACTACCGCGTCCATTTCCCGATTCATAATTTCACACACCATCCTATGATACTATCGGCAGCAGTAAACCCACCTGGCCACTCAATGATGTGCATTGGCGGATCTTTTCTTTATCTGATTCACCGCACCCCACGACGCCGATTCGGCTCAAAAGCCTTTTTGCGAACTTGCTACAATAAAAATCCCCCACCTGCTTTCGCAGGCAGGGGATGAAATTTTGGTCGCGGGGGCTGGATTTGAACCAACGACCTTCGGGTTATGAGCCCGACGAGCTACCAGACTGCTCCACCCCGCACTATGAAGCGCGTGTTGCGCGAGAAAGAACTATACCGCGCAACACGCACAAAGTCAACCACAACGAGAAGAACTTCTCGCTTAATCGTTATGACGACGACGCTTCACTGCAAATGCCGTCGAAAGAGCTGCAAGGCCGCTCGTTGCAAGTGCCGCAATACCACCGATTGACGCCACATCGCCCATATACGGAACCGCGGACTTCTTGCCCTTGGAAGGCTTCTTTCCGGGCTTGCTCGGCTTGTTGGGCTTGGGCTGATCGGGGTTGGTCGGATTTTCAGGCGTCGTTGGATCCGCGGCTACCTTATAGGTTGTCTGGATGGTCTCATCGCCATCTGCAAGGATGGAGTCCTTACCGGCAGGATCCTGAACGCCCGACCACGTGAAGGCAAAGTCCTTCCGGTGGTTACCAAGATTCACGTGAGCTAGGAACGTACCCGAAACCGTACCGGAAACCGAGTAGTTGGTGTCGGTTGCGGCACTCTCGGGAACCTTATACGCCGGAAGTTCCAGCTCAAGCTTAGGCTGTGTCTCATCGATGATTGCCTTGCGGAGCTCGGCGTAGTTGGTGTACCCGCTCTTAAGCGTCATGGTCAGCGTTACCGTCTTGCCGCCGTCGGAAAGCACCGCACTCGTAACGTCAAAGGCGTTCGTGCCCGTCAGCTTGTAATCGGCAACGTTGTCGGTCAGATAGCCGGCCATTGCATCGGGAACGGTAAAGGTTGTGGTGAAGGTGCACTGAGGTCCAAGGTCGTGAATGCTGATCTGGTCGTAGCGACTTGGATCAATGTTGTACTTCTGCTCAATGGCCTTCATCTGGTCCTGAATCGGCGTTGCGTCAAGCTGGGCGGTAAACTTCAGAGTGTCACCCTTCTTGGCCTCATACACATGATCAGAGGTGGTGTCGCCGTTGATGAGCATATCGGTCTTAACGTCCTTATGCTCGGCCTTTCTGGCAACAATGGTCTGCTCGATGGCAGCCTGATCGGTGGAGAGAATGCTGCGACCCTCATCGCGCTGCTTACCGTTCCACGTGAAGTTAAAGAACTTCGTGGTGCCGGCAGGGTTCTGGGCAAAGGACGTAAAGGTACCCGACACCTTGCCTACGGCCGTAAGCTCATCGCCGTTGGAAACCTTGTCGGGGTCAAGCTTGAACCCGTCAACGATTGCCTTGACGTCGCCATTGGCATCGCCCATGGAGTCAACGGCTGCCTTGAGCTCGGCGTAATTGTGAATGTCGCCACCCTTGAGCGCAAAGGTCACGGTTACTTTCTGTCCCTCGACCTTGGTCTCTTTGACCTCGAACTTGTCGCCAAGGCCCTCAACGCTTGCGGAAGCGTTCTCGGGAACCGTCACACCATCGGGAAGCGTCAGCTCTGCCTTGAAGGTGCACTGTGTGCCGGAAAGCTTGATGTTTTCGGGATGTGCCGCATCGTTTGGATACAGGTTCTCAATCTCCTGCATCTTCTCCTGGACGGACTTCATGTTGATAAGGCCGGTCAGCGAGAAGGTCTTGTAACCATCGGCGTCCACCATAAAGGGATTGGGCGAATCCGCCTGGCTTGGACCGTAGAGATCGGAAGGAAGATCAAGCGTTGCTTCAACCTTCTGAACCGTTGGGTCCTCGGTCCACTTGAGGTAGAACGTCATGTCTTTCTGGATTGCCGGATCAGCGCCAGGCGTAGTCCAGAACCAGCTCGTATGATCCTTGAAGTTGTATCCGCCGGTGTTGAAGAGCGGCGTGTCATACCACATCAGACGATCACCGGGGATAAAGCCCATGCGCGTTGCGATACCGTCGGGAGAGAGCTGCTCACGGATAGTCTTGTCGAGAAGTGCGGAGAGCTTCTGGTCATACAGAGCCTTCTGCTTGACGGTGGCAACTTCGCCACCCAGCTCATCAGTGGAGATATCAAAGAGCTCGGGGTGCTGCTTAAAGACGCTTGCATCCGCAAACGTACCGCCGTTTGCCGAGAAGCGCACCGTGTACTCGTCCTGCGTGTAGTTTGCCTTGGCATGGAGAACCTTCTCCTGGCTACCAAAGGTTACGGAATCGTTTGCCTGGAAAAGCTTGCCGGCAACGTCGTAGACAGAGCCGTCTTCATGCGTCACGGTCCAGCCGGTAAAGGTCTTGCCAGGAACTTTGAACTCAGGCTTGTTGGTCACCACGTCGTCGTAGCTCTGGAGCGCTCCGCTCGCCTCGGTGGCCTTGATGTTTTGAGTGTAGGTTACGCCGTTGCCGTTATCGTAGACGATGGTGTGGGCGTCCCACTTGGCATAAACCGTCGTATCCGCATCAATGGCCGCATCAGCCGAGAAGGGCTTCTCGACATTGTTGGAATCCTTATAGAACCAACCAAGGAACGTTATACCATTGGGGTCAGTGGGAGCCGCAAAAGTGCCGGACGTAACGTCATCATAGCCGGACTTCTCCGGCGTTGCGTCGTCAATCTTGTTGCCGCGCATGACAACGGTGTTCTTGTCGGCACGCGTACCGTCGGCAAAGGTGGCGTTATTGTTGTTGAGCGTTACGGAAACCTTGGCAAACGGCATCCAAACGTGCTTTTTGCCGTCCGCAGAAGCGTTCTTTACCTTGTAGGTGTAGTCGCCGCCCGTCAGGGGCTTTGCGGTGAGCTCGGTCTTTGACGTGTCGGTAAGGGTAAAGAGCATGAGCTTCTCGTTGCCGTGGTCGGCATCGGTCGTAGGAATGGCTTTACCGCTTTGATACGTGTCGTCGTACTTGACGCGGTGCGTACCGCCCATGACCACATATCCGCCGGTGGACTGTCCAAGGCCGTTGTCCTGCTCCTCGCCGGCAAGCGTGTCAAAGAGTGAATCGCCCTTGAAAATGAGGTGCGCACCCGCTTGTGCGCCCGCCTGAGCGCCGGAGTTGTCCTGACCGTGGAAGGTTCCGCCGTCCTCAAAGATGGCGGTTCCCGCATTGACATTAAGACCGCCGTTTGTATCGGACGATGCATCAACGACAGAGCCGTTGTTCACGCGGAAGGTTACACCCGACTGACCGATCGTAATGCCCTTTGAGCGCCAATGGCCATTGGCATTCTTGACGGTAAGCTTGGAGTTATTGGTAATGAGTATCTCTCCGGGAGTAGCATCGGAAGGAATGGCCAAGCCGGTCTGCCACTTTACACCGTTTGCATCGATGGTAAACGTGGAGTTATCCATGGAGAAGGGCGACTTGAAGTAGAACGGAAGGCGAATTGCACTGAGATCGGAGTTCACAAGCTTGAAGCCGTTCCATTCGTAAAGCTGCCACTTGCTGCCGGTATAGCGCTGGTCAATCTTGGCATTCTCAATAATGTTGCCCTGGGAATTGTTCATGAACATGCCGTTTGTGATGTCCATGGAAAGGGCACCGCGAGAGGAACCTTTGAGCGCACCGTTGCTGCCGGCGGGCATATGGAAGGCAAAGCCGTTGTTGCCATACTTGAAAACAAAATGACCGTCATTGATCTCCGCGGAATCATACAGACGGAAGGTGTAGCCATCGTTGGGAGCGTCGAAGGTAACGGTTGCGCCGGACGCATTCACCTTTGACGTGCCCTTAAGATCAAAGCCGGCACCGTTGACGGCCTTGATGTTGGTATCACCCGAGAAGTTCAGCGTAACGTTGGTAAGCGTCTGACGGGAAGACAGCGTAAAGTCACCCTGAACGTGAATGGCAGTCACCGAAGGACTTGCGTTTGCGGCGGTAACGGCCTTCTCGATGGTCTTGAATGCCTGCGCCGCAGAGGAACCGTCGTTGGTATCCGCGCCGGTTGCGGAATTAACGTAAAGCTCGGTTGCCGCAAGCGGAGAACGAACGGCAAGCATCGTAAGAGCCGGAGCCGCAGGATCTGCAGGTGTCGTAGATGTGGCCGTCGGTGTTTCGGAAGCCGTAGGAGCCTCTTGGGTGCCCGTAGACTCCGTGCCCGCACTTGGAGAAGTCTCCGTTGCGGATCCTCCCTCCGTCGATGCCGATGCGGAAGGTGCGGAAGCACCCTCCGTCGTCGAACTTGCGGCGGGTGCCGTTGCGGCAGATGTTTCTGCTACGCCGGTCTGCTCGCCAAGCGCTACTGCCGGAAACGATGTGGTAGCCAGCGAGAGTGAAAGCAAACCCGAAAGAACCAGACGTGATGTCTTGTGATCTTCCTTCATATATTGACTCCTCTTCTGTATAGATACGTTATTCTCTATAGCGCTAATAATTCATGGTTTAGTATAGCGAAAAACCACAGCGTAAACCCGTCATTTAGATTTTGAGGAAAAAATCGATGCCCAAAAATCGGTAACCGGCTCAAAGAAACCGATTACCGATATCTCATGAAATTTTAGAAGCGATATTACTGCAGGCTCTCAAGCATCTTCTTCATCTCTGCCTGTACGGCCTGCGTGGTATTGGAGCCGATCACGCGCGAAGCAATTTGCTTGAGCGCATAACGTGCATTTTCCATAACAACCGCAGTTCCCGCATAGCGAAGCATAGCGTAGTCGTTCATGGAGTCACCGAAGGCGAGAATTTCGTCTCGCTTAAAACCATAGTATTGCCGGATCTGCTCAAGACCCGTTGCCTTGTTGACCCCGCGTGGTACCACGTCAATCCACGTATCGCCCGATGGCATAAACGAGAAACGCTCTCCAAGCTCGCGCTCGAGAATCATGGCCATGTCCATCGATTTAACACGAGTATCACAGCAAACCGCAGCCTTAATGATACTGACATCCGGAGAGGGGGGATCAAACACACGCTCCGCATTTGGAAGATCTTTGTCAAGCTCGCGAACGAATGCGGAATAGTCATCTAGAAGATAGGTGTGATCGCGGTCATATACCACAAGATGCACGCAATCAAATTCCTGGGAGAATTCAAAGAGCTTCTTGATGGCGGCCGTGGAAAACACCTCACGATCGAGCACGACATCATCGGCGTACACCTGCGTGCCAAGCGATGCAACGTAATCTATCTCATGGGCAACCGGCTCAAACATCCAGCGCAAAGTATCGTAGCGGCGACCGGACGAAGCCACAAAGTGGATGCCCTTCTCGCGAAGTGCATGAATGAGTTCAAACGTCTCGGGCGGGACATTTCCATACTCGTCAAGAAGCGTACCGTCCATGTCTGATGCAATGAGCCTAATCATTTTTACTCCCCCATCAAAAATCGAGGCATCTCCCCTGCCTTGGTGGCACGAGTAATCTCCTCAAGCGCGCACGCAACGCCGTCATCTTCTGAAGCTCCTACCACGTAATTTGCGGTACGGAGCACCTCCGGCGTTGCATTGGCAACCGCAACCGAGTACGGAACTTTTTTGAGGATCTCAAGATCATTCTCGGCGTCACCAAAAATAACAACTTCATCGTAGCTGAAGCCGGTTGCCTTGAGAAGAACTTCTAGGCCGGACGCCTTGGAAACGCCTTTCGGTAAAACGTCGAACCAATTTGGTACCGGGCTCACCAGATCAATGGCAGGGCACGCCTGAGCAATAATCCGACGTGTTCGTTCCATCTCTTTTGGACCACCCATGCACGCAATGGTTGCGGCTACAAAATCAATGTCGGGAACCTCAGGCACAATGGCGCCGTTAAACGTGAAGCGCTTCTCGCAAAAAGCCAGGTCATCCGGATTGATGTCTCCGATGGCATACGCGGGGTTCAAAAGATTGGTCTCAAGGGGATAACACACCAAGAACTTATCAGCCTCATCGAGCAGTGCCCGGTGCACTCCGCATAACACGTCGTGCGGAATGATTGTCTGCGAAACGTAGGTTCCCCGCACGCGAATGCGCTTGCCGGTTGAAATGATGCCCGTCTGAAAGCAAGTCTCGTCCATGGCAAAAAAGCGCATGAGCTCAACGTAGTCGCGTCCTGTGTCGGGGCCAAAAAGTACTCCGGTATCGAGAAGATCATGAATCGCTGCTCTTGTACGCGCAGACGGATGCCTGTTGCCAAATGGAATGAGCGTATTATCCATATCAGAAAGAACAAGCTTAATCACTGGTAACCCCTTTGGCATAAACACACAAACGGCATGAGCACCTAAAGTGTAGACCCATGCGCCAAAACATCAAAACGATCGATGCGTAGAAGCACCTGATCTAAACCAATGATTCCCGACAGAGTGGTTACCGGTTCGTTGTCAATCCAGATTGACAGATTCCTGAACCCGGCACCCTTACGGGCTCCCGACCATTCCATATGCTCGATGTTTGAATACTGCACGGTAATATCCGGACCAACAAACGGAGTGACAATCATTTCTTCGTCAAAAAGTTGGACTTTATAGCGGGACAACAAAAACCACGCCACAAACATAACCATCGTAAAACTTGCAAAAAACGCCATAACCACAAACGGATCCGCTGAAAAAACTCCCCAGGTACAAAAAGCCCCGAGCGAAATGCCCATGATGGCCATAAGCGCCATGTCAATAACAAGTGACCTTGTAAGAGATGCAGGGACGACATAGGTATCGTGATGGCTATGTCGCCTCTCCGAAAGGCCCGCGTTGCTCACCCGTTCCATAAGTGCGGCCACAATTGGTGCTGCAATGATGACAAGCGCAAGAATTATGGTTTGCACGGCAACGCTTCCTTTCTCTTCTCAGGGGTAGTTACCTTTTGTTAATCAGTCTACCCGTTTGTTGAAAAAAAGAACAAACACTTACTGAAATTATGCTACACCCTCGCTCCTCCATGTTTGAACAGGAAGAACGAGGGCGTGAACGGTACATAATACGCTGTGAATGACATCTTCATAACGCTCACGGCTAAATTACTACCGTTCGTAGAAAGATGCCCTTAAAGCAAGGTTGTCTTGACTAACCCTGGCAGTCGGCACGGTCAGCAAATTTAGCCACCAGCGCCACCAGCAGATCGACGGTAACCTCCATACTCGGAACCGGAATAAACTCGCGGATGGAATGTGCATTATAGCCGCCCGTCGCAATATTGGGACAGGGCAGTCCGCGGAACGTCAGCTGCGCTCCGTCGGTTCCTCCGCGTGCGGGTACGGGATTCGGCTCAATGCCTACCTCGCGATTTGCCGCAAGTGCATAGTCGATAAGGAACTCGTATCCCTTGAACTTCTCCGCCATGTTGCGATACTGCTGATGAATCTCAATACGCACGGTATTCTCGCCATATCGTGTATTGAGGAAGGCGGCGATATCACGTAGGGTCTGCTCGCGGCGATCAAAAATATCCGAGTCAAAATCGCGGATGATGTAGGAGAGCTTGACCTCAGAGGCAGATCCCTCGACGTTGATGGGGTGGTAGAAGCCCTCGCGACCCTCGGTGTGTTCGGGGCGCTCAAAGGCGGGCACCATCTGCTGGAACTCGGATGCCACGGTAATGGCGTTGACCATAACGTCCTTGGCACTACCCGGATGCACCATCACACCCGTAAACGTGATGTCTGCCTGCGATGCCGTAAAGCACTCATAATTGAACTCGCCGAGTGCCTCGCCGTCTACCGTATAGCCGTATGCCGCACCAAGCTTTTCAAGGTCGAGCAGAGCTGCGCCGTGGCCAATCTCCTCGTCCGGAACAAAGGCAATTTTGAGCGTTGGGTGCTTGAGCTCAGGATTGTCGGACAGACGCTTGAGTAACGCGCAGATTTCAGCCACGCCCGCTTTATCGTCGGCTGAAAGCAACGTGCTTCCGTCAGAGCAAACGATGTCCATGCCAACGAACTTCTCCAGGTCAGGAACCTGCTCCGGGGTGGTTTCGATCTTCTCGCCCGCAACAACCCCTGCTACCAAATTACCACCCTCGTAGTGGACGATATGGGGCTTGATGCCCGCAGCGGGTGCGTCAATCACGGAATCAAGGTGCGAGCAGAGCATCAGTGCAGGCGCACTTTGAGCGTCCGGCGACGCGGGAAACGTTCCCGTTACATATGCGTGCTCGTCAACGGTAACATCCGTACAACCGAGCGACGTAAGCTCTTCTCCCAGGTAACGGGCCATCCCATGCTGGCGAGGCGTTGAGGGAGTAACGTCGTCATGCTCGGGATCGGACTGTGAGTCAATCTGCACGTAGCGCATAAAGCGCTCTACGACATCGGGCAGTGGTTTGGATTCGTATTCAGGCATATGGTCTCCATTCATCTCTGTTGCCACTTCACTATATACTAAAGACATACCAAACCGGCACGTCTTACTGCCCTACGCAGCCGCATTGTTTGTGAGGATATATGGACATCACTACCGTAGCAAAACTAGCAGGAGTTTCTCGCGCTACCGTATCACGCTACCTCAACGACGGATATGTCTCTGACGAGAAGCGCCGTGCCATTGCACGCGTCATAAAAGAAACCGGCTACATCCCCTCCCGACAAGCAAAGATCCTCCGTACCGGAAAGACGAATCTCATTGGGGTCATCATTCCGAAAATTAACTCGGCATCGGTATCCCGTATGGTCGCCGGCCTCTCCTCGGTGTTCAACGAATCCCAGTATCAGATGCTTTTGGCAAATACCGATAATCGCGAAAACAAAGAGATTGATTACCTGCGTGTTTTTACCGAAAAAGATCGTGTTGACGGCATTATTTTGGTTGGAACCATTCTGACACCGGAGCACGAGCGCGCCTTGAAGAATCTCCGGATTCCGCTGATTGTCCTTGGACAGGCGTTCGACGGATTTTCCTGTGTGTATCACGATGACTACCACGCCGTACGTGAAATTACCTCCCATATACTCAACCGCGGAACCAAGCCTGCCTACATTGGAGTTACCGAACTCGATATCGCAGCAGGTCAAAGCAGGCACACGGGGTTCTTGGATGCGTGCGCCGAGAAGAACCTTGAAGTGCCCAAAAAAGCACAGATGGAATCGGATTTCTCCGTTGACGCAGCCTATCTCGCCTGCGAACGATTGCTTGATGTCTACCCCGAAGTGGACACCATCGTCTGCGCAAGCGATTCAATCGCCTTTGGCGCCATTACGTGCCTCAGAGAATTTGGACGAAGCGTTCCCGAAGACGTACAGGTCACCGGCGTTGGAGACTCCGATCTCTCCAAGGTCATTACTCCGTCGCTTACCACCATACATCACCACTACAAGACCTCCGGCATGGAAGCCGCCAAGATGCTCATTGGTGCCATGGACAAAGAAGACACGATTGTCCGCGATATCCGAATGGGATATGAACTTCTTTTGCGAAATTCGACTCGTTAAAGTGCGCCCACATATAGCCCTCTTTGCAGGCATCTGTTTCGGTGGGCTATCAAAGCTTTTATCATATTGATTTCCGATATGAGAACGATTTCATAAATATAAGAAAGTACTATGAAAAACGCTTAGTATTTGTTATATTTTAACTATGGGAACGATTCCATATATTGTTCAACCAAGGAGGCTCGCATGGCACTTGATCACGCAGAGGCGGCACGGCAAATCTTGGAGGCGGTCGGCGGAGCAGACAACATCGTTTCTGCCGCTCACTGTGCAACCCGTCTTCGCCTTGTTGTCGCAGACGATTCAAAGGTAAACAAGGAAGCCGTCGATAACGCTGTCGGAGCTAAAGGCAGCTTTCAAGCGGCAGGTCAGCTCCAGGTTATTTATGGAACCGGCACCGTCAATAAGGTCTTTGATGAGTTTGTAGCACAGGGACACATTTCCGCTTCATCAAAAGACACCGCCAAAGAAGCGGCCATGGCAAAGGCAAATCCATTCCAACGTGCCGTTAAGTCCTTGGGTGACGTCTTTGTTCCCATCATCCCCGCTATCGTTGCATCCGGACTTCTCATGGGTCTCACCGAAGGCATCAACAATGCCATGGGTGGCGCCCTTGAAACAAACAGCTGGTACATTCTTATCCATACGTTCTCAAACGCATCCTTCGTATTTCTCCAGATTCTCATCGGCTTCTCTGCCGCCCGCGTCTTTGGAGGTAACGAGTTCCTCGGCGGCGTTATAGGCATGATCATGAACCACACGGCTCTTATGAATGCCTGGAGCATCCCCGGAGCCGTGCAACAGCTTGGCGATACCGCGTACCAAATCGTTGGATCGCAGTCGGCGGCACAATGGCTCTCCTCGGCAACCGGCACCGCCGTAGATGCGGCCCATGCCACCGCAAGCGCCATCATGGCAGCAGGCGGCATTCCGCAGGTGCAGCTCTTCGGCTTCTATAACGTTACTCTGCAAGGGTACCAGGGACACGTTATCCCCGTGGTCATTGCAGTCTTCATCATGTGTATGCTGGAGAAATGGCTCCACAAGCATGTACCCGATATGCTCGATCTCTTTGTAACCCCTCTTGTTACCGTACTGGTAACCGGCGTCCTCACTCTCACGGTTATCGGCCCACTCTTCTCTTGGATTGAAAACGGTGTCATGATCGGCTTCCAGTTCCTGCTGGCCATACCCTTTGGCCTCGGCGGAGCATTGGTCGGTGCCATCTATCCCGCAACCGTTGTTCTTGGCGTACATCACATGTTCAATGCTCTTGAGGCAACTCTCATTGCCAATACCGGAATCGACAACTTCAATCCCATTATCTCCTGCTGCAACGTGGCGCAGGGTGCCGCCTGCCTCGCGGTCTTTGTAAAGACCCGCAGCATGAAGAAAAAGGAGCTTGCGCTTCCTTCCGGCATCTCCGGCTTCCTCGGCATCACTGAGCCGGCCATCTACGGTGTCAACCTCCCCAGCATGAAGCCGTTTATCGCCGCCATGATTGGCGGAGCCGTTGGTGGCGCACTTGTCTCCATTCTCGGCGTTGTTTCCATCGCGTACGGCATCACGGGCATCTTTGGCTTCCTCATCACTACGGGACACTCTGTGGCATACGCCATCTGCATTCTTGTGGCCGCGGCCATAGCGTTTGCAATTACCTGGACCCTTTACAAGGACGCAGAAGATATCACTCAGACCAAAGAAGAGCAAAAACCCAACATCGAGAAGGTCGTTGCCGCAACAGCCGCAACGGCAAAGCAAACCGCTGCCGTTGCCACTTCGGTCGCCGAAAGCAACCAGGGCGTCGTTCCGTCTGCAGGTGCCGACACGATTGCCGCGCCCATGTCCGGCAAGGCCATCGCCATGACAGAAGTTTCCGACCCCGTCTTTGCCTCCGAAGCCATGGGTAAAGGAGCCGCCATTGAACCTACCGAAGGCAAGGTCTTCTCGCCCGTTGACGGCTCGATCACCATGGTCGCCGAAACCGGACACGCCATCGGCTTGCTCTCCGACAGTGGTACGGAAGTGCTCATTCACATCGGCATTGACACCGTTACGCTTAAGGGCGCTCCGTTTACCGTCAAATGCGCAGCCGGCGATAAGGTCAAGAAGGGTGCGCTGCTTATGGACGTGGACCTTGGCACCATCAAGGCAGCCAATCTGCCAACCACAACCATGGTCGTCATCACCAACACCGACGATTATGCCTCCGTGGAAGGTCAAACGGGATCCGACGTCAAGGCAGGAGATACGCTCATCAGCGTTTCATAACTCACTGACCGGTCGTTTCATAACTGAAGGGCAAAGGGATCATTTATGTTTTCTGTCACAGCTTTGGGCGAGTTGCTTATTGACTTCACCGACGCGGGTATCTCTCCGGCCGGCCAGAAGCTCTTTGAACGCAATCCCGGAGGTGCACCTGCAAACGTACTGGTGGCGCTTGAGCGTCTTGGCAAGAGCACGGCGTTTATCGGCAAAGTAGGAGCCGACATGCACGGAGATTTTCTTCGCGCCACTCTTGTAACCACCGACGTCAACTGTGACGGCCTTATTACCGACCCCAACTACTTCACCACTCTCGCATTTGTGGCGCTGTCCGAAGAGGGTGAGCGAACGTTTTCCTTTGCACGTAAACCGGGCGCGGACACGCGTCTAGCTCCGGAAGAAATTCGCACGGACATTATCGAGAAGAGCCGCGTGTTTCACGTAGGGTCGCTCTCCCTCACCGATGAACCCGCGCGCAGCGCCACCATTGCCGCCCTGAAAGCGGCAAAAAACGCCGGTTGTATCCTTTCGTACGATCCAAATTACCGCGCAAGCCTCTGGGACAATCCGGAGGTGGCAAGCGTACAGATGCAATCCATTGTCGAATACATGGACCTCGTTAAGATTAACGAGGAAGAAACCACTTTGCTCACCGGGCATGATGACCCTGCTCAAGCTGCTGAGGCACTTCTCGCCAAGGGGGTGAAGGTGGCCTGCGTAACGCTCGGTGGAGAAGGAGTACTCGTGGCCACCAAAGAGGGTGTTGCGATGGTTCCCGCTTTCACCGTTGAGGCGGTTGACACCACCGGGGCAGGCGATTCATTTTGGGGCGGTTTCTTGTGTGCGCTCTTGGACAGTGGAGCTGATGTCGCAGACATTTCGCTTGAAGATGTTAAGACGTGTGCGCGGTTTGGAAACGCCGTGGCATCGTTGTGTGTCAGAAGGCGCGGAGGCATTCCTGCAATGCCTACTCTTGATGAAGTCGAAAGCGTTCTTTCCTAACATGTTCTGCCAGAAAGCTGTTTAAAGCGTTCTTTCCTAAAACCTTTTTCTTGTAGAGAAAAGAGAGATGTCGGTATGGCAATGCTCATTAACCTTGACGCAAAGCATAATTGGCGCTTGAAATATCACCTGCAAGCACCAAACGGCAATATAACCGATCCAAACGGACTCTGCTATTTTAAGGGTCTCTACCACGTCTTTCATCAGTATGTCCCCCGCTGGCCCAAACGCGGTCACGGCTGGGGACACTGGACAAGTCCCGATCTCATTACCTGGACATTCCGCGGTGGCGCCATTATGCCTGATTGCGAGCTTGATGCGAACGGATCATACTCCGGCAGCGCGCTTATCAAAGGCGGCAAAATGTGGTGCTACTACACGGGCAACTTCCTTGAGGAAGGCGACCACGACTACGATTATTCCGGCCGTCGTGCCAACGAAACCCTCACCGTCACCGAAGACGGTCTGAACTTTGGCCCAAAGGAGCTGGTGCTTGGCAATGCCGGCTATCCCGCCTACTGTTCAAACCACGTCCGCGATCCCAAAGTCTGGGAACAAGACGGTGCGCTCCACATGCTCTTGGGTGCCCGCACCATGGATGACCACGGCTGCGTGTTGCTGTACCGCTCCGACGATGGTCATGCGTGGACGATGGAAGGCAGCTGCACGTCTCTCTCCAAAGAGGCCTTTGGCTATATGTGGGAGTGCCCGAATTTAGTTCAGCTTGACGGACGCGAATTCCTTTTTGTCTGCCCGCAAGGCAAATCAAAAGAGGATCTGCGTTTCCAAAACATCCACAACTCAGGATACTTTGCCCTCGAAGGAAAGCTCATTGACCTTATGGCGGGCGACAAGAGCCTCATGGATGCAAAGTCCCCGTATCGCTGCATTGATGAGCGTACCTTCATTGAACTTGACTATGGCTTTGATTTCTACGCGCCGCAAGTCTTTACGGATGAAAAAGGACGCTCATTGCTGATCGGCTGGGTTGGCGTACCTGACATTGAATTTCAGTATGACGTTCCCACACGTGAATGGGCTCACACCGTCACTATGCCGCGTGTACTTTCGCTCAACGAGGCCGGTCGCGTATGCCAATGGCCCGTGGAAGAGATGGATGCACTCCATGGCAAAGCCGTCTCCTTTACCGCGGAAGCCGCGCATGGAGCCTCCGGCTTTGTGGGCTCTTCCAGCTACGACATGTTTACGATGGACGGTGCCTGCGGCGCTTCATTTGCCGGCGGAACCTGCGACGTTCGTATCGAAAACATTCAAGGCGAAGGTCGCCTCCTGCTGAACGCGGATCTTGAGTTCGTCGTACATGGAGATACGGCTGAGCTCGTGTTTTTAGGACCTGCAGGTCGTTTCCGCACGCTGCGACGCCTTCCGCTCTCAGCGCTTTCGGCGGGAAAGATCGAAGACATCCGTCTCATGGTTGACACGTCCGTCGTCGAGCTGTTTGTTAATGGCGGAGAAGTCACTCTCACCACCCGCTGGTTCCCCATGGATATTGACACCCTCCATGTAACGTCGACCTTCTCGGCACACCACGGCGGATATGAAATGGGCGGCTATCAGTTCAAAAATTGTTGATTTTTAGATTTGTAAGCGAGAAGTGCCACGATACACAGGGTGTGTCGTGGCACTTTTGTGCAAAAATTATATGCGCATTACATGCGGTGCAATATTCGCTAATATGCTGTGTTCGGCATACCGTCACCATCAAAGGAGCATGATGTCCACATCGTTTTGGAACCCGCGCCTGCATCTTCAACCTCGCAACGGTTGGCTCAATGACCCCAACGGTCTTTGCGAGTTCAATGGCTTCTACCATGCCTTCTACCAATACGCTCCCGAATGGCCCAAAGACGAACTCAAACACTGGGGACACTGCACCAGTAAGGATCTCTTACACTGGAGCGATCAAGGCATTGCGCTCTCCCCTGATATTAATGAGGACCAAAACGGTGTGTTCTCCGGCTCGGCATGGATTGACCACGGCGCATCTTCTGACGGCGAAGATCTCATGCGGGTCTTCTATACGGGTAATGTCGTCGACACCACGATAGACGAGCGAATCGACGAAGGCAGAGAAGCCAACGAAATTATGGTCACCAGCGAAGACGGCGTACATTTCTCCGAAAAAAAGGTCCTCTTGCGCAATAGCGACTATCCCCAAACCTGCACCTTACACGTCAGAGATCCCAAGGTCTGGGAACAGGACGGTGCCCTTCACATGTTGCTGGGCGCCCGTGAGCGCGGAGTAAATGACACGCCAAACATTGATGAGCGCGGCGACTTTGGTTGTGTTTTGGTGTACGACTCTAACGACTCCGGAGAAAGCTGGAAACTGCGCACCACCATCCGACCCGTGGACGCAAAAGGAAACCCACACCCCTTTGGATACATGTGGGAATGTCCCAATCTTTGCCGTTTGGGCGGCTATGAATTTCTCGCGGTGTGTCCCCAGGGTCTTCCTTCAAAAACATTCCGCTGGCATAACATGTGGCAGGCGGGATACTTCCCTCTTCCACAAGGCGAGAAGATCATCGATGCCACAGCTGTCAACGTTGACAGCTTTACCGAATGGGACTGCGGCTTTGATTTTTATGCGCCTCAGATCTTTGAGGATGGACGCGGCCGCACCATCTCCATTGGCTGGATGGGCACATTTGATGCGAGCTACACAAGCGCTCCTGAAGGTATGGATCGCTGCCATGTTATGACACTCCCTCGTGAGATTTATGCGGACAAGAAGGGCACGCTGCACCAGGTTCCCGTCCGAGAACTGAAAGAACGCCGGAAAGCAGCCCTGCCTCTCCAAAACGACACCACTCTTGAATTAAACGAACTTCTCGCTGACATTGAGCTTACGGATATCCGTACAACCGCAGGTCGCCTTATGCTCAATGAAGTACTTGCCGTCTCTTTTGAACACGGAACGTTTGGCATTCATTTTGCCGATACCGCCGCAGGAAAAGAGGCAGCAGCCGGCAGAAGCGAACGATTTATCCGCCTTGAAACCCTGCGCAATATTCGTATTGTTGTTGATGCAAGCTGCGTTGAAGTCTACGCCAATGACGGCATGGAAGTCTTTTCTACCCGTTGGTTCCCCGTAGAGAACAAGCTACGAATTCGTTCAAACTTTGATGTATCGAGCGCTTCCGTCTACCCGCTTGAACCCTAGTTTTGCTCAACGGACTGCTCGTCTGTCTCCGCAGATTCCGCAACTTCCGCAGACGGATTCTCTGCAACTTCCGCGGATACATCCTCCACGTCCACGGGTGTTTCCTCTGCGCCCACGGACTTCTCTCCATCGGCAGAACCGTCCTTCGGGAACGTAATGGTAAACACCGATCCTTGCGGCTCATTCGCATCTATCGCAATGAAAGCGCCATGCCGTTTCAAAATGGCTTTCACAAGAGAAAGACCGATACCTGCGCCACCAAACTCCCGTGAGCGGGACTTATTTACCCGATAGAACGGCTCAAATATAAGCTCTCGTGCCTCGGGAGCAATGCCTACCCCCGTATCCGCAATTTTTACCATGCCTGCCATATCCTGGTTTTTCAGGTCAATGGTTATCGATCCTTCTTTTTCGTTATAGCGAATGGCATTTTCCACCAGGTTGTAAAGGGCACGATATAAAAGACTGCCGTTTCCTCGCACGGTGAGCGGCTCTATATCAGTATGGATTTTAACCTCATGCTCATGGGCGACCGGCTCAAGATCCTTCACTACCGTTTTGATTACCGAATCAAGCGAAACGTCTTCGACTTCCGGCAGCTCTCCCGTCTCGGTAAGCTCCAAAAGATTGGAAATAAGAGAAGAAAGCCGATCCACATACGTTTCCATCGTTTGCACAAGCTCGTCATATTCTTTCTGCTCACGCTCTTTCTTCTTGAATACGTCAAGCCTCGTGCGAAGCACCGCAAGCGGCGTTCTCAGCTCATGAGCCGCGCTCACCGAAAAACGACTCTGCATTGCAAATGCTTCACTCAACTGGCCGGTCATTTGATTAAACGACTTAACCAGCTCTTGGATCTCTTCGCCACCGCTCTCGACCTCAATGGGGCGAGAAAGGCTGTCCGGAGCAAGCTCACGCATATGAGAGGAAAGTTGCTTGATCGGCTTAGTGTAATGACCCGCCAAAAGGTAAGCGGCGCAGCTCCCCGCAATGATTACGAAAACCAAAATGACCAAAGCATCAGACAAGATTGAGCGCTCAATGCCGGCCACGTCCAAGACAATGGAGAGTCCTCCTTGCCTCAGTGAGTTTGCCGCCGCAACTTCAAGCAACTGCGCTGTCGAACGATATACAAGCCACGTTAAAATAACACAGCAACAGCCGAGAAGGGCCACCATCAGAAGCGTCAGTTGTCCCCGAACCGACCGCAGTGGTTTCATAACCTTCTCACTCATCTTTATCATCACTGTCCTCCTTGAGGTAATAGCCCTCTCCTACCTTGTTAGAAATTGGGTCATACCCAAGTACTTCTCGCAATTTTTTTCTTACAGAAAAAATATGAACTCGCACAGAATTGCTGAAGGGGTCTACGTTGCTGTCCCATGCGTGTGACAGCAACTCTTCACTGCTTACCACGGTGCCTGCGCGTCGCATGAGATATTCAAGTATTGCCGTTTCTTTTTTGGTCAGATTGACCTCGGAATCCTTGGCAAAAACTTGTCGAGATGCCGTGTCCAGTCGGAGTTCTCCCGATACGAGAGACGTCTCTCCGTGCGTGTATTCGCGCCGCAAAAGATTGCGAATACGTGCTTCAAGCTCACCAAACGCAAACGGCTTTACAAGATAGTCATCGGCTCCCGCATCCAAACCAACAATACGGTCAGCCACCGACGAGCGGGCGGAAAGGATAAGCACCTTCGTTTCCGAATGCTCCCGGCGAAGTGTGCGCAGAAGATCCAAGCCATCAACGCCCGGAAGATTGAGATCGAGCAAAATAAGGTCGTACTGCTCAATCTGGGCCATTTCAAGCGCTTCCGTTCCGTTGTCGATAAGATCAACGTAATAGCCGTCGATCTCAAGTCCTTCTCCAATGGACGTAAGGAGTTCACGCTCGTCTTCTACCACAAGGATCTTCAAATCTTCCCTCCACGCACGCATTATTTGTGCCGCAGCTTTGCCGCAGCCATACCACGGACGGCTCAACCATGCCGCGGCTGACAAATCATCCCAAACTCTTAGGAGCTTTTAAGATTGCGCCGTGAGCCGAGAATTTTCAGGTTCCCGACTCAGGCGCAATCAAAGCCTTCCACATACTAACCGATTACAGAGTGTGTCGCAGGCATTCCGAGTCGCAATACGACACACGTTTCATGGTTACTTACTCTGAGCGAGTGCCTGCTCAACACGCTTCTGCAGCTCGCTGCCATCGAGCTTTTCAGCACCGCCGGTAATGGGATCACCTACGAGCTTACCGTTCTGGTCGATAACCATTGTTGTGGGGAATGCCGTCAGACCCTCAATGACTTTGCCTCCCTCGCTCTTGGGATCAAGAGCGACATTGCCATATGTTACGCCCTGCTTCGTGAGGATATTCTGAGCTTCCTTCTTGGCATCGTCGGTATACGCTGCCTCGGCATTTACGCCTAAAACGTTCACGCCCTTATCCTTGTACTTATCGGCAAGCTCCTGGAGCATGGGCATTTCCTTTATGCAGCCGGCGCAACCGTTGAACCAGAACGACAAGACGGTAACCTTATTCTTCTTGAAGGTCTCGTTGTCGTACGTTGCTCCGGAAGAAATGTCGGTTGCCTTAAACGTGGGGAACGTGTCTCCGCCTTTCAGGTGCATCTTAGACGCTGCCTCGGGTGGGACGTCGGACGAGCTGGTTTGCTGCTGCTCGGAAGTTGAAGCTGACGGAGCCGCTCCCGAGTCCTTTTTGGCATTTGCATTACAGCCAGCCAGGGCAAATACCATAAGCACTCCCAACACATACACCAAAGGTTTCATCGCAAACTTCTTCATACTAAATTCCTTTCTAACGTTCTCTTCTCCATGTCCTACGTATTTGTAGTACTTCCTATATGATTTCCGACCACCCGGACGGCTCATATCTTTACTTGTGTCGCACGACCTTCGCTGTGGTCTTTGCCGTCGTATCCGCCGCAGTCTTCGCGTTCGTTGCGGCCTTCGTGCCCGCTGCAACCTTCGTGCCCGCCGTAGTCTTTGCCTTTGCGACCTTTTCTGACTTTGCAATCTCGCGATTGATCAGCATAAGCTTGGAATCGATTGCGTGTACCGGGCAGGCCTTGATGCATTCTCCACACCGGATACATTCAAGCGAAGCGTTGTTTTTGGTAATATCCACGTCCATCTTGCAGGTACGGGCACACTTTCCACACTTGATGCAGGCGTCTTTATCAACGCGGTACTGCAAGATGGAAATTCGATTGAACAGTGAATAAAAGGCGCCCAGCGGGCAGATCCACTTGCAGAACGGACGATAAAACATGATGCTTAAAAGCACGATCGTTGCCAAAATACTGAACTTCATCGTAAACAGTGTGCCAAGCGCCGCTTTGATACTCGAATCCGCAAGCGAGAGAGGAATTGCTCCCTCAAGTATGCCTTGCGGGCATACGTACTTGCAAAAATAAGGATCTCCCATGCCCACGGCGTTTTGCAGCAATGCCGGAAGCGCCCAAACCATCACGATCAAAATGCCATATTTCACATACCGCAGCCATTTGAGCTTTTTGGTGCTGAACTTCTTAGGAAACGGAATCTTGTTGAGCAAATCCTGTACCCAGCCAAACGGACAAAGAAAACCGCAGACAAACCTACCCAGCAAGGTTCCGATCAAAATCAAAATGCCGGTAATGTAATACGAAAAGCTAAACTTTGAGGATCCCACGACCGCCTGGAACGCTCCTATGGGGCAGGCACCCGTTGCCGCGGGGCAGGAATAACAATTCAGTCCTGGTACGCAAACCGACTTTGCCGAGCCGGTGTAGATGGTTCCTTTTATAAAATTGGGAATGTGAGGGTTGGTAAGGAAGGCCGCGCACGCCTGTACAACCCCTCTTCTACTGATAAACCCCCATACGCGCTTACCGAGGGCCCGCGCTCCCGTACATACCTTATTCACGGGCGCACCTACCCAATACCCACACACTCAAGGCAAATTCTTACCGCTTTTGTGAAAACGGTCTGAACCTCACCTCGAGAGGCTCCGTACACCACGAATATGCCACCCAAAACCAAAAACATGATTGGCACAAATCGAAAGCGACAATTTCTGACACACGCAAGTTTTGATTTCATATGCTCTCCCTTCTCCTGTGTTAACCAGTACAACAGAAGGGGTGTTAAATCATTGTTAAGTAACCGAAAAAACTTTGATATACAAAGCGAGAAGCCGCAATGACATCCTCTGGTGCACGTAAAAACCCTCATATCCGAAATGAATACGAGGGTCTAATCTGTCATTTCATGCGATCTACACAGACAGCTTTGTGTTCGCAGCAACGTCACACTTGCCGCGTCGTCTGCCTCCTGTACTCACCACGACTAGCTCGGACCGTGAAACCGCTTGAAGCCGCGCGCCGCATGCAACGCATGCTTACAGCCGTTTACCAACCTTAACCAAATCCTTAGCCTGAGCACAAACGGCATCTAGATCTTCGTCGGAAGGAATCCAACGGGCAGTGGCATGGTAAACTCTGCTGCCTTGAGCTCAGTCTGAATTATCTTTGGTCCAAGTGGAGCCTAGCCCTAAGAGCCAAACGCAAAGCCAATACGGTGATCGTTCTTCGGAGAAAGGCCAATCATATAGGTTAGGAATGAAGAAACAGTAGGAAGAACTTAGAGTTCAGCATAGGCGAACCGACGCAGACATACTTAAAATCCAAGAAGTGATACATAACGTTGGAAATGTGAGTCTCTTTGAGGCCGATGAACTGGAGCAATAATATTGATGTTCTCCAGACCAATACTCTTAACTGCAGTAACAGCAGAGTCAGCCTGACGGCCGTAAGGAAGAACAATATTTGCATAGTACTTGCGAGTCTGCTTCATAACCTCGCAATAGTCTGACTCGTCTTCAAAGCGAGTGCTTGGAGCATAATGCTGACCAAACGCATCGTTGGAGAAGAGAATCTCATCGTAGTCGGAATAAGTAACCATGTTGTCTAGCCAGTGGGCCATTGGGATCTGTACGAAGGTCAGGGTGTACTTACCACTGTTGAACGTATCGCCCGTCTTTACGCCGTTGACGTTGATATTCTCGCCATAGAAAGCCTTGAGCTCCTTGACGCCCTGAGGTGCGCTGCGTAGACCTCAGCGTTTGGTGCAAGCTCCAGAATGTGAGGAACACTGCCGGAGTGGTCCATCTCTATGTGGTTGCAGATTAAAACGTCGATCTTTGCTGAATCGATAATGCTCTTAATGCGCTCAACCAGCTCCTCGGAGAATGGACGCTTGGCGGCGTCAATGGCGTGCCTTCTCGTCCAAGATAAAGTATGCGTTGTAGGTAATGCCCCGCTCAGCGGCGTAGCCGTGGAACTCGCGAGCGTTTCAATCCAAGGCACCTACAAAGTAGACATCGGGTTTGATTTCGACAGAGCTAAGCATGTGCCCTCCAAAGACCACAACACTACAAGAATAGCATTTAGCACCCTAGGAATAGATGTTCACGTAAACTTTTCAAAAGTTAATGCTTATTGTTTTCCTTACAGTTATGTTCTTTTGAAAGTGCTACCGTAAATTACATAGGTCTAAACGTATCTGGAGAGGGGAACCTATGAAAATGTTACGCGCTATGCGTGAGCCACTGAAGTATGTTCAGGGCAAAAATGCTTGTCTCGAGTTCGAAAAAGAGATGGGCTATATGGGGAAACGCTTCCTGTTTGTCTGCTCTAACAGCGGCTACAAAGCAACTCACGACATGATTGAACAGAGCTTTGAAGGCAAGGGCGACTATTACCGTCGCTACGAAATCTTCGGCGGCATTTCTTCTAACGGCGAGATTAACCGCATGAAGGCTATTGTCGAGGAGGACAATATCGACGTAGTCGTCGCAATCGGCGGCGGCAGCGCTGTTGACACTGCAAAGGCAACCGCATACTACGCTGGCAAGCGCATCGTTATTCTTCCTACCGTTGCAGCTACTGACGCTCCATGCACCGGCCTCTCCGTTATTTACAACGATGACGGTTCTTTTGACAAGTACCTCTTCTACCCACAGAATCCAGATGCGGTTATGGTCGACACCCAGATCATCGCTAACGCACCTGTTTCCTTCCTGGTAGCAGGCATGGGTGATGCACTGGGCACCTACTTTGAGGGCCGCGCATCCATCCGCACCGAGTCTCCTTCCCTTGAGGGAACCGGCATTACCCGCGTTGGTATGGCAGTTGCTAAGGAGTGCTACCTTACTCTTCGCGATTACGGTTCACAGGCAATTAAGGCTTGCGAGAACAACGTTGTAACCCCAGCTCTCGAGGCTATCTGCGAAGCAACCGTCTACATGAGCGGTGTCGGCGCTGACAACGTTAACTGCGCAGCAGCTCACTCCTTCTACAACGGCCTCACCTCCCTTGGTGGTCACAGCGCACCTCACGGCAACTGCGTTGCTTTTGGTACTCTAGTCCAGCTTGTTCTTGAGGGCGTTCCTCAAGAGGAGTTTGATGAAGTCCAGGACTTCTGCCTTGAGGTTGGTCTGCCAACTACCCTCGAGGAGGTTGGCATCACCACTGACGAGCAGATTAAGAAGATTGCTGAAGCTGCTTGTGTTCCTGGTGAGACCATCCACAACCTCGCTGGCGATGTCACTCCTGACGAGCTCTATGCAGCTATTGTTCAGGCTGACGCTATGGGCCGCGCTCTTAAGGCTTAAGCTTCCAGCTGCACGCCGCCGCAACGGCAAGTCGCAACAACGTGCTGCAACAGCACATTTGCTTGAAACAGAAGGGGGGCCGCAGATTGAACTGCCTCCCATTTCTTGGACACGAGAAATGGGAGGCTTTCTTATGCGTATGGATTGTAGGATAAAGTACGGTGTTGAGGTGAGAAAGAAAGCATCTGAGCTCTTCGCTTCCGGTATGGGATCTTGTGCAGTCGCAAGTACTCTTTCTGTTCCACGCCAAACTGTGAAAGAATGGCACCATATATACCACGCGTTTGGAAGCGAGGTGCTACTGACCATGGATGGCAAGCAGGCTCTCTGCACCTACGAACAAAAGGTTGCTGCAGCAAGAGCTGTCATTGAGGGCGGCATGACAAAGTCTGAGGCGATGGCCAAGTTTAAGATTATGTCGCTGGGACCACTTAAGCGCTGGTGCAGGCTCTATCGTACAGGTGGCGCAGAGGCACTCAAGCCAAAGCCAAAAGGAAGGCCCAAAGGTTCTACGTCCAAGCCACAGAAACGCACCCGCGAGCAGAAACTTGAGGAGCGCTGCCGCAGGCTCGAGACCGAGGTAGCCTACTTAAAAAATTGCGTGCCCTGGTCGAGAAAGACGAGCTCTGACCGGGGCGAAGGCTGAGGCTGTAAGCGCTCTGCGGGCCAAGGGGCACTCCTTGCGCCATCTACTGGAGTGCTCAGGGCTTTCGAGGTCTACCTACTACTACTACACACTGGCGCACCCAGTAAAGCCGACACGCCCAGAGCTACACTACGCGGTTGCAGAGATCTTCTCGCGTACTACAAACGGCTGCGGTCGCAGACAGGTAGCCATGTGTCTGCGCGCTGAGTTGGGAGTGAGAATCGCCGACAAAACTGTTCTTAAAATCATGCGTGAGATGGGCATTTACTGTAGGATACGACGTGAGACAGACTATCACCGCTATAGCTCCTATAAAGGTGTTGTCGGTAAGACCTTTGAAAACGTCATAGGACGCGACTTTTCTGCCGATAGTCCATGGAAGAAGATGGGTACCGACGTCACGGAGTTTAAGCAGTCGTGGGGCAAGGCATACTTTGCTCCTGTCTATAACTTTGGAAGCAAAGAAATTGTCGCATGGAGCACGGCGAGGGGCCCAAATATGGTTCAGTAAATAGCTCTTCTCGACCAACTTTTAGCGAAGATACCTGAAAGCGTAACTCCGATTTTGCACAGCGACATGGGTTGGCAGTATCAACACAGCACATGGTATAGGCGACTGAAGGATGCAGGAGTTGTCCAGAGCATATCCAGAAAGGGTAACTACATAGACAACGGTGCTACCGAACAGATCTTTGGCCATATGAAAGACGAGTTCTTCCGAGGAAGAACGTGGCCTAACTTTGAGTCTTTCAAAGCTGATTTGGACGCATATGTTATGTACTGGAATACACAAAGGCGTCAGGTTAAACTAAAAGGACTGACCTGGAGGAGTTCTGAAATCAGTCCTTGGTGACCTAGCTCTCTATTAAATTCGTCCAAGTTTTGGGGCGCAGTTCAAATTGGATACCCCTCTGGCTAACATCAGAACAAATGCATTTTATAAAAAGTTGGGCTACGTCGAGAACAATCGGTCAGAAGATACCGTATTCTACAAGAAATCACTTAGGTAATCAGAATGGCAAACGCAATCACTATAAGCAGAATAGTCTCTAGTCTAATCCTGCTGTTATGTCCAACCTTGTCTGCATCTTTTTATTGCGTATACGTACTCACAGGAATAACGGATTTTCTAGATGGTTTCATCGCAAGAAGAACCCGTACCACAAGTCAGCTTGGAGCAAAAATAGATATGATGGCAGATACAATCTTTGTAGTGGTCTGCCTGATAAAATTCTTACCTGAAATCAGATTTCCACTTTGGATCTACATCTGGATCGTTGTTGTAGCGATAATCAAGATAATCAACTTCATTTTAGGTTTCATGGTGAACAAAAAAATATCCCGCAGTGCACAGCGTGATGAATAAGATTACCGGTGTGATACTTTTTCTCTTACCACTAACATTTGCACGAATCGACCTACGTTATAGTGGAGCATTCGCATGTGTTGTAGCAACCCTTGCTGCGATACAGGAGGGACATTGGATCAGGACCGGAAAGGCTGATGTTAATGATTAAGTGCGAAATGGTTGAATTTTACGCCACGAAATTTAACCAAAGTACTCATAAAATGTAAATGCCACTTGGTGGATTAGGGAAATGTACCAACTTATACTTGGCTTAGAAATGTTAATTATTCTAGCAAAGGTGGTACAAATATGAGAAAGACATACCTTGATAATGTTCGCTGGATCACAGTAGTTCTCGTTGTTATCTATCATGTCATTTACATGTATAACGGTGTCACAGATTACGCTGTCATTGGACCATTCTGGGATTTTCAGCCCCAGGATACATTCCTGTATTTGGTATATCCCTGGTTCATGCTGCTGCTTTTTGTAGTTTCAGGGATGGCAGCCCGATTCGAATTGGAGCGGAAGAATACGAAGATTTTCTTTAAGGCAAGGACGCGAAAACTTCTGGTACCTTCCACAATAGGACTTGTTGTATTTCAGTGGATCTTGGGATATTACAACATGCAGATTGCCGGTGCCTTTGATCAGATGGGAGCCCTTCCGAAGCCGGTGCTTTTTCTGATCATGGCGGCTAGTGGAATTGGCCCACTCTGGTATATTCAGCTGCTCTGGTGCCTGATTTTGGCCCTCCTTTGGGTCCGTAAGATCGAGAAGGACAGACTCTACCGCCTAGGTGAAAAGGCAAACTGTATCCTTCTTTTCCTTTTTACCTTCCTGATATACGGAGCCGCCCAGGTCCTCAATACACCAATCATCGTCGTATACCGATTTGGCATTTATGGAACAGGATTCTTCATCGGATATTTTGTCATGTCTCACGAATCTGTGATGGAGAGAATGGAAGAGCACTGGACCCTGTTCACGGCAGCAGGCCTGATTGCAGGGCTTGTATTCACCACTCTTTACTGGGGAAAATCCTACCCGGACCATGAAGTGCTCGATACCTTCTGCTGTAACGCTTTTGCATGGTTAGGTACTTTGGGCGTTCTGGCCTTTATGAAGAAATGGGGTAATTTTGTAAACAGTTTTAGTTGCTGGATGAGCTCAAAGTCCTGGGGACTCTATGTATTCCATTACCTGCCGATCGCAGCGACTGCCTTCTACTTGAAAAAATACCTCCCGAACCTTGCACCTCTGGTAGTCTATCTGCTCACAGCCGCAGCTGGTTTTGCAGGTGCAATCGTATTATATGAAATCATCAGCCGCATTCCGGTACTCCGCTGGTGCGTTCTGGGAATCCAAGGAGAGAGAAAGAAATGAGCTTTGCCGAGAATTTAGTAGAACTTAGAAAATACCATGATTTTTCCCAGGAAGAACTGGCGGACATGATCGGTGTTTCCCGCCAGACCCTCTCAAAATATGAGACAGGAGAGTCTCTTCCGGATATCGAAAAATGCAAACACCTTGCGAATGTCTTCGGGGTCACCATAGACGATCTGATTTCCTATGATAAAAAGAATGAAGATAATCTAGGACTGGGCGTTCCGCCAAAAGGAAAGCACATTTTCGGAATGGTCAAGGTTGGTGATAAGGGGCAGATTGTGATCCCTGTCAAAGCCCGTCAGATATTTGATATTAATCCCGGGGACAGTATTATTGTGCTGGGAGACGAAGAACAGGGCATTGCTTTGATCAAGGAAAAAGGAATTTTGGAAATGCTGAATTCAGCGATGAAGATGAAATGAGAGATGAGTTCTTCCGAGGAAGAACGTGGCCTAACTTTGAGTCTTTCAAAGTAGATTTGGACGCATATGTTACATACTGGAACACACAAAGGCGTCAGGTTAAACTAAAAGGACTGACCCCGGAGGAGTTCCGAAATCAGTCCTTGGTGGCCTAGCTCTTTATTAAATTCGTCCAAGTTTTGGGACGCAGTTCAAAACCATCCGTATGTCTCTGTCCGCGCAGGTAATACGCTTACTTTACCCCTGCCTTTTCTTTGGCACGTTCAATGGCGGCAAGCTGCTCGTCGGAAAGATGAATGGCTCCTGCGCCGTGGCCGACTCCACAACTCGAGCGATCTGCGCCTTCATTCACGATTGAATCCATGCCATAGCGGTCGCGACCCGTATACGGCATGGCTGCCTCATGAGTCACCGGATCAAACTCGTTTTCAAGCCTGAAATCGGCAGGACTGGAAGCGGTGCCTGAGGAAATTCCGTTTTTGTAGTTTTCCTTGGCAACCGAAATCATAAGTTTGATGCGGTTGAGCTGGTTGACCTCGGATGCGCCGGGGTCATAGTCAACGGCCACGATGTTGCTCTCGGGGTGCATTTGTCGCAGGCGCTTGATAACGGCCTTACCGACCACGTGGTTCGGCAGGCACGCAAAGGGTTGTGCGCATACGATATTGGGCGTGCCGGTATCGATAAGATCGCACATCTCGGCTGTAAGCAGCCAGCCTTCGCCCATGGTATTGCAGAGGGAGAGAATCTGCTCAGCCTTCTTGGCCAGCTCAAAGATGTCGGGATACGGCTCAAAGCGGTCGCTCTTTTCCAGCATCGTATTGATGGGACCGCGGAGCCCCTGAACCAGCTTGATGCCGGCCATATGCGAGATGCGACTCTTAAGCTTGGTGCCAAGTTCCTTGTTCGTATTAATGGCGTTGGTCATGCCAAACAGGAAAAAGTCCACAAGCCCCGGTACATTGGCCTCGCATCCTTCTGCTTCAATGACCTTGACCAGCTCGTTGTTGGCGGTCGGGTGAAATTTGACCAGAATCTCGCCCACCACGCCTACGCGCGGCTTTTCTCGATCATGCGTAAGCGGAAGCGCATCAAAGGCGTCCACGGTGTGCTGGCACATCTTATAGAAACCTTTGCGGTTAATGGTACAAATGCGTGAGCGTGCGTCAACCATGAGCTGGTCATAAAGCTCGTTTGCCGACCCTGCCACGGCTTCATACGGACGCACGCGGTACAAAAGCTGCATGATGAGGTCGCCATATAAAAGACTGTACACGGCGCGAATCAAAAGTTCGGGTTTGAAAAGTCTGAAGCCAGGATTGTCTTCGTCAAGGCCTGAGGCCGCGGAGACGGAAATGACCGGGACCTCCGGATGGCCGGCGTCCTTCAGCGCCTTACGGATGAGCGCGATGTAGTTTGTTGCTCGGCAGCCGCCGCCCGTTTGGGAAATCAGCACGGCCGTACGCGTCAAATCGTATGTGCCCGAAAGCACCGCCTCCATGATCTGACCGGTCACCAAGATTGACGGATAGCAGATGTCATTGTTGACATAGCGCAGACCCGTGTCAACGGCACCTTGGTCAACCGAAGGCAGCAGCACCACGTTATATCCCGCGCCCTTGAGCAGCTCCTCCACCAGCTCAAAGTGAATCGGGGCCATCTGCGGAGCCAGAATGGTATAGCCTTTCTCCTGCATTTCTTTGGTATAGCGCACCTTCTCATACGCAGCGCTCTTTGCGTCGCGATACACCGGTACTCGCCTGCGACTCCGTCCGTCAAAGGCAGCGGCAACGCCGGTCGTGTCCTCGGAGGCACTCCAGCGAGAAGAACCCGTATCCCGCAGCTTTTCCAGCGAACCGTCGGCCATACGCACACCGACGGGTGCAACCTCTTCGATCTCTCCCGCGGCTGTAGCACGTTCAAGTTCTGCTTGCTGCTCTTTCAGGGCAGCCATGAGCGAACGGATGCGGATACGCGCCGCGCCAAGATTGGAGACCTGGTCAACCTTGAGCATGGTGTAAATCTTGCCGGAAGCCTCCAAAATCTCCTGAACCTGGTCGGTCGTCAGTGCGTCAAGACCGCAACCGAAGGAGAAGAGCTGGATGAGGTCAAGATCGTTGCGGGATGCCACAAAGCGAGCCGCACGGTACAGACGTGAGTGGAACATCCACTGGTCAACCACACGAATCGGGCGCTCCGGCAACATTTTGTGCGCCACCGAGTCCTCGGTAAGCACGGCAAACCCAAACGAGTGCACGAGTTCGGGAATGGCATGGTTTATCTCGGGATCGTTGTGGTACGGACGGCCTGCAAGCACGATGCCATGTGCGTCATGCGCTTCAATCCACGCAAGAGCCTCGTCGCCGGCGCGGTGCATAGCGTCCTTGAATTCGATGTCGGCCTGCCATGCTGCGTCAACCGCCGCATCAATTTCGGCGCGCGTAATGTGATTTCCGCGGAAACGTCCCTTGCCGGCCGCCGCGTCCTTCTCGCGCTGTTCGGAAATAAGCTCGTACAAGCGGCGCTTAAGCTCGGACTTCTTGTCGTAGGGAATAAAAGGTGCCAGGTATTCGACGTTCGGTGCGGACAGCTCATCCACATTGAGGCCGAGTGCCTGCGGATAACTCATGACAATCGGACAGTTGTAATGGTTGGTCGCGGACTCGTCTTCCTTGCGCTCCCAGCGAATACAGGGCATCCAGATGAAGTCGGGGTCTTTTTCCAGCAGGTTCATGATGTGCCCGTGGGAAAGCTTGGCCGGATAGCACGCCGACTCCGATGGCATGGACTCAATGCCCTTGTCGTACGTCTTTGCGGTGGTCTGGTCCGACAAAATGACCGAGAAGCCCAGCTGAGTGAAGAACGTATGCCAGAACGGATAATTCTCGTACATGTTGAGCGCACGCGGAATGCCAACGGTGCCGCGCGGAGCCGTCTCCTTTGGCAGCGATCCACGGTCAAAGAGCAGCTTGTTCTTGAATGCAAAGAGGTTGGGAGCTTCGTTTTTCTTGCCGCGTTTCCTGCCCGCGCCCTTCTCGCAGCGGTTGCCAGTAATAAAGCGATGTCCGCCGCCAAAATCATTGATCGTCAAAAGGCAGCTATTGGGGCAGATGCGACAGTGCGTATTGGTGAGCTTAACCTCAAGGTTGTCGATTGCCTCTTTATCCAAAAGCGTTGAGACTCCCGTGGCTCCCGCACGGTCGCGGGCGAGAAGCGCTGCGCCGTACGCACCCATCGTGCCGGCAATGTCCGGACGAATGACGTCGCGGCCGGTAAGCAGCTCAAACGCACGCAGCGTTGCGTCTGACATAAAGGTGCCGCCCTGTACGATGCAGTGATCGCCGATTTCGTTGAAATCGCGGAGTTTAATAACTTTGAACAGGGCGTTTTTGATGACGGAGTAGGAAAGGCCGGCAGCCACGTCGCCGATGGTCGCCCCTTCTTTTTGCGCCTGCTTGACACGGGAATTCATGAAGACGGTACAGCGCGATCCAAGGTCGACCGGCATGTGCGCCTTGGTTGCCACCTGCGCAAATTCTCGAACGTCCATCTTCATGGAATCCGCAAAGGACGCGATGAACGAACCGCATCCCGCCGAGCAGGCTTCATTTAGCATGATATGCTCAATGACACCGTCTTTTACCTGCAAACACTTCATGTCCTGGCCGCCGATGTCAAGAATGAAGTCAACGTCGGGCACGAACGCTTTGGCACCACGCAGATGAGCCACCGTCTCAATCTCGCCGGAATCCGCACGGAGTGCTTCAATCAGGATACCTTCACCGTATCCCGTCGTAGTCACGTGGCCGATGATGCAATCCTTAGGCATGGCGTCGTAGATGGAGTCCATGATCTTGCGGGCAGTGCCGAGGATGTCGCCGTTGTTATTGTCGTACCAGGTATAGAGCAGCTCGCCCTTCTCGCCCACAACTGCGGCTTTCATGGTGGTGGATCCGGCATCTATGCCGATAAACACGCGGCCATGGTAGCCGGAGAGATCTCCTTTGGGAACGACCTCTTTGTTGTGCCGCTCCTTAAAGGTCCGGTAATCGGCCTCCGTTGCAAACAGGGGATCAAGACGGGCAACCTCCGATCCCTGGGCTCCCTTAAGGTTATCGAGGGCTTCGATAAGCTCGGCAAGCGTGGTTGAGCGCTCGGTCTCTCCGGCAAGGGCTGCTCCCGTGGCAACAAAGAGGTGGGCGTTCTCGGGCACGATGATATGTTCGTCGTCCAAGTTGAGCGTAATATAGAAACGGCGACGCAGCTCAGAGAGATATTGCAGAGGACCGCCAAGGAAGGCAACGTATCCGCGGATGGGATGGCCGCAGGCAAGACCGGAGACCGTCTGGTTTGCGACGGCCTGAAAGATGGAAGCCGCAACGTCGGCGGGTGCCGCACCCTCGTTCAACAGGGGCTGCACATCGGATTTTGCAAACACGCCGCAACGAGACGCTATTGGATAAATCTGCTTTGCATCCTTGGCAAGGTCGTTCAGACCGGTAGCATCGGTTTTGAGCAAAGATGCCATCTGGTCGATAAATGCACCGGTACCACCGGCGCATGTACCATTCATGCGCTGCTCGATGCCGTTGTCAAAGTAGATGATCTTTGCGTCCTCGCCGCCAAGCTCAATGGCCACGTCGGTCTTGGGGATAAGAGCCTCAACCGCACGCTTTGACGCGATAACTTCCTGAACAAACTCCAGGTCAAGCCATTGGGCAAGCAACATACCGCCCGATCCGGTAATGGCCGCATATAGAGGGGCATCCCCGATAACACGTTGAGCCTTTTCAAAAAGCTCTCGAGCCGTAGCCCGGACGTCAGTGTGATGGCGCTCGTAGTTGGCATAGAGCAACGTGCCGTTTTCATCAATGATGGAAAGTTTGACGGTAGTGGAACCAACGTCAATGCCAAGCATAAGGTGGGCATCAGTCAGGTCAACAGGTTGCGCAGGAGCAAGCTCCGCTCCATTGTGTATGAGCTCGATCTTCTCGTTATTCATTATTACTCTCTCCAAGAACCAACGTTGCTAAAGCAAAACGGGGGATATCCAACTTGATTGGTTTACCGTAAAGATCGCCCGGTGCCACAAACATGAGTGCGGTCATAAGGCCAGCCATCTGTTCATCGCTTTCATGCATGCCGCTGACAAGCCAGCGCACCAAAACGCCGACTTCGGCGGAAATGGCAAAAGTCAGGTAGTAGTCAAAGAACGGCCCAACGGCGCGCGGGTTCAAATCGTGAAGGGCGCGCTTTGCGATGGCTTCATGAGCCGTCCGCTTAAGACGCTCGGCAAATGCAGGGTCACCACCTTTGCCAAGAAGCGGCCGCAGGTAGAAGCCGCGTTTACGGATGGCGCCGAGAAGCTCGGCAGAGCCGGGACAGGGCTTATATGAGTCAAGTGCATCTTTCAGTTGCTCAAGATTGACCTCGGAAAGCGCTGATAGATAGGGCATAAGCTCTTGAAGCGCATCTTGTTCAACCCGGTCAACCAGATTGGGGATATCTTTAAAATGGGAGTAGAACGTACGGCGCGTCACTCCCGCACGGTCGGTAACTGCCGTAACGGTTACTTGAGAAAGATCGCCGACTGCGTCAATCTCTTCCGCAAGCGCGCGTCTGAGTGCAAGTCGTGTTCGCAGAGAGCGGCGATCAAGCTGCAGGAGCGTCGCCGGACGAACGACTTCCAATTCCATGGGCTGCGTCATACTGGACTGCGTCATACGTGCCTTTCACTCGTTATTTCACACGGTGAGCATTATTGCACACTCTGAGAAATATTGCATACGGAAACCGACACTACTTGCATAACAGGTAGTTTTTATGTTTCGCGTGTTGCTCGCGCTTAACAGGATAAAGCCTTGAAGCAGAACAACTGCCTGCGGATTTGCAGACAGCCGTTGATACGCAATTTCAACGATCCGACAATAAAGCGAGAAGGTCTTGCGGGCATAATCATACTGCCTAGCGCTGCCAGAAATGCGCCAAGTATGGCTTGGATTGCCATACTTACTGCAAGTTTGGTATATATTAACCATACTTGCTGCAAGTATGGTTAATCGTGCCCAATTTGCTGCAAGTTTGGCAGCGCTGTTCCGGCATTTCCAACTTGGCGCATTTTTGGCAGCGCCATTATGACGATCCAACTTGGCGTTTTTTCGGCAGCACTGTCTTACCAGCACTAAAGTAATCAAAGAGCCTCAGCATCTCACACAAAAATCAAAAAATAGCATGTTCCATCTTAGGAGCATGCTATTTTTCTATAGCAATTCTTTGGTTTACTTATCTATCCGTCACTACTCGTTGTCGCCGCCCGTTGCCTTGGTTGCCGAAAGCGATTCGCCGGCATCCGACGCATCCGGCCACACCCAATCGGTAAACGCCGGGTGATCGTAGCCCTTCTCGACGGCAAAGTTAAATGCGTCGGTACGGAACTGTTCCCACTCAACAATCTGCTCGGACCACTTGTCCGCATCAATCATGCGCAGCGCATCGGCTGCCAGCGCCCAGCGATCCATATGGTTCAGGCGGAGCATGTCATACGGCGTAGTCGTAGAACCCTGCTCTTCATATCCGTGAACCTTGAAGTTGTCGTGGTTCGGACGGTTCCAAATCAAACGATGGATGGTGCCTGCATACGCATGGAATGCAAAGAGTACAGGCTTATCTGCCGAGAAGAGCTTGGTGAACTCCTCATCGGAAAGCGCTTGGTCGTTCTCCTCCGCATTCTGGATCTTGAGAAGTTCAAGCACATTGACAAAGCGAGCCTTAATGCCCAGTTTGCTCAGCATATCAAGGGCTGCAAGGAGCTCCATGGTAGGCACGTCGCCGCAGGATGCAAGGACGATATCGTAGTCTTCCCCTTCAGATACATTAGAAGCCCATTTCCACTCAACGGCTCCGCGCTTGAGTTCTTCTCGCGCCTCATCAAGGGTAACCCATGTTGGCGCGGGCTGCTTGCCTGCGAAAATAGCGTTGATGCAGTTAGTGGAGGTGTAAGCCTTCTCGCCCACGGCCAACAGAAGATTGGCGTCGGCTGGGTAATAGATGTTTACCACGTGGTCATTGTTGTAGCACTTGTTGAGCAAAACATCGACAAAGCCCGGATCCTGGTGAGAGAAACCGTTGTGATCCTGTCGCCACACGTGGCTGGAAAGCAATACGTTGACGGCTGAGATGGGTTTGCGCCAAGGGATATGGCGGACCGTTGCCTCAAGCCACTTTGCGTGCTGGTTAATCATGGAGTCCACAATGTGTACGAATGACTCGTAGCTGGACCAGATACCATAACGACCGGTCAGCACGTAGCCTTCGAGCAGACCTTCGCATTGATGCTCGGAAAGCTGTTCGATGACGTTGCCTACAGGCGAAATGTGCTCGTCATTTTCAAAGTCATCGTTAAAGCCGCCAAACCACTGCTTGTCCGTCACTTGGAAAGAGGGCTGCAGGCGGTTTGATGCCGTCTCGTCCGGACCAAAAATGCGGAAGTCAGAGCGGTTCTTGTTGATAAGATCGGCCGTGTACTCACCAAGTACGCGGGTTGCCTCGGTAGCTCCAAAGCCGTGGCCCTTCTCGCCCACGGGGATCTCATACTCGCGAGCATCGGGCAGGTCAAGCGACTGGCGAAGAAGGCCGCCATTGGCGTTGGGATTGGCGCCCAGGCGAAGCTCACCGGCAGGCATGAAGGACGTAACCTCAGGACGAATGGCGCCGTCCTCGTCAAAGAGCTGTTCAGGCCTGTATGACTCAAGCCAATCGCGCAGAATCTGGAAGTGAGCCTCGGTATCACGGGCAGACGCCAGAGGCACCTGGTGCGCACGCCATGAGCCCTCGGTCTTCTTGCCATCGATATAAGGCGGACACGTCCAACCCTTGGGCGTACGGAAAATGATCATCGGATAGTACGGGCGGGACGCATCGCCTGCAGCGGCGCGACTTTTGATGGAGCAAATCTCGTCAAAGACCGCCTCGAAAAGTGCGGCAAAACGGCGATGGATGGACGCATGATCCTCGTTATCGAACCCGGCAACAAAGGTATAGGGATGATATCCCATACCGCGGAAGAACTCGTCACGCTCTCCGTCGGAAATGCGTGAAAGAATGGTTGGATTGGCAATCTTATAACCGTTCAGGTGAAGAATCGGCAACACAATACCATCGGTAAGCGGATCCATAAACTTGTTCGTCTGCCAACTGGTGGCAAGAGGTCCTGTCTCAGACTCACCGTCGCCCACTACAGCAACGGCCAAAAGCGACGGATTGTCGAGAACCGCACCATAGGCATGAGACAGCGTATAGCCAAGCTCGCCGCCCTCATGGATGGATCCGGGAGTTTCGGGGGCGTAGTGAGAAGGAATGCCGCCGGGATAAGAGAAACGGCGGAAGAACTTCTGGAGACCCGCCTCATCGTTGGTGATGAACGGATAGGTTTCGCGATACGTGCCATCAAGCAGCGACTGAGCCGTGCCGGCCGGTCCGCCATGACCGGGTCCCATAAGAAAAATGGTGTTCTGATTGTGATCGTGGATAAAGCGATTAACGTGGCCAAACAGGAAATTCAAGCCAGGTGTCGTTCCCCAGTGTCCTACCAGTCGGTGCTTGACGTCTTCCCGGTTAAATCCTTCCTTCATGAGAGGGTTGCTGCGTAGATAAATCTGGCCAATGGAAAGATAGTTTGCCGTGCGCCAGTACTTGTCGACACCGGAAAGTTCATCCTCAGAGACAGGCTGATTGAGCCTTTGCCAAGGTGTACCGATAACAGGCTGAGCCATTATTCCTCCTTTACGTAGTGCTGCATGACGCAACACAAACGCTCCTCTTTTATGTTCTTCTCCCAGTGTAAGTGGTAAAACGTTTTATCATTTTGAGAATTTTGGTTTTCTCAAGAATTCTTGCTTGATTCCAAAGTTTTGCTCACGCCGGAAGGTATGTCTCATTTGCCGCATACTTTATATAGCATCTATCTGTCAGTTTTTATAATGTATCGAAATCTCATGAAGAAAAGGCTTGCTTTCCAAGCTGCGTCGTATCATCTATAGTTGCCAGCTTTGCTGCCAGCTCCAAAAGCAAGAAGAGTATTTCCATGGACTTCACCTCCTTCCTCAGGAGATGCTGCCGGCACAGGCTGACTCCGATAACCACTTTGAGCGTACCAAAGTAATTTGACCGTTTTTGACCGCTTAATGTAACGGGTTTTCATCAAAAACGGCACCCCTCCGGTAAGAGATGCCGCTCATATCGATGCAATTTCACAGCATGGAATCATGCATATATAAAAAATTTATCCCAGCTTCTCCACACCGTCGCGAGAAACCCGAGCAAAGAAGAGAGGCTCAAGTGAAGGCTGCTCTGGTCCAAACGAAAGCGCTTCGCGGAAAATACGCTCACCGTCATCCAAGCGCTTCTCGTCAGAAGTCAGAAGCGTTGCAAGCACTTCTCCCTTCTCGACATAATCCCCGGTCTTGCGCTCAAGGATAATACCGGCTGCCATATCAATGGGATCGCCCTTTTTCTCACGGCCGGCACCAAGTGCTACGGATGCAATGCCCACGCGCTCAGCATTCATGGCGCTCATGTATCCGGACTCTTCCGCCAAAACCTCACGACGGAACGGAGCCGTATCAAACTTTGAAGTATCCCGGATAACCGCGGCGTCTCCGCCTTGGGCAGCGACCATGTCTGCAAGCTTGGCCAAACCCTCACCGTTGGCAATCTGGCCACGGGCCAAGTCTCGGCATTCCTCAACGCTTCCCTTACCCGCAAGGTTCAACATATTGGCAGCAAGCTCAACACAGACAGCGGTCAAATCCTCGGGACCTTCACCGCGAAGGGTGGCTACAGCCTCAGCAACCTCCAACGCATTGCCAATATTTTTGCCCAGCGGACGATCCATACCGGTAATCAAAGCGGCAGTTGTACGGCCTACATGCTCGCCGATGGAAACCATGGCCTGAGCAAGCTCGACAGCCGAGTCCACCGTCTTCATAAAGGCACCGGAACCGCATTTAACATCCAAAAGAATGCAATTTGAACCTGAGGCAATTTTCTTCGACATGATGGATGATGCAATGAGGGGGACACTGTCAACCGTGGCAGTTACGTCACGCAGTGCGTACAGTTTTTTGTCCGCCGGTACCAGATTTCCTGTTTGTCCGGCTACCGCAACACCGATCTCACTGACCTGTTTGAAGAAATCAGGTTCGGAAATCTCAACGGAAAGCCCGGGGATGGACTCAAGTTTGTCCAGCGTTCCGCCCGTATGACCCAAACCGCGACCGCTCATCTTGGCAACTTTTACACCAAGTGATGCCACGATCGGAGCAACGACCAGCGTGGTCTTATCGCCAACACCGCCGGTTGAATGCTTGTCGACTTTGATGCCGGGAATGGCCGAGAGATCCATCATATCGCCCGACTCGGCCATGGCCATGGTAAGCTTGGCGGTCTCACGCGGCGTCATACCCTCATAAAAGATGGCCATTGCCAGCGCGGATGCCTGATAGTCGGGAATCTCACCGGATACGTACCCGGAGATGAAAAAATCAATCTCTTCATCGGTAAGCTCGCCACCGTCACGTTTCTTCTCAATTACGTCATACATGCGCATAAGATGTGTCCTTTCTACTAACGACACCCACCGGTGGTTGCGTCCACCAGTGGGTGCGTTCACTCGTACCTACATTCGCTAATGGTTACACTTACCGCTTGGAGCGTCTCCACGCTCAACGAAGTCGCCACCCGCCTTACCCGAAGGACCGCTTTCTCCTAAATCTTCAGGACCAAATCCCATGGGCAAAATCTCACGAAGCAAAAACTCGCGTGGCTTTGAACCAACACGACCCAAAATCACCCGGAACGTATCAGGGGCACACCACTCACGAATTACCTGGCGGCACACACCGCACGGTGTGCACCACTCACTCACCGGACGTCCTTCAGGTCCACCAACCACGGCAATCGCAGAGAAATTCCTCTGGCCCTCAAAAACGGCTCGGAAAAACGCGGTTCTTTCGGCACAGTTTGTCGGTGTGTATGCGGCATTTTCAAGGTTTGCACCACCGTAGACGGAGCCGTCGGCACAGAGCAGAGCGGCTCCCACTGCAAAATGAGAATACGGCACATAGGCCTTCTCGCGAGCTTTCACTGCAAGCTCTACGAGAACCTGAGCCTCCGGCATCTCGTTAAACGTAAAATCAGCAGCCATCTTATCGGCTTCCCTTAACATACGGAACGCCGTCAGCCTTTGGAGCTACCGACCTGCCCACAAAGAGTATGAGCGTGATGATCGTAATGATGTACGGAAGCATCGAGATGATCTCGGACGGAATGGGCGTAGCTCCTCCTCCCAGAAGAATAGCCAGCTCCTGCGTAAAGCCAAAGAGCAGGCATGCGCCGTAAGCTCCCTGCGGCTTCCACTTACCAAAGATAACCGCGGCAAGCGCGATAAAGCCCTGGCCGGAAATGGCCGTCTGTGTGTACTGGGAAATAATTGCCAGCGTTACGGATGCGCCACCAAAACCGGCAAGAATACCAGAGATGATTACGCAGACGTAGCGTGTGCGGCGAACGCCAATGCCAAGCGTCTCGGACGCATGAGGATGCTCGCCAACGGAACGAATGCGCAGGCCCCATTTGGTACGGTACAGCACAAACCATACGACAGCCGAGGTAATAAGCGCGAGAAGTACCGTAATGTCCACATTCAAGGCCGAGAAGAGCGTGTCATTAAAGGCACCGTTACCAAACAACTTGGGAAGCGTATTTACGGCCGGCGTTTGCTTTGCACCTTCAAACAGATGGCCACAGGCAAACAGCGCAATACCGGGAGCCAACAGGTTGATGGCAACGCCGGAAACCGTCTGGTCCGCATTAAAGGTAATGGAAGCAATCGCATGCAACAGGGCAACCAAGCCACCGGCAATACCCGCGCAGAGGAGGCCCACCCATGGGCTTCCCGTAAGGTAGCTGCCAGCAACACCGGCAAAGGCACCAACGTTCATCATGCCTTCAATACCAATGTTCACGACGCCCGAACGCTCGGAAAGAACTCCACCTAACGCACCGAATACCAGCGGAGTAGAGTACATGAGCGTGCCGCCAACCAGCAGCACGAGGATCTTAATTAAAGCAGTCATATCCATCTCTACTTCGCCTCCTTCCCCTGAGCCGAATCATTGGTTGCCGCATTGACCCCAACGGTTCCTTCGGCAAGCTTTGCCTGTTTAGCACGGCGACGGTCAAGATACTCGGCAAGCATCGGAATGACGCCGCCAAGTGCCATAAAGAAGACGATGGTGCCGATGATAATACTGATGATTTCGGACGGAGCACCCACAACCTGCTGTACCGACTGTCCTCCGTACAAAAGACCTGCAAAGAGCAGAGATGCCGGGATGCAGCCAACCGGCGAACAACCTGCAATAAACGCAACGGACAGACCGTTAAAGCCGTAATTTTCAAATGCCGCAAGCACTGAAATGCTATGCGGGTTCAGGCCTGTGATATTCAGAGCGCCCGCAACACCGCACAGCGCTCCGGAGATGGCCATACAAAGCACCAAATTGCGCTTAACGTTGATACCGGTAAACTGAGCGGCATCGCGGTTAAAGCCAACGGCGCGCATCTCATAGCCAACTTTTGTGCGCATGAGCAGCCATCCGATAAAAATAGCTGCGATTATGGCGACGATAATACCAACGTTGGCATCGGTTCGCGCTATGGCATCTCCCACTACCGGAATGTCTTTGAGCGCCGCAAGACCATCCGAGCTTGATTTCATGTCCGTAAAGAGCATCGTGTAGCCGGATGGGTTAATGGGAAGCGATTTGGTGGAATTGGCCTTATGGAATGCCTCTGAGTTCACCACAAAGTTGTTGAAGTAAAGGCTGATCCAGTTAAGCATGATGCTGGTAATAACCTCATGAATACCAAATTTGGCTTTCAACCAGCCCACAAGTGCACCTGCAGCAGCTCCTGCAAGCATACCAACCAAAAGTACTACGGGAATCTGTAATACCGGCGGAAGGTCGAGAAGAACGCCTACGATTGTGGCAAAAACGGTACCAAAAACATATTGACCCTCGGCACCGATGTTAAACAGACCCACGCGAAATGCAAAGGCGACAGCCACACCGGTAAAGAGCAGCGGAGTTGCCTTGATGATAACGTTTGCGATGTACTTTGGCTTACCGATCATTCCGTCGATAAGCGCACCAAAAGCTTCAATCGGATCATAGCCTGCAGACGCAAGAACAATGGTCGCCACAAAGAAGCCAAATAAAATGGCCACAATTGCTGAGGTAATAGGCTTCCTCATTATTTTGGTGAGAGTAGTCACTCTGCACCACCTCCCGCCATGAGGAGGCCTGCCTGCTCCTCAGTGATAGCACCTTGTTCAAACTCTCCGACAATCTGACCCGCATAAATAACGGCGATGCGATCCGACACGTCCATAACCTCATCAAGTTCAAGCGAGATGAGCAAAATGGCTGCACCGCGGTCACGCTCGCGAATAAGCGCCTTGTGAACAAACTCGATGGCGCCCACGTCAAGGCCTCGTGTTGGCTGAATGGCAATGAGTACATCAGGTTCACCGGACACCTCACGCGCAATAATAACCTTCTGCTGATTGCCTCCGGAAAGACCTCCTGCAGCGTGATCAAAACAACCTGCCGGCCTAATGTCAAACTCTTCAACAAGCTCTTTGGCAAACTCATTCACCTTGGCGTAATCCAAAGAAATTCCTTTGCCAAACCGCTCTTCGCCATGACGTTCAAGCACCATATTTTCAGCTACCGAGAAGGGCAGCACCAAGCCCCAGCGCTGACGATCCGAAGGGATTGTTGCTACCGAATGGTTGATAACATTGCGCGGCGTTGTAGCCTGTATTTCTTCACCGCGGATGGCAATGGTGCCCGACTCGGGTTTTACTAGAGCGTTTATGGCATCGGCAAGCTCACGCTGACCGTTGCCGTCAATACCAGCAAGACCTACAATCTCACCGGCGCGAACTTCCAAATTAAGGCCGTTGACCTGCTCGATACCACGCTCATCCTTTACGTGAAGATCACGGATGGAAAGCAGTACCTCCCCCGGCTTTGCGGGCTTCTTGTCAACGTGCAAATTAACATTGCGGCCGACCATCTTATTCGCCAGTTCCGTTTCATTGGTCTTTGAAACGTCAACGGTGCCCATGTATTTACCGCGACGAATAATGGTGCACTCGTCCGCCGAAGACATAATCTCTTTCAGCTTGTGCGTAATAATAATGATGGTTTTGCCTTTGCTCACCAAATCTCGCATGATCTGAATGAGCTTCTCAATCTCTTGCGGAGTCAGCACCGCAGTTGGCTCATCAAGAATCAGCGTATCGGCACCACGGTAGAGCGCTTTTAGAATCTCAACACGCTGCTGCATACCAACCGTGATGTCTTCAATCTTTGCATCCGGATCAACGTCAAAACCGTACTCGTTAACGATCTCAAGAACCTTCTCACGTGCCTTCTTTGGATCGAGAACTCCCGCAAATGACGTGACCTCATCGCCGAGTACGATATTCTCGGTTACCGTAAAGTTATCAACCAGCATAAAGTGCTGATGAACCATGCCAATACCCTGTGCAATGGCATCATTTGGATTTGAGATGTCTACATGCTTGCCATTGAGGAAGACTTCTCCCTCGTCCGCAGAATAGAGGCCGTAGAGCACGTTCATCAAGGTACTCTTACCTGCGCCGTTTTCACCCAGGATGGCATGGACGGATTGTTTACGTACATCCAAGTCAACGCCATCAAGCGCCTTGAACGTGCCAAACACTTTCGTAATGCCATGCATTTGGACGGCATATTCCGAGTTAGCTTCCACGAGCCACCTCCTTTTCCCTCACGCTTTACCACCAAGGGACCCAAAAGGGCCCCTTGGCTGTAAAACCATTCACTACACGAAGTGAGAAGCCGTAAGCCTTAGGTGCCTCTCACCACATACTTACTCGCCTTATGCGAGGCTCTTCTCGTATTTTGCAAGATCGTCCTTATTGGCAGGAGGCACAATTGAGCCGGCCTTAATCTTGTCGGCTGCTTCCATGGCACCCTTGTAGACCTCATCGCCCATGAGCTTGTGATCCTCAGGAATACCGACAGCGTCATCAGTAAAGCCCAGCTCAACGGTCTTGCCGCCCTTGTCTCCGTCTTTCAGAATCTTCTTGGAGACGTCAACAACGGCCACGTTAACCTTCTTAAGTGCAGAGGTAAGGACGTTCTCGGGTGCCAGATACGCCTGATCCTTGTCAACGCCAATGGCAAACTTACCTGCATCCTTAGCGGCTTCGATAACACCGGTACCAACACCGCCGGCAGCGTGGAAGACAACGTCGCAGCCGTCGGAGAACATCTTTGCGGCGATGGACTTGCCCTTTGCTGCATCGGTGAAGGATTCGGCATACTGGGACTGAATCTCAACGTTCAGGCTCTGCTCTTTGTTTGCAAAGAGAACACCGGCCCTGTAGCCATACTCAAACTGATCGATGATGTCAGATGTCTGGCCGCCAACAAAGCCGACCTTACCCGTCTTAGTGGTGCGAGCTGCAATGTAACCAACGAGGAATGAAGGCTCCTGAGCGCGGAAGGTAACACCCGTAAGGTTGGAAATTGAGCCGTCGTTGTTGCCGTAGTCGATAATGGCAAACTGAACGTCGGAGTTCTTCTTTGCAGCCTCGACAATAGCGTCTGCCATGGCAAAGCCTACACCCCAAACAAGCTGGGACTTATCGTCAACAGCCTTGTCAAGGTTGGTAGCGTAGTCAGACTCCTGCTTTGACTCAAGATAGCTGACGTCCCAACCCTCTTCTTTCTGAAGCTGCTGCATACCTTCCCATGCAAGCTGGTTGAATGACTGGTCATTGACACCGCCGGTATCGGTAACCATCTCAAGCTTTGCCTTGGTCGTAGCCTTGCTGTCGTCGCCTGCATCCTTCTTGGTGTCGTCTTTCTTTGAGCCGCCGCAAGCCGTAAGACCTGCAAGAACAGCCATTGCACCGGCACCGGCAGCACCAGCGACAAAGCCACGACGTGAAACAGAATTGCTCATCGGACTCTCCTTACCTTTGTCCATCCCCGCATGTGCCGGGATCTCTTAAAGGGGACCATTTCCCCTTTACTATCACCTGAGAAGTTGCCTTAAAAGCATCCTTCACATGGTTTAAACTACACGGCGAGAAGCACTTTTTTCCAAATACCTTGGGGCATACGGTGATTCTCGTTGAAAACTTACTGCGATTCGGGAAGGGCAAGTGAAAGCGCCACTTCCATCATCTGTGTAAAGCTTGTCTGACGTTCTTCAGCCGAAAGGGACTCTCCTGCCAGCGGAAGGTCTGATATGGTCAAAAGGCACAGCGCATGCTTCTTTGCATGCACAGCATTGAGATAGAGTGCTGCGGATTCCATCTCAACCGCAAGTACACCCATGGATGCCCAGCGGGAAAGAGCCGTTTCATCCGCACCGTAGAACGTATCACTGGAAAGAACATTGCCCACGCGCACCGGATATCCGAGTTTCTCTGCACCGCTCACCGCCCGGCGAAGCAAATCGTAATCAGCGATTGGCGCATACGTTCCCGGCAGGTTGAACTGAGCCGCGTAGTTTGAATCGGTGCAGGCGCCCATGCCTACCACGATGTCGCGCAGCTTAACGCCATCGGCTAAGCCGCCGGCAGAACCAATGCGAATGATGTTGTCAACATCATAGAAATTGAAGAGCTCGTATGAGTAGATACCGATGGAAGGCATGCCCATACCCGAGCCCATAACGGAAATAGGATGACCCTGATACGTACCGGTATATCCAAACATATTGCGCACGATATTGAACTGCTCAACATTCTCGAGATACTTCTCGGCAAGCAGCTTTGCGCGAAGTGGGTCTCCCGGCATAAGCACGGTCTTTGCAATCTGGCCTTCAACGGCCGCGTTATGCGGGGTGGGAGTTGCAGACATTTAATCCTCCTTCAAGATTTCAGAAACATGAGACGTGCCCACGCCCAGCTGAGGAGCGCCAAGATACGCGAGGACCGTCTCCGCAAGATCGGCAAATGTGGGGAGCGTGTGCAGGTTTGCACCAGCCTTCACCCGTGGACCACATATCAGCCATGGCACATACTCACGCGAATGATCGGTCGAAGGCGTTACGGGATCACAGCCGTGGTCGGCGGTAATCATAAGCAAATCATCCTCGCCAAGACCTGCCATAATCTCAGGGAGCTTCTCGTCAAAATACGAAAGCGCCTTTGCGTATCCGTCCACATCATTGCGGTGACCATAAATCATGTCCGTATCCACCAGATTGGTGAAACACAGACCGTGGAAATCTTTATGCGTTGCCTCAATGGTTTTTTCAATACCCTCAGGGTTACCTGAGGTAAATACGTGATCGGTGGTTCCGCGATGCGCAAAGATGTCGTAAATCTTACCGATGGAAAGCACGTCAAAACCGTGGTCCTTCAGCTGATCCAACATGGTGGTGCCTGTTGGTTCAAGTGAGAAATCATGGCGGCGAGACGTGCGTGCATATGGCCACTCACCCTCAAACGGACGAGCAATCACGCGAGCAACGCCATGCTTACCCTGAAGAATCTTGCGTGCAATGCGACAATACTCATAGAGCGTCTCAACGGGGACAACGTCCTCGTGAGCGGCAATTTGGAACACAGAATCGGCCGAGGTATAGACGATAAGAGCTCCGGTATCGACCATCTCTTTACCGAAGTCTTTTATGACTTCAGTTCCCGAATAGGGCTTATTGCAAAGAACCTTGCGTCCGGTCTGCCGCTCAAACTCCTCGATGATTTCTTTTGGAAAGCCCTCGGGGTACGTTGGAAAACGCTCGGGTGATATAACACCTGCCATCTCCCAATGTCCTACCGTTGTGTCTTTGCCTGCCGAGCGCTCTTGCATACGCGCAAACGCACCGGTGGGGTGCTCGATAGGGGTCAAATTTGTTTTATACACCGAGTCAAGCGCGCCATCAATATTCAGAAGACCAAGCTCTGTCATATGAGGAATATGCAAGCAAGGACTTGTGCCACAGGCGCACAGCGTATTGCTGCCTTCATCTCCATATGCGGGAGCGTCAGGCTCTTCTCCAATACCAAAACTATCAAGTACAACGACAAACACACGTTTTGCCATAGATACCTCCTGTTCTGCAGATGCTTCCTTGGACAAATCCAAAAGCAACCACACAAATGTACAAGACTATATTTTATTACACTCTTTTTTCTCTTGGGCTCAGACATGCTTGGTTTACCGGTCACCGTTTAATTAATTCTGCAAACGGTAGTAAGCAATTGCTTACTACCGAAATAGAAATCAACAACACGCACGCATCGAAGATTTTCAAGATGAGAGAAGAAGAAATCGCTATTTGTCTTAATTTTTCTATATAAAACCGGCATTCTTGCAGTACACTAAATCATGTAGATTTTGTTCAGACTAGAAGAAAGCGATATCATAGTATGCTTACAGAAAGAGAACAGCAGATCTTCAACTGGATTAAAGAGCAGCCTTCCATTACCCAGAAAGAAATTGCCGAACGAGCAGGCATTTCTCGCTCATCGGTATCCGTGCACATCAGCAATCTCACCAGTAAGGGAGCCGTCCTCGGACGTCGTTATATCTTGTGTGATAGCCCTTATGTCATGGTAATCGGTGCTGCCAATATGGATATTGCCGGAAGTCCTGATGGAAAGCTCATCGCTTCTGACTCAAACCCCGGCACGGTACGAATGTCCGCCGGTGGCGTTGGTAGAAACATTGCCCATAACCTTGCCCTTCTCGGCAGTAAGGTCCGTCTTCTTACCGCATTCGGACAAGACGCAAACGCTCAGGAACTCAAAGACGGCTGCTGCGCTGTTCATGTCGACATTGATCCTTCGATGACCATTCCCGGCGAGCCCACGTCTACGTACCTCTTTATCATGAATGAGCATGGTGAGATGCAGCTTGCCATCGCAGATATGGACATCTATAGGTACCTCACACCTGAGCGCATGGAGGAGCGCATGGATCTTATCGACCATGCCGCCGCAGTTGTAATCGATACAAACCTGCCCCAGGAAACGCTCCGCTATCTCGCTGATCACGTCAGTGCTCCCATCATTTGCGATCCTGTCTCCACCACAAAAGCCAAGAAAATCCGCCACCTTATTGGTCGTTTCCATACGCTGAAGCCCAACCGTCTTGAGGCTGAATTGCTTTCTGGAGTTACCATTCACGATGACGCATCTCTTGAGCGCGCAGCCAAGGAACTCCTTGATACAGGCCTTAAGCGCGTCTTTATTTCTCTCGGCTCCGAGGGACTTTATTGCGCCGACGCAAACGAAGCCTTCAAGCTTCCGCTTCATGAGACGAAGGTCGTTAACATGACCGGAGCCGGAGATGCCATGGTTGCCGGAATTGCATGGGCATTTACCAAAAAAGCTTCACTTAAGCGCACGGGTTGCATTGGCCTGGCTGCAGCTGAAATTGCAACGGAAAGCACTTCTACTATCAATTCGGCACTCACCAGTTCTGCCGTACTGCACCGCATTAAAAATTAAGACGATAGGATGGACACACCAAAAATGAATGAAACCATAAATGAATTTCTCGAAATCTCTCCTGAAGTAGCCGAGGCGCTTGCCGCTCATAAGCCGGTCGTTGCGCTTGAGTCAACCATTATTTCTCACGGAATGCCATACCCGCAAAACGTGGAAACCGCGCTCAAGGTTGAGCAGATCATTCGCGACAACGGTGCCGTGCCCGCAACAATCGCAATCATCAATGGACGTCTGCGCGCCGGGCTTTCTGCGGATGAGATTGACTATCTGGGCAAGAAGGGGCGCGAGGTTGCCAAGGTAAGCCGTCGTGACTTACCGGTTATTGTCGCCGAGAAGGGCGACGGAGCAACAACCGTTACCACTACCATGATTATTGCCCATATGGCCGGTATCGATGTTTTTGCCACCGGCGGCGTCGGAGGCGTTCATCGTGGAGCGGAAACAACGATGGACATCTCCGCAGACCTGGAAGAGCTTGCACAGACTCCCGTTATGGTTATCTGCGCTGGTGCGAAATCCATTCTTGACCTTGGATTAACGCTTGAATATCTTGAGACCAAGGGCGTCCCCGTTCTTGGATACCAGACCAATGAACTTCCTGCATTCTATACGCGAAAGAGTGGCTTTGGCGTTGATCGCAGGGCTGACTCGCCGCGTGAGCTGGCTGAGATTTTCCACGTCAAGCGTGAGCTGGGGCTTACCGGCGGAATGCTGGTAGGAAATCCCATTCCCGAAGAATATTCGATGGACAAGACCGTCATTGATGCCGCTATAGAGCAAGCACTTACGGACGCAGCCGCACAGGGCATCCACGGCAAAGAAACAACCCCGTTCCTCTTGGCAAAAGTTGCCGAGATCACCGGCAACGATTCACTTGAAGCAAACATCCAGCTCGTCTTCAACAATGTTGCCCTTGGTGCAAAGACCGCAGCTGAGCTTTGCAAGCTTAAGCAGGCGTAATAACGGCAGGGATCAATGCAAAATCTGTGCAGACGGAGATCTACATAGCGAGAAGGTCTGAGATATGGTTCTGTACAAAGTTCTGCATAGCGTCCCGAAAAATATCCACGTATAGGACAAAACACCGTCACCCTTGTGGGTGACGGTGTTTTTATCTTGTCTTAAACCTAAGGTGAAACAGTGGTTTTTGGCGAAACCTTACTCAGAAGCTACTCAGAAACGATTGCAATACCACTTGAAACACCAAGGCGATCGGCTCCGGCCTCAACCATTGCAAGCGCCTCGTCTTTGGTATGAATACCGCCGGCAGCCTTCACCTGACACGCGTTGCCTACGGTCTCGCGCATAAGTTGAACGTCATGGACGGTTGCACCGCCTGTGCTAAATCCCGTACTTGTCTTTACGAATGCAGCGCCGGCTGCAAGACAATCCTTACAGGCACGCACGATCTGCTCGTCATTCAAAAGGCAGCACTCAAGAATGACCTTAACGGGAATGGTACCAGCAGCTTCAACAACGGCTTTTATGTCGGCGATAACATAGTCGTCGTCGCCGGCAACGAGGTGACCGCCGTTAATGACCATGTCAATCTCGGTTGTCTTGTCCACAACGGCCTGCTTGGCTTCCGCTACCTTTGCCGCTGTTGAGCAGGCTCCCAAAGGAAAGCCGATACACGTTGTGATGCCAACACCGGACCCTTCAAGCTCCTTGTGGGCAAGTGTTGTCCAGCAGCTATTTATTGCCACCGTCTTAAAGTGGTACTCGCGAGCCTCTGCGCAAAGTTTCTTGATGTCCTCAGCTGTTGCATTTTGCTTGAGATTTGTGTGATCGATAAGACCATTGAGCTCCATGTTTCCTCCTGTACGTACGACTTTGATGTACACCTTACCTAGATCTTGATTGGCCTCGTTGCGTTGTGTCTAGCCGTGCTGCACCTCAACGCGCTCAGTGACATTACGAAGTCGTATCCTCGTTTTCTCGGCGTATCCAACATAATGCATAAACACTGTGCCTTACAAACACAAACATATATTGTACGTCTCGCAGGCAAAAAGCAGCTAACTCTTCGGCGAACGAATCTTTTTGGCCGTTTACGGAAAACGTTTTATATCAAAAAGCCCGGGCCGCACAACGCGACCCGGGCCAGCATCTACATCATTCAAATGAATGAATCTTAGAACTCAACAGGCAGGTCATAGTAGACGCACTTGAGCAGCTGCTCCATCTCTTCCTGCGTAGGCTTACGCGGGTTGGAAAGGGTGCAAGCGTCCTCGATAGCAAGGCGTGCAACCTCGGGAGCCTTCTCGAAGAACTCCTTCTCATCAATGATAGAGGTCTCGGACTTAGTGCCGCCCTCACCGTAATTCTTGATGCCCTGTGGAACGTCCAGAGAATCGTTGATGTCGCGAATCTTCTGAACCAATGCAGCTACGAGCTCGTCCTCGGTCTCGCCCTCAAGATGCAAAATCTCCTTGGCAATGTAAGCATAACGAGTCTTAGCGCGGGCATCGCGAGCGTTGAACTGGATAACCTTGCCAAGATACATGGCATTGGCGCAACCATGGATGATATGTCCGCCGGAAAATGCGGCGCCGGTCTTGTGAGCCATGGAGTGAACGATGCCCAAAAGGCCTGAGGAGAATGCAATACCGGCGATGCACTGTGCTTCATGCATGTGCTGACGTGCCTCTTTGTCGCCCTTGTAGGACTTTGGAAGCCACTCGACAATCTCGCGAATTGCGTGCAGGGCGTCTGCATCGGTAAACATGGAAGCTGCAGTGGAGACGTAGGCCTCAATAGCATGGGTCAGTGCGTCCATACCGGTATGAGCAACGAGCTTCACAGGCATGCCATAGGTGAGCTCAGGGTCAACGATGGCAACGTCAGGGGTAATCTGGAAGTCAGCGATTGGGTACTTAACGCCCTTCTGGTAATCGGTAATAATCGAGAAGGCCGTGACCTCGGTTGCGGTGCCAGAAGTAGAGGAAATTGCGCAGAAGTGAGCCTTGGTGCGGAGCTCAGGAAGACCAAAGACCTTGCACATATCCTCAAAGGTTGTCTCAGGATACTCATACTTGATCCACATTGCCTTCGCGGCATCGATTGGTGAGCCACCGCCGATAGCAATAATCCAGTCAGGCTGGAACTCAGACATCTGAGCAGCGCCCTTCATAACCGTCTCAACGGACGGGTCAGACTCGACGCCCTCAATGTGAGCAACCTCAAAGCCTGCGGACTTCAGGTCGTTCTCGACGTCATCCAGGAAGCCGCCACGACGCATCGAGCTGCCACCGGAGACGATAATTGCCCTCTTGCCTGCAAGGTTCTTGACCTCGTGGCGTGCGCCCTCACCGAAGTACAGGTCGCGCGGGTTCGTAAAACGTCCCATATCATTTCCTCTCTCTATTTTTCCACCATATCCCATATATAGCGGACAAACGAGGACTCAGTTCCTCGTTTTTTGTACACAATTTCTCGTTTATGTATACAAGACACCATTCCGTAATCTATCACAAATATGCAAAAACTGATAACGTTAATACGCCAACGGTATGCAAACAATGCCGCCGGTATGGTCTTGCCAACACGATCTTAAATAGAAATGGCCTGACGCTTGATCCGAAACAGTTGCAACCGACAGGAGAGCCTTTGGCGTTCGATCCAAAAAAGGAAGACTTTGATCGCCTGTTTATCCATCATTTGATAGAGACAGGCGCTATCGAACCGCCCAATCCTCAGCAGTTCAACTCCTATGTTGCGCACTTCTCAGACAATCCTGACACACTGATAGCCACGGATGAAGACCGGGCGTTTCACCTTATGGCACAAGCTGTCGAGAAGATCGACTATCTTCTGCCAACTGTAAATGAATCGGAGGGCAAGCCTCTTGTACTCGACGGCCAAAAGCTCCTTGAGCGTGCCTGTGAGCTCGACCCCCATTGCTTTGACGCGCTCCGCATGCATCAAGCAATGGCTTGTACTGCACTTGAGGATCACTTCCAATACCTCGTTGAACAAGAGGAGGAAGTCCATCAGATCTGTATCGAAAAGGGCACTGCCGCCACAAAGGGTGTCTCCGAAGAGTTCGCGGAGGCTGTCGTTGAGCTCGCAATGCGCCCCTATTATCGCTGGCTTGCAGCTCTTGCAACCAGGGCGCTTATTTCAGGTCGCAATAAGGCCGCCATTTCCTATGGTCAGAAGCTCTTCTCGCTTGATCCAACCGACTTTGGCGACATTCGTTTTACGCTTGCACTTGCGTATGCAAAACTTGAGGATGCCGATGGTTTAGCAAAGTTGGAAAAACAGTATGCAACCGTTTTCCCTCCCCGACCTCCGGATGATGCGTGGATGATGCTGGCGCGGATGGCACTTGCGTTTAAAACAAACAACCGTGAGTGTGCAAATGACCTGCTAGACAAACTGCTTGCACGCTACAAAACCGGTGCACTTACGCTCTTTATGCAACGGGAGCTCCCGGAGGGTGAGTACGCCCGACTGAATGTCGAGCCATATTCGGAGGATGAGTTGATTCTTGCGGTCTCTGAGGCAGCCGTTCTCTTGCAGGAAGGCAATGATTTCACAGGTCGCGGCATTTTTGGACGCTGGCTTGGCGGCGAGATTGAGCGACGCTATCCCGCACGCATTAAAGACTTTCAAGCAGACTTTTTGCATACCATAGACGATTTGCGCGACATAACGGACTTCGGAGAAGGTTTTGATTTCGGAAATGGTTTTGATTTTGGAGACGGTCTTACCTTCGAAAAGGGCGGAGGGGGTCTTTCATGAATCTCACCGAGGAACTGGTTCAGAGATGCGCTCTCAAACGACACGCTGCTATCGGCTCAATGTCAGATGCTGCCTATGAAGAGCTTCTTTTGGCGGTTCAATCCGACCTCAAGTCCTATGCTTCCGAAACCGATGAGCTTCCCATGTATCACCTTGCGCAAGCGGTTAAGCGATACCAAGACTCCCAGCTCAATGACGATTCCTATACCGATGAGGAGTTCGTGCAGGCTCGCATCACGCGGCTCCAGACGTTTTTGCATGCACTCGAAAACATTCGCAAAAAGTACGGTGAAAACACCGATCTTTTACGTATGAATGCACTCGTTCATGCATCAGACCCCGAAAGCCTGCTCCAGGCACTGCTCGCAATCCAAAACCAGGCGGAAAAAGAGGCAAAACGTACTACCAATCTTGAAGACTCAAAGACCCTCGAAACAGTCCCCCACGACATGTGGACCGATGTCTTTGTGCGGCCTCGATTACGACTACAGGCAGCAATTGGCCGGACGTATGCGGACACCGCTCGATTCAAGCTTGCCGCCACGACCTGCGAGCAACTTTTGGAAGAATCTCCCTCTGATGCAGTCGGAGCTCGCTTTACGCTGGCTCTCACGTATGCGCGCCTTGAAGATGAGGTAGCGCTCAACAGGCTTGACGACAGATTCAACCACCACAGCAATGCATGGATTGAGCTTGCCCGCGCCATCCTACTCTTTAAGCTCTCACGTATCAGCTCCGCGAGAAGAGCGCTCAAGAGCTACCAGATGAACACTGAGGGCGGAGCGTTTGCCCTTCTTCACCCCACCTTTGTTGATATATACATCCCCGATAGGCCGGAAGTAAAAACCGGCAGTTTTAACGAAGCACTTCTCGCCATTCATGAAGCAGAGCCTGTCATTGTTGACGTTCCAGATTTTGTTGAATGGGCAGGTAACATCCCGGAATTTGCCGCTGCATCCGATGCATACGCCGCTGCAAATGGATTTGATTTGGATGAATAAATAAAATTGCTCCCGATTGAGGCTTACGTTTGCTATACTCTTTCTTTGCGTCCCCATCGTCTAAAGGTTAGGACATCGCCCTTTCAAGGCGGCAATGCGAGTTCGATTCTCGCTGGGGGCACCATATGACGATAAAAGCCGCCGGTCACACGCCCGACGGCTTTGTTTTATTCGTCTTTGGACTCAACTTCATCGCCATCATCGTCAATGCCGAGAAGTTCGTCGGCTTCACTCAATGAGCCTATTGCCGTCACACCCTTGAGAGTACGCTCCATTGCTCGCGTACGCGTGCCAACAAGTCCGTCGATGGTCTTTGAAGCCGTGCTAAGCTGCTTTTGTGCCTTCTCAAGCTCCCTGCGGTACTTGGGAAGCTCTGCTTTAACTGCAGAAAGTACCTTCTGTATCTCGTCTGCCCGCTTTTGGATTGCCACGGTCTGAAAGCCCATTTGCACGGCGTTGAGCAGCGCTGCCACAGTAGATGGCCCCGCGACGTTAACGTGCCATTCGCGCTGGATCTGCTCAACCAGTCCCGTGCGATTGACCACCTCGGCATACAGGCCCTCAAACGGAAGGAACAGAATAGCAAACGAGGTAGTGGCCGGCGGAGCAACGTACTTCTCGTGAATATCTTTTGCCTCGCTCTTTAGGCGGGTCTCAAGCTCTTTCCAAGCAGTCTCAACGGACGCGGCATCTCCTGTGTCTTTTGCATCTTCCAAGCGCCCATAGGTTTCACCGGGAAACTTTGCATCAATGGGCAGATACACAAACTCATCGTCTTTACCGGGAATCTTGACGGCAAACTCAACCCTGTTTGAGCTGTCAGGAACGGTGGCAACGTTGGTATCATATTGCTCGGGAGAAAGTACTTCCTCAAGAATTGCTCCAAGCTGGACTTCGCCCACGATACCTCTGGTCTTAACGTTTGAAAGAACTTTTCGCAGGTCGCCGACACTTTCCGCCATCCCGCGCATCTCTCCTAGGCCTTTGGAAACGGCGTCGAGCTGATTGTTCACCATCTCAAACGACTTGCTGATACGGTCGTTTAAGGTCTTTTGGAGCTTATCGTCAACCGTGGCACGAATCTGCTCAAGACTCTTTCCGTTATCTTGTCGAATGGCAATAAGCTGCTGAGAAACGCTGTCCTGAACGCCCTTCAGCGTAGTACTAATGCCGGCCTGCATATCGGCACGACCCTTTTCTTGGGCCACGCGAACGTCTCCAAGCTCCTTTGATGTCTTCGCCTGAAAGTCGGCCATTGCGCGCTCCAGACTATCCACCTTGTTGGTCATAGTAACAAGGCGTCGGTCAAGCCCGTCAACCGCCACCTGCGATTGCTCTCTTGTGTGCCTCATCTCAGAGTCGATTTTTTGATTGATGGCCACCTCTGAACCTGAAATGTCTTTTGTGCGGCTCCATGACATACCTGCAAAAATAGCAGCGACAAGAGCAGCTCCGGCAGCTACGATCAAAATTAATGTATCTGTTTGCATAATTGCACCAACTCCGATTTGATCTGTTTATCTGGCATCATAGATTTAATAATCATGTAGCAGCTAAGCTACTGGATATGTTGCCTCAAAAAGTGCCTTATTACCGTATTTATCTGAATTTCCGTAATGAAGCTCAACTTCTACATCAGACGATGACTTCAACTCAAAATAAACTTTAACCTCAATCGTACGACCAGGTTTAACGCGATCCATCATAGTTGAATCAGTATGATCTTTAAAATAGGGTATCGAATAGGAAATTTCCTTACTATCTTGGAATGCTTCAAGATAGTAAGTGCTCATAAAACTACTAGCCTCATCTGAGTTATTTGTAAAAGAAATACTCACCGACAAGAGTCTCCTGTCAAGTTCATCTGTAATTACCTCAGCTCCATTAACTGTCGCTTTGTAAGGAAAATCCCGTTCTTGCGTCTTCTTTTCTGATTGCTCTTCTACTTTTTCGTCTTTATTTTCACTTGGTTTTTCCTCAGGCTCAGACGCTTTACATCCACCCAAAAGAAAGGAACATAAGCTTAGACCTGAAATGTATGTAAATTCACGACGACTCAATTTCATAAAAATCGTTCCTTTCACAGATTGTCGATGACTTATAACGTCTTTAGATACCTCATAAAATTCTGCTTGTTTTCAAGAGCGGTCGTTGTGGGACGTCCCAGATCATCGCGAGATCCAATAGAGCAAGGCACTTCAATGAACGTCAGCTCTTCTCGCCCACGTGCCTTTGTGAGCTCAGCGTCTAAATCTTCAAAGGTATTCACCCGTACTGCATGGAGATATCCGCAGGCCTTGGCAACGCCCACCAAATCAGCCGTACCGGCAACCGTTGGCATACCGCCAACCGTCTCGTGAGCGGCATTATTGATGACAATGTGCACGAGGTTGGCAGGCTTTTGCGCACCGATGACTGCCATAGCCCCCATGTGCATGAGAGCGGCACCGTCACCGTCAATGCACCACACTTTTTGCTCCGGCTTGTTCAGCGCCACTCCCAGAGCAATGGAAGACGCATGCCCCATGGAGCCCACGGTCAAAAAATCACGCTCATGATTCTGACCGGCAGCTTCGCGGATCTCAAAGAGCTCTCGACTTGCCTTGCCGGTCGTTGACACGATGGGATCATCTCCGGCAGCACACGCAATATGGCTCACGATATCCTCTCGCACCATTGCGTTGTTGTTTTTGTACGCAACCGTACCGTCAAAGGTCAGCGCGCCTTTTCTGATGACAAATGCTACGTCATGCCCCTGCTTAAGCAGCTCGCGGAACTCCCTCATAGCAGCCGTCAGGTCGTCTGCAGTTGTCTCCGGGCTCACCACAAAGGAGCGAATCCCCATATCCTCAAGCAAGCGCAGCGTTACTTCTCCCTGATAGATATGCTGGGGTTCGTCATGAACGCCCGGCTCTCCACGCCAGCCAACGACAAATATCATCGGAATGGCATAGACCTTCTCGTTCAGAAGAGAAGCCACAGGATTGATAATATTGCCCTCTCCACTATTCTGCAGGTAAACCACCGGAACCTTACCGGTTGCCAAGTAATATCCGGCGGCAAGAGCCGTACAGTTTCCCTCATTGGCGGCAATAATGTGATGCGCGGAATCAATGCCATACACGCTCATAAGGTAATTGCACAGCGCTTTAAGCTGGGAGTCCGGTACACCGGTATAAAAATCAGCGCCAAGCGTATCGACAAATGTTTTTACCTGCATAAATCTAACTCCTCTAAATCTAACTCCTCAAAAGATATACGTAGCCATGGTCAAACGCCGCCAATTCCGCAACGCTATCAAGCTCCGCAATTTGCTGTGCCTCAACGGGGTGAATTGAAAGATCTAATTCGGCAATATGGTTATTCACCACATCATCCCAAAAGAGCTGCTCGTGGCCGGTCTCTTTGTAGGCATCATGCATAAACCGTGCCAAACGCTTTGCATCCGGTGCCGAGAAGTACGACAGTCCCACCATGGCATACGTATCGCTGCCGCCTTTGCCGATTCGGACAATCTTTCCCGAATCGTCAAGGTCAAACACCCAGTCGCCCGTATGGCCGGAAAACTTACGGCCAAAATAGCACGACCGAGAAGGCCGTGGTTGGAAAATATGCTCATCTGAAATAACCAGGTCAGCCTCGCAAATAAACGTAGCCCCCTGCTCAAGAACGTCAACGGCGGCATATATTGATGAGATGTTATTCTTCTCCAAATACTCCGTGTTCTCAACAAGCACTACGGCCGGATAGCGCTCCTCAAGATAGCAAAACTGCTCTTTGAGATACCCGACAACCACAGAGATCCTCTCAACGCCGGCCGTAACCAGCGCATTGATGACCGTTTCAATCATCGGCGTTCCGTTGACCGAAATCAACGGCTTAGGTGTGGTTTTGGTGAGAGGTGCCATGCGCGTTCCCAATCCCGCCGCCATTATAATCGCATTGGTCTTCTCGGCATTTGAACCTTTTACACAAGCCATTCCCGTCACCTACAGCTCGTCAATAAGGCGGATGATGTCCTTAAACGGAAGGAGCTGCTCGTCAACCTCAAGTGCGCGGTGTGCCCTCAGGATACCGCGAGCCGTCTCTTGCATGGCGGGAAACGCTGCGCGAATCAGCTGGTTGGCGTAGATAACGATGTTGATGCCATGAGACGCAAGCTCTTCCTCCGTTGCGCCGTTAAACGACGTGGGTACAACAACAATCGGCGTTGTGGCGTCTTTCTCGCGGAAACGATCACAGAACTCATAAATCTCGGCAGGATCTTTTTTGCGACTGTGAATCATAATGCCGTCGGCGCCGGCGTCTCTAAAGGCAAATGCTCTGGTAAGGGCGTCCTCCATACCGCGCTCAAGAATGAGGCTCTCGATGCGCGCGATAATCATAAAGTCATCGGTCAGTTGAACTTTTTTACCTGCGGAAATCTTTGCGCAAAAATCCTCAATGGGTGCCTGCGTTTGTTTAACCTCAGTGCCGAACAGGGAATTCTTCTTAAGGCCGGTCTTATCCTCAATAATGACGGCAGAAACGCCCATGCGCTCCAGCGTACGCACGTTGTAGACAAAGTGTTCCGTCAAGCCTCCGGTATCCCCGTCAAGAATGATGGGTTTGGTGGTGACTTCCATAATGTCGTCAACGGTACGCAGGCGGGCGGACATATCCACAAGCTCAATGTCGGGCTTGCCGCGCTCCGTACTGTCGCAAAGCGAGCTGACCCACATGCCGTCAAACTGATCAAGGCGACCGTTGTGATCCACAACGGTCTTCTCGGCAATAAGGCCGGTAAGTCCGTCGTGAGCCTCAATGACCTTAACCGTCGGTGAAATGGCCAAAAGCTGCCTCAAGCGACGGCGGCGGTATTCCGGCATGGCCAGTTTCTCACGGAGCTGCTGGTCAACTTTGCGCGCCTGCTCGCTTCTGGTATATGGCACCTCTATGAGCGTTCCGCCGTATGTGGCGAGAAGCCCCTCAATGTTGTTACGGATGGCGCGTTCGGGACCGTTTTGCCAGTTGTCGCCATGTACTACGTAATCGGGCTTGAGTGTTGCAATCACGTCGTCGTAAAGATAGTCATCCTGGATAATGACGCGACTCACACCTTCAAGGGACTCGTAGAGCTTAACGCGTTCTTCTTGGGAAACCGTCGGAAACCGACTGTATCGAATGAGAGCTTTGTCACTCAAGGCTCCTACAACCACGGTTCCGTATTCTTGCGCGCACTTGAGAATGTTCAGATGCCCCTCATGAATAACGTCGGTACCAAGGGCGGTATAGACAACTGGCATAACAACTCCTTTAGAACGTGCTCTATTCTGACGTGCTCTACTCTGTATAGGTTACCGGTGCAGAAACGCCGATTGCGACAAGCGCCTGCTCAAAGACTTCCCAAAACGCAACGATGTCTTCTTCGTCGAGAGCGCCAAGAGCACAGAGTCTAAACGTGCCGGCTCCTTGCATCTTACCGGGATAGATGGTAAACCCTCGCTCATAGCAATAGTCGTGAACCTTCTCAAAGTCCCAGGCAGGATCATCGGGGTAACGCACCGCAGCCACCAAACCTGACTGCACTTCTCGCTTCAAAGCCTCTTTCAAGCCCAAACGGTCAATACCTTGCCTGATGGCAGCCATCACACGCTGATGACGAGCCCACTTTGCAGACTCGCCTTCTTCAAAGTACTCTTTGATTCCCTGACGTGCCGCATAAATGGTCTGAACGGGAGGTGTAAAGTGCATCTCACCGGTAGTCTCAAAGTATTCGTACTGCAGATACAAATTGCAATAATACGACCGTACGGGGAAGTCTTTAGAAGCTTCAACGATGTCGCGACGGCCAATAACATACGACAAGCCCGTCATGGCCTGAATTCCCTTTTGCGCCGACGCCATGCAAAAGTCGATGTTGTCCTCGTACACGTTAATGGGAATCATCGCATACGCCGAGGTAGAATCCGTAATAAAGAACGCACCGTACTTGTGCGCAAGCGCGCCTACCTCGCGGACAGGATTCAAAAGACCTGAGCCCGTCTCATGGAAGGTCATATACACATATCCCACATCAGGATTATCTTTAAGCACTGCTTCAATAACGTCGAGGTCAGGCGTAGTATCAACCGGCTGCTTCACCTCAACAAACGGCATGTGGTACGCCGTGAGTACATCGCAGGCACGCTGGCTATAAGAACCGTTATTCACAACAAGCGCCTTTTTGCCCTCTGCAAGCAGCGAGTTCAAAACAACATCAATACAAATGGTTCCTGAACCGCAGAACAGCACTGCCGTATATTCTTTGGGATCTCCGTGCACAATCCGCACCAGATCATCGCGCATCGGTGCCATAATGGACGCAAATTCTTTCTCACGCGGACAGATATCGGGAACAACCTGTGCATACTTGACCGAATCAGTCGTCGTAGATGGACCGGGATTAAGCAGAACGTTTCTCTTTACGCTTTCTTGCATGAGATTCCTCCAAATGGTGCGGAATGATATGTTGTCTATGATAGCACGCACACTTTCATGCCATCTGAGCGTAAGGGATAATTCCCCAGCTCAGTATAGTAATGCCCCTCAGAGCCGAGGACTCATCGTGACTCTATCAATCGTATCGATCTTCTCACCAAAGCGTATTGTAGCAATATCTGATATTGAATTACCTGCATAAATGCAACGAGATAGTTCACACTTTGATTCCTATATGGACAGTGAGAATCGCGCGTGTACGAGAAGGCTCCCATCCAAGCGGTGTAAACCTGTGGGGTAGATTCTGAAAGCTGTGATGTACATTTCTGCTCCAAAATCCTAGGCTGTGATGCACATTTGGCGAGAAAACTGCTCTTTTCGATACATTAAAGTACATCACAGGTGCGGAAAAGTGCATCACAGGTGAGGGGTTGCCCGGCTCAGATAGTGATGCTCCTTCCAAGTAGAGCCTATGGACGCAAAGCAGCAAGACAATGAACTGCGTACAAGGGTACGTTTGTCATCCACGACTCCTCGCGATATCCTGAAAGCGAGAAGCGCACGGCATTTGTAAGACCGTGTGTCCTGCAGAAATTGCAGCGCGTCGTCGAGCTCGCGTCCACGAAAACCCTTCTTGACCGCTCCGTATACAAACTTTTATTCTCTTTGGCAAGATGACGCGGTAGAGATTCAAACACCATCCTACAGCGCTCTCCTACCACGTTGCCTGCATGTTTAGCAAAATCTCTCCGATACGCAGACAAAATATCCTCTTGGACTCGACGAACTTGCACAAAATCGGAATTTTGCGAAAAAAGAGAAACGGCCTCAGACATACCTCCTACAAAATAATACGTGCGAAGCAGATCCTCAAACCGCTCGGAGAATATTGTCCCTTTTTCGGCCGAATTTTGTACAATCTAAGCACATTTTTCGGTTGAATTTTGTGCATATCGGCGGAATAAGCCCTGTTTGAGCTTTCTAGGCTGTTTGGGCTGTTGGGACTGTTGAGGCCGTTAGTCCTACAACCGCATTAGAGAAGCACGTGCCTAAACTCACCGTTCTCGTAAATACCGAAGCTATGAGTATCATCCTTTGGAATCCCGACAGATCCCGGATTAAATACGACTACGCCAGGATGACCAGCAAGCACCTCATTAACTTTCTTGTGCGTGTGTCCGTAAAGAAAAGCTGAGTTTTCGGGAAACTTTGGCCATCTGTCAACGCTGTTATGCAGCCCCGGGCCATATATATGTCCATGGGTTAAAAAGAGGGTCTTCTCGCCAGACGGGCAGGAAGGATCAACCAAAATGTTGTAGTCAGCCATACACGGGAAATCAAGGACCATTTGATCCACCTCGGCCTCGCAGTTGCCGCGCACGGCAATCACCTGATCGGCAATGCTATTGAGCATCTCGATAACCTGTTTTGGAGCATAGCCCTCAGGAAGATTGTTGCGCGGCCCATGGTAGAGAAGGTCGCCGAGAAGAAGCACGCGGTCGGGCTGTTCTACCTCAATGCGATCCATAAGTTTGCGCGCCCAACCGGCAGCACCGTGTATATCAGAAGCAATAACAAGTTTCATATGCAACCTCTCTCGAAAAGCACTTATCTAGCACACATCTTGCGAAATGAGTCTCCGTTTGTTTTATTTGAGTCCTATCATTTTAGCCGTGTGACAACTTTAGATTGTGCGACAACTGTCCAACCCTATTACTCCACCGTATGACAACTGTCCAACCTTATTACTTCAATTTGTTATATTTTTGTCCTTCAGTACATCAAATGTGCAGAAACGATGTATTTACCATAAGTTTTGTTGCAAACATTTATTAATATTTATCATGGTACAGATGGGCGAGAATTATTGACTATTGGCTACTGGGGAGTGTCATGTTCTGTACCAACTGTGGAAAAGAAAATAAAGACACAGACTTATTTTGTAAGTATTGCGGCACTCCTTTAAAAAAGCCGCAGCTCACCAACCAATCCACGACATCAGAACAGCAGGTCGCCCCCAAGCCAACACCAGAACAGCGGCCCACCCCCAAGCCAACACCAGAACAGCAACCTGATTCCCAGCTGGCACAGCAACCCGCCTCCGAGCCAACACAACAAGCGGCGTCAACACAGCAGCCCATACCAACACCAGAGGCTACAACGCTTCTGCAACCTATAGCGCCATCATTCAAAACCGCAGACGAAACCCAACCTCAAACCCAAGTACATCCCCAGCACCAAAAGCAGCCTCGTACCAAAAAGCCTATGAAGACGGGGGCGAAGATTGCGATTCTCGCTATTGTTGCCATTCTCGCCGGCCTTCTTATCGGCGGTACAGCCTTTGCCATAGCCCAAGGCTACATCCACCTCCCATGGGAAAAACACGAGGAAGCTCCAGCTGAACAGCCGGAAGAAACACCCGCTGAGGACGCTGAAGAATCCAAAGACACTCAAGAGCCTGCTGAAAAAGATGACAAAAACTCCGAGCCGACCATCCCGGATCAAACCGCAAACCTTAAAATCGGCCAGTTCTACAAGAACTACCTTGGCAACTTCAATGCGGATTGGCTGCTTGCCAGCACCACTGACGGCGTAAAGTCAAAGGGAACAGCCCAATACGCACTGGGAGATGTCAACGGAGACGGCATCACCGATCTCATTGTCAGCGTTCCCACTAATAGCGGCGACTACGCATACGCTTACACGTGCGACGCCGACGGTAAAGCAATGTCTTTTGTCAGCAACAAGCCAAACGACCTTACCATGCCTGGCGGCCTAGAATGGCACCAGGTAAATGACACCAAAGCCGTAGACACCTTTGCCGACTTCAAGGGCTATAACGCCGAGCTCACAAAGGGTCTTAAAGGCGCCTCGCAAGGTCAAAAGCTCTCGATGCTCTATACGGACCGGCTCAAAAACTTTGACGCAGCAAGCCTCGTCTATTCTTACGACCCCTCCTACACCGTATTCCAGCCAACCTTTGGCACCGTCCAATACGCACTCTTTGATGCAAACGGCGACGGTGTCGATGACCTTATCCTCAAAGTCCAAACCCAGTTTGGTGCCGAGAGAGGCAAAATCAAGACAGGAACCGACTACTATACATACGTTGCGTATTCGGCAGGCAAGGGTTCCTATGCGGCTCCGTTTACACAACCGCTGGTTTGGAACTCTCCAACCTCGCACTACTTCTTCAAGAATAAAAATGGCAGCGGTCTTCTCCGTGCACAACCACAGAAAAACAGCTCAACGCTCGAGTTTTACGCAATTACCGCAAAGAACGGCAAAGTCGCTCACAACGACAAAAATCCCACAAAGATGAGCCTTACCACCTCCGCCAGCGAGGACGATGTTATGGCTCAGATTTCGGGTGCCGAAAAAATTGAGTGGCACAACACAGACGACCTCAAACCTCTTGAGGATCTGGCCAACTCAAAATAGTGCGTTCTTCTCGCTCAAACGTTGCAATAAAAAAGTTCCACAAATATTGCAACACTTGACGAGAACCGCTCGTCCTTTAGGACGTACACACAAAATGGCGAGAAGTTCTTCTTGCCTCTACGTCTTTGGACGACACACGTAAGGAGCCCTTGATGTTTTGTCCTAACTGCGGAAATGAAGTGCCTCAGTCAGCTCGCTTTTGTAAATACTGCGGGTGCAAGCTTGCTCTGCTTAAGACAGCGCCTTCACGTGAGACTGACATCAAGGCGGCTTACGAGAAAAACATCGACACTCTTGCCAAGACGATTGTGGCTTTTAAAGAAACCCACGACCAGAGCACGTTTTCTTCACTCTTTGAGCAGACCAAGGGTATCGTAACTAAGGCAATCTGTGACCAGGGTGTGGACGGTCGCGACGTTGAAGACGTGGTACAGCAGGTATATCTTACAGCCTACCAAAAGCTTGACTCGCTGGAAGATAACCGCGCGGCGTTTGCGTGGTTTAAACGAACGGCCACCAATAAAGCCATCGACCATATGCGAAAATCAGACAATGCCCCCATACTCAACACAGATTATACAAACGATACCAGCGACAGCTCAGACTACATTGAGTCTCTTGCAGACGATACGCTTGAGCTTCCCGAAGACGTTGTAGAAAACACCTCTACACAGCAGATTATTCGCGGATTTATCCAAGAGCTCCCCAAAGATCAACAGAAGTTTCTTGTTGCGCGCTATTTTGCCGAAATGAATGCAGCCCAGATTGCCGAGACGTTCGGTATTCCTGCAGGCACGGTTCGCAGCCAGCTCAGCCGCGCACGCAAGACGCTTCAGGAGAGCATCCTTGCCTACTCCGAGCGCACCGGCGTCAAGCTGGCATCCTACAGCAGCGTGCCGGTCTTTGCACTTCTTGCCAACACCGATCTTGCTCCCATCCCGCTTGCGCTCAATGCACCGTCGCTCTTCTCGACTATCCAAGAGGCTATGCAAGGCCTTGGTGATGTCACTAAAGCTCTTGGCGAGAAGGGCCTCTCAGCGCAAGGAGCTCCCTATACAAATCCTTTCATTGAGGAGTTTGCCAAAAGCACGGCTGCTCATACCTCTCAGGCAGCACAGACAAGCGCCACACAAGCAGCGGGGAGTGCTGGAACTTCTGCGGGCAGTACTGGAGCCACAGCCGCCAGTACCGGCAGTGCATCTGCCGGTGCAAAAGGAGCATCTACAGCCACAAAGGTTGCTTCTACCACAGCAAAGGCTACGCAAGCAGCAGGAACTGTTGCCAAGATGAGCATAGGTGGCAAGATTGCCGCCGGTGTTGCTACTGTCGCCATTGCGGGAGCCACTGCTGGCGGGGTGTACTTTGCAGGTACTAACGGACTTATACCGTTTATTCCAAAACCATACGAACAAACGGCTCAGACACAGCAACAGGCAGACGATTCTCCTTCTCAAACTGATGCTCAAAACAGTTCCAATGAACCAAAATCTGTATCAGAAGAAGATCAGATGAAGCAAGCTATGTATGATCAGTATTCAGAGATTATTGATAACGCATCAAGCTATATCCCTGAATTAGAAATTCCGGGTATGTCTGCCCAGTATGAATATTCATTGGTATATATGGATCCTGACAATCCTCAAATTCCACAACTGCTCTTAAAACAAAAATATACTGGCGAAATGGATCGCATTTCTATATTTAGCTTTGATAAAAACGACAACCAAGCGTTTGTAATCCAAACACAAGTACTTTCCGAAGGTGTTGCACACGCCGGCGGTTCTAGAGCATCTTTACAAGCAACAAGTGATGGAAGCGGGCTGCTGTCGACAGAATGGTATTCTGGATCAGGAGAAGCTGGGACCAGACGGTATGTAGTTTCTGGGCATGAACTCTCATCTACTACCGAGTGGAAAGGAAGAATAGATCAGCGTCCCGAAGATCCTTCAGAAATTGATATTGACTGGCATGAAGCAACGGACAAGAGTGGTCTTGAACAAATTGCCCCGAGTAACAATTAATTGATATGAAATAGAACGCGTGTTTATGATCTAAGGAGGAAGTAAGATGTTTTGTACTAACTGCGGTACGCAAATGCCAGACGGTCAGAAGTTCTGCACGAATTGTGGTGCAGCACTTCAGCCAACTGAACAGGTAAGCCAGCCATCTCAGGCTGAAGCTTCCAACACTGGCCAAATAACTCCCAAGCCTACTCAGGTAACGGAAGCGAAAACTCAGAAAGCATCAACATCGCAGCCAGCTACACAGACACACAACAATTCTACCAAACCTAATGACTCTCAGAAGTCTCATAAACACAACAAGAAGATGATTGCTGTTATTGCACTTGTTTTGATTCTTGTTGTTGGTGGAGTTGGTGCCGCCACTTATTTCACTAATGGTTTTGGTCTTTTAGACAAACAGGGTGAAGCCGGACAAACCGCTGATACTACATCTGGCTCAAGCAATTCTTCCTCATCAGACACAAAAAAGACAAAGAAAGACGCCGATGAAAAGCCTACGGTTAAAGTAAGTGACATCTCGTTTGATACGACGCAAGCTGTAAGTAATAGAGAAATACGCGATGTCTATAGTATTAAAGGCACTATCGAAAATACCACCGATAAGTATGTAGAGGCATCACCTTCTTTTATCTTTAAAGTAAGTTATAAAGACAACTATGGCGACGAGCAAAACGGTGACGCGATTCTTCAGTCTCAAATGGAAACTCCAGATGGATTTGAAAATGAGACAATATTTCTCGCCCCTCATGAAAAGAAAGAGTTTACCTACTATATCAGCGATTATTCTTATAATGAGAACTCTCACAAAAAAGAGGCAGACGCAAAATTTAATATCGTTACCACAAAACAATCTAATAGCACACTCAATAATCTTTCTTTGGCCGAGGGCGATATAACTGTTGATTCCGTAGAACTCAAAGAATGTCCTTTCAAATCATTCACTGATAAAAAAGCTCTTACTCCAGATGATGCAAAGGTGAGCCTCTCCTATAACTTTGAACAATTTGGCTCTACCGTCACAGGAACCGTCACTAACACCACTAAAGACAAATGGTCATCTGCAACGATTTACTATTACACTGAAATGGACGGTTACTATGCTTTTGGCTCAACCAGCGGTCGCCAAGATGTAACCTTTGTAAAGCCTGACGCAAGCGCAGATATTAAGGGAGGCTCAATTTTTGGTTCTAACCAAGACGGCCATACCTATGAAGCAAAACCAATCGCCGTTACTTATCAGGTTGATAAAAACTAACCAGATCTCACGTATACGGGTAATCCCCTGAGGCAAAAAGTATATGTCCCAGGTTATTGATTAGAAAGGATCGATATGGAAACCCAAAATCAAATGCAGCCACAAGTGCAAACACAGCCTCAAGGCCAGATACAACCGGAACAGAACTTTGACGTTAAAGGAGCGCTTTCAAAGTTCGATAAGTACAACAACACCCTTCTTGCTACGATTCTCGTTGTGATTGGTGTCATCTCATGTATCTTTTATATAGTCCCTCTCTTTGACTTAAATATTATGCAAAGACCAATAGGTCTATCGCTTTCTGCTCTCGCAGCATTCGGATCACTGGCTAAAACAATATATCAATCTAGCTCTAGCTCAGGTGCAAATGCTAGCGCCAATATTGGATACATTGCTTTTTCTTTGATCTTCTCACTTGCTATAACTCTGCTTCCTCTAATCAAACAGACTAAGAAATACGCTGGATTTGCATGCATTCCCGCACTGATAAACTGCATCATTTTCCTTATGACCTATAATGCTTTCTCCCCCAGCAACCCCAATTCCAGCTCTTCTGCTATTTTTGGAAGCAGTAGTATCTTTGTTTCTATCAACTTCTTTGGCTACATCTACGCTATTGGACAGATTGCCGCAATTCTCATCGGTGCCCTTATTCTGTACCGTAACAATGAAGCAAAGAAAGCTGCTGCGGGTATGGGTATGGCTATACCTATGAATGCATATCAGGTTCCCGTGCAGCCAACAAACACTCCACAGTATCCAACCGTAAACCCCACACCTGCCGTACCCACATCAAACCAGCCACAGGCAGCAGAAAATCAACCTCAGGCTGAATCGCAGCCTCAGTTCTGCCCAAGCTGTGGTAATCAGATTGAACCTGGAACTAAGTTCTGTGGTAATTGTGGAGCCACGATCGAATAGGTTTCGCATCAGCTTCAATGCTTGTCTTGTCGGAATCTCCCGACCTTTTTGATCGGGAGATTCTTTATATTGGATGACAACGTTCTAGAAGAACTACTGATTGAAATAACCCTTGTAAATTCTAATTTTCTCCTAGTAACGAAAGTCGATCGAGTGTAACTAGATATACTCTTGGTAACAATCAGCTAAGCGAAGCCAAGAAGAAAAACGTCGCACATCTATAGACAGTTATTCTACAGTCTATACAGCATACCCGGATGCAGTTGAGCTCGACTGGCGCGATTCTGGTGATCTTTCATCATTTACCGAGATAAGCAATCCGTAACGGTAGTTACGTCGTTTGCCAAAAAGAATGACAAACTTTTAGGATTACTATTACAAGAGGATGAAAATGATTTGCACAAATTGTGGTTCGCAAGTTCCAGATAACCAGAAGTTCTGCATTAATTGCGGTGCGGCGTTTCAACCAGCTGAACAGGCAGAGCGGTCCTCTATGCCCACGAACCCTCAAACACCTTTCAAGCGCAATAAACGAAAGATTATTGTCATCATTATCGTCGTCCTCATCCTCAGCGGGATTGGTGCTGCTACATACTTCACTCATGGTTTTGGTCTTCTCGACAAGAAAGAGGAAACCAGGCAAGCCGACAGCTCATCCAAATCCAACTCAAAAGATTCTTCTAAATCCGACTCAGACAGCTCGTCCACATCAGATACAAAAAAGAACGAGAAAGATACTAAAGAGAAGCCTAAGGTAGAAGTAAATGAGCTCTCGTTTGGAATGGCTAAAGTAGCCACTACTTACAAAGGAGATCTTTCTGATGTTTATGCTATTACCGGAACAATCGAAAATCTCTCTGACCAATATATCGTAACGTCTCCTGCCTTTCTCTTTAAGGTCAGTTACACAGATGCACAGGGGAATAAAAAAGACGGCGATGCGATTTTGAAATCATCTCTAGACGCTCCAGATTGCATCCAAATACCCGGCCCAAAAGAAGACTCAGGAATTTTTCTCGCTCCTCACGAAAAGAAGCAGTTTACTTATTATGTAAATGAATTTGCCCCTAAAGAAAACCTTGACGATCAAGACATCCCAAATGCAAGATTTCAAATCGTTACCGAGAAGAGCTCGGATAATCTCATTAAACTTTCCCCAACAGAAAACACCATAACGGTTACCTCTGTAGAGATTCGAACAAAAGAATGCTCTCTCACTCCAATTACCACTATGAAAGCCCTTTCCCCAGACGACGTCAATCTTACTATCTCTTATAGTTTTGATTCGTATGAGGCTAGTGTTGTTGGAAATATCACTAATACTACGGAAGATGCGTGGAGAACTGCGCGAATCTATTACTATACTGAGTGCAATGGGCACTACCTCCTCAGGTCAAATGGACAGCATAAAAATATAAACTTCTTAAAGCCAGGTAAAAGTGAGGATTTTAGAGGCAATGCACCGTATGTAATGGCTCCTGAAGCTCGCACATACACAATAAAACCAGTTGCTATAACGTATGAGATAGACAACCTAAGCTAACGCAAAAGCGTACTGAATCTACTATCGCTTCAGCACTGGTACATCTGCTGAAATCTCCCAGCCTTTCATAGCTGGGAGATTTTTTATTTTCAAGAATTTGAAAAAACTTTCAAAACATTGCAACACTTCGCAACAACCCTTCGTCCTTATAGGTAGCTGGAAAAGAAACCAGAAAGAAGCTCATTGAGCAAAATGCGAGTGCACTCGCAGAAAAGAAAGGAAGTACGTATGTACGATCAGAACACCGGTGAGTTTGTACCCACAACAAAGAAACAGCCCACTACGGCAGCTCCGAAAGAACAGCAGACGCAGGCAAGCCACCCTCAAAATCATCAGCCAGCAAATAACCATCAAGTAACAGTTGTCAACAACATTCAGCAAGCTAAATCTAATGGCGCCGGTACTGCAGGGTTTGTTCTTGCCCTCATTAGCTTTCTTTTTTCTTGGATGCCCGGTGTAGGTTGGTTTGTTTGGTTCCTCGGTGCCCTTCTCTCTGTTATCGGATGTTTTAAAAAGCCGCGTGGTCTAGCCATTACGGGCACGATTATTTCCTTCTTTGATCTTATCCTTTTGATTAGTGTCGCCGGGGCTCTTGCTACCATGTTCCACTAGAAAAGAATTCGCTCTTCTTTACAAAATCGGGGTTAGAGCAGTCGCTCTGACCCCGATAACGTTTATTCCGTTGCTATATAATGGTTTCAAAGCACTATATTAATTTGCAAAATTAAGGAGATTCTCATGCAATGCCCCGACTGTGGCGCAGAAAACCCCGATGGTTCAAAATTCTGCACAAGCTGCGGAAAAAAACTTTTTGAGCCCTCTCAAACCGAGACAACTGATTTTTCTGCAACAACCTATGATGAAACTTCTGAGCAAACCATGAACCAGTCCGCTCCTGAACCGGAACCTCAGCAGCCCGCTGAACCTACCATGTATATGCCGCCCGTCATACCTGCCCCAACAAGTACTGCCACCGCTCCCATCGACGATACGGCTCCGCAATCACGACAAACTTACGCCGATCCTACACAATTCCAAGTAGTATCAGAAGGTGCAGCCTCCCCTACACCGCATAAAAAACGCTCTTCACACAAGGCATTTAAGATTGTGGCAATTATCCTTCTCACAATCGTCCTTGGAGCAGGTATCGGAATAGGTGCGTGGGCGTGGAACGCCAACCAAAAGAACAACGCTCGCAAAGACGAAGTTGTCAAACTTGAAGATTCCTACAAATCGCAGGTTGATGCCATCGAAGTCAATCCCACCAGCGAAAGCGACCGTTCCGCGCTTCTCGACTCATACAAACAGCTTGCCGATCTTCAAGACAAGATCACCAAAGACCAAGAGAGCGGAAAGTTCAAACTTGCTGACGGCTCCGATGACAGCGGTCTTGAAGCTGTAACCAGCTCGATTTCCGACAAGCAGAAGAAGATTTTTGATTGGTTCAACAACGATTACAAGACTCGACTGAAGGCAAACAGCTTTGACGAGAGTGCTTCCGCGGATTCCATCGACGAAACAACCCTCAACAACCAGCTTGACGCGCTCAACAAACTCAAGAGCGATCTTGATGACGAGAAGATTATCTGGACGAATAACCCCAGCAAAGACTCGGATTATGACTCATACGTAAACAAGGTTAAAGAGCAGCTCACAAAGGGCAACTCGCTCAAAAAGGATCTGAAAAAGAAGGCCGATAAAGACAAGCAAGACGCCGAGAAAGAGAAAAGGTCAAGCGAAACTGCTACGCAAAAATGGGTCGGTACGTATTCCGGTATGGGCACCGATAACAAAAAACTTGAAATCGTTCTGAAGAGTGACGGCAGCGTTACGTATCGAGAAGGCGACACTAAGGTAACCGAAGGAACGTGGAGCGGTGACGAGAATACCATCAAGATCAGCTTCGGCGGCAAGATAAGCACACGAAGCGAACCGTTTACCATTACCTCAAAAGACGGTGGCCGCACCATCGCAGTCAGCTCTGACAGCGGTACATGGCAAACCGACTATCTGACCAAGCGATAAGCACGGAATTCTTAGTTTGATGTGCCTCTATCCGCTACGCCACCGCAATACGCAGTATCTGCACGCATTGTTCCAACAGTACGCAGTATCACGTTAGGAGACAGTATGAACACCAAAACAAACACCATTCTTCGCTATATTAACGTAGGTTTATGCTGTCTTTTAGCGATTCTTTTCATCCTTCCTGTTATGAAGCTTGATATCGTACAGCCCAATGGTGAGTATCTGATCCACTTCTCAATCGGACAATTCTTTGGATTTGCACAGCTTATAGAGGATTTTATGAAGTCCTACAACGCTACCCAGTCACTAAATGACCAGTCGCTTATTCTTTTTGCGAATGCGGCTAAAGAACTCTATATGCTTATCCTCTTCCTTATTCTGCCGCTTGTGGGTATTCTTCTTTCTTTACTCCCACGCACTATAAAAGTTTCTTGGCTTACGGGAGTAGTAGCCCTTATATGCTTAGTATGTTTTTCCGTGTTCTATCACCAGATTGACTCAAATATCTCGGCCTTCAACGCCCAGATGAGCGGATTTTACTCGATGAATTCATACCAACGCAGCGGCTACTCTTACATGTTCAGTATGGCTCCGTACGGATATCTCTATGTTCTTTTGTGCCTTGCTTCCGTCGTAGTCAGTATTGTCCTCTTTATAAAGCGCGAGAAGCCCGTAGCAGTGCAGGTTCTTGTTGACCCAACAACCGGAAGGGTTGTCGGAAGCGTTCCTGTAACTGTTCCGGGGGCACCGATGCAGGCCACGGCTCCCGTGACAACGCCAGCAACACCCGTAGTCCCTGTGGCTCCAACCATAACCACCGCACAACCGCAAACGGCGCAAACGGGAGCTCCAATGCCGGTCTCGACTCCTACACAATCGCAAATAGGGGCCCCAATGCCAACCCCAAGTCCTGACTTGCACGTCAGTCCTCAGCCACCGATTCCGGGAGCTCCCTCGAACGAATAGTCCTACGCATGAATTAAGGAGAAGTCCTTATGCTCTGTCCTCACTGTGGAACAGAAAACCCTGGCACATCAACGATATGCTCAAACTGTAGCGAGTCTCTGTCTGATAGTTCAGACAGCCCTGACAGCACCGACGACGCTGACAACATCGATAGTACAGATGGCACTGACAGCCCTGACAGTGAGACGAAGCACGACGAAGATAAAGACTCCGGCAGTGAAGTTAAACCCGGCAATAGCGACAAACCCAACGAGCAAACCGACTCCTCAACGGCTGTGCCTGATGACCCACAGGTCTTCTCGCCACCGACCATGTCGCCGTTCGTTGGGGATGACGCCGATGGCTCCATCTTCCAGCCGAGTCTTTTGTCGGACATCGACTATTCACAGTTCAACGTAGTAACGGACGGTGCCGTAGCAGACGGCGCAGACATCCCAACGACTCTCAAAAAACCACGATCAAGCAAGGCAATTAAGGTTGTCGGCATTGCGGTATTGGCCGTTGCGCTTTGCGTTGCGCTCGCAGGCGGCATTTGGTTTTTAGTGACCTCTCAGCAGAGCAGCGCAACAAAGTCCGAGGTGCAAAAACTCGAAGAGTCCTATCGATCTCAGGTAGATGGTATCGATGTGTCGCTAACGGAGGACAGCAGTCGCACGGACCTTCTCGCCACGTATCAAGATCTTGCCGACATTCAAAGCAAAATTGACGGCGACCAAGCGGCCGGAAAATTCAAACTCTCCGATGGTAGCGACGATCCCGATCTTGTGGCTGTAACCAGTTCGATTTCTGACAAGCAGAAGAAGATTGTTGACTGGTTTTCTTCGGACTATAAAAAGCGGCTCACCGCCAGCAGTTTTGACGAAGCCGATTCCGCCGATACGCTTGACCAGACAACCATCGACTCCAGAATCAGTGCGCTCAAAAACCTTCAGACTGACATTGAAAATGAACGGGTCATCTGGGGAGGAAACACCGGCAAGGGCTCCGATTACTCCAGCTACGTTAATCGCATTACCGAACAGATTGCTCGCGGCAACAAACTCTCAAAGGAGCTGCAGAAGAAGAACCAGGCCTCTGCCCATAATGCCGAGAAGAGCGGGCAGCCAAGTAAGAAAGCGCAGGACAAGTGGGTTGGTACGTATTCCGGAATGGGTACCGATGGGCTTTCGTTGGAAATTGTACTCGGCAGTGACGGCAGCGTGGTGTACCGCGAAGGTGGTACAAAGGTTACAAACGGAAGCTGGACGGGTGACGAGAATAGCGCCCAGATTTCATTTGGCGGTCAGGTCAGTTCTGCCAGCGAGCCGTTTACCATTACCTCTTCAAACGGAGGCAAACATATTGCCGTAAGTTCCGACAGCCCCTCATGGAATACCGACTACCTGGACAAACAGTAACGTATACGAAAAAGGCCTTAGAACCGACCGGTCATTCTCGACTCAGGATCCGCCGCGGCAATGCGTTTGCGCAGCTCAGAAATGGCCTCTGGGATTTTTTCCACCTCATACGGCGTCATCTGATACACCCAGTTAATCCAGTTGCGATACAGCAAATTGGCGTGCGCGCGCCACGTAAAAAGCGGCTGGCGCTCAGGATCATCCTCGGGGAAATAGTTCTCGGGAATCCGAATGGGCAGTCCCTTGTGAAAGTCTCGCCAGTATTCCTCCGCAAGAGTGTCGCGACCATACTCAAAGTGCCCGGTAACGTAAATCTCGTGGAAGTCTCGTGTGGCGAGAAGTGCCGGGCCGGAATCAAATCCCTCGGAAAGCACGGCAAGCTCAGAATGCTTGGAGAGCTCTCCCGTATCAATGGCAGCGTGCCGGGAATGAGGCATGTTGTGCACTTCGTCGAAACCGTTGGTTAAAAACGAGTATTCATCGCAGAGACGCTGCGGAAAGATGCCAAAGAGCTTAGAGCCCAGCTGTTTCTTAGGGATGCCGTAAAGATAATACAAACCCGCAAGCGCGCCCCAGCAAAGATACATCGTTGAAAAACAGTGCTCCTGCGACCAATCGACAATCCGACAAAACTCGTCCCAATAGTCAACGTCCTCGTAGCGCATGTCTTCGAGAGGTGCTCCCGTGACAATCAGCCCGTCGTAGTTTTTATGCTCAAACGACTCGAACGTATCGTAGAACGTTACCAAATGATCTTCGGGCGTGTGTTTAGAAACATGGCTTGAGATGCGCATAAAATCGCAGCTCACCTGTATGGGAGATTTCGAGATGAGCCGCAAAATCTGCGTTTCCGTCTGAATCTTTGTAGGCATAAGGTTGAGGATGGCAATCTTAAGCGGGCGAATTTGCTGATGCTCAGCGACCTCTTCTTCCAGCGCAAAAATCCGCTCCTGATGAAGTGTGTGTTTAGCCGGCAAACCATCCGGAATATTAATCGGCACGCCTACCCTACTTTCTTCCTCAGCGGCAAGATCAGCTGCAAGACTCCTTGCCCAGTGAACTTCTCGCCTAAAAAACATCTGCCACGAGCAGTTTAACAGTCAAATCCATAACGATTCCGCATAATCTTAGACCAGCCGGTTGATTGTGCGTCTCGCGCTACAAAAATTTAACAGACAGTATACGTATAGACAGTATACTTATATGCATGGATACTACTTTTGCCGAGCTCGGGCTAAACGAGCACATTCTTACGGGCGTTGAGACACTTGGTTTCAACACGCCGACCCCCATACAGGCTGCGGCAATCCCCGCCGTTTTGGCAGGAAAAGACGTGGTTGCCTCCGCACAAACCGGCACGGGCAAGACCGCTGCCTTCGTTTTTCCGGCGCTACAGGTTATCGATACAGGCTTTGGGGACGAGAAGACCGATCGCCCCGAGGTCCAATGCCAGCCGCAGGATGGGCAGCAACAAAGCTCGCAGCAGCAGGAGAGCCAACGCCGACGTCAACGTGGGGGCAAACGTAGGCGAAACAGAACTCGCGATCCGCAGGCGCTTATCGTCACGCCTACCCGAGAACTTGCCACGCAAATTGAACGCGTTGCCACCACAATATGCAAAAGCACCGGTCAACGTGCGGTTATTATTACCGGCGGCGCAAAGCTTAAACGACAGATTTCCGCCGTGCAAGCAGGTTGCGACCTTTTAGTTGCTACTCCCGGGCGCCTTCTGGACCTGATTGAACATCATCAGGTCAACCTGAAAAACATCAAAGTTTTTATTTTAGACGAGGCAGACCGCATGCTTGATATGGGATTTTGGCCCAGCGTTCGCCGCATTATGGACACACTGCCGCCTAAGCGTCAAACGTTGCTCTTCTCGGCAACACTACCGCCGTCAATCATCTCAACCATCGACAATATGCTCCACGACCCCACGATGATTGAAATTGCGCGAACCGGGCAAACTGCCGACACCGTTGAGGAACATCTGTGCCCCGTCGTGCAGGGGCAAAAGGTAGAATTACTTGAATCTTTGATACGTTCTTTTCGTCCTGCACCCGAGCGAATCCTGGTCTTTTGTCGCACGAAGCTCCGCGTGGACAGTGTTTATGCGGCGCTCAACAACGCCGGTTTCAAGGTTGACGTCATGCATGCCGATCGGCCTCAAGGTGCTCGCACTCGCGCGCTAACCAAGTTTCGTAACGGCACCATTCAAATTCTGGTTGCAACCGATGTCATGAGCCGAGGCATTGACGTGCAGGGCATAGACGCCGTGGTCAATTTTGACGTACCGCTGGATCCTGAGGATTACGTCCATCGTATCGGACGCACCGGACGCGCGGGAAGCGCAGGTCAAGCGTTTACGTTTATGGCTCCGGATGAAATTGCTCCGCTCCGCGAGATTGAGTACTTTACGAAATCGCTTATTTCGACGTGGGATCTCCCCAATTTTGGGTATCAGGAGGGTCGTATCGTATTGCCACAAAACCGACCTGCCACAAAACCCATACGTCCCATGTTTTCAGGCTCGAAGGCACGCGGACGCGGCTTTGGAGGTCGTTACGGAAGGCACTTTTAGCTTGCCGATATCGTATCGGCATACGGCACACACGTAACATAGTCAAGATATAAGGAGTTCCATGTTTGTTGCAGGTTTGATTTTTAGTATTTTGTCAGCGCTTTTACATATCTTTATCTTCTATATGGAATCCTTTGCATGGACAGGAGAGAAGAGCCGCACTGTTTTTGGTCTCACACAGGACGAGGTAGAAAATACTCGCGAGATGGCATTTAACCAAGGATTTTATAATCTGTTTTTGGCAATCGAAGTTCTTTTTGGCTGCGTACTCCAGCTCATGGGGAACATAACTGGAATCGCATTGGTACTTTTTGGCACCGGTTCTATGTTCGCTGCAGCACTTCTCCTTTTCATTACCTCACCCGACAAACGTAGTGCAGCCGCCAAGCAGGGAATGTTTCCGTTACTGGCGCTTATCTGCCTTATCTACGCTTTAATGCTGTAACTTATTTGACAGGCTACAACTCTCAGTTGTGCCCAATACTACTTGACCGCTGGCGACGTTCCCGGAAAAAGGCTTTGAGCTGTGCCGCTGCCTCATTGGCAAGCACGCCCGATGTTACCTGAAACTCATGATTCAATCTTGAATCGCAGCTTACGTCATAAAGCGTACCGAGAGCTCCACCTTTAGGATCGCAGGCACCAAATACACATCGGTCTATGCGTGAATTAACCATCAGACCTGCACACATAAGGCACGGCTCAAGCGTCACGTACACCGTGCAGCCTGTGAGTCGCCAGCGTTTCAGCACGCGAGATGCTTCTTCCATGGCGAGAAACTCTGCGTGTGCCGACGGGCTATTATCAACCTCACGTCGATTATGGGCACTTGCAATCACCTCTCCGTCGCACACCACAACGGCTCCGATGGGTACTTCTCCCTCGGCTGCGGCAGCGGCCGCCTCCGAAAGCGCAAGCCGCATGTACTTCTCGTCACGTGCAGCACTGTTTTGCTCACTCTTTACGATAATCTTCTCACTTTTTTTCTCGCCATTCTTGTCGCCGTCTTTCTCGCTATTGGCACCAAAATCTTGAGAACTCTCTGTATTTGTAAAATAATCCATCAGTCTCCTCGTAAAAAGTTGCGTTATGAGGTAGGATAATACCGCTTTGGAGAGGTGGCAGAGTGGTTGAATGCGGCGGTCTTGAAAACCGTTGAGCGGGAACACCGTTCCGAGGGTTCGAATCCCTCCCTCTCCGCCATTTCCGTCTCAATTTTAGCTCATATTTGTATCATCCATACGTTTTGGGTACACTTACATCAATTAGTACTGCGATTGACCTAGTACACCGCCGCACGTGAAAGGACTGGATATGGAAATCGCAATAATTGTTGTCGTCGTTCTTGTGGTCTTGCTGGTACTCTGGGGTATCTCGGTCTACAACAAAATTATTCGAGCCAACAATAAGGTCGATAACGCATGGCAGACCATCGACACACAGCTCCAGCGTCGAAATGACCTCATTCCAAACCTTGTTGAGACCGTCAAAGGCTATGCAAAGCATGAGTCCGGCACACTTGAGGCGGTAATCGCAGCTCGCGGAGCCGTCGCATCCGCTCGCACGCCTCAGGAAAAGATGGAGGCTTCGGGTACGCTTTCCAATGCGTTGACCTCGCTTTTTGCGGTTGCCGAAAGCTATCCTGAACTTAAGGCAAACGAGAATTTCCAGCAGCTTCAGTCCGAGCTCACCGATACTGAGAATCGCATTAGCTATGCACGCATGAGCTACAACGATGTGGTCATGGATTACAACAATGTCATCGCTGTCTTCCCCAACTCCCTCATCGCCGGTTCACGCTTTAAGCCTCGCCAGGGCTTCACCGTTGAAAACGATGCAGTTCGTCAGGCTCCAAAGGTGCAGTTCTAAACGCTTTGTTTTGTTACATCTGTCCGCCTGCTGCACCCGGTTACTGACCGGGTGCAGTTTTATTTATCCAAGGCTACAGATGGAAAGCCATTAAAACCTGTCAAAAACTTAGAGTCGCAAAAGTTTCTCGCCTCTCACGAAACCTCTAGCTGCTACAATGCTCTTGGTATGAGTGGCTTTCGCTACCCAAAGAGACAAGGAGAAAGGTCAGCATGAAACCCCGACCTCACAGTCGCTGACCCCTCGCGGTGTGCTCAATTACACCGTCAGGGGTGTAATTGCAAACTCGCTGCTTGCGCACGTGCAAGCTGCACAAAGGAGCACACATGATTTACCTATCCCAACTTCTTGGAAATCCCGTAATGGATTCACAGGGCGAGAAGATCGGCGTTGTTTCCGATCTTGGCATTGCCACCGGCGAGGTTTTTCCTCGCATCACGTCTCTTGCTTTTATGGGGCCCGGTCGCACACCTCTCATGATATCCTGGCGCAAATACGTGGAATCCTACGATGAAGACACCATTACGCTGAAGGTACCTTCCACTGAGATTCGCTTCTCGTACCTGCAACCTAATGAGGTCCTTCTCGCCCGCGACATCCTTAATAAGCAAATCGTTGATACACGCGGCATCCGTGTTGTCCGCGTTAATGACCTCAAACTCTCCGACACCAGCTCAACGCAGCTTCGCCTGCTGGGCGCCGAGGTGGGTGTGCGAGGGCTTTTGCGCAGCTTGTCGCCAAAGCTCGAAACCATCGTAACCCGCGCTGCTCGCGCCATGGGTCGCCCCATACCGGAGCGCATCATCGCATGGAGCTACATGGACTTAGTGGAACGCGATCTTTCCAACGTCAAGCTGTCCGTCTCACACAAAACCCTCGATGAGCTGCACCCCGCTGATGTCGCAGACATCATCGAACGCCTGGACTCCCGTCTGCGGAGCCAAGTCTTTGCCCAGCTCGATGACGAGCAGCGCGCCGGTGCAATGGCGGAATTTAACGACGACGCCATGGCCGTTGAGCTCATCGGCGGCATGAACGAAAAAGAGGCGTCGCGCATCCTGTCAGAAATGGATCCGGATGACGCAGCCGAGCTGGTTTCCGAGTTGAGTTACGACCGTGCCGAGAAGCTCCTGCGCTTGATGGGCGTTAAAGAACAGCGCGCCATCCGTCAGTTGCTGGGATATCGTGAGGACACCGCCGGCCGTATCATGACCTCGGAAGCACTCTCGCTGCCGGAAGACCAAACGGTTGCGTATGCGTTTGAGCGACTACGCGCTCTTGACGAGGACTTTGAGACGGTTCGTTATCTTTACCTCACGGATTCCGACGGCCGTCTTTCAGGCATTGTTACCTTGAATCAGCTTATCGTCTCCGACCAAACCCAGAAACTCGAAGAGATCGCCAACAAGAACCTCGTTACCGCATCGCCCGAAGACGACCAGGAAGACGTTGCGCGTAACATCGCCAAATACAACTTGCTTGCCATGCCGGTTGTCTCGGATGACCAGCGCCTGCTTGGCATCGTCACGGTCGATGATGCACTGGACGTCCTCGAAGAGGAGCACGCCGAAGACCTGCAGATTGCCGGCGGCAGCTCCGATGGCGACGGCGGCGAGCGAAGCCGCGACGTCATTTGGTTTTTCCATCGCAACATCTGGATCTTCTTCTGGATTATTGCAACGGGCGCCGCATCGGCTGCAAGCTCGCTCGTCTTCAATACAAACATTGCTCCAACGCTGGTGTTTCTCGCCTGCCTTGCCATGCCGGTGGCGCTTATCCTCGCCGACGACACCATCAGCTACGTCACCAACTTCTTCCTCGAGGACGATCCCGGAAGCGAAGACTCCCCCTCCATTCTGGGCTTTGGTTTCCGCTCACTGCTCTTGGGCCTTCTGGTTTCGGGCGTGACCGCCGCACTTGGAGCCGGTCTCGACGCGGTTATTATGAATTGGCTGATGGAGGTGCCTGCGGGATCAATCATCCATCACATTGTGGTCTCGGCATTCGGCGCCGCCGCTCTCTCGGCCTTGATTTCATTCATCCTGACCCCGGCATACCTTGCCATTCTTCGACACCGTGACGAGAAGAACCAGGAAACCTCAGGCTTCGCCCTCTCTCTTATCTCAATGGCCATTGCCGTGGTAACTTACCTGGCAGCCGCCGGTGGTCTTTTTGTTCTGCAAACCTCTGTCGGGCTGGTCTTCTAATGTATGGCGAGAACAACAAGAAGAACATTACTCCGTCTGCCTCTGCCGAACATAAACCGCTGACCCAAGACCTTTCTCCCGCCTCAGCCGAACCTAAAAAGGTCAACAAGAACAGCTGGAAGTATATCCTCATGGCCATGGGACCGGGGCTGCTCGCGGCATTTGCGGGCAACGACGCCGGCGGTATTGCAACGTATTCCAGCGCCGGTGCGTCGTTTGGTTATACGCAGCTCTGGACCGTGCCTATCATGTGCTTTTTGCTCATCGTAGTACAGGAAACCTCGGCGCGCATGGGCTGCGTCACCGGCAAAGGCCTCGCTTCCCTCATACGCGAGCGCTTTGGCATCCGTCTCTCAACCCTCGCAATGTTTGCACTTTTGATATCAAATATTGCAGTAACATTCTCGGAGTTCGCAGGTATCGCTTCAAGTATGGATCTTTTTGGTATCCCAACCTATGTTTCGGTACCCATCAGCGCTCTTCTCGTCTGGATTCTTACCGTAGGCGGATCGTATCGCCGTATCGAAAAGATCCTCTTGGCCATCAGCTGCATTTTTGTTACGTATGTAGTGGCGGGCATCCTCGCAAAACCCGACTGGCTCGAAGCGCTCCGCGTCACCGCCATCCCGCAGATGTCCACCGACCCTTCGTATATCTCGCTTTTGGTTGCGAATATCGGTACCACCATCAGCCCATACATGATGTTTCTTGTTGCATCAAACGTTGTCGAGAAGAACCTCGATACCAGCGACATTCCCGCGCAACGTGCCGACAATGTTGCCGGAGCTGTTCTGGCGGAGATTATCACCTGGTTTATCATGCTCACCACGGGAACGGTTCTCTTTCCCGCGGGAATTCGCGTAGATTCCGCCGCCGAAGCTGCATCTGCTTTAGTGCCACTTGCAGGTCAATATGCCTCTACACTCTTTGCCTTGGGCATGGTAGGCGCATCGTTTCTTGCCGCATGCGTTTTGCCCGGTATTACGGCAAGCGCCATCTGCGAAGCATTTGGTTGGGAACGCGGTGCAGATCGGACCTGGTCCGAAGCCCCACTCTACCATGGCATTATCACATTAGTCTTGGTTATCTCGGCTATAGTCATTTTGATACCAGGTGTAAGCCTCTTTGGAATCATGCTTGTTGCCCAGGTCATAAACGGCATCCTGCTACCCGTCCTACTCATCTTTATGGTAGTTATTGCAGCCGATAGGCACATCATGGGAACGTTTGCTAACGGACGTGCGTGGAACTTACTCACGTGGTTCACTATCGTCACCGTTATCATTTTGACCGTTGTCATGTTTGTCCTGCAGGCCATGGGACTCTAGGGATTACTTTTTCGCAGATAGGCTGCCTTTAGAGGGTTTCTTCCGGATGGGTTTCTTTTGAGCCTGTTTCTCCTTGGCTGGCCGCTTCCTTTTGTCTGGCTCTTTCTCTTTTTGCACCGGTTTAAAGAGACACCTAATGCGCCGGACAAAACACTTACGACGTTTATCGTTAGAGGAAATTGTTACGTAGATAAGAAACACGACAAGATATACCAAAGCCAAGCCCATAACCCAAACAAGCGGCATTCTCCTAAGGATTATTTTAAAAACAAAGAGTTGTGCCGCTATAAAAAAGCAGGCTGCGATATTCTTAATCAGTCGCGGAAGCATCGACCGCTGAGAAAAGACTTCCTCAACGGCTTTCTTGATGCAATCCTGCCCCCTAAGCTCCTTGTATCTCTTCCGCACGGAAGAGATCTGCAACACAAAAGCCATGGCACAAAGACTAAATGCAGCAAAGACTATGAAGAAAAGAATGAGCTCTATGACTTCGTTGTCAAAAAACATTGCAGCTACTTACTTGCCTCATCAAACTCATCCTTAAAGGACGAGAACATCTTGCCCATGCGCCCCAGCTGCTTGCCGAAGCTCTTTGCTGCGTCGTCAGATGTCACTCGGGAAGAGGCTTTCTTCTTTGTCGATGAGCTCCTCTGCGATGTCGGTGCATACGTCTTAACGGGTTCCTGAGACACCGTGCCGCCAAGGCTCTTCTCGGCACTCGGTTCTTCAAGCGCAACAGCCTCGGCGGGTACCGGATCCGGTCGCGGCTCGGTAGCATTCTCGGGCTCGGTGGCGTCTTCAAGAGCTCGTTTTGCTTTGCCGATCATGTGTCCAAGCGAGCGCCCGCCTTTGACGCTTGCCTCAGACATTGCCTTACCTGCTTTTCCGGCAAGCTCGGAACCTTTGGCAACGGCTGCGGCATACCCTTCGCCCGCCTTACCGGCAAGACCTCCCGAGAGCGCTGCGCTCTCCGCGTCGGCCGTAAGAATCATGGCATCGTCACGATAACCCAACACCCATTCGGGCTTAATTTCAAACGAGCCGATAAGAGCCGCAGCAGAAGATCCGCTATCCACTAGGAAGTTATTGACGTGGCCGGTAGCCGGATTGAAGTTTGCACCGCTGACAAAACCGAGCGTTTTTCCTGATTCGGTCACGGCTTTCATACCGTGCCACATGATGCAGCGATCCCAGTCAAGCCCGAGACGCGCTATCGCCTTTTTATCCAGCGATCCTTCAGGACGGGCAACCAGAAATCCCTTGTCAAATGTGGTGAGCGCATCAAAAGCAACAAACACGTCATTGCGCTTTACCATACCTGCGATATCGGGACGTTTAACCATTACGCCCACCACCTGCGGAAGGTCAGAGTCAAACACAATCACATGGATGCGTCCAAGTTTTGACGAGCGCTGCTGTCCGGCTTCCTTGTCCTTTTTATTCTGCTTTTTGGGAAGGTATACCTTAATACCTATAAGCTCGTTTGTTTTCACGCAAACCCTTTCGACAAAAACGGGGCGCCCATGGACGTCCCGTTCCAATACATACTCCTTGAGCCGGTTAAACCCTAAAACTCAGTATGCTCGGCTTCGTGCTCTTCGCCGGCAACGTTTTCGATGGTTACCCCTTCGGCTTCGGAAGGGCTTGGAGCAACCTGAGCCGAAACGGAATCCGCCACAGCCTCAGCACTGTTCTGTACCTGCTCAGAAGCAGAAGCGACCGCATCGGAAAGCGATTCGCGGAGCTGATCCATGCGCTCACGTGCCAGATCAACCTTTGCACGAAGCTCATCGGTCTTGGCATCAACCGTCGGACGCACCTCGTCGATCTTATCGCTTACCACACGAGAAGTGCGCTCATAGGAATCAAGTGCGGAATCCCATGCGTCATTTACTGCGTCGGCCGCCATTGCGCGGGTTTCCTCACCTGGTCGCGGTGCCAAAAACAGACCTGCAGCTGCACCGGCTGCTGCGCCAAAAATAGCCCCGGCTAAAAATCCGGCAGACTTCTTGCTCATGGGAACCTCCTATCAGAGCAGTATGTTCTGCTCTTCCGAAACGTACCGCTCACGCACCTATCTCACAGGCCGTGGCCTCGGTACGTTAATCATACTCCAGTCATCGGGCAGGTCATCGTCAAACGACGTACCTTTGTGCAAATCTGCAGCATCCGCATGCTCTGCAGACGCAGAATCATCCTCAGCATCGGAAGCAGCGGCATCGGTGGCGTCCGCAGTTCCCGCGTCTTCATCTTCCTCCACGTATGGATGATCGTACGTTTCATCGAAACTCTGATCATCGGCACCTTCCGAGGTAGAATCCGGCTGCTCATCATCGTACCAATCATCGTCAACGGCACCGTCTTCCGCATCAGACGACACCTCTCTATATTGATCGTCGTAAAATGTTGCGCGCGTTGACTCATTGGGATTCGCTTCATTGTAGGAAGCATCCTCAACGTCTTCCACGTCATAATCATGTTCACCGGACGCCTCATAAGCTGCTTCATCTACAAGTTCGCCCTCGGCAAACTCCTCGGCAACTTCATCTCTCTCGAAACCCTCAAAAGATCCGTCTTTCTCGCCGACCAAAACATCGGAAGGCTGATCTTCTTCCGAAAGGTCTTCCTCAGACGTATCCTCACCGTCAACGCTTTTAACAAGCGCCACAAGGCCTTGCGTAATTGCATCGATGTTTGGTTTGGGATCTTCCCCATCGGCATAGGCCCAGTTCAAAATCCACGCCGCACTTGAAAGGGCTCCGGCCACCAACACGTCATCGGGGCACGCAAGGCTTACCTCAAACAGACCGAGTTTCTCGTCAAGCGTTGTCGTACGACCGGACGTAATGTCTCCTGCCCTGTTTGTAAGGGCGAGAAGTTCCACCGCCACATGCTCAAGGAGGTGCGCCACTTCCGTGTCGGAAACGACATCGCCAAACTGAGGCGCCGTATCACCAAGACACGCGTGCTTCTCGACCCCCGGAAGGAGATCCACGACGCGCCGCGTGCCAATAGCATCATCGGAGGTCATACGTGGTGCATCATCTGAAAGCTGAATCGTAGCGTCAAGGTTTCTTGGTCCTACGACAACCTTTTTAATGTGAATCAGCTCTGCCATGTCTTGTCCTCTTCCTGCTCAAATGAGAGAATTACTCATCATATTTTAGTCAAAAACTGCAATTTATATATAGCTCATCCGTTAGCGGTCGTTTTTTCCGCAGTGTCTTCATGTGTGCCGGTCTTTTCCTCCAAAGTTTGCTGCGGCTCCGGCGCAATCACCCGCAAGAGCGAAAGCCTGCGCCTGCGCATCATCTGCACGCGGAACCGCCAACCGTCCTTCTCAAACGTGTCGCCCGGCCGCGGAAGCCTGTCGGCAAGCTCAAGCACGAACCCCGCAATGGTCTCATACTCTTCCGAGTCCTCAACCGGCCATCCAAGCTCTACGGCATCATCAAGCGAGAAGCGGCCGTCAACCAGCCATTCTCTATCGCTTAACTGCGTAAGGTACTTGTTGTCGGGATCAAATTCATCGGCAATTTCACCGACAATCTCCTCGACAATGTCTTCAACCGTAATGGCACCCGCAGTACCACCATATTCGTCAACGACAATCACCATTTGATCGCGAGAAGATTGCATCTCGGAGAGAAGCGGAATGATGTCTTTCGTATCGGGAATGTAATTTGCCGCGCGGACATACTGCGCGATGTGCTTCTCGCCCGCGTGTTCTTCAAGAATGGGCTCGATAATATCTTTGATGTGCGCGATTCCCACAATACGATCAACGTTGTCGTGGTAGATGGGAATGCGAGAATAGCCGGTCTTACGCATGACCGTAAGGACCTCAGACAACGTGGAGATGTCTTCCATAGTAGTAAGGTCAACACGCGGCACCATAACCTCACGCGCAACCGTATCGCCCATATCGATAACCTCGTGGATCATCGACTTTTCTTCTTCGGAGAGCTCGTCGGAATCTTTGACGATATAGCGGAGCTCTTCCTCAGAAAAATCTTGGTGATCTTCATGTACGTCAATGCCTAAGAGCTTTGCGATACCATTTGCGGAAGCTGAATTCAAAATAACAATGGGTTTTGCCAGCGTCATAAAGAAACGGATGGGGCCAACAACTGCCTTGGAAACATTTTCCGCATTGGCAAGGGCAATCTGTTTTGGCACCAACTCTCCGATAACCGTTGAAACATACGAGAGTATCAGCGTAATAACCACCACGGCAGTAGGATGCGAAAAATCCGAAGGTATGCCCATGCTCGCAAGCCAGCTGCCAAGCGGAGTGGAAAGGCTTGTTGCGGCAAAAGCAGACGACGCAAAACCCACCAGCGTAATGGCCACCTGAATCGTTGCCAAAAACGGCCCGGAGTCATTGGTGAGGTCGAGAACCGCGCGAGCGCGCTCATCGCCCTCCTCAGCCTCAGGCTCAAGCGACGTCCTCCTTGCACTGACCACGGCCATCTCGGAAGCCGAGAAGTAGCCGTTTGCCAAGGTCAGAAGCAGTGTCACTAAAATACTTAACGCTACGTCCATATGTGGTATGGGCACCTGCCTAATCGAAGTTAAAAAGCCACGTAGGTATTGTACTCTACGTGGCTATTTCCTGATCAATTCTTTATAAATGCGTAACTAATTCACGGACTTTTCCACTTTGCCGTTTGCTTCAGGCTTTTACCCCAAGCTTTTACTGTACGAGCTTTTCCACCTGGGCGCGAACGTCCTTCAAATCTTCCTCAGACGGCAGCCAACCGATGGTATATGCCTTGCCATATGGAAGAGTAAACTCGGCCTTCTCAAGCTCTTCTTCAACCATCTTGGGGCCAAGCGGCGCCCAGCCGTATGAGCCGAATGCAAAGCCAATACGATGCTCATTTTTAGGAGAAAGGCCTGTCATATATGTCAAAAATGCACTCACCGTGGGCAAGAACTTGGAGTTAAGTGTAGGAGATCCAACGCAAACATACTTGGAATCAAGGAAGTGATACATCACATTGGAGACGTGCGTCTCTTTAAGGTCGCAAAGCTGTACGGGAATGCCCTGTGCCAAAAAGCCATCCACCAGCGCATGGGCCATCTTATCGGTTGAGCCCCACATGGAATCATAGACAACCAGTGCCTTTTCCTTCAGTGCACCGGATGTCCACCCCTCATACGCATCGATAATATCTTTCACGTGTGAGCGCCACGCAACGCCGTGAGCGGGAGCGATAATATCTATGTTCTCCAAACCAAGCTTTTTGACCGCCGTTACCGCCGAGTCTGCCTGGCGGCCGTACGGCAACACAATGTTGGCGTAGTACTTACGCGCTTGTTTCATAACCTCGCAGTAATCGCTTTCATCGTCAAAGCGTGTGGAGGAAGCATAGTGCTGTCCAAACGCATCATTGGAGAAGAGAATCTTATCGACGTCGGAGTAGGTAACCATATTGTCGGGCCAATGCACCATCGGTGTTTGCACAAAGTGAAGGGTACGCTTACCAATCTTCAGGGTGTCTCCCGTTTTTACACCGTTGACCTCAAGATCTTCTCCATAAAAGGCTTTAAGCTCTTTAACGCCCTGCGGAGCCGAGGCATACACGGCAGCATTTGGTGCCACCTTGAGAATAGCTGGCAGTGAGCTGGAGTGATCCATTTCAATATGGTTGCATACCACAACGTCAATCTTCGCCGGGTCAACAATGCTTTGGATGCGCTCGATAAGTTCATCTGTCATGGTGTACTTAACCGTATCGATAAGCGTGATCTTCTCGTCCAAAATAAGATACGCATTATAGGTAATGCCCTGCTCAGTGGTATACCCATGGAACTCCCGGGCGTTCCAATCAATGGCACCAACGGCATACACATCAGGCTTAATTTGCACTGCACTCAACATATGGTCTCCTCCGTAGGATTTGGGTGGCTGTTGTTATTGTAGCGGATAGCTTTATGCTACGTATTTCTGTTATTTTGAGCATAGCATTTGAGAAGCGGCCATATGTTTTGACTTTTATACAAATTCAGTCTAACCTGTGCAAACCTGATAATTTTATAGGAGTTGCTTCTGATGCCTACCAAATCTACTCATTTCAACACTACCGCAAAGACGAGTGCTGTCACCGGAACATCTCCTTGGAAACTTCTTGGCACCCTGATTGCTCCATATAAGGGTTTGGCCGTCCTTACCCTGCTGACCCTTCTCTGCGATATCGTGGGAATGCTCTATATCCCTACTGAGTTGTCGGCACTTATAAACGCGGCGGTTACCAATCACGATATGGTGGCGCTTACCTCTCACGGTATCCGTATGTTTATGGCGGCGCTTTTGGGATCCGGCGGTTGTATCGTCTCTTACTGGCTTGCATCACGGCTTGCTGCGCGCATTGGCCGCGATCTGCGCATGGCCGTATACAAGCACTCTCTTGAATTTTCGGGTTCGGATTTCAACCGCTTTGGTACAGGTTCAATGATTACTCGGACCCTCTCCGATGCCAACGTGGTTCAGCAAACCTTTCTTATGTGTTTTACCATGATGTTCCCGGTACCGGTTACCTGCATCGTGTCTGTTGTTCTTGCCTTCTCAACCGATGCCGCGATGGGATGGATTCTTCTCGCTGTTATCGCGGTGTCCTTAATCGTGAGTGCCATTGCGGTAAAGATATCGGCACCCATCTTTGTTGTGATGCAGAACTTTATCGACGAGATAAACGCCCGTCTGAGAGAATCAATTACCGGCGTGCGCGTAATCCGCGCTTTTGGTAAGGAAGCATACGAGCGAGCCCGTATGACAAAAACGTTTGAGGACTACGCAAGCCGTGCCATTCGTGTCAATTTGATTTTTGCCGTAACGGATTGCACGACGTTCTTCTTGATGAACGCCGTTGAATCTCTTGTTATGTGGGCCGGTGCAAATCGAGTGGGTATTCATGCCATGCAGATTGGTTCTATCTCGGCCCTCATTGAATACGCCATGTTGATCATGTTCTTTATGATGATGGCTCAGTTTGCCATGCTCGAGATTCCGCGTGCTCTTGCCTGTCTTGAGCGCTCGGCCGCGGTCCTGGATCAGAAACCCACCATTACGGACGGGTTGTCTAAAACGGTATCTTTTGGCCAAACGGACGAGGTTGCTCGCTTTGATCACGCAAGCCTCCGCTTCAACGATGCCGACGAAGATACCCTGCAAGACCTGTGTTTTTCGCTGAGGCGTGGTCAAACCACCGCAATCATTGGCAACACCGGCTCCGGAAAATCCACCATCGCAAAGATGCTGCTTCGCTTTAGCGACGTAACAGGAGGACGCCTTACCTTTGGTGATGCCGACATACGTGATCTTCCGCAGGCGGAACTTCACTCTCACATTGCGTACGTACCGCAAAAAGCGTGGCTCTTCTCGGGAACCATTGCCGAAAACCTGCGCTTTGGTGATAAGCATGCAGACGATGCTCATCTGTGGCACGCCATTGACGTGGCTCAGGGAGCCTTTGTTCATGAACTTGAAGACGGCCTTGATACACCGGTTGCGCAAGGCGGCACAAACTTCTCCGGCGGTCAGCGCCAACGCTTGGCTATTGCCCGCGCTCTAACGCGCCATGCCGACCTTTATATATTTGACGATTCATTTTCCGCGCTGGACTATAAAACCGACGCCGCCCTGCGACACGCACTCAAAGACGAACTTGCTCATGCGGCAGTGCTTATCGTTGCGCAACGAGTGAGCACTATCCGCAATGCTGACCAAATCATCGTTCTTTCTGACGGTCGCATCGTCGGCTTGGGAACCCATGATGAGCTTATGCGGACGTGCCAAACCTACAAAGACATATCCGATTCTCAAACCAGAGGTGGTGAACAGAATGTCTGACGAGAAGCGCAATAAGACCGAAGCTGCCGATACAGCTGCCGATACGTTAGGTGTAGCCACCAGCGTGCCTGATGAAGAACTTGAAATCCCCGCCGACGCCGCCAAAACAGCTCGTCGCCTCTGGAAGGCTGCCGCCGGAAATCGCTGGCGTCTCATAACCGCTGCCTTCTCCGCATTGGCATACGTCTTCTTTACGTTGGCGGCCCCCGCTTACTCCGCAAAACTCGTGGATATCCTCTGGAAGAATATCCAGGCCGCATGGGATTTAGGCACAACATACCAGGTTACCTTTGAAACCGGTGGTCGAGAGATTCTCATATTCTTAAGCATCTGGACTTTTGCGTGGGCATTTTATACGGCACAGTCGCTTGTCATGGCAAGCTTTGCCGAGCGGCTCAATCTTGTGCTTCGCAAGCAAATTGCCGAGAAGATCGGGCGTTTGCCGCTCTCGTACTTTGATGCACACCGTCCCGGCGACACCATCTCGCGTGCCACAAACGATCTGGATAAAGTCTCCGAAGTGCTCCAACGCGGTCTTCTCCAGATTATTATTTCCACGACTACCCTCATCGGCGCAACCGTCATGCTCGCCCTCTACAGCCCCTTTGTGGCCGGTGTTTTCTGTATTTTTGCCGCAATGAGCTTTCTTCTCACCAAGATTGTCAGCAACCGGACGCTTCATGCAGCCGCCAAGCGGCAAGCGGCCACCGGCGAGCTTACCGGTCGTGTTGAGGAGGCCTATTCGGGACGATTTGTTATCAAAGCGTTTGGACATGAAAGGTCAAGTTTTGAAGACATCGCCTCGGCCGCAGAAGCGCTTGCTCGCGCCAGCGAACGTGCAGACTTCATTACTAACGCAATTAGTCCGGCCATTCGCTTCCTGACCCGCCTTGCGCAGGTTGTCATCGGACTCTTTGCCGGCGGTATGCTCATCTCAGGCCAGCTAAGCGTAGGCGTATTCCAAGCTATCTTCCAATACCTCACCCAAGCAACCGAGCCTCTTACACAGCTTTCTTTCACGGTCAATATGCTGCAGGGAGCTCTTGCCGCGGCCGAACGTGTCTTCAACCTTCTTGATACTTCCGAAATTGTGGCTGATCCACCGACTCCCGCCGCCTTACCCAATCCCATACGCGGACGCATTACCTTTGAGCACGTCCGTTTTGGATACGACAATAACAACCCCCTGATGCACGATGTTAACCTCGTAGCTCATCCGGGACAGAAGATAGCCATCGTTGGTGCAACGGGTGCCGGCAAGACCACCCTCATAAACTTGCTGATGCGCTTCTACGAGATAAACGGTGGGCGCATCACGCTTGACGGGATAGACACGCGCAATCTGGCTCGCGCCGATCTTCGACGCCAGTTTGGCATGGTCTTGCAAGATACGTGGCTCTTTGACGGCACCATTGCCGAGAATATCGCGTACGGGAAACCCGATGCCACTCGAGAAGAAATAGAAGCAGCCGCCCGTGCCGCCCACGTAGACTTCTTTGTACGCACGCTTCCCCATGGCTACGACACGCAGCTCTCCAATGATGCGGAGGCCATAAGCCAAGGCCAAAGACAGCTTCTTACCATTGCACGCGCCATGCTTACCGATCCGGCAATCCTCATTCTTGATGAGGCAACTTCATCAGTCGATACCCGCACCGAACAGGCGATTGTTCGAGCGATGGAGGCCATCATGGAGAACCGAACAAGCTTTGTTATTGCTCATCGTCTCTCCACGATTGTAGATGCCGACCTCATCCTTGTAATGGATCACGGAGATATTATCGAGCAGGGCACGCACAGCGAGCTTCTTGGTGCCGACGGTACATACGCTGAGCTTTATCGCAGCCAGTTTGCTTGAGTTGGCATCGATGCACTCGCTTATAGCGCAGCTGCAATAGCGCGACGGATAAAATCTGAGCGATTAACTCCTTTTGCCGCAATCGCCTGAAGCATCGCCACAGGGAGTTTAACCGTCACCGGCTTCAATTCTTGATTTGGATGAGGAGGACGGCCGGGAACGATAAAATCAAGCTCTCCGTCCCAAAGATCATTTTCATATTCATCAGCAATCTTTTCGATTTCATCATCGGACAAATACTTTCCGTTAGCTAATTTGTATCCCATTAGATCTCCTTTCTTGGAGCACGCTTAATGGCTGAAAGAAATTTCTTTGTTGGTGGTGTCATAGCATGATATATAACCCAAGCATCTTCTTGAGCCGCTACGAACATCTCAATTGGGCGCGAATTACTGTCAAATCCCAATACAAGCATCTCACCGGTAAATATACTACTAATATTGTATTACATTTAGAGGTAGTCGGCTCTATGTAGATTTGTGCATAGCTCCCTCACTGCACTATCTAAAAAAGAAGTGATGGGTACTAAGGTACTCATCACTTCTTAGGATACTAATAGATCCGTTGACCTTTTTTACTTCACTTCTATTCCAGAATCCAGTGAGTCTAGCTTGAAAGAATAATTTGAACTTGTCCCTTTAGGAATACGGGTGAACATTCCGCCACTCTCTGAGTCCATTTCGACCTTAAAATCTTCATGATCGACCTCACGCGGTCCTTTTTGTGACCAGTAGACATATTTTTCAGTAAAACCAACGAAATCGAAATCATATATCGTACCAAACTTCTTAGTTTCAGAAGTTATACCCAACATGTTCCCGCTGCTCTTTTCTGATCCATTTTCAAAGTAGTAGTCCATGAAGCCTAGTGTTTCTGCTTCTACGTCATTACCAGTTTTATCTTGAAGCAATGTAAGCTTGTAATAACCGGATTCTGGTGATTGCGAAAAATCTTCAGTGGCCTTTTTAACGAGTTCCTCATCGCTCATACGTGTAACGTCTCCCATAGTTAGGGTCTTATTAAGGTCATAGTATGCTGCAGTATTCTGACCCAAAACAAAAAACCCATATACCTCTTTCTTTACACTAACATCTTCTTCAAAGCCACTAAACCATACCGTCTTTTGATCGCTTTCAATTACGGATTTTGGAGTAATGACTTTTGGGAATCTCTTTCCGTTTTGCTGAGAACAGCCTACGAGACTAGACCCCAAGATTGATAGGCCTGCTCCGCCAAGTACCTTGACTGCAGAACGGCGGGTAAGAAAATTACTACCCATTTCAAATCCCCTTTCCTGTCAGATTTCATTGAAGATACCCCCCCCCCCCCCGCATAATTTTGTCAAGTAGCAGGAAAGACGCTTCCGCGAACGGTATGACTTTGACTCTGTACACTAAAGTTTTGATTGTGGATAAGTTTGAAATGGATGTCCCTCATAAAACTAAATACGCCTAAGCAGTTAGAAAAAACGCCTGACTACACACATGCAGCCAGGCGCTATATAAAGCAAAGTATTAAGCGCGCTCGGAAAGCGACACCAGCGACGCGCTAGTTGCCGCAGCGCCGGAGTGCCGCTCGGATATCAGCCACAATAAGTCCCGGCTCAAAGCGATTTTCATGCAGAAGCTTATCTGCCTCAAAGCGATCATAGAAGTCCTTCTTGATACCGTAATTGAGCACGTGTTTGTCCGAATTGCCAAAGTAGGAGGCAAGGGTCTGGCCCCAGCCACCTTCCAGCTGTCCGTCTTCAAGCGTCACAAAGATGTCATGGTTCACCGCCAGATTATCAAGCAGCCCGCTGTCGAGGCCGGAGGCAAAAAGCGGATTCACCAGGGTTACCTCAAAGCCAAGGGATTCACGAAGGATATCAGCGGTCTTCTCGCCCATGTCAAAGAAGCTACCCAAACCAAAAATTGCTATCTTAGAGCCACGACGCACTACCTCAGAGCGCAGATCATCATAGGACTTGCGCACGGGGCCTTTGGCGTGGCGGACAGGGCCGCCGGGAACCTGAATAAAGACCGGGTGCTTCTCTTGGTCAAGACCCCAACGAAGCATCGCAAGATACTCTTCGGCATTCGTTGGCGCAAGGTAGGTGATGTTGGGAATGTTGGCAATCATCGGAATCGTCCAGAACGACGCATGCGTCACGTCACTCATGCCCCACACCGAACCGGAATTACCCACGATTACCGCAGGATTGCTGTTAAGCGCAAGATCTTGGCTCAGTTGATCGTATACGCGCTGTTGAAAGGTGGTTGAGGAACCCCATACCACGTGCGCGCCCGCATGGGCCGCGCCAGAAGCAATCGCTACGGCTGTCTCTTCCGCAATGCCCACATCAAGATAATGCTTGCCCATGCGTTTCCTACGCTCAGGCGACATGCCCAACGCAAACGGAACGGCAGATGCAACAACCAGGAGATTCTCGTCCGTCTCAGCACGTTTGAGCAGATACTCCCCGGCAAGATTGGTGTATGACTCAGGGGCGGGGCCGTCGCTTAGACTCTGACCGGTAGCAATGTCAAAGGGACCGTGCCAATGCCACGCCTCCTCGTCTTTAAGGGCGGGCTCGTATCCCTTGCCTTTGAGCGTGTTGATGTGCACCACCACAGGATGATCAATGTCTTTTACCTGTTTAAATGCGGCGATAAGAGTCTCGGTGTCGTTTCCGTCGTTGACATAAACATAATCGAGACCCATAGCTTTGAAAAGGTTATTAGGAGCAGTGCCATTGGACTCACGAAGCTCTCTAAACCGGTCATACATACCGCCGTGGTTCTCGGCAATAGAGCGCTGGTTATCGTTGAAGACAACGATAAAATTTGAATCAAGCTCGCCGGCCACATTCAAGCCTTCAAGCGCTTCTCCACCAGACATTGAGCCGTCGCCAATTACGGCAATGATATTCTCGTGCCCGCCGCGCAAATCACGGGCTTTTGCAAGTCCAAGCGCAAGGCTGACGGAAGTAGACGTGTGCCCTATCTTAAAGAGATCGTGCGGAGTCTCATCAGGGTCCGTATAAGGCGAGACATCGTCGTAGTGCTCGGGATCCGTAAACGCTTCTTTGCGACCGGTCAGCATCTTATGCGGATACGTTTGGTGAGATACATCGTAGACGATGTGGTCATGCGGGGAATCAAATACCGTGTGTAGTGCAACGGTAGCCTCTACCATGCCAAAATTAGGACCAAAGTGACCACCATGTTTGGACGCACGGCTCAAAAGTGCTGCGCGGATTTCATCAACAAGGCCTTGGCGGCCTGTCGCATCAAGTTTTTTAACATCTTCAGGATCATTAATCTTCTCGAGATACATGCGAGACCTTTCTGTATGCTGGGATGCTAAAGGTTAGTACCCCACATACGGCTACGTTATACGAAAGGCCCTGAAGCACAATCAAAATCGAACTTCAAAACGGTGCTCATCAGCTATGGGAGTAAGCTCGCGTTTCTCGTCAATATGATACCTAAGCGGTCGATGCGCATAGGACTTTGCAAACCCTTTGAACCAGAGTCCTATTTGTTTGTCCGTTCCTTGCAGCTCCATGGAAACACTGCCGTCAAACTCGTTTTTTACCCAACCGGTACAACCCACGCGGTCTGCCACTATCTGCGATGTCCAACGAAAACCGACACCCTGAACCTCTCCGCAAAAGCGTAGAGCCAACCTGCGTGTTTCCGGTACGAGCTTCTGACCGTCAGGCTTCCTGTCCTTGCTGCTCCGAGAGCTCATATCCCCGTCTTTGTTTTTCTCGTTTTTGCTTTGACCAAAGTTGAATATACCCGGCATACGCATGTCCGTTCTCCGCGGTTTGTTTGGTTTCATTACCTCATACGCATACCATATCACCGATTTCGTACGTACGCTCTTGCGCCAAACCACCGTCTTGCATTTTATACGCGTCTTTATGCCAGTGCGTTTCTTTTGGCTCCTGCGTATGTGATAAGGAAATAAACAACAAAACCCGCAAGCGTGAGTGCTGCAACAGGCCAGATGGCAGGCTCAATATCAGCTTGAAACATCTCCTGTCCCATAAAGCGGATAACGTTCAGTCCAAAGATGGCGTGAATGACCGTAAAAATTCCCGGCAAGATAAAGTTAAACAGCACACCCATAAGCAGGCTCTTTGAAAGCATTTGCGGTGAGGCGCCCAACTCAACAAGCTTGCGGTACCTCTCGCGGTTATCGGCAGCCAACGACAGCTGTTGTATTGCCAAAATGACCGAAGCAAAGACCAAAAGTACGACCGCATAAAACGCGCACGTGAAGATAAGCGCACCAAAAATACCTGGAATATCATCCGTTTGCACGCCGCCTTCAAATGCCATAACTCCAATCTGATCGTGCAGGACCACTGCAAACACAAACATGCACATACCAACTGAAGAAAGAGCTGCCGAACAGGTCATCGCCTTTGAGGCATTACGTGCCACACCTTCGGTCTGCCGCACCGTAAACGCCGTCAGGCCTCGATACCACACGGCGGGAATATGCTTAATAAGACGCGGCAGTAGTACCAGTGTTGCTCGAAATATAAAAAACGACCCAAAAATGGCGCACGCACCCAGCGGGATCATGAGTCCCAAAAAGGCCACGGGAACGTTTGCACAGACCACATACACAACGCTTACCAGAGCCACGCCAAAAATCAGATCCACAATCGCCCGACCAACCGAAATGGGTTTGGAGGAATCGCTCTCCTTTTTTGCGCTCATCATTCGGAGGAGCGTTGACTTACGTAGTACGCGTCGACTTCCCCGGGACAACACCAGAATCGTCAATACAAATACAATGATAGTCACCGCCATGCCAAGCGGCGAGAAGACCATAACAAAACGCACCGGCAACCGATATGCCCATGCAACAATCATCTCAACGAACGGTGAAATGAGAACGCCCAATATAAGTCCGGCCGCAAGTGCGCTGCCCGCAACGATGGCGGTCTCAAGCCGCAGCACGCTTGTAACGTTGCGCTTCTCAAGACCGGCCAGCTCATAAAGGGCAAACTCCGGCAGCCGACGACGAATGAGGAACTTATTGGCATACGAAGCGACATTCAAAAACACCAAAAGCGGCAATATGCCAAAGGCCAAACTGTAATTCGCTTCTGCCACGAAGAGTCCCCGAACCGACTCATCCGTAACCAGTTTGAAGAGGTAGTCTCCGGATGCGGCATAGGAATACATAAGGCAAGCACCCGCTGCAAGAGCGGCAAAATACACGCCAAAGTCGTTTAGATTACGTCTCACGTTACCGATTGCAATTTTTGAAAGCAGACTCATGCCATCACGCTCTTTTCTCATTCTTTCACTTCTCGCCATCTGAGAGTATTAAGCGTTTCCATCATGTACCACGATTGTCGTACGTTCCATCGAACTAACTTACAAAAAGGTGACGTTTTCATAAGAATGGAGCACCCGTTTGTCGGATGCTCCATCGAGTCGTTCATGTATTGATACAGGCTCAGTGCAGATACCAGCTGTTTTACTTCGCTGCGGGCTTAGCGTAGGCGCTGGACGCCAGTGCGAGTGTTGGGCGCTGGCCCAAGCGATTGGCTCTTAGCCCGTGACCTGCTCTTATCGCTCTCCCGCCGCACGGCGCTCTGCATACTCAGCGGCCAACTTGGCTTGGATGTCATGAGGAACCTGCTCATACCCTGAGAGTTCCACCTCGTACTCACCGGTACCACGCGAAAGAGAGCGCAGGCGCGTGGCGTAATCGGTTACCTCGGCATACGGGACGGTTGCCTCAATGGTGGTCTGCCCAAGCGCCGTGCCCGTACCGGCATTCATGCCCTCTACGCGACCGCGCGATGCAGAAACGTCGCCCATCACGGATCCGGCATAGCTGTCGGGAACGGTGATCTTAAGATGAGCCATCGGCTCGAGAAGTACGGGTTCTGCCTGGTCAATAGCCTTTTGGAAACCAATGCGGGCGGCCGTCTTAAATGCCATCTCGTTGGAGTCCACGGGGTGATAGCTGCCTTCGTATACCGCAACTTTGATGTCGATCATGGGATATCCCGCCAGCACGCCCTCACGCATGGTTTCTTGCACGCCCTTGTCGATGGCAGGAATGAAACCGCGTGGAATGTGGCCTCCCACCACTTCATCCACAAACTCATACCCTGCATCGGGATTGGGCTCAACGCGAAGCCAGCAGTCACCATACTGTCCGGCACCACCGGTCTGCTTCTTATGACGACCTTGCGCGCTTGCCACGCGGCGGATGGTCTCACGGTATGGGATGCGGAGTGCCACTTTATGGGCGCCCACACCGGCACGAGATTCCAGACGATCAAGCAATACGGCTACCTGTGCTTCGCCAATGGCGGAGACGACCGTCTGACCGGTATCCTCATCGCGCTCAATGCGAAGCGTAGGATCTGCGGCAGCGGCCTTCTCCAAAAACGCAAAGAGTTTGCCCTCCGCACCGCGCTCGTCGGGCTCAATGGCAATGCGATAGAGCGAGTTGGGGAAGCGGAACGCCGCGGCTTCAACCTTACCCGTCGCAGAAAGCGTATCTCCCGTCAGCACCTCAAGCTTGGGAACTACCACGATGTCTCCCGCAGCGGCGCGGGTAACGTCGGTGGTCTCACGGCCGCACATGCGATACAGATGCGAAAGACGCTCGGCCTTACGTGTGCGTGCATTGGTGAGCTCAACACCCGGCTGGAGCGTTCCCGCCAATACTTTCAGGAATGTCAGACGACCGTTCTGAGGATCCTGCAGCGATTTGAAGGCAAACGCAACGGGACGCTCGTCATCCGGAGAAATATCGAGTTGCTCGCCATTCACCAACGGAATGCGACCAAAATCAGCCATCTGCGGGAACCAGCCCTCAACGGCGTCCATAAAGGCGATAACGCCTTCCTCACGCACACACGATCCGGCAAATACCGGTACAAACACGCGGTCAACCAGCGCTTTATTGAGCAAACCCTCAAGCTCTTCCTGAGTGATCTCACCACCGTCAAGATAGCGCATCATGAGCTCATCGTCGGCTTCAACCACCAGCTCGGTCAGAGCGGCGCGCGCATCGGCTGCGGCGGCAGCGTATTCCTCGGGTATATCTTCTACTACCGGTTTCCCGTCTACCAGGTGGCGAGCCTTCTGGTGCACAACGTCAATCACGCCACTAAACGCCTCGCCGGAGCCCATGGGGATTGTTACGGAACCCAGCTTGTTGCCAAAGCGCTCACGCAAGAGTTCCATGGCCGTATTGTGATCCGCATCCGGGCGATCAAGACGGTTGATAAAGATAGCGCGCGCAAGGGAAAGATTCTCGGCGGCATACCAGAGCCGCGTAGTAATGGTACCGGGGCCACTTGCCGCGTCAACGACAAAGACGGCGGTCTCGCCGGCACTCATCGCAGCATATGCGTCACCGACAAAATCCGGATAGCACGGTGCGTCCAATACGTTGATACGCGTATTTTTCCAAGCTACGGGCGCAATTGTGGTGGAAATAGAAAATCCTCGTTCGGATTCCTCGGTATCGTAATCAAGCGTGGGCTTGGTGCCTGCATGACCACCCAAACGGGTCGTAGCACCCGTCAGGTGCAACATTGCCTCCGCAAGCATGGTCTTGCCCACGCCGCCTTGGCCCACCAAAACCACATTCTTAACGCGCTCAACACCTTTTTCGGCCATGATGCCTCCTCTAACTGCGGTAGCAGCCGAGAAGGGCGCGTACCATATCAACGCGCAAACCTGCCGGCACACCACCGAACAAGAAAACCTCTAGCTTTTCTACCGTAAAGCATTGCTGCGCCGGAAGCACCCACATATCGACGAGTGACAATCACCGCATCAAAAAGTTTTGCCGAAACTTATTCTTCTCGCTATGTCTTAGCTGGTAGAAGATAGTATTTGAAAGAGCGAAAAGAACCCCTCGCTGCAGGCCTCCGCACAACTCCTCGGCGAACGGTATGTACGATAAAAAATACGGCGCGGGGTACGCGCCGTATTAAGAACGCTTTATCGCGGATTCTTACCTCAAAACAACCTCGGGATTGTCTTTGGTAACGATTGCGGAGGCTACAATTTCCGCATGTAAATATGTTGTCAGAAGTTCTGCAAGATCGTCCAGAGCCTTCTGAAGATCTTCTCTGCGTCCCTGCTCTACGCATTCCATGGCGATAAATGCATTTGGCGTGTTGTCCTGCATCTGCGTTCGCTGACCATCGCGCCAGTTCCAACACCTGCACACAACGCCTTCGCCGTCATAATATGCAAGCTCTCCCGGAAGCGGAGGCTCGTCACAATCAGATCCGATGGGTCGGAAAGGTTCATCGCCCTTCATAATACCCACGTGCAGATCTCCCACGAATGCGTCGATATTCTCGACACCTATGGGAAACGCATACCTAAGCGATATTGCATTTGTAATGTCTACCGACGGAACGATAGACCTCACCGGCGTATCATGCAACACACGCTTTAACAGCGCCTCTATGGCGCAGCGAGCACCTTTTTTGGTAGGAAACTTTTGATATGCCTGACGCCACACTTTTACTACGTCATTTGCGGAGATAGGCTCATTGGGAACATACTTTGTAGCCTGCTTATTTGCCTCGGCAAGTATGTCTTTAATTTCGTTTTTCTGAGTCTCTGTCAGATTGTCCTCTTTGAGACCACGCACGGACAAAACGCCAATCGCCGCCTCCGGAAACAGATCCCAAAAATCTTTGTCCGTTACAAACTTCTGCATCTTGTTCCCTTTACTCGTATGCTGCAGGTTTGCTCATTGTATCACCGGCATGCCACCTCGGTAGAACTTCTCGTCCCAAACAGAGCACACGTACACCGAGCATGCAAATACGGCCGGCCGAGAAACCCGACCGACCGTATGAACGGTGTTTTATATAAAGGCAGCTTTTATTAGCTCAATACCAGCATGAAGACCGTCAGTACGACAGCGACAAAGACTCCAATGATAACCAGAAGTTTTGCTGCCCACTTGAGCCATGTCTCGTATGGAATGCGAGCAAGTGCAAGACCACCCATAATGAAGCCGCAGGTTGGTGTAAACAGGTTTACAAGACCATTGGCTGCAACGTTGCACATAATGGAAGTCTCCACCGACCAGTTGAGGCCGGAAACGATTGGTGAAACAATCGGTGCGGAGAGCGCGGCCAGGCCGGAAGAAGACGGCACCAGGAAGCTGAGACCAATATGAAGGATGTAGTCCAAGAACCCAAAGAGTGCCGCAGGCATACCGGATTGTGTCAGGGCAGTAACCGAAGCCTGAACCATCCAGCTGCCGAGTCCTGTCTGTGACATCAGTACCGCTGTTGCGCGGGCAAGTGCGATAACAACGTTAACGGAGACCATGTCGCCAATGCCGGAGATGATGGTTGTTGCCATCTTTGAGCGATCGGTCATACCGACTATGCCAATGATGATACCCATGAGCATGAACCATGTTGCCGCATCATCAAACCACCAAGAACCAAGCGCCTTGCCGGTAAGGATAGACGTCCACGCAAGTCCGTCTGCGATGGACTCGTTGAGATCGCCCCAAGGAATAAAGCCGAGGATCATGACGACAAAGGTAAGCGCAAAAATAATCATGCAGACTTTCTGCCTGCCGGTGAGCTTCTCCTCATCGCTAATTTCCATATTGCCGTACGCTTTTTCACACTCGGAAAGCTGATCGGCCGTCAGGATTGAACCCTTTGTTTCAATGACATGCCTTGCGTATTTTGTAACTCCAACTACGGAAATCAGATAGGTGCCAAGCCACAGAATAACGCCCTCAAGATAGAGGATACCCATGTTAACCTCAACGCCCGCTGAACGCGCTGCGTCAACGGCAGCACCCGTAGCAAAGGGGTTGATGGTCGAGCCGAGAACGCCTGAGCCGGCGCCCAGCAATACGGTGGCTGCACCAACCACGGGGTCCATTCCGGCAGCCGTCATTGTAGCCGCAAGCAAAATGTAGAAACCAACGGTTTCCTCACCCATGCCGTAGGTTGTTCCGCCTATCGAGAACAAGAACATCAAAACCCACACAAGGATGAGTTCCTTGCCCTTAAGCTTCTTAACAAGAACATGAATTCCTGTTTCCAAAGCACCGGTTGCATTAACCAGGGCCAAGAAGGCACCCAAGCAGAATACGAAGCCAATGACTTCACTTGCATCATGGAAGCCGGCAATCGGAGCCATAAGGATTTGCTGGAAAGTGGCTCCCATAACTGCAGCCTGCTCGCCCTCATCCGTTATATACGGCTGACCGTTGGTAAGCCATGTGCAGATTGCAACAAAGAGCAGTACAAGAAGAAGTATGCCGTATGTGCCAAGGCGCTTCCTCGTTTTTTGTTGTACAGACATATGAATCACATATCTCCCTCGAGTCGTTGCTTGGGAGACTTACGGAAGCAATTCTCCCAAGCACGACCACAGTAGTTCTGTTGTTACTTCAAGGTTGCGTACATCACAGCCTTGATGGTGTGCATACGATTTTCAGCCTCTTCAAACTCACGAGCCTGGTGACCCAAGAACACGTCGTCAGTAACTTCCATAGCCTCAAGACCATACTTCTGATAGATGTTCTCGCCAATGGTTGTGTGACGATCGTGGAAGCTTGGCAGGCAGTGGAGGAAGATGGCCGTTGGCTTAGCAGCTGCCATAACCTCCTTGTTGACCTGATACGGACGAAGCAGCTCAATGCGCTGGGCCCAAAGCTCTTCAGGCTCACCCATGGACAGCCAGATGTCGGTGTACAAAACATCCGCATCCTTGGCGCCAACCTTAACGTCATCGGTAAACTCAAGGACGGCATGCGTCTCTTTGGCGATTGCCTCGCACTTGTCGATAAGCTCCTGCTTAGGCATAAGCTCTTTTGGACCACAAGCGCAGAAATGCATACCCAGCTTGGCGCAGACAACCATCAGCGAGTTAGCTACGTTATTGCGAGCGTCACCGAAGAACGTCAGTTTACGTCCGCGAACATCGCCGAACTCTTCCTGAACCGTCATGATATCTGCAAGCATCTGTGTGGGATGGAAATCGTCGGTGAGGCCATTCCAGACGGGAACGCCGGAATACTTTGCCAGATCCTTAACAACTTCCTGGTCAAAACCACGATACTCAATGCCGTCAAACATGCGGCCCAATACCTTTGCAGTATCTTCCAAAGACTCCTTCTTGCCCATCTGAGAAGAGCCGGAGTCAAGGAAGGTGACTCCCATGCCCAAATCCCTTGCACCCACTTCAAAAGCGCAGCGAGTACGAGTTGAAGTCTTTTCGAACAGAAGGACAACCTGGCGACCCTTGAGCCAGCTGTGGTCTACGCCGTTGCGCTTCATGTTCTTAAACTCAACCGATAAGTCCAAGAGATAACGAATCTCGTCGGGTGTATAGTCAAGTAGTGTCAGAAAGCTCCTGCCACGAACATTAACTCCCATAATATTCTCCCTTTTAATAAATATACGTGCAGTTTACTCGGCGCGAACCAGTGGCATTGACATGCAGCGGGGGCCACCACGACCACGGGAAAGCTCGGCGCTTGGAATGCTCAGAACATGAACGTCATGCTCCTGGAGGATGCGGTTCGTCACATCGTTGCGCTCGTATACGACTACCGTACCAGGCGCAATAGCCAAAGTGTTGGAGCCGTCGTTCCACTGCTCACGCTGGGCTGCGATCATATCGTCGCCACCACAGGTGATAAGATCCACGTCGTCCACCTCAGTGTATTTGCAGAGAACATCATGCAGCGTAGCGTCGACCTCACGAACGTTCAGACGGTGACCATTGGTGCCCGGAGTAATCTCGAAGACCTGGAGCGGTCCCACGATCTCTGGGTGAACGGTGTACTTGTTGTAGTCAATTGCCGTGAAGACGGTATCCAAGTGCATGAATGCCCTGGAAGAAGGAATAGCAAATGCAAGAACTGTGCGAATCGTACAATCCGGATCCGCAAAAAGATTAATCGAAAGAGCTTCAAGAGCCTCGGGGCTTGTGCGCTGTGAAACGCCAACGGCCAAGACCTTGTCATTGAGGTTAAGGATATCGCCACCCTCAATGTTAAAGAACGCAGTACGCTTTGTGTAAAGCGGAGTGCCTGTGTAATCAGGGTGATACTTGAAGATGTAATCCGCATAAATCGTCTCGCGGTTACGGGTTGGGAAGCGCATCTTGTTCAGAGAGATGCCCGATCCAATGGAACCAAATGGATCGCGAGTAAAGTACAGGTTGGGCATCGGATCGACAATCAGCTTCTGCTCAAAGGAAGCCATGTCAACCAGTGAGTGGTTGCGCTCAACGTCGTAGCACTCCTTAAGATTGATTCCTTCCATCGTCTTAAGGATGAGTTCTTTGCCTTCAAAATTCTCAGTCAAATACGAGAGTAGCTTCTGCTGCCACTTTTCCGTGTGAATGCCGCCCTCTTCGAGCCACTGCATCAGGAACTGCTCTTTAAGCTCAGGATGAAGCCTGAGGACATCCGTCATGAGGTCTTCAAGGTACACAACTTCGACACCATTGTCGCGAAGAAGCTGAGCAAACGCGTCATGCTCTTCCTGTGCAACTTTTAGGAATGGAATATCATCAAAGAGCAACCTTTCCATTGACGCCGGGGTGAGATTAAGAAGTTCCCTACCAGGGCGGTGAAGCAACACCTTTTTAAGCGGTGCGACTTCACTCCGCACACTAATTCCTTTCATGGTTTTCCTCCATTTATTGCAGGTTTATACGTAACTCTACGTGCATGGTGCGCATAACATCCGCGCGTATTATCACCCTTACTCCATAGACCTCCTCTTCTCATGGCAGACTGAAAGGTGCCTCTACAAACGTGCACCCGGCTGCCGGGCTAAAACCTCTCGCACCCCCACCCTAATGCATTGCCATAAAAGAAACACCTGCGTATCGCCGAACGCGATGTGCAGGTGTTCTTATAATTTTGGACCAGGGGTTCTTCTCGCTATATAATTGCTGGTAGAAAGCTCGTCCTAAAAAATCAAGAGGGTTTTGGAATAAAAAGTTAAATTACGACTCCTCGGCGAACGGTATCTGAAAAGAGGATGGCACCTATGCCAGCAAAGATAAGCGACGTGCATATCATGCCCACATTAAGAGGTGTTTCACTCATCAAAGGACCTCCGTTCATCATGCTGACAAACGACGGAAGCGCAAAGAGCACAAAATTTACTCCCAAAACGATCATAGAGCCGAAGACACTCACAAGCGAAGACACCATGACCGACATACCACGCTTTGTTACCTCGGTGACACTCGCCCAGTCAAAATTGGGACGGCGCACATCAATGGCCATGCCCAGATTTGCCGAGAAGAAGCAGAAGCAGAGCGGCACAATAAAATTCCTCACCGCCGTACCAAAAGCAATATTGCCAGAAATGAGCAAAATGCCATTTGAAAGCAGGAGTCCTACCACAATATAGAGCATATTGGCCGCAATTTTTGAGCCAAAGACCTGTCGTGCCGTTACCGGCATGGTTGCCATAAGCCAGTTGGAATGACCTTCCATGGAGTAGGATACTGCCGCTGCCGTAGAGCTTGCCGCCGTGAACAAGCATATAAAATACGTAGACATAAATCCAAAGATTGTGCGCACAATCGGTGCAACCAGCCGGGCAACATCCACATCATCTTCAACGATTGATGCAACAAATCCGTTGACCCCAAAAAATGCCACCACAAGAGCAAGAATCACACAGATAACCATGCCAAAGCTCGTATTGAAAAAGTATGCGGGGTATCCAAAAAGCGTGCGAAACTCTTTGATTACCATCGCTCGGAACGCTCCGCTTTCTTTTGTTGAAATCTGAGTGGAGGTAAACCTCTTGTTGGCAGCCTGAGTTACCACCAACGCGTTGACGCGGTCGTTGAATTTGGCGAGAAGTGCGATAACAAGTGCCGGGGAGCCCACCGAAAACACGATAAAGATAAGCAGACTCAACACGTTTCCAGTAGCGAAGACATTGGATACCAGAAGCGAAGGTACATAAATGGCACCAACGGTATTTGCTGCATTAAATATAACTTCTCTATAGTTGATAATGGCGTATGAAACGCCGCCGTCTCGACCCATCATGCCGGAAAACGATGCCACTCCCACGATATAGAGAACGGCAATCGCCATGCCAAAAATACCACCGATGATGGTATTGAAGTTTTTAAGGTGCAACTTTGCACCGAGAGCCGTCAGAGCCCATGAGAGCAAAATGGCCACGGACGTTGCCAGGTTGGGAGCAAGCAAAACGGACAAAAGTGCCGCCAATACACGCAACGGTGTTATGGCCATCACCGAGAAGTAGCCCACATACAAAGGTACCATGGTGATAAGCGCCCAAAACATCTCCACCGAATACATGGCGCCGACGCGCGAGGCAATGATAACCGTTTTCTTAACCGGCAACGACATAATGAAGTCGTAATCTTTGTAACCAAACAACACGCCGTTTGCCTTTGCAAACGTAAACGCAACACCTGCAAGCGAGGCGATAAGCACCGCAACAAGCGGCACAAGTTTGGCAAAGCCGAGCGTGGCAAGCCCGAAGCCAAAGACATACAAATAACCCGCCATCACAAGAACACCGATGATGGCAAAAACAAGAACGGCTATCGTCAGTCCGTTGGCACCATGCTTACCGTTGCGACGACGACCTAATCTCTGACTAGTCCATACTGAAAGAACTTGCACCTTCAACAGGAGCCATAACGCTTTGAGATTGGAAGGAAGCTTGAAACTCTCCCGATTTGCCGGAGCTACATCTGCCGTCGTTACTTCTGCAGGAGTAAAGTCATCTTTCGAAAGCTCATCAAATTCCTCGCCCGGTACGGGAGGTCTTGAGTCGGCCATTACCGATCACCTTCTTGATTGACGGGAGCTTTGGGAGAAGGAGCCTGCGGCGCGGATGGGTTCATCGGTGCGGTAGGCGTTTCCGACGCAGCGGTCTTCTCGGCAGCTGCCATATCAGCAGCCAACTCATCGGTCACGCCAGGTGCACCGACTTCCATGCCCAAGAAGACTTCCTCAAGCGAAGAATTGCCGCGAATCTCCTCGGTTTCGCCGGCGGCCAAAAGCTTGCCCTCACGAATAATGGCAATCTTGTTGCAGAGCTTCTCGACAACTTCTAGCACGTGACTGGAGAAAAACACTGCAGATCCACGAGAAGCCAGCTCGTGCAACATCTTTTTCAGCTCAAAGCTGGCGGCGGGATCAAGCCCCACAAACGGCTCGTCCAAAACAAGAAGCTTGGGCTCATGGAGCAGCGCACTCACAAGCACAAGTTTTTGCTTCATACCATGTGAGAAGCTGGAGATTGGATTAGCCAAAGAATCGGTAATTCCCAAGCGATTTGCCAGCACCGTAATGCGCTCCACGCGGTCCTGCGCGGGAACACCAAAGATATCTGCAACATAGTTAAGATATTTGATGCCGGACATAAACTCATAGATATCCGGGTTATCGGGCACGTAGGCAATAAGCTGCTTGGTTGCGATTGGATCGTTCACGACGTTTTTGCCGTCAACGTAAATCTCTCCACCCTCAAATGGCTGTGCGCCGACGATACATTTGATGAGCGTTGTTTTTCCTGCGCCGTTATGGCCAATAAAGCCATAGATATCACCAGGCAACACATTAAGCGTCAAATCATTGACTGCCACTTTGCTTCCGTATTTCTTAGTAAAGTGCTGAACATTTAAGACAGGAGCCGCAGATTCTGCTGATCCGGAAATAACATCGGTCATAATTAACCTCTCAATAGGCAACATCATATCTGTCGTACAAAACAGTACTGTTTTGTACGCCGACTGTCAAAAAAGACTTTTTTAAATACTGCTCAGTTTTACTGGCTTTTTATCGAGTATTACTGCTGAAATTACTGCTGAAGAGAGCCGGTATTAAGCACCGGTTGTGCCTCCGACTCACCACACAAAACGACCATCAGATTTGACGCCATAACCGCTTTACGATCATCGTCAAAATCAACGACACCGTTTTCCGAAAGCTGTTTAAGAGCCATCTCAACCATTGAAACGGCACCTTCGACAATCTTTTTACGCGCAGCGATAATGGCTTCCGCTTGCTGGCGGCGCAGCATTGCCTGAGCAATCTCCGGTGAATAGGACAGGTGCGTCAGACGTGCATCATCCACGGAAATCCCCGCTACCGAAAGGTTTCGAGAAAGCTCAGCCTTCAGTGCCTCGGAGATTTCTTCGATGTTGGATCTCAGCGTAATGGCACTGCTCGACTCAGATTCGTCTTCCATGTGGTCGTAGTTGTAGATACTTGCCACATGGCGAAGGGCCGTCTCGGCAGTCATATTTACATAGCTTTCGTAATCATCAACATCAAAAACGGCCTTGGCGGTATCATCCACGCGCCACACAACAACCTCGGCAATTTCAATGGGGTTGCCCATGCGATCATTGACCTTAAGGACTTCTCCGTTCAGCGTACGCGCACGCGTCGAGATTACCGAAGTACGGTTTCGAGCGGAAGCAATAAAGCTTCCGGCAAGATCCCCTGCGCCGCTGGAATTGCCAAGCGACTTTGCATAAAACGGATTGGCCCACCGAAGACCCTCGTCACGAATGGTTCCTACGTATTTACCAAAAAGCACGCACACGCGAGCTTGACCGGGCTGAAGCGAGAAGAGCCCGCTCATGCAGAAAATCCCCACCACAAAGCAAGCGGCAAGCACAACGGGCAGCACGCTTAAGCGAATGGAAACGATTCCCAACAGGTACACCGTTGCTCTTGAAGAATGACTGCCTCCCAATGTTGTCATAAGAGTAACAAAAAGGTATGCCGCAAGAGCGAACAATACTATGCAAATACCGCACATAAGCCAGCCACTCTTGGAATGAATGATTTTCTCGGTGCTCACGCTGTCTCCTAAAAACGAATGTCTGCCAAGAAGAAACAGTTTACAACAAGGTTTTAAGATGTGGTGGCAAGATGGCCACTACTCCACGCGAGCATCCACCTTAAGCCAATCAAGCTGGTCGATATTGCCCTTGACGTGCTCGCATGACTTCTTCCAAGCCGCAATCTCGTTATCGGAAAGCTCGGGCACAAGGACCTTCTCGACACCGTCTTTACCAATGACAGCCGGAAGTGAGGAGTAGAACCCGGATGCTCCATACACGTTGTCAAGCAGCGTGGATACCGGAGTTACGAGCTTCGTATCGTTGACGATGGCTCCGATAACCTCAACGGCACCGTTTGCAATGGAGTACTCGGTGCAGTGCTTGCCCTTGTAGGTAACATAGCCGCCCATGCGCGCGTCCTGCTCAAGCTGGGCGCGGTCAAACTTCAGACCGGTTTGAGCTTCAACCTCTTTATCCGTGAGGCAGCCAAACGTTACATGCGACCACAGGGCAAACTGACCGTTGCCATGCTCGCCAAGCATCCACGCATTAATGCAGCTTGCAGGATAGCCCGTTGCTACGGAAAGCGCATGACGGAAGCGCGCGGAGTCAAGCGTAGTGCCGGAGCCGATGACTCGTGTGGGATCGCAGCCGGTGAGGTACTGAATCTCGGTAGAAACAACGTCACACGGATTTGCAATGTTCACCCATATACCCTTGAAGCCGGCGTCGGAAATGCGCTTTGCGAATGTGCGCGCCTCGTCGGTAGTGACAAAAAGCTCGCCGTCGCGACTTGCTGCCGCAGCTTCAATATGCCCCGCCGCATTCACAATGATGTCGCAGTCGGCGAGTTCTTCGTAGCGGGTGTCAACCTCAAATACACGAGCAGGATGCGGATAAAAGGGCATAGCATCAAGCAAATCATTTACCTGGGCCTTACAAAGAACCTCGTCCAGATCGCTCAGATAAAGCTCTGTTGCAAGCCCCTTAAACAGCAGCGCATTTGCAACATGTGCTCCCACGTGACCTGTTCCGATGATGCCAATTTTGCTTACCAGTGCCATAGCCTTCCCATCCCCTCGTATCAACGGCGCCAATGTGCCGAGAGTTTCGCGCGTTGCAACGCATCGTTGGACGTTGCACGTCGCCGAGCGGTGGTGCTCGACGCCGGACGTTGCAGCGCGTTGTTGCGTAATAGCCTACAATGTTCTGCAGAAAAATTTGCAAGATTTGAAATGTTGCAATCAACTGGATACATTTGGGGAGATTGAGGGGATTTTATGGGATATCGCACACCCACATGCCCTATTGCCCGCTCCTGCGGAGGCTGCGAGTGGTTATCGGTCCCCTATCCCATTCAACTCAAGCGCAAACAGCAGCAGGTAGTTGAGCTATTAGGACCTCTTGGCGAGAAGTTCGGCGTTTCTGTAGAGGACATCCGCGGCATGAGGGAGCCACGTGCCTTCAGACATAAGGCCGCCACTCCCTTTGCACCGGGAGCACGTGGTCGCGTGCGGTCAGGCTTTTATGCCGCAGGAACTCATCGTATTGTGACGTGTGAGGCGTGTCTTGTAGAAGATCCGCGTGCACGCGATATCTTAAACGACGTGGCGCGACTTGCTTCTCGCTTTAACGTACGTGCCTACGACGAGGACCGCGGCCGAGGAATACTTCGCCACGCCGTTATCCGTACGGGATACGCCACAGACGAGATGCTTTTGACTCTTGTTGCCAACGGCCAGCGTCTTCCGCATGAACGGGAATTCATATCCACACTTCAGAGACTACATCCCGAAATTACCGGCATTGTTCTCAATGTCAATCAGAGACGCACGAACGCCATTTTGGGGCGAGAAACCCGCGTACTCGCAGGGGCAGCGACCATGCATGATAAGCTTTTGAACTGCACGTTTGAGATTGGGCCCACAAGCTTCTACCAAACCAACCCTGAGCAGACCGAGGTCTTGTATCGGCTGGCGCTTGAAGGTGTTTTCGGCGTATGCGAGAAAAGCAACGACGAGCGTCTTAGCAGCGGGAATTCCAACTGCCATACAAGCCGTGACGATGCAGATTTCCCTAGCAGCGGGAGTTCCAACTGCCATACAAGCCGTGACCGCGCAGATTCCCTTAGCGGCTGCCCTCTCAGGATTCTTGATGCGTATTGCGGCACCGGAACCATCGGCATCTGTGCGGCCAAGGAAGCCGGCTCTCGCGGAATTCCCGTTGAGCTTATCGGCGTGGACCAGGTTGAAAACAACATCGCCATGGCCAAGAGAAACGCCCGCGCCAATGCAGTCTCCGCACGGTTTGTCTGCGACGATGCCACACGTTTTATTGCACAAGAGGCCAAGCGCGGAGCTCCCTATGACGTTGTCGTTCTTGATCCACCGCGCGCAGGTTCTACACCAACCTTCCTCAAGGCGGTTGAGCAGCTGGCACCGAAACGGGTGGTGTACGTATCGTGCAATGTCGTAACGCAGGCTCGCGACCTGGAAGTTCTTCTCGCCAGCGGCTATAAGCCAGAGCGCATTGTGCCGGTGGATATGTTTCCGCATACGAAGCATGTGGAGACGGTGGTTCTGTTGTCACACGGAAACTCAAGTAAAAAATGCGGAATCCGCAAAATTTACTTGAATTAAATTAAAAAACCTCTTATAGTTTGTTACAACATACTCAAGTAAAAAATGCGGAATCCGCAAAATTTACTTCTAGAGAATGGCAATCAGATGGAATTTGCGAGAAAACAATACATGCAGAAGCTCGTTGCCAAAATGAACAACGGGAGAGTAAAAATCATCACGGGAATTCGAAGGTGCGGGAAGTCGTATCTGCTATTCGAATTATTCACCAGATATCTCCACAAAAATGGAATTGATAATAATCAAATCATAACGCTTGCTCTTGATGAGCTCACGAATGCAAAATACAGAAATCCGATTGAACTTGACAACTATATTCGACAAAAAATGACCGATAGCTTAAAACGATACTATATATTGCTTGATGAGATACAGTTTGTGGCGGAGATTCAGAATCCTTATGTACCCGATAAAACCGCAAAGCTGACTTTTGTTGATGTAATTCTTGGATTAATGAAGATTAAAAATGCAGACATTTACATAACAGGAAGTAATTCAAAGATGCTCTCTACGGATATACTGACACAGTTTCGTGATCGGGGAGATGAAATTCGCATCTATCCGCTTTCGTTTGCCGAGTTCAGCGAGGCATATAAGGATGAGAGGGAAAATGCATGGTCCGATTATTATACGTATGGAGGAATGCCTGTTGTTTTAACACTGCCCACACATGAAGAAAAAAGCAGATATCTTCGCGAACTATTTCAGCATACTTACCTGAAAGATGTCATCGAACGTCATACCATACAAAATGATACCGATGTCTTAGATGATCTTTTGAATATTGTCGCTTCAGGAGTAGGATCTCTAACAAATCCCACAAAGCTTTCACACACATTTTTAAGCGAAAAGAAAATTACCATCAATCCTACAACAGTCAATCTTTATCTTGATTATTTTGTTGAAGCGTTTTTGATAAACAAAGCTAATCGGTATGATCTGAAAGGTAAAAAATATATACAAACCCCACTAAAGTATTATTACACTGACGTAGGATTAAGAAACGCAAAGCTCAACTTCCGACAGCAGGAAGAAACACACATCATGGAAAATGTGCTCTACTGCGATTTAATCCGACGGGGTTGCGATGTAGATGTAGGTATTATTGAGCAGAACATCAAAACGCCAGAAGGCAAGAAGATTCGAAAACAACTGGAGGTAGACTTTATCGTAAACAAAGGCGATAAGCGTCTTTATATCCAGTCGGCATTGTCTATAACAGAACCAGAAAAGAGAATGCAGGAAATTGCATCTCTTGTCCGTATTCCAGATTCTTTCGGAAAGATCGTTGTAACCCGTGACCACATACGACCCTGGCAAGACGAAAACGGTATTTTATATGTTGGAGTCGAGCAGTTTTTACTGGATGACACCATACTTCAAATATAATGTTGTATAAGACGCTATTCTCTTGCTAGATATGGAGAACAATGACCGTTCACGAGTTTGGCGAGAAAAACGAAGATGTTCTTGTGTTGTTCCATCCACTTGGTGTGCGATGGGACATTTTCAACTATGTGATACCAACATTGCAAAAGCACTACCACCTCGTTATTCCTGCACTACCCGGCTTTGACCCGGATATGCCAAAAACTGACTTTACCAGTGTGGAGCAGATTGCCGACGAAATGGCCTCATGGCTTATGCATCACGGTCTCGACAGCATTACATGCCTCTATGGCTGCTCTTTGGGTGGGGCCGTTGTAGCGCGAATGCTTGCCACCAGAAAGATATCCGTTGACTGCGCCGTAATAGACGGTGGTATGACCCCCTATCAACTCTGGAAACCACTGACATACCTCATCGGTATTCGCGATTTCATAATGTTGGAAATCGGTAAACACATGAGCATCAAGGCGTTGCGAGGCATGTTCGATCCCGAAAAATATACGGAAAACGACGTTGCATACATCAAAGAGGCTATGTCCGGCATGAGCGCAAAAACCATCTGGCGTTCGTTCTACTCCTGCAATAATTACTCCATGCCAAAATCCGCTCCATCCATTAATTGCCGCATAGCATATTGGTACGGCTCTGCTGAGAAAGGGCCACGAAAATGGGACATCGCATACATTCGCAAAATGTTCCCCCACGCACAAATCATTGAAAATGCAGGAATGGATCATGCTGAGTTTTTTACACTGCATCCGGAAGAGTTTTGCAAAAAGCTGACCGCGTGGATTCATTTATCGGCACGCGATAAGAGATAACCTACGATTTGTTTTACAGCGAGACTCTGCCCTATTATTTATAAGGGACACAAAATGTCCTGTGGACAATATAGCTCATAAAGAGTATTGCTCACTTTATGTCCTGTTTTGTAAGAGCAGCCAACGGTAAGATGGGCTCGAAAGGAGGTCGCCAATCCATGGATATCGTAAAAATAGGAAAAGTTCTTCAGGAGTTGCGAAAAGAAAAAGGGCTTACCCAGGAACAGCTTGCAGAACAAATGGGTGTTACGCGCAGAACGGTTTCTCGATGGGAAACCGGCAGCAACATGCCGGACCTGGACATCCTGATGGAATTGTCTGATTTTTACGCGGTCGACCTTCGAGAAATCTTATGCGGAGAAAGGACACGTGAGCATATGGACAAAGAATTACGCGAGACCATATTGGAAGTCGCCGATTACAGTAACGATGAAAAGGAACGGTTGTTGCAAAGGCTGCACTGGCTCTTTATCATTGGGCTTCTGGGGTTTGTAGCGTTTCTCGCAATCCAGTTGTTGAATCTTGGCTCCATTGCACCATACGAAGTTATGGGAGATTTTGGCTTGGGACTTGCATTTGGCATGACTATCATAGGAGTAATTTTTACCCAGAAACATGCAGCGAGAATCAAAAAGGCCAAGATGCGGGTACTCAAAAAGCTACAAGAGAAACGCCATATGACTTCTGAGCAGTCCAAAAGAGAAAACTCGGCGAGCAAAATTACCATACTCGGTGTCGTACTTGGCGCATGCGTAATCCTAACGGATCAATGTCTTTATCGGCTTCCCCTATGGCTTGCAGCTGTGCTGTTTATTTGTGCTTGGGTACTGATCATTTCTGGGCTCATTATCAACAGAAAAAATCTGTAGAATTTACCGGAGCAGAAGCAACCACGGAGCGATACGGAGTAGCCATGTATTTCGAGAAACTTTGCGCCTACTTGTCTGAACTGCCGGAGGTCGAATCGATTGCTTTGGGGGGTTCGCGTGCCGGTACCCGTTATGACGAGAAATCTGACTACGACCTCTACGTATACGAGAAAAGCCCCCTTTCTGAAGAGACACGTTTGAACATTCTAAAAGAATGCTGCTCCTACATAGAACTCGGCAACCATTTTTGGGAGCTGGAAGATAATTGCACGTTAAAAGATGGCATCGACATTGATATCCTGCATCGCAACCTGGACGCATTCTCAAAGGATATTTCATCGGTTGTCGTTGATCATGTTGCACATAACGGCTACACCACGTGCATGTGGCACAATTTGCTTCACAGCAAGATTCTCTTTGACCGAGAAGGAAAATTTCGCGACCTACAGGAGAAGTACACCGTTCCCTATCCCTCTCAACTAAAGAAAAACGTTATTGAGCGCAACATGCGGCTGCTTTCAGGAAATCTTCCGTCGTACGACAAGCAAATCATAAAAGCGCTGAAAAGAAACGACATCGTCAGCGTCAACCATAGAACCGCAGCCTACATGGAGTCATACTTCGACATCATCTTTGCCATGAATGAACTCACTCATCCCGGCGAAAAGCGCATGGTGCAAATTGCACTTGAGCAGGCTCGCGTTCTTCCTCAGGACTTTGAGAAAAACCTTACCGTTCTCTACCAAGATCTCTTTGCACATCCACAAAACGTTGAACACGACATCGTTACACTCACGGAAAATCTCAAGCTCTGTTTAAGCACTTTGGCATAATCTTATGTATGATTCTTTTGTTTCATATTGTGCAAACAGATTGGATTTCCATGGGTTACCTTATCAACGCGCTCATCCACACAGAAGCAACAATGCCTCAGGCTCTTTTCGAGGTAGTTGTCATTACCGCAATCGCGTGTATTATCTCCGTTTTACTCCAGCGATCTTCTAAGCACGCTTCCAATGCCGCCGTGAAAAAGGTGCTCGGGGTCTGCAGCGGTTTAATCTTTGTTGTCTCTGCCGCTATCATTATCGAAGATTTAGCCGGGCAAACCAATATTTTCATGCCGATTGCTCAGATGGTTTTTCCTGGATAAGCGCCCCTAGGGCAGGAAGGGTTTCTCAGCACGTCCTTCTCTGCACACCCTTCTCGGCATGCTCTTTTGATTTGCTCTTCTTGATTTGCTTTTCTTGGTTTGTGGGGAATAGTATGGACTTATCAGAGACTCGCGACGCTTTAACTGTATTGATTGGCGCTGGCTTTGTGTTGATAGCACTCTTGGCGTTTATTGGGTTTGCACGGCCGCAACTGCAAAAGCTTGCCAAAAACACCATTTGGCAAGTTCCTCAAATGGGACTTAAAGGGCTTATCGGCCTCTTGCTATTTGTGCAGCTTTGCATGGTGTTTGCCGAATCTCTGTCATATCCGGAATCAAAGACGGCTTTTCTTCCCTACATTTTGGGATATGTTGTCGTCTGTCCCATACTTACCAAACTGATACACGTGGCTCTCAAACAACCGGCGGCAACCAATAGATATGTTGCCACTCTGAGTGACATTACTGCATCAGTTGTATGGCAACTTGGAATTTTGTTCCTTGTTCCTGTGTGCTATGAACTTGTAGAAACAGCATCGCACATGCACATCATCCATTAACCGCAAGCAAATCCGTACGCCATCCGTTCTGTCTTACGTTGCCCGCTCTGTCTTGTTTTTCTCGTTTTGTCAAAAAGCGCGTCACATAGTAATTACTAAGGGGTTGATTTTGTGGATATGACTATTGATGGTAGCCTTGCGGCCTTGGGAATCAAAAGTGTCGTAATAGGCATTGCACGCAATGTAAATCCCCAGGCTCCTTTCTCGGACGCCTTTCTAACAAAACAAGAAAAAATGGAGAAGTGGGCACTGAGCTGTGATATCGATGCTCTTCTCGATCATCCAATCATCAAAGGCTATACGGATTTATTACAAAGCGTAGGACGCAGCGTAAAAAGAAATCCTCCTACCGTTCCTGCGCTCATTCAAAATATCCGACATCGGGGTTCTCTACCTCATATCAACAGTATTATCGATATTTACAATGTTGAAGCATTGCATTCACTACTAGCAATCGGAGGGCATGATCTTGATAAAGTACATGGCTCGATAGAGTTTACCGTCAGCGGCAACGAAGATTCCTTCCTCCCAATTCTATCTAAGGAAAAACACGTTACTAAAACGGATTATATCTATCGTGATGCAAAGGGAATCATGGCATGGCTTGACATTCGTGACGGAGAAAACTACAAATTTAGCAACGAGACAAAAAATGCGATTTTCATCATTCAAGGTAATGCAAATACTTCTGTTGAAATTCGCCTCGAAGCACTTGAACGTATTCGATATGATTTAGCTGAGAGTATGCCTGACATGGAATTTGATACACATGTCATATATGCATAAGAACGAGGTAAGGGGACATCATGCACGAAGTAGACATCAAGAGCTTGCAGCTTAATCCGTGGTCACTTATCGGAGACCGATGGATGCTCATTACCGCGGGCAATAAAGAAGACGGCTTTAATACCATGACTGCAGCTTGGGGACACTTTGGCACCCTCTTTGGCTCACGCGAAGGTTCCAAGAATACCACCATCTGCTATATCCGACCCCAACGCTACACCAAGACCTTCATGGATAGCCACGACATCTATACCCTCTCATTTCTTCCTGACACAAAAGACAACAAGAAGAAACTCGCATACCTAGGTACAAAATCCGGACGCGACGAAGACAAAGTTGCACACGCCCAACTGACCCCTTTGTTTATCGACGGAACAACCACATTCGAAGAGGCTGAGCTCACGTTTGTGTGCCGCAAAATTTACGTCGATGACCTTATACCGGAAAACTTCGTCGACAAAAGCATCATCGAGCAGAACTATCCGCTCCATGACTTCCACACCCGCTACATTGGCGAAGTCCTTAAGGTATACGTTGCAGATTAAGCCGGCATCTGAAGCTCATCCGGTAATTGCTTGATTCTTGGCGTCTTCCTCGGCAATAACTTTTGCTTTATAGGCAACATCTTTATCAGACATCGCGTCCTCATAAATTTTTTCACCCGTAGGATGTTCTTCCAGCCAAATCCTTGTAGCTTCAGGCGCCCATTTCTTAGCATAAGGTGTTGTACGAGCGCAAAGATCTTCGGCACTTTCGGGCGAGACGTATTCCGATGTATGCGCATCGGCATCCTTGACAATCTGAGGTAGTATCTCGGGATTTTCAAGCATCGGACAGGGCTGTAAAAGATTCTTATTCCACGGATAGTGACTACGATATGCTTGGAAAATAGGCTGTTTTAGACAGTCAAGCCAGCTATCGGCAGTTTTAATGTTGACATTTGAGTAGTGAATAAATACGCACGGCTCTACATCGCCACGAGCGTTGACATGGCAGTATACACGACCTCCGGCAATACATCCCCCAACAAACTCACCATCGTTCTGAAAATCCATGGCAAAGATTGGTTTACCGCCTTCAATACCACGAATCTCACGAATTCGACCCAGCATGTATTTACGCTGTTCAACGGTCGGCATAAGATCGGCATTCGCGCCCTCTCCAACAGGCATATAGTGAAAATACCATGCCCAGCGGCAATCTTTTTCAATAATCAAATCAAAGAATTTTTCGGACGAAACACGCTCGGTATTCTCGCGCGTATAACAGGTGGACGTTCCATACAGCAAACCATATTTGTGCATTAAATCAAACGCTCGCATAACCTCCTCAAATGACCCGTCACCACGACGACCGTCATTGACACTTGGCTCATAGCTTTCGAGTGAAACGGAGAAGATAATATTGCCAAGCCTCTGCACGTCTTGACAAAATTTCTCATCTACCAGCGAAGCATTGGTAAAGACGTTAAAAAGGCAATCATTGTGCTTCTCAGCAAGTTTCAAGACATCGTCTTTACGTACCAGTGGCTCACCACCGGTAAGCATAAACATATGCGTGCCTAAATCAGATGCCTCAGTAACCAGCTTATCCATGTCCGCATACGAAAGATTCAAGCGATTTCCATAATCGGCTGCCCAACATCCGACGCAATGTTTATTACACGCGCTTGTAGGGTCAAACAAAATAATCCAAGGTACATTGCACTGGTATTTCTCGGCATTTGCCGTGGTATTACGTAACCCTCGAAACGCCGCTTCATACCCACCATCCAAAAGAGTGGTTTTAAGCACATGTGAATCAGTGGTATCGATAACGTCAAAAAGGAACTTCTCCCATTTTGATCCTGGATACAAACCTTTTTTGATACCCCGAGTTGCACCGGGGGATGTATCCTTCATAAGCTTTCCGGCCATATTAACCAGATGTTCAATATTTTTCTCTCGATCTTTGCTCGAAGCACTCTTAATGATCCGGTCAAGAGCAATACCAAATGCCTTACGCTCGGCCGCATGCGCAACCTTCGACTGCATAAAAACATCCCCTCTCTTGAGCACGCCGGCAGAGAAATTCCTCGGAAATCCTCTTCGGTTTACTCATTTTTTGAACAAAGTTCAAATTTTATCCACCATACTCTTTCTATAGGGGACAATCAAGGGAGATTTTAAACAGTCGTAGAAATTATTTGAGCCCGTCCACATTATTGTGAAGGAACTCCTCCAAAGATGTTGTTTTTAATACATTGTTTTGAAAAGTCATTTTCTTCGGTTTGACCATAGCCTTGGCAGCTTCACCACAACAAAGTAATTAAGGAGTGCGCCGCATATGGCAAGAACTATTGCGCAGGCCGCATTACCGTACGGCGACAAGCCCGGAAACAGCTGTGCCAGAGTTTGCTGAATCGGAAATGCCCATAAATACATGCCATACGAAAGTTCAAATTTCTTTCCAAAATTGCTGAAGTGGCCACCGGTGCCATATCCAAGCCAAAAACAGATATAGGGAAACACCAAAAGCATCGCAATAACGTCAAGCCTCAGGAAAACCAAGATACAAAACAGCCCTAACGAAATAATGCCTGCAACGGTGTGGAGGCGCACGTCATCCTTAAAAACCCAAAACGCCACCCCTATATAGAAAAGGACTACTGCCCGAACAACGCTCAGCTGCTGGGGAAAGAACTTTGCGAAGTATAGAAAGACCACAAGAAGAATGGGGACGGAAATGAGTAGGAACCGTTTCTTGTCAAACTTTGTAATTTTATATCCGACAAAACAGAGCACGTAGCAGCTAAATTCAACAGGCAACGTCCATAGAGCCGCATTAACAACAGCATCCCCCATGGGGTTGTGTGTAAAAACTCCCGGAAGTTCATGTACCAGAATAAGAACGCCATTGAGCAAATACATATAGGTCTGTGGATTTGTGAAGTACTCCACAGGGGAAAGAGAACTCAAGCAGGGTCCTAAAACAAAAGCAACCATTACAACCACAAAAATAAGCTCCGGAAACAAGCGCAGGACACGTTGCTTAAAGAAAACTTTTGCCTCGCCGTGATGTTCACAACTTCGGGCTATAAGAAATCCTCCAAATACAAAGAAAAGACCAACCGCCATACCGCCAAAGGTAAGTTGGCCTGACGTATGGTTGGATATAAAGTCCCCTGGTGCATCTCCGCCAAGAGTAACAACATAGCAGTGAGAAATAATCACAAAAACAGCAGCTATAAACCGCATGAGATTGAGATTGTTAACGCGCGATTCAGCAATGTCAGAAAGCTTGATTGAAGTCATATATTCCTTTTCGATAGCACAATCTTCTCACACATAAACGCTGAAGCAGTTACCCTACGGACGGCTCGACATGAACGCGACCGGCCTCAACATGCATTCGACCTTCGGCGATTGCTTGAATCACCCTCGGATAGAGACGGTGTTCAACTTTATGTATGGCCGCTTCCAGCTTATCAACGCTCCATCCCTCCTGCACAAAAACAGGCTCTTGTGCAATGATGGGACCACGATCGTAGTCAAAGTTGGCCAGATGTACCGTCACGCCTGTTACCTTGACTCCATAATCGTAGGCATCTTGAATGGCATGTGCACCGCGAAAACTCGGTAAAAGCGCAGGGTGAATATTCAATACTCGATTGGGAAAAGCTTCCAAAAGAGCCATTCCCACTTTGCGCATATATCCGGCCATTACCACATAGTCAACGCCCATACGTTTGAGCTCTGACGCAATAACCATGTCAGCTGTCAGCGGATCCGCATAGATCTCTTTTGAAAGCGTGAGTGTCTGAATACCTGCAGCTTCAGCTCGTTTGAGTCCTTGAGCGGAGGGGCGAGAAGAAACAACCAGCTCAATGGTTGCATCCAAAGAACCATTGTCGATGCAATCAATCAAAGCTTGTAAATTAGTGCCCGAACCTGAAATGAGTACGCCCAGCTTAAGCGACATCCCGGTAAACCACCTTTCCGGTACCAGAAACACACTCTCCCATCACAAAGGGCTCAAAATCCTGCTTGGAAAGACTCTCTGCCACATCGTCAACATCATCCGGATCGACAATAAGCGCCATGCCTACTCCCATATTAAACGTGCGATATTGCTCATCAAGTGAGAGATGCGCTTGTTCGGAGACATAAGAGATAACGGGAGGAATGCTCCAACCCGGACCTCCTGCCTCACCCATACGATCCACCAGCGCATCAACATGGGCCGGTAACGCACGATTGAGGTTCTCCGTAATGCCTCCTCCGGTAATATGTGCCATCGCCTTAATGGGAGCGCCCTCTCTAAGAGCGGCAAGTAATCCTCCCGCATAAATGGTGGTAGGACGCAAAACGGCATCGGCAAGAGATTCGCCGGCAAGCTCTTCTCGCGGTTCATTAAGCTCTTCAACCGTCTTGCCTTCAATGGCAACCTTACGAACCAGAGAATATCCGTTGGAATGAATTCCCGATGAAGGAAGTCCCAAGATTACATCGCCCGCAGAAACCTTCTTTGGACCCAGCATCTTTGGGCGGTCAACCACGCCCACCACAAAGCCCGCAAGATCGTAGTCGTCAGGATTCATGACACCTGGATGCTCGGCCATCTCTCCGCCAACCAGCGCGCATCCGCTTTTGCGACAACCACGTGCAATCCCGCCGACGATTTCCGCCACCGCTTCAGCCGTAAGCTTGCCCACGGCAACATAGTCGAGAAAAAACAGGGGCTCGGCACCAAGCGGAACTATGTCGTCCGCACACATGGCCACAAGATCTTCGCCCACCGTATCGTTACGGCCAAGAAGCTGCGCAATGGCCAGCTTGGTACCCACGCCATCGGTGCCGCTCACCAGCACGGGATCGTCCATGTCTTTAAGCGCTGCCGCAGAAAAGCAGGAGCCAAAGCCGCCAAGCCCACCGATAACCTCGGGGCGAGCAGTCGTTGCAACCGCCGCTTTGATGGCATCAACGGCACGCGCTCCCTCGTCAACATCGACACCTGCGTCAGCATAAGTTACCTGGCCTACCGCGTTTCTCACATCAGACATCCTGTGGTCCTTTCTGCGCAAGCTGAGTTTCTACTTGAGTAAATGTTAGAGCATGCGAGCAGTTCAGTGCATGCGGACACATGCCCGATACAAAGCGCTCATGAAAATCGTCGGGGATCTCCACCGGATAGTGCCCGTTAAAACACGCCGCACAATACCCGCGCTTGGGCACACAATCCAAAAGCCCTTCAAGGCTCAGAAATCCCAGCGAGTCCGCCTCGATGTATTCACAGATTTCCTCTGTCGTTTTATATGCGGCAATCAGCTGATCCTGGTCGGCCGTATCAATACCGTAAAAGCACGGCCACATTACTTTTGGTGAGGCGCTTCGCACATGCACTTCACAGGCCCCCGCATCTCGGAGCATGCGTACAATCTGTTTTGACGTAGTTCCGCGCACAACGGAATCGTCCACCATTACAAGCCGCTTTCCACGCACGACATCGGCAAGCGCATTGAGCTTCAAACGGACACCAAGCCGCCGCAAGTCTTGCGTTGGTTGGATAAACGTGCGCGCCACATAGCGGTTTTTAATAAGGCCGGTACCAAACGGAATACCAAGTTCAGCTGCAAAACCTTCAGCTGCAGGAACACCGGAATCGGGCACCCCAATAACCAAATCGGCATCAATGCTCGTTTCGCGCGCAAGTTGTCGGCCCATGGTATGCCGCACCCAGTAAATCGACCTTCCATCCACCACTGAATCGGGTCGCGAGAAATACACGTCTTCAAAGATACAAGCCGCAGGATCTCTGTGGGTAAGACCTCGCTCAGAGCGCAGGCCGTCGTCTGAAATCTTGATAATTTCACCCGGTTCAACCTCACGGATATACGTTGCTCCCACGATATCAAGCGCACACGTCTCAGAAGCCACGACCCATGAATTATCCTCAGGGCTGCCAAGACGGCCGAGTACCAAAGGACGTATCCCGTGCGGATCCCTAAACGCATAGAGGGCATTTTCCCGCACCAGCACCATTGCATACCCGCCCTCTATAAGGTGCATTGTTGCCGCAATTCCCGAGCGAAGGCGGTGCGTCTTCTGCGTGAAATACCCAATGAGCTGCGCCGCAACCTCGGAGTCGGTGTCGGAGCGAAAGGAAATATTTCGAGTTGTCAGCTCTTTTCGCAGGTTGTCAAAATTAACCAGCGTACCGTTGTGCGCCAAGGCAATGATCGTCTCGTCAATCGACGAGAGGTGCGGCTGAGCGGCTTCCCACCCCTTGGCACCAGCAGTTCCATAGCGACAATGTCCGACAGCCGCTTTACCCGGCATTGCATCAAGATCCGAATTCGTAAAAACCTCTGTCACCAAGCCAAGATCCTTACGAATCAAAACAGTCTGGCCATCACCGACCGCTATGCCGGCAGAGTCTTGACCTCGATGTTGAAGAGCATGAAGTGCAAAATACGTCAGTCGCGCAACATCACGCTGCGGCGCCCATACGCCAAAAACACCACATTCCTCGTGAAGCTCCATGGGTTCCTTTCCCGCTGTATCTCACGTCCCTGCAGGATACATGACGTATGTAAGTGTACTCGCTTGCGAGAAGAAAAAGCGCTCCGAACGCCATTTGTTCGAAGCGCGTAACAATATAAAGGCGAGTCTATTTCTGAATGTCTGATTTTTGTACGCACACCAAAGCCGCACGACCATATTGATCGGAGTAATTGCAGGTAATAAGTGTCATGACGTGATCCGTTCGTGCAATAATATCTGCAGCGTCCGATCGAGCATTAACCGACATGTTCAGCTTCTGTAAAAGATACTCATGGAACTCCTCTTTCGATGAGAAGTTAAACTGTCGGATTGATTCGTCATCTTCGTTGGCGTGATAGATAAAAAGTGGAACTAATTCATACTTTTTTTCAGGTGTTTCATACCAAATAGTAGTCACGCTGTCAAAAACGCTCTTGTCGTTCATCTTGCCAATATATTGGAACATCGAACCGTTTCTCATATGGTGTCCATAGAGAATGGTCTGCTGGTCAACAAGGCCGCTGGGGTCGTTTTCATGATCCATAAAAATCTGACCGCCAACGGAGTATTCTCCCTTTGCATTTGTATGCAGGTAATGCTCATTGTCCGTTGTTTGGTATACCGGATAGTTCACCGGTGAGTTAGGAATCTGAATCCACCCAACAACCTCTTTATTGATTGCGCGCAGACCTGCCCAATCAATTCCCGGCGCTTCTTCAACATTGTTCTCAGGAACCGTTGCGTACTGAGCCAGCTCTTCGTTGATCACGTCCTGCTGGTGGTAGTCCCATTGAGACTTCACAAAAAGAACACCGGCAGCCGCAATGAGCAAAATACCCAAGAGCAGCAGTATTACCGAAACAACATGACGCTGCTTCTTAGCACCCTTTTTTTTGCTGTCCTTCTTTTTGTCCCGTGCATTTTTGCAGTTAGGAACAGCTGACTTGGGTTGTGTGACACCCGAAGCAGAAGTACGCTGGATTGTAGAATCTTCCTGCCCAGCAAAGTGTCTGCCGCGTGTTTCTGACATATACCAACATCCTATCTCACACTACTTGCAATGACGTACTCTATCGGCCACCGCATAAGCTCTCTCCAAGCCGTTGCTTTATGCGTCAGCCATATCGTGTTTAAGCTGCACGATCTTCTCGCGATATTTTGGAATCGATGCTCCTAAAATCTGCGTCGCATAAATGGCGGCATTTTTTGCGCCACCGATCGCTACGCAGGCAACAGGAACACCAGAAGGCATTTGCACCATGGACAAAAGCGAATCCATGCCACCGAGATCGCTGGTTTTCATTGGAACTCCCACGATGGGAAGCGGTGTAAAAGCCGCTACGACTCCGCCCAAGTGCGCTGCCTTTCCCGCAGCGGCAATGATTACCTTAAGGCCGCGATCTGCCGCCGTTTGGGCCCACTCGTGAACTTTTTGTGGATTACGATGCGCGGACGCAATAACCAACTCATAGGGAACACCCAAGCGTTCAAGCTCGGACGTACATCCTTCCATCGTAGGAAGGTCTGACTTAGAGCCCATAATGACTCCTACAAGTGGTTGTTCTGCCATCGTTTCTTCTCCAAACGTTCTTTTCTGCCGTATTCGTCTAGCATAAGCAAAATTATTATAAGTATAAATTACCTCGCAAGAAGCACTGGCATACTTTGTCGCGGACACATAAGCACTATATTTTCGCTATCATGTTTTTGGCGTTGGTCCATCAGTCCACGTGAAAGGAAGTTTTATGAGTAACGCTAATCCTGTCTTGTACAAACGAGAAGGCGCGTACATCCCTCGCGTCGCCGCAGTTCACGACCTCTGCGGGTACGGAAAATGCTCCCTGGGAGTAGCAATTCCGGTACTTTCTGCCGCCGGATGCGACGTGTGCCCCGTTCCTACGTCGCTCTTCTCGGCACACACACGTTTTCCCAAGTTCTACATGCATGACACTACCGATATGCTCGCGTCTTACCTCGACGCTTGGGTTGACGAGGGCATTGAGCTTGATGCCGTCTATTCGGGGTTCCTTGGCGCTGCCGAACAGGTTGCAAGCATACAGCGTCTCTACCGCGAGCACCCCAAGGCGCTTCGCATCGTTGACCCGGTTATGGGCGATGGCGGATCCATGTACCCCACCTATACCCAAGAGCTTTGCGATGCCATGCGTGGCCTCGTAGATGGCGCCGATGTCCTCACGCCAAATCTTACCGAAGCAAGCATTCTTACCGGCATTGAGTATGCGGGCCAGGATTTATCGGATGATCAGGTCAAGGCATACCTTGATGCCCTGCTCGCGATGGGTGCAAAAACCGTTGTACTCAAGGGTGTTGTACGGGGTGACGGACAGATCCGAAACTACGTGGCCGTCTCCGGCGAGAAGGACGCTTCCGTGACCGAAATTTCAAGCGAACTGCTGCCATATATGCTCCACGGCACGGGTGACCTCTTTGCGTCCGCTCTCCTCGCCGCTCTTATGTGCGGCCGAGGTCTCACGGATGCCTGCACTTTTGCCGGTATCTTCGTTCGTGATGCTATGCAGATTACGCGCGAACAGCCCGACTTTGAGGTACGCGGTGTTTCTTTTGAGTCGGTACTCGGTGAGATTACACAGCTTCTTAAATAGCGGCTACCCTCTGGTCCGTGCCGCAGTCCGAAACTTGGATTGTGTCCCACGATTTGGCCACGTTTTGTAAATTACAAGCCCACTCCAAAGTGCTTTGGAGTGGGCTTTTCGTTAAAAGATGTATGACTCATATGACTCATGCGGAGTTTGCGTTTGCGCAAGCATTAGTTTGAACTGCTTGAGCCACTGCTCGAACCGCTGCTTACCTCTGCGCTGCTTGATCCGCTTGATTCCGCGCTGCTTGAGTTGCCATCGTTCTTTTTATTGTCATCGGAACTTCCCACAGAAGCGCCGTTGCCTGACCCGTTGTTTGTCTTCTTGCTGTTTGTGCTGCCGGTGTCATTGCTATTCCCACCCACAATATTGCTCAGCACACGGACAGGCGTAAACGAAGTGGCAATCTGGTTGCGCAACTGTTCCTGAGTTTCGTCGTCGGCTCCTGTGGTAACGCAGGTAATGGTAACGCCGGCATCAGATTGAGTTTTTGAATAGGTGAACGTAAAGATCGGCGTTGCGTCTCCGCTTGGCTTCAAAAAGCCAAAGAGCTCCGCTTTTTTCAGATGACCCTCGTCGCCACGATGTGTATTTACGTGATAGACAACCGTACTGATTTTTGGATTGAGCAGGCAGTTAAACGCAAATGCCTGTGCCTGGACCGAGGATGCCGACAAGCATTCCAGCACATCGCCGGAGCTGGTATCCGTTACGGTAACCTCAACGCGACCGGTATTTTCGTCGGCTTCCTGAACGGAAAAATCTTCCGGAAACTGCGTAAAGCCATCTCCCCACTCAACACCGCCATGCAAAGCGGAAGCCACGGTACGAACGGTAACCGATTCGGTCAGATTTGCGGTATTTGCTCGGCGAATAAAGCCACACGACACTTGCAAAAGAACCACGCCGGCGAGAAACACCAGCATAAAGATTACCGCGGTTCGGGTGATAACTTTTTCGACATTTGATCCGGAAGGATCGCTGCCACTCAGAGGATCAATGTCAACAGCCTCGGCACCACCGGCTCGACGTGCGCGTTCAGCTGCGGCTCGTTCTTCGTTGGGATGTCCGGTTTCATCAACCTTGGTAAAGAGTTCCTCAGCGGCATCTGCATCAAGCGTACCACGCTGTTTTCGAGTAAACTCTTTTCTTTGGGTTTTTGCCATAATCCTCTTTTCGTCCACAACGATACGATTATACGCGATTTCTTCCTCTAGCCTTTGCACACAGCGCTGTCTCCTTCAAAGCCAACTCCAAACTGCATACGATAATACGTTGCGTAGGTGCCTCCCTTTGCGAGAAGTTCGTTATGAGTGCCACATTCAACTACTCGCCCATTTTCAATCGTGATAATTTCGTCCGCACCCATAATCGTTGACAGTCGGTGTGCAATGATAAGCGTGGTTCGATTCTTTGCCAACTCGGAAAGAGACTCTTGGACCGCACGCTCCGATTCGTTATCCAGCGCCGAAGTGGCTTCATCCAAAATGAGCAGCGGTGGATTCTTGAGAAAAACACGGGCAATAGAGATGCGCTGCTTCTGTCCTCCCGAAAGACGTGTGCCGCGCTGTCCGACCTCCGTGTCATATCCGTCAGGCAAGCCTTCCACAAAGGCGGAAATATTGGCGCGCCGGGCTGCCTCTTCAATCTCTTGCCGAGTTGCCCCGGGGCACCCGTAGGCAATATTTTCCGCAATGGTTCCGTCAAAGAGGTACACGTCTTGTTGCACCAAACCAATGGCGTCGCGAAGCGAATGTTGTGTCACACCGCGCACATCCTGACCGTCAATGGAAATTGAGCCTGATTGAACATCATAGAATCGTGGCAATAAGGCGCAGGTAGTCGACTTTCCACCTCCTGAGGGGCCGACAAGAGCAACCGTTTTTCCCGGCTCAATATGAAGGTTCAAACCCTTGATAACTTCCTCGCTACCATCGTAGGAAAAACGGACATCGTCATAGATAATCTCACCTGCAGATACCCTCAAATCGGGAGCTCCTGGTACATCTTCGATATCAGGACGCGTATCCAGAATTTCCACAAATCTCTGAAAGCCCGCCAGACCTTTCTGGAACGTTTCCGTAAAGTTCAAAATGTTTGAGATAGGATTGGTAAAAAGCGACACATACAGTGCAAACGTTGCCAAATCCGCAGCGCGCATCTGCCCGTGTGCAATCATCCATCCGCCAAATACCACGATGGTGGTGTTGAGTATGCCCATCATCGAATCGATGGCACCGTGATAGCGACCCATTGCAAAATACATTCTCGCTTTGGAGTCCAAATAGGCATCGTTGCTTTTGCGGAACTTAGCGCGTTCGTAATCTTCAGCAGCAAAACCTTTAACTACGCGAATACCAGCCAGCGAGTCTTCAAGCTGGGTATTGACGTTTGAAATGCGCACGCGGTTCTCGCGAAAGATGGTCCTCATGTGCACGTTGGCAAAGAAATTAAAGACGACCAGTGCAACGGCGATGGCAGCCATAACAAGAGTAAGCGGGACATTAATGAATGAGAGGATTACAAAGGAACCCACGATTTCCATAACGCCAATGACGAGGTATTCCGGGCCATGGTGAGCCGTTTCCGAAATATCAAAGAGATCGGAGACCAAACGACTCATGAGATCGCCGGTTTTATGACGATCGTAATATGAGAAACCCATGCGCTCGTAGGCATCAAACAAATCCTCGCGCATATGGCTCTCCATACGAGCGCCCATAATATGTCCCCAGCTGATTACGAAGACGCGGCAGAAGAAATGCAGCGCATACATTGCAATCAGTCCGATGGCGACAAACACGAGAGATCCTAAAATAGCATCTTCCCCTTCGGTAAACAGACCGAATGCAAGTTGCCGTAAAATTTGCGGAAACGCAAGTTCGGTCACCGCAATCACAAGCGCGCATGCCATGTCTATGAAAAACAGATGGCGCTGCCCCACATAATAGGAAAGAAAACGCATAAAGATGTTTTTGCGGGGTACAGCATTTCCCACAACGCGCCCGTTTTGCTCCCCATTTCCAATCCGTCCGCATTGCCTGCCGCGCACGCGCTTGCTTTGCTGTCGAGAAGTACCGTCTGTCATAGCTATCCTGCCTGTTGAAAGAAGTGCCGCACTACGGATGTAATACGGCATCAAAACTACTGTATGAAAATTGCCGAAGGCTCCCTTATTGAAGACTCCTCTGCCAAAAACCACTCTGCCAAGAGTTACTCAAAAGCTTGAAGCCGATGGGAGATTGAGTCACATAAAAGCGCTCCTACCACAGTCTTTGCGTCTTCAATCTGACCGTCAAGCACCGCATCAATGAGCTCGGGCACCTTAATAAGATCCACGTTTATAAACTCATCTGCATCAGGATTTGAACCTGCAAAAGTCAGACCGGTTGCCATATAGATATGAATGAGCTCGTCCGTAAAGCCGTCGGATGTTGCGATGGTAGTTAAAAACGCCATCTTCTCCGCCTTCATACCCGTTTCTTCCAAAAGCTCACGATGAGCGCAGTCCAGAGGATCCTCACCGGGATCCAGTTTACCTGCGGGTATTTCAACGGTAACCCGATCAAGCGCGGTACGATACTGCCTGACTAAGCAAATACGTCCCTCATCGGTGAGAGCAACCACCGCAACAGCTCCGGGATGCCGCACGACATCTCTCAGAGCTTTTCGGCCATCGGGGAGTTCAACGCGTAGGCGATTCACGTTAAAAATGCGACCCGTCCATGCAACGTCTTCCGAAAGAGGTTTCTCGATAAGAGCAGCATCACGCGGATCTTTACTCCCAAGTACAAACTCCCGTTTGACGGGCTCCCCTGATGTATGGTGTGTCCCGGTTTTGGCATCTGAAAAGTTGTCGTCATACGTCAGTACATCAGCCGTGGCACGTAAATCGGAAACCGCATCGGCAAAAGCACGTTGAACCTGTGTCCGTGCATCATCATCGTGATTTTCCAGAGTGGTCACACCTTCATCGGAACCCATATTATCTGCGCATATATCAACTTCCGGCTCTATAATTTCGGGTTCAAACTCTCCTACAACCTCAAATTTTTTCTCGTCATTCATTTTTTATGCCTCACGTGGACGCAGTGCCTTAAGACCTATATCGCTTCTATATTGTTTGCCGTCAAAATGAATCTGGTCGACGGCTTCGTATGCACGCATACGTGCTTGTTCAAAATCATCCGCCAGCGCGGTTACGTTCAAAACGCGACCACCTGCAGTTACCAGCCGACCGTCAGTGGTGCGAGACGTACCCGCATGACTCACCGAAACTCCCGAAACATGCTCGGCAGCCTCAATTCCGGTAATTTCCTTACCCTTTTCAATAGAGCCCGGATATCCGGCGCTTGCAAGTACCACGGAAACGGCAACTTCATCCGACCAGTCAACTGTCTGAGTATCCAGTGTTCCCGCATCACAGGCACACATAATCTCGACAAGATCGCCCTTAAGTCTGGGTAAGATAACCTGCGTTTCCGGATCTCCAAACCGAGCATTAAACTCAAGCACCCGAGGGCCGTCTTTTGTCAGCATAAAACCGCCATACAGGCAACCAGAATATGGAATTCCCTCAGAAGCAAGCTCTGCAACAACGCGCTTCTCGATTGCAACCATATCGGCGTATTCTTTGTCCGTAACATGTGGGCTGGGAGAAAAAACGCCCATGCCACCGGTATTGGGGCCGGCGTCACCGTCAAACGCACGCTTATGATCCTGGGCAGTGGCAAGCGGAATTAACGTTTTACCGTCAGTAAGTGCAAGAAGCGAGCACTCCGGCCCCTCGAGAAACTCCTCAATAACAACGGTAGTACCGGCAGACCCAAACTGACCGGAAAAACACTCGTGTACGCCTTCAAGAGCCTGTTCAAGCGTGTCGGCCACAATGACGCCTTTACCGGCGGCAAGGCCGTCCGCCTTAACTACTACAGGAGCTCCGACGCTGCGAACATACTCCTCACAGGCGGCTTTGTCGGTAAAAGACTTCCATGCTGCAGTAGGTACCCCTGCCTTCTCCATGATGCGCTTGGCAAACGCCTTGGAGCCCTCCATTTGAGCGGCTTCTTTACTTGGACCAAAGCAGGCAATGCCGGAAGCTCGCACCGCATCGGCAACGCCTTCCACCAAAGGAGCTTCGGGGCCGATAACTACAAGTCCAAGCCCTTTTTGACGGGCAAATGCCGCAACTGCCTCGGGGTTATTCTGATCAACATCAACCGCTTCGGCCATTGTGACCATGCCGCCGTTACCGGGAGCAACATATATCTTTCCTGCATGCGGAGATTCACGGAGCTTGGTTAATATTGCATACTCACGCCCGCCGGACCCTAACAGCAAGATATCAATTTTTTCCATAGCCAGGTTTTCCGCCTTGTCATAGAGTTTCGTAGGAACAAACGCAACTCCCACCGATGTGGCACCCACATGTAAGGAAAACTCCTTTGATGCAGGTCGCACTGCGAGAAAGGCGGCTTCATACTCATTGGTATCCAAAGGCTTCTTAAGTGCGGCCTCGGCACGACCGTCTCCCGAAGAAGTAATCACGTACGTGAGCGACCCTTCAACCGTGTAAGCAGCACTTAAAGATCTTGAAATACGCGCGGTAAGATCGGACAAATCATGACTATGCCCGATCTCCTTAAAAACTCCCTTTGCAAGCAAATACAAATACATCTCGGAAGACAGTCGCCTGCGCACATGTTCAAAGCGCTGCTGTAGGGAAAAACGATGGGGACGTTTTTGATGACGAATCAACTTTTCGCCGTCCATGGTGATAAAAAGCGTACCTGCGGCTTCACTCAACTCTCTGCCATACGCCGCCACGGCCGCAAGATTGGCTCCGGCAGCGCGCGCGGTACTCAGACGCTCCATAATAATGCCCTGGGCTGCAGGTGCGTTTTCCGTATCGAGAAGTACGATCTTCTCGGCCGATACTCTGCGATCCGTATCGCGGTTGGATATTCCTTCTCCGACCACATTTCCTCGCGCGTCAACGGCAGTTCTATAAGAAAGGGCAAGCTCAGAACCAACGTGAACGGAAAGAATGCCGGTATATCCTTCCTCTAAGAGAGATCGGTAGAACGCGGCTACTTCTTCGGCGCGCGCATTGAGCCTGCTCGGGATAAGAAGTACCCCAAGAGATTCCAACTCCGCACGGCTCAAACCGCACGGATTGTCGGCTACGAGGGCAAAGGTTTTGTAATCATGTGGCTGTACGGCAGAACTCACGTATTACCTCCAGTAGCGATCGATAGTCTGTTCACGCTCGGGGCCAACGGTAATGATTGATATGCGCACGCCTGCCAGCTGCTCCAAGAAGTCAATGTAATCTTTTGCCTCACGTGGGAGCTGATAGAAATTGCGGACATCTGAAATGTCGCATTCCCATCCGGGCAATGTTTCGTAGATGGGCTTTGCGTGGTAAAACACACTCTGGTGCTCCGGAACGGTTTCATACCTCTTGCCATCGCACTCGTAAGCCACGCATACCTTGATTTCGGGGAGGCATCCCAACACGTCCAGTTTGGTAATTGCAAGGTCGGTAAGGCCGTTGACTCGGGCGGCATAATTCACGACCACCGCATCGTACCAACCACAACGCCGTTTACGGCCGGTCGTAACGCCATATTCATGACCAACCTCACCGAGAAGGTCTCCCGTTTCGTCAAAAAGTTCCGTTGGGAACGGGCCCGATCCCACGCGTGTAAGGTATGCCTTGGCAATACCAAGCACGCGGTCAATGTTGGTTGGACCGATGCCGGATCCCGTAACGGCACCTCCGGCAGTGCAGTTGGAAGACGTTACAAACGGATACGTACCGTGATCGATATCAAGCATCGTTGCTTGGGCACCCTCGAAAAGAATGTTCTTTCCGGCCTCAAGCTGCTCATTCAAAAACAGAGAAGATTCGACGATATAGGGACGCAGACGATCCGCATAAGGCAAATACGTCTCGCAGATCTGCTCGACCGTATAGGTAGGCATTCCGTATACCAGCTCAAGAATGGGGTTTGTGTATTCAAGTGCGGCATCAAGCTTCTTACGGAAGATCTTCTCGTCAAGCATGTCCTGCATACGCAGACCTGTACGATTCATCTTATCCATATACGTAGGGCCTACACCGCGCTTGGTGGTGCCGATAAGATTCTTACCAAGCTTCTTCTCGTGGGCTCCGTCCAAATCTTTGTGATATGGCATCACGATGTGGGCGTTACCGGAAATCTTCAGTGCATCGCACGAAATACCCTGTGCCTCCAGCATGTCTATCTCGCCCAAGAGAATTTCAGGATCAACGATGCAACCGTTGCCAATGACGGGATAGGTATTCTCATACATAACGCCAGAGGGTACCTGATGAAGCGCAAGCTTAGTGTCTCCGGCAATAACCGTATGTCCTGCGTTTGCACCACCGGCATACCGGCACACAACGTCAAAATCTCCGGAAATAAGATCGGTAACTTTACCTTTTCCTTCGTCGCCCCACTGAGTGCCCACAAGAACGGAAGCTGACATAACTTCTCCCCTATCGCAGTATGTTATTACCTACCATACAACCACAGCGGGTTGCTTATTCAGTATAGAACACTGACGTGCCGGAATGTATCGCACATCTCACATCACAGAGACATCATTGCGTATACGCGCCGGTTTCCTCTTGTTGTTTGGCAATGCCATCGGCATCATCGTATCCCGACACAACCTCTACAAACTTTGTGGAGGACCCCACAAACGTCAGAGAAATGTCGGCAAGAGAACCCGAGCGGTTCTTGGCGATGATAAGGTTTGTCACGCCTATGTCAGGTCTCTTTTCCCGAGCCGCCTCTTCTTCATTCATGGAGCGGTCAAGCAAGATGACAATGTCTGCATCTTGCTCAATGGCTCCTGATTCACGCAGGTCGGAAAGCTGCGGGCGCTTATCGGTACGGTTTTCAAGCGTTCGATTCAGCTGCGAGAGTGCCACAACCGGAACTTGGAGATCTTTTGCCATAATTTTAATGCCGCGCGACATTTCGGAAACCTCAGTGGCACGGCTGTCCGCACGCCTTTGCCCTGAAGGGGGCGACAACAGCTGCAAGTAGTCAATGATTACAACGCCTTTTTTCTTCCCGTGGAGCATGCGCCGTGCTTTTGCTCGGATTTCGGTAACGGTAATGCCGGGCGTATCGTCAATCATAACGTCTAAGTTGGAAATTGCAGATGAAGCCGCCGCGAGGCGAGGCCAGTCATCGGGGGCAATCTTGGCCGAACGGATGGATGTCAAAGAAACTCGTGACGATGCCGCCAAAAGACGCTGCGCAATCTCGGTTTTACTCATCTCAAGCGAGAAGAACGCCACACTTGCGCCCTTGGCAGCTGCCTGAACCGCCAGGTTAAGTGCGAAGGAGGTCTTACCCACACCCGGACGTGCACCGACAACTATCATCTGTCCGGGACGCAAACCCAAAAGAGCGGCGTCCACCGAAGGGAAGCCCGTTTCAACCCCGAGCTCCGTTTCGGACTTGTTCGCATTTTCTGCCAGCTCGCGATACAGGTTTCCCATAATGTCTGAAATTGGTTGCTCACTTCTCGACACGTCGGCATTTGTTACGTCAAAAATGAGCTTTTGTGCCGCATCAACGACCTCTTTTGTATCCTCCGGAGCATCGTAGGCAAGAGCCGAGATTTGCGCTGCCACAGAAATCATCTTGCGAAGCGTTTTGTCGCGGTGGAGCATATCCGCGTGATATTGCCAGCCCACTCGCGCAAGAGGATCGCCGCCAAGCTCTGCAATGCGATTGGGACCGCCTGCTTTTTCAAGCTCTCTGTTGCTCTTAAGCGTATCGGAAACCGAAAGGGGGTCAACGGCACTGTTGCGTTCAAAGAGGGTTTTTATCGCTTTGAAGATATAGCGGTTGGATGGTGTATAGAAATCTTCTTCCGTCAGGCGCACAATGCACTCCGAACGAGCATCTTCATCGTACATCATGGCAGAAAGTACCGACATTTCCGCCTCAGGATCTTGAGGCATGGCAACTTTTTCAAGAGCGGTCAGGCGCGTGGGATTAATGTCCCGTACAAGATCTTGTTTGACGTTATTTTCAGGCATACCTATCCAATCACTACCAATCCGTGAAAGAGAATACTAGCGCACTTTGCACCAAAGAAATGTGAGTTTTCTGGCAAATGGTATGCCCAAAAAAGTATTCAACATTGTTTTTGATGAGATGCTATCCCTGAGCGGTATCTCGATAAGTTTTCAACGTTTTCAACATTTTCATCTTTTTTGGTTAACGGCAAAACCTCCATAACTTGTTATTTGTCCGCATTATGCACAACGCCCTCCATCCATGCAGGATTCCTGCACGTTTTATGCATTGACTTTGAGAAACCGCAGGTAATCTATGCTAAAAATAGTCTTTTCATAAAACCAAAGGTAAAACACCCCGGTATACATTTCTGTATCCGGGGTGTATTTTTACGTACCATGCACGATATTTGATGGTTATCTCTTTCACTCAACTGGTAATTTTGTAGAAAACCCCAGTTGACAAAAAGTTCTCCATCGCCTACCTCAAGGCCTCTGAAAATCCGCTAAAAACTACTCCGCTGGCTCAGCCTCAGGTGCAACCTCTTCCTGTTGCTCATCCTGTGCTACGGGGACCTCTTCTGCCTCATCGGTCTTTGGCTCTTCGGCAACCTCTGCAGTCTCATCAGGACCAACCTGAACGGTTACCACTGCCTCAACTTCACGATACAAATCAACAACAACATCGTGACGACCTGCGGTCTTAATGGAAGAGCTGCGGACAATACGCTTGCGGTCAATTTCAACACCAAGCTGCTCTTTAATTGCCTCAGCAATCTGTGCTGCTGTGATAGAACCAAAGAGCTGGCCTTCCTCGCCAATCTTGGCATCAACAACGACGAGCTTACCATCAAGGGCAGCTTTGGTAGCCTCTGCGTCTGCAAATCGCTCAGCCTCACGCTTAGCAATGTTGTGACGACGCTCCTCAAGCTGTTTGATATTACCCGGGGTAGCAGGCTGGGCAATCTTTTGAGGGAACAGGAAGTTCTCTGCATAGCCCTGAGCGACCTCTACGATGTCGCCCTCTCCGCCTTTACCACGAAGCTCGCCCAAAAGAATTACTTTCATGGGAACTCCTTAGGTCAATCGGTTTGAGCCGATTGATGTTCTGTGTCAGTGGTCTTCTTGTTATCAGGCATTCTCCCTCGTGATATATGTCGAAAGTTTGCCCAAATATCAATAAGACCAACAAAAGCTAACATACCAACCTGAATTTCAAGAAATGCTGCAAAAATGAAGAGAAACATTGTTGTTATCGGAGAAGCTTTACGACGTTGCATGAACCAAACGCCAACGGCCATCCCCTGCACCGCAAGGACAAGCCTTACAAAGACAAGTACATTGAGTGCGCTCATAAGCACTATGTCTTTGTACAGAGGAACCTCTGGGCTCGCCGCATATGCAGCGAGTGCAACGATGCCAAGTGCCACAAACCAAAGTGGCACGTCCGTCTCTACAAAGCGCGAGAGATGTTTTTTCTCGCCACCAAAAGAGCGATACGCCACCCGCGCACCAATACGGGCAATGAGATAGTACAAAATTGACACCATCGTAAAGCCCGTTGGCCAAAGAAGTTGCATAAGTACCCTCAGATAGGCAAAGCCTTCTGCACTATTCACTGACGACCCCACATATTGTGTGCGGTAAAACTCAAATGCCTCTTGCACATGAGCTGATACGGATGATCCTTCTGCCACAGCGAGAAGTTCATAGCCGCCCAAAAGGACCAGCGTTCCCACGCCAACAATCAGTATCTGTTTGCCGACGGTAAGCACTCCTCGCGCAACCAAAACACCTATGCTCATTGCGATGCCGGCGGCACCAATTGAACTTATCAGCACCTCTGGCTCACCAAGTAGATAGCTTGCTCCTCCGGCAACAAGAAGTATGACTCCTGAAGTATACAGAGCCTCTTTGAAGGTCTTTTGGTAGCACGTAACAACGGCTCCATAACTTATAAGAGCGGCGCCGATAAAAGTGAAATATGAACAGACAAACGCTCCTAAAGCCACCAAAAGGAGGCCTTGCCACAGAGGCGGTTGCTTCTGCGCCTTTACGCGCCCAGCACCGGGTATTACGATGCGACCTTTGTGGCCAAACATCGTTTGAGAGACATCGTTTGAGCTTCTCTTTACTCCCTGCGGAACAGGGGGTACCCCGGTATTGTCACGCTTGCTATCCATACGTTAGTGCATCATTTCTTTCTTCAGGTTATCCGCGGTTACGGTTTCCGCGGCTTGAAACTACCGCAACGGTATACGGTAGAAGCGCCATCTCACGAGCACGCTTAATAGCGAGTGCAATATCGTGTTGATGCTGCGTGCAAGCGCCAGTGACACGACGGGGCTTAATCTTGCCACGATCGGTCATGTACTTACGAAGAAGCTGAGTGTCTTTGTAATCAATATACTCAGTATTCTCTTTGCAGAACTGGCAATACTTACGACGCGGCTGGCGCTGAAAATCTTGCTTCTGCTGAGCCATGTCTTGTACCTTTCTTCGATCCTTCGTATGAAAAGATCCTTTGATTAAAACGGAATATCCTCGTCATAGACATCGGCCGCCGGTGCGACTGGTGCCTGCGGGGCTGGAGCGGCAGCGCGTGGAGCCGGTGCAGAATAACTCGGAGCATTTGGCGTTGCACCAACAGCCGGAGCTGCAGGAGCCGGCGCAGGAGCTCCGTTGTTCTGCTGATTTCTTGAAAGAAACTCAACCTCATCAACAACAACTTCAAGCTTACTGCGACGCTGCCCTTCTCTTGTCTCCCAAGTGCTATAGCGAAGTTTGCCTTCAATGGCAACCTTCGAACCCTTGGAGAGGAAGCGGGAAAGTGCGTCAGCACGCTGGCCAAATACTACGCAGTCAATAAAGTTGGGAACGTCCTCCCATTCTCCTGTCTGCGCATTTCTACGGCGATCATTGACGGCCACACCGAACGAAAGAATCTGAGTGCCGCCCGCTGTAGAGCGAAGCTCGGGATCACGCGTAAGGTTGCCCGAAATATTTACCCTGTTAATGCTCATACTCTCACTACCTCTCAATGCAGATGTATTGCTACATCCACCTTCCACTCGGACTTAGTCCTTGTCAACACGACGCACGATCATATGGCGCTTGACAGCGTCATTGATGCGCAAAACTCGATCGAGCTCTGCAATCTGCGTTGGATCTGCATGGAAGTTGATGAGGGTATAGTCACCCTCGGTAAGCTTGTCGATCTCAAAAGCGAGCTTGCGCTTGCCCCAATCCTCGACATTGTCGACTTTACCGCCCTCAGCAGCAATAGCTACATCAATACGCTTCATGACACCGGCGCGGACTTCCTCTGAAGAGGAAGGGTCAACAAAAAACAGCAGTTCATAGGCCTTCATATGGTCACCTCCTCTGGGCTAATGGCTTCGGAGAGTGAAGGTGCATCCGAAGCAGGAAAGGTTCAACCAAGCATCATACCATATAAACGCGCTTTTGGAGCCCATATCCCCAGATTCACTCCCAAATACACATCCACATATCAAGCCTATTACATCAATTTGACCGAATTCTGACCAAAACCTGACGAGTTTTTCCTTGGTTTTCAACATTTTGCTGGTAAAGAGTGCTTTTCTTTGTGAGTATCCATTATGTAAGAAAAACGGTCATCACACAATCTGCATGATGACCGTATCAAGAACAAAGATTTGCTTTGTCTTTTGTGCTATTTATCCACCAAACGATTACTGTATCGGAGCAAACGGATCATTGCCGGCGGTCTTCTCGCCTGCTTCCTCACCGTGATTTTCAACAACCTCAGGCTGCGACACTGTACGGTCGGATTGCGCGGCTACATTGTCTCCTGACTCTGTCACCGTTGTGGAAGCACCATACGTAGGCTGCGTCTCAGCGGAAACCACCGTGTTGGGGTTCTCTGTTGGCTCAGTTTGAGTCTCGGTCTGTACGGACTGCGGGAGTGCGGCGCTTTGCTGTGACAAGGCTTCATCTCGAGGATCATAGATAAACGGAGGCAGCGGATCTTTGCTCTGTCCCCACGCAGGAAGGTTAAACTGACGCATCCAGAGACCAAGTGCTGCGTTAACGATAAGATTGAGAGCCACGCTCACTGCTCCCGCAATAATAGAATTTAAGATAAACGACGGTGCCGTCATCGACGAAGCCGTTGCGATTATGCGCAGTGCCGTGCTTACCGTCATGGTTCTTCCGGGCAAAAATCCCTCTCCCATCAGGGCAACTACAAATGAGAAAAGAGAGCCTGCCATAAAGATAGAACTGATGATACTGGCCACGTAATTGATAACGATACTAAGACAGAAAATACGACCCAATCCTAAAAAGTCATGTTTCATCATCTGAATAATTGGTTTCACAGCAAAGCCTGCACCGATTTTCTGGTAGATAGTCGCGCGAAGTTGTGCGATACCAACGAAATATGTCAGAAGCAACCCTAAGACAATCAAAAGCGGTACCAGACTACCGTTAAGCACCGGAATCAAAAATGCAATAAAAATTACCAGGCCGTATGCTACAAGATACACAAGACCTATGACAAACGCTCGCCAGCCGCTTGCAATTGACTGAGCAACTCCAATCTTATTGTCTTGAAGCCCCGTATTATTCCCCCATGCGATAGACCTCATCCATTCAAGGACATATCCAATGGCTCCCAGAGGACCAACAATAGGAACAAAGCAGGCAAGCAAGAGAAGAATTGGTGTCTTCCACCAGCCCTTTTCTTTGGTAGTTAGTCTCAGTGCACGAACAAAATAACGATCTCGACAAAAACCCTCGAGCTCTTGATCGTTAATAATCATAAAATCTCCTTTCAAATACCCTAAACAGTAGGCGTATTTGTAAAAAGGCTAACATTTTTTGTAGGAAAGAACAAACAACATGGCGGAGGAGGAGGGATTCGAACCCTCGTACCCCCGAAGGGGTAAACGGTTTTCGAGACCGCCGCATTCGACCACTCTGCCACCCCTCCGAGGGTGAAACGGCGCCCGTAGGCGCCGTGAATGCTCTGGCGGAGAGTCAGGGATTTGAACCCTGGAGACGCTTTAGGCGCCTACACGATTTCCAATCGTGCTCCTTCGGCCACTCGGACAACTCTCCATATAAAGTGCATTGGTCAGTATAACTGAAATCTCCGTAAAACGCACGGTGATTTTTACTTCCATGTAAAGTAGCGAGAAAACATAGGTATAGTATGAGTCTGTTCTGATATTACTCGCACATACGCGCAAAACACTTCGTGCAAAAATATCAGCGTCGTACGTATTGCTCGTGGACTATTTGCGGAGGTTAACATGCCACCATTCTTCTCGCCATACGGAATGGATTATATCTCCGTAGCCGTTCCTTCCTGGCTTGACCTTGCAACAGTCATCGTCGGCGCGCTTGCGGGCATCATCGTAGCCAGAGAGCGGCACCTGGATTTAGTGGGATTTGTTGGATTGGGTCTTCTCGGCGGTCTTGGAGGCGGGCTCATTCGCGACGTCATGATGCAGCATGGCGGCGTTTATATGCTTGACAGCCCATACGCAATACCTGCCGCAGTTCTTACCGCTCTTATCATCTTTTTGTTCCCCCGGCCCCTTGACGTGTTTCCACGAGCACTCGAATGGGTTGACATTATCTCCGTGGCTCTGTTTGCGGTAGTTGGTACGGATAAGGCACTCATCTACCACCTCCTACCCATGTCTGTCATCTTGATGGGATCCGTAACCGGTGTGGGCGGCGGTATGCTCCGGGACGTCTTCTTGGGTGATATTCCGCGCATCTTCCAACGGAGCAACCTGTACGCATTTTGCGCGGTCGCAGGATCCGCATCGTATTGGGCAAGCGTAACGTGCGCGCATATATCAAAGCCGTGGGCGGCCATTATTTGTGTCGTCGTAACCGTTGGCTTGCGTCGCTGGTCACTCCATTACGGCGTGCTCTCACCTGCAGATGTTGACCTTACGCCGCACGTCATGAAGCGAATTCGCAAATTCCAAAAACCAGGTTCGAAACTCACGCAAGAAGAGCATGCCGACGGCGTCACAAGCCAGCCACGCAACACACACCACAAATAAGTACGGCCAAAATATGCCCATATGAGTTGGCGAGAAGAGAAGGCTCTTCTTGCGCTATTTCTTTACTCTACCGTTACGAACCGCCCATTTACGACGCTCGGTTTCAGACAGAATACGCTTGCGCATACGAATGCTTTCCGGTGTGATTTCAACCAGCTCATCATCCATGATATATTCCAGCGCCTCTTCAAGCGTAAAGGTTCTCGGCGGCGTTAATTGCACCGAAATATCGGCCGTCGACGAGCGCTGATTGCCCAAATTTTTAGTACGAGCAATGTTTACCACCATGTCGCCGGGCTTTGATCTCTCACCAACAAGCATGCCTTCATAGCACTCGGTTCCCGGCCCCACAAAGAGTTGTCCGCGCTCTTGTAGGGTGCCAAGCGCATACGCCACGGCCTTCTCGGTAGACATGGAAATCATGGCTCCGTTTTGCCTGCCGCCAATATCGCCGGCAAACGGACCATATTCGAGGAAGGTGTGATAGAAAACCGCTTCTCCGTGCGTCACGTTCAAAACGCGCGTCTTGAGGCCCATGATGCCACGGGTTGGAATCTTAAATTCAAGATGTGTCTGCGTGGAGCCCGTGTCCATACTCACCATGGTGCCGCCAGCGTTACCAAACACCTCGATAACCTTGCCGGAATACTCTCCCGGGCACTCAACAACGGCCTGCTCTATAGGCTCAACTTTGTGTCCCTGCGCGTCTTTCTTAAAGAGAACTCGGGGGCGACCCACCTGGAACTCAAAGCCCTCACGCCTCATTGTTTCCATGAGAACAGAGAGATGCAGAATGCCGCGTCCGGAAACTTCAATTCCCGTTTTATCGGGAAGCTCCTCAATGTGCATGGTAACGTTATTTTCGGCCTCGCTCATCAGACGCTCTTTAAGCTGACGGCCGCCAACAATATCACCCTCACGCCCTACCAAAGGCGAGCTTGATGGCTCAAAGATAATCGAAAGCGTGGGTGGGTCAATTTCTATCGGTTCAAGTTCAACGGGATCTTCCGGATCGGTATAAACATCGCCAATATCGGTGGAATCAATGCCTACCACGGCTCCGATGTCTCCGGCCGCAACCTCAGAAGTTTCCTTCCTGCCCAGATAGTCAAAGGTAAAGAGCTGCTTGACCTGACCCATTGCACGTGAGCCGTCATTTTTTACCACCAAGATCTTATCGCCGGTGTGAATCGTGCCGGAATATACGCGGCCGATGCCGATTCTGCCCACATAATCTGAGTGGTCAATCGTAACGCACTGCATTGCCAGCGGCCCTTCAATATCGACCTCCGGTGCCGGCAATCCCTCAACGATCATGTCGAGAAGAGGCAACATGTCCTTATTGTCATCGTCGGGCGCAAGGCGTGCATAACCGTTTACCGCAGACGCAAAGACCACGTGTTCCATGGTAAATTCAAGCTGCTCATCGGATGCGCCCAAGTCCATCATCAAATCAAGGGCATCATTCACAACCTCTTCCGGACGGGCTCCGTCGCGGTCAATCTTGTTGACCACCATCATGATGGCAAGGCCCGCATCGATGGCGTGTCGAAGCACAAATCGCGTTTGCGGCATAGGACCTTCGGCGGCATCAACAAGCAAAAGAGCACCGTCTGCCATCTTGAGCACTCGCTCCACCTCGCCGCCAAAGTCAGCGTGACCCGGCGTATCAATGACATTGATCTTAGTTCCCTTATATTCAATGGAAATGTTTTTTGCCAGAATGGTAATTCCGCGCTCACGCTCCTGATCGTTGGAGTCCAAAACACGTTCTTGAACCTGCTGATTTTCACGGAAGGCATCCGTTGCCTTCAACATCTGATCAACCAGCGTTGTCTTACCATGGTCAACGTGGGCAATGATGGCAATGTTTCTGATGTTCTCTTGACGCATAAACTTCATTTCTCCCTGTCTGCACATGTGGCAAGAAGCACCCGCGCGCAGCTTTTTAAACGGTTAGCTTTGGTACTTTAGTCCAAAATCACCGATAAATACAGAGTTTATTTTCGATAGACGGCATTTTACATGGAATCGTCGCGGAGGTGCATACGGAATTCCCAAAGAAATCTCTTATAGCAATGGCTCAAGCTCTCCTGCAGGAGCGGGCTCGGTCCAGGTAAACCCTTCTCCTTCTCCCTTACCATCCACCAGCGAATATGCCGAAAAACTCCGGTAGTTCTTCTCGCCAAACTCAAGAATGAGAGCGTCTTGATAGGCGCCCTCGGCATCCGCTATGGCTCCTTCATACACAAGAGCATACCGAAGGGGGTTACCAAGTCCCTGCTCGGCGTCTCCCGCCTGTTTTACAAGCGCGACAATGCGCCGGTGTGCTCCGTCTAAAAGAGCTTCCGGACCATCGTCAGCAAATTCGTAGCTTGCTACGTTTCTCGCCTCGTCTTCAACGACCAAGCGTACGTTCAGTTCGCCTCCGTCGGCAAGAATATCAAACGCATCGCCCATGAGCTCAGACGACAACTCATCAAGCTCGGGGGAAATGCCGTCGCGGCGATCCTCCGATTTTTGTGACGACCCTGACACAAACACTCCTTATCGATATCTACAAAACGTGTACTTCATCTTTGGTAAAGTCGACAAACGCATGGTCGCCTACATTGTAAATCTTATGGGTACGTGGATTGAAATCCGTAATCTTAATGAGCGTATCTCCAACCATGACCTGGTAGTTTTGATAATGCCCCATAAAACGGGACAGCACCACTTCACAAGAAAGAACGCCCGTGTCGGCGAGACGAGCAGACTCGGGGCGCAAAACAATGCAGCACGCACTGCCCTTCTCGACATGCGAACATCCGCATACTTCAAAATCTTGACCCTCAAAACTGCAAAGCGCCGTATCTGCGTCAATCTTGTCTGTAACCGTTGCATGCAAGAAGTTTGACTCTCCAATGAAGTCTGCGACAAATTCATCTGCGGGATGATAATACACCGTCTGCGGATCGCCGATTTGGTCCACGACGCCTTTTTTCATAATGATGATATTGTCGGAAAGTGCCATCGCTTCTGACTGGTCATGCGTAACATAAATGGCGGTAATGCCTGCTTCTTGCTGGATGCGACGGATCTCATTACGCATGTCAACGCGCAGTTTTGCGTCCAAGTTTGAAAGAGGCTCGTCAAAAAGAAGAACGCTCGGCTCAATGACCAAAGCACGCGCCAAAGCAACACGCTGCTGCTGTCCGCCTGAGAGCTGGTTGGTCATGCGCTCTTCCATACCCTCAAGTCCAACAAGCGAAAGGATATGAAGGACCTTCTCGCGAATTGTTGCTTTATCCATTTTGCGCAGCTTAAGGCCGTATGCAACGTTGTCAAAGATATTGTAGTGCGGCAGCAACGCATAACTTTGGAACACCATAGCCGTATCGCGCTTGTTTGGCGTGAGCTCGTCGATTTGCTCGTCGCCAAGAAAAATCTTTCCCTCGTCAGGACTCTCAAAACCAGCAATCATACGCAAAATGGTAGTCTTACCGCAGCCGGAAGGACCAAGCAGCGTTACAAACTCACCGGGGGCAATGCTGATGTTGGCATCTTGAACCGCGTAGAAATCCTTGCCGGTCTTTTGATCCTGGTAAATCTTAGAAAGATGCTCAAGGCGTACGCCCTTTTTCTCTATAGCCATGTGCTACTCCTCCTTGAGTGCCCGACTGGTGCCAAAGTGTTTAATGGCCCAGTTCATGAGCAAGACCGAGCCGTATGTAATAACAATCAAAATTGTTGCAAAAGCGCAGGCCATACCATAAGAACCCTTGCCCGCAAACTCATTGATCTGCACCGTAATAAGCAAAAACTGCGGTGTGACCAAAAGAATAACTGCGGAAATTGCGGTAATGGAGCGCACAAACGCTGTTACCAAACCGGACAAGAACGAATCTTTAATCAGCGGCAACGTAACCGTCATAAACACCCTAAAACTATCGGCACCCATATCATAGGCGGATTCTTCAATAGACTTGTCAATCTGGCGAAGCGCCGAGATACCCGAGCGGGTTCCGGTAGGAAGAGAGCGCACCACAAATACGATAATCAAAATGATTCCCGTACCATACAAACCTTGCAAAACCCCGGTATGCATGATGCCGCTGGAAAAGCCGCGGATATAGCCAACGCCTAAAACCGTACCGGGAACCGCCATGGCAAGCATGGAAACGGCCTCGATAAACCCGCGGAAGCGGAAACGACGTTTTACTACCAGATACGAGATAATCATTGAGAGCAGGGCGGTAATGGGAGCTGCAATGAGCGACAGCATAAACGAATCACTAAACGCTTGCAGACCATGATATTTAGTAAATACCTGCGTGAACCATTTGGTTGTCAATTCGTAGTTTGAACCCCAGGAGCGAACAAATGAACCGTACGGAACACAGAGGTACATGGCGACAACAAAAAGAGCCACCGCAGCACACAGAATGGAAAGTGGAATGCGCACGGAATTGTCGGTAATGAGCATCCTCGCACGTGTTGCCTTACCTGAAAGGGTTGACGTACTCTTTGCCTCGAGTACAAACTTTTGAACCACAAACATGAGCAGCGTAATGGAAAGTAGAATAACGGCCATTGCGGCAGCGCCCTGCTTGTCATATGCTCCGGTAATCTGCAAATAAATTGTTGTTGCCAAGGTGTCGTACGAACCACCGATAATCATGGGATTGGCAAAGTCGGCGATGGATTCGATAAACGAAACAAGGAAGGCGTTGCCTAAACCCGGCAAAATAAGAGGCAGCGTAACGCTGGTAAACACCTTCCAGCGGCTTGCTCCCATATCACGTGCAGCCTCTTCCAAAGACGGATCAATGTTTTTGAGCAAACCTTTGAGCATCATGTAGCACACGGGAAAAAAGGTCATGGTTTGAACGATAAAAATACCCCAAAACCCATAGATGTTATTGTCGTAAATTCCCAAGAGTCCGCGTGTAATGAGACCCTTTTTGCCAAACATCATAATCATGGAAAGCGACAGCACAAAAGGCGGAGAAACAACGGGCAGCATGGAGACCACACGGAAAAGCCCTGTCATAAATCGCGTACGGAGCTTGACATACACCTCTACATAGGCAAACAGCAAACCCGCAAGCGCTGACAGAATGCCAACGGCAAATCCAACTTTCAGTGTATTGGTAATGGCACGCGTGAACGTGGGCATGGCCAAAATGCGCGTGAACACATCAAGCGTAATCCCTTGGTCTGAAACCACTGAGTCAACCATAAGGATGGCAAGAGGATACAGAATAAAAAGGGTAAGGAAGGCGACAAGAACAACAATGGTCGATACCAAGATTGGATCGCCTAGGAGCTTTTTTCGCTCAAGTCGAGCGCTTTGGGTTTTTGCCATACTGATCCTCACTCTGAAACACCCAACCTACGCATAAACCTATATGTAGAACTGGGTAGGCAGATCCCCCGCCTACCCAGTACAGTCCGTCTTTCGAGACAAGAAAATGGTCTTGCTTGCACAGACTCTATTCCGTCTTAAAGCGGTTGTCTCCGCCGCCCAAGGCTTCCATAACGTCCTTAACGTACTGCTCGGTGTTCTTCTTAGCATTCTCGAAGTCATAATCCATTACGTTATTAGGATCAAGTCCGTATTGCGTGGCTATCTCTGGCTGCTTTGCGTTATCAATTACCAAGAACTGATACGAGCCGTTTTCCTGTGCGAGATTGACGCATGCCGGCGAAAGAGCATATTCAACCCAAAGTTTTGCTGCATTGGCGTGTGCAGCTCCCTTAAAGATTGCCGTAGCACCAACCTCATACGATGCACCTGAGCTCGGAATTTGAAGGCCGATGTTATCGTGCTCCTGATCAACAATCTGATAGATGCCGTCATGAAGCATGCCGAGTCCAATAGTGCATTCTCCGGTACCGATTGCCTTGGACGGTCCAGAGCCGCTCTTGGTGTACTGAGCGATGTTCTTGTCGAGATCAACAAGGTATTGAACGCCTTGGTCATGACCATACTTTTGAATGACCGTATTGATAATCAACTTTGCGGTACCGGCGGTATTGTAGTTGGAAGACCAAATAAGACCCTTGTACTTGGAGTCGGTAAGGTCTTTGTAGTCCTGAGGAGGATCAATCTTGAGGCGCTCAAGCTCGTTCTTGTCGTACATGATTCCCAAGATACCCTTGTAAATGCCGTACCAGTCATTATTTGTGCTCTTGAACTTATCTGAGATAAGATGCGAGGCATTCTTTGGCTCGTACTGCTCAAGCAAGCCCTTTGAAGACGTTACGTTGTAAGGATCGGTTGTGCCGCCAAACCATACATCGGCAGACGGGTGTCCGTTTTCTTCCTCAATCTTTGCAGCAACCTCACCGGTAGACAGGCGCTGTGCTTGTACGTCAATGCCGTACAACTTCTTGAAGTTGTTGCACACCGCATTTAGGTACTCCTCTTCGCAGGAGCCATATACTACCAGTTTTCCTTCTTCTTTTGCCGCTTTTACCAGCTCTTCTGAAGCTCCAACGGTCTCAACAGAGTTGGTGTCAGCAGCGTCTTTTTTGCCATCATTGTCCGAGTCGGCCTTTTTCTCCGAGTTGTTGCAGGCTGTAAGACCCAATCCAGCTACAACTGTACTAACACCAAGAAAGCCGCGACGAGTAAGGTTCATCATAAAAACTCTTTTCTCCTTTTGTGGATATCCACAGCTTCAATGAAAAGAACGTGCTCTTGCATAAATCCTACTCAAATTTCGCAAAATCTTCTCAACTATTCGATAAGTGGACGATATTAACGGTTACCGGTATGTTCTTTGTGTATTGTGAGCGTTGCTTGCTTGCGTAAAGCTTGTTGTGCCTACGCTGTACTTTTTGTTAAAGAGGAAAACCTAAAGAGTGTGAAATTAACATTCGAAAAACGATCCATTTGAGGGGTTTACGGGTGGTTTTTGGAAGCAAAATGCATGTTTAGTTGTGTTTTCCCGCCAATTTGAGCGTTTAGTTGTGAATCAAACCACCCATAAACATCCAGTTTGGTACCAATTCGCCACCTCATAAGAAAAGCACAACTAAAGCAAAACGGCTGCCTGTGGATTTGCAGACAGCCGTTGATACACAATTTCAACGATTGCGAGAAAACCTTACGAGCATGATCATACTGCCTAGCGCTGCCAGAAATGCGCCAAGTATGGCAACTTGTGCCCAACTTGCTGCAAGTTTGGCAGCGCTAAGATAACCAAAGAGCTTCAGATATCTCCCATACAAAAAAGGTCAGAAACAGGTGTCTCTGACCTTGAACATTTGGTGGAGAATAGGGGGATCGAACCCCTGACCTCAGGCTTGCAAAGCCCGCGCTCTCCCAGCTGAGCTAATTCCCCTTATGACGCACCCAGATTAGAATCCGAGCACCCGTAATAATCACCCCAGCGGCGACTCGGCTATCGCTGGGGTGACTATTGTCACAAGAATGGTGGGCCTGACAAGGTTTGAACTTGTGACCTCCCGGTTATCAGCCGGACGCTCTGACCAACTGAGCTACAGGCCCAACGCAGGAAGCAATGATACAACGCAGTTTTCCTACGGTCAACACTTTTCTCGATTTGTTTTAATAATACCCAATAATGGGTACAATTATCGCGCAAAAGCAGGGGGGTACGCTTTTAAAAATCCTCTTACTAAACACGTGTAAAGTAAGGCGTTTATCTGGGTGGTTGTAGTGTCATTACGAAAGATGGATATCAAGTCAGTTGTCGTTGGCGGCGGTCCTATCGCCTCGATTATCATACTTGAACCTAAAGATACTCTTCATAATTCTTCGATTAAACTTCCTATCCGTATTGGCCACATTGAGGCCATGTCAATCAGTCTTGGAGTTGACCAAACACCACAGGGGCGTCCCCTTACCCACGATCTTATGCGCTCTATCCTTGATGCGCTTAAGGCAGACCTTAAAAGCGTGCGGATCATTGGTGTTACCGGAACAACCTTTTTCGCACAGTTGGAAATCATTTCCTCTGAAGGAGAACACCACTACATTGATGCCAGACCCTCTGATGCCGTTGCTCTTGCGGTACGCACGGGTTCTCCGATTTATGCTGATGAGACGGTCCTTGAAACGGCCGCAGCTCCTGATTTTGCCGATGTCGAGAAGGACGTTAAAAAGCAGGAACTGGCTGAGTTCCACGATTTTGTCGAAAGCCTTAATCCTGAGGATTTCTCATAAGTCCATTACAAGCCAGAAACCTTTAAGAAAAGACGCCCAGGCAACTGCTTGGGCGTCTTTGCGTACATTGCTCAGCAGACAGATGTCTGTTACTCATCATCCTCGTCAATCAAAGACTCATCGAGCTCTTCCTCATCACCAAGGTCAACGACTTCGGTTTCGTCGGCATCTCTTGCTCCTGCTGCTGCCAAATCAAGCATTCCCTGGTTTTCCGCATGCTTTGGAGCTTTCTTCTTATGGACGATCATACGGGCAATGGCGGAAACATGGTCATCAGCACCGATATTCATGACTTTGACGCCCTGTGTTGAGCGGCCCAACTTGGAGATGTCCACGGCCTTAACGCGGATAACAACGCCTTCCTCAGACATAATCATGATTTCATGCTGCGGTCCGACCACACGACACGCAACCAACTTGCCTTTCTTGGCCGTCATTGTAATGGTAAAGACACCTTGTCCGCCACGCTTATGCTCAGGATACTCGGATACCGCCGTACGCTTTCCGTAGCCCTTCTCGGTAATAACAAAGAGGTCACCGTTGCCATTTGTAATCTCCATGCCAAGCATAGTTGCTTCACCCTTGAGCATAATACCGCGTACCCCTGAAGTACCGCGACCCATGGCGCGAGCCTGTGACTCGTCAAAGAGAATCGCTTTGCCATCAGAGGAGCAGAGGATTACCTTGTCGCCCGGATGAACACGACGGACATTAACCAACTCATCGCCCTGCTTGAGATTAATGGCGATGATGCCGTCTTTACGCGTACGGTCATACTCGGACATGGCGGTCTTTTTGACCATGCCTTGCTTGGTGGCAAACATCAGATAATTCTCGGCAGGGAAATCACGAGTTGTAATGACAGCCGCGATCTTCTCTCCCTCCGAGAGGGACAAAACGTTTACAATCGCATTTCCTTTGGTAGTACGATTTCCCACGGGAAGCTCGTGCACCTTTACTCGGTAGACCTTGCCAAAGTTTGTAAAGAACAGCACGTAATCGTGCGTTGACGCAACAAAGAGCTCCTCAACAAAATCGTTCTCTTTAAGAGAAACGCCTTGAACTCCCTTACCGCCGCGCTTCTGAGACCGGTAAATCTCAACGGGGACGCGCTTTACATACCCGGCATGCGTAACGGTAACGACCATATCTTCTTCAGCGATAAGGTCCTCGACGTCCAAATTTTGAACATCCTGGTCAGAAATCTGGGTACGGCGCTTATTTGAGAAGCGGTTGGAAATATCACGGAGTTCATCTGCAATGACTGCCAGAATCTTGTTTTCGTGGGCGAGAAGATCCTCGTAATATGCAATGTCTTCACGAAGCTGAGAAATCTCATCAACAAGATCTTGACGTGCAAGACCGGTAAGACGGCGCAGACGCATCTGCAAAATTGCCTCACCTTGAATGTCGTCGAGATCAAAGCGCTCATGCATGCGGCGCTTTGCTTCGGCATCGTCTTGTGAGCTGCGAATAATATGGACAATCTCGTCAATATTATCGACAGCCGTCAGCAAGCCTTCCAAGATATGAACGCGTTTGAGCGCCTTATCCAAGTCAAACTCGGTACGACGACGCACCACGTCAATTTGATGGTCAATGTAGCAGCGCAGGATCTCACGCAGGGAAAGCGTGCGAGGCACACCGTCAACCAAGGCCAGGTCAATGATGCCAAAATTGGACTGGAGCTGTGTGCGCTTATAGAGGTTGTTAAGAACTACCTGAGGAACTTCTCCACGCTTAAGGTCGATAACAATGCGCATACCCTTGCGGTTTGACTCGTCGCGCATGTCGGAGATTCCCTCTATTTTTTTCTCGTTAACCGCTTGGGCGATCTTTTCTTGCAAAAGACCTTTGTTAACCTGATACGGAATCTCTGTCACAACAAGGCGCTGGCGACCATTTTTGGTAGATTCAACGTGCACTTTAGCGCGAACCGTAATGGAGCCACGTCCGGTTTCGTATGCGTCTTTGATACCCTGCGTTCCCATGATAATGCCACCCGTTGGGAAGTCAGGTCCGGGAAGCACTTCCATGAGCTCTTCCGTGGTGACGTCGGGGTTGTCAATCATCATGCATACGGCTTCGGTAACCTCGCCCAAATTGTGCGGCGGGATGTTGGTGGCCATACCAACGGCAATACCCGAGGAACCGTTTACCAAGAGGTTTGGAAAACGGGCAGGAAGTACGGCAGGCTCCGTCAGGGCCTCGTCGTAGTTTGGCTGCATGTCAACGGTATTTTTATTGAGGTCGGCAAGCATCTCCATGGCGGAGCGAGTCAGACGAGCCTCGGTATAACGCATGGCCGCTGGCGGATCGCCATCAATGGAGCCAAAGTTACCGTGACCATCAATGAGTGGCAGGCGCATCGAGAAGTCCTGCGACATACGTACCATGGAATCATAAATGGCAGAGTCGCCATGTGGGTGATACTTACCCATAACTTCACCGACGGCCCATGCGGACTTTTTATGCGGTTTATTAGGAGTAATGCCAGCTTCGTTCATAGCATAGAGAATGCGGCGGTGTACTGGTTTAAGTCCGTCACGCACATCCGGAAGTGCGCGGGCAACGATGACGGACATGGAATACTCCAAAAACGACGTACGCATTTCGTCGGCCATGTCAGTTGGCTTAAGCGTGCCGCCATGAATGTCGGAGAGATCAAGACGCGTTCCCGCCTCATCTGTAATGGTATGAGACACGGTGGCTCCGGCAAGGCTTACACCGGTCTCGGCGTCAAACTCATCCTCACTGGACTCGTCGAGCTCTCCGTCATTCTCGTCATATTCGTCTTCGCGCTCATCTTGATTATCAAAATCACGATCTTCGATATCGTTTGGTATATCGTTATCGTGCGTATGTGTATCGTCTGCCACTGTCTACCCTTTCACTGGTTGCAAAAACAACTTCTCTCAGCGCTTGCGAGAAGATCTAAATGTCGAGGAATCGCACGTCTTTTGCATGGGTTTGAATGAAGTCCTTGCGCTTTTCAACCTGATTTCCCATAAGATCGGCAACCGCTCTGTCGGCAGCCATTGCATCATCAATGGTTACTTTCAAAAGGATGCGGTTCTTTGGCTCCATAGTGGTTGACCACAACTGCTCAGGATCCATCTCACCAAGACCCTTGTAGCGCTGAACCGTATACTTTGAGCTGTCTTCAAACTGTTTGGCTTCAACGGCAAGCTCTTCATCGGTATAAATGTATTTGCCGTGCTTTTTACCCTTGGCTTTAATCTGATAAAGCGGTGGTTGTGCCACATAGATATAGCCAGCGTCAATCATAGGTTTCATATACCGGTAGAAGAAGGTGAGAAGCAAAATACGGATGTGAGAGCCGTCAACATCAGCATCGGTCATGATAACAATCTTATGGTAGCGTGCCTTTTCAAGATTAAATTCTTCTCCCACGCCGGTGCCAATTGCAGTAATAAGTGAAGTAATGGTATCTGAAGAAAGAGCGCGATGAGCTTGTACACGCTCAACGTTGAGAATCTTTCCGCGCAGTGGTAATACCGCCTGGATGGAACGGTCTCGTGCCATTTTAGCCGAACCACCTGCGGAGTCTCCCTCGACAATAAAAAGTTCGGTCATTTCGGGATCTTTTACCGAGCAATCCGCCAATTTCCCCGGAAGAGATGCCGACTCAAGAAGTCCTTTACGTCGTGTCGCTTCACGCGCTTTACGAGCGGCAAGACGACCTTTTGCTGCCTGGGTAGCTTTTTTAAGAATCTCTTTTGCCTGGTTGGGGTGCTCCTCAAGATACTCCGCAAGACCCGAAGATACGATCTTGTTGGTTAGAGTACGCATATATGAGCTGCCAAGCTTTGCCTTTGTTTGGCCTTCAAACTGAGGATCGGGAAGTTTAACGGAAATAACTGCGGTAAGTCCTTCACGGATATCATCACCGGTAAGTTTGGGATCCTTCTCCTTGAGAATTCCTTGACGAGTACCGTAATCATTAACTGCTTTCGTTAATGCGGTACGGAATCCCTCAAGGTGCATACCGCCCTCTTCGGTATAGATATCATTTGCAAAGGAAAGTGTTCGGTCATTAAATTCGGTGTTCCATTGCATGGCAACTTCTACCTCGCCCATTTGCGATGTAGGAGCATCAGGCTCAGAAGAACCCTCGATATAGATTGGCTTAGAAAGTCCGGTAAGGACGGTCTTCTCGTCATTCAAATACTTAACAAAGTCAATAATACCGCCTGCATATTGGTACTCGACCACACGCGGAATGAGTTCGCGCTCATCCGTTAAGACGATCTTTAGGTTTTTGTTCAAAAATGCGGTTTCCTGAAGACGATCACGCAGCGTATCAAAATTATACGTTGTGGTTTCAAAAATAGTATCATCGGGCCAGAAGGTAATGGTGGTTCCGGTTGACTTGGTCTTACCAATCTCTTTCATTTTTTGAGTGGTTTTACCGCGTTTAAACTCCATTTGATAGATCTTGCCATCACGTTTTACCTCGGCAATCATGCGCTTTGAAAGGGCATTAACTACTGAGACACCTACACCATGAAGGCCACCGGAGACTTTATACGCACTGTTATCAAACTTTCCTCCTGCATGCAGGATGGTAAGAACAACCTCAAGCGTCGGTATCTTCTTTTTTGGGTGTATATCAACGGGAATGCCGCGACCGTTGTCCTCAACGGAAACGGAATTATCTGCATGCACCGTTACCTTAATTTTGGTACAAAATCCTGCAAGGGCTTCATCTACTGAGTTGTCAACGATCTCCCATACAAGATGATGCAAACCAGCAGAAGAAGTGGTACCAATATACATACCGGGGCGTTTACGAACCGGTTCCAGTCCTTCAAGAACAGTAATGTCATCACTGCTGTAGTTTGACTTCTTTTCTTTTGCCACTCGCTGTCCTCTCTTTTGACTCAGATAAATAACCTATTTATTCTACTTCATTTTTCGTAAATTACCCTTGGCCATGCGAAAATTTACCATCTCATCATTAAAATTACGTCTCATTACGCATCCTGAACGTATTTGTGGGGTGGTTTTGCCTTTTCTCGACTATTCACACTTCCTACGAAGAAAAGAAGCAAGGACGGCCTTATATCCTTCCTCACGATATGACTCGGGAAGTATTTTTACAATACTTTCAATTGTTTCTCTTTGGTCTTGGGTCAGTTCGCTTTCCGGAGCAGTATAGTATTTTTTCTCTGGCTCGGCCACAAGACGAACATCGGCTGTTATTTGCTTCTTTTTATACTTCGAAAGTTTAAATTCAATACATGAAAACTCATAACCAACAGTGGCAAACCTTTGCAGATATACCTCTCGACGAGCCATACAATCGATACGCAGCGAATTTGAATCAACATACACAATTAGTTTCGGCGACTGGTTGTATTTTGCCGGTACAACAAATACGCCTGTTGTATGCTCTTTCTCAGCGATCCCTGCCACACAGTACCACGCGAGAAGGGCTGCGTGGTTAGTGCTTGAGGTATCCGTAACACGAGTCTTTTCAAAATAAGAAGTTAAAAGAGAAGAAAGGTTCTTCTCGCCCCCTCTTTTTTTCTCTTGCTCTTCATTTTGAAAACCATCTTTTTTATAAGACACATGGTGCGCATTCATTCAAAACTCACCACTTTTGCAACATCAACCATATCCGGAGAAAAATATCCTAGATTAGTTGTGGTAATAACGGTTTGAATATCTCCAAACGTAAAATTCATGATTGCTTCACGACGACTTTTATCAAGTTCAGACATGACATCATCAAGAAGCAAAAGTGGCTTTGTACCAAGAATCTCTTCTGATACTAAAACCTCTGCCATCTTAAGGGCGAGAATAACGGAGCGTTGTTGACCTTGAGATCCATACATCCGAGCGTCTTTTCCGTTAATTAAAAAGACAATATCGTCTCTATGAGGACCAACAGTGGTTTGTTGACGTCTTTCATCAACACCATGTGCATCCTTAAGAGATGAAAGGAACTTATCCAGTAATTCCTCTTTTGTCTGATCAGCCGATATCTCTCCTATGCTCGACTCGTACCGCAAAACAAGGTCTTCTCCCCCACTGATTTGTTTATAAATCTCACTTGTTTTGGCTGAAAGTCTTCTAAACAATTTTAGACGCGCACAAAGCAGCGTTGCTCCACCAAGAGCAACTGAGGTATCCCATGCACTAAGTAAACTAAAGTCAACAACATTTTCCTTTAAGAGTCTATTTCTTTGTTCAATACTTCTCAAATATGCCGCAAGCACTTTTGCGTACGTTTTGTTTGCCTGCTTTCCAAAGTCATCAATCTCTCCCCTTCGATATGAGGCACTTCTCTTAATGCACGCAAGGTCATCAGGCGTAAAGAGAACCGACATAAGATCTCCTGGAATGTCAGTTGCATGACACTTCTTTCCATTTTTCTCATACTGTCGGCGTAAGGAAGAAATTGTACAAGAAAGATCAATAACCCGACCGTCTCCCGTGAGATGGGCATGAATCTTACTTTGTTTCTCCCCTTCAAGCATAAGCTGTACTGGAGTAGGTTTTCTAAATGAATACCCTGCAGTAAGCATTTGAAGTGCTTCTATTGTGTTTGTTTTCCCTACGGCATTATGTCCAACAAGAATCGTTATAGATTGTGAAAAATCTACACTCAACATCCGAAAGTTGCGGAAATTTACAAGCGATATGTTGTTGACGATAAGTCCCACAAACCCTACTTACAGATGAACCGGAATAAGAAGGTAGAGGTAGTTAATCTTACCGCTTGCTTTAAATACTGCAGGTTGTGTTTCACTTAACAGTTCAAAACGAACACTTTTTTGCTCTGAGAGAGCATTTAAGCAGTCAAATACATATTGATAATTAAATCCAATCGTAAGTGATTTTCCTTCAACGTCTGCTTTTATAGTTTCAGAGGCATTTCCTTGATCAGGTGAAGAGGATGAGAAACAAATTTCTCCACCTTCAGCGTCAATATCAAGTCGCACTGCAAAGTTTTGAAGAGCAACGACAGATACATGTTTAATTGCGGCAGAGGTCTCTTCAATAGGGAGTGTTATTGCGGTAGAACAAGAGGGAGCTAAGAGTTTTTTATAGTCAGGATAGTTTCCTTCAATCTTTCTTGAAACATGTGTGGTATTTCCAAAAGTAAACACCACTTGGTTATCACTTATTCCCACCATAATGGTTTCGGTCATTGTACGCATTGAAAGAACATTGTGAATTGCTTCACCCGAGATTATTGCTTCGAACTTTTCTCCGGTCGGAGTATCGGTATGCGTATCACAAACCGCAAGGCGGAATGAGTCGGTTGCTACAAGACGAATGGTGTTTTCTTCTGCAGTAAGGAAAATTCCTTGAAGAATAGGACGAGAAACATCATGGGAAACCACTCTATATATCTTATCAACCATCTTAGAGAGAAGTGCACTCGGAAGCTCGATGCTCTTCTCGGGAACAACTTCAGGAAATGCCGGCCAATCTGCTACAGGAAGAACCGTGAGGTGATATGTTGACTTTTGGCAGGTAAGCTTTATTCCTTCATCTTCATATTTAAAAGTAATAGCCGCATCAGGAAGGTTTTTTACAATAGTCTGCAGAACTTTGGCAGAAACAACCGTTTCTCCTTCTTCTTCAACATTAGCTGCCACTTTATGTTTAATGGAGACGGTAAGATCGTTTGATTGAATCTCAAGAGTTCCTTCTTGAGCCTTCAGATATACACCAGAGAGAATAGGTAATGAAGGATTTGATCCAATACCTTTCATTACGATATCAAGGGCGGTTTGTAATGAGGACTGACTAACAGTGAAGTTCATAACATTCCCTTCTTTATATAATAGTAAAAGAAAAAGGACAGTAGTAATAATAAGCTTTGTTGAAATGTAGAAAAAGGTGAAAAGAAACAGGTAGAGGTCAGAAAAATCTTTCGGTATTCACGTGTATCTTTAAACCTCTTTTGACATATCTTTCTGTTTGCATTCCCTTCTCTGAGATATCTTCGATGTTTTCAACATCTTTCAACATACTTCCAACATGTTTTCTTCATTACTCACTCTTTCCTTCGGTGATGTCTCTTTGAAGATGAAACACACGGTCATAAAGTTGTTTATTTTCTCTCTGCCAATCATCAACAACCTTAATACTATGTTTAACGGTTGCATGAGAACGACCTCCAAAGTTCTTGCCTATGTCGCCAAGCGTGAGATCGCAAAGATTTCGAGAGAGCCAAATTGCAACATGACGTGCTTCTGCTATGTCTTGACTGCGTTTTTGACCGACCAAATCATCATGGCTAATACCATATCGAGAAGTTACAGCCTGTTGAATCTTAGTAACCGTAATGATTTTTGTCTCTTTAGGCCAAACGGTTGAGGCAATCTTATCGATATCGTCACGAGTAATGGATTTACCCTTTTCTTCTGCGCGCGTTTGTTCGCCGACACAACGATTACAGAATCCTTCAATAACACGGATGCTTTGACCGCTTCTCTCGGCCATATATTGAATTGTTTCTTCAGAAAGCGTGCCTTGTAGATATGTAAGCCCTTCTGTAACAGCTTCGTTGTGAATGCGCTCACAAAACGTGTTAATGAGGTTTACTTTCATTTCATAACTTGGTTGTTCTATACCAATAACAATACCGGAGCTCACTCTGGTAGTAATACGCTCATCAAATCCCTCGGCTCCAAGTCCAAGATCAGAAGGGGTTCTATCAGCAGCGAGAACAATCTGTTTCCCGTCTGTTTTAAGAGAGTTAAACGTATCAAAAAAGAAACTTAATGTACCCGCTTTTCCGGCAAGTTTTTGTACATCGTCAATGATTAGAACATCAATGTCTTGATAGGCTTCAGTGAGAATTTGAGGTGCGCCATCAGCTTTGTTTCTCATGGCGCGCGTGTAGTCGTCAATGAAAGAAGTGGCGTTTTTATAGACACAAAGCCGGCTTGGGTCGTTCTCTATAATGTAGTTTTGTATTGAGCGCAGAAGATGTGTCTTACCAAGACCACTACTCCCATAGATAAAAAGAGGGTTTCCTTTCCCTTTTTCATCGTTTGCTACACGAAGAGCTTGTTCAAAAGCAAATTCATTCTCTTCACCAACAACAAATCTATCAAACGTGAGTTTTGACGTTTCATCAGTAATTTTCTTCTCAATAAGAGGGTTGTTCCTCTTTTTTGCATCTATTATGTTCTTTTTAGAAAGATGCTTTCTCTGGGTGGTATGAGAGGTCTGTGTATTTTGGTGAGAAGATTCATTCCAACTATGTATCTCTTCAGGAGATACAACTGAAGTAAAAGGGTTAAAAGAGGTCTTTTCACTTTTTTCTTGTACCGGCGAATCTTTTGTTTGTTTTACAAAGCTAATAGAAAGCTTTGTATCCCTAAAAGCGGCTTGGGAGAGATAATGTTCTACAACGGGTTGATTTTTTACAATGTTGTTATAGGCACCTCGCAGGTTTGTTTTGACAGACAAAACCGACCCCTCAAGAGATAAAGGGATGCAGCTCTGTAACATAGCAACAAAAGGAGCCGGTTGATCCTCTTGAATAAGAAGATCAATGGTATCCTGCCACAACTCTGTCGCACTTGATTCAAGCGAAATGTCCATTACCCACCAAACGACAAGTGTTAAAAGGGTCATTTAGTATACTCTGGATTGTTGAAAACTTCGCCTTCGTTTTGTGGAATTGTTGAAAACTTTCGCAGATTCTTGATAAAAGAACCTAAAGCAAAGCAAGTCCGGCCTGCGTAAGCTGGTACTTTTGGCCTATCTTTTTAATAAGGCCAATCTCTTCTAAACTTTTCAGTTCACGAGACCAGGTTGGAATTGAAAGATCATACATACGAACAAGTTCTGTTGGACCAACAAGTTCATGCTCTGAGAGATATGCAAAGACCTTTTGTCCTCTTGGTGAGATTTCTATTTTAGAAAGAGAAAAGTGTGATGTATCTGGGTTTTTATCACGAGAAGAGCTGTCTTGTTTAAAAGAACCTTGAGAAGAAGTTTCTCTTGAAAAGATCTCTATCTTTTCTGTTGAAGGACGTGTTTGTGTGTGGGCATCAGAGGCAGATCGTGTTGAAATAGTAACAACGGTTCCTCCTGAGATGTTATCTTCAATGGTAAGACTCCCACCTTTATCAATCATGTATTGCTGAGCATATGGAAGGCCTGAGCCAACGCCTCTAATATAGTGTTTCATTGATTCAGTGGCACTTGAAGTCCCATATTGAAGAGCAAGTTCCTTTTCTTTAATACCCGGTCCCCTATCTGAAAAACGAATGGTGTTACCGTGGTCAAGGATGGTAATGGTAGGAGACGCAAAATGTGCGTGGATAAAGTTTTCTACAATCTCACGCATTACCATAAAAGGAATTTGACCACCTTGCTCGTGAGAGAGGCGGTTAACCGCTTGAACGATTTCTTCAAGATATGAACGAATTTCTGTGGGTTCAATTACAACAACACGGGGAGCGGCGGCAACATCGTCGTATACGGCAATACGCGTTTCATAACGAACAGTAAGTTCTTCCATGTTGTCTTTGTTGTTTGTAGAAGAAACATCGGTTGGTGATTCTTCTACAAACGGATAAAAATCCCGCACCACAAAACTTCCTTTTCAACAAGTTTTCAACATTATGTTAAAAACTTTTCACAACATTTCAAATGAATAACAGTTTTCAACAAATAATAAACAATATGTTGAAAACTATAATACAAATAGAAAAGCGCTGAAATAATAGTATCATTTCATATCATTTTGAACGAAAAGAAACATTTCATTCAGATATATATTGATGAAATGAAAGACGGCTTCTACAACACAAGTATCAATCTTTCTTCGAAAGTAAAAGCAAACCTTTATAAGTATCTGCAATTTGATTGACAAATTTGGTATAAGGCGCGTACAATTTGAAAGCTTTTTGCTCGATATAGTACCCGTCCGGGAGGGAATAGTTATGAAGCGTACCTACCAGCCTAATAAGCGCAAGCGCGCTACCACCCATGGTTTTCGTGCACGTATGGCAACCAAGAACGGTCGTGCCGTGCTCGCTCGTCGCCGCCTTAAGGGGCGCAAGCGCCTTACCGTTTAGGATTTGTTTCTATGAAGACCATTAAGTCTCCCCGTGAGTTCGAAAGGGTCTTCTCTTGCGGAAAGAGAGCCTATGGCTCTCTTATCTGTATCCGAGTAGCAAAGACTTGTGAGGACGGCGAGGCTCGTGTTGCTTTTGTAGCACCAAAAAGACTAGGGAATGCCGTAGTTAGAAACAGATGTAAGCGAGTATTACGAGAAGCTGCTCGTATAGAAAGCCTACCTGTGGAAGGATACGGTATTATTCTTTTTGCAACGCCTCAAACTCATAATGCATCCTTACAGGATGTCTCACGTGAGTTACAAAGGTTACTCGGAAAAGTTGGTATCTTATGAATGTATCGAGAAGAACTTCTTTTCTCGCTCGCTGTTTTTTAAGCGCAATTCGCTTCTACCAACGAAACATATCTCCTTTGTTTCGGGCACATTGTATTTATACGCCAACCTGTTCAGAATATGCAGTTCAGGCGATACAAAAATACGGTGTTGGAAAAGGAAGCAAACTTGCCATTAAACGGATTCTTAGGTGCCATCCTTTTCATGCCGGAGGCTATGATCCCGTTCCGTGAAGGAGCGGATCGGAGGAACTATGTGGGATTGGATTATTAACTTACTTACTTCGATTCTTTCGGGAATCCAAGGGTTTTGTGGTGACTGGGGTCTTGCGGTCATTATTTTAACCGTCATTATCCGTTTGCTTCTTGTACCGCTTACAAATAAGCAAACAGCGTCGATGGCTCGCATGCAAGTGGTGCAGCCAAAACTTAAAGAGATTCAAGATCGATATGCAGACGATCCGGTTAGACAGCAAGAGGAAATGCGCAAACTCTATGCTGAGATAAAGTTCAATCCTCTCGGCGGATGTCTCCCAATTTTTTTACAGATGCCTATCTTCTTTGCACTCTTTACCGTTGCAAGAAACGTCCCTCATGATGCTCACTTTTATGGAATCCTCTCCTCCATTGCATCTTCACCTGCTGAGGTTTTTGCTTCTTCTGGCATTACCGGGGTAATTCCGTACCTCGTTTTTGTCATACTTTTTGGTGTACTTACCTTTATTCCTATGATGATGAATGCCAACAACGGGGCTTCTGAGCAGAAACAACAGCAGATGCTTATGGGAGGCATGATGTCTCTTGTGATGCTTTGGTTTGGTTGGACCGTTCCTGCCGCTGTCCTTTTGTATTACGTAACGTCTTCTCTTTGGCAGGTTATTCAGCAGAAACTTATCACAAATAAGATTCTTGAGTCAGAAAAAGCCAAGGTATCTGCACAGATGGAAAATAAGCCTATTGAGGTTGATGTAGTACGTAAAGAGAGAAAGCCGCGTCAGCATAAAAAGAACTAGAAATCTACGTTGCTTTAAAATAAGAGCTTGGCGAAGTTCTGAAAAGATAATAGTTAATATTTTTATATAATAATGGAGGATGGCGTGGAAGAAATTGATATGGACGAGAGCGATCTTTCCCAGGTTTCTCTCTCTGTAGAAGGCATAACGGACGAATTTAGCGAGATTAGATCTCATTATGAAAATGGTATCGCTTTAACGGATTCTGAGATGGACAAGATAGCCGATAAGGCGGTTCTGTATCTTAAGCATCTTCTCTCCTTTTTTGGTGAGCATGAATGTGAGATTGATGAGTACGATGGAGACGAGGGAGAACTTATTCTCGATATTACGGGTGGGGATTTAGCTATTCTTATTGGTCGCCATGGAAATACGCTGGACGCCCTTCAAATGGTACTCTCCTCACTTATGAGTGCTTCTCTTCACTTCCATTATCCAATAGTTGTGGACGTAGAATCATATAAGAGTCGTCGTCGAGCAAAGATTCAAAGCATGGCGCGCTCTGCCGCTGAACGCGTGAAGAAAAATGGAAATCGTATAGCTCTTGCTCCTATGAATGGGTACGAGCGTCGTCTTGTACATATTGCGCTTCGTGGAGAGGATCAAGTTACCACCCATTCTGAAGGTGAGGATCCGTATAGGCGTGTTGTTATTACGGCAGTGAATGTTTAAGTTTTTTCTTATAACAAGTACACTAAGGGAGGAGAAATCCTCCCTTTCTTTTTGACAAGAGTTTCTGCTATAGAAGGTTTTGTCATTTTACTGAGAGTAAGGAGTCACTGGATATGGAGAAAGTATATACAGAGGAGAACGAGAAGAAACTTTTGAGACTTCTTAATATATATGATCTTTCTACAACGCATGAACAACGGAAATTTCTTCTCACGTATCTTGAATTATTATTTGAGAAAAACAAAACTCTCAATTTAACCCGTATTACTGATATAGACAGTGCACTCGTACTCCATATATTGGACTCCCTTTTGCTGTCAAAATTTATGCTATGTTCAGAAGAAGATTCTTTTTGTGACATAGGAACCGGAGGTGGAGTTCCTGGAATTCCTCTTGGCTGTGTCTTAGGGTGTAAAGGGCTTCTTATTGATTCTATTGGAAAGAAGATTTCTGCGGTAAATGAGTTTGCCGAGCAGCTTGGAATACAGGATAGAATTATTGCAAAACAAATGCGTGCAGAAGAAATAGAAGCAAAAATGAAAAGAAGCTTTCGATTTGTTGTTGCCCGAGCTGTAGCAAAAGCAAATGTTGTTATGGAATACGCCGAGCCGTTTCTGATGGACCAAGGAAAACTCCTTTTACAAAAGGCAAATATTGAGGAAAAAGAGCTTCAAGACGCACTTCAGATGGCAAAACTTTGTGGATTTAAAATGGTTTCACGTGAAACATTTGAGTTACCGAACGAATTTGGACATCGGGAGATTCTCATTTTTCAAAAGAATAAGAAATCGAGAATAATCTTACCGAGAAAAAATGGAGAAGCAAAAAAACATCCACTTTGCGGATGACAATTAGTGTACGATTGTTGCGTAAAGAAATGCCGAATGTTTCACGTGAAACATTCGGCAAGATTATTATGTCGGTAACGTTTTGGGTCAATTCGGAGGAAATATGGACTATAAAGACCAAAAGCGTGCATATCCCGAGAAGGATTGTAAGGTTATTGCGATTATTAACCAAAAAGGCGGAGTTGGAAAGTCAACGACAGCTGTCAACTTAACCGCTGCCCTTGGAGAGACAAAGAAGAAAGTACTTCTTATTGATTTTGATCCCCAAGGAAACGCTACAAGTGGGTATGGAATAGAAAAAGAAGAGCTTGAACATGATATTTACGATGTGATTCTCAACGAATATTCCATTAAAGACCTCATTCTTCCAACTCCAGAAGAACGTGTTTTTGTTGTTCCCGCAACCATACAACTTGCCGGTGCTGAAATTGAACTTGTAAATAAGGAAAATCGAGAGTATGTATTAAAGAAAGCAATTGAAGAGGTAAAAGACGAGTTTGATTATGTATTTATTGACTGTCCCCCGTCGCTTGGTCTTCTTACTATAAACGCTTTTGTCGCAGCCGATAGTCTTCTTGTTCCAATTCAGTGTGAATATTATGCCCTTGAAGGAGTTTCAAAACTTCTTGAATCTATGGCCATGGTTCAAAGTAATCTTAACCCGGATCTTGAAGTGTTCGGCGTGGTAATGACCATGTTTGACAGCCGTACCACTCTTTCAAAGCAAGTAGTTGAAGAAGTTTCAAACTACTTTGGCAACAAGATGTTTAAAACTCTTATTCCCCGAAACATTAAAATAGCGGAAGCTCCAAGTCATGGACTACCAATAAGTATGTACGCTCGTATTAGTAAAGGCTCTCTTGCATACGTGAAGCTTGCAAAGGAAGTGATTCGTCGTGGCTAAAAAATCAGGGTTAGGTAAAGGTCTCTCATCATTAATTAACGAAGCTAATGCAGAGACAGGAAGGCCAAAAGAAACGACAGTGCTTGCGGTTTCAAAGCTAAAACCAAATAAAGATCAACCGCGTAAGCAATTTGACGAGACAGAACTTGAAGAGCTTGCGGATTCCATAAAACAAAACGGTGTATTACAACCGTTACTTGTTAGGAAAAAAGGTTCAGGATTTGAAATAGTTGCCGGAGAAAGACGCTATCAAGCGGCTAAAAAAGCTGGTTTGAAGGACGTCCCCGTCATTATCAGGGACATATCTGATGAAGAAGTATTTAAGCTGGCTCTTATTGAAAACCTTCAGAGATCAAATTTGAGTCCTATTGAAGAAGCACGAGGATATCAGGAACTTATAAAAAAAGATGGCCTTACTCAAGAACAGCTCTCAAAGATTATTTCAAAGTCTCGCTCAGCCATTACAAATACCTTGCGTTTATTAGATCTTCCAAAAGAAATTCAGGAGTATATGGCTTTGGGACAGCTCTCGGCGGGGCATGCTCGTGCAATTTTAGCGGTTGCCGGCGAAGAAGGACGCTTAAAGCTTGCTCAGAAGGTAATAGAAGAAAATTTGTCGGTGAGACAGACAGAAAACCTTGCACCACTTTTTTCTGGCAGAGAGAACGTAAAGGTTCAGCGTCAACCATTACCTCAAACGTATAAGAGAGCTGCTCGACAACTACGTCTTGCACTTGACACAACAGTGAAGGTTCGAAATATTCGCGGGAAGAATAAGATTGAAATAGAATTTTCGGACGATGAAGAACTGGCAAGACTTGTTGGCCTTCTTACTCAAGGAGATGGTCTTCGTGGGGATTAGACCTCGGCTGCTTTTTGTATCTGGTATTTTTGCGGGAGCCACAATTGCCACAACCTATTGTCTTCTTACAAAAGACGCTCGAAGAAAAGTGCTTACAGCGGGGAAAAAGACCATCTCTTCAACAAAAAGAGTTCTTTCTGCTTTAGATTCATCCGGTATTGAGGATCATTCGATAAACCTTGATGAGCACAGAAAGGATATAGACCATCAATGGTCTGAGCTTGGATATTAGAACAAAAGTTCTAATATCCAAGCGACTGTCTTAGAGCTGACGAAGTTTTTGACTGAGCTGTCCGCAGGCAGCATCAATGTCCGCCCCGCGAGAAATTCTTATAGTAGCCTCAACGCCAACTTCCCCCAGCTTCGTGACAAATTGTTGTGCGCGAGCTGGGGTTGAAGGATGAAATTTAGACCCTGGAATCTCGTTTAATTGAATGAGATTAACATGTGCAAGGGTTCCACGGCAGAAATCACGAAGGGCTCCAAGCTCGTTTTCAGAGTCGTTTATGCCACCAATAAGGGCATATTCATAGGTGGGACGCCGTCCGGTCTTCTCGACATACTCTCCCATGATGTCATACAGATGGAGAAGAGAGTATTTTCGGACTCCAGGCATAAGTATGTCACGAGTTTTTTGAACGGCAGAGTGGAGAGAGACCGCCAAAGTAAACTGCTCCGGCTCGTTTGCAAAGCGCTTAATCATTGGAATAACACCGCAGGTAGAAATCGTAAGATGACGTGCGCCAATGCCAAGACCGTGAGGGGAATTGAGAAGCCTCAGCGCTTCAAGAGCATTGTCGTAGTTCATGAAGGGCTCTCCCTGTCCCATAAAGACAACGCTTGAAACACGCATTTCAAAGTCATTCCGGATGTGAAGAACCTGGTCGTAGATTTCAGATGCCGAGAGAGACCGCGTGAGTCCGGCTGCTCCAGTGGCACAAAAAGCGCATCCCATAGCGCATCCTGCCTGTGTTGAAGCACAAACGGCGAGCTTATTTCCCGTAGGCATGCCAACACATTCGACGCATACGTTATCAGGATATTGGAGGAGATATTTACGGCTGCCATCTTGGGAGAGTTGACGGGTCACCTGAGTGATGCTTTGAAAAGAGACTGTCTTTGCAAGCCCCGCCCGAAGTGACTTTGGAAGGTTGCTCATCTGATCAAACGAAGTTGCACCCTTAGACCACATCCAATCTTCCAATTGCTTTGCGCGAAATTTTGGTTGTCCGAGATTCTCTACAAGTTCAACGATTTCTGCATGGGAAAGTGTCTTTAGACCACGCTTAATCGAAGGGGAGGGTTTTTGGGGGGAATAAGCATCGCTTGGGGTAGTATCTGACTGCATTTTTATCCTTGTCCGTAATCTTATTGTGTTCTCGCGGTATCCTCTTATAAGAGAAATCTTTATTGGGTGTATTTTAGCAGCTGACTTTGAAGGAGCGTACATGACGCGCGATGAATTAAAAAAGCTTTCAGTCATTGTTTTGGCCGGAGGTTGGTCTGACGAACATGAAATTTCTCTGCAATCGGGAGAAGAAGTCAAAAAGGCCCTTAAACAGGCAGGTTTTGAAAAGGTTGAGCTGCTTGATATTGCACTTCCCGGTGCCATAGAAAAGCTTGTGAAGAGCTCATATGACGTGGCGTTTGTCGCGATGCACGGACACTATGGGGAGGACGGCTGCATTCAAGGCTTACTTGAAATTCTCCATATTCCCTACACCTTCTCCGGGGTGCTCGCCTCAGCCATGGGAACCGAAAAAGAAGTATCGAAGCTTATGTACAAGCAAGCCGGCATCCCCGTGCCCAAAGGTATCGATGTCAGCGCCGGCACGAAATTTACCGACGAGGAAATCGAGCAGGTTGTTACAGATTTAGGGCTTCCCATTTTTGTTAAACCGGCAGCGAATGGATCAAGTTTTGGTGTTACGCGAGTTACGAACAAAGATCAGCTTCTCCAAGCAATTGAAGACGCGGGAGCTCAGGGCGACAGAGTTTTGATTGAAGAGTGTGTGGTGGGCACTGAAATTACGGTTCCCGTTATCGGAAACGACCATCCCACGGCACTCCCGATTGTCGAGATTGTTTTTGAAGATGAGTTCTATAGCATTGAGGTGAAGGCAGAGCCCGCATCGCTCCATCACATTACTCCCGCCAGGCTTGCGCCCGATGTGTATGCGCGTGCTCAAGAGCTTGCTATATGCGCTCATAAGGCCTTGGGTTGCAGAGGCGTTTCTCGCAGTGACTTTATTGTAAAAGCCGACGGAACCCCGGTTATTCTTGAGACAAACATGATTCCCGGAATGACGGAACGCTCGCTTATTCCTGATTCAGCACGCACGGACGGTATTCCGTTTTCTGAGCTCTGCACGCGCTTCATTGAGTATGCTCTTGAAGAACACGGTAAAACCCAAGCACAATAAGGCATATGCAGACAGCGGATACAAATCTTTCCGGCGAGAAGAGCTTTGAGTCTGAAGCTCTCACGCAGCGAGATGACACACAACGGAAGCTTCAAGATCTTCTTCTTCCCGACACTCCCGAAAACATTCGAGCGTCGTATCTTACGCTTGCCGAGCGTGCCAAAACGACAGAGTTTGATCTTCTTGAAGAAGACATTGTTGTTCTCGACACCGAAACAACCGGCCTTTCTTTTAAGACGTGTGGTTTGATAGAAATATCTGCGGCAAAAATTTCCGGCAGAGAGATTGTCGAGCGCTTTGAAACATTTGTAGACCCTCGAAAACCTATTCCGCCGGAAATAGTGGCGCTTACTCACATCACCGATGAAGACGTCGCGGGAGCTCCGCGCGCTAAAGAGGCCGTAAGTGCACTTGCAGATTTTGTCGGAGGTCTCCCTGTTCTTGCACATAACGCCGTTTTTGACCGAACTTTTATAGAAAGAGTTCCCGGGGGGCACGAAGTTTCCAACACGTGGATTGATACGCTTTCTCTTTCACGCATTGCACTTCCGCGACTGTCTTCTCATAAGCTTTCACGTATGGCTGAGGCCTTTGGAGCGCTTCGGGTAACGCATCGTGCAAGCGACGACGTTGACGCGCTTGTAGGGATGTGGCGCATTATACTTTTGGGATTACTGGATCTCCCCCGTGGTCTTCTCGATATGTTTGCAGAAATGCACGAGGATGTTGAGTGGACAATACGACCAATTTTTGCCCACATTGCCGCCATGAAGCAAGAAGCGGCGAAAGGGACGGGGGCTCCCCTTGGTCCACAATCAAATGAAATAACCACTGGTGTCGCGGCTGCTCTTGCGGCAGGGACGACAAGAACATCACCACGACCATTTTCAATGAGAGATATACGCAGCGTACTTGTCGCCAGCAAAAAAGGAAAGGTCCGCGCTGACGCAAGAGATCAGGATCCGCCGCCCAAGGTTCCTTCGGCATCTGAAATAAAACAGGCATTTGCTCCGCAGGGCCTTATTTCTCGTATGTATGATGCATATGAGGTGCGACCGGAGCAATGTGAAATGTCGCTTGAAGTGAGAAAAGCGCTCGCCACATCATCACATAGAGCAATTGAGGCAGGCACCGGTGTAGGTAAATCGATTGCGTATTTGTTGCCGGAGGTTTTGTTCGCAAAAGCAAACAACGTTACCGTTGGTATTGCTACCAAGACAAATGCCCTTACCGATCAGCTTGTGTCTCATGAGCTTCCGGCCCTTAATCGGGTGATTCCCGGCGGCGTAACGTTTTGTAGTCTTAAAGGCTACGATCACTATCCGTGTCTTCACAGGATGGACAGGGCAGTGGAGGAAGAGCTGCCGCTTGGTCTGTATAAGCATGAGAGTCGATCGCAGGCTTCCATTGCGGCTGACATGCTCACTGCGCTTGCCGTCTCGTATGCGTTTTCATGCCAGTCGATTGACGGTGATTTGGATGCGCTTGGTATCAGGTGGCGCTATGTGCCCCGTAAGCTCCTTACGACGACTTCTCGCGAGTGCTTGCGCAACCAATGTCCTTATTTTCCGCATGAGTGTCTTATACATGGTGCGCGTCGGCGGGCCGCTGAATCTGATGTCGTGGTAACTAATCACTCGCTCCTCCTTAGAAACGTTTCCGTTGATGGCAGGATACTTCCTCCTATCAGGCATTGGGTGATTGACGAAGCCCATGGCTTTGAAGCTGAGGCACGCCGACAGTGGGCAATTGAATTACAGGGCGACAAGATCGGCGCGGGTTTTGAGTTTTTAGGCACGCAAAAAAGTGGCACCCTTTCATCAATCATCGCGGCTTCCGCAAAGCTTGAAGGAGCATCTCTTCTCGAGCGCATGATCGTGAAGGCCGCATACTCAACGGCTCGCGCGATGGTTGCCTCGTCCGGGTTCTTTTCATGCGTACATGCACTCCTGCCGCTTGCAAAAGGCGACGGCGGATACAGCAATGTGTCGCTTTGGATTGACGGAGAAATACGAGAGACCGAAGAGTGGAAAGAAGTGGCAGATGCGGGAGCACGTTGTATTGAGACTTTGGAGCCCGCCATTAAAGCCTTTGATGAAGCAGGAGCTGCCTTGAGTCCGGTAGATGCCAAACTGGCGGCAAACCTTAAGGAATCAACGTCGTTTTTGTCAGAGTTTTTCTTTGGCCTACAGCTGATATGCGCGGGAAAAGATACAAGCTACGTATATTCCGCACAGCTCTCTCGATCAAAATCCAATAGGGGACAAGAAATGCTTTGTGCCGAGAAGCTCGATATTGGAGAGGAGCTTGCACAAAAATGGCTTCCCGAGATGCACTCGGTTGTCTTTACCTCGGCAACCATGGCGGTTTCGCATAACTTTGATCACTTTGATGCGGCAATCGGGTTAAGTAAAGGAGATTTTTCACACCAAAGCAGAGAACTTGATTCAAGTTTTGATTTTGATGAGAATATGGCAGTTGTTGTTCCAAAAGACATCCCCGAGCCAAACGATGCCAGATATCTGCAAGTTCTCGAAGACGCTCTCTATGATATTCATGTTGGTATGGGAGGCTCCGTTCTAACGCTGTTCACAAATCGTCGAGATATGGAGCAGCTCTACGAGAGGCTCAAGCCCCGTCTTGCAGAGCGAGGTTTATTGCTTGAATGTCAAGAACGAAGCGGATCCGCACGACGTCTTCGTGATCGCTTTGTTGCGGACGAGGCATGTTCGCTTTTTGCGCTTAAATCGTTTTGGGAGGGATTTGATGCCGCAGGAGATACGCTGCGTTGTGTAGTTATTCCTCGGCTTCCGTTTGCAAGCCCAAATGATCCGATTTCCAAAGAGCGCTCACAGCGAGAAGAGCGCGCGTGGTGGAGATACGCATTGCCGGAAGCCGTTATTGCTACGAAACAGGCCGCAGGCAGACTCATCCGCAGTGGCAGCGATAAGGGCATACTTGTTCTTGCGGATTCTCGGGTTGTGTCCAAGCGATACGGAAAGCAGTTCTTAAATTCTCTTCCAAAAAAGCAGGCGGATATTATATGCAGAGAAGACGTAAAGAATTTTATTGTCCGCTGGCGAGAAGAACATGGGGCTTAACGATTGTCTGACTTGCGGAGAAGTTTTTGAGCAAGGTTTTGTATGTCATTGATGAGGGCGGGATCATCGGTCCATACATGTCCGTGACAGGCCAATACGTGCCGCGGAAGCCATTCGTTTTTGAAAAAGGGCACGGAGGCTACGATAAGTTTAGATGAATCAATTGGCTTAGAGAGAGCGTCATCAGTATTGTCTTGAACAATCTGAAGGTCATGCCATCCAAAAAGCGACAGATATTTCTTATCGTCAAAAAAGAGGGTGACCCTAGGAACATCCGCTGTTTCTGCAGGAAGATATGCCTGCTTAAGCTCCTCAAAGTCCAAAGAGGCCGCTTTGAGGTTTTCCATGCGGTGAATAAAAAAGGTTCGCGTGTCGTGCTTCTTTAAATCAAATGCTTCAAGTTTCCAGCCGGAGACATCCCAGACTACTTCAAGGGGAAGAACGCTTCTCTCGTCTGAGGGGTGCTCTTTGTTCTTATCAAGAGAATTTGTGTGTCGGTAAGAGAAAAGCAACTTTTCCTGCGCCGCGATTGCTTTGGCACAGATAAAAAGGCGTGCTTGCTCGGTGTCGGAAACTTCCGGCTGAACAACTCGATCTATGAGTTTTTCAGAAACGACATGTGAGGAGACGGGCGGAGAGAGAAGCTTTTGTAAGGGACTATCGGCCGATATTTTAAGTGCGCGAAAAACCACTGCTAGAGACAGTGTTTCAGAATAGGTGAGAGCCGGTCGGCGATCAAAAAGAGAAGGTTTCAGAGGGGTATGCGCCGCTATATAGGAAAGAGAGTCATCTGAGACAAAAGGAAGCGGTTGATATTCACCACGGTCCGTTGAAAGTAGGAGATAAAAGAGGAGGTGAGCCTCGGTATCAGAAAGGCCGAGGCGTCGAGCAACTTCTTTTTTGTCGATATAAGCGCCCTCTGCGCTCAGGGCTTCAATAAGAACAAGGAGTTTTCGCGCAACGCTTATTTGCCCGTCTCGTCCGGAGTTACTATTTGTTGGCATAGTGGTTCACCCCGCCTAAAAGATACTCTTTCCACATGGTAACAAACGGTTGAGGAGCAACGGGAAGTATGTCATTTGCAATTGCCCATACGACAGCCTCGGATATATTTCGCACGGAAAGAGACCAGCAATCCGTTTGTGGTTCATAAATTGCGCGCTGTTTTAGTTGGCGCTGTAAGGGGATGGGAGTGTTTTTCATGAGCTTAAACGTTAGTTGTACAGGATCCTGCGAGCCAAATTCAAAGGGGAAGAAATAAAAGTCTTGAATGGAGAAGCCGGCAGGAATTTCGAATGAAATCTCTGGGTGCAGACGTACCCATTTAAACCGATCGATTCGGTATGTCTTTGGTGGGTATGATAAGGTGCCATTTTGAGAAAGTTGGGCAGCAACAAAATATTCACCGCCATATGCTGCAAAACGGCCATAAGGTGCAAGTAGGAGCGTTTTTTCATGGGTCGATGCGTCTTCGTAGCACGCTTCTACGGCACAGGTCTTATCGAGAGCAGAAAACAGAGTATCTAAAATTCGCGATTTTTCAGATTGATGCGAGGGTCTGTTGTCGAAAGGCATCTCCAAGGCAACAAAAGTAGGGTCTAGTTTTGCAAGTGCTACCCGAAGCGTGTCTGCGTAGGGGAGTGTATTGCCGGCGAGAAGCGCCTCACAGGCTTTTATAAATCCCAAAAGAGTATCTTCGGGAGGAAGGTTTGTTGGAGAATAAAAAGAAATAGGATCAATTTCGAGGGTTCCAGTTGAGAAATTTCCTGTTTTTTTGATAGTGATTCCGAGCATCTTGGCGCGTTCACAAAAACGCCCTAATTTTTTTCGAGCAGCTTCGTGGGACTTTTCTGCACAAAAAATTCTTTGCAGAGTTGTTTGTGAGACAGGACGGTTGGCTTCAAAGAGATAGAGAACAAAGGAGATAAGCTCACGAGCACCGCTCTCATCTGTGGATATGTCAGTAAACTCTTCTTTAGGCACGAAGGGAACCTCTCTGTATTGTGCGGTAAGGATGCCATAACAAATACGATACTTATCTTAGAGAGACTGGGCGAGTCTTGTACAGTATTCATCAATTTCTTATATTACCTGCAACTGTACGCTTTCATTTTTTAGATAAGAAGTATACTTATCGCGTATGTATCAGAGAGTTGTCCATCCGTAAAGGAAAGCAGTATGGCAATTACACACGACTATGTGGACTATCTTGACGAGCAAATTGACATTGCTCCAGCAGGTAGCCAGGAGGAATTCCAGGCAGCACAACTTATTGCCGATGAGATTCGTCAGCACGGCCTTGAACCCTCTGTTGAGGAATTTGATGTTCATTCAAGCAATGGCATAGAAGTTGCCTTCTTTGCAATTCTTCTGTTTGTGGGCATCATCCTTTCGGGTTTAAGCAATGTGGTTCTCTTTATTTTGGGTGTTGTAATAACGCTGGGTGCTGCAGCTTTGTTTGTATTGAAGTATCTTAACGGGAACAATGTGTTTGCACGCATTGGCTCGCGTATGCGGAGTCAGAACGTTGTGGCAAAGCATGAGGCTACCGGTGAACTGGTAACAAAGGGAAATCGCCCTATTGTTATTGTCGCCCACTATGATGCTCCACATGAGAATTTCCTCTACACTACTCCAGTTGCTCAGTATGTATATCTCGTAAAGAAATATAGTAAGTATTGCGTTGCAGCGGTCGTTATTTGTTCGGCATTGCAGATATTTCGCTTTCTTCCTAGTGGTGTGCGGATATTTCTTTGGATTGTAGGCATTGTCCTTACGCTTCCGGTGCTTGTTGTTTCGGTATCCAAAATCGTTGAGCGGTTCGCTCCCTGTACAATCGGCGCAAACGACAACAAGTCTTCTGTGGCTGCCATGCTCGGCATTCTTGAAAATGTTCGACCAACCGGACGTCGCCCTGAATCCAAGCGTCCTTCTAAGTCCACATATCTTCTTACTCCTCCTGAAAGCCAGGGTACACGTCGTGGGGCAGAGGTACTTGAGTCTTTGCAGATTCTTCCTGAAGACTGCGAGATTGAGTACGTAGAGCATGAACAAACCGAGCAAACACCTGATGCAACCGAAACCGCAGAGCTCAAGGATGTTGTTGAAGAAGGAACGGTTGAAGATGAAGTCGATGCGACCATGCAGCAGGTACACCAGAACGTCGATAAGCCTCTTGAAGGTGCAGAGACTCCTGATGATGCTGATGCAACGATAGCGGCTCCACTTACCGGAAAAGTTGCCGAAAAGAACAACTTGGCTCGACGCGCTTCTCTGTTTGATCTTCCTGATCCATCCGGAGACGAAGTGGATCCGTTTGTGGATATGGATGATACTCGGTATGACAGAGCAGATAACCAAAGCACAGAAGATGCAGAGAGGGAAGAAGAAAGACTGCCCAAAACTGACTCAGAGACAGTTGCCCCCATCTCCCCAACACCAGAAGCAAAACGTCGTTCGTTTAAGCTCTTTGGACGCAAAGACACCACTCCTTCTGATGATTGGAAAGGCGGAGCAGCTACGCGTGACGGTCTTCGTGCGGCGGATACCTCGGAAGAGTCTCAAGACGGAGCGGTGACCGATCAGGATAAAGAAGCAAAGTCCGAGAAACCGGAAGCAGAAGATTTGCGTGACGCAATCCTTGCCATGACGGACGATAGGCTTATTTCTCACGACATTTGGTTTGTTGCTCTTGGCGCGTCAGATTTTGATCATGCGGGCATGGATAATTTCCTCTCTAAACACAGAACTGATATTCGCGGAGCCTTCCTCATTAACCTTGATTGTATTGGTGCCGGTCAGCTCAGCATTCTTAAAAACGAGGGATCCATAAATACGCGGCGTGCGGATAGGCGTATGATTCGCATGCTTACAACAGCAGCGGACAATCTCCACATTGATATCTCAACTACTGAGTATGACTGGGATTCTACGGACAGCACACAGGCGATGAGAAATTCAGTTCGTTCCGTAACTCTTATGGGACTTGACGAGAATAAACTTCCTGCCCAGAGTCGCCGGGCAACTGACGTTTATGAGAATGTCGATTCCGAACAGTGCGTTGATGTGGCAGCTCTTGTTACAGAGCTTATCCGACGCTCCTAATCTAAGAAAATAATAGTGAGTGTCTTGAGGTCGTATGAAGTGCTTCATACGACCTCTTCTATATGTAATGAATCGATTCGTTTTGCTCCTTTTGAACTATGCACGATGTTTGCTTGATACGAAGGCAAAGAGAATAAGACCTGCACCCGAACAAACAATAACGGGAATGGTAAAACTCTCGTTTCCGGTATAGGGGATAACTTCTTTCTTGACTGGTTTTTTGGGTTTGGTGATATTGACCGTTTGGGATTTTGAGTGTTTGTCCGTGTGAGAGGTTACGTTTGTACCGTGTTGCGTAATGGTGTCATGTGCCGTTACCGCATCCGGAAGATTATCTCCGGAGAGTGCTATAGGAACATCAACGGTTCCCTCTGATTTTTCTGGTGTGAATGTGACGTGGGCAGAAGAAAGCTTATTTTCGGGAGAAGGATCTTGTCCTGCTGGATGGAGATCAACGTTTACTTCATATTCTTGGCCAGGGGTAAGCCCCTCGTATGAGACGTGATCTACCAGTTTGATTTCCTTCTCGGCAGTTGCCTCATGTGTGTTGTTCAACGTAGCAAGTTCAGTGGCCATGCAGATGCGATTATCAACAAGAGGAGGAGCTTCTACAACTGTTTGGTCCTCAGATACAGAGACCATAGGATTCCAACTAGTGTTAAGGGCAAAGCCGTCGGGAGCTGTTACTTCCTTTAATTGATAGGTACCAAAGGGAAGTCCATCGATTTGTGCAGAACCACTGTCATCGGTAGCAATGGAAGCGACTTTTTCGTGAGGCGCTACCCATATACCCTTATAGAGTATAGGGTGCTCGGATTCATTGGTGATTTCAATTTCAGCGCCGCTCAGAGAGGGCGTCTGGGTAACCTCGGGAGCATGTACGTCCGTGTACAGAGGATCGTGCGCTTGTTTAGTAACATGGAGGCTTCCGAGCTTCACGGTATCTTTAAAAGTAATGGACTGAACATCATGTGAGGTTGCGTTTCCGTCGTTTAGTTTTTTCCAAACAGGTTTTTCATCTTCAAGTGAAAGTATGTAAATGGAGGGCGAGGCATCTGGAAGGGTATAGCCCGCAGGAGCTTTTGTTTCTTGAATCGTGTATGTTCCGAGCGGCATCCAGGAAGCTCCATTGTGAGTTGGAAGCTCGTCGCCGCGTACTTTTGAGTTCTCGCTAAACTCTGCTATACCGTGTTCGTCGGTTGTAAATACCCAAGATGCCAAAGGCTTTCCCTCCGTTGTGCCTTCGGTATTTGCGAAATATGAGACACTGAACTCAGCACCCTTTAAAGTGGCACTACCCTGAGGACCGCTTTGCAGTTCCATATCTTCTTTTTTGAGGGTGAGTCCGGTCGCGCCATAGGGAACATCTTCGCAAGGGAGTTCAACGGCAGTGTTTCCGACAACGGTTACTTCATGTATTGCCGGATCAAGCATATGTCCAAGCGGAGGGTGTATTTCTTTGACGTAATATGTCCCTTCAGGAAGTTCGGCGCTATCGGTTTCGCCGACACCGTTGGTGACAACTTCGCAGATTTTGGTTGAACATTCCTTATCGGAGAAGATGCCGTATACGGCTTTGTCTAAGGAGAAGAGAGCCTTTTCCTGAAATATGTTCTGTGAGAGTGCAGAGTGTTTTTTAATCTTGAGCTGTCCTTTAGGGGCCTCGGTTTTTGTTGTCATAAAAAGAAGAACTTGTCTGTTTGAGGGAGGAACAAGGAGTTTTGCTGAGCCTTCCTCAGGCCCGCCTCCGCCGGAATCGGCGTATGCAAGAGCGTCTTTGGCCAAAGCTTCGGCAGCACGCGCCATGCCTGCTTCAGGCAGTACGGTGGTTACAAGATGAGGATCTCCGCGCAAGATACCCCAGATGGCAAACTGTGTTACTTCGCGTGCGCGCCAATCGGCGGAAATTCCATAGATTAAATTCTCCGGTTGGTCTCCGCGAGCACCGTGATAGAGGATAAAATCAAGCGCCTTCAGCTGACGCTCGCTATATGATCCGTTATTAGCGCCATCCGCGGTTCTAAGGTTGTGATAATCCTCGGGATTCATAACGGCGAGGGTGTCCCCATATTGAGCTCCTGTTTTATTGAGTTCATCCCCACAGTAGAGAAAAGCACCGTTTGATCCCATCCATTGAGGGATATTGCGACCATCGGGAAAATCTTTACGGTCGGCTACCGTAATGGTCTCGGACTCTTTGGCAAAAACCGTGCGCGGAAGCCAGAGTTGATAGAGTTGTACCAAAAGAGCGCTGCCAATTAAAAGCGGCAGTATCCACGAGAGCAAGACAAAGCATCGTTGTCTCTTGCGGAGGCTGGACGACAGAGATGGCACATGTGTGAAGAGGGTAGTACAAGCGTTCATGACACTCCTTTCAATAGGTGAAAAGAATGCTAAAGAAGCAATCTGACCGGATTCTGACCGTTCTTTGACCGGTATTTGTCTGCGCGAACACTTTGTTTTCAAAAAGGTAGGTAAGGTCAAGCACACGTGTCTTCTCGAGATAAAACCGGTTACATCTTTGATGAAGAACTTTCTATATGGCAAATCTTTGATAAACAAATTCTTCACATTTGTCGCAAAGCAGAGCGGCGTAAGAAACGAGAAAAGCATGAAGACGAGGAAAGTGCGTCTGCTTGACTATGGTAAAATGCACTGTGCACGCGGGCATCGCCAAGTGGTAAGGCAATGGCTTCCCAAGCCATCATCCGCGGGTTCGAATCCCGTTGCCCGCTCCAAGGATACTTAAGGCCCTTCGGGGCCTTCTTTATGAGAGGGACAGCATGACTCCGATTCCAATGACTGATCAAGAGGCAAAGATTGCAACGGATGCGCTCTCTGAACAGATAGATCGTTACGCAGAGCTTCTCGTAAGAAAGGGCTGTGCGGTCCAAAAGGGACAGAGTCTCGTTGTTTCCGCGCCAATTCAAATAGCTGACTTTGCGAGAAGAATAGAGCGCGCTGCCTATGCCGCCGGAGCGGGATTTGTAACGGTTCTTTGGAGTGACGCAGAATCAACTCGTATTAAGTACGAGAACGTATCAGTAGAGAGACTTTCAAAGACTCCCTCATGGGTAAAAGAACAGCTCAATTCACTTGCGGAAGAAGGGGCGGCGTTCCTGTTTTTGGAAGCACGCGATCCCAATATTTTGAAGGGAATTGATCCGGCAAAACCGGCGGCGGAATCCCGGGCGCGAAACATTGACTGTGACGTGTTTCGCAGTGGATTGGATTTTGGTCGCAATGCGTGGTGCATCGCGGGTGTACCCGTTGCTCCCTGGGCAAAAGAAGTCTTCCCAAATCTTTCGGAAGCGGAAGCCGTGTATCGTCTTTGGGTTGCAATCTTGGATGTTGCCCGGGCAAGTGGAGAAGATCCTGAGAGCACTTGGGAAACACACAACGCAACATTTGAAAAGACAAAACGATTCTTGAATTCTCATCGATTTGATAGGTTGGTGTATCGTTCAGAGAACGGTACGGAGCTGACCATTGGCATGAATGCGGGACACCTTTGGGACGGTGGAGCTGGAAAAACGCAGAGCGGTGTGGCGTTTTTCCCCAATATCCCAACGGAGGAAGTGTTTACGTCTCCGGATAGAAATCGAGTGGACGGCATTGTATATTCAGCGCTTCCCCTTATTCATGTTGGGCAGGTTGTAAAAAACTTCTGGTTTAAGTTTGAAAAGGGAAAAGTCGTTGATTATGATGCCGAGATTGGAAAAGACGTCTTGACGTCAATCATAGAGCAGGACGGTGGGTCGTATTTAGGGGAGTGTGCTCTTATTTCAAAAAACACTCCCATCAGACAAAGCGGGATTTTGTTCTACGATACGCTCTACGATGAGAACGCGAGTTGCCACCTTGCGCTTGGTATGGGCTTCCCTGAATGTATTGAAGGTGGTCTTGATATGAGTCGAGAAGAGCTTCTTGCCCATGGGATTAACCAAAGCACTACCCACGTGGATTTCATGATTGGAACGGATGATTTGAATATATGGGGAGTTTCTGTTAATGGAGAAGAAACACCAATCTTTGTAAATGGTCAGTGGGCTTGGGAGTAAAACTGTTACACTATCTACGCGCGTGGTAAAATTGCCACGCCTGACAGATAACGGGCCGTTAGCTCAGATGGCAGAGCAGGGGACTTTTAATCCCAAGGTCTAGGGTTCGATTCCCTAACGGCCCACCAGGAACTTCAAGGTCAGGTATCACACGATACCTGACCTTTTGTCTTTTGGAATAGAGCAGAGGAGATCCAAGGTGATTGATCGTTATACCGGAAAAGAAATGGGTCATATTTTCTCACTTGAAAACAAATATACCATTTGGCAGGAGATTGAGGTTCTTGCCTGTGAAGCGCAAGCTGAGTTAGGCACTATTGGCATTACGCGAGAAGAAGCCGCATGGATTCGCGCACACGCAAACTTTAATCGTGAGGAAGTCGATGAGATTGAAGCGGTGACCAATCATGACGTGATTGCATTTCTTACGAATATGGGTTCCTATATTGATGCCGATATCTCAGATGGCGAACCGAAACCAAGCCGGTGGGTTCACTACGGGATGACCTCTACCGATCTTGGCGATACTGCGCTTTGTTATCAGCTCACGCAGGCGTGCGATATTTTGATTCGTCGGGTACAAAGCTGTGCAAAAATTTGCAAGCAGCGCGCGTTTGAGGAGCGCGATACGCTTTGTGTCGGACGCACGCATGGCATTCATGCCGAACCCATGACATTTGGCATGAAATTTGGTAGCTGGGCATGGGAGCTTAAGCGTGATCTTGATCGTTTGAGGGATGCTCGTAAGAATGTTGCATACGGTGCAATTTCGGGAGCCGTAGGGACCTACTCTTCAATTGATCCGTTTGTTGAAGAGTATGTGTGCGAGAAGCTCGGTCTTGCGCATGATCCACTCTCAACGCAGGTTATTTCTCGCGATCACCACGCTTACCTTGCAGGCGTTCTTGCAACGGTGGCCGCAACGTGTGAGCGGATTGCAACCGAGATGCGAGCGCTTCAGAAAACCGATACGCTTGAGGCGGAAGAGCCGTTCCGCAAGGGTCAAAAGGGGTCTTCGGCCATGCCTCATAAACGCAATCCTATAACTGCCGAGAAAATCTGTGGACTCTCCCGTGTGGTAAAAGCAAACGCTCAGGTGGCTTTTGACAATGTGGCTCTTTGGCACGAGCGAGATATTTCACATTCTTCTGCCGAACGCGTTGCGCAAGCCGACAGTTTCATTGCTCTTGACCATATGCTTACCAAGCTTGAGTTTTTGCTTGAAGGTATGGTGCTTTACCCTGAACAAATGAAAGCAAATCTCAATAAGACACGAGGTATGCTTTTCTCGTCCAAGGCTCTTCTCGCCCTCGTAAACACGGGGATAACTCGCGAAGAAGCGTATAAGGTTGTTCAATCAAACGCCATGCAGGTATGGAGCGATATCCAGCAGGGAACGGACGGACCTGCGTTCCGTGAGCGCCTTGAGGCCGATCCGGCATGCACACTCACCAAAGAGCAGCTTGATACCATTTTTGATCCATGGTCGTTCCTTACAAGGTCGAAGGTTCTCTTTGAGCGTCTTGAGCGCCTTGATCTGGATTAAAGGGGTGAAATTTGTCTGATTTGAGAAGATTTAAAGCCCCGTATTCTCATGGCGGTATCACGCGCCGCGGTTTCTTCCGGGCAACTGCGGCAGGTGGCATCGTTTCTGCCGTTATTGGTGTCTCGGCAGGCTGTCACCATAGTTCCGATGAAGGTTCGGGAAAGTCTTTAGTCCTTGACAAAAACTCGGCAACAAAGGTTCTTGACGCGTATTCGTCTGAGGACTATACGACAGAGCCTTCGCAATCGTATACATTGCCGCTGGGAAGCGTGCTTCGTCCCGCTGAAGGTGATTGGATTCCTCTGACTGCCGCTGGAGCAACGGCGGCGCCTTTGGTGATGGCATCGGTGCTTTCGGTTGCCTCAGGAGAAGTTTTACCCGTGGTATCGCAGACACAGATGAATAACACTACTGCGGTTATCTACGATGTTCGCTGCTCAGACTCACTGTATGCGTGGATTGAGTTGGATACATCCACGAGAGACTGGACACTGTATGTCTCTGAGTTTTCCGACGGAAAATTAACCGGCAGTGTTCAAACGCTCTACCAGGGAACGTCTGATTATGATCCGGCTCTGTTTTCGGTATCCGGTACGTCCATTGTATGGATAGTCGAGCCGTCACTGCAGGGAAAAAAGCGGAGCGACGCATCGTATTGTTATGCGTGGAAGGTCGGAGATGCGCAGGCCACAACCGGTGTAGAGTCAAACGGGCGTTTTGCGACAGCGCCAAGCATATCCAATGGAGTCGTTGTTTTAACGCCGCGGGTCAATGCCGGATCCGGTGTCTACTATGGCGTGGTTGCATATCAGTTAAGCGACAACCTCAAGACAAAGCTTGATCAAATCATTCTTCCTCAATCGGTTCAACCCTATTTTGCCACGCAAATTGGCGAGAAGTTTCTTATTTCAATCGAGAAGAGCTATGACTCCGGTGGTCTTTTGGGCCAAATGGGGACATACATTTTGCCGTCAAGCGGGGAAGGTGTTCTCTGTATTGACAGGGAGCCTCTTACAGGTTCTCTGGGAAAAGACGGCCTGTATATTGTGAAGAATCGAGCGTCATACGTGCTTGTTGATGTTGAAAAGCAGGTATGTCGCTGGCTTTATGCAACCGACAGAAGTCTTGATTTTGGTGAATTTCCCGCTCGTGAAGGAACGAGCTCATCGTTGGTTACGTTTTCAACCGTTAAGGCGCCGGATTCCGGATATCCGGCATCGGTTTGCGTTCGGTGCTTTCCTTTGTAGAAGAACTGAGTAGTTTGAGTTAAGATAAATAGGGTTTCACGAATTTATTTTAAAGTGGGTCTTGAGCGTTTCATATAGAAAGTATTGTCGTTTTCATGGGAGGACAAAAGGAAGCTATGGAGACAGACGAAAAAAGAATTTTAATTGTCGAGGATGAGACGGTTATCCGCGATGCTGTTTCTGCGTATCTGGAACGTGAGAACTATGCGGTTCGTGGTGTTGGTGACGGTCAGAGCGCTGTTGAAGAATTTCAGAAACACTCATTTGACTTAGTTATTCTTGATTTGATGCTTCCCAAATTATCAGGAGAGAGAGTTTGCAGGGCAATCAGAGATGTTTCCAATGTCCCAATTATTATGTTGACTGCAAAAGGAGAGGTTGAGGATCGCATTATTGGCCTTGAACTTGGAGCCGATGACTATTTGGTCAAGCCCTTCTCGCCGCGCGAACTTGTAGCTCGAGTTCGGGCTCTCTTTCGTCGCGCGCACAAAGAATCTGAGCCACAGCCTGAAGTGCTTGAGTATGGAGCGCTTACTATCGATATCTCGGGTCACAAAATACTCATCAGAGGCGAAGAGGTTGATCTAACGGCCTCAGAGTTTAAGCTCCTTACAACGCTGGCACGATATCCTGGTCGTGTCTATTCACGTATGGAGCTTGTCGAAAAAGTGCTTGGATATGACTTTGAAGGCTATGAGCGGACGATTGACTCTCATGTAAAGAATCTTCGCGCAAAGCTTGGTGACGATCCGCGCAATCCTCACTGGCTATTTACTGTGCATGGAGTTGGGTATCGTTTTGAGGCGGCTCCAAACGCATATAGTGATACCGCTGAAGAGTAGATTTCATACCAATGCCAAGTCATGCCCATCTAAATCAGAAGAGTCAGGAATCGTCTAAGCATTCGTGGAACACGATTAAACCTGAGCCATCAAAACCACGTGCGTTTTCTACGCGCATTACGTTTTTCTTTGGTATTACGGCGTTTATGACGGCATTGCTCTTAATTACCATTTTGGTATATATGTGGAATGAAGATTTGTCCAAAGAGTTCTACGATTCCTTTTTCCTTGCAGCGGCCGGAGCCATTGTTTTGGCATGTTTCATCGGTTACTTGGTATCAAGGTCGCTCACCAGACCTATCAGTAGTCTTACCAACACTGCTTTTCAGATTCGCAACGGGGATCTTTCTGCGCGCTCCGGAGTGCGTGGTAGTGATGAGCTAGGACGTCTTGGAGAGACATTTGACGATATGGCTACGGCTCTCGAGAAGGACTTAAAGCTTGAACACCGTCTGACAAGCGATGTGGCTCATGAGCTGAGAACGCCTCTGATGGCCATTTTAGCTACGGTTGAAGCCATGCAGGACGGAGTTCTTCCAGCCGATCAAGAACGGCTTGAAAACGTTGCATCCGAAGCGCGTCGTCTTTCTCGCTTGGTTGATGCGATGCTGCATCTGTCGCGGCTTGAAAATGGCTCGACTTCAATCCGTCCCGTGAAAAATGACCTTATTGCTTTGGTACAGAGTCTCGTCAAATCTCAAGAGCCACTTTTCCGAGAACGTAAAATCTGCCTGCAGTTTATTAATAAAACGGGGCGCGATCAATGCTTTGTGAAAGTTGATGCCGACATGATTCGAGAGGCGATTGTCAATCTTTTGAGTAATGCCATGCGCTATACAGACGTCAACGGTCTGGTAAGCGTTACCGTTGAAGAGAGCCGGGGAGATGTTGTCATTTCTGTTTCAGATACCGGTATAGGCATTGCGAAGGAAGACATACCGCAGACCTTCTCGCGATTCTGGCGTTCCGATTCAAGCAGAGAGCGTGCGTCAGGAGGCCTTGGAGTCGGCCTTTCCATTACGAAAGAAATACTCGATCGCCACAATGGGACCATTTCAATCGAGTCGGAACTGGGGAGAGGAACGACGTTTTCACTCCATATTCCGCATACATAGGCATCTCGTATGGGGTTGAACTAGAAAATTTCGTAATGATTGCATACCGCCCTCAATTTATTCCTTTGTTGGCTTACAATCAAAGTCGGTAAAGATTCGCATGTGCAGAAGTGAGGTAAGCGTGTCTGACAAATTGCGTCCTGATTCTCACGGAAAAGTTCGTGATATCTATGATTGCGGCGATGAGTTGCTTATGGTGGCAAGTGATCGCATCAGCGCTTTTGACGTTATTCTTCCGGATGAAATACCGTATAAAGGTGAGGTCTTAACTCGAATCAGCGCATTTTGGTTTGAGCGCTTTAAAGACCTGATTCCCAATCACATGCTTTCCGTGCTTCCCAATAAGATACCGGCCTCCTTTGTACCTTATGCCGAGTATCTTTCCGGAAGAGCAATGCTGGTTAAAAAAGCCAAGACCATTCCGATTGAGTGTATTGTTCGAGGATATCTCACCGGCTCAGGTAAGAAGACGTATGATCAAGACGGTACGGTTTGTGGCATTAAACTTCCCGAAGGGCTGCATGAGGCTTCAAAGCTTCCCGAAGCGCTCTTTACGCCCTCGACTAAGGCGGAGCTGGGAAAGCACGATGAGAACATCTCGTTTGAGAGATGTGCCGAGATTGTCGGAGCAGATGTCGCAGAGCGCTTGCGTGAGGCATCGCTTGAGCTCTATAAAGCTGCCGCAGAGTATGCCGCAACAAGGGGCATTCTTATTGCAGACACAAAGTTTGAGTTTGGCTTTATCGACGGAGAGCTTACCCTCATTGATGAGTGTCTTACGCCTGACTCAAGCCGCTTTTGGCCGTCTGAGGGATATACTGCGGGAAGCGTTCAGCCAAGCTATGATAAGCAGTATGTGCGCGATTGGTTGAAGGCGCATTGGGATATGCAGGGTGAGCCTCCGCATCTTCCGCAAGAGGTTATTGAGGGAACATCCAAGCGTTATCAAACGGCGTTTGAGATTATTACTGGTACCAAATTCGAGTCAATGAAGGAGTCCCATGTTACTGCGTGACACGATTAAAGGTGCTGCTGAAGAAGCACAGGAAACCGCTGCATCAGTAGCGTCAAAGAAATCACAAAAAGAGAGCGAGAAGAGCAACGGACAGACGGTTAAATATGCTCCGCGCAGGTCTGCTGCTTCCGCCAAGCCTTCTCGTGAAGCGGCGGCTTCTGTGCGCATTTCAAGTGTTTCGGGGTCTAAGTCAGCCAAGGGTGGCACCCCGACAACAAAAGAGCAAAAACGTGCTGCTCGGCAGCGCGAGCGTGCGCATGATGACTTTAGAAATCGCGGCTTTGAGATTTTGCTGAGAAACGATCCTGAGTATCACCGGGTCGAGCGTATCTGGTGGGTCATTTTAGGTATTGGTTTTGCTGCAACGATAGTGACGTTTGTGCTAACGACGGCATTTCCTGAAGCCAGAAACCTTGGCTCAGGGGTTGGGCTTGTGTCTGCCATTGCGCTTATCATTGCGTATGTGTTCATCTTTGGTTCGGTTATTTTTAGCTTTGTAAAGTTGCGTCCCATCCGCAAGCGTGTTGAGCGCCAGGTGGTAGGTATGACCGATAAAAAGCTTGGAGAAAAAGTTGCTGCGTGTGAAGCCGCAAAAGAAGCAAAGAAGGCCGAGAAGAAAGCTCGTAAGACAGAAAATAAGTAAGTAGAGAAATTCGAGGTTTTCTCGCTTAGTCTTTTTATTGCGCAGGGCGCTATTGGTGAGTAAAATTACTCACGTAAGCCTTCGTAGCTCAGGGGATAGAGCACCGCTCTCCTAAAGCGGGTGTCGGCCGTTCGAATCGGCCCGAGGGCACCAGAAATCAGCACAGGTCGGGATTTTACTCTCGGCCTGTTTTTATAGAACGACTCGTTAGAACGGATTTGCGGAGGATCATACGGGACGTAGCAAGCATTGAAATGTGGATTCCTGCATCAAAGATTTCCATGTTAACCTGCGAAATCAACGTATGGTTGAGATGAAATCAACAATTGGTAGGTGGTATCAACCGCTGCGTTCTTGTTGGAAGATGTGATACGAGTGATAGTTATGGAAGCGGTTCCGCATAAAAAGCATCCGATAAAAACACAAGGGTGAGGAGTGCACATGACAAATTCTCAGGAGACGCTTGGTCGGCGTATTGCACGGCTCCGTCTTGCCAAAGCAGCAACGCAGGAACGGTTGGCTCGTGAGTTGAGCGTGAGTCCACAGGCAGTCAGTAAATGGGAAAATGATATTAATTATCCGGACATTTCGCTGTTGCCGCAATTGGCACAATTTTTGGGCGTGAGCATCGATGAACTCTTACGTGGCGCCTCTACGCAAGAGCGAAAAGGGCTTGATGTCTCTATGTCTATAACAAAAGAGGCAGATGAGAGCTCGGACAAGAGGGAAGCCGGCAAAGAGCAAAATCTCGCAATAGGTAATTTTGCAGAAGAGGATACGGCGACAGATGATGAAGCAGATGTCGAGGAAGAAGAAGTAGGTCGTTTTGGATTAGGGAAGTTCTTTAGCACCGAGCTGAGAAAACCAAAGAACGGTGTTTCCGGGAAAGAGCAGGCAACTGTGCGTTTGGGCAATTCAAAAAAGCATGGCCTGCACATTTACGTCGAGTCAGAAGATGGGGACGTAGTAGATATGTGTGTTCCTCTGGCACTTGCAAAGTTTGCCATGAAATCAGGGCTTCAAATCGGAGGCCGCTCCATTGACAAGGAGACGCGCGCGCAGCTTGAAGAGATTGATATTGATGAGCTTGTAGCGGCGGCCAAAGAGGGAGAGTCCGGAACGCTGATCAATATCGTTTCAAGTGATGGAGACATTGTTAAAATCTGGTTCGATTAAGCATATCAACGCGTAAAATACATGCCCACTTTCAGATGATTTTGAAAGTGGGCATTTTTCAGGAGAAGCTCTTATATGATGCTTCTTTAGGTGCGCCTTGTGCCTGACAAGCTCTACGTTGTTGGTGACGTTGTAGTAGTAGTGCTTGTTGACGTGGTTGGATTTGGTCCGGAAGACACGCTAATGGTGACGGTGCCGCCAGGCTCTACGGATTGTGGAGACTGACTGACGACTTTGCCGCTTTCGATGTCGTTGTCGTAAACCCATATGGTGTTTGGTGAGAAACCAGCCTCTTGGAGGAGCTGCTGTGCCTCATGGTACTCTTTACCGATGACGTTTGGCACTGGCTGCTTCTTGGGATCTTCGCCGATAGTAATTGTTACGGTGTCACCCTTCTCACCCTTAGATCCAACTGACGGGCTTACTGCAGAGACGGTAGCATTTTGGTTGCCTTTGCTCTTATCTTGCGTGCGTACCTTAAATCCGGCGCTTTCAAGCTTTTTGGTTGCTTGTGCTTCCGTAAGACCAATAACATCCGGAACCGTAATCTCTTCCGGTCCTTTGGAAAGGTGATAGGTGATGGTATCGCCGGCTTTGGCATCGGAGTTTGGTGCTTCATCCTGCTTTGCGATATAGCCGACCGGTACGGAATCATCGTCAACGTCGTCACCTTGCTTACCCTTAAGTCCCACTTGTCCCAAAGCTCGCTGGGCTTCATCCGAAGTCATCTTAGTCAAATCCGGGACTTTAACTGTTGCGGCAGGTTTGGCACCCTTTGAGACGACAATATCAATCTTGGTGCCATCCTCGGCCATCTTATTTGCACTGGGCGTTTGTTCAATAACCTGGCCTTCGGGCGCATCATCGTTGTAGTCTTCTTTAATTTCTCCGAGCTTGAAGTGGCTGTCCTTATCGTTAAGTGCGTTGATGACGTCGTTTTTTTTCATGCCTACGAGGTTGGGAACGGCATATTGCTGTGACTGATGAGAAAGAATGTTTGTGATACCAAAGACGGCTCCGGCAAAAATGAGAAGGGCGAGAAGAACGCCCAAGACGGTATTACGACGGCGCTTACGGGCACGCTCTTCTTCTTCCATCTGAGCTTGTTCGGTTGCTTTAATGGGACGCATTTTATCTGTATTGCCGGTGCGGCTGGCGACCGCAACCGGGATTGCCTGGGTGCCGCCAAAGCCTCGACGATCCATCTTATTGGTGGGGATGGCTCCCATAAGAGCCGTACTGCTCACCCTGCTTCCACGACCCATAAGATAGTCGCGTAATGCATAATAGAGGTCATCTGCTGTCTGATAGCGGTTACTCGGATCTTTTTCCATACACTTTAAAATGATGGATTCAAGAATTGGATCTACCGAAGGATTAAGCAACGTGGGTGCCTGAGGAGCCTCATTAACCTGTTTTAGAGCAACGCTGATGGCATCGTCTCCCTCAAAGGGAACACGTCCCGTTGCTGCTTCGTACATAACGATACCCAAGGAATAAATATCGGTTGTAGGTCCAAGCTCTTTTCCCTGTGTTTGCTCTGGAGAGACGTAATGAGCCGTTCCAAGAACAGCATTATCGGTGGTTAAGTGACTGTTCTTGGCGCGCGCGATACCAAAATCCATGACTTTGATATTGCCGTCGGGCTGCACCATAATATTTTGGGGCTTGATATCGCGATGGATGATGTCGTGTTTATGAGCTACCGAGAGTGCTTGGGCAATCTGGGAGCCAATTTGAGCGACTTTACGGGAATCAAGCGCTCCGTGTTTGCGGATACCGCTTTTGAGGTCAGTTCCCCGGAGATACTCCATGACGATGTAGTATGACTCACCGTCTTTGCCCCAGTCATACACGGATACGATATAAGGGCTCGAGAGTGCTGCAGCTGCTTGAGCCTCCTGCTTAAAGCGGGCGGCAAACGAAGGATCATTGGCATACTGTGGCAGCATTGTTTTGATGGCTACCGTGCGTCCCAAAACTTCATCTTGTCCTCGGTATACGGTGGCCATACCACCCGTACCAATCTTGTCTTGAACCTGGTAACGCCCACCGAGCATTCTACCTGGCATATACTCTCCTATCAGTACACAGAGCTTCTTGCTTGCAATCTTAGCTAACTAAACGCCGTTTGAGGCTGAGAAGCGCATCTTGTAAAACCTTACAAAACATCATGAGGCCGCTCCAAGTGATTGAATCTGCAGGCATTTTGCAATAACCTGTCCACCAACCTTTGCACCCTCGCCAAGAACATTCTCTCCATTACCCTCAATGACAACCGAAACCACGAGCGAAGGTTTTTCATACGGAGCAAAACCGATAAAAAAGGAGTTGAAATTACCGTTTTCAACATCGGCCGTACCGGTTTTTCCTGCGACGCGGGTACCCTGTACACGGGCGCCCATGCCGGTTCCATGCTCAACGACACCAAGCATGGCCTCGCGAACCTTTCCGGCAGTTTCAGCGGAAACAACCTGCCCCAAAGAGTGCGGGGAAGTAGTTGATACCACGGTGCCCTCAGGAGAGAGAATGTGGTCAACCACATACGGATTCATAACGACACCGCCGTTTGCAATTGCCGAAGCGACAACGGCATTTTGCATAACGGTCGTCTGAGGACCTGCGGGGCTTTCATGCTGTCCAACAGGAAGACCGCAAGAGGACCAACCAAGTTCCCATTCGGTCATTTCCGACGGATTAGGCATGAGAGAAGGCGTGGTATAGAAATCTTGCCCAAGCTCTTTTCCGTAGCCAAAGCCATTGGCATAACTGACAAGATTTTGAGCTCCCAGTTGAGTTCCAACTTGTGCGAGGGCGGTATTTGAAGAGCGAGCAAAGGCCTCACTGAGGGTGATGTTGCCCATATCTTCATTGGCATAGTTATGGATGGTTCCGCCCCCAAGGTCCATAACGCCAGGTGCATCATATTTGGTATCAAGAGTGGTGGTATTGGTATCAAGTGCCGCTGAGAGCGTAATGGTTTTAAAGGAAGATCCGGGAGAATAGAGAGATTGGGTACTCCGATCAACAAGCTCGCTGCCACTATCCGATGAGATGGCGCTTGCAAGCTCCGACTGTTTATATGAAGGAGAAGAAGCCTTTGCAAGGATTGCGCCTGTAGAAGGATCCATCACAACGACAGATCCGGTATGACCTTCGAGAATCTGCTCTACGGCAGCCTGCATTTGCGAATTGATTGTAAGTACCACCGAAGATCCCGGTGTGGTGACTCCTGCCATGGAATAGAGTGCGCCTTTCCAGTCAGAGTGAGAGGAGTGGCCCGTGAGGGTTTCGTTCATGGTCTGTTCAATTCCGGAAGTTCCGTATTGCGTGGAGATATAGCCTACGGTATGAGCGGCCATGCCGTCTTGCGGATAAGTGCGTACATAGGTCCCGTCGTCTTGCTTTACACTCTCTGCGAGAGTCACTCCGTCAGATGTGATAATGGATCCGCGCTGAACATGTGCGCTTTTGGTAATGGTGTGGTTGTTGGTGGAGAGAGATTGAATATGCGGTGCATCGATGGTCATCAGATAGGTAAGATTGCCGAGAAGGACGGCAAAAAGGACGGCAAAAACCGTAATCAATGAGGTCAAGCGCTTACCGAGAGCAATGCGTCCCAATACGCCCGATTCTTCCGTTTGGATATCAAAGCCGCCGCGCGCGTGCAATCCGTGAAGTATGTTACTTGCATGGGCTCCGCCGGCAGAAATGGCAAGGTGCTGCTCGTTTGCGGGACTGCTCGATTTAAGCTCAGTTTCATGTCCAGTTCCTTCGTCTCCCGCACGAAGAAGGAGAGCAACAATAATGAAGCTGGAGAGAAGGGATGAGCCGCCCTGACTCATGAAAGGCAGAGTAACGCCCGTTAAAGGCAGAAGTTTGGTGACGCCCCCGATAATCAAGAATGCCTGGAAAACGAGGACGCTTATAAGTCCCGCTGCCGCAAATGCCGAAGCGTCCGATTTTGCACGAGCGGCAGTAGCAAGACCACGGATGCCCAGAAGGATAAAGAGCATGATGATTGCACTTGCGCCAAACAGGCCCATTTCTTCGCTGATAGCGGAGAAAATGAAGTCCGATTCAACAACGGGAATATAGGTGGGGAGTCCCTTGCCGATACCGACGCCGGAAAGGCCGCCATCGGCGATGGAGTAAAGCGACTGCACAATCTGAAAACCGTCGCCCGATGGGTCTTTAAAAGGATTGAGCCAGATATCCACGCGCTGCTGGACATGGCCGAAGAAGTGGTACAAGACAATGCCGCCTAGAGCCAAAAGGAGAAGGCTGACAAGGACATAGCTCACACGGCCCGTGGCAACATAGAGCATTATGACGAAGAAGATAAAGAAAAGAAGAGCGCTTCCGAGGTCTCTTTCAAAAATAACTATAAGAAGACTTATGCCCCACATGATAAAAAGAGGAAGCAACATCTTCAGGCGCGGGAGACGAAACGGTCCAATTTTGCGCATGGAGACGGACAGGGCTTCTCGGTTTATTCCAAGGTAAAAGGCAAGAAAGAGAACGAGTGCTATTTTTGCGATTTCTCCCGGTTGGAAGGTGAATGAGCCGAAGGAAAGCCAAAGTTTAGACCCCCAGCGCTCCTGTCCTATTGCCATGGGCAAGAGGAGCAAAATAACTCCTATAAAGCCTATGGTGTATTTGTAGCGTGCGAGGGTATCGAGATCGCGTATAACGGCCAAAGTTACAATCATGGCAACAACCGACACAAAAAGCCAAAGGATTTGATTTGGCGCAGCGGTAGGTGCAAGTCGTGTTACAAACGTGATCCCTATGCCGGAAAGCGCAAATACGATAGGCAAAATTGCAGGATCGGCAGCAGGCGCTAAGATTCTGTTTGCAATGTGCGCAACGGTAAACGCAACAAAAAGGGCAATGGGCGTTGCCATGGAGGAAAGATTAACCTCTGATTTTGAAGTGACCATATACATGGCGTAGAGAAGAAACATGGGGACAGCGGCAAGAATAAGCAGTACCAGCTCGATGTTTCTGCGAGAGTTTCGAGACGTCTCCACTTCTACTCACCTCCCGAGTTTTGTGAAGAGGCATTCGGTGCGGTTGTTTCAGTCTCACCGGTGGGCTCGCCTTCTGATTTTGCGTCGTCAGCACGTTTGGCCGCCTTTATGTCGGCATCGTTGATCTGTTCACGATAGTCTTCGACGGTTTCGCGCGCCTCCGTTTCATCTTTAACGCGAATTCCCAACGCCAGCTTATCTTGTACGGATTGTGGAAGATTCTTTACTTCGATGGTAGTGGTATCTATCAAATTTGATAATGGAACTCCGGCTATTTTTGAAGGAACTCCCTGGTAGATGGCAACGGTAGAACCGTTTATGCCTATGTAGTATTCACTTCTGATAAAGAGCACGGCGATAACCAAGGAGACGACAAGAAGAGCAATGATGGATATGGAGGTTGCGAGAATACCGCGAGTAAAGCGGCGGCGGTTCTTCTCGACAAGGCCGTCATCGAGAATATCGACCACAATAACCGTGATGTTATCCGCTCCTCCGGCGGTAAGGGCCGCCGAAACAAGGCTGTCCGCAGCGTTTTGCGGAGTGATGTTGGAGACGGCAATGGACTCTATCTCGTCGTCAAGTATCATGCTGGAAAGACCGTCGGAACAAAGAATGATGCGGTCCCCGTCAGAAACTTCCAAGGTAAAATGATCGGCATACATTTCCGGATCGGAGCCCAGCGCACGTGTTACGACGGAGCGCGAAGGGTGATTGCGGGCTTCATCGGCGGTAATCTGACCCGAATCCACCAGTTCTTCTACGTAGCTATGATCATGGGTAACTCGTACCAATGTGCCGTGATGGAGTAGGTAAATGCGAGAATCGCCTACGTGCGCAACGGCCATCTGGTTGCCTTCAATAAAAATGGCCGAAGCGGTAGAGCCCATGCCGGCCTTTCCGATGCCTTTTTGGGGGGCTTCAATGACGGCTTGATTGGCGGCTTCAATTGCCGCACCAAGAAGGACGTCGTCGGCCGTGTTGGGAGCCTCCTCGCCGATAACTTTTACGGCGATGGAACTTGCCACTTCTCCGGCGGCATGACCGCCCATGCCGTCGCAGACCGCAAAGAGAGGTGTGCGCAGAAGAAACGAGTCTTCGTTGTGCTCGCGTACGAGGCCCACGTCAGAGCGGGCTCCCCATGATATGAAAGAGTTGGATCCACTGATAAACTCTGTATCCGTTCTTCCTTCAAGGGAGAGCTCGCATCTTCCCGGAGCGTGTACAGGCTCTGCGGCAGGCGTTTTGTCGACTGTGTTCTCAGGTGTTCCCATCGCTGCTCTTATCGACGTCCCACACGCATGATTACATCGCCGACCTGCACCTCATCATTTTCGCGAAGAGTAACCGGTTGTTCGATAATGTGGCCGTTTACCATTGTGCCGTTGGTGGATCCAAGATCTTCAAGAACAAGAGCGGGACCCTGCAACGTAAAACGTGCATGTGAAGCGGAAACATACGGCTCATCGACAACGATATCGGATGAGGGGGACCGGCCTATCACCACAGGTCCCAAGATGTCCGCATGAAGTCCGCGCAACGAGCGAATGCCCTTCTCGACATCAACATACCAGATGGCACCATCTTTACGCTGTCCGCGTACCAATCCAATTCCCGTGCGCATAACCGCAAAGAGAAACACGTAAAGGAGGATAACAAGAAGGACGCGTCCTGCGAATAACACAAGGTCAATCATTAGTTCTCCCGGAACTCGAGGTTCACGAGACCAACGGTGATAAGGTCTCCATCGTGCAGAATAATCTCATCGACATCGATATCGTTTACAAGCGTTCCGTTTGTTGAACGCAAGTCTGCGATATGCCAATGACGACCATCATACCGCAGTTCGGCGTGGCGGCGTGAAACATTGGGATCACGCAATACCACATCTGCCTGGGAGCGCTCGCGACCGATAATAGCAGTCGGTGCTTCAACCCGATATGAACGTCCACTTTGGCGGTCTATCAGGATGCAGAAAGGAGTTTGGTTTTGTGGATCAAGCGCCCGACCGGTATTGTGGCCGATTGAACGACGTGGATCGGATGGCATCTGACGACGTTGGGTACTTGGAACAGGAGATGCCGTAGGAATGGCCGCAACGGGGGGAATGTTATCCGCAGCGCCGTCAATATTGGTAAGAACGGGCATGGGGGTTGATTCGGCGGCTGAAACTACGGGGATGGAACCTTCTGCCTCCACAAAGTCCATCGGCATTACCGCAAGACCGGCATCCGTACCGGTAAATCCGGCGGGTGGATCGGAAGGGGACTCCGGATACAAGGGCGCATCCGGTATAGAGGGAACGGCCGCCGCCGAGACGTGCTGCAGAGACACCCCGGCTTGGCGAGCAGGACCATGGGGAGCTCGATTTTTATTGGGGAGAACAGCCGCTGCACCGCCGACGCTTGAATTGCCGCCGAGAAAGGCGCGTTCTTCGTCGCGGAGACGATCGAGCGTGGTGCTGTCGATGTTCTCGGCAAAGACCGCAAATTTCCCTGATTTAAGAGATGGATCTACCATAAAGCGCACCAGCGGCGTTCCTACGAAGATGTAGTTTCTACGCTCCGCTTGTGCAGCCACAAAGGCCGCAACTTCGGCGGTCAAATCAGCGTACAAGGGACGCATGAGCGAGTCGTCGGTAGGAGAGACCAAGATGGTATAGAGAGCCGGAGCGGTGTCTATGCCGTCAATCTCGTACGTTTCATGTTCCATCTCTTTAGCCGCACGCTTTGCGAGCTTCTTAAAAGAGAACGGCTCTGCGTATCCCTGTGGTGCAGAACCAAAGACAGAACCGATACGATCTTCAAAATCACTAATAAAGCTCATTCATATCCTCGCCTTCACGGCCGTACGAATGTGGGCCTGTCAGGACAATTACTATGCATACAAGTACACACAAGGTTACCGCAAAAATGATGGGAACCCAGTTGACACTAGGCAAAAAACTTTTATTTTCCACGTAAGAAGCTAAAAAAATCGTACCTAAAAAGAGAACAAGCCCAACGATCTGTCCGAAAACCATGCGAATACGACTTCTTTTCTTACTTACGAGCGCTGCCGCGTATGATGACAAAGCACAGCCTAAACACATAATCCAAAATGAAGCCCGGCTCATGGCGGACAATAAATCAAAAAAGAGGGGAGTTGCCGCAAATTGCAGAGGCATGGCTTTTGAGAAGGCGATGCCAAAAAGATACCCAAAAGCTCCCGTAAGACATGCAGGCAGGGGTTTTAGAGTCGCTCCTGCAAGTCCCGGAGCTGCAACACACATAGGGAAGAGGGCCGGAAAAAGTCCGGCGCTTGTGGCAAAACGATTTGTCCTTCCCGCGAGTATCCACCATGTACCGGAGAGAAGCGTGGAGACTGCCGCAAGGGGAAACGATGTACTTGTAGGACTTATGGATGCGAGTGCATATATAAAAGCCGAAAGCACCAAAGCCGAACCTAAAGGGGTCCAGAGCGCCGCGGCTGCTGCAGACAGTACAACACCCGTGAGTTGGAAAGACATGGATTCAGGCACCAGGGATTTGAGCAGGGGAAATACAAGCAGCGCGGTTGTAGCGGCTGATGCGATACGTGAAAGAGCCGAGAAAAGCCGGGGATACCGAACGTCAAGCGGCAGACGGGTATCGTCTAACGGTCCGTCTTCTTCCTCTCTGGTTTGTCCTATTAATTCCCGCAAGCTCTTCTCGCCGGCGGTCTTGTCGCCCAGTTCGTATGAAAGGTTGTTACTGAACTCGGCTACATCAGCTGGTCTGCGAGCGCTGTCAAAAGAGAGTGCCTGGTTCAGCTCGTCAATTGCCGCGCGGGATAGGGTTGGATCTTCTGTCTCAAGCGTATGCGGTTGTTTGAGTATCTTGGCGAGAGATTCTTTTGCACTTTTACCGGCATATATATTATGACCGGTTAGTGCTTGTCGCACTACGGCCGCAAGTGAGAAGACGTCGGCGCGCTCATCGACGAGAAACCCCTCTATTTGTTCGGGAGGCATGTAGCCCACGGTGCCCCCTCGTGCGTCGCCGTAGCCTGTAGCGGAGGCAAGAGTGGCCATGCCAAAGTCTGCAAGCTTTACCGTACCTTGTCTGTCAATCATGACGTTGGTGGGCTTGATATCCAGGTGCAGAACACCGTTTTCATGCGCATACGCGAGGGCGCGTCCAAGAGAAGCGACAACATGGGCAAGCTCGTCATGGGTAAGCGCGCCGCCTTCTACACGGGCGAGCAGTTCCGAAAGATTGAGACCGTCAACAAACTCCATAACGAGATATGCATATGCTTCATCCGATTCAAAATCGTGAACGCTCACGATATTGGGGTGCGCCAGAAGACAAGCCGTCCGCGCTTCTGCGAGCGCTTCATCAATCGTTGAAGTAAGAATACCCTGATGGTCGGCGATATCGGTCAAGGGCATACGTTTTATTGCAACTCGGCGTTGGAGACGCGTGTCCCAGCATGTGCATACGGTACCAAACCCGCCATGTCCACAACGCGCGAGCACGCGGTAGCGGCCAAGAAGCATCTCAGGTTGATCCGTCTCAGAGGCATCAGATATCTGATCTGCAGGAACGATAGCCCTCCTGCGCTTGGTATATTGCGTAATATGAGTAGATCCGGTGTCTCTCACGGCGGCTCCTTGTGTGTTTAAAGTGTATGTGTCGCCTGTGACAAGCGTTATTTTACTCCTAAATGTTCGTTTACAAGTTTATGGAAGAATCCCATGCAAGAAAAGCAGAAAATGTAGTATTATTGCCGAGCATGCGGGCGTGGCGGAATTGGCAGACGCGTATGCTTCAGGTGCATATGGGCAACAGCCCGTGGGGGTTCAAGTCCCTTCGCCCGCACCATTTTTTATATGAAGCCCCGACTCGGGGCTTTTTCTTTATGCTTTATCGGAGTCCGATGGCTCGTCATCGTCAAAGAGGCTCCAGTCATCATCGCTCTTCTCGTGGTTGTAATAGCGCCTTTTTGTTCTGCGCTCAAGAACAAGCGAGATAAGGAGAAAGAAGAGGATTCCCCCGCCGACAAGGCACAAAACGCCGGTTTGATCGGTAAAGAGCCATGTAAAAAGATCACCAATTGCATTCATACAAAAACTCCAAAAGAGAAGTGTTGCTTTATATCGAGCATTACAAGTATATACTTGAAAAATTGCAACCGGAAATATAACTGTGCAAAAATAGAATCTGTGTTACATCAGACACACATTATTGTCGTTCAAGGAGATATTGAATGCTTGACATCAAGTTTGTTCGTGAGAACCCCGATGTAATTGATGCTGCCTGTGCATCTCGTCAAAATGCCCATTGGGATCGTGAGAAGTTCTTTGAGCTTGATGCCGAGCGTCGTTCGGTTATTGCTGAGGTTGAAAGTTTGCAGGCAGAGCGCAATGCCATCTCAAAACAAATCGGCCTTTTTATGCGTGAGGGTAAAAAGGATGAAGCTGAGGCAGCAAAGCAGCAGGTTAGCGCCAACAAGGAGCGCATAGCCGAGCTTGATCAGCGTCGCGGTAGCGTTGAAGAAGAGCTGACGGCGCTTGTGGCTGCGATTCCAAACATTCCGGATGAGTCGGTGCCGTATGGCGTTGATGATTCCGACAATCCTGAAGTTCGCCGCTGGGGTACCCCGACTGAATTTGATTTTGAACCTAAAGCACATTGGGATCTCGGCGTTGACTTGGGGATTATTGACTTTGATAGGGGCGTAAAGCTTGCCGGAACACGGTTCTATCTTCTTGGTGGACTTGGTGCCCGTATGGAGCGCGCGCTTATCAACTTTATGATTGACCAGCACAATAAAGCCGGTTTTAAGGAATTTTGGCCGCCGGTCATCACCAATCATGATTCGCTCTTTGGAACAGGCCAGCTTCCCAAGTTTGAGGATGATCTCTATCACGTACAACCCGACCTTTATCTCATTCCAACTGCGGAGGTTCAACTTACCAATATCCATCGTGGAGAGATTCTTGACGCAGACCAGTTGCCACTTCTCTACACGGCATTTACACCGTGTTTCCGTGAGGAGGCAGGATCGGCGGGACGAGATACGCGTGGAATTATCCGAGTCCACGAGTTCGATAAGGTTGAGATGGTAAAGTTTTCCAAGCCGGAAGATTCCATGAATCAGCTTGAGTCCATGGTTACAGAGGCCGAGAAGATCCTCCAGTTGCTTAAACTTCCGTATCATGTGGTAACACTTTGTACGGGAGATTTGGGATTTTCTGCGGCAAAATGTTATGACATTGAAGTGTGGCTTCCCAGCTACAACAACTATAAAGAGATTTCTTCTTGTTCAAATTGCAAGGATTTTCAAGCAAGACGTGCAGGCATCCGCTTTAAGGATCCTGCGGTCAAAGGGACACAGCTCGTGCACACATTGAATGGTTCCGGCCTTGCGGTTGGGCGTACCATGGCTGCCATTCTTGAGAATTATCAAAATGAGGACGGTTCCGTAACCGTTCCCGAAGCGCTTGTTCCATACATGGGCGGTGTTGAAGTCATCCGACCTGAAGACTAAAAAAGACTTTCATGAGGACTTTTGAAGCTCCATAAAAATGACCGAAGTCTCGACGATACCTTTGTTCTCGGTAAACAAAATAGAAAATTATTTCGGCTGGGCATGTGTAACTGTAGCGTATGTAACGCAGTCCGGAAGAGGACAGAATTTTGAGATTTCATAGAACTTATGTTCTAAATATGCTAAAATGGGATATAGAGAACCAAGAGAGAGGAAGACGTACATGAAGCACGATATCCCAGACAAAGAAGAATTAACCATCAAGCGGTCTCAAGACGGATCTCTTACCTTGAGAGCGTATGTATCCGGCCATCCCTCTCAGGTTGGTTTTGGTGAAGACGAGCATGTTTCTTACTTGCTGCTAGACGATACAAGCGCTCTGCAGCTCAAAGATGCTTTAGAGTCTCGGTATGGACGTCAGTCCTCTGAAGATTTATTTTGGCAGTTGGTTGCAGAGAAGACGGAATGCATTGCAGATATTCTTGATATCTGTGACGCACAAAGCATTCACTATACCTATAAGAGTCTAGGTTCTGAAAGTGATTGTTGTCTGAGAGAATTGTAAGAGGGGCATCTGTAAAAGTAACTGATATTTTGTATAAAAAAGGCTCCCGTTTAGGAGCCTTAAAATTCAATGGTGCGGCGTATAGGATTCGAACCTATGACGCCCTGATTCGTAGTCAGGTCCTCTATCCAGCTGAGGTAACGCCGCGTGCGCTAACAATATGACAGACCTGTTTGTAAAATGCAAGTGTTTTCACGAAAAAAGTTAGAGTCAATACCTGTAGGGGAGATAGAGGGAACCATTTCAGCTTCTCTGAAATGTGGTTTTGGGAAAGAGAGGTATTGAGAGGATGATAAAGAAAAGAAGAACGGTATGGTTAGATAAAAATATCTCTGTCTGAGTTTACGGTAGGTTCAGACAGAGACACATGAAATTAAAATGGCGGAGAGCTGGGGATTCGAAAACCGAGAACAAAACCTTTCAGATTCATTTATAGACTATTCTAACTGCCGTTTTCCAAATGAAATATTTATGCTCTGACCCATACGTGACCCAAAATCTTTCTCTTTTATTCAAAAAGAGCGTCAAAATCTTTCACCATATCCTCGGGCTTGTATCGTACATACCTACTCACTGTGGTTGTGATGTTCGTATGGCCGAGCAACTTAGAAACCTTTGTAACATCCATTCCGGCATTCATGCAAGCTGTGGCGAAACTATGACGCATATTTAAGATACTTACCTCTTCAAGGTTGTTTTCTCGTAAGTATTTCAACCAACCCTGTGAGGTTGAAACTGGATTTGATCGTCTCTTATTAGGACTAACCACTACAGCACCGGTTGGATGTCCCCTCAACTCGTATTCTTTGGATAGGTAGTAAGCCAGTTCTTTTCTAAGTGGAATATATCTGTTGCTCTTTTTAGTTTTAGGAGACATTAACTCGTGTTTGTGCTCCTGGCGGGCATACGTCCTTTGAATGTGGACGATGCGTTTCTCGAGGTCTATATCCTCCCAATCCAGTCCAAAGATTTCACCACGCCTCAGACCAAGCCCCAGGCCGAGTTCGGCGACAAGCTTAAATCTTGGATGGTCTATCTTGGCCAAAAATAGATCGTGTTGCTCGAATGTCGTTAGCCAAGTTCCGTTGTGCTCTTCTGGATATATTTCAGGAGCAGGAAAATCAAACTTTGCTCTTGCCGGATTGATTTTTATGAATCCAAGTTCAACGGCATAGTTGAGTATCTGCCGCAAACAATCCCTTGAGTTCTTCGCAACCTTATACGTGCTGGAAGTGTTTATAAGCGACTGTATGTGTACTTTATCGATTTCGTCGACCATCATATGGCCAAAGGCGGGCAGAAGATGCCCAATGTCTCTTTTATAGGCCGCTAGGGTTGTATAGCGCACTCTTTCTGACGTGTATGGTAGATAATACTGCCATACAAAATCATCAAACCTGATACGCTCTCTAATGAGCGCATCAGTTCTGTGAAGTTCAGAGAGCATATGCTCTACAGCTTTTGCTTCTTTTTTTGTTGGCACTACTCTTTGCGCACGTAGCCTCTTGCCGGAGCTATCGTGTCCCATTTCAACGCGAACGCGCCACTTACCCGATGGGAGCTTGTCAATAGACACAATGTATCCCTAACTTTACCCGAGCAAGCGAACACAGGAAGAGAGCCAAGATATAATACTCAGAATAATTATTCCGAAGAAAACCATCAAAATTATCACTACGATAAGACAAGTTGTCTTTTGTACCTTTTGTTCTTGAGTGGCTCTCTCTGTTTCTTTTTGTATTTTCACATAAGCTCTATCTTTAGCTACAGCCGCCGCCATGAACTCAGGATCGGAAAGCATTGCATAGAAGAGCTTTATAGTTGCTCTCGCATCTTCCCCTGCATCATGTGCGGCAAACTTAATCCCATAGTGCTTTGCTGCTGTAGTAAGCTTCGTCCAAAGATAATCATCTTTAGCGCTGCTCCATCTTCCAAAAACCTGCGCATAGTCTTCCATCAAATCGTATTGTTCTTTATCGGAGAAATCAAAGCCCTCTGCCTCCATCATAGAAATATCGAAAGGCAGGTTGTATCCAACGATAAGATCGGCTGCATTTATAGCTTCCTGCACCTGATCAGCAACTTCTTCAAGTTCCGGCTTTCCTTTAACCATTTTAGGTGTAATGCCATTGATTTCTTGAGCATTAGGCCATCTTTTTCGTGTAGGCGGACATATAAGCGACTCAAAGATGCTCTTCCCATGACCATCTATCATAGATAGCTGTATGATCTCATCTTTTCTAGGGTCAAGTCCGGTTGTCTCTGTATCTATGCAAAGGATTTTCTCTGCAGGTATCGCAAGGAGTCTCTTATAGTAGTTAGAACCTCGGCTCAACATTCTATCCATCTATGCTCCCCATCTACTCCATTTCCTTAGCCGCTTGGAACCATACAACCGCTCCAGCGAACTTCACTTCATGATCATCCGGATTACTCACAACAATATCCTCAAAACCCTCCACATACGTATCAGGCGACAGTACGAGCGTATTTGCACCTCGAAACATCCGTCTCATAACGTAATCCGCTCCATCAATAGACACGACGGCGATAGAGCCGTTCTGCGGCACTACATCCGGGTCTACGAGAACATAGCAGCCCTCAGGATATACATTGCCCATACACATTCCCTCAACCTCTAGGAAGTAAGCGTGAGGCCGGTGCTGAATCACTTCATAAGGAGCTGATATCTTCTCTTCAAGCATAACGGGCTCTTGAGCGTCTCCGGCATGCACACGACCAAGCAGCGGCGCATAGGCAACCCTTGAAGGTGTAGGTGTGATAGAAGCAGCAGGGCGAGAAGTACTATTCATGGAAATGCTGTCGGCAACAAGGTCACTAACTGAAACATTGAGCACCGAAGCTATTCTCTGAATAGCCCCCATTCTTGGTTGAGACCAACCGGTCTCCCATTGAGTAACTGTTGAGCGTGCAACGTCAACCTTCTCGGCGAGTTCTTCTTGCGTTAAGTTTTCACGCTGGCGGTAATACTTGATGTTTGAAGCGAGTGACATTTCTGTTGTCTTTCTCGTATATGTTTGTTTTTCTTACCATTTTAGTAAAATTAGCTTGACAATCAACGTTTGTTTAATTAACCTACTAAGCGAAAGGGGGCTTTCATGCCAAGGTTGAAAGAATACAGAGAGGCAAAAGGCGTCAAGCAGTCTGCCGTTGCCGCAAAACTAGGAATATCTCGTCAAACCTATTCGTTCTATGAAAAAAATCAAGAAAAGATGACATTTGAGCAAGCAAAAATTGTATGCGATTTCCTTGGAACTCGCGTTAGCGATATTTTTTTGCCACTTGATGTTGATTAAACAAACTCTTCACGATGCTCTTTTTGTAATTTTGCACCTTGAAAATCGCATACCCATCCTTGACGCAAACCGGGGGAGCCGGCAGCGCCTGCAGGATGCATGTTGTCGGCTCTCATGAGAAGAACCGTCAGGAACTTTATATCTAAATTAAATTGCCCTCACACAGGCGCAACTGCGTAAGGGCTTGTCCGAAAGGTGTCCCCTATGGACTCTGTAATTATACCAGCTGATAAGGAAGAACTGACGGTAATACAAGTGCCTATCAATCATGTATTCCTTACGGTTCCCGAGGTCGCGCGTCTTTTTGGTGTACATCAGGAGCGTATACGCGAGTGGACTAAACGTGAGATTGACCCCCTTCCTGCGCTACATCTTCCAGGAGTTAAAAACAACCGCTATCACCGAGACGCTGTCCTTGCATGGGCTGCGTCTATTAAGCCTTTCAATGTTTAGGAGGCGTGTATGTCATTAACAGTTTTTACAAGCGACGAGTTCGGTCAGTTGCGTACCACTACAATCAACGGTGAGCCGTGGTTTGTGGCAAAAGATGTTACTGATTCTCTTGGTTTGGACAGGACGGCTACCCGCCGCCTAGACGATGACGAAAAGGCAGTGCGTTCAACGCACACCGTTGGCGGTGCTCAGGACATGACTATTGTTTCGCTTCCGGGGCTTTTGTCGCTTGTTTTATCGTCTCGCAAGCCCGGGGCTAAGGCGTATAAGCGCTGGGTGACGCATGAAGTTCTACCTGCGATACATCGCGACGGCGGATATATCGCTGCTGAAGTCAACGAGCCGCCCGAAGTAATCCTCGCCCGCGCCCTTAAAATCGCAGACGAGACAATGCGGCGCCAAAAACAGCAGATAGAGGAGCTGGCACCACGCGCTCGCTTTGCTGATGCAGTAGCCGCATCTGATGGCTGCATTCTCGTTGGTTCTCTGGCTAAGATCATGCGCCAAAACGGCCTTAACATCGGGCAAAACCGACTATTTGAGCGCTTGCGCTCTGATGGCTATTTATGCAGCTTTGGCCGCTCGCGCAATGTTCCGACGCAGCGCGCCATGGATATGGGGCTATTCCGTATCAAAGAGACCGTAATCGGCCATGCCGACGGTAGCACGACCATCCAAAAGACTCCACTTGTAACCGGAAAAGGTCAGGCATATTTCGTTGACCGCTACTGCGCGGAGGTGGTTATCGATGACTAGAGACGGATTTATTGGCTGCATAGTGATTTTTGGTGCAGCTTTTATCCCGGGCATTGTCGAGAGTATCGATATACCAAATGGCCTGTTTTTTGCGGTGATGATAGCCATTTTTGCTGCTATAGCCGTGTGCCTTTGCTGGCTTTATAAGCAGCTCAAATCTGAGGAGTGCGCATGAAAGAGATGGGATTAGCTATGGATACCGTATTTTCAGGCGTTGTGACACCTGAGGAGCTTGCAGAGCTCAAAGGGCGCTCGTCACATCAAGAGCCAAAGGAAGCGGTTGTAAGGCTACTCGCCCCATCAGGTGGCAACGCACCCCACTCAATCATTATTCGCTGTCCTATCGAGCTTAAAGGGACTTATGAGAAGTGGCTCGTAGGAGTCGGAAACAAAAATCACTGGGATGCCACGGTTAAAAGTTGGTTGGAATAATTACAAATTGAGGAGTTAATGATGCTCGCTAAACAAGAGCGCGAGGAAATCGCTAAGAGAGCGCAAAGGGTTAATGGCAAGAAAGAGCGCGATAACCCTTATTTTGTCTTGACGGGAGATCTTATCCCTAATAACACTCCTGTCGATGATGATTATAAAAAGATGAGTTTGGTTATCAATGACCTTTGCGACACGTCAGACATGGTCGAGTTGCCGCTTGATAAAAACGGCGTACCGATACGCATCGGGGACACCGTGTTGTGTCATGGAGCAAAAAGGACAGTTAAAGCTATAAAGATATATGAGACTATGACTCGTATCGTTTATGAGATACCAGAGAAGCTCATTAGCTGGAGTTCACCGGAATTGGTTACCCACGCTGACCCTATCAGCGATCATGAAAGCATAGCACGTGCCATAGAGGACATTACACATTGTCTTAATGACGCTGCTGCCAGTCTCAAGCTCCAAGATATTGCTATGGAGCTAAGAAAGCTAGGTGGTAGCAATGACTGAGCGCCAAGAGGTAGCAGCAAAGCTGCGGGAATTGCGGCACAGGACCTACTACCGCGAAGAGATTGTTGAGAGCATCTGTGATGCCATCAGCATCGCGGACCCCGTGAACACGTTTCGCGAGCCGGAGGACGTCTATGAGCTGCTCGCAGACATCATAGACCCTACATGTCACGACTTCGGCGGTGAAGAAGGCACTAATGGCGATGGCTACGACTTTGCATGCTCTGCCTGTGGCTGGTGTGGAGATGTGACCGAGCCTAATTATTGCCCGTACTGCGGCGCAAGGGTGGTGAGCATTTATGCGTAGTGATATTAAGGCTGAAATTATACCTGATCATACTCTTAGCAATGACCTAAGGAGTGCGTGCGGGTGGTGTGATCAAAACGGACACTACACAGGCGCAGTCAGTGTAACTGTCTTGCGGCTTAGAAAATGGGCTGAGATGGCATTCCTGCTTGAGACGGAACTCAAAATTATGAAGGAAGGTAGGCAATGAGTGATTGCATTACTCCAGAAGAGCGCCATGAGGTAACAGTAAAGCTGCGGGAGGCCGGGCGAGAGCTAGACGGCGATAGTGCCTCAAGCATACGTTCAGCGTTTTGTACAATCGATCACATCATAGGTACACAGGATACAGGCCGTACCTTTGAGCCTTTCTTTGACCGTTTAGCCGACCTCATAGACCCTACATGCGAGCTAGACCTTGATTTTTGCATGGAATACATCGTGTGTCAGTCGTGCGGATATGAGCTACCACATGGTACACATCTTGACGAGACTAAGTATTGTCCCAACTGTGGTTCACGAGTGGTGGTGAGTAAGGATGAGTGACCAAATACTTGCCAAAGTCATTGACGAGCTATCAAAGCGACTCGGCACAGCCTATGACATCACGGCATCAGCTATTGAGCAGTATGCACAACTGAGAGTCATGCAATCGATTTATGCAGTAGCTGTATTTGGCGTCCTTTTAGCAGCTTTTGTCGTAGCTCTTGTATTGCTCGCTCACTTATATAAGCGATGCAGCCGACCACAGCGGGAGTGTCTTGGGGTAGCAATAGCGTTTTGTGTGATAGCTGTAATCTTCCTTTTTGTGCCGCTCCTGATTTTTGCAAACAGTGCCCTCGGCTGGTGCTTACATCCGCAAGGCATGCTTGTACAAGAGATCATACAGGCGGTGAGATGATGACTTTACCACCAGTCCTAGACGTGGCCTGCGGGCCACGTAGTTTTTACTTTGACAAAGAGGATGCGCGCGTACTTAAGTGCGACGCACATCCGCGACATCCGGTACTTCTCAATGGCAGGACGCTTGATGTCAGCCCTGATATGGTGGCCGACTTCCGGGAGCTACCTTTCCCGGACGAAAGTTTTAGCCTCGTCATCTTTGACCCGCCGCATCTTATCGGTAAGCGCGGCTGGAGAAGTGATTATTACGGCAGCCTGGATAGTCACACATGGCGCGAGGACTTGGCCAAAGGCTTTCGCGAGTGCCTGAGAGTGCTCAAGCCCTACGGTGTCCTTGTCTTTAAGTGGTGCGAGTGTGATATCCCGCTTAAAGATGTACTGGCACTTTGTCCGGCAAAACCAATCATCGGTAATCGCCGCCCTAAAGCGTCTAAGACGCATTGGATACTTTTTATGAGGGAGCCGCAAGAGCAAGCCGCTCTACCGGCAGAGGACTATATCGACAATCAAACATTTGCATTGGCGACGTAAAGGAGAAGCAATGAAATATCGTAAGAAGCCTGTAGTAATTGAGGCCGTGCAGTACACACCTGATATGACACCGCCTCAATGGTTAGTTGATGCACAGGCAGCAGGTATTTTCTGTCAAACAAGAGATGCAGATGGAGATAGCTGCTGGTGCATTAAAACCTTAGAGGGCGAGATGGTAGTAAGTCCTAACGACTGGATTATTAAAGGTGTCAAAGGTGAGCTTTATCCATGCAAGCCAGATGTCTTTGAACAAACATATGAGCTAGAGGAGCCACGATGACAGAAGGTGAATACATCGTTGGTACCGACGGCAACAGCGGGCATTGGCTCACAGATGAACCAATCGTGAGATGTCGAGATTGCAGCCACCAGCATTACAATCCGCTTTGTGGCTACATCTGCGATGGCTTTGGATTCGTAATCCCAGAGGATAATTTAGACGGCTTCTGCGCATGGGGTGAGAGGAGCGATGATCATGATTGAAATTAATCCACAACATGAAGTAAAAGCACGCAAGACGCACCACTGTTCGTGGTGCGACAAAGAGATACATACAGGCGAGAAATACATAACCTCTACGCTCAAGGTTGACTTCATTTACGAGTGGCGCGCGTGCAGCAGGTGCAAGCCTTACGTAGACGAAATGTTTGATGACGATGTGTGGGGCAATTACGACTCCGGAGACGGCATAGATCAGCAGACATTTTTGGATTTCATGTCAGAAAAACATTATGACGTATGGCGTAAGTGGCAACTCGCGGACGAGAAAGAGCGAGCAGCGAAAGCGGTAAAAAATGCAGCTAAAACCAATCGTTAAGCGTAACGCTAAGGGAATATGGTGTTGCCGTCTGTATCTTGGGCGAGATTTTAGCGGCAAGTTGATACAGCCTTACACGTCTTTTTCGGCAGCGACAACCGAAGAAGAAGCGCAGGCTATGGCCGAGCTGTGGGCAGCTCACCTTACCGCCGACGGCAAGGTCAAGAGTACCAATCTGGTGCAGCTTTTGTGCGAGTATACGGAGTTAAAGCGCCGCAACGGCGCAAGCCCAAACACCATCAGACAATACCAAAGCTTTGTCAAAAACCACATCTTAAAGTATCTACCACGAGCCACGGTTGACACGCTTGTACCTGCGGACTTTACCGCATTTGAACAGCAGCTCTTAAAACCGCGAGAAGACGGAGGAGCGGGGCTATCACGCAATACTGTTATCAACGTCCACCAATTCCTAAGGAGTGCCTACAACTACTTTGTTGCCTCCGGCATTTGCTCGATAAACCCGCTTTTCAATGTCGCTAAACCATCGCAAGAGCGACACGAGGCGGTCTCGATGGAGGAGTGGGGCTTTGCCGAGATAGACAAAGCAATTACAGGCGTGCTGGATAAGTCTTTTACTGCTCAAGAGTATAGCTTTGAGACGGTCTATGCCTTTGCGGCATGGCTTGCCTTAAAGACCGGTATGCGCTGCGGCGAGGTCTGCGCCTTGCGCCGACAAGATGTAAACCACATGCAGCGCTATATTCACGTGTCCGGCACGGTTATCGAGGAGCCACGCCGCCAACCGTACCGTCGAGACGTGACAAAGGGCAGACGTCACAGAAACGTCTCCATCACCGACGCAGACCTCGCTTTGATTGATAGGTATTCACAGCTGCAAGGTAAGCGTATGGGAGTGGCTATAAAGGGCGCTACACCCCTTGTAAGCGTCACAGGCGCGTTTATGAGACCTACTAAGGTATCAAGCGCGTTTACCGCTCTCAGGCGCTCTCTTGAGCTTCCTGCTGGCATTACTTTCCACACGCTCCGGCACACGCACGCTTCATGGTGCCTTGCTAATGGCGTGGATCTAAAGACGCTCTCGGAGCGCTTGGGACACGCCGACGAAGCAACAACACTTAGGATCTATGCACACGTACTTCCGGGACGAGACCGAGCCGCCGCAGAAGCTTTCGAGACGGCCGCAAAGCGCGTTACACAGACCTTTAATTCTGCACCTTAAGTTTTACAAACCATTTGCAATTTTTTGCAATGGAGCGTTTTTGACACTTTTTGCAAAAGGAGAAAAGCAAGAGTTAAACAAAGCTTTTTAGAGTGTTTCCATTTTCCAAAAGTAGATAAGAAGTAATTATCTACTCCACTACAAGAAAGGAATAACTTTTTATGAAACTATCTGAGCCAATGCAGCGTTTAAGAGATGCGCTTTCCGCGCGTCGTATTTCGTGGGAAGACAAGTCAGATTACATGGATCGTGGGGACGCTGGCATCCATGTAATCGAGCGTACACAGTTTCGGAGTGGCACTGAGACCATAAGCGCCATATATGGCTATACAGAGGACTCAGGCATCCGCTACGGCATTACATACGGTTATCCGGATATGGTCGAGGTTATGCCACTTGATGACATCGACTACGTAGACCCACGTCCGATGACACCGGAAGAAATACTCGACTGCATCATTCCCGCTTAAAGGAGAAATCATGAAGAAACAACCACTGTACGACAGCGACGCAATGGCTGCCCGTCCGCTTGAGAGCTTCCTGCACGATTCCAATGCTCATGACGACATGAAAATAAAGCGCGTACGCTTCCGGCTTGGAAAAGAGGGTGTATGTACTTTCTGGTTGCTCTGTGAGGCTCTGGCGCTCACAGACGGCCACATTCTTTCCTACAAAAACGACGAAGACATATTGACGCTTATGGACTATCTCTGGTGTCAAAGTTTCGAGGAAGTGGAGAAGAATCTTTCCTGTTTTGCAGATGTCGGACTTATCAATTCTGACTCTTTGCGCGAGGGGAAAATCGTCTCAGAGCGTTTACTTGAAAATGCGCTCATTGTTGGAAAAAAGAGAGCCGCCGGCGCTAAAGCCATCGCTAAAAGGTGGTCAAAAAAGGAATGAATACCTGCGGTTTTATACGGTCGTATTACGAACGTATTACTAGCGTATATACGGTCGTAATACAAAGATAAAGAAAAGAAAAGAAAAGACTTACTACTAAACCTTACTAGTAATAGACGAACGTTTGTTTCAATGGTTTAGGAGAGAAAAAAAGAATGGGGTGGATGATGGGTGAAGCGAAAGCAGATGGAGTTTTTAAGGACAGATGGTACTTTGTCTCAGGAGCCGTAAGCGGCATCGAGGATCGCAACAAGCCTGCCTTTGATGCAGTGGAAAAGTGGCTGCGTCAGGAAGGGGCTAAGGTCGTATTTAATCCGGTGGCCGTCATAGATGCGAACAAAAGCTGGGAGGACGCTATGCGGATATGTCTCCATGTCCTCACGGAAAACAAATACGACGCGCTTATATGCTTGCCCGGGTCGCCAAAAAGTTGCGGCTCTATGCTTGAGCAGGCAGTTGCTAAGAGCATCGGCACAAAGGTTTTGATGCTCGATCAGATAGCTCTTGACGAAATTAAAGCTCAAGTTGGCGCGCTATGAGCTACGCGCGGGATTACTTCGAGCAGGCGCGAGAAGCGGTACGCGAGCTGCAAAGCATACGCTCAAAGCTTGAGGGCTTGCCGTATCGGCTGGATATAGGCGGCATCGATTACTCAAAACCCACGATAGCGCACGGCACCGCGCAGAGTGGTATGCCTGCTGTGGAGCAGGCAGTTGATGCAGAGAGCCGATACATCAAGCGCATGGGCGAGCTTGTGGAGATCATCAATGCCGCTTACGACATCATTTACGGGAGAGACCGTAAGAGCGGCCTTTTGGCGCTTGCAGGCTATGAGTGCACAGACGCGCTGGAGCTTCGCTACCTCAAGGCCATGAGCTGGCAAGAGGTTTCAAAGAGCATGAATTACAGCGCTCGAGCATGTCAAAGGTTCGCCGATACGGCGCTCGATATGTGCGAAGCATACGGATTGGCAAAGGTTAGAGATGGTAAAGGAGTTGCTACTCAATGACGAAAATAAAAGCAGTACGTAATCGCGTACACGCAGAGCCGCTTAAAGGGTTATACCTCAAGCGCAATTTGGCGCCAAGATATGAGGTGCAAGACGGTGTACTCGTACAAAAGATAGACGCGCATTGTCTCGATAGCACGACTATCGGAGCTGATGGAGTGCTGGTAGTACTCCCACATCGGCGCACACTTGCTGACAATCTCCGCTCCCTTGCTAAGTTGATACAGTACATTCGCCGCGAGTATGGCGATCAGATATCGCAAGAGCTCAAAGACGAGCTCGATAAAAGGCAAGAGCAAGACCACGCAGCATACAGGCGTGATGGTAAGAGCAAGCGCGAGGAGGAGACAAAATGACGGAGTTACCGGAGTGTATGCACTTGTCCTTTACGACAGAGTACATAGAGGGGCTACCGGCACCAAGCACTTATTACACGCTGAGTAATGCAGTCGGCACGGTCTCGGTACGAGTGCAGCGCTCAGGGCTTGCCGATGTGGTAGACGATCTGCGCTGTATGTATGTATGGCTCAAGGATAATGAGGAGGAATTGAGATGATTAATGCCGTGTTATCAGTGGTGGTTCTTGTTGAGATGACGGCGATTCTATTTGCCGATTGGTGTATCAGCAAGCGGCTTACGGATATCGAGGACAAGTACCGCGATTTATGCGATGAGTATGAAAGCATATCAACATCACTTGATTTACTCGAGCGCAAGTTTGAGGCCAAGATACTTGATGACAACGCCGAGTGGATTATTAACCATGTGTCTAGCTGGGGAGACCGCGATAAGATAGGCTATGAAGCTCTACCGGTGATAGATGCTCTTGCTGATGCTCGTAAAGCTCTCAAAAGAGCCCATGAGTATTCCTTGACTGATAGAGACATTGTTTTAGTCAATCGTGAAATATACAGGCAGTACAAGCGTTTGCTTAAGGAGTACTAATCCTGTCGCATTTTGTCGCACTTTGTCACGCCAATATGTGCTACTGTGTTAGCGTGGTTGTTTTTATCGAGAGTTGCAAAAGCCCTTACGAGAGTGAGGGCTTTTGTTTTAGGTAGACAGATGATTGTACCAAGGTATGACTGGGAGCTTGATGCGCTCCTCCGTGAGCAGCGAAAGCGTAACGGCCACGACAGAGCGTTTTATAATTCCGCGCGTTGGAGACGGCTACGCGCTCGAGTACTTGCTGAGTTCCACGGCGAGAGCCAGTACGAGCTTGGTCTTGAGCCGAGCAGATACGTACCGGCTGAGACTGTGCATCACGTGATGCACGTTGACGAGTATCCTGGCTGGGCGCTCTCAGAGTTCGCGCTCGATGCCGACGGTAATTTGATTCGCAACTTGATACCGTTGTCTCATGCGGCGCACGACATAGCGCATGGGCGGTTTGGTAAAAATGTTAGGGCGCAGGCGGCTCTAACTGATGAAATGTGGTGATACATTTATTAAGTCGTTAACGGTTTTTTACGGAAAAACGGCGGAAATACCCCCGGGGGTAAACCCCGAATTAACAAAACCGCAGGTAGACCGGCGGTCACCCACAGGATTTTGATACGCGCGGTGTTTTTCTTTTTTTCTTTCTCTTAAAAACGGAGCCTATATGCTTGATTTTTCCTTACCGTCAGACTTTGGCAGCATTGCTGCTGACCTCGATTTCTCTTTGTCAGATGTTGCAATTCAAAGTCGAGAAGACGGCATCGAAAATAAGCGATATTTGCGTCCAAAAATCTACGAGAATACCCTTGGAATGGTCGAGTATGAGCACGCGGCAGACTTCGCAGAGCAATCCGCAAAAAGAAAAACAAGAAGAAAAAGCAAGCAGGGCTTTACGATGATTTGCCTTTTTAGGAGCATAAATGGCAGAGGAGAAAAAGCAAGGTAAAAAGCGTGGCAAGTACACCAAAAAAGCACGGCCACCGAAAAAGGTAACTGCATGGAGCGAGGAGCAGGCAGAGCAATTCTGCGGGCTGATGCAGGCATTTAATGCTATTGATGATGTGTGTGCCGTTATGGATTGCGATATCGCAGACCTTGACGGCCTGTGTAGCAAGGCATTTGGTTTGACGTTTGAGCGAGCAGAGAAAAAGTTCCACGCACAAGGGCGCGCCCTTATTCGCAAGACGATGTACAAAAGCGCACTTGACGGCAACACCAAAGCGCTTGACATGCTCGCACGTGAGCAGCTGGGGCTTGACCCCGTTAAATCGCGGCAAACCGCATTTAAGGAGAAAAAGCCAGATGAAAGGTTGACGTTGTAATGTGGCGAAGACGACATACAGGCTTCACAAGCGGATAGATTGTCCTGAGATTACCGGATGGCTCCGACTTGTTGAGCGAGGCAGTATCAAGGCATCTCATGAGATGCACCAGCTGTGTAAGATGGTGCGGCACATATTCGCCACGGAACGGCTTTTTATCGATAAAGAGCGCCTTGAGCGTTATATGGGCTATCAGAAGCACTTTCCCTTTGAGCTTGGAGCCGAGGAAAAGTTCCTCGTGGCTCTTTGGCTCTGTACCTTTCGAGAGGGCTTTTTTCCGCGCTTTGACGATCTGCTCCTATATGTTGGCCGCGGTTTTGGTAAAACCGGCTTTGCCGGATATCTCGCTTTTTGCTTGATTTCCCCGGCAAACGGCATACAGGACTACGACGTAGACATTTGCGCCACGGTTGAGAGTCAGGCCAAGATTGGATACGACGACCTTTGGCGCATGTTTGAGCGACGCCCCGACTTCTGGGGTCAAGCGTTTACGTGGAATAAGGTTGAGCTTTACAACCTTGATACCGGCGCACGCTTTAAGTACTGGAGCGGTAACTCTGAGAGCAAAGACGGCATGCGCTCCGGCGCTGTTTTTTTCGATGAGGTTCACGCCTATCAAACCTCCGATGCTATGGAGGTCTTCACCGGCGGCCTTGGAAAAAAGGAGCACCCGAGAAGGCTTTTTACTACAACTGACGGAGATGTTCGCGACGGCGTCTTAGACGAAAAAAAGGCTGAGGCACGAGCGATCTTGGACGGCAAGGCGCCCGACGGTGGCCTTTTACCGTTTATCTGCAAGCTCGATAGCATCGACGAGATAGACGACGAGAGCTGTTGGGTTAAGGCAAATCCGCGCCTCATGACGTCAAAGGTACTGCTTGAGCGGTATCGTAAAGACGTGCGCGAGTGGCGGCGTAACCCACAAAAGCACCCGATGACGCCGACAAAGCGTTTTAACCTCCCTCAGGAGCGCAAAGCCATCGCGGTTACGTCGTGGGCTAACCTCTTGGCAGCGTCCACGCCGATTGATATATCGTCTTTGAGCGGTATGCCTTGCATTATCGGCATTGACTACGCAAAAACTACCGATATGGTGGGAGCCGTTGCGCTCTTTAAGCTTGGAGACAAGTATCAGGTAATTCCTCATGCGTGGTGGTGCACGCACTCAAGCGATGCCGGAGAGGTAAAAGCCCCACTTAACGAGTGGGCGGCTTTAGGGCAACTTGACATCGTAGACGATGTCGAGGTGTCGCCGGAAAGCGTTGCTGCGTGGGTAAGTGCGATATCTGCGGCGTATGACGTGCGCATGGTGTCGATAGATAACTACCGTATTTCTCTGCTTAAAAAGGCACTTAAGGCAGCAGGCTTTGACAGCTCGCTCAAAGGTGAGCGCCAGCAGGTATGGCTTACGCGGCCGTCTGACATTATGTGCGTGCAGCCGGTCATTGACAGTGCGTTTGCGACACACTCGATAGCTTGGGGAGATAGTCCGCTTATGAGATGGGCCACCAACAACGCAAAGCTTGTACCTGCACCAAACGATAATTTTACCTACGGCAAAATCGAGCCTCATAGCCGCAAGACAGATCCGTTTATGGCGCTCGTGCATGCCTTTGTAGTCGCAGACAAGCTTCCAGAGCAATCAGAGGTTGTCGCAGTGGACTTTGAGCCAATGTTTTTCTAAGCCGCCAAAGGGCGGTTTTTTAATGCCATGAAAGAGGACTGTATGCCAGACCAGCGAAGCTTTTACGACTATGAGGGCTTTGTCGATAAGTTTAAGCCTAAAAAGACGACAGATGACTGCTATACACCGCAGCCAATCTACGATGCAATTCTTGAGTGGTGCAGACATGAGTACGATATACCGGCAGACGCTCCTATCGTGAGGCCTTTTAAGCCAGGCGGAGACTATCAGTGTACGGCCTATCCCGAGGGCTGCTATGTTGTCGATAACCCGCCTTTTTCGATTTTGGCTGAGATTAGACGCTGGTATCTCGCGCGAGGTATCAAGTACTTTCTTTTTGCCCCGGCAATGACGATTTTTGGGAGCAAAATTGACGACTGCGCGATTTGCGCCGGTGCGTCGATTGTATATGCCAATGGCGCAGAAGTTCGTACCTCTTTTGTGACAAACCTTGCCGGAGATTATGTCGCCATGAGCGTACCAGGCTTGAGACGGGTAATCGATGATGCCATGGAGGCACTTGCCGCCACAGAGAAAAAAGAGCTCCCGCGATACGAGTATCCCGATAACGTCGTTACCGCATCGATGCTCAATGAGCTTTCAAAGGGCGGCGAGGCTGTCCGTATTGGCCGTAGATCATCCGCAAAGATAGCGCGTCTTGATGCTCAGACATCGATTAAAAAATCAATCTTTGGCAGCGGGTTTTTAGTCGGTAGCGCAAAGGCATCTGACATAGCAAAAGCAAAAGCAAAAGCAAAAGCAAAAGCAAAAGCAAAAGCTGCTCCTCTCGTCTTTGAGCTTTCGCAGAGAGAGAGAGCAATCATTGACATTCTTGATCGTAAAGGCGGTGAGTGATGGCATTTCGCGAGCGTATCGTAGACTTCCTCGGCCATGTACTTGGCCGAGACGGTAAGCCTGCGACAATTACGGCAGCATATGACCTTGAGGCGTGCAAGTGGATGGAGATAGCACGCGACACAATGGCCTCGTATGTATCTGCGGCTCTGCAAAAGTCAGAAATCAGGTTTTATAGCAGTAAAAATGAGCGCACCTTTGACGATGGTGCGTGGCTTTGGAATGTGTCGCCAAACCCCAATCAATCCCGCGCTGAGCTTATAGACGGGCTTGTTCGTGAGCTTCTCTGCAAGAGAGGCGAGGCGCTTATCGTGCCGGTAAAAACAGGTTCCGGCTATCAAATTTACCTTGCGAGCGGCTTTATACGTGAGCAAGGACAAGGTGAGGATACCTTTAGCGGCATTATGTCCGCTCGCAGGCAGATACCAGGTACGTACCGCGCCCGCGATGTGTACTATTTCGACCTTTCCGCATCAAACGGCGTTTCGTCGATTATGCGAGCGGCTGAGCAGCAATATCAAGCCCTTGCAGGTTCCGTTATCGCCGCCATGCGTGACCACAACGCGCCGAAGTGGGTATTTGAGCTTGGGAGCAGCCTTAATGGCACGCCTGAGCAACAAAAAGAGCAGCGCGAGAACTTGCAGAAAAACCTTGAGCGATTTATCAAGGCAAACGGTGCGGCCGTGTGGCCACTGCACAGTGGTCAGGTTATATCAAGGGTATCTGAGGGCACCAATGCAAACCCCGTGACGTCTTCACAGGTAGCAGAGATACGCAAGGACATGTTCGAGACGGTCGCGGAGTGTTTCCGTATGCCAACCTCGCTTCTTTATGGCAACACCAACAACTTCACCGAGCTCTTGTCGAGCTTTTTAACGTTTGCCGTTGATCCACTCGCCGCAGCTATCGGCGAGGAGCTTACGCGCAAGACGTATACGCAAAGCCAGTGGGCAGAGGGCGCCCGCGCCGTCGTAGACACTACGCACGTCCGGCACGTAGACCTTTTCGCGGTTGCCGGAGAAATTGAGAAGCTCGTAGGCAGCTCGATTGACAGTCCTAACGAGATACGCGGCTTCACCGGCCAAGACCCGCTAGACGAGCTTTGGGCGGATGAATACCAACGAACAAAAAACCACGAGTCGGCGGGCGGGGGTGAATAAATGGATACCGAAAAAGTAATGCAGCTGGTTGTGACGCAAGACGAGCCGGATGTGGCAAAGCTCACCATTTATGGTGACATTACCGATGGTTCTTTCTTTGTGCTTCTTTTTGATAAGGAAGACCCGTCTACGACAGGCGGCCTTGATATTGTCAAGGCATTGTCGGAGCTTTCCGACGATGTAAAGACGGTAGAGGTACACATCAATTCTTACGGCGGCGAGGTTATGCAAGGCGTGGCGATTTACAACGCGCTTCGCGATTGCGGCCGTGAGGTCGTGACGGTATGTGATGGCTTTGCCTGCTCGATTGCATCGGTCATCTTTATGGCAGGCTCGCGCCGCATCATGCGTCCGGCATCGCTTTTGATGCTCCACAATCCGTGGGTTTCGGCTCGCGGCAATGCGCAAGATCTGCGCAAGCAGGCCGACACGCTCGATACCATCGCGGAGCTGTCTAAAACGGCTTACATGACAGGTACGTCACTCGATCGCGAGACGTTAGATGCTGTTATGGATGCCGAGACGTGGGTAAGCCCCGAGCAAGCCCTCGAGTGGGGACTTGCCACTGAGGTTAGTGGCAGCAAGGAGGCAGATACGCCTACGCAGTCCGCCCGTGAGACGGTAATGGCTGCGCTTTTGCTCACAAACGTTGATATTCCGGTACAGACGTCAAAGCCTGCACCCGTTGACCCTGAGCCAAAGCTAGAGCCAAAGGAAGTACAAGACCAAGGCACTACCGAGACGCACTTTCAGCGCCTCGCCCGTATTTTTGGCGACAATTAAGGAGACAAACTATGCCAATTACGCTAAATAACATTTCTCGCGATGCCTCCAAGCAGCTTGCCGCTGCTTTTGCATCCGAGGACACGCAGCAAATCGAGGAGGGTTTTGCTGCATTGCAGCTCGCCATTGCTGAGGATGTTGCTGCGCAGTACAAGGAGGCCGTTGCCACAAATGACGCGGCTATCCTTTCCGCGCGTGGTTTCCGCCAGCTGACGAGCACCGAGACCAAGTACTACGAGAGCGTTATTGAGGCTCTCAAGTCCGATGCGCCCATGCAGGCGTTCGCCTCTATCCCTGATAAGGCTTTGCCCGTCACAGTGATTGATGATGTGATGCGCAACATCACCAAAGATCACCCACTGCTCGCAAAGGTACACATCACGCCTACCGGCGCAGTTACGCGCTATGTGCGCAACCGCCACGGCTCCAAGCGTGCCGTTTGGGGCGCCTTGGATGCGGCCATTGCGACGGAGATTACCTCTGACTTTGACGTTATCGACATCACACAGGGTAAGCTGTCCTGCTTTGCCATTGTCACTCGCGACATGCTTGCGCTCGGCCCCACATGGCTTGACGGCTATGTACGAGCCGTCCTTACCGAGGCTATTGCAGATGGTCTTGAGTACGGCATTGTTGCCGGTAAGGGTGCCGCAGGTGAGCCAACCGGCCTCAATCGCAAGATTGCCAAAGACGCCGACTACAACGCCACCACCGGTTACAAGGAGAAGACCGCTGAGCTGGTCACTACCTTTGAGCCAAAGGAGTACGGTAAGTTGGTCGCAAAGCTCGCGAAAAACGAGGGCGGCAAGGACAAAGGAGCAGGTGCACTTGCGAGTCTGTCGCTCATTTGTAATTCGACCGACTACCTCACCAAGATCATGCCGGCAAGTACGACTCAAACGCCGGACGGTCGCTATGTCAACGGCTTGTTCCCGGTACCGACTGAGGTAATCGAGTCTGCGGCTGTGGCTGATGGTAAGGCAATCCTTGCATTGCTCGGTGAGTATGACATGTTTGTCGGTGGAGATCGCGGCATTGAGTATTCCGACGACTTTAAGTTCTTGAACGATCAGCGCGTCTTTAAGGTCGTTACCTATGCCAACGGCATTGCCTACGACGATACGACCGCGCTTGTTCTCGACCTTTCTAAGCTCGAGCCTCAGTATCTCAATGTCACCGTCAAGGGTGAGGTTAAGACTAAGGCGTAAGGAGGCGCAATGGCTGACTATACGCCAGAGGAGCGATTAGAGGCCGTAAAGCGCAAGCTTAATGTCACATGGCAAAACCCGGAGACTGACGGGCGGCTCGATGATGTAATTGCCATCGCGTCGCCCGCTTTGGCATCCCGCCTTGGCTATGAGCACACGCACGCTTTCTCTCCTGCTGACGGCGAGCCGTGGGGGCTTTTCCTCAATGCGTGCCTTTATGAGTTCTCCGATGCTTTGGATGACTTCTGGCGCAATTACGCCGAGGAGCTACGCACTGCGCGTTCGCTTATTACCAAAGGTGAGCATGTGGCAGGTGATGACAGTGAGCCTTAAGGCAAAGCGTGTCGTCTTTGCGCCGACAGACGGCGTATTAGACATCTGTAATGATGATTCAAATCGTCTTATCCGCGGCTTAGATTTCTCACGCCCCGCCGGACTTACGCCCTTAGTAAGCGGTCTTGCGTTTCGCAAGTCCGCCGTTCGCGCAGTTGACGCGCAATTACTCGGAGCGAGCGCAGAGGCGGTCACGCTTAAGGTTTCCATACGCCGGCCTCCGAAGCTTGATACTACCAATACCATCTCCATTGATGACAAGGTCTACGACATTACGCGCACAGACGATGATGGCCGCCTTGTGTGGCTTTACCTCACGCAGATAAAAACATTTGGCCAATGTGAGCTCGTGTCAGTCAAGACAACCTATGACGATCTTGGTATTGCAAAGAGTATTGAGGCGCGCCAAAAGGTATACATGCGCGCGATTACATACGGCCAAGAGGCCGCCTCAAAGGGTCTTTTTAACGATACGACAATCACGCTGCGCACTTGCGACTATGCGGGTGAGCGTGTCGTTGTTATGGCCGGTGTGCGCTACCGCGTGCAGAGTGTTGCCGGAGACGGCGACTGGGTGCGCCTGCGCTGTGTTGAGGGGGTGGCTGAGGTTGGCAAGTCATAGCTATACCGTATCTACCGACGAGTTGGCAGCAGCTATCGCTGAGATGGTACAAGACACCATTGACGAGGATGAAAAAGTTCTGCATGAGCGCGTACAGGAGGCCGCAAAAACCACCGTAAAGCAGCTCAAAAGTTCATCGCCGAAGAAAACCGGCGTATATGCCTCTAGCTGGATTGCGACTGTTGATGATGACGACATCGGGCACATGGCTGTGACGGTTCACAATCGCAAAAAGCCGGGACTAACTCACCTGCTCGAAAAAGGTCACGCCAAATTTATTCATGGCCATCCGACAGGCGGCCGTGTTGCCGCACATCCGCATATTGAGCCAGCCTATGAGGCAGGAGCTAGGGTATTAAGGCGGGGGACATAATGCAGACCTTAAGAGAGCTCACCTCATGTATCAAATCGTGTGGCCTGCCGTTTGCGCAGATTGAGTTTGATACGACCGACGGATCAACGCCGCCGGAGATGCCGTTTGCCTTACTTGTGCCGGAGACGACGCAAGACGAGATAGCAGACGGCATCAATTTTTACCACGTTACGCCATATACCGTAGAGATCTATACACACGGCCGCGATATGGACTTGGAGGGGCGCTTTGAGCTCGCCCTTATCAAAGCCGGGTTTGCATACGTACGTCGTACGGTGCCTCTTGGTGATGGCGTGCTTGAGACAACCTATACCGTCACTACCTACGGGCAGTGACGCAGAAAGGAGGCCGTATGGCCGCAGAGCAAAAGGTCAGATTTGGCCTGAGTAAACTTCATTTCGCAGAGCTTACCGCTGATGGTAAAGCCGCAAAGCCTTGGCCAAATATTGGCGCCAAGTCAGTGAGCGTATCCAATGGATCAAGTTCGTCTATGTCGATTCCCGCCGACAATAACCCCAACTTTTTCACAAAGTCAGGAGGCGCCAGCGGTAAAGAGTACGAGTTTGAGGCTACGCGCTTTGTGCGTGATTTCTACACCAAAATCTTGGGACAAACCAAAGACGCCACTACAGGCGCTCTTGTCGAGTCTGTAGACGACGTAGCAAAGCAATTTGCCGTTGGCTTTGAGATTAGTGGCGATTTGGGCGGCTATCGCGTCTGGGTGCTCAACTGCGCCGCCACAGGAGTACCTACCTATTCCGCCAACACCAATACCGAGGGCAGTCTTTCTGAGTCCTCTGAGAAGCTCTCCGTTAAGGCGTCCTCGATTAAGTGTAAGGACGGCAAAGAGCGCACGGTGGTTACCTTTGAGCCGGGCGACGCCGGATATGCTACCGCCTTTGATGCGGTGCCATTCCTCGCCGCTGCTGCGTAAGGACTGTTTTTAAGCGGGGGAGCAATTCCCCCGCTTTTTCATTAAGGGAGAAGAGATCATGGCTGTAAACGCAAACAATACCGATATTATCGATATGACAGACAGTCTCAGCCGCGAGCTTGAGGTTGAGGCAAGTAATTTTGCCTGCAAGATTTACGCAGACGAGTTTCGCGGCAAGGTCACGGAGCCGTATAAAGGCTCACTGATTCATGACCTGCTTATGACGCGAAAAACAATTAGTGAAAAAGAACTTGGTTTTCCCGAGTGGGGCGATGTACCACAGCTTTTAGGCATTGTGTGGGCTATGGCCACAGCCGCAGGGGCTATCAAGTGCAAATATACAAAGTTTGAGAGTGACGTTTTGAAGGGCACTGCGAATATGTATGAGTGCGCCGGCGCATTTAATGTCGTCGCGGGTGAGCTTGCAGAGCGCACCTTTTTTCGCCTCCCAAAACGACTTGGAAATCTTCAAAAATCCGACGAAGCAGAGACCGCGTAAAGGGTTACCGCAACCGCCGGAGTATGCGCCGCCTAAAGAGGTAAGCGCATGGAAAGAGCTTGCACTCATTGTGCAGCTTATAGAGGCAGGCGTGCCGTATGGCGACGCTTTGCATATGTCACCAGTAGACGCAAACAAACTATTGGCGCTCGTGAGCGCCATGAAAATACCTCCCGACGAGCGCGAGGAGGTGGAGATTATCGGCACCGCGGCTGATGCAAAGGCCGTCTTTGGCAGCTTTTAGGGAGGTTTTATGGCAAGTGAGTACAAGGGCTTGACGGTAAAGTTTGAGGGCGACTCGACAAAGCTTACTGCGGCTCTTGGTGAGATCAACAAAGCCTCCCGCAAGGCACAATCACAGCTGCGCCAGATGCAAAACGCCGCGAAAATCGACCCATCGAATATCAAGGCGTTTCGCGGCGCGGTTGAGGCGGCGCGCGATAAGGTAGAGGCGACTACCAAGCGTGTAGATGCCCTGCGTCAGGCACAACAACAGCTTGCCGCGTCAGGAGATACGACAAGTGATGCATACAAGCGAGTAAACCGTGAGCTTACACTTGCAGAGACATACCTCAAGCGCGATCAGCGTGCACTTGTGGAGGCTACCAATGCGGCGAGCGCTTTTGGCCGCGCTTCCGTGCATATCGAGCACTTTGCCGATAAAGCAAAAAACGCATCAAGTAAGATGCAGGCGATAGGCTCTACGCTTACACGTCATGTGTCCTTGCCTTTGGCCGCAGCCGCAGCCGCCTCCTTTAAGAGCGCCGTTGACATTGATACGGCGCTTACTGGGGTACGTAAGACCGTCGATATGACGGAGGAGGGCTACCAAAACCTCAAGCGTGGAGCGGTAGAGCTCTCGCGTACGCAGCCGGTAAGTGCTAACACCATTCTCAACATGGAGGCACTCGGCGCACAGCTTGGCTGGAGCAATGATAAGCTCCAAGACTTTGCCATGACTGTTGCAGGGCTTGACATTGCAACCGATATGGATGCTGAGACGGCGGCCACGGAGTTGGCGCAATTTGCCAACATCACGCGCATGGCACAGGGCGACGCCGGGCGGTATGCCAGCTCGATTGTCGCACTCGGCAATAATATGGCCACGACCGAAAGTAAGATTTCGGCCATGTCGCAGGGTATGGCATCAGCCGGTACACAAGCCGGGATGTCGCAGGCCGATATTTTAGGCATAGCCGCAGCCGCCGCATCCCTTGGTCTTGAGGCACAAGCCGGAGGCTCTGCGTTTAGCAAGACCATAAATGAAATTGGTATGGCCGTCTCGACCAACGGCAAGACCTTACAGACATGGGCTGACGTTGCCGGTATGTCAGTCGAGCAGTTTAAGGCCGCATGGCAAACTGACGTTACAGGCACCTTTGAGCGCGTTATTGAGGGCTTGGGTAAGGTCAAAGCAAACGGCGGAGACCTTAACGAAACCCTCGCTGATCTTGGTGTGACAGAGCTTCGCCAGTCTGACTTCTTGCGCCGTATGGCCGGCAACTCTGATTTGGTATCTCGCGCGGTGCAGCTCTCCAATGGCGCGTGGAAAGAGAATACGGCGCTCAATAAAGAGGTTGAGAATCGTAACAAGTCGCTTGCGGCAAAAATTGATGTGCTCAAAAATCGCGTAACGGCACTTGCCACAGAGGTTGGAGGGCCATTAGCTGACGCCGCTATGGCAGCACTTGAGGCGGCCGAGCCGTTTTTTAAGTCAGTCGAAAAAGGCGCAAAGGCGTTTGCTGAGATGGATAAAGGCAGTCAGCAGACGATACTTAAGCTGGCGGCTTTTGCCGCCGCAGCCGGTCCCGTAATTTCCATCGCAGGAAAGCTTACCGGTGCAGCCGGTAAAATCGCCGGCGGTGTTGCTGGGGCGGTTAAGGGTCTCGGCAATTTTGTCAACGCCGCTACCGCGACAGACACCGCAACAAAAGCGGCGTTTTCTTCGGCCGGTGGTCTTTCCGGCAAGCTTGGTACTTTGGCTGGTTCCGCCGGTTTAGCCGGTGGTGCGGTTGCTCTGGTAGGTGCTGCTCTTGTTGGTTTTACTGGTGCGGCCATTGCAAACGCAGTCCGCCTTGAGCATCGCTTTGATGGTGTTAAAGGTGCGATTAAGTCTTTCGACGCTGAGGTAGGCCGCTCCGGTGCCCTTGCTCATTTTTCACAGGAGCTTGACGACGTCGGACAACACAGCACTATCGCTAAGTATTCGCTTGACGACCTTGCAGGATCGCTCTCAAAGCACGGTGCCGCTATTCGCGAGAATAATGATGCCGCAGAGGGCACGATCGCGCAGCTGAATACCTTGCAAAACGTCATTGGCGACTCAATCGGCAAAACGAATCTGAGCGCAGAGGAAAACGGTAAGCTTGAGTGGGCACTGAAAACGCTTGCCGACCAGTACGGTATCAATATCAGCAAATCTGATGTTTTGGCCGGTAAATACACTGACGAGAATGGGCAGGTACAAGACCTAAAATCCAATATTGATTCTCTTGTTGAAGCAAAGAAAAAAGAAGCACGAATCAACGCCGCGGCTAAAAACCTTACTGAGGCATATTCTGCGCAGATTGACGCCGTGAAGGCGTATCAGTCTGCGGTAAAAGATCTAAATGAAGAGTACCAAAAGTCGTACAAGCATTTCTACGACACCGCGACAGATGCACAGCTTAAGACGGCCGGCCAAACTCGTGAAGAGTTTGCAGCTAATGCAGCAAAGGCATCTCATACATACAATGAGCTTAAAGGAAATGTTGATGAGGCCAAGAAGTCCTTGGAAGACATGAATGGCCAAGTCAAATACCTTGAGGCGCAGATGGGAGATGCCGCAAGTGGTGCGCTCGAATTTGGAGACGCTATCGCGGCTCTTGGCTCTAAAGCCATCGAGAGCGCAACTAATGCCGGACTTGACATTACTAAGCTATCGGAGAGCCTCCAAGCGGCTGGTGTTTCTGTTGAGCAAGTATCGGCTCTTGGTACCGATATGTTCTCGGCGCTTGCGACTGCAAGTAAAGGCAGCGTTGATGATATGGTCACGTCAATTCAAAACCTTAATGCCTTGGGAATTGACCCAAAAGAGTTTACGGTGACTGATGATGGGACGATTCAAGATCAAGCAGGGAATATTTGGGACTTTAACGCCATGACCATTAATGGCAAGCATTACACCGTCAACAGCGATGGCACTATTACAGCTGAGGAGCTTGGAATTGACCACTTAGAGGCTAAAAAGATTACTGATAAACGTTTTGTCGTTGAGGCAGAAGACCATGCAACAAGTACGATTAGTCATGTGATAGGTATGCTCTCGCAGGTCTCAGGGGTCTTTACAGCACACCTTCACGCCAACGCTTCCGGAGGAATTGTTGGCCATGCCGCCGGCGGCATACGTATGCACGCAAACGGTGGCGCAATTTACAATCGCCCAACCTTTATCAGCCCTCATGATGTAATCGGCGAGAATGGCTCAGAGTACTACGACGGGACGCATATTATTCCGCTTACCAACAAGCAGCACTCACAGCCATTTGTTGATTTGATCGCTGATGGCGTTGTGAGCCGTATGGGCAATTTGCAGCATACGGAGATTAAATACGTAACAATCAATCAAGATGTACACCTCGGTGCGAGCGACCCAAGCGTTACCGCTCGTACGATGGGGCGCGATCTCGCGGCGGTGATTTAATGGGAGCGTATAAGCCTTTTAGTATTGATATAGATGGCCTTGAGCTTAAAGCACAAAGCGAAGGCATGTCAAAAGATGGCCTCTATATCGATTGGGCTACCGGTATTACCGGATGGTTTGAGTCGCCGCCTGCTAAGGTCTCTATGACGGAGCGAGGGCAGGGACACGGCTCTTTTGATATCCCGGACGAGGCGGTATTATTCTCCGCGCGTACGGCAGTAATTGGCGTTGTCGCCTCGACTATTGACAGTGATATAGCCGCGGCGTTGCGGCGCAACCTCCTCTCCCGTACGTCTCGTATCGTCCGCGTGACGGTACGAGACGGCGAGGAAGAGACGTTTGCGCATGGATACATTACGGTCAAGTGGACTAATTCACGGCTTGACCATCTGCAAAATGGCGAGATTACCTTTGTGGCAGCAAACCCGAGACGTTACTCGACTACGGTACATACCGGATATATGGCGGCATCAGGCACGACAGACGACGGTGGACTTATCTACGACGCTGGGCAGGTGCTTCACTGGCCGCTTAAGTGGGGCGAACAAGCGCCCCGTGAAAACATTTGTACTGTGCAAAACCACGGTACCGCGACGGCCTATCCCGTCATTACCTTATCGGGAGACCTTGAGGCAGGTGCGGCCATTACCGGAGATGGGTGCGAGTTGGTATATACGCAACCTGTATACACAGGTTCTCCCGTTGTCCTCGATTGTTTGAGCAGGATCGCGACCATCAATGGCGTTGACGTTACACGTAGTCTTTCCTCGCGTACTTTCCCGGGCGTTTTACCTGGTGACTCTTTAACGCTTGTTCTTGGTGCCTCCGGCACAGGTAGCGCGAGCGTAGAGCTTAGAGATACATACATTTAAGGAGCATATATGAGCGTAGCTTTTGGCGTGCCGCAAGACGGTGCAAAGGGTACTACCGCCGCTGATATGCGGCACATCCTCGATTACAAGTGGGCAAACACCGGCGTTGTCGGCGGCCTTGAGTGCAACGGCTCAAGCGGCCTTTACTACATCGTGTCTAAGGGCATGGCCGTATGCTCTCGCGGTGCTTCTGACGGTAAAACTGAGGCGTTTTTTCCAGGCGGAAATACTCCGGCTGTTGCGGCAAATGCCACCGGTTTTAGCCGTATCGATGCCGTATGGATCAAGGCTCAAGACAAGACACAGGGCGACGCAACTAACGAGGTCGTCGTTGGTGTGGTGCAGGGTACGCCATCACAAACTCCGGTAAAACCTCAGCTGCCAACCGGCACCGTTGCTATCGCCTATATGCTGATGCCGGCGGGTGCAACTACGACGCATCAAGCATATAAAACGGGAGAAGTTGATAGTGCAAATCAGGCAGGAGCTTCTCTTGGGGTGCTGGTTGATCATACCGACTCCGGACAAGGTAATTTGTCAAGAGGGCAAGGCAAGTACACCTTTATCGGCGAAAAGTTTTTTGTGCCAACGAAGCGCGCGTTGTCCGTGCAGCTCAATGCGTCTCTACAGGCGATCAATGCAACCAATCATTTTGGTAGCGCGTACCTTTTGTATGAGATTGACGACAAGATCATCAAGACTTTTAAGCTTGGTCTTTATGATTTCTCGCCTATGTCGTACACCTTTACCGACACGACGACCGTCGATGCAGGTAACCACACAATCAAGGTATCCATATATGCCTCGGCTCAAGAGCCGGCATCTGATATCTACTTCGCGCATCGAGACGAGTACTACGACAACGGCCAGCGCCTCGTCGTAGCTGACCTTGGGATGGCGAAGTAATGTGGAGCTTACATTTAGCCGATACCATGACGGGGCTGCTGGGTGAGCCGATAGACATCCCACACTTTAGCTGGGCGCTCTCACTTACCGATAGTAGCTTAGTCACCGGCGATAAGATGGCAGGCGTAGACGAGCTGACATCGCTACAGCTCCCGTGGACGTCTGTGCCGGCAGCGACGCCACAAGCGCGCTCCGCGGCTCTGCAATCATACAAGCGCGCTATCGTCCTTTTATGGGACAATGTACCGCTTATGTATGGCATCATCGGTTCCCGCACCGATACCTACGACGGGACGAGCTTCTCGGCTCTATCGATCTTCTCGCTGCTTAAAAGTCGCATTTTGACTGACGATAGCAATTTTGGTAAAGGTACGATTTGGGCTAAAGATGCCGACTATAGCCACGAGGGCGACCAAGAGGGCACTGTGACGAGTGTCACGCGCGGAGATAAGACTTTTACCGGCTCTTTGCGCTCAATCTGCTGTCAGATTGGCCGTGAGCTTACCGACCTCAAGCCAGCCGGACAGTTGCCGATAGATTGGCAGTACCTCAACGAGGCTGGCAAGCACATCCGCACGTATCACAATTTCAACGTCCAAAATAACGATGGACAAAAGCTACTCAAAGCGATCAGCGAGGTTACCAACGGCATCGATATGCGCTGGGTGCCGTACATGGCCGATAAAAGCCACGTACGCGTACGCTTTGAGGCTGGTACCGATTCTGAGCCATATATAGGGCAGCGCGGTATACCTTTTGGATTCCACAGCTTTCGCGGTGGAGGCAACCTATCAGACATTAAGGTTGCGCATCAAGGGGCTACGATGCGCGTATATGGTACCGGTGCAGGCCATGAGGAGGCTATGCTGTGTCACAAGTCAGAGGACTTGAGACTATGCAGTACGCAAGACCCCTTACCGCTTATCGAGATGGCAAAGAGCAACTCTGACTGGGAGACACCGGCGCTTGTAGCAAGCCATACCGACGCTGTACTCGATACGGTCAAGTCTCCACTTGTGCAGATCAGCGGTGTCTATCACCTACGCGACAAATACGCTCCACAGATTGGCGAGCTTTATCCAGGCGATGTAGTAGACGTCACCATTGAGGACTTTCCGAGCTTGCCGAGTCGTATATATCGCCTGCGCGTCGCGGAGATGCGAGGTGATAGTTCAGATGCCGTAGAGATTCTTTTTGACCCAATCAAAGACCCCATATATTCGTAGTTTTAGGAGCAGAAATGAAAAGAATTAAGCTTGTAGGGCAGAAGAGCCGTGAGGAGCTTATATCTGATCGCCTTGCGTATGCCATCGATGCCGCAGAAGGAGCACTCACCGCACCTACAGGGCAGCAGTCATGGACTGATGCCAGTGCAGATACCCATACGGTAAAAGCTACGCTAGAGCGTGCAGAAACAGCCGCTGCGGAAGCCAAAACTTCCAAGGAGTTGGCGGAAAAAGCTAATGAGTTGGCTGAGGGTGCAGCTACCAAGGCACAAACGGCACAAAAAGCGGCAGAAGATGCCGCTACCGTTGCTGAGGGTGCAGCAACCAAGGCGCAAGATACAGCAAAAATTATTCACGAGAAAGTGCAAGATGGGAAAAAGGTGGTTGTTTTGGGCTCTGACACAACAACAGCAGTACAGTGGGGTGAAGTCCCGACTACGTATACGCATGGATCTAATCCTGAAACGCAAAATCAGCCTACTGTAGGCACGCAAACTGAAAATAATTTTATGTTGCACGTAAAAGGCGACGCTGTAGTTGAAAGCTTAGATGGCGACGCTGTAGTTGAAAGCTTAGGTGGCGACGTAGTACTTCATGCGGACAGTAGTCTTGACGGCAAAGTCTATATCGGTTTACCAAAAAACGATGCAAATATTGCAGCCTCACGTGGGGTACTTGCTGATGTCCTTAGTAGATATGTGCTCAATTCTGACCTTGCGGTAAAGCTTGCAAATCTTAAACCTGCTCTATCCGCTGCTGCGCTTTCCGCGCTTGATATTATTGCCGTAAAAACCGACTGGTCATATTTGCATGGCTCAGCAGCTGATGAAGGCACTGCGAGCACTTGGGCAAAGTGGCGCGTATATATGGGGGAAGTCCACATTATCGGTGCCTTGAGTAAAGGTTTTAATGGTGAGCGTTTTACCGGTCTTATCCCCTCCGAATGGCTCCCAAAGTCACCAGCGACAAGCGGTGGTATCTACTTACCGATAGATGGTACGTCTACTCTGTGGGTATCCTCAGCTGATGGCGGCTATACAGGACAGGTATACGGCTATAACAAGGAGTCTTCCTCTGTTGGTTTTGAAATCTCTTACACACCGGAAAAATGGCTCTAATGCGAGGAGGTGATGCCCATGGGAGACGAGAGCGTATCTCCGGAAGCATTTAAGGCTCTAGAGCGTCGCGTAGAGACGTTAGAGGGGCGGGTGACAAAGCATGGGGTAGAGATACAGTCTTTGCAAATCGGCACGACCGCGCTCGATATCAAGCTCGAGGCCATGCAATCGACGCTTGAGGTAATACAGGCGGCGATTGATAGGCTTAATGACAAGGTCGACGCACTTGCAAGCGTTCCCGGCGAGCATTGGAAAGATGTCACAAAGCAGGTAATCGCACTACTCGTGGCCGCAGTAGTCGGCTTTTTAATTACCAAGATGATCGGTCAGTAAGGCCGAGAAAAGGAGAAAAAGAAATGAACGTATGGATTAAAGCAGCATTGGTTCGCGCCATTAAGACGGCAGCACAAACGGCCGTTGCCCTTATCGGCACCAATGCCATCGGCATTACCGCCGTTGACTGGGCAGCGGTGGCATCTGCGGCGGCTCTGGCGGCTGTGGTGTCCTTGCTTACCTCTATAGCCGGACTTCCGGAGGTTGACTCCGGTAAGTCTCCGCTCAAGGCAGCTAGCGTGGAGGGGGAGTAATGGCAGATTTTACCGGAGAAATTACTCCTGACATTTGGGCACCCACTACAGCTTTCGACGCAGGACGCGGTGGCCACTCGGTAGCATATATCGCAATCCATCATGAGGCGACAGTTGGAGCAAGTGCAGAGCGGCTCGCGGCCATGTGGTCGGCTGGTGGCGCTACAAGCGCTCATTACTCCGTAGACGGCGACGGCGTAATTGCTCAGCACGTCTACGAGAGCGACACAGCTTACGCAGTCGGGCGCTACGTCGAAAATCAGCGCAGTATCTCCATCGAGCACGCTAACAACTCTACAAGCCCGTGGACGGTCGCAGAAGCGACACTTGAGAGCGGCGCACACCTTACGGCGGCACTCCTTATCAAGTACGGTCTGGGATATCCCGAGTGGGGTGGCAACGTCCGGCCACACCGTCAGATTGTGGCCACGGCATGCCCCGGAGAGCTCGCAGAAAGCCAAAACGCACACTTCATGGAGCGTGTGTGTTACTGGTATGAGGTCATGACCGGCTCACGCTCTACAAGTACGGCTGGCTGGCATACAGACGGCAAGGGTTCTTGGTGGTATCAGACCGGCGAGAGTGCAGACGAGTACGCCGTGGGCTGGTACAGGGTTGGCGATAAGTGGTACTACTTTAACGCTTCGGGCTGGATGATGACCGGCTGGGTACACGCAAGCTGGCAAGGCGGCGAGAAGCTCTGGTGGTATATGGATGACTCCGGCGCCCTGGTAGCCGACCAATGGATCAAGTACAAGGATAGTTGGTATCTCCTTGCATCTGATGGCCATATGCTTACCGGTAAGGTCGAGCGAGACGGCAAGATGTACTACCTCGACGCTACAGGCCGTATGGTAACCGGCTGGTACCACGACACCGGAGACGGTCGCGACATCTGGTACTACTTCGACGATGACGGAGCGATGGTGTATGACTGCGTGTACGAGGTCGGAGCGGGTAAGCTCTGCGCCTTTGACCGCGACGGCCATATGATGACAGATGATGTGACGGTCACGATCGACGCATCCGGCTACTTGTCCGGCATTAAAGCTTAAGTGCTATACTGTAACTACGAGCTAGGTGTACTACGTGTCCCTAGCTCCTACAAGGGGCTACGTTCCTAGGCGCGACCCCTTGCGCCCCGCTCCGGCGGGGTGTGCTACGGCGGAAATAAACCCCCTCTCGCTTCGTGCGGGAGGGGGTATTTTCATGTCGATTTTTCCGGAAATTACCAAGGCTTAGGTTAACTGTTCATGTCTCTGCGAATTAAATCTCGCAGATACTCCGCTTTCTTTGGCTTGTTTTGTAAGTACTCATACAGATCATAGTCATCTGGAAAAAAGCGTAAAAGAAATGTCTTAACGCTCTTTTTACGGTACTTTTCAGTAGCCTTTAGCTGAGCTTCCGTTGTCATACTATACTCCTATCTATATTGGTGGTATGATTTGGAGAACAGGAAACCCGCCCGTTTGAACGGGTTTCCCTTTGCTGTTGAGCTAACGTTTTCGGATTACTAGATATGCTACTATCTTTCGGAACGTTAGCTCAATTTTTATTCTCCACTTCACTATCTCACCTCCTTTCGTTGATACTATTATATAACGATATCACTATAAATACAAGTATAAAGATATCATCATATTATCTACATAATTAGATAATTCAAAAAAAGGGTGTGTCTACTAAACACACCCTTAAAAAGTTCTTGACTTTGTGAATAAATTTACCATTACAAACGAGCAGGTAAACGGCTTGTTGTAAGCCGTTCTAAGCGTCTATCTCTGGCTCTATGGAGTACTTGCCCTTGTCTGATGACGGTACAAATCGCACCTGGTAGCCAAGAGCGGTAAGTGCTGCGTATGTCGCGCGTGAATTGGCGTTTGCCTGCCGCCATGAGCCACCATCTGCCGGAGAATGGTGTTCGCGGTAGTCATCTTCGCTCTGCCAGTAAATCAACGTCACTTCTCGTGGCTCTTTGCCGGCTCGCTCGTGCCATTCCTCGACAATCTCAACTGCACTCTCTACGCCTGACTGTTGTAGGCGCAAAGCATCCTCGAGTATATCCCAGGCATCCTGCGGTGCGTGGTAGGTTGGATAAGATGGCGATATCCAACGGCGAACGCTGCGGTCTTCAACTCCCATAATGCGCGCGATGTCTTGCTGGTTGATTCCGACAAGCTCTGACAGCGCGCGGAACTCGGCTTTGCTTCTCTCCATGTCTTCTCCTTTAATGGATGCGCCCCCGTTTCCGAGGGCGCATTGATTCTAAAGCTCATTTCTTTCTTTAATTCTGAAGAAGTACGCTGCTGAGTAGTTTTGATTATCGCATGCCCCATAGTAGTCATTTGCTCCGCTGCAGTAATTCATCCAGTTCTTGTAAGCTTTTTCATAAGTTGGGAAACTTGCGAGTTCCTTAAAAGTTGGGTTCTCGTAAACCCCATCCTCGAACTCGTCAAAACGTACCTCTTCGATAATCCAAGTCGTGCCGTTTTCGTTTGTGTTGTACTTTTTCATCTCTAGCCCCTTTCGGCTTTTCGAGGTTGCCCCTTTGGCTCCCTCTTGTTGACTATTACTATAGCCCTATAGTAGGACTAATGCAAGGTAAAATACCTATCTTCACAATTCCTACACAATTTGAACACAATTACTTTGCCTGCTTAAAGTCGGTGATAACGTGCCTTAGATATCCTGCTCCTCTTGGTATGTCTCTGACCCCTTTATGACCCTGCTTCTGACCCTACAAAATAAAAAGCGCTGTTCAGGCATTACGTAGAAATTGTAAAGTTAATATAAAAACTCACCTTGTTTTATCTATATAATTGCAGGTAGACAAGGTGAGTAAAACAATTAAAATGGCGGAGAGCTGGGGATTCGAACCCCAGATGGGCTTTGGGCCCATACTCGCTTAGCAGGCGAGCACCTTCGGCCTCTCGGTCAGCTCTCCAAAGTAAGTGCTTGAGAATGATACCCCGAACTTGCGATTGTTACAACTCACTAAAAGGGTCAAGGGGGAAAATATTTCTGATGTTCACGTTTTCTCGATGATTTCTGAGAGCGTTCCATGAGAAACGTCGTGCAACTTCTGATGTTGAAAGCTCTTCTTGTGGCTCAGCAAGGCCTACCAGTGAGGCGAGAAATCCGATGAGTTGTTCCGCGGAGATTCCATGAGCCTTAAAAGAGCCTAGGTCAAGATCTTTGTCTCTTTTTGAAAGTCGTCTGCCACTGCCGTCAACAAGGAGAGGTACATGGGCATACGTTGGTGTCTCGTAGCCAAGGAGGTGTTGCAAATAGATTTGACGTGCAGTCGAAGAAAGGAGGTCGCATCCTCTGATCACCTGCGTGACTCCCATGTCTGCGTCATCCACGGTAACTGCCAGTTGATACGCAATTACGTTGTCGCTGCGCTGAACAAGAAAATCACCGCACGTACAGGCAAGATTTTCTCGATAGGCTCCATATACCAAGTCGGTGAAGGTAATAAAAGATGCGGGATTGTCTGAAGGTGGAACTTTAAGACGTGTCGCGGCTGCTTTATGAAGGAGACGTTTTTCTCGCTCTTCTTCTGAAAGGTTGCGACAAGTTCCCGGATACGGGTGCATTTGATCAGAAGCGTGTGGTGCAGTTGCCGCATGGAGGTCGGCTCGTGAACAAAAGCATGGGTAGAGAAGGTCTTTTGACTTCAGTTTTGTAAGCGCATCAAGGTACAACTCTTTGCGGTCGCTTTGGAAAAAGGGGCCCGCATCCCAAGTGAGTCCAAGCCACTGAAGATCTTCCATGAGAAGAGAGGCTGTATGTGGATTTTGAGCACGAGGATCAAGATCTTCAATACGAAGAACGATTTTTCCTCCTTCTGACTTTGCCGCCGACCATGCGATAAGTGCCGAAAAAACATTGCCGAGATGCATGCGACCAGAAGGAGACGGCGCAAATCTTCCTATAACAGAACTCATGGCTGTTAGAGCTCCATGGCATAGATATATGCAGAAACGGAGTTGTCTTGATCAGGAAAAACATCGGCGGATGAGATTTGTTCCAAGCCCTTGTAGTCGTAAAAATCAACATCACAGCTGTCGTCAGTGGCAAGGAAGAAGCCACTTGCATGCTGTGTTCTGAAGTAATCAATGGCGAGCGAAAAAAGGCGTCCTCCAATACCTTTACCTTGTTCATGCGGATCAATACAAAGGAGGGTAACTTCCCATGTTGAGCGCGGATCGTCAGAGTTTCTGAATGCGTCAATAAGCTCAGCTTCGGTCTGAATATATTGAGCGCCCAGCTGAAAGTAGTCTGATTTGATTTCTGTATCTGCAACATCTTGAGCAGACACCTCAATGATGCGCCAGGGCTTATTTTCTGGATATGCTGTACCATCGCCTGCAAAAATCAGACCCACAACAGCACCGTTCTTCTCGGCTACATAGAGGAATTTGGAAACGGAAAGAAAGTAAGAGGCATCAATATGACCCGATAGAAATGATTCTTCATGTGACCCATCTGCATACCAGACGCGGGCAATGAGGCTGCAAATTTGGTCAAAATCTGTGGGGACAAATGGACGATAGATAATTTGCTGCTCTTGACTTTTATGGTTGGACGCCATAAAACCTCCTTGCTGGGCGACAGATGTATCTTGCATATTATAAGTTCATTTCAAAACCTATATGAGCCGCACAAAACCGCAAGGGACTGGTAGGCTTTAGAAAGAAGGCTCGTAAACGCTATGCACAATATGGAAAATAGGGAGAAGAGCTATGTCTTTTGGTGTGATTAAGCGCGCGTTAATCTCGGTAACAAACAAGGTGGGAATTGTTGAGTTTGCTCAAGCTCTTGAGTCAGAATTTGGTGTTGAGATAATATCTACCGGCGGTACTGCTCGCGTACTTAAAGAAGCCGGAGTGAAGGTCATTCCCATTGAGGCGTATACGGACTTTCCTGAGATGATGGACGGTCGCGTGAAAACACTTCATCCTCGGGTACATGGCGGGCTTTTATGCCGTCGCGATAACCGTGATCATATCGCCGATGCTCAGGCTCATGATATCGGCATGATCGATTTAGTTTGTGTCAACTTGTACGAGTTTGAAAAGACGATTGAAAACCCTCACGTTACGTTCGTCGATGCTATCGAGCACATTGATATCGGCGGTCCGTCAATGCTTCGGTCGGCTGCAAAGAACAATGATTTTGTAACGGTTGTGAGTGATCCTGCGGATTATTCGGCTGTTTTGACAGAGATGCGTGAAAATGACGGTGCCACAACGCGTGAGACTCGGCGTCGGTTGGCACTCAAAGTTTTTCAAACAACCGCAGCATATGATGGTGCGATAGCCGCCTATCTCTCAGGTGTCATTACGACAGAAAAAGAAGAGGGTTCTGAGGCTGCAGTGGAAAGCACGGAAAAGTTCCCTCGGATATTTGCTATTGAGGCAACGAAAGAGCAAGATCTTCGCTATGGCGAAAACCCACAGCAGTCCGCGGCGTTTTATCGGCTGCCCAATGCGTCTGAGCACTCACTGGCAAGGGCTCAACAAATACAAGGGAAACCTCTTTCCTACAATAATCTGCTGGATACGGATGCCGCATGGACGGCTGTGCGAGAATTTAGCGAACCGGCAGTGATTATTTTGAAACACCAAAATCCGTGTGGCTCTGCCGTGGCCGAAAACATTGTCGAAGCGTACGATCGAGCCTTTTCGTGCGATCCAACTTCCGCATTTGGAGGCATTATCGCGGCAAACCGAGAAATCTCGCTTGAGTTTGTGGAGCATTTTGCTGACATTCAAAAGCAGTTTGTTGAGGTGCTTATTGCCCCAAGTTATACCGCGGAAGCCCGAGAGAGATTGAGTAAGAGAAAAAATCTGAGAGTACTTGCCACCGGCGGTATTACCCATGGCGGCGGACTTGAGGTCCGCACTGTTGACGGAGGTCTTTTAGTTCAGGATCTTGATCTTGCTTGTGAGGATGCCAAGACGTTTAGTGTACCTACCAAACGCCAACCAACGTCTGACGAGCTTGATGACCTTCTGTTTGCGTGGAAAGTTTGTAAAACCGTGAAGTCAAATGCTATTCTCGTCGCAAAAGATCGCATGGGACTCGGGATGGGGCCCGGACAGCCCAATCGAGTTGACGCCGCTCTTCTCGCGTGCGAACGGGCAGAACAAGCTTGTGAGCGCAGGGGGATTGCGCCGGTTGGCTTAGTTGCAGCATCAGACGCGTTCTTCCCCTTTAGAGATAACGTGGATACCCTGGCCGCCCATGGAGTCACTGCCATTATCCAGCCGGGAGGCTCGGTAAGAGACGAAGAGTCGATTGAAGCTTGTAACGAACATGATATTGCCATGGTATTCACCGGCATTCGCCATTTCAGACATTAATGAGAGTCTCGGGGATGTGTATGGATACGGAAGAATTACGGGCGGCGCAAGAATTTAAAGCGGATTCGCCTTCGCTGGTTTGTCGCTGGAGGCTTTCAGGAGGAACTCTTCCTCTTGAAAACCGTCATCTTCGGGCGCTTGGAAAGCGTGTTGTTGGAGGGCATGCAGTCTCTCCTCATTTGATTGCTTGGGCTAAACAGCATATCGAAGGGACCCTTAAGGAGGGCTCTTTGGAACATCCTGATGGGGTGTTGATGCTCGTGCTTGACAAGACCGGTAAAGCAGCCATGGCGGTGGGTCCTTATGAGGCACTGCATAAAACTTCACTTCTCTCTCTGTCCCGTCGGGCACAGACTGCCCAGAAAGAGGAAGCGGAGACAAACTGCGCACCGGAGACCCTGTGGATTGTAAAAGACGGACGGCTTGAGATTGGTGCTCTTGCCAAGGAAGTCTTCTCAGGTGCCACGTCGCTTGTGCTTGACCTTCTCGCTACGCGCAAATGTTCCGTCTCATTCAATAAAGACCTTGTGAAAGAGGTTCTTGCAGGTGAGAAGTCCTTTGATGAAGTGTTTCTTGTTTCGGACGAACACGGCATTGTTCAAGCTGATGAAGCAAAGGGTTCGGTAGGGGAAAAACTCAAATTGGATTTGCAGAAGCTGTATGCCGCAGCAAAAGGAAAAAATTGATATTGCAGGTAGTAATTCCTACTAAAAAATAGGGATTACCATCGGCGGATTTCTGACATCTTTTGATATCAATTTGGGTAATAATGAGAAGAAGTATGCGACCCTTGTAGGCCATGCCAAAGATGGTGCTGATGCGTACATACGACAGTGTGTGGGCTCAGCAAAATGCTTTGGTTACCCAGGGTCAACAGCCATAGGATCGTGTCGCATTACAAAGTGCCTGCAGAGATTGGAATCTGCAGATAAAACAAGGAGAGGATATGGCGAGAAAGTTTAAGTCCATGGATGGTAACAACGCGGCGGCGTATGTGTCGTATGCGTTTACCGAGGTAGCGGGAATTTATCCCATTACTCCATCCAGCCCAATGGCCGACTATGTCGATCAGTGGTCAGCTCAGGGTGTCAAGAACATCTTTGGATCAACCGTTAAGGTTGTCGAGATGCAGTCCGAGGCGGGTGCAGCCGGTGCCGTTCATGGTTCCCTTGGTGCAGGAGCGCTTACCACAACGTATACTGCATCACAAGGCCTGCTTCTGATGCTCCCAAACATGTATAAGATTGCCGGTGAGCAGTTGCCGGGCGTCTTCCATGTTTCGGCGCGTACCGTTGCAACTCATGCACTGAACATCTTTGGTGACCACTCAGACGTTATGGCGTGTCGCCAGACGGGCTTTGCAATGCTTGCAGAAGGCAATGTCCAAGAGGTTATGGATCTTGCTCCGGTTGCCCATCTGTCCGCCATTGAGGGCAAGGTTCCTTTCCTCAACTTCTTTGACGGCTTCCGTACCTCGCATGAGATTCAGAAGGTTGCCGTTTGGGATTATGATGACCTCGCGGAGATGTGCGATATGGATGCCGTCCAGGCATTCCGCGACCATTCTCTGAATCCTGAGCATCCGCATTCTCGCGGTTCTCACGAGAATGGTGACATCTTCTTCCAGCACCGTGAGGCATGCAACTCCGTGTATGACGAGCTTCCGGCAATCGTTGAAAGCTATATGAATAAGATCAACGCAAAGCTTGGCTCTGATTATGGCCTCTTTAACTACTATGGTGCGCCGGATGCCGATCGCGTCGTCATCTGCATGGGTTCTTTCTGCGATACCTTGGAAGAGGTTATCGACTACCTCAACGCGCATGGCGAGAAGGTCGGTCTTGTGAAGGTTCGCCTGTATCGTCCATTCTCGGTGAAGCATTTTGTTGACGTTCTCCCTGAGACGGTCAAGAAGATTGCCGTCATGGATCGTACCAAGGAGCCGGGTTCTGTTGGTGAGCCTCTGTATGAGGATGTCGTTTCTGCACTGTATGAAGCCGGAAAAGGCAATCTCACCGTTGTCGGTGGCCGCTATGGTCTTGGTTCTAAAGATACGCCACCTGCGTCCGCATTTGCTATCTTCGAAGAGCTCAAGAAGGATCAGCCTCGTCATGAGTTTACGGTTGGTATTGTGGATGATGTTACCAACCTGTCTCTGCCCGAGGATCCGGATGCTCCCAATACTGCAGCCGAAGGAACCATCGAGTGCAAGTTCTGGGGTATCGGCGGCGACGGTACGGTTGGCGCCAACAAAAACTCCATCAAGATTATCGGTGATCATACCGACAAGTACGTTCAGGCATATTTCCAGTATGACTCCAAGAAGACCGGCGGCATTACCATCAGCCACCTGCGCTTCGGTGATCACAGAATTCGCTCTCCGTACTATGTCACCAAGGCAGATTTCGTGGCGTGCCACAACCCCGCGTATATTACCAAGGGTCTCAAGATGGTGCGCGACGTCAAGCCGGGAGGAAAGTTCCTCGTAAACTGCCAGTGGGATGCCGAAGAGTTCTCACATCACTTCCCGGCAGAGGCAAAGCGTTATGTTGTTAAGAACAACATCAGCGTGTATCTCATTAACGCCATTGACCTTGCCAAAGAGATTGGCATGGGCAAGCGCACCAACACCATTCTTCAGTCGGCATTCTTTGCCCTTGCAAAGGTTCTGCCTGAGGAAGATGCACTGAAGTACATGAAGGACGCCGCAACGCATTCATACCTGAAGAAGGGCCAGAATGTCGTTGATATGAACCACAAGGCAATCGATGCCGGCGCTACCGCATTCAAGAAGATTGAGATTCCTGCTGACTGGGCAGATGCTCAGGATGCGCCTAACCCCATCTCTCTTGAGGGTCGTGCGGCTCTTCTGAAACAGGTTCAGGAAATCATGAACCCCGTTTCCCGCATGGAAGGCGATTCCCTGCCTGTTTCCGTGTTTAAGGATCACGCTGACGGCCAGTTTGAACTTGGCGCAGCGGCATACGAGAAGCGTGGCATTGCCGTTATGGTTCCTCGCTGGGATGACACCAAGTGTATCCAGTGCAACCAGTGCGCCTATGTCTGTCCTCACGCAGCCATCCGTCCCTTTGTCCTCACCGACGAAGAGGTTGCTGCCGCTCCTGCAGCTGCGGTCTTTAAGGATGCCGTCGGCCCCAAGGCCAAGGGCCTGAAGTTTGAGATTGCCGTTTCTCAGTTTGACTGCACCGGCTGCTCCAACTGCGTATATATCTGCCCGGCTGATGCGCTTACCATGGTTGCTGCCGAAGAAGAGCAGCCTAAGCAGGAGATCTTTGATTATTCTGTCGCACATGTTGCCGAGAAGCCCGAACTTGTCGCAAACAACGTTAAGGGCTCCCAGTTCAAGAAGCCGCTTCTTGAGTTCTCCGGCTCTTGCGCCGGCTGCGCTGAGACCAGCTATGGTCGTTTGGTGACCCAGCTCTTTGGCGATCGTATGTATATCTCCAATGCAACGGGCTGCTCGTCCATCTGGGGTAACCCCGCGTCTTGCTCGCCCTTTACAACCGATGCTTACGGCCATGGTCCCGCGTGGAACAACTCGCTGTTTGAGGACAATGCCGAGCATGGTATGGGCCTCATGCTTGGCCACCAAGCAGAGCAGAAGCATCTCTTGGACGTTGCTCAAAGGCTCTCCGAGTCTTCCGAAGCAAGCCAGGCACTCAAGGATGCGGCTCAGGCATGGATCAGTTCCGTATCTGATGCGGCACTGAGTAAGCAGGCTGCCGAGGCTCTCGTAGCCGAGCTTGGCTCATCCAATACTCCTGAGGCCGCAGAGCTTCTCGCCAATAAGAGCTACCTCACCAAGAAGTCCTTCTGGATCTTCGGTGGTGACGGTTGGGCATATGATATCGGCTTTGGCGGCCTTGACCACGTGCTTGCTTCCGGCGAAGATATCAATGTGTTTGTCTTTGACACTGAGGTATATTCCAATACGGGCGGACAGGCTTCCAAGGCTTCTCGTCTCGGTCAGGTTGCACAGTTTGCTGCCGCAGGCAAGGATGTGAAGCAGAAGAATCTTGCCGAAATTGCCATGACATACGGATATGTGTATGTGGCACAGGTATCTATGGGTGCAAACCTTGCTCAGACACTGAAAGCAATTGCTGAGGCCGAGGCATATCCTGGACCATCGCTCATTATCGGATACTCTCCATGCGAGATGCACTCCATCAAAGGCGGAATGGCTCATGCACAGGAAGAGATGAAGAAAGCCGTAGAGACAGGATATTGGAACCTCTATCGCTTCAATCCTTCCGCGCCAGTGGGCAAGAAGTTCACGCTTGATTCCAAGGCGCCTGCCGGCGGCTATCAAGAGTTCCTCATGAATGAGGCTCGCTATAGCCGTCTAACCCGTGAGTTCCCCGAGAACGCTGATAAGCTGTTTAAGGAGAATGAGGCTGCAGCAATGGCTCGCTATGACCACCTGGTTCGTCTTAAGGCGCTCTACGCTTCCGAGACTGATAGCGAGGAAGAGAAGAAGAACTAGCACAAAAGCAATCTGTGACATAAAGCTTTAGTTGCAGAAAGCTACGAGTTTATACGCGTGACCGGGTCGGAGAGAGATCTCAGGCCCGGTTGCTCGTTCAAAGTAGGTGCGGCGCAAGAAAAAAGTTCAAAGTTTGAAAAAAGACCCCCATGTGGGCTAGGCATATAGGGGACACTAAAGTATAGTAACCACAGAGGTGTATTTACTGACAAACGGAGGGTAACATGCAAGATTCGTCTTACAAGACAAGTCGTGTCGTCATTGCTCTTGGCGGAAACGCCTTAGGAGATACTCCAGAAGAGCAGATTAAGCGCGTGAGGGAGGCTGCCCCCACGATCCTGAGAGTTATTGAGCAAGGAAACGAGATCATTATCACGCACGGTAATGGTCCCCAGGTAGGAATGATTCAGAAGGCGTTTGCACTTGCCCATGATGAAGATGCATCTATCCCACAGATTGATTTGCCGGAATGCGGCGCAATGTCCCAGGGGTATATTGGGTATCACCTGCAGCAGGCAATCGGTGCATCCATGCACAAGGCATATAAGAGATGGCACGTTGCATCGGTCGTGACTCAGATTGAGGTTGATCCCGAGGATCCTGCTTTCAAAAACCCCACAAAGCCCATTGGCCAGTTTATGAATAAAGAGCAGATGGAGGCAGAGAAAGAGCTGCATCCTGAGATGAGCTTTATTGAGGATTCGGGTAGAGGGTATCGTCGTGTTGTGGCATCCCCAGAGCCAAAGAAGATTGTTGAGTACGAGAGCATTCTGAATCTTTTGGACAACGAGTTCATCGTTATCGCGTGCGGCGGCGGCGGAATTCCCGTTGTAAGAGACTACTCTGACAAGGGTGCGTATAAGGGCATTGCTGCGGTCATTGACAAGGATATGGGCGGCGAGCTTTTGGCTGAGGATTGCCAGGCAGATACCCTGGTACTTCTGACGGCCGTTGATCATGTTGCCATCAACTTCGGTAAGCCTGATCAGAAGGATCTTGAGTCCATCACGTGCGAAGAGGCAAAGAAGTATCTTGCTGAGGGACAGTTTGGCAAGGGTTCAATGGAGCCAAAGATTCGTGCGGCTATCAAGTTTGCAGAATCTCGTCCCGGTCGTGTGTGCATCATCGGGTCTCTCGAAAAAGCATCCGAGGCCATGGCCGGTCTTTCAGGTACACGCATTAGCCTGTAAAGCATCAACGTATAGCGTCTCATACGCCTCCCGGAATCTTCGGGAGGCGTTTTTTAGACCCTCCGTTAAGACACGGGGCGGGAGATGGAGCATGAGCGTAAGCGGACATGGGCATAAGAGGGGACGTGAGCGTGATGGGACCAAGATTTCCCTGCAATTTCCGTGTCGAGAAGCCCTTGGAGTCAAAGCTCTTCTCGGCGCATGGTAAAATAACAACTCTGAACTGAAAGTTTGACAGAAGAGAGAGTAATCGTGAGCAAAATTCAAAGCAGATTCTTTCCGCTTGCTTTTCTCGCAGCAAAAACAGCCATTAAAGCTCTTGATCTTACCGGACATGCCGGCGGTACATTGCCCGGAGCCATTGCCGAGGCTATCGATCCTGCCTTTTTAGGTGATATCGCTAAGCCGGATCAAGTGGTGTTTATCTCGGGAACCAACGGGAAAACAACCACAAATAACCTGCTCAATGATCTGCTTGCAGATAACGGATATCATACGGTTACCAATCGTGTGGGAGGCAATATCTCAAGCGGTTTTGCAAGTTCATTTGCGCGAAACGCCACGTTTGGAGGCAAGGTAAAGAGTAAGCTGGCCGTTATGGAGTTCGACGAGCTGTCCGGCCCGCGAATTTTTCCTTTCTTTCAGCCGGATATCCTTGCGGTTACCAATCTTTTTAGGGATACGTTTTCCAGGAGCGCCACACCCGATTTTGTTTTCGACGTTATGAATACCGGCATTCCTTCAGGAACGCACCTTATTCTCAATGCAGACGATATGATTTCATGTCGGCTGGCTCCTCAATGCGAGCATCGCACGTATTTCTCGGTTGCACATTTGGCGGAGGACACCCAGGAGCCCGTGGGAATCGTAAGTGATTTAACAGCCTGTCCTTTGTGCGGAGGTAAGCTTCGGTGGGATTATGCGCACCTGCGCCACCTTGGTCGGGCTACGTGTGAATCATGCGGGTTTACCAATCCAAAACCTGACTATGAGGTTATTTCGGTTGATCAGTCGCAGCACCTCTTTACCGTGCGAGAGAACAGTGCGCCAGGAGCTCCAACGTATACCTATACGCTGAACAGCTATTCTATCGTTAATCTTTACAACTTACTGACGTGTATTGTGGTTGCCCGCGAGATGGGCCTTACGCCGGAACAGATTGCCACTTCGCTGGCACATGGTATCAACATCACAGAGTCTCGCTACAACGAGATTGACTACAGAGGTCATCGTCTCATCAGCATGGCATCCAAAGGGGAGAACGATACGGCAACCTCGGTCACGCTTGATATTTTGCGTCGACAGCCGGGAGATAAGGCCATCATCATTATGATTGCCGATGCATATATGGCAAAAGCCAAAGACCAGACGGAGTATATCGGTTGGTATTACCAAACAGACTTTGAGGTACTTCAAGATCCAAGCGTGAAGCAGGTGATTATTTACGGAGATACCTCACTTGATTTGCTTGTTCGTCTCAGATTTGCAGGCATTGATCCCAAAAAGACGTTTGTTGCCTCAACTCCGGAAGAAACCGCTGATCTTGTTGACCTGAATAAGGTGCAGCATGTGTTTTATGCACATGGTCTCTACAACGGTGGCATTGCCGATGTAAGCCGACAAAAGATTTTGGATCGCCTAAAGAATATGGAGGCTCTCCATGAGTAAGTTGGAAACCAAAGTTGAGATTCTCTATCCTGAATATGGTAACCAGGGCGGCGACAACGGCAATTATATGTACGTGGAAGCATGTCTGTCTCCGGAGCATATTGTTTCCACCACCCACGATAGCAAGCCTTACTTTGCCGAGCATACTCCTTCAGGTATTGTGCTTGGCGGTATGACGGAGGCACAACAAGAGTTTGTGCTTAAACGTCTTATGCCATATAAAGAGCGGCTGGCAGAGCTTGCCGATGCGGGCGTTCCCATGATTTTTGCGGGGAATGCCGCCGATCTTCTCGGCAAAGAGATTGTCAATCCCGATGGATCACGTATCGCAGGTCTTGGTCTGTTTGACTACACCACCACGCGATATATGCCGCGTCGTTTTCATGACGTGCAGGTTGGTACGTTTGAACCGGGCAATGGCGAGAAGCCCTTTGAAGTGGTCGGCTTTAAGATGCAGTTTACGTTGACCGAGGGTGATAATTCTTCTTCGTACTTCATACGGAACTCTACCGGATTTGGAATCAACAAAGAAAGCAAGCTTGAGGGATTTCGCCGGGGTAACTGCATTGCTACGTGGATTATTGGACCGCTGCTTCCTCTTAATCCATATCTTATGCGTTGGTTTTTGGATACCATGGGCGAGAAGGAGACGCCTCTGGCGTTTGAGCAGGAAGCCGTTGCGGCGTACGAGAAGCATCTTCGCGAGATGGTGTATCCGGGAATGCACCTGCATTACTAGGTTGGCCTGCAAAGTTGTTGTCATTACTATAACAGTTGATATAAAAGTGTAAAGTTTGCCCTCTTGGGATCAAGAGGTTACTATAGTTTGTAGCGCAACTAAACGATGATATGTTTTGCTTTATGTAAGGGGTTATGTTGTCAAAGTACGCACGACAATCTACGGAAAATACGTTTGAGAAAACACGTCACATTGCCCGTATTGGTATGATTGCTGCAGTATACGCAGCTTTTACCCTCATTACCATTTTGTTTTTAGGAAGTCTTGCATGGGGCCCCATCCAGTTCCGTATCTCAGAAGCTTTGACGGTACTGGCTCTGTTTACCTTTGACGCGGTTCCGGGTCTGACTCTTGGCTGCGTGATTGCCAACGTTGCAAATATGGCTCTTTCCGGTACCGGAGCCCTTGGCTTGCTTGACGTTGTATTTGGGTCGCTTGCCACATGCGTAGGTGCGTTTATTACGTGGAAGATGAGAAAAAGACCACTTTTGGCACTTTTGGGGCCGGTTCTTGCAAATGCAGTAATTGTCCCGGCATATCTTCCTATTCTCCTCAAAGGCATCGGGTTTTACACCATTCCGTTTACGGATATCGATCTTGAGACTTCGTATATGCTGATGTATCTCTTTGGACTGTTTACGACAGGCCTTGGTGAGGCAGTTGTCCTCTATATACTTGGACTGCCACTTGTGCGTGCACTCAAGAAGACTCCATTACCGGCATCTCTTGAGGAGCCTGAGGGTATGCAGATTTCGGTATGAAGAGATTTTTAACGTACACGACGCGTACAAAACATATCGCGTTCATTTTTATATGCTTTGTGTTTTTGGTCCTTCTTACGCTGGGAGTTATTTTCGATAATCTCGTTGCGGCGATGGCGGCAGGAGCGGGCTTTGCCATGCTCGTCATTTTAAGTGGTACCATGATGCCTTCGCCGGATACCGATCACTCTCAAGCAACGGAGCGAACACTTGATGTGGCGTCGCAGACACTTAAAAACCTCCGTGGTGGATTAAATGCAGAAAGTGCCCCTATTATCTGCTCTTTATTGTTGCCGCAGACATCTGCAGCCGCAATAGGACTAACCGATCGTGAGCATGTACTTGGATTTGAGGGGGACATTCCAACCACGCACCTTCCCGGATCACGTATATCCGGTCCCACCTCCGAGGTGCTTGCGAGTTGTCGTATGGAGACATTTGTATCGATTGATAGCCGCCAACAAGTGTTGAAGCGCAAGAGTGCTACTCGCGGAAGCGCTTTCGGTATTATCGTTCCTCTGATGGTGCAAGATAAGGCGGTAGGCGCCATCAAGCTGTACTATCGTCGCGGAATTGATATTGATCGGACGCAACTTGCGATTGCGGAAGGCTTAGGGCAGCTCCTCTCAACGCAGCTTTCTTCCTACGAACTTGATCGACAGGCAGAGCTCACCGCTCGGGCGGAAGTGAAAGCATTGCAGGCCCAAATCAATCCCCACTTTTTGTTCAATACACTAAATACCATTGCTTCTTTAACACGCACCGATCCCGAAAAAGCGCGTAATCTCCTTCGTGAGTTTGCCGGACTGTACCGCAGGACTCTTGAGAGCTCCGCCGATGCGCTCATTCCGCTTTCGCAGGAACTTACGCAGGTACGTAGCTATCTCACCATCGAGAAGGCTCGATTTGGCGAGAAGCGCATTATTGAAAGCGAACACGTAGAGGCGGGATGTGAGGATATTCTCGTCCCTTCCTTTTTGGTGCAGCCCATTGTTGAAAATGCGGTACGGCATGCCATGCGCGATGAGGGGCCATTGCATATTGACGTGCACGTTGCCAGCGACGGGGGCGACATTCTCATTGCCATAGCTGACGACGGCCTGGGTATGGAAGAAGATCAGGTCAAAAATCTTTTGACTACACAAGACGATGAGTATCCTTCGCGAGCGCAAAAAGGAACAGGTATTGCTCTGAGAAACGTGCTTGAGCGTGTGGAGCGTTTCTATGATCAGGGCTCCGGTGTTGAGATTCTTTCCAAATTGGGTAAGGGTACTTGTGTAACTTTAAAACTTGCAGGCGCTGCCGAACAAAAAGGGCTGTTCATAGAACATGGCGCCACACAATACGTATAGTAATAGGGGGCTTACGGTATGCGTGCAATGATCGTTGATGATGAGGCTCCGGCTCGTTCTGAGTTGAAGTATTTGTTGGAAGAATCGGGCCGCGTTGATCTCATAGTTGAAGCAACGAGTGCACGTGAAGCAGTCGAGAAGCTCATGGAAGTCCGGGTTGATGTCATGTTTTTGGACATCTCCATGCCAAAGACCAATGGTATGCAACTTGCCGAAGCCCTCCATAAGCTGAAGAATCCACCGCAAGTTGTTTTTGTGACGGCGTATAGCGAATATGCACTGGATGCCTTTGGGGTAGATGCTACGGACTATTTAATGAAGCCCGTTGAAACGGATCGTCTTGCGCAGGCACTTGATAAGATTGTTGAGCACATAAAACCTTTGAATCTTCCGGCAAGTGTAGAAAGAATCCCCGTTGTAAAAAGCGGCAGTAAGGTTTTGGTCCCCATTGATCAAATACGCTTTATTGAAGCAAAAGACGATTATTCCTGCATCTATACCGAGACCGACCGGTTCCTCTCGACAATTTCTCTGCAGAAACTTGAAGATCGTTTAGTGGGACACGGCTTTTTCCGTATCCATCGTAGCTATATTGTAAATTTAGAGTATGTTGCAGACGTGGAAGTTATATCTGCCGGTATCCTACAACTTACTATTCAAGGTTTTGAGGACAAACACATCTCGGTTTCACGTCGTCGTGTAGTTGCTCTTAAACGGGCTCTTGGTATATAGAAAGAGCTTTACGGGTACGATTGCTCAATCTTGAGTAGCACGTGATGGCAATTTAACAGGAAGAACAGTATATGTCACTAGTACGATACGACATTATTTCAGATACGCACGGATATTTATCGGCTGAGTTATTGGAAGCACTTCAGGGCACTCATTGCATCGTGCATGCAGGCGATATAACCTCGCTTGAAGACTACAAAACCCTTCAGGAAATCGCTCCCGTACGGATGTGTTTGGGTAACAATGACTTTGCATATGACTACGGTCCTATGGTGCGCAAAAAGGTATTTTTCTATGCAGACGGACTCAAATGGGAGGTTTGCCATTATCGTGAGCGCCTGGACCTTATGAGATGTGACGTTGCCATCTGCGGACACACGCATCGCCCTTTTATCGAGAAGGACGAATGGACTGATACTTTGGTCATGAATCCGGGAAGTCCAACATTTCCTCGGGGACCGCAGGGGCCTACGATAGGACGGATTTTCGTTGATGACGTTGCTCAGAAAATCGTAGATGCAAAAATCATTCAGTTAGGCGAAAAGGACAGCCTTTCTACGCGCAAGGTAATGAGGGGTCTGTTTTCTTCTAAGTCTTAAGAGTGCAAACAGGAGCCTCAGTCCAAGGGAGGCTCTTTTGGTTGGCGTATCAGTGCGGGTACCATAAGCTTGGTGAAAAGAACCAACCAGACCAGGGCAAGCGAATAGCCACCGAGAACATCTGAGGCGTAGTGTACTCCCAGATAGATGCGGCTTATACCAATCATGACGATAATAAAGGCAAACGAAAAGCAAAAGAGCCAGCGCTGAAGACGGTCTTTCTCATAGTGCCAAACCAGCCAGATAAGAAAACCGTAAAATGCCATTGAAAACATTGAGTGACCGGAAGGAAAGCTGTAGCCCGTTTCCACAACCAAGCGAAAACCATCCGGACGGGGTCGCTGTACGATTGCTTTAAAGATGAGGTCAACCGCCAAGGCACTGGCAAGGTTGATGGATGCAAGGCGGCCTACGTTGGGACCGGGTGCGAACGCGGCAACTACGATCAACATGACGATAACCGTAACCGGACTTGCAAGACCAGAAAAGCCCTCCATAATCCCGGTAAGCCAAGGTGTGCGCAGATGTACCACTATAAGGCGGTATGCAAATCTATCAAGACCTATGACATCGCCGGCGGTGACGTCAATGAGCAGGAGTACGAAAACGGTAGCGGCAAGGACAAGAATTCCAACCGAAAGACTCGCACGGAGCTTGGATAAGATAATGTGGCGACGAATGCCTTTCAACTGCCCGGTCTTCTCGGAATCTGTCGTTGCAAGAACAGAGAGATCGCGGGTCTTATCGCCCTCGGAGGAGAAGGTATCCTGTGATATATGAGTATCTGTACGTCCTGACACATACGCCCCTTACAAGAAGCGGCGCGCCGAAAAGACGTGCCGCTGTGGTGTTTCTATTTTATCAGTACTTGCAGGTATACAGAAACATAACCCAGAGAGCAAGAAGAACTTAAAGATTTGCGGTAAGTTCCGAGACAAGATCAGACTTGGGGAGGTTTCCGACCATAGTATGAACGGGCTCGCCACCCTTAAAGAGAATGAGCGTTGGAATGGACACAATGCGGAACCTCGTGGCAAGATCGGGCTCATCGTCAACATTGACCTTATAAACGCTGAGCTTATCGGACATTTCTTCGCCGACCTGCTCTACAACAGGGCCGAGTGCTCGGCAAGGTCCGCACCAAGAAGCCCAGAAGTCTACAAGGACAGGCTTATCTGCGGAAGCGAGAACAGAGTCAAACTCTGCAGTAGTTAGTTGCTGTGCCATAAATATACCTCCTGTTTTGCGCGGCTTTTATGCCTCGCGTTTTGTCGTTACTGGCCTTATCCCCAAAATGGACAATGCCATACATAGAGTTGCCCAAATTGTAAAAACCGTGCATAGTAGAAACGTCTGGAAGGGGCATATATGCCAAGCAAAAGGGTTATGCGCAAAGAAATTATCGTTGCCAAGGCAACAAAAGAGTTGCAAGACCTTATCAATCAGGAGGTCCGTATGGAAGGGAATGCCTTTGCACCGGTTTTGTTCGTTAAGGGTTCAGATTTCACACCAGACGAGCTTACGGCTCTGCGGGCCTCGCTTGAGAGACTTGGCTATGCTCCGGAAGACTGGATATCACTTTCTACAACGTCAGACCATCTGGCTCCGCTGCCTACTGCGCTTGTACGGCAAGCGGTCATGACAATAGATCCGGATACGGTGTTTATCTGTGACGACTTAGCTTTAGAGTCGTTTCGATCGGCGTTTAGCACCGAGCTTGTTACACAGCCTACGGAAAAAGCAGCGTTTCTCACTCCCGGTCTGGTAGTACATGTTCTTGGAATGCGCGTGTTAAACCTTGATAACTTTGCAGGTGCATTGGGAGATTCTCATGAAAAACAGGTGCGGTGGGCGTATCTTAAACAGGTTCCGCCACAAGGAGAACCATATTAATACTATGATTTAACTAGATTCAGACGGCCATGCGGTCTATCCTTAAAGCAGTATGCAACCAAAGGAGATCTCATGGCCGTACAAACTGCCCCCACACATAAACCCGTTGATCCCACTCAAACTAAAGCTTGGGAGGCACTTCAAGCACGCTATCAAGAGCTTACTCAAAAAGGAATTGATTTACGCACGTGGTTTGCACAAGATCCTACGCGCACTTCTCGCCTAACGTTTACGCTTGACGAGTTTCAGATAGATCTCTCAAAGAATCTTGTTGACGAGAAGACCCTTCAGCTGTTGTGTGAGCTTGCCCGTGAGGTAGGTCTTGAAGAGCGTCGTGCCGATATGTATAGCGGAAAGCACGTCAATACAACAGAGGATCGTGCGGTTTTGCATACGGCGCTGCGACGTCCCGCTGACCAGATCGGTACATTTGTCGTAGATGGCCAAGATACCGTAGCCGATGTGCGTCATACGCTTGAGAGGATGTATGCCTTTTGTGACCGGGTACGCTCGGGCGAGTGGAAAGGCGTTACGGGAAAATCGATAAAAACCATCGTCAGTATTGGTATTGGCGGCTCTGATTTGGGCCCTGTGATGGTCTATGAAGCGCTTCGCCCATACGCCGATGCTGACATTACCGCGCGCTTTGTGTCCAACATTGACCCTTCGGATTTGGTTGAGAAAACACGCGGCCTTGATCCTGAGACGACACTCTTTATTGTGGTTTCTAAGACCTTTACGACGCTTGAAACGCTGACAAATGCTCGCAGTGCTCGCACATGGCTTCTTGAGGCGTTGCAGAAGGCGGGTGCCATTGATGGTTCCGGCCAACAGCAAGCCGAAGCAATTCGTAAGCACTTTGTGGCCGTATCTACCGCTTTGGATAAAGTGGAAGCCTTCGGAATTGATCCGGACAATGCGTTTGGTTTTTGGAATTGGGTAGGCGGCCGCTATTCCGTTGACTCTGCGGTTGGTTTGGCAATTGCCTTGACGTATGGCCCCGAGCGTTTCGAAGAGTTTTTACATGGCTTCCACTTTGTAGACAATTACTTCAAGAACACTCCGCTTGAGCAAAATGTGGTGGCGCTCATGGGTCTTCTCAATGTTTGGTATGCCAATTTCTTTAAAGCAGCCACACATGCCGTACTCCCATACGATCAATACCTGCATCGATTCCCTGCCTATCTTCAGCAGCTCACCATGGAGTCAAATGGTAAGTCAACACGTTGGGACGGTTCTCCGGTAACAACGGAGACCGGTGAAGTTTTCTGGGGAGAAGCGGGGACGAATGGCCAGCATGCTTTCTACCAGCTGATTCACCAAGGGACTCGATTGATCCCCTGTGATTTCATTGCCTTTGCCAATACGCACAATCCGACAAAAGACGGATCTCAGGATGTCCACGAGCTCTTCTTGGCCAATTTCCTAGCGCAGACCAAGGCGCTTGCATTTGGCAAGACCGCCGATGAAGTGAGAGCTGAAGGAACTCCCGAGTGGATGGTGCCGGCTCGCGTATTCACGGGAAATCGTCCAACCACCTCTATTTTTGGCGATCAACTTACGCCGTGTGCTTTAGGTGAACTCATTGCGTTGTATGAGCATATTACGTTTGTTGAGGGCGTTGTCTGGGGTATCGATTCGTTCGATCAATGGGGCGTTGAGCTTGGAAAGCAGTTGGCAAAACAGATTACACCGGCACTGCACGACGATGACGCCTGTGCAACGCAGGATGCTTCCACACAGTCGCTGATTGCTTATTATCGAGCTCACAGACGATAAAACCTGAGTTTAGGCATACTTTGGTTGGAGAGGGGTTTGCGTTCACGGTGAATCCGGCTTCAATTCAATCTAAAGTGTGCCGTGCATAAGACTTTCGAATAGGGTAGAGTATCTACAGCGCGTTTAGTGGGTACGGGTGACGTAACACCTCGAACCTGGTCAGGGCCGGGAGGCAGCAGCCATAAGGGGTCCCTTACGGGCATCCGTACCTACTAAGCGCGCTTTTTGAAAGCGTGAATGGACTACCAGGTCTTCTCGTCATATACAACGATGCGACCATATCGAGATTGGGTGAAATGGGATTTATTGACGCGATTGTCTCGCTGCTGCGTGATCCGCGCTCCGCTATTGCCGCAGCCATTGCTGCAGGACCGTTTGCCGCATATGGATTTGTATTTTTGATTATCTTTATTGAGACGGGTGTTGTCTTCTTCCCGTTTTTGCCGGGTGATTCACTTTTGTTTGCATCCGGCTTCTTTGCCCACAATGGTGGGTTTTCTATTTTTATCTTAATTGGTATTGCATGGATTGCCGCTATTTTGGGCGACCAGTGCAACTTTATGATCGGACATTTCTTTGGGCGTCGTATTGTGGTGTCAGGTCGCGTGAAGGTTATGACGCCGGAGCGTATGGAAAAAAGCGAAGCCTTTCTCGATAAGTGGGGGCACTTAGCCATTTTCCTCGGGCGGTTTTTCCCTTTTATTCGCACATTTGTGCCGTTTATTGCCGGTATGGGCGGTATGCATTGGCGCAACTTCGTCATATTTAATGTTCTTGGTGGCATTACGTGGTCAACGTTGTTTATCCTGCTTGGATATTTCTTTGGTGGAATACCCGTGGTTCAAGAGCACTTTGAGCTGCTCATTGTTGGCATTGTGCTGGTTTCCGTTATCCCTACCGTTGTGAGTCTTGTCCGAGGTCACTTCAATAAGAGAAACTAAAAATGGCTGCACAGAGAATCTATTTGGAGAGTCGATAGGTATCCGTGAAAGTTGTCGTTGTATCTTTTTCGGTGTGATATGAAGTAACCGTAGCGATTCCCGTTCCGTCCGTGTCGTCAAAGCGTAAGGTGATCCAAGGGTTTTTGGTTCCGTTTGGATATGCGCCCAAAAACGCAATGGTTCCACCGGGGGTAAGTTCATTTTTCTTGTCAATATCGGTAGAGGCAGAAAACGTAAGTCCGGTAAAAGGCGTGTCTCCTTCAACAGCTCGATAGTCGCCACTAACGGGTCCGTGATCGTGGACGAGCCCCGATACCGTTCCGGTGATGTTTACTGTGGAGTCAGAGGTAAATTCTGCAGATGAGATGGTAAGCGAGAAAGGTGTATAGCGTCCGGCGTAACACCGGCCGCCGGAGTTGCTTGATTCGGTCTTTTCAAATGTTCCGGTCCAGGTGCCGATAAGACCGCTGTAGTCTCGCGTGGGATTTTTGGCAATTCCAACGTTTGCAAGTGCCCAGGTTCCGTTTCCGCCGTCAAATGCAAAATCAATGCGCAGGTCAACGGAAATCTTTGAAAGCTTGTCGGAGCGCGTGCACCTCATAACGACAGAACAGGTTTGTTTTTCACGATCAAAGCTTGCATCAACGATGTCAAAAGAGCCATGTCCGTAAGTATCAAAATATGACGCTGACGCGCCCTTGGAGAAATGCGCCTCATCAAGTGTTTTGAGAAGGTCTTCATGAGCATCGAGGACCTTCTGTGTTGCAACACCCGAGGTGGCTTCAAAACTAACAGAAGTGTCTTTTTCCTGACCGATGGGCTTCCATGAATTTGAGAGGTTGGCGTATCCCAAGGTGGAAGTCTTAACGGCTACAACCGCTGCACCCGAGTAACGTGTAGTAACTTGTGCACTTGCATATCCCGTTGCGCCAAATTGAGCGTCTTCGCTGGAAATGGCAGTCATGGTTCGATTTCGAGTGCCAACTTCAATGCCGGTAAGCATGAGATTCTCATCAGCATCGTATGCGCCGGGAGTCCAGGTGGGTGTTGAGACGTGGGTACGTGCGTCATTGGTAACCGCGTCAATACTTGGAATGTCGTTGGTGCGGACAAACGCAACAACAAGAGCGGACAGTGCCGCAAGAAACAAGATACTAAGAATTCCTACGGCGATACGGTGACGATGGGTAAATGTTGCGAGTCTGCGCCGGCGATGGTGGGCGTAGGAAGAGATGCTATAGGCAACGTCTTTCAAGCTCGTGGCATCACCATGAGCATCGGATACCGTGGTGGTTTGAGAAGAAAAAGACGAAAAAGCGTCAGAGTTCTTCTCGCCACGTGAGAAAAGCTCGCCGGTTGGAGAGTCGTCATCAGAGACATCATCCAAGATAGAGTCCTCAGACTCAGCAGTGTCTAAGACGTAGTCATCGCCTGCGTCAGAGAAGTCTTGTTCAATTTTGTCAAACGTCTTGCTCATATCTCACCATCCAAACGTCCTATAGAAAGTTTCCCACATTCGTGTGAAAATCGCTGCGGCGAATAGAACAAGCTTGTAGGTGGTAAACTCACAGGGATGAAATTTGAATGGTAGGGAGTATGATATGCGCGACAAGTTAGAGAAGATCCTTTCGGCCTATGCGGATCTTGAGAAGAAGCTCGCAGATCCTGCGGTTGTCTCCGATCCAAAGGAGTATGCGCGCATTGCAAAAGAGCATGCGGACCAGGCTGAACTCGTGGAGCTTTCTCGAAGCTACATTGATGCCCTTGATGATATTGAAGCCGCAAAGGAGCTGTTAAGTGGCTCAAGTGATGCGGAAGAGAAAGAGATGCTTCAGGCCGATATTTCCGAGAATGAAGCTAAGCTTCCCGAGCTTGAAGATGAGATTAAAATCAAGCTCATTCCAGGGGACCCCAATGATGAAAAAGATACCATCGTTGAAATACGCGCCGGTGTAGGCGGTGATGAGGCGGCAATTTTTGCGGGCGACCTCTTTAAGATGTATGAGCGTTTTGCCGAATCACGCGGTTGGAAGGTTCAGGTGCTTTCGAGCTCTCCGTCTGAAGCTGGAGGATTCAAAACGATTGAGTTCAAGGTTACGGGCGAGAAGGTCTATTCGGTTATGAAGTTTGAGTCCGGGGTTCACCGTGTACAGCGCGTACCAAAGACAGAATCACAGGGCCGTATTCAAACCTCCACCGCTACGGTTGCGGTGCTTCCTGAAGCCGATGACATAGACATCCAAATTAACCAGGAAGACCTGCGCATTGATACCTATTGTGCTTCCGGACCAGGAGGTCAGGGTGTGAACACCACATACTCGGCTGTCCGTATTACACACTTGCCTACAAACACCGTAGTGCAGTCACAAGATCAGCGCTCACAGATACAAAACCGCGAGGTCTGTATGCAGATGCTTCGTGCCCGCTTGTATGAGCAGGAGCTTGAGCGTCAGCAGGCAGAGCAAGGAGCTGATCGTCTCTCGCAAATCGGGCACGGCGCACGTTCCGAGAAGATTCGCACGTACAACCAGCCACAGGATCGAGTTACGGATCACCGCATTGGCTTCAATGGCACGTATAATGGAGTGCTTTTAGGCGATACCTTACCTTCCGTCATTGAGTCGCTGGCTGCTGCAGAACGTGCCGAGAAGCTCGCGCAAGCCGTCTGATTTTCCAAGTATCGGTATGCAAGATCAGAGCTGGACGATTAAACGTATTCTTGACTGGACGTCAGGATATCTGGAGCGCAAAGGTGACGAGCACCCACGCCTCTCGGCAGAGTGGCTGCTCTCGGCCACAACCGGTCTCTCACGCGTGGAACTGTACACTAATTTCGACAAGCCGCTTATGCAGGATGAGCTGAACCGAATGCATCAAGCGGTTGAACAGCGCGCGTCCGGACGGCCCCTTCAATACGTTACCGGTGAGATGCCCTTTAGGCACATTGTTCTCAAATGTGAACCGGGCGTGTTAATACCACGTCCTGAAACTGAAGTGCTTGTGGATATCGCTTTGGAAGGCATTGACCAAAAATGCGCCGCCGGCGAGAAGGACGGAACGCCGGAGCCCCTTCGGGTACTTGAAGTGGGCGTTGGAACCGGATGCATTGCGCTGTCCATTGCCTCAGAGCGCCCAGATACAGACGTGGTGGCAACCGATGTTTCACCGGAAGCAATCTCGCTGGCTCAGCGTAATTGCGATGCGCTTGGTCTTTCCGATCGCGTGCATCTTATCGAATGCGACCTTGTGTCCGGCGTGCCAAAAGAGGACGTGGAAAGATTTTGTGTATTGGTTTCTAACCCGCCCTATATTCCCACAGAGATACTGAAGAAATCGGTGCCTGCGGAAGTTAAAGAGTTTGAGCCAAAACTTGCGCTCGATGGCGGCAATGATGGGCTCGACGTGTATCGACGTCTTTTACAAGAGGCTCCACACATGCTTGCTCCGGGCGGCATGCTTTGCATTGAGCTCTACGAGGGTCATCTTGATAGAGCCGCTGAGCTTGCGCGCCAAGCGGGAGTGTGGCGAGATATTTCAATCAAAGAAGACCTTACACATCGACCGCGAATTCTCGTGGCGTATCGTAAAGAGGCGGAATAGCTATGGGTATCTGTGTGAGCGTCAATCAAAATCATCCTGCGTCCGCAGTTATTGCACAGGCAGTTGAAGTGGCGCGTGCAGGTGGGGTACTTATCGTACCCACCGATTCCGTCTATGGCATTGGAGCGGCGGCTTTTTCCAACAATCCCGGTCATGAGCGCATTTTTACCATAAAGCACCGAGATCGCACTCAAACGCTCCCATGGCTGGTTGGCAAGAAATCCGACTTTGACCGATATGCCAAAGATGCTCCCGCATGGGCATATCGACTGGTAAAAGCATATTGGCCGGGGGCTCTAACGCTCGTGGTAAAAGCCGCGGATACTGTTCCGGACGAGTACGTCCTGCCTCAAAATCATACGATTGCTTTGCGTATGCCGGCGTCAAAGTTGGTTTGTGAGATTATCAACGGGCTTGGTGTTCCGCTGGCAACGACGAGTGCCAACATCCATGGAAATCCATCGGCGGTAAGTGAGAAAGACGTGGAGCAGGAGCTCATAGACTGCTCGGATTTGATACTTGACGGAGGTCCGGCTCCTCTTGCGGTTGCATCGACCATTGTCGACTGTACATCCAAGACTCCGTGCATTTTGCGCGAGGGGGCCATTCCGACAGAGGCACTTCTCGCCACGGCGGGATTTGAAGCAAGAGAATAAACAATATGGGTGGCAAGGCGCTCGTGTTGCGGTACTCTTTATAGGAGATACGAAGGAGGCTGTATGCGTGTAGCTATTGCATCTGATCATGCGGGATTTATCCAGAAAGCTCCCATTGCCGAGTATATTGAGTCGCTTGGCCACGAAGTAATTGATTTTGGTCCCGAAAATGACGACAGGGTTGATTATCCCGATTATGCTGACAAAGTGGCTCGATATGTAGCTGCAGGCGGAGCAGATCGTGGCGTATTGATTTGTGGAACCGGTCTTGGCATTGCCATGACGGCGGATAAGGTTGCCGGTATTCGCGCAACACCCGTTCAGACGCCTCAATTTGCCCAGCTTGCTCGCGAACACAATAATGCAAATGTCATTGGATTGTCGGGACGATTTGTTGATGTGGAAGTAAATAAAGAAATCGTAAAAGTCTTTTTGACACAGGAGTTCGGTGGCGGCCGCCATGCGGGTCGTGTCGTCAAAATCATGAGAGAAGACAATCCGGCTTTTGAAGGAGTATAAGGGCTCATATAAAGTGAGCCATATGGACTACCGTAGCAAACGAGTTCTTTATGGGATTTTTGAATTTTACGGACTAGATACGAAACGTTGAGAGGAACACAAATGGCAGATTACGATGAGTCACGCCTGTATGTAATGGATCATCCGCTGGTGCAGCATAAACTTCACATACTGCGCGATAAACTGACAACCACCAAGCAGTTTCGAGAGCTTGTCAATGAGCTGGCAATTCTTGAGTCCTATGAGGCAATGCGCGATTTCCCTCTGGAAGACGTTGAAGTAGAAACGCCGCTAGAGAAAATGACCGCAAAGCGCATTGCGGGTAAAAAGGTCGCCATCATTCCAATCTTGCGTGCCGGTTTGGGTATGGTTGATGGTGTGCTTGAGTTGGTGCCTTCAGCTCGCGTGGGACACGTGGGAATGTATCGCGATCCGGAAACACATGAGCCTCATCAGTATTACTGCAAGTTTCCGCCCGATGTTGAGAATCGTACCTGCCTCGTTGTAGATCCTATGCTGGCAACGGGCGGATCGTTGACTGCCGCCATTCAATTTTTGCGTGAGGCGGGCGTGAAGGACATTCGGTGCCTTACCATCGTGTCGTGCCCCGAGGGCGTTAAGGCTGTTCTCGATTTTGACCCTGAGGTACGTCTGTATACCTGTACGGTGGATCGCCAACTTAATGAAAGCGCCTATATTCTTCCGGGTCTTGGTGATGCGGGGGATAGAATTTACGGTACAAAGTAGAAGCTTGTAGAGCAACAACGATAAGGACTAAAATTTTAGCAATCGGTAAACGGAAAAGGCTGCCGTGAGGTATAAAATATCTCACGGCATATTTGCTTGTATTTCGGTGATTTGTAGGTCGGTGTAAAAAATCAATGAACAAATCACCGATTGGGTACTTTTTTATGTGATTAACAATTAGAAATCTATAGGAAAATATACAAATAGTGCAAAACTTTTGATACATATATGTAGTTGAATACAGACGGAATAAGATTGGGGGCGGGTGTAGTGATTTCTAATGTGTTGCATAACATACAACCATCAGAATGGGTCCAGATGGTTGGTAGAGGGGCTCTCCAAGACTATCAGGATTGTTTTGCAAGGGATACATGCATCCCCATCCATCTTATTGATCGCAGAGGCAATCCCTTGCTTATTCCTTCAAAAAAGCTATTCTTTTGTGATTTTGTCAAGACAAGTGTTAATCATGATTGCAGTGGGGTTAACCGAATCAATATGGAAAATGTCGTGGCTCACTATGATGAGACTCATAGCTTTGAACCATTAGTGAAGTGCTGCGATTTTGGTATTTCAAGTTTTGTAGCTCCCGTGTATTTTAATGGGAATCTCATGGGATTCTGGCATTGTCCCGGATTTACGTATGCGGATTCGCCTCATGCCAAGCAACTTCACGCTAAGTTCGACTTGCCCATTCTTACCCACAAGGCATTCACTGATGCCCTTTCTATGCTTGTGATTATCTGCCATTTGCTTGATATCCATCTTGATAGTACACCTAGACTTTCTGCGGTTGAACCTGCGTCTGATCAAACCATTTCAAGTCAACTAACTCGTCGTGAGAACGAAGTCGCCTCGTTGGTTTGTTGTGGTATGTCAAACGCCCAGATTGCAAGTAAGCTGTATGTAAGCGAGAAAACTATCAAAACGCATTTAAGCAATATTTTTTCAAAACTTGGCGTTCGCAATCGTGTACAGCTTATCTGTGAGTATTCTTCCGCAATGGATACCGACGGGCATTCAGAACTAGAGGTGATGTAAGTGCGTACCCCGCGTATTTTATTCGTATGTGTTGATCCTGATGCGAGAAACAGCTTTAGACAAGAGCTCTCACATTATGGCTATGATGTTGTTCTTTGCTATCGCGGAGAGGAAGCGCTGAGAATCATAGAGAAGAACACGGTTGATGTACTTGTCTTTTCATTGGAGCTTCAGGATATGAATGGTTTTGAAGCTTGCCGCTTGGTTCGCCTCAAGTATGATTTTCTTGCATATCCCATTGTGATTCATGCCTTGAGAGATTCTGCAGAACTGCGCTTGGCAGCTTTTAGAGCGGGTGCCAATATTTTTACCTTTGAACCTGTAAAGTTTGATCGCCTTCACTATGTTCTTTCGTTGCTGGTCAATGGGCGCCGACGGTATAAAAGGAGTGTTCCTGCCGAGGACTTTTTGAGAATTGCCGATAAAGAGTATTGTGCGTCGAGAGAGATAGATGACTTTATTACTACCGATACAGGAAGTTTACGAAAGTCTGATATCCTCCGATGGGCTGGAATCCTTTCCAAGGAAAGCGGAATTGTGGAGGAGCAGCGAGCTATTGTACATGAAATGATCAACTACACCCTTGACCTAATTGCAACATACGGTTCTATTGCAGAGGTGCTTGAACATCTTAATGAGACGTGGGCTGGAACCAGCATTTGGATTGAGTTCAAAAAGCTTTTTGAATACGGTCACGGAAATTTTCATCTGGATGCCAAGAGTACTCATACCACTGATGGCATTACAGCGCTTATGTTGCTGCTTTGTTCATATTTGCTTTCCGGCCAAACGCCTATGGAAGCTATCTCAGCTTTGTATGAGATTGAGACAATAAACTCTGACGAGGTGGATGTGCTCAATCGCGTTATTACTGCAGATTCCTTTATGAATCGCGTTTTTAACCAAGGTGTATGACAACATTAAAATGGCGTATTGCTTCCTAGGTAGCATTTGATATTTCTATCGAGAAGAACCTTCTGAAGCTTAGCTAACGTATGAGGAGAAGTCGGCTGCTCATTTTTAAATGCGTATTCCATGCTGAGTTCTTCCCATTTTGATACACCGAGACGGTGGAATGGTAAGAGATTGAACTCATCAAGGCCGATTTCGTTCATAAAGTCAGCGACTCTAGAGAAGTTTTCTTCAGAGTCATTGAAACCAGGAATGACAGGAGCGCGAAGGATGAGTCGCGTATGATTCCCAGAGCTTGCGAAGGCACGGATATTATTGAGGATACGTTCATTTCCAACTCCCGTATAGGTACGGTGGAGTTCGGAATCCATGCATTTTAAGTCGTTAAAAGCAAAATCCATATAGCGCATGATGCGTAGATATATAGAGGTATCGGCAAGAGCCTCTGTTTCGATTGCCTTATGGATATACAGTTCATCACAGCGCGCGAGGACCGCTTCAAGGAATTCCGGTTGAAACATGGGATCGCCGCCGGAGAAGGTTACACCTCCGTTTCCTGACCAATAATGACGGTCCCGCTCAAGGATGTACATTATTTCTTCGACGGTATATTCCTTTGAGATTCTCACTAATGCATCGTCAAAGCATGCGTTGATGCACTCAAGTGTTGTACAAGTATGGCAAAGCTCCCAATCAAATTTCATTGGGTGATCGGGATCCTGTGAATTATCATGTACCGCTCCGTGGGGACACGCCTTCATACATCGGGTACAGGGTTTGCTTGCCGTATTGATACACTTTGAACTCATATAAAGCTTGCCTTGACGATTATAAAAACTTTCCGGGTTGCAGCACCAAGAGCAGCGCAAAGGACAGCCTGACATAAAGATGAGGGTTCGGCAGCCAGGCCCATCATGAACGCTGAACGACTGAATATCAAAAATGCGTCCCTTAAGGTCTTTTTTGTCGTGCGCTATGGGAGCAGACAAACTCCTTCTCATATACCCTCCCCAACGATACTTTCTGAAAGATTTAAAAAGCATTATCGGGAAAAGGTTTTTTGGATATGTACAGCAGAAGACCTATCTATTTGCTTATTTCAAAACGGCTATATACGACTTTTAGGACTCGTAGTCTCAAAGTCGTATATCCCTCAGAAAAAGATACAACTTTTTATTAGACATTTCGCCCCATGTCATGCAAAGCATTCTCCCTAAAAATTATCCCAACGGGCAGGCTAAGGGAGTCTGCCACTGATGTTTTAAGGGAGGCTTGGAGATGACAACACTTCAACCGATGAAGCTGAGTGAAGTTCTCGCTGAACGTGGACTTTCTCTTGAAAGTCATGCGAATGGAGAGGCGCCGGCTGAAATCACTGATCGAGAGATCAAAAGGGAGCCAACCCCACGAGCTAACTACCTCCGCGATATCTACTTCGATACGCTCTCTTCGCTGGATATTCAGGAGTCCTATTGGTACTCCCGTGCAGCAGTCGAGCACGAAGGCGAAGTTCCTATCATGCGGCGTGGTTATGCTCTGAAGAGCGTATTTGAACACCTTGATACGCCGATTTGGCCGCATGAGCAGCTTGTAGGAGCAAAAGCGGGATTTTATCGTGGTTCTGCTCCGTTGCCTTGGCTGACGGAGAGTTTCTTTATGGACAAGGACTCTGATTTGTACAAGGCAGCCCTTGATACGGGAGCCGAATCCAGCGCAGAGGTCTCTCACTTTGGAGCGGGTGGCGGTAACGTTACACAGAGTTTCGGAAATGTTGTTTCTGTCGGTGGTAAGTATGGCGTTCGCCTTGAAAACGTTCCTGCGATGCATCGCCTTGCGTATTCTTGGGCCGGTAAATCTGTTGAAGATGTTGCTCGTAAGTACGAGCAAATGGTTCCCGAGTACAAAATCAAAGAGAACATCATGAAGTCCGTTGTTAGTAACTTTGACTCCGGCTTCACCATTCCTCAGGGCCGCGAAGTCATGAATTATTATTTCGTACTTGAACACGGATTTGATGAGCTCATTGATATTTGTAAAAAACGTGCTGGTGAGGTAGCTGGTGAACCCGGTGGTGACGGTATTGCTGGTATGGATAGGCTGTACTATTACACTGCTATGGGCCTATTGGTTCAGGGCCTTTCCAAGTGGTTTGACAATTACGGAAAAGAGGCTGATCGTCTCATTTCGATTACTACTGATGAGGCCGAGATTGCTGAACTGAGGGAAATTTCCGATCGCTTGCATCGGTTAGCACATGAGAAACCAAAGACATTTAAGGATGCTTTCCAAACCATTTATCTTTTGCATTTGGCAGAGCTCAATGAAGACGCAATGTCCGGTCTTTCTCCAGGTCGTATCGGACAGGTCCTTTATCCTTACTTTGAGCAGGATATTGAAAATGGCATTCTTACCGAGGAAGAGGTTGAAGAGTGGCAGGAGCTTTACCGCGTTAAAATGACCTGTATCGATGCTTTTGCTTGCACCGGTGTCGTTGGCGGAGTCCTTTCGGGCAACACGTTTAATAATGTTTGTATCGGTGGTGTTGATCGCGACGGCAAGTCTGCGGCAAACCGGCTTGAGATGATCATGCTCGACGCAGGAATTAATTGCCAAACCACTCAGCCAACGCTCTCACTGCTGTATGACGAGACGAACCCTGAAGAGTTCGTTATGAAATGTATGGAATGCGTCAAGACAGGTGCTGGTTATCCTGCAATTATGAATAACCGCATAGCCATGGAATTTTTGTTAAACCAGTATGCCCACGAGGGGATGACAGTCCAAGAGGCTCGCGCTTGGTCAGTTGGCGGCTGTCTTGAAACTTCTCCTGGTACTTGGATGCCTCTTCATCTAAACGGCAAGCTTTACTGGATTCCTGGCGGATCTGCACAGCCAACCTCAGTTGGTATTCACTTCCTGAACAATCCAAAGATTCTTGAGCTTGCGCTGAATAATGGTTTTGATAAGCGCACGGGACTTCAGGTCTTCCCGCCGCACGATAAATCATTCGAGACGTTTGAAGAGCTGGATGAGCAGTACAAAGCATACTACCAGAAGGCTTGTGAAGTCCTGAATAAGTGCATGAATATCCAGCATGATGTCTGGCGCAAGTTTACCCCGTCCATGGTTAATTCCCTTCTTAAACCGAATTGTCTCGAAAAAGGCCTCGGTATTGCGCATAAGGGCTATCGTTATAACTCAACGTTTAATATTGAGTGTTGTGGAACATGTAATCAGATTAACTCCATGGCGGCTATCAAAAAGCTCGTGTACGAAGACAAGAAGTATACGCTTGAACAGCTCAAGGATGCACTTGATAACAACTTCGGCTACAAAACTTCCAAGGAAGTTGGCTCCGAATCTCTGAAAGATCAAGAAAAGCGTGCGGATGACGACGGTCGCTACGATGAGATTCATGCGGATTGTTTGCGTGCTCCAAAGTATGGCAATGACGATCCATATGTGGATCAGATGCTCTATGACTGGGAGCAATGGTTCTGCAACGATTTACCGGCAACTATTGAGAATCTTTACGGCGAGCCATATTACGTCTGTCAGATGTCTGTATCTACTCACGGCCCCGAGGGTGCAGTTACCGCTGCTACTGCCGATGGACGTCTTCAAGGCACCACTTTTGCTGATGCTTCGATGTCTGCCTATCCAGGTACGGACACCCATGGCCAATATGCACTTTTTGAGTCTGCGACCGGCTGGGATCATTCCATGTCACAGAACAGTCAAATGAATCTCAAGCTTCATCCGAGTGCTGCAAAAGGCATTGAGGGCTCAAGGAAACTGATGGACCTTACTCGTGCATACATGCGTAAGGGCGGCTTCCATATCCAGTACAACATTATTGACTCTCGCATACTTAAAAAGGCACAGGCCAATCCCGAGAATTACCGCACGCTTCTCATTCGTGTTGCAGGATTCACGCAATATTGGGTTGAGATCGGCAAGCCGATTCAGGACGAGGTAATTGCCCGTACTGAGTATGAATCCATCTAACTTCAGGTAATTGAAAGGAGACTCCTATGTGCAAGTATCGCGATTGCGATTTTTATATTCCCATTGACGTTGTAAAGGGTATTGACCACGCTCACGGTGATGTTGTGGTAATGGGCGACGACGAAATTGCTGCTGCTGACTTTGTTCCTGCTCACAAGTGCAAATTTTGCGCACATTACAAAGAAACCGAGAGAAACATGGGGATATGTAGCGGATTTACAACCGAGTATTGGGCGTTTGCCGAAAACGGTGCCCGAAACTGCGAGGCGTTTGAAATGGCAAAGGAACCCATTGAAGCATAACGCACACTGATTTTCCCTCCAAGGACGGCGCCCCGGGAACTCTCGTGGGTTTCCGGGGTGCCTTTATATGTTGTAATGTGTAATGATTGGGGACATCTTATGAAAGATGCTAAATCAACCTCGCGTAAGGTGGTGTTGGCAGCCTTCCTTGCGTGTTTCTGTCTTTTTGGTTTTCGCTCAACATTTTCCATCCTTCAAGTTCCTATGGGTAAAGATCTCGGATGGACCGGATCTCAACTATCTCTCGGCTATTCTCTGATGATGATGGTATATGCGGTAACAGCTTTCTTTGCAGGCAAAATCGTTGATAAGAGCGGTTGTCGACCAGTGTATTTTGCTGGTGCTGTGTTTTGCTGCCTTGGTATGGTAGCCACTTCATTTATTGATAATATCTATCTCTACTTCTTTACCTATGGTGTCTTTGCGGGTATTGGTACCGGCATGCTGTGGGTGTCCTCAACTACCTCATGTCGCAAATGGTTTGTAGGAGATCGCTACTCTACAGCGTGGGGCATCGCTTTTGCCGGAGCTCCTATCGCTCAAGTATTACTTACGCTTTTTATGAAGCCGTTCTTAGCCCAAAATGCGTCTGCATGGCGTACTGTCATGTTAATCATGGGCTTTGTCTTTCTTGCTCTTCTTTCGGTATCAGCACTTGTTGCGCAGCGTAATCCCAACGATCTTGGCCTTGAACCGTTTGGTAAACTTCCACAAAAGAAAGCCGTGAAAGCTCATGACTTTACGGTTGCTGAAGCATTTCATACCCGTGCTATGTGGTGTGATATTTTTGCATTTCTTTTTGCAATGCTCGGCGAATTTCTTATTTGGTCTCAAATCGTTAAATACTGGACGGTAAATCTGAGCATGGATCTGGGTACTGCTTCCAATATGTACATTATTATCGGCGTTTGTGGAATCTTTACGATGCCACTTTTGGGTAAGGTTGCAGATCGTCTTGTAAAATCAAGGGGAAACGAACCGGAGGCGCGCCGAATCGTGCTCATTGCCGGCCCTATTGTCGGCGCTATAGGATGTGTTCTTCTCCTCATGATGAAGGCTGACCAGTTGTGGCTTGGTGCGCTTTGCTGTGTACTGTTTGCTTGTTATTGGGCGGTCGAGCCGGGCGGATGCGCTGGATATGCGGGATCGGTCTTCGGTAATAAGTACTTTGGCAAAGTATGGGGATTTGCTACGCTTATCGTTATGTTTGTGGGACCGGCGACCGGCTCCTTTATGGGTGGTTTTTTGGCTGATGTAACTGGCAACTACACTGCATCCGTTATTTTTGCTCTCTGCGGATTTATTCTTTCTGCGTTAATGGCTTTGCTTCTTCCAAAAGAAGTCAAAGTTCCAACTCTTGATCAAGAGACGCAAGCACATTATCGGGAGCAGCAGACAATTCCTTCCGCACTCTAAGCTTTATCTGTGCGTAGGGGAAAGGGTTTCCCCTACGCCCGTTGTGTGAGGGACGGTACGTATGGCTTCGCTTGACCTTGTTAAAACTATCAGGAATTACGAATACGAGGATTTTTCTTATGCTGTTAAAGAATGGTCTCCTCCTTATATTGGCTGCAATCTGAATTCATTTTTTACACGGATGAGAGAGCCTCAACTTATGACTTGGAGCCTTGAAGTCCTTGAGTCATATTGTGCGGATCTTGAAAGAGCGAAGACATATCACACGTCACTCTTTATTGAGCGCTTTGTATATGTATATGGCTGTTCGAAAGAAGTGAGTCACCGGTACCGTTTTCCGATAAAGTCTTTGGAGTTTAAAAAGTATGTTGACTTTATTGTAAAAATTGCTTTGATTTGGGAAACGCGTGCCAGGATGCAATTTCCGATTTTTACAAAGCGGATGGGACCTCTTATCGTGGAAGAGGATACACAAAGGGATCCGTCGTATGAAGTGCGTCTTCGAGCTGAACTTATGACATATTCTGCTGAAACTCTTCATGCATACTTTGAGTTTGTTGTTCAGTGTTGGGACGTCGGTTTTAATCCAAATGTCCAGACCTATCACGGTGTGGCGCGTGAACTTGGTTTTTCAAGTGCATCTGAAGCTAACCATCTTGGAGTGTCTCTATAGGGCTTTCATTGTCGTGAGAGATTGGAGAGAAAACTGTGGACGGTAAAAATGATGTATTAGTTGAGATTGATAAGATTTTTGGATCGAATGCAGATAATAAAGATACCAATATCGCGATTTCTCTCATTAGACAAAAGCTTCGTGAGATTGCTGGAGAGTATGGTGAGAAGAGCCTAGAATTTGTCAGTGCTCTTAATAGACTAGGAAGTATTGAGAGGGATGCTGGGCTTTTGGATGAGGCGGCCAATGATTTTCTTTGTGCTGCCGAGATTCAGATGAATGCTATACCGATTTTTCAAGAAGAGGATAGCTGTATGGATACTGACCATATAACTTGCCCTCCGGTAAAGGCTGCACCTATAAAGTGTATTGATCCTGAATTGGCAGCTACACTTTGCAATCTTGGGGAAACTTATCGTCTAATGGGTAATTTTTGCCAAGCAGAGTACGCATTCATCATGGCGACTCAAATTTATGATGCTACGGTTGGAATGAAGCATCCTTTATATGCAAGGGTTCTTAGCGATTTTGCTTTGCTTCGTCAAAATCAAGGCCGCTATGACGAGGCCATTGAATTACACGATCGCGTCTGTGCGATTATTGGAACGACGGCGCATGTAGAGCACCGTGCGACCAATCTTTTTAATCGAGCTCTTTGTGAATATTTGCGACGAGGAGATTTTGGTCGTGCTTACTACGACGCCAGAGAAGCTTTAACCCTCTATGTTGTCCATGCGGGCAGTGATTCTTTACAAGCTCGTCGTGCGCGCAAAGTATATGAGCTCATAAATGAAAACTACAAGCAGAATCTTGAGCAGACATAAAGGCAGAGTAATAACCTTATGAGCGAAAGACAAGCGCGAGTCAAAGGTATTGCTTTGCCAAAACATCAAGATTTCTTCATTTGATTTGCTGAATAAAGAGACTTACGTAACCGTCAATTATAAGTGTGAAGATATTGTGAATTTTTGAACGAAGTTTAAAAATTAGTTTATTTCATTGGAAGCCAGCTATCTAGTAGTGCTAACATCGCCCGATGTCGCATAATTGCTATATAAAAAGGCATATGTGGTATACGATATAACGCACAGGAGAAACATTATGTGTGGTATGTACGAGTATCACAAGGGTCTCAGAGCCATTGTGTTGGGAAGGAAGAGATAAGTGAATCCGCTATCTCAGTTGCCGGGAAAGATGGATGAGCTGCTTGACAGCTTTATGACACATCCTATTTTTGGCAATACGACATTTGGTTTTACCAATTACATCTTTTGGATGTGCGTAGCGCTTGCATTGCTACTCATTGTCATTTTTGTCTTTGCAAAAAAGCAAAAGAAGTCTTTGGTTCCACAAGGTATTTTTGTCAACTCCATTGAATATCTTGTAGAGTTTATTCGTGACGATATGGTCAAGGGACTTCTAGGTGATACCTGGAAGAAACACTTCCCGTTTCTTGCAGCTCTTTTTCTTTTTATCCTTGCAAACAACATTGTCGGCATTATCCCGGGTTGCCATCCCGGTACCGGCACCATCGGAGTAACTGCAGCGTTAGCTCTTTGCTCGTTTGTGTACTTTATTGCCGTGGGTGTAAAGCGTATGGGCCCGATTGGATACCTTAAGAGTCTTGCACCGGAAGGTGTTAATCCTGCCATGGGTGCCATGGTGTGGCTGATTGAGCTCTTCTCAACGTTTCTTCGCCTTATTACCCTTGCAGTCCGACTGTTCTGCAATATGCTTGCGGGTCACGTTGTTATGGGAGTTTTTGCAATACTTACGTCCCTCTTCTTTACCCCTCTTTTGCAGGGAGTTTCGCTGGCCGTGTTGGGTCAGGCAGGAGCATCTGTATTTTGGCTCCTGATACTCATTGTGATTTATGCCGTTGAGCTTCTCGTTGGTGTTATTCAGGCATATGTCTTTACATTGCTTTCATCGGTCTACATTCAGCTGGTAGAAAATGAATAGTAACGTGTTGGTTGATTAGAGTGGTTTTAAGCGGGTATATCCGCCTGAAATATGCAGCGTTTAAATCACCTTCGGGTGAGTAAAAAGGAGGAATTGTGGGCGTTATCGGTTACGGTCTTGGTGTTTTGGGTGCCGGCGTAGGTATTGGGCTTGCTGCCTACGGCGCAACTTCGGGAATGGCTCGTCAGCCTGAGATGCAGGGTCGTCTTTTTACAGTCTTTATCTTGGGATCTGCATTCGTCGAGGCTCTGGCATTGATCGGCTTCGTTGCAACGCTGATTGCTCAGTAAGCCTATCGAATGAGATTACGTACGTTGGAGGAACGCATGAACACGATACGAAAGGGAGTGAAGACTGCCGCAGTTGCCGGAGTGGCCGCTGTAACATTCATGACACTTGCTCCCTCTGTCGCGCTTGCTGAGTCGCCGAGTGGGGCTGATCTTCTTCTCCCTAAGCCGGCTGAATTTATTCCTGCGCTTATCGCGTTTTTGATTATTTGGTTTGTTCTTGGTAAGTTTGCATGGCCTTCCATCCTTAAAATGATGGAAAGCCGCCAGGAAAAAATCCAGGAAGATCTTGACGCGGCAGAGAATTCGCATATTAAAGCGGCAGAAGATCAAAAGGCTGCCGCTGCTAGCATTGATGAGGCTCGTCGCAAAGCAGATGAGATTGTATCTGCCGCTAAGCGTGAGGGTGAAGAAGAACGTGCTCATATTATTGAGCAGGCAAAAAAAGAGGCGTCAGACATTATTGCTAAGGGTCACAGCGCCGTTGATTCAGAGAGGCGCCGGTGTCTCACGGATCTTTCCAGCTCTGTTGTGGATCTTTCGGTTGAGATTGCCGGAAAGATTATTGGCAATGAACTTGATGAAGCCCAGCAGCGCCGTCTTGCGGAGAAGTATCTTGCGGAAGTAGGTAAGCCTGATGAGCGCAAATAAGCGTGAACAGGAAAAGCGGCTTGAGGGCTATACACGGGCGCTTATAGAAGCTGCTCGCGCTGAAGGTCGTCTCAATGCCGATCTCATACAGTGGCAACATGCGCGTAAGTTTTCCCCTGAAGTACTTGAGACGCTTGGCGCAATGCAGGCAAATGAAGACTTTGGTTTGATTGAGGATGTCGCCGACCAGTTCAAAGAGCTTCTCGATGCTGAAGACACCACCATTACGGTGGTTGTAACAACGACAGTGCCTCTTGACGATAAACTTCGTTCAAAGATAAAAGACACGCTCGGCTTGCAGTTTGGCGCTTCAATTTATCTTGTTGAGAGGGTGGATCCTTCCATTCTTGGTGGCATTGTGGTTGAGACACGTGGGCATCGCTATGATGCCTCTGTTCGAGCCCAGCTTACCTATATCAAAAACAAGCTCTCATTAAATACCGTTGAAAGCGAAATGTAATGACTGAAGAAAAGACCACAATTGAGGAAGGGACACTGAACTCAGACTCTATTATCGAGCTTCTGCGTAAGCGTCTCTCTGAGGTCAATTCTATGGTTGATCAGCAAGAGGTTTCCGTCGTAACTGAGGTTGCAGACGGCATTGCTCGTGTTGCTGGTCTTCGAACCGCCATGGCCGGTGAGTTGCTGCAATTTACCAGCTCTTCGACAGGTCACACGGTATATGGCCTCGCACAAAACTTGGATGAGACCGAAGTCGGCGCCGTTTTGTTTGGTGACGTCTCTGACATTAGAGAAGGAGACGAATGTCGTACAACCGGCCATGTCATGGACATTCCCGTTGACCACGACATGCTCGGGCGCGTTGTTAACTCCCTCGGTCAGCCTATTGACGGACTGGGTCCTATCCACACGACACATCGCCGTCCCGTTGAGTTTAAGGCTCCTGGCATTATGGAGCGCCAGCCGGTAAATCAGCCCGTTCAAACGGGTCTTCTCGCGATTGATGCAATGGTTCCTATCGGGCGCGGTCAGCGAGAGCTGATCATTGGTGACCGCAAAACGGGAAAAACCGCCATCGCGATTGACGCCATTGTCAATCAGGCAAAGACCGATATGGTTTGTATTTACGTAGCTATCGGCCAGAAGGCATCTACGGTTGCGGCAATCAAGGAATCCCTTGCACGCCATGGAGTTTTGAATAAGACCGTTATCGTTGCAGCTACCGCAGCAGATTCGGCCCCTATGCAGTATATTGCTCCGATGGCCGGCGCTGCCATTGGAGAGTACTTTATGTATAACGACAAGGAAGGCAACCCCGCGGATGAGAAGCATCCCGGAGGACACGTTCTTGTCGTCTACGACGATCTTTCCAAGCAGGCGGTGGCGTACCGTCAGATGTCGTTGACACTTCACCGTCCACCAGGACGTGAGGCATATCCTGGCGACATCTTCTATCTGCACTCTCGTCTTTTGGAGCGTGCGTGTAAGCTCTCCGATGCCAACGGTGCCGGTTCTCTTACCGCACTCCCCATCATTGAGACACAGGAAGGCGACGTTTCGGCATACATTCCGACCAACGTTATTTCCATTACGGACGGCCAGATTTATCTGCAATCCAATCTCTTCTTCCAGGGACAACGTCCTGCAGTCGATGTTGGTATTTCCGTCTCTCGCGTTGGCGGAGATGCACAGATTAAAGCAATGAAGCAGGTTGCCGGTACGCTTCGTCTGGATCTTGCAAGCTATCGTGAGAAACAGGCGTTCTCTCAGTTTGGCTCCGATTTGGACGCAACGACGCAGTACCAGCTTAATCATGGTGCCCATACGATGGAGCTCCTGAAACAGCAACGCTATTCAGCTCTTGACGTGCGCGATCAGGTTATTGCCATCTTTGCAGCCAAAGAAGACTTCCTTGATGACATTGATCTCGATCACGTGGGCGCATTTCGTGATGATCTTGCGGTCTATATGGCTGAGCGTCATCCAAAGCTCCGTAACAGCATCATGGACGGAAAGATTTCCGATAAGGCAGCGGATCGTCTGCGTTTGCACATCAAGCATTTCAAGGAGAAGTTCCTTGACGAACATCCCAATAAGGTTGTGGAAGACGTGCTTGCCAACGCAGAAAACCCGAGTGACCTTACGGCAGATCAGCAAGGTTCCAAGCAGGAGTAATGAGGAATGGCTAACCTTCACGAAATACAAAGGCGTATGAGCTCTATTAAGAGCACCATGCAGATTACGCGTACGATGTCGATGATTTCGACTGCGCGTGTCCGCAGAGCGCTTGATAGAGCTGAAGAAGCCATGCCGTATAAAGAAGCCATTACGCGTATGTTGGCAAATGTTGCAAGTGCAGGATTTGATTCCACACAGCCGCTGCTGAATACGCATACTGAGGTTAAGCATGTTTTGTACCTCGTGGTGGCATCCGATCGCGGGCTTGCCGGAGGTTTTAATATCTTGCTTGAGCGTCAAACCGAGCGTGATATGGAAAAGCTGAAGGCAAAAGGTATTTCATCTTCGGTTATTACCTGCGGGCGCAAGCCAACCGAGTACTTTGCGTTTCGTAACATCAACCCCGTGATGTCATTCGTAGGCATTTCTTCTGAACCAACGCCTGATGAAGCCGATCGTATTGCGTCATACATTATGGACGGGTATGCGGCAGGGCGTATTGATCGAGTTATTATTCGTTACTGGCATGCCAAGAATCGTGTCGATCAGATGCAGGTATCGGAACAGCTTCTTCCGGTTTCTGAAGAAGAACTGACCATGCCAAACAGGCCTCGTGACAATGAAGCTCTTTCGTCAGTCGAGCGCATTGCACATCCCAGCTATCTGTTTACCCCTTCTGCGGGAGAAGTGCTTTCTTATTTGATGCCCGCCTATATACGGACGGTCATTTATCACGCGCTTCTCGATTCTGCGGCAGCCGAGCATGGTGCACGCCGACGGGCCATGCAGTCTGCAACGGATAATGCAGAAGGAGTTTTGAGTTCACTGAGCCGGACCTATAATCGTGAACGCCAGGGCGCAATCACCACTGAGCTTAACGAGATTATCGGTGGTGCTGCAGCATTGGAGGATAAGTAAATGTCAGAAAAACAGACCGCGAGTTCTGCTCTCGAGGAAGCCTTCCTTAACAAGCACACGCGCCGCGTAAAGGACGGTGTTATTGTCCGCGTGGTTGGACCTGTTGTTGACGTGAAGTTTGAGGGCGACGTTCCAAGCATCTACAACGCGCTCAAAGTCGAAGACGATACGCCGGTCGGTCATGTGAGCACGGTTCTTGAAGTTGAGTCGCAGCTTCCTGGCGGTGTCGTGCGTACCGTTGCCATGTCGTCAACCGATGGCCTCCAGCGCAACCTTCGTGTCGTTGATACCGGCGAGTCCATGATGATGCCGGTGGGTTCTTCGACACTTGGCCGCGTTTGGAATGTTATGGGTCAGCCGGTAGACGGTAAACCCATTCCTGATGATGTGGAGTATTACCCCATCCACCATCCGGCACCGGCGTTTGAGGAACTTACCACACAGACCGAGGTTTTTGAAACGGGCATCAAAGCCATTGACCTTTTGGAGCCATACGTTCGTGGTGGCAAGACGGGACTTTTTGGTGGCGCAGGTGTCGGCAAAACCGTTCTTATTCAGGAGCTCATTAACAACCTTGCCCAGCAGCATGGTGGAACTTCAGTCTTTACCGGTGTTGGCGAGCGTACTCGTGAGGGTACTGACCTCTATCTTGAGATGACCGAATCGGGAGTTATTGAGAAGACTTGCCTCGTGTACGGTCAGATGAACGAACCACCTGGAGCTCGTATGCGTGTTGCTCTGGCGGGTTTGACCACCGCTGAGTACTTCCGTGATCAGGGCCAGGACGTTCTTCTCTTTATCGACAATATTTTCCGCTTCTCTCAGGCGGGTTCCGAGGTCTCGGCTCTTCTCGGCCGTATGCCTTCGGCCGTTGGCTATCAGCCAACCCTTGCTACCGAGATGGGTGAACTCCAGGAGCGCATCACCTCTACAAAAGAGGGATCCATTACGTCCGTACAGGCAGTCTACGTTCCTGCAGACGACCTTACTGACCCTGCTCCGGCAACAACCTTTACGCACTTGGATGCAACAACCGTTCTTTCCCGTTCCATTACTGAGCTGGGAATTTATCCGGCAGTTGATCCTCTTGCAAGTTCAAGCTCCGCGCTTGATCCTTCGATTGTGGGCGAAGAGCACTATCGCGTTGCCATGGCAGTCCAGGAGACCCTGCAGGAGTACTCGGATCTTCAGGACATCATCGCAATTTTGGGTATGGATGAGCTTTCGGAAGAGCAGCAAAAGACCGTTGCGCGTGCCCGTAAGATTCAGCAGTTCCTTTCTCAGTCGTTCCATGTAGCGGAGAAGTTTACGGGCAATCCCGGTACGTATTGTACAGTCGAGCAGACCGTCCGCTCCTTTGCTGAGATTATTGACGGCAAATGCGATGACCTGCCGGAACAGGCCTTCCGTTTTGCGGGCACCATTGATGATGTACGTGCTCGTGCGGCAGAGATGGCTGCTTCTGACGGCTCTCAAAACTAAGGGTTATCATGGCTGAGTTGACTTGTCAGTTTGTGCGACCTGATCGCCTGTTGTATGAGGGAAATGTTGCAAGCCTCATCCTTGCAACCATTGATGGCGAGCTGGGTGTTTGGCCCGGCCATGAGCCTGAGATCGTTGCACTCGGCGATGGGGTTGTACGCCTTAGCATCAATCAGCCCAACGGTGAGGTGTCCATACAAAAGGTTGTCATCTCGGGTGGATATGCTGAGATCGATCCTTCCGGTGTCATTATTCTTGCCGACCATGCTCGGCGCTCGGATGATATCGATGTGGACGTGGTCCGTGAAACACGTGATGCGGCTATTGATAAAATGAACGATTTTGACGAGAAGGACAATCGACGTACCTACTATGAGAACAAGATTAAGTGGTGTAATCTTCTTTTAAAGCAAGTTCTTGAAGATTCAGGACGCACTGCTAAGTAGGATTGTGTCGGCGCATTCGGAGGCTTATGGACGTCATACAGATTGAGGGCGGTCATACTGTTACGGGACAAGTAACGGTTGAGGGCGCAAAGAATTCTGCCTTGAAACTTATGGCGGCAACGATTATGGCGCCTGGGGTAACGACGCTTACCAATGTTCCGGATATTGCTGACGTGCACGTAATGGGTAAGGTTCTAAAGACCCTCGGCGCTCGCATTGAAGTTGTTGATAAGCATACGTTAAAAATTGATACCGCAGATATCAATAGCTGGGAGACACCCTACAGTCTTGTGGCTCAAATGCGAGCTTCGACTGCCGTGTTGGGGCCACTGATTTCACGCTTTGGCAAAGCTATCGTAGCCATGCCGGGTGGCTGCAATATTGGTGCCCGCAAGATTGATATGCACATTCTCGGCCTTGAAGCCTTAGGGGTTACCTTTAAAGTCGCGCACGGAAACATTCATGCTTCTGCACCAAACGGTATTGTGGGCGAGACGGTTTCTCTCGCCTTCGCCTCAGTGGGAGCCACGGAAAACTTGATGATGGCATCCGTTTTTGCAAAAGGTACAACGGTTATCGATAATGCAGCGCGTGAGCCTGAGATTGTTGATCTTGCTAACCTCTTAAACGAGATGGGTGCCCATATTATCGGGGCCGGAACTCCCGTGATCGAAATCCATGGGGTTACGGAGCTGCATCCCTGTGAGCATGCAGTTGTGGGAGATCGCATTGAGGCGGGAACATTTCTCGCCATTGGCGCTCTTATCGGAGACCCCATACGGGTTAATGGATTTGATCCCAAACACCTAGGCTTGGTGCTCAAAAAGTACGAGCAGATGGGCATTAACATTGAATACGGTTCTCGGTGGGCATGTGCTTCTCGTCAAAAACCGCTGAAAGCCATTGATATACAAACGCTTCCATTCCCGGGCTTTCCTACCGATATGCAGGCGCAGACCATGGCACTCCTTGCACTTTCAGAGGGAAGTTGCATCATTACGGAAAACGTGTTTGAGAGCCGCTTTATGCTTGCCTCCGAGCTGCAGCGTATGGGAGCCGATATCACTATCGAAGGCCATCATGCCATTGTTCGTGGTGTTGATGGATTTGAAGGAACGCAGGTAAAGTCGCCGGATCTTCGCGGCGGTGCGGCACTTGTGATGGCGGGTCTTGTGGCCGAAGGTGAGACAACAGTTTCCGCCATCCATCACATTGACCGAGGCTATGAAGGCTTTGTCGAGAAACTCGTCTCACTTGGTGCGCATGCAAAACGTACAACGGTTCCTGATGAAGAAGATCTCTTCGGAGAGTAGGCTCTATGAGCTCACGAGCTGATAAAACTCCCAAAAAGAATGCCGCTGAAGTACGCGGCGTATCCCGATTCAGCCGGGTATCAGCAGGTGATTATCAGCAGAGGCGTAAAAAAACCGCGCGAAGGAGCATTGCAAAGAGAGCTCTCCTGACAACACTACTCTCGATAGTGGTTATGACGGTTGTTGCAGCAGTACTATGGACGGTAAGCATCCAGATCCGCCTCAACAACCCACGGGTTATTAACGATGATCTCCGGAGTTCCCTCAAAGAGCAGTCTGTTAATTCAGATCCATACTATGTTTTGTTGTTGGGAACCGACGGTCGTCCTGGAGAGACGGAATATCGAGCGGATTCGATTATCCTTGCGCGCGTTGATCCTGTTCAAAAACGAGTGACGCTTCTTTCTATTCCGCGTGATACCTATGTTACGTGGAAGGGCTCACAAATGAAGATCAATGCGGTGCATTTTTATGATGGTGCTGCAGGTATGGTGCAGATTGTCAATGAACTCTGTGGAGTCAAAATTTCTCATTATGCTGAGGTTAATTTTGATGGTCTAGCGGGCATTACAAACGCAGTTGGTGGCGTGACCGTTGATGTTGACCAGTATATGCGCGATACCGAGAATTTCAGTGGAGTCACTGAACTCTATGCGGGAAGACAAACACTAAATGGTGAGCAGGCACTTTTCTATACAAGATGTCGGTACGCATTTGTAGACAGTGACTATACCCGCATGCGCCACCAGCGGACATTCATTAAAGCGCTCCTATCTCAGATTCTTTCTTCGGGAGACCCGGTGAAAATTGCATCTATTATCAACTCTGTTGCCGATATGGTAGTGACCGATCTTTCTGTATCAGATGCAATCTCGCTGGCCTCACAGATGGTTGGTCTCAATGCGGAGTCCGGCATTTATACCGCGTATGTCCCATCAACACCTGAAACGATAGGCGATCAATCTTACGTGATAGCTGACGATGATGCGTTGGCAGAGATGATGAAGCTGATCGATCAAGGAAAAGATCCCTCAAAGCTTAACGATAAGACTGATGCTGAAGCTGACAAAGAGGCTAAGGAAGGAGGATCTTCGTCTGAAGAAGAGACTCAAAAGACCCATTCTGAACGTTCGACTTCCACAGAGCATACCGATAATCCTGTTACCGTAAACAGCGAAGATATCCTTCAGTAGAGTTTTGCGTGCGTAAGACTTTTGCGTACGTGGGGTTGTCGAAAGTGTAAGGTTCTTGAGTGGTATCCGCAGTGGCTTGAGCAAATTTTCCCTAATTTGGGTATGATGGTCAAAGAGCGGGTTTCAAATTTCCTTTGATATATCGAGCATGTTGTTGGAGGACGGTATGGCTAATGACACAATACTTCCTGATCACACCCTAAGTAAAGCGGGGGAAGATTACCTGGAGGCAATCTATCGCATTTCGCTAGACCAGCCTGAAAATGACAGAAGTGTCCGTTCGGTCGATATCGCTGAGTCGCTGGATGTGTCCAAAGCAAGCGTAAATAAGGCTCTTTCTCTCCTTAAAGAACAGGGTATGGTTGAGCAGAGTCGTTACGGGCGCGTAACGCTGACTTCAGATGGAGAAGAAACCGCACGTCAAGTATGGCGGGCGCATCGTGCTTTAAGAACGTTTCTTGAATATGATTTGCACGTTGACAAGGACACAGCTGATAGGGAAGCGTGCCTTATGGAGCACACGCTTTCTTTGGGTACAATGACAAAGCTTATTGCATTTCTTGAGAATCGTGGGATCACCATCGACGAGAAGTAATATCCATAGGAGCAATGCCTACCTAAGAAAGGTAATGTTTTGCGGTCTGTTTGGTAGCCCTTGGTTACCTGCTATTTTTTACGGTGAGATGTATATTTTAGAGGCGATATTGCGTAGAGCGGCTAAATCAGACCGTTGGCGATTTGCTGAGGCCTCACTGTGACTGAAGCGGGAAATTTGGGGTATGGTGTTGGCGTAGTCTGATATGTGAGTCATTGGGAAGGGATACAATGAAGGCAATCATTCCAGCAGCAGGACTCGGTACACGCTTCCTGCCTGCAACTAAGTCAATGCCTAAGGAACTTCTCCCCGTTCTTGATAAGCCCGTCATTCAATATGTTGTTGAAGAAGCGCTTGAACCAGCTGATGTTGATGGCGTTATCATTGTAAACTCGCGAGAAAAACCACAGATAGAGCACTATTTTTCTGTCGATACAAACCTTGAGGATACCCTTGTAGCGTGTGGTAAGGATGGCCTTGCAAAAAAAGTGCATGAAGCCTCGGTGCTTCCGGTGTCTTTTGTCTATCAAGATAATCCACGTGGCCTTGGACATGCCGTGTTGTGTGCTTCCGAGGGAGTCGGTGATGAGCCGTTTTTTGTTCTCTTAGGTGATTATTTTGTCCCCGATCGACAAATGTGTATTCGTATGGCCGAGGTCTCTCAAGCACACGGCGGTGCATCCGTTATTGCGGTTGCTCCGGTTCCCGCAGATCAGACCTATCGTTACGGCATCATTGCTGGAGATTGCATCAATACAGCCGAGGTTGGCGGGGATGAAGAAGAGGGAGCTGTGTGGCGTGTTACCGGCCTTGTTGAGAAGCCAAAGCCTGAAGATGCACCATCACACCTGTTTATCGTAGGCAGATATCTTCTTTCTCCAAAAATCATGGATCTTCTCGCCACGCAAGGACCGGGCGCAGGAAACGAAATCCAGCTCACCGATGCTATGGAGCGCTTGCTTGCTGAAGAAGAGATGTATGCGCTGGTAATCGATCCCCTTGAAGGCTGCGATACCGGAACCCCTGTTGCATGGGCAGCCACCAATGCCCGTATGGCATTGTCCGACGCAACTCAGGTAGAGGCCTTTAAGGAGGCGCTCGGCAAAGCCGCTGAGAATCTTGGATAAAAACACTGACATACTCCGTTTTTCCAGCGATGGTTGGCAAGCTCGCTATGATAAGGGCTTTACTCAAGAAAACGTTATTAGATTAAGTGACGCTCTTGGTCGTGTATGGGCTGATGAACAACCAGGTGCCACGGTTATCGTGGGATATGATACGCGAGTCAATTCTTCTGAGTACGCAAAGCTTGTAGCGCAAGTTCTTGCAGCACATGGGCTTGAGGTAAAACTATCCGATCGTTTTTGTCCGACGCCGGCAGTTGGTTTTGCCTGTGCGGCTTCAGACGATGCCGTGGGCGGTGTCATCGTTACCGCAACGGAGCTCTCGTGTGAGTATAACGGCATTATTGTGCGCGATTATAATGGCGGCCCCATTGATCGCAACATTTTGGAAGTTGTTGAGCAGCAAATCCCGCTTGTACCTACAAAGGACAGAGGATCGTATCAAAGTATTGATTTGATGACTCCCTATCTTGATGCGCTTTTTGCGGATATTGATAGCCAGGCTATAGGTGAAGCCCATCTGCGCGTGGTTGTTGATCCCATGTACGGAGCAGCTTCTGGCTATTTCGCGGAGCTTTTGCGCAGACTCGGATGCAGCGTCAAGGAGATTCATGCTGGGCCGCAGAATGATTTTGGGGGCATCCACCCACAGCCTGCCGATCCGTGGGCGGATGAGTGTTCAAATGTAGTGCAAGAAGTCGGCGCGGATCTTGGTATTTTGTTTGATGGTGACGGCGACAGAGCCGCTATTGTCGATTCATCAGGACATCTTTTAACTCCACATGAGTTTGTTCCTCTTATGATCAAGCATCTTGTAGCATTTCGTGGCGAGACGGGCCGTGTAGTTTCTACTATTACCTGCTCCGCAAGTATTTCTCGACAGGCAGAGCGCTGGGGACTTGAGACGGTGTCTGTTCCGGTTGGGTTTGCGCGAATCTACAGTGAGATTGAAGCTGGGAACGTTTTGCTTGCCGCTGAGGAATACGGAGGGCTTTGCTTTCCTCAGCATCTTTTGGAGCGTGACGGGCTTCTTGCCGGTCTATATATGGTTGAGCTTGCGGCAAAAAGTGGGCGGAGTATTGCCGAGCTTGTGGCGGAAGATACGGCAGAGCTTGGTCGCATGTGCTATATGAGACGGGGTGTTCGTCTTGACTCCGCGGCTACGCAGGCGTTTCGCAATATTCTTCCAGGGCTTAATCCCGTTGACGTCGCAGGATCTACTCCTGTTTCAGTGAGCCATGCAGACGGATTGCGCTTGCAGTTTGCGGATGACTCATGGGTTTTGATACGTCCGTCAAGAACGGATGCTCTTGTGCGCGTATATGCGGAGGCGCCGACGGAAACACAACGTGACAAGTTTTTAGACGCCGCTTGTGAGATTGTGCGCAACGAAGCGTAAACACCCAACCCACCCAAACTCCACCCAACACACCCTCTCAAAACCCCTCCACCCACCCCTCAAAACCTACCCAATG
>NZ_ACFE01000003.1 GCF_000174015.1 Lancefieldella rimae ATCC 49626 | reverse complement strand
TTATATCTCTCGGCAGTTTATCTTGGGTTGCATATCCCCATGCGCGTATCTTGTACCTGCCGGCCTTGCTGCTTGCTTTGTTCGCGTGCTTTTTCACTTACTCGGGGATACTCCCTATCTGATCTGTGCTTTTTGAAAACACGCTAAGACCTCGTTTTGCTTCATTGGGAAATATAGGGGAAATAGCACATTTAGTGGTGGTTTAACTCACCACTAAACGCTCAAATCCCCGAAGAACCACAAGTAAACATACGTTTTGCTTCCAAAAACCACCCGTAAACGATCCGTTTGCAAAGGAATTAGAAAAAACATCCGTAGCGGTGATTTTTAGAGCGGGGGGGGGGGGGGGATAGGGGAGGAGGCTCTAAAAGAAGAGGATAATACATGCGCACTGCCGGTAGTGAGCTTCTAAGAAAAGAGAATAATATGCGCCAAATCCATACCGACAGATTTAAAGATTACTGGAAGCTAAAATCCCATGCCCTAAGGTCGTTATGATGTTAACGAAAAGACCGGAGAAATTAAGTAGAGGCATAAAGTTTCACACCCTCAAGGCTCGGAGATTCAGAAGCTTTTTCGAGTCCAAGCCTCAAAATTCCATTGATCCAAATGAGCTCAAATTTGTAGAAATTGTCGAGATTATTTGATGAACCTATGAACGCATTGTTTTTCCATACCGTTCACCGTCTTCATAAAATCTCCGTTTATTCCCATGTTTAATGAAGACTCAAAATTAACAAATTTTGCCAAATTGTTTTCAACATTTTCAACATTGTTACTGCCATGAGTTATTAAAGATATCGTGCAGCTCTTTTAGCTTTGGTTGGTTGGCGCTTACAAACAATTGTCAGTGGCATAAAGCGTACTGTTACGATCAGGCTTTATGAAGTTTTCAACAGTCATTTTGATACTTTCATATTTTTAATTGTTATTTGACGCGTGTTTGACAGGTATCTGTCAAATTTGAGCATACCGATTACCGACTTCTTAAAATAAATAATTGCGTTTGGTAGCAATCTATTAGTACCGGTTTTGTGATAGCAAGACTGTCCGATAGTGGAACTTATGTATAGGGGGGATTACATGTTTCAGGACAATTCTGAGGTACATGAAAACAATGTACTAAAACAAAATCACGGCGATGTATGTGAGAATGTGTGCGAGAAGCTTTTTGATCGGTCACTTATAGTGAATAAGTTTCTTGATTCACAAGCTCGCGAGAAGATCCTTATTCTTTGTGCAGAACCCCGGATGGGTAAGACAACGCTTATGCGTGAGCTCCGTGCGTTCGCTGACTATCGAGGATGGAAGTGCTACGATTTTTCGCTTTCTGGATATAGCCCGAAAGAGGCAACTATCTATATCAGCCGTAAATCATATGATATTTCTCGGTACAAGTTCTCCAAAAAGCCTCGCATTGCATTCTTTGACGATGTGCCTGAATCCGATGAAGCTCTCGTTATTAAGCAAGCGCGTGCTTTTATGAGACTAAGATCCGCAGGGTGCGCTGTTATTATTTCATGTCTTCCAGAGGCTGCTCAGATTGTCGAAGAAATTCCAAATTGCCTTGTTTTTGGCGCTCAGGAGCTATTGCTTGATGAGAGCGGCTCAAAAGTCTCAAGTGCTAAAAAGATGCGTGCCGTAAAGCTGACAAGAAGGATTCCGGGGCTTGTAGGAGCTTTACAGGAATCGATGTTTGATACTCCGGATAGTTCTTTGGGGGTAGGATTCCAAGAAGCATTGGTAACATTGCTTCTTGCTACTGTGCGTGAGTCACTTTGTCATGAAGAACTGATTGCTCGGGTTATCTTGCTCCTCTTGGGAAGGGGATCGTTTCAAGATATTGAAACCGTTGCGGGTAAGAAAGCCCTCGAATACATGACATTTTTTGAAATAAACGTTCCGTTTTTTGGAATTGATAGCGCGAGAAAACATTTTAATTGCCTACTAAATGATCGCCCTGATTTTTTAGAGGCATGCGTTCCGATACTGAGGAGATACACGCATTTCATGGAAATCGTGCTGCAGAAAGCAGCGCTTCTGTTAAAGACGCGTCGGGATTTCAAGCGCATGTCAATTGTTTGCCGGCTATTAGGAGAGAACAATGCATGGAGCCTTATTTTACCCAACGCAGTTGAGTTAATTGATGCGGGTGAGAGTAAACTTGTTAATAATTCATTTCTCATGGTTCGAAACAGAGATGCTCTTTCCTCGGATAATACCCATGCACTAGAAGGAGTGCTTTCTTGCATGGTACGGGGCACGTCAAAACACAGAGAATTGAGTTCGCTTATCTCAAACAAAGCAATAGCCTCATCGGATGCTTTTATAAGCGGAAGCGCCCTTATCGCTTCTGCACGGATGTTGGTAGTTAAGCCGCTGCCGTTTGTTTCGGAAAGTATCGATGTAAATAGTGAAACAGCTCGTTGTTTGTTATTACACAGGAAAGTATTCTCGCTTATAAGGGTGGGCAAGTTGTTGAATGCGCACCAATTATTAAGCTGGAGCTCTTGTTATGGCCAAAAGAACACGATTTCTTCTGCGCTTTTGATCATCGATAACGAGATTCTTCGGATACTGTTGAAACTTCCAGAAACAGTGAGCTCTTCTCAGGTTAACGAGGCAGTCGCCTTCCTTGAGGTCTCGGGCGTTGCGGGAATTAAAAGCTATGTTGGTGTCATTCGCAGCCTCCAGTTTGTTGAGCAGCAAGAGACAGACGTGAACACAATCTATGAAATAGAACGGTACAGTACCCAGTCAGAAGAGCGAGGAGATATTGTTGCACAGGCGGTAGAGCTTCTCTCCGCAAGTATTTTGGATATGAGAAACAAGGCATACGCGCGTGCGCATATACATGCACATAATGCGGTACTTCTTGCAGAAAAGGTACACAGCGATTATCTTTTCGAGGCTGGATCGATACTTGCGGTAGTTGCGAATTTTATGCTCGGAGAGCTGCCAAAAGAAGGAAGAACCCGGTGGATTATTAATTCTTCACTTTATGCTGTTTATCAGGTGATTCTTAATGCAATGGATTCATTTTCAGGATCTCGACCCTCGATGGAGACAGAAACGCTGGCAAGCTTCATTCCCCAAGACGCACTTTGGTTACTTCGAGCCCTCTTGCAAGGAATCGGACATTTTTCGGAAGAACTCACCCGTTTTGTTCCTGAGACTTGGAAGCATATGGTAAACGTGCTGCCGTGCAATAAGCAAGCGGTCGAGAGCACAAATGATGACAGGGAGCAGTCTCCTACTTTAGAAAGAGTTGAGAAACGAGGTATTTATCTATCTATTCTGGGCGGATTTTCTCTCTCGGTTAATGGTGTAGTGGTGCCGGAGAATGCTCTTGGAAAACGTTATGCCAAGCTGCTCCTCATTTATTTGGCACTCTCTCGCAAGCATGTCGCACGCCGCTACGCTATTGTTGATGCGCTCTGGCCAAACTGTTCCTATGAGTCTGGGATGGAAAAAATCTACCAAGCAACGCGGGTTATTAGAAAAGTAGTTGCGTCTGTTGACAAAACGCTTGACCCGATTATTTCAATACGTGGCGAGAAGACCATCTCACTCAACAATGATATTTTTTCGGTAGATGTTGACCGTTTTGAAGATCTTGCCCGGATGGTAACGTCTGCTTCTCATGATGATGAACTTGTACGACTGTCCCAAGAAGTAAGAATGGTTTATCGCGGTGATCTCTACGTACCATCTGACGATGCCTTTACCTATGTCGAATCTATGAGAAGAAATTTGAGCCAAAAGTACGTTGAAATAATGACGGCTGGATCAGAAGCTGCACTGCGAGCAGGATATAGTCGGCTTGCGGTATTACTTGCCGAAAATGCGGTGCTTGTCGATGAAGACAAAGAGGACTCAGCTATTGCATTTATCAAGGCAATGAAAGCATGCGGCAGAACATCTGAGGCTCAACAGTACTATACCGTATATATCAGGCGTTTTATTAAGCAGAGAGACGAGGTCCCCTCAAAAGAACTTCGTATGATAGCTGCAGAGGATTTTGCTAACCAACCTGAACAGCAAAGGAAAAAGATGCACATTGAAGATTCAACAATCGAAATACCATAAGAAAGATTATGAGAAACGCTAAGGGTAGGAAGGCGATAATTTGGGGACGGTGATAAATGGCAATTCTGTAATATACATGGTGTGAGAAATAGAGAATTATCCTGTCACAATTACAGAAAAAAATGAGATAAAATTAAACGGTTCATGAAAATTGTTTCTTATCGAAGAATGACTCATAACTAAAGGACGGACATGGCAAATTTTCTCTCTAAAGTTCTCTCGTTTGGAGCAGACAAAGACATCAAAGCGTTTGAGAAAATCGCAGCTCAAATTACAAACCTTGAGCCTCAGATGCAGGCAATGTCTGACGAGGAGCTTTGCGGGCAAACCAAGAAATTCAAGGAGCGGTATGCAAAAGGAGAAAGTCTTGATGACTTACTTCCGGAGGCGTTTGCCACGGTCCGAGAAGCATCGGTAAGAACAATCGGTCTGCGTCACTTCGACGTGCAGCTCGTTGGTGGTATTGCACTGCATAAGGGTACTATTGCAGAGATGAAGACCGGCGAGGGTAAGACCCTTGTGTCTACACTGGCAGGGTACCTTAATGCGCTTTCAGGAAACGGCGTTCACATTGTTACGGTCAACGATTACCTCGCAAAACGTGACTCCGAGTGGATGGGTAAAATTTACAAGTTCTTAGGCATGACGGTTGGCCTGCTTCAGAATGGCATGCGTCTGAGTTTGAAAAAGCCTGCCTATGAGGCAGATGTTACCTATGGTACAAACTCTGAATTCGGCTTTGACTACCTCCGAGACAATATGGTTACCCGTCCTGATATGCGCGTTCAGCGTGGTCACAATTTTGCCATTGTAGACGAGGTGGACTCAATCCTTATCGATGAGGCTCGCACTCCGCTTATTATCTCTGGAGCGGGCACTAAGTCGGCAGGTACCTATAGGGATTTTGCCCGAGCCGTTCGTGGGCTTATTCCTGAGGTTGATTTTGAGATGGATGAGGCAAAGCATACCATTGCCACAACGGATACAGGTCTTGCAAAAGTTGAGCGCGCGCTTGGCATGGAAATTTATGGTGACGATGCAGGACAGCTCGTCAATCATCTTCAGCAGGCGCTGAAAGCCGAGTTTATGTTTCATCGTGATCAACAGTATGTTGTCATGGACGGTGAAGTTAAGATTGTAGATGAGTTTACCGGCCGTATTATGGAAGGCAGACGATACTCTGAGGGTCTTCACCAGGCAATTGAGGCAAAAGAAGGTGTTGAGGTTCGAGAAGAAAATCAGACTCTTGCAACCATTACGCTCCAGAACTACTTCTTGATGTATAAGAAGCTTTCCGGTATGACGGGTACGGCAATGACGGAGGATGCGGAGTTTCGTGAGGTCTACCATGTGCCCGTACAGGTCATTCCTCCCAATCGCCCGGTCATCCGCGTTGATCATGACGATTTGGTGTATCGCACCATTGACGCAAAGTTCCACGCAGTTGTTGATGACGTTGAAGAGCGCCATGCTAAGGGGCAGCCGGTTCTTGTCGGCACGGTTTCCATTGACAACTCAGAGCGTATTTCTCGCCTTCTTGAAAAGAAGGGCATTACGCACAGTGTTTTGAATGCAAAGTTCCATGAGCGAGAAGCACAAATTGTTGCACAAGCGGGTCGAGAAGGTGCCGTTACCATTGCAACGAACATGGCCGGCCGTGGTACGGATATTTTGCTTGGCGGAAATCCTGATGTTTTGGCCGAAGATTTGCTTCGTGAGCAGGGTATCGATCCTGAGGAGGCAACGGCTCAGCAGCGTGCGGATGCAAAGGCTTCCGCAGAGGAGATTTGCCAGAAAGAGCGTCAGCACGTACTTAACGCAGGAGGTCTGTGTGTTATAGGCACCGAGCGTCACGAAAGTCGACGTATTGATAATCAGCTCCGTGGCCGTTCTGGTCGTCAGGGAGATCCTGGTGAGACCGAGTTTTATCTCTCTCTTGAGGACGATTTGATGCGCCGCTTTGGTGGGGATCGCATGGATCGCATCTCCGCCATGATGAAGCGCTACGACATGCCGGACGATCAACCAATCCAGGCAAAGATTGTTACCCGAGCCGTCGAAGGCGCACAGCACAAAGTTGAGGAAGTCAACTTCGCTATGCGTAAGAACGTCCTTGATTATGATGATGTCATGAACAAGCAGCGTCAGGTTATCTACGGAGAGCGGAACAAAATCCTCGATGGTAAAGATCTCATGGCGCTTATTGAAGGCGTAACGGCAGCAACGGCAAAGCGCGTCGTTGACGAGTATTGCGCAGGTCCGCGTGAAGAGTGGGATCTTGATGGGCTTGTCAAGTGGCTTAAAGAACTTACCGGTCGTAAAGACGTACCTGAGTTCTCTCAAGATGAGAAGATTGATGGCATTTCTGAAAAAGTAACCGACTTTATTAAAGAAGCATTTAAGGAGAAGTCCGAGCGACTTGGGGAAGAAGTTATCCAGGAGCTTTCAGCTCAGGTTATGCTCCGTGTGATTGACACCCGCTGGATGACATACCTTCAGGAGATGGACTATCTCAAGACGGGTATCGGACTGCGTGGTTTTGGTCAGCGCGATCCTTTGGTCGAGTATAAGACTGAGGCTTATGCTGCCTTTACCTTGCTTGTAAACACTATGTATGAGGATTTCCTCCGCACCATTCTTCGCCTTGAGCTCATCAATCGTCCACGTGCGCAGCTTCAGGTTGAAGAAGAGCCCGCGACGCTTAAGGATGCAACGTATTCAGGCGGAGAAGAGATGGACGGAGATCAACAGCAGGCGCAAGGTCGTGGATCTGCAATGGTTAAGAACCGCGCAGCTGCAGTCGGTAAACATCCGCAAGGCTCCGGCCCCGGTTCTTCATCAGTTGCAACATACAGAAAATCCGATGATCCAAATCCATACGTTAACGTTGGACGCAATGACCCCTGTCCTTGCGGGAGCGGTAAGAAGTTCAAGAACTGCCACGGCAAGAATAGGTAAGTTATGGCTGAAGTTGAGCATGTCTCCTTGGATGCTCTGACCGCTCGTCTTGATGAAGTAGAGAGTTATCTGCACATTGATGAGAAGCGCGAGGAAATTGCAAGTTTAACTCAGATAAGCGCCAAAGCTGACTTCTGGAACGACGCTGACTTTGCGCGTCAGACGATGGCTCGCCTTGCAAGCCTCAAGGACGATGTCGCAGGCATTGATGCCGCCCATGCAAAACTCGAGGATGCAAAAGCTGCACTGGAGCTTGGTAGCGAGACGGAAGATGCCGGACTTCTTGCTGAGTCGGAACACTTAGCGGATTCTCTTGCGCGTGATCTTTCAGAGCTGGAGCTTTCAAGCTGGTTTACCGATGAACTCGATCACGGCGATGCCATTGTGACGGTCAAGCCCGGGCAAGGTGGTCTTGAGGCGCAAGACTGGGCAGATATGCTCTTTCACATGTATTTGCGCTATGCGGCCCGTCGGGGTTGGAGCGTGGATATTGCTGAGGCAACTCCCGCTGAGGTCATCGGCATTGATCGTGCAACGTTTACGGTATCGGGAAAAAATGCATACGGAATGCTTCGCGCCGAGCAAGGCGTTCATCGTCTTGTCCGCATTTCCCCTACGGATGATAAAAAGCGGCGTCAAACAAGCTTTGCGGGAGTTGAAGTTCTCCCCGTTCTTCCGGCCGAGATTGAAGTAGACATAGATCCGAGTGATTTGCGTATCGATGTGTATCATGCTTCCGGTCCTGGAGGCCAAGGGGTCAATACCACTGACTCTGCAGTCCGCATTACGCATATTCCTACTGGAGTAGTTGTTACCTGCCAAAATGAACGGAGTCAGCTCCAGAACAAAGCCGCTGCCATGAATATTTTGCGGTCCCGCCTATACGAGATTGAGCGAGAAAAACGTGAAGCCGAGCTTGATGAGCTTCGCGGACCCAAACATGAGATCTCATTTGGAAATCAGATTCGCAGCTATGTCTTGTATCCCTATCAGCTGGTAAAAGATCTTCGTACCGGAGAAGAAACAGGGAATGTTGATGCGGTGCTTGATGATGGAGATCTGGATCCTTTTATCATTGCATATCACCGTTGGCGCACCTCTCAGAAAGACGCATCATGAAAAAGATGAATGTACGCAATCTTATCCGAGACGCTTTTCTCATTGTTCTCGGTTCTGCCCTTTTTGCCGTTGGCATTGACTGTTTTGAGGCCCCTTATGGTATCGCCGCCGGTGGCATTACCGGTCTCGCAACGGTCTTTCATGCCGTAGCGGCAACTGCCGGTATAGAGCTCCCCATTGGTGCGCAAACCATTGCCATGAACATCATTCTGATTCTCTTTGTGGTGCGCGGAGGAAACAGGAGTTATTTAATTCGCAGTATCGTTGGCTTTATGATTTCTTCGCTATTTATCGACCTTCTCGCGCCGTTTCTTCCGGTACTCGGAAAGCACGATCTGATCCTTTCTGCCCTTTGGGGTGGAATTATTTGTGGTGTCGGTCTGGGCCTGGTATTTCGCGCCGGAGCCAACACCGGTGGTACGGACATTATTGCCCAAGCGGTTGCCAAGAAGTTTCTTATGCCTATGGGCACATCGGTCATCATCGTTGATATGGTGATTATCATTGTGGCTGTGCCGGTGTTTTCCCTAGAGAACGCCCTCTACTCAACCTTGGCCATGTTCATTACTGGAAAAGTACTTGACTACATAGTGGATGGCCCCAGATCAGAGCGGGCGGCATATATCATTTCAAAAGAGCACGACACGATAGCCCACGAAATCCTGTATTCCCTCAATCGTGGATGTACAGAGCTGCAGGCACGTGGGGTGTGGAGCGGTAACAACAAACCGGTTCTTCTCGTGGTATTAAATCGTGCCGAATCGATTCAATTGCGGGAAATCGTAGCCGATATTGACCCCGAAGCATTGGTCTTTGTTTCAGAGGTCCACGAGGCATTTGGTGAAGGTTTTAAGTCTTTTCAGGCAATAATGTAAAAAACTACGTGGTGGTTTAGTTAAATACCTGCGTGTTTGGTAAAATAGCTCCCGTATCTATTTCTACGGTATATGAAAAGGAGCATCTGTGGCTAATCATTTTCGTACCGATGAACAGCATAATGCCAGCGTGGATGGGCGTTTTGACTCACAAGTGCCAGGTGTAGATAACCCTGAAGGTGCATATAGCGAGCAGAACGTGGCAGCTTCAAGTACCGGCTCGTTTGATCCGCTTGATACTGCTGACGGTGTTCATGTCGTAACGGCGGAAGAGCAGAAGGAGTCGGTGCAGGGTTCGTCCGATCGCGCGAGCTTGTTTGCCGATCTTGCCCTTGAAGAGTCGCCGGAAGTTTCTCATACGGGAACTCCTGCCATTTCGTTCCAGAATGCAACGCTTGTGTATCCGTCTCAGCCCAATAAGCCGGCTCTTGACGGTATCAGCGCCGATATCTATCCGGGTGAGTTTGTCTTTGTTGTCGGTCATTCCGGTTCTGGCAAGTCTTCTCTGCTTCGTCTCATTACGCGTGAGCAAAAAGCAACGAGTGGCAAGGTAATCATTGCGGGACGCGATTTGACGCGTATGCGCAATTCCAAGGTTCCCTACCTGCGTCGTCAGATTGGCACGGTATACCAGGACTTTAAGCTTCTTCCCGATAAAACCGTGTATCAAAACGTGTCTTTTGCACTTGAATGCATTGGCAAACCGCGTTCCATCATTAACGTTCAGGTTCCGGAAGTACTCCGCCTTGTTGGTTTGGGGCAGAAGATGGACGCCTACCCCGATCAGCTTTCAGGCGGAGAGCAGCAGCGTGTGTCTGTTGCGCGTGCAATGGTCAATCGTCCGCCTCTTCTTATCTGCGATGAGCCTACAGGAAATCTTGATCCGGCTATCTCGCTCGGCATTATGAAATTGCTTGATCGTATTAATCGCGCCGGAACTACCGTTGTAATGGCAACGCATGACCGAGAGATGGTCGATTCTTTGCGTAAACGTGTTATTGCACTTGAAGCTGGTCATATTGTACGCGACCAGGAGAAGGGGGGCTATGGCTATTATGGTGCTCTCTAATTTTGGCTATTCCCTGCGTGAGGCAGGTCATCACTTCAGGAGAAATTGGTCAACTGCCTTTGGTGCCGTTGTTACCATATTCCTGTCGCTCTTCATTATCGGCTTATTCGTTTTAGCTTCCGCGCTGATTGAGAATATGGTTGGTAATGTGGAGAATCGCGTAACCATTCAGGCGTTTTTGTCTGACAACGCAGATCAAACAGCCGTTGATTCCTTTACCAAGCAGGTGCAGGGCTGGGACAACGTTGAATCCGTTACGTATAAGAGCAAAGAAGAGGCCCTCAAGGAATACAAGACAACCATGTCAAACCGTAATGCTGCTGATGCAGTAGCTGCGCTTGACGGGCAAAATCCTATTCCTGCCTCGCTTGTTATTAAGATGAAGGATCCAAAGCAGGTTGAAGAAACCGCTCAAAAAATTGCTGCTTCCAATGATTTTAAGGCCATTGCAGATAATAAGGACAATCCTTCCAGCGATGTCCAATACGGTCGCGAGACGGTTGAGCGTCTTTTTAGCGTAACTTCCTACATCCGCATAGGCGCAATCGTTCTTGTTGCACTTCTCGTCTTTGTGGCCTTTGTCTTTATCAACAACACCATTCGTCTTGCCATCAACGCACGTCGTCGCGAGATTGCCATTATGCGTCTTGTGGGTGCTTCCAATGGTTTCATTCGCGGGCCGTTCTTGATGGAGGGCGCGCTTGAAGCTTTGATAGGTGCGGTTCTTGCGGTGGCAACCCTTGTCATTGGTATGCATTTTGTGCTTCCCCGCTTAACCGAAAGCATGTCGTTCTTGACATTTGTTATCCCAACGTATGTGGTGTGGGGAACAAGCGGCTTGCTTTTGTTGCTTGGCCTTCTGCTAGGTCTCTTTGGCTCGGCTATTGCCATGGGTCGCTACTTAAAGGTATAAGCTTTGACATAGCCCGCAAGGCATATCATTGCGGAAAGGAAATGGCGAGAAGATCAGTCTTCTCGCCATTTTTATGTTCAAGGCTTTAGCCTGTTGAGCTCGATAAATTCCCCGGTGACAGTGTTATCGAGAAGGGCTTGGAGCGCACCTATGCCAATCTTCGTCGTGCGTATGAGCGTGGCGTTACCCTGACCATTGGCTCTGATTCCTTCAGCTTTGTAACCCCATACGGCTACGTCACTATAGATGAGATGTATGACTGTAGACAAGGCGGGCATCTCCATTCTTGATACCATTAAAGCCGGCACCCTTAACGGTGCAAAGATGGTTCACCACGAGGATGAGTTTGGCTCACTTGAAAAGGGCAAGCTTGCTGATCTTCTTGTGGTTAAGGGCGATGTTGCCTCCAACATCTATGATTTGACGCCGGACAACATGGAAGTCATCATGAAAAAGGCGATATCGTTATCAGGGGAGCACTGTGAGGTTTAGGCCAGTACCGAACGGACGCAGTACTTTTAGTCAACCAAAGAAGAGAGGCCGTTCATGCAGACGGCCTCTTTTGTGTATCGTAGTGTTTAGCCGGACTGAATAAAAGAGCGGATGCAGGAAGCTGCGAAAAGGGTGCAGGGGGAATATTGTTGCGCAAAAAGATACATAAGAGCAATCGAAGACAAGACAAAGTAAAACGGGCGAGAAGATCAGCTAGGTTTTTAACAGGAATTCTGCATATAATACGTCCACAAGTAGGAAGTGTTATCACTCCTGAAGGTACGTTTACGCTTGCGCGCCATGGTATACGTGAAGGTATGGATGGTGATGAAGTTCAAGTCTCGCTGACAACGGCAAAAGGCAGAGAACCGCGCGCAACCGTCTGCTCCGTACTTACGCGTGCGACTTCGACTTTTTTGGGACGATATGAAGTCGCCGATCCTCTTGGGGTGGTTGTGCCGCTGAACGCTCGTATCCAGCGGGATTTCTTCGTGCTGCCAGAAGATTCTTCACCGGCGCGCTGCGATGTTTCTCACGGCGACATTGTAGTTGCTCGCATCGTGGAGTACCCCACGCGCACAAGCGCTGCAGTTGTTACCCTTGAGCGTCGCGTTGGCTCGTCCAATGAGCTTGATATGAATATTGAGTCCGTGATTGCTTCATTCGGACTTGCTACGGAGTTCTCCCAAAGGTCCTTAACGGAAGCCTCGTTCTTGTTGCTTGATGTCAATAAAGAGCTGGCAGATGATGCAAGTCGTGTAGATTTGCGAGGAGAATTCTGCGTCACCATAGATCCGTCGGATGCAAAAGACTTTGATGATGCCGTAGGCGCTCGTCGGCTCTCTGATGGCGGATACGAGCTCGACGTCCATATTGCGGACGTTTCTCGCTATGTTTCTTGGGGTTCGTCAATCGATCTTGAAGCACGAGCGCGAACTTGCTCGGTGTATCTTGTGGATCGCGTCTTGCCTATGTTGCCTGAGTGGCTTTGCAATGATCTGTGTTCGCTGCGCCCTCATGAAGATCGGTTGACCGTAAGTGTTCGTATGAGACTTAATGCGGAAGGTGTCATTTGTTCCGTTCAAGCAATGAATGCCGTGATTCGTTCTGCGGCTCGTTTGTCGTATGAGCAGGTGGATGCTTTGCTTGAAGGAAAAATGTCGCAGGACTCTCCTGTAATGGGAGATACAACCCAACAATCTGCTCTTGTCCGTATGCTTGAGACTCTTGATGAGATCAGGGCAAAGCGCCAGAAGATTCGCTACAAGCGTGGGGCCATTGACTTTGAAACCGTTGAAACACGTATGCTCCTGGATGTGGAAGGGCGTCCAACCGGCGTTTCCGTGCGCCGGAGAACCCGTGCGACCAATCTGATAGAAGAAGCGATGCTTCTGGCAAATGAGTCGGTGGCCAAAATGCTTGCCGACAAGGACATCAAGACGGCCTATCGTGTGCATGAGTCGCCTTCTCCCGAGGCGTTGCATGCCGGTTTGTCGGTGCTTGTCGCCATCGGAGCTTTGGAGACGGGAGAAGCCGCGCGTATAACAACGGGAGATTCTTGCGCCATTTGCGGAGCGCTTGAGAAATCTCGCGGTACCGGTTATACCCGTGTGGTCAATGCCGTGCTGCTCAGAGCCCAAAAGCGTGCAATCTATCTGCCGGTCAATCAGGGCCATTATGCGCTTGGTGCCTCTGCTTACTGTCATTTCACTTCGCCCATCCGACGGTATTCGGACATATTGGTGCATCGTGCACTCAAATCTCTTCTTGCCGACGAGAAGCCCGTTGTAAAAGGCACGCGTGTTGGCCAGACAAAAAGCGACGAAAAGGCGCAGCTTGAGCAGGAAAGAGCGCTTCCACAACTGTGCGCGACGTGCTCCGAGCGCGAACGCGTGGCCGATGCTGCCGCTCGCACTTCTCAGAAGATAAAAATGGCTGAGTTTTATCAGAGCCGGATTGGCGAAGAGGCATGGGGAACGATTGATGGCGTGGAGCGCTTTGGCCTCTTTGTTACACTGGATGCGACGTATGCTGAAGGATTGCTGCATGTGAAGGACCTTGGACAGGAGTGGATTCGCTACGATGAGGAGCAGCTCATGTTTATCGGAGAAGCCACGGGTAAGCGATGGCGCATGGGAGACCGTATCAAAGTCAGGGTTTCTGCGGTTATCATAGAGCGTGGGCAGATTGATTTTTTACCGGTGGATGTGTCACCCGGTAAGGGATTGCCTGTTAAGCGGTGAGCCGGGGTGGGTATAGAGTAGCTGATAGAAAAGGGACGAAGGATTGTCTCAAAAGGAGAATAATGGCACAGACAGAACTTTCCGATGAGCTTATCGACGCCGAGGGCTTGTTGTTGCAAAATGAAGACGAGCAGGCATACGACCTGTTGGCTCGTCTTGCGGAAGATGCGGAAGAGTATGTGGACCGCAATTACCAAACAACCGATGAGGTTCAATGGTTTTCGTTTCCCACGCTCTTTGACCGTCTTGCCTATAGGCGGGTGGAGAAGGACCCCCGAGAGCTGCGCGATGTTGGAGAGCCATTCGAGCGCCTGTATGCCGACTTTGCGCTTTCTTGCGTACGGACAGGCAGATATGAGGAAGCGGCAGATGCTCTCAAGCAGACCATCCGCTGGAATCCCATGAATTGCGCAGCCCGTCTTGACTTGGCGGACTTGTATAAGGTTGCCGGCGATGTTCAGCAATATCTTGCGCTTACGTTCAGCGTTTTTGAGCGCGCAAGCGAGGTCAAGCATCTTGCCCGCGCGTTTTTGAATTTTGCCTCATGGTTTGAGCAGACGGGACGTGCGCAACAAGCGGCGGCAGCCTTGCGTGCGGCTCGGAGGCTTGACGCACATGACGGAGCCCTTAATGCTGCTTTGAGTCGAGCTACGGGTACTGAGACCGATCCGGATACGCTGTCGGATTCTGAAGCAGACGATCTTCTCGCGGTGGAAGGCTTGCCCGGTGGAGCCAATGCGGAGATTGCGGTCTGCCTTTTGATGTGCGCTCAAGATGAGGCGGCAATGGGCAATCGCAATGAAGCCACTCAGTTGACCATTCGTGCTCGCGATCTTGTGGGGGAGCCGGCTGCTTTGGTTCTTTTGGAGCTTGTGCGCGATGCGGCGCTAAACCCTGAGACGTCGGGTGCGTCGGGTGCCGGAACGTCTGGTTCAGAGCTAACTCCTGGCCAAGAGGAAACGTCTGGGCTAGAGTTGCGAAAGGAGCCAGGCGATGGACAAGCGTGAGCGCAAGAGCATTGCGCGCAATCGTTCTGCTCGTCACGAATATGAAATACTAGAGACGTTTGAATGCGGCGTAGTGCTGACGGGTACGGAGGTCAAAAGCCTTCGCGACCGTGGAACACAGATTACGGACGCGTTTTGTTTGGTCCGTGGTCGCGAGGTATGGCTTCACGGAGTGCATATCCATCCGTACTCAAATGGCGGCGTGTGGAACGTGGATCCGGACCGTAAGCGCAAACTTCTGCTGCACAGAAGTCAGATTACCTATCTTGACTCTAAGTTGCGCCAAAAGGGACTTGCACTTATCCCGCTTGATCTGCTGTTTGATACACATAATCGCGTCAAGCTGGTCATTGGGCTTGCGCGCGGCAAGAAACTATACGACAAGCGTGCCGATGCTGCCCGTCGCGATTCCGACAGAGAGATTCAACGAGCTCTTAAGGAGCGGAGTCGTTTCTAGATGTTGCGGCTCAAGATGTTGTGCTTAATGTTTGCACGGGATTTTGTGGGCTTGTAAAAAAGCTCGGTCTTGGTAAAATGCTTCAAATGCAGTCGTAATTCACCCAGCGCGATTGCGTGTCTGTAAAATTAGAGGTACGTAAGCGGCCAGTACAAAGCTGGTCATGGAGAGAGGAAATAACATGGCAGAAAAGACATACAAGTTCGTATGCACCGTTTGTGGCTATGAGGTTGAGGTGGATACTCCCGAGCTTCCTGAGGACTACACCTGCCCCGTATGTGGCGTTGGTCCCGATCAGTTTGAGCTCGTTGAGGACTAACTCCGACTGATGAGCATAAAGCTTGGGCAACTGAGCTATGGCATTTTCACAGAGTAGTGCTAAGTTAGCGGTGTGGGTTTTTCCTGCACCGCTTTTTCGCGAGAAGAGCTGCGGTTCATAGCGTTTTGAGAGCAGGCACTTCTTGCCAATCGTTCGGTTAATCTGTGAGGAGATTACTTTGAAACACGCACTGCAGATGTCGGATTCCGTTGAGGTAGCAGCGCTTTTAGCACTGTCGGGTGGTGTGATGGACGCTTACTCCTATCTTGTACGCGATCACGTCTTTGCTAATGCGCAGACAGGCAATCTGTTGCTGTTGGGTATTCATGTAACCAGCGGTTCATTTGAAAAATGCGCCAAATACGGAATGCCGGTTTTGGCGTTTGCCATAGGTATTGCGGTGGCGTATGTCATTCGTATGGTTGCTCGCGAACGACACTTGCACTGGCGCCAACTTGCTGTTTTTGTTGAAATCTGCCTTCTGACCTGCGTGGCGTTTATGCCGCAGGATATGAACCTGGTGGCAAATAGCCTTACGTCGTTGGCGTGTGGCATTCAGGTGCAGGCGTTCAGGAAATTGCATGGGCATGCCTTTGCCACAACCATGTGTATCGGAAATCTCAGAAGTGGTACGCAAGAAGTTGCCGCATATATCCATACGCATAATAGAGAGCACGTGGAATCCTCTCTGCTCTATTTTGGAACGATTTTCTGCTTTATTGCGGGAGCCGTTATCGGGAGCCATTTGATTCCCACGATGGGGCATTACATGATTCTTATAAGCCCCGTGTTCCTTATCGCCGTGATTTTGGTCATGTTTATCGACCGGGAGCGACAACTACTGCACGACAGGGAGGCTCGCGAGGCGAAGGATCGCCGCAGGTCAGAGTATGCCAAAGGCTTTGCGGCAGGACGCGCGTATGAGCAGGCGAATACGTCGAGCTTGCAGGAGCATGCGGACGTGTAATTGTCGCTATTTCGTGTGCGGCTGTTGCTCGTCTTCTTGTTGGTCCGCCCGCTCGCCTGTCTACCCGGAACACCAGCTTGAGTATCCGTCTGGAGTGTCCGCTTGGAGTACTCGTCCGAAATGCTCCTCAGCAATCGTTTAGTGGTGGTTTTCACGACCGTCTGTCTCTTAAAACCACCACTAAACACACAGATTTCAAAGAACGTATCAAAAGCGCTCTTTAGTGGTGATTTGATTCACCACTAAACGCTTAAATCCCGGAAAAATCACCACTAAGCATCGTTTTTACGGGAAAAACTACCACTAAACAGTCGATTTCCGGCAGATTCCATAAATTCTCGTTTAGTGGTGAATTTGCTAGCAGAAATTGTGATTGCCTGTGCTTGCCTTTACCATAGGCATTGCAGCAGCGTATGTCATCCGTATTGTGGCTCGTGAGTGTCATCTGCACTGGCGGCAGCTGGCCGTCTTTGTTGAGATTCTTCTTTTGGTGTGTGTGGCATTTATACCAACCAACATGAATCTTCTGGCGAACAGCCTGACATCTTTAGCTTGTGGTATTCAAGTCCAGGCGTTCAGAAAACTGCATGGTCATGCCTTTGCCACAACCATGTGCATTGGAAACTTGCGTAGTGGCACACAGGAAGCAGTAACATATCTTCATACGCATGAAAAAGAACACGTTGAAAATTCACTGCTCTATTTTGGAACTATTCTCTGTTTTGTCGCAGGAGCTGTTATCGGAAACCAGCTTGTTCCTGTGTGGGGTCAGTACATGGTTCTTATCAGTCCGGTATTTCTTACCGCAGTGATTGCCATAATGTGTATCGACCGAGAACGGCAGCTGCTTCACAACCGTGAGCCCAAAGAGACTAAGAACCACCGTAGATCAAAGGACGCCAAGGGCTTCTCCGCTGGACGCGCCCATGGACGCGAGAATACAAAAAGGTCGGAAAAATACTAAAGGTTTCGATTTGCAATGTTGGATTGTGTTTTTTTGTCTCCCTGACAAGAAGATTCGCACGTTCACATGAGGTTTCGTACGCTTCCCTTAAAATTAAATAAGTTCAATCGATTACCCAAGATACCCCCCCCCTCATAGTCCAAGCAATGTGGGGCGAAGGGAGAAGTCATGTCTAGTAAGCTAACAGCAGGATGGATTGGAACCCACAAGATACTGTCTGCCCTTATCGTGCTTGTACTCTTTGCCGGCTCTGCAACTGGCTCCTTCTTCCTGATCTCTTCGGCCTTCGGAACTCCATCTCCTGAGAGCCAGAGTCCAGCCGTAGAGGAGTCGGATCAGGGTAATGGGGAAGAAGCGCAGGAGCAACAAGGAGAGTCTGACCAAGTCTCCTCTAATATCGTTGTTATGCCGCGGCCTACGACACCGTTCGTTGCCCGACTTAAGGGCTTGGGCAATGGTACTAACAGCATAATCGGTGTGGAGAAGTATCAGGAACTAACCCTGTCGCAGTCTGTTGATGGGCAGATTGTTGGCAGGGCGAGCGGTATCTCGGTCCAGGCTGACGAGTATCAGGTAGATTTCATCGGTTGCATCAACGCCGACGGTTCCATCTATGAGGAGCCAGAAGTTCAGTCCATAGATGCGAAGGCGGGCGGTACCGTTGATATCACGGTTAAGCTCAAACTAATTCCGGCCGATCAAGTAACCGAAGAACAGCTTCAGAAGCTTGCCAGTAGGTGGGAGCAGGTTGTCGAGAAAGGCGGCGGGGCCTTGTCGGGCGAGGTTGGGCAGAGGGCGCTCGATCAGGTGCGCCGGAGGTTGGAGGAGAAGCGTGCGGGAACGGACGGAATGTCCACCGATGAGGCCATCACCAAAGCAAAGAACGAGGGCAAGATGGTCTTCACCGGCACCCTCCGCGTCTTCAAAACCGATACGGAAGTCGCCGATTTTCAGGGCGTAAAGATGCCGTACGATTCAACTGGTGCCAAGTATGGTCCGTATACGGTCCTGAAACTCGATCAGCCACTGGAACTCTCCCTGTATAAAGAAGGTTTGCCCGACCCCGTCACGCATGAAGCAAGCATGATCTGCCTGACGGGTAATGGTATGTTGACGGAGGAGGCCGAGAAATACTCGGCATACGATGGTCAGCGGGTGGTTATCGCAATTGATGCTAATAAATTGCAGTGGCCAACTGGCGTGCGTATGCCAAACGCCCAGCCATTTGTAACAGAAGCAGTGGAAATCCTATGGCCGCTTACGTAAAAGTCTCCGCGAGCGTCAAAGCCGGTACAAAAGGGGTATACTGGCTATCCCGATGACGTCATCGGGTGCTGGAAGGTGTTTCGGCAAGGGCGAGAAGTGCTGTGTCAAGGTCTTCTTGCCAGCGTAACTTGAAAACTGCATGGTGGCAGTTTCTCTCATTATTGGGGGTGACTGGATTCGACAAGGTGAGTTTGCGGTGGGCAGCAAGCCGTGGTCTCCTCGCCACGTAAAACAGGGGTAATGTCAAATTGAATTGACAACACTTTAACTTTTGAGCCTCAGATGGCTCTCGCTGCTTAATTTAAGTTCAGCGCGTCTAACTGGGAATTTCTCCCGTTTTCAGGGTGACGTCATTTTAGGGAGATGCTTGTAAGGACGTAGTTGGTATGCTTTACAAAAAGATTGAACCAGCTGGAGTACTAAACGCCTGTTACTAAGTGTGCGGTACTTGAGATGTAATTAGTAACTGAGCTTGGAGACACCTGCCTAGGATTTGCTTTGGACCGGAGTTCGATTCTCCGCACCTCCACCACATATTCGTTACGCATGAATGGCAGAATTTCTGTGATTTATGAGTACATCTATATTGTTTATTATCGCGGAAAAATTGTTGGTGGAATTTATGATGATAGGTTTTTAGTGAAGCCTGTTAAATCTGCAATAGCATATATGCCAAATGCAAAGTATGAGTTACCATATGATGGAGCAAAGGAAATGCTATTGGTAGATGATGTTGACAACAAAGAATATTTAACAGAGTTATTCAATTCTATGTATAAAGAATTACCGGCAATAAAAACTAAAAAGAAAAAATGAACGGTAAATCAAAGCGGTATAATATTTTTCTGTATAGGCAACAAGTTTAAGGAGAAAAGATTATGGATTATAAAGAAATAAAGCTTAATGTTTCAAATAATAAAATTAAAGAATATAAGCAATTTGAGGGCTTAAAATTATATTCTGATATTTTTAAATCTGAAGATGAAAAGGTATTGATTAACAAAAGAATATATGTTACAAAAAAACAGAATTATGTTTATTACGAAAGAACAGATGTAAATTGGAATTATTGGTCAAGCGAAAGAAATTATAATTCAACATTTAATCCGGAGGATGATAGTAAACACAACATTATATTTGAAGTTTCATCAGAATTAAGCGATTTTATTAAATATTTGGGAGAAGAAATAATTCGGAAGATTGAATTGAAACAGCACAATGGAGAAATTGTTGAGATATTAGATATTTGATTGTGTTATGAAGAATGAAGCATTGACTGAAAATATAATATCTACTCAAGCACGTAAAATTCCTATTTTTAGTAATATCAATTAAATAAAAAATAGTATAAAAACAGTAAATCAAAAAAGGTTTACTGTTTTTTTATTTGCTAAAAATAGAAAGAGAGGAAACGAGAAAATGAAAAACATTGAAGAAAAAATCTTAATGGCAGATGAAGAAATCAAGCAGTTACAAAATAAAAGAAAAAACTCATCAGTCAACAGAAACAGGAAGAAAGAAAAAAGAGAGATAAAAGGATATATGAAAAAGGAGCAGTCTTTGAAAGTATCTTTATAGAAAGATAAAAAGAGCCTTTACAATCAAATATTGGAGGTACGAGAAGAAGTTGCACCGGCTGAAAAAGTTAAAACCTGTATAGAGCAGTTACAGGAACGAGAAAAGCAACTATCACAGGTAAAGAGGAATGAGTTAGAACTATAATACTAAGTGAAAAAGCGTCCATAAATATAAAAAGGTACTTGACAAAACGCTTCCTGCCTAGCTTTTCTTTTTATAGTGCTATTTGTTGACTTTATTCCTATGAAGTCCCTTCAGACTATGCTTGCTCTAGTTTTTGGTGTTCTCTCTGTGATTATGATTGTAATAAGTATCTGGGGATTTAAGATGCACCAGGCCTTCTCATACGATGGCAAACGTCAGATGTCTCGACAGATTATCGAGGGAGTAGCTAGCTACATTACTATTCCAGCAGGAGGCAAGGGATTGGATGTTGGATGCGGCAGCGGAGCTCTTGCTATTGCTGCTGCAAAGAAAAATCCAGGTGCGATGGTTATTGGTATTGATCGTTGGGGTAAAGAGTACGCTTCGTTTAGCAAAACACTTTGCGAGAATAACGCACAAGCGGAAAGCGTTACAAATACAAGTTTCTTTCCTGGTGATGCCGTTAATTTGAATTTTGAAGACGAATCTTTTGATGCTGTTTTTAGTAATTATGTTTATCACAACATTCCTAGTAGCAATCGTCAAGAAATCCTATTAGAGACACTGCGCACGCTTAAAAAGGGTGGTGTATTTGCTATTCATGATATTTTTTCTCAGGATAAATACGGAGATATAAATGCGTTTCTAGCTACGTTAAAGTCTATGGGCTATGAAAACGTAGAGCTCATTGATACTACTAAGGGTATGTTTATGACTCCAAAAGAAGCTAAATGGATGATGCTCTCTGGATCAGCGCTGCTTGTGGGAAGAAAATAGAGTTAGGACATTGCCGTGTCAAGGAACGCTACAAGATTTCAAAAAGTACTGATGTCTTGGGTTTATCGCGGTAAAGAACTTTTTAAACCCCTTAATACCGGTACTATTGATGAGCATGTTGCTTGTATCAGAGAATACGTTGCTAATATTTTCTTTTATACAAAAAATAGTACAACCATAATGATTGATGCAGGATATAACTATGATTATCTGCAAGAAAAGATGGATTGGCTGGGAATAGATCCTCAGGATATTCAACACGTTTTAATTACTCATCAAGATACTGATCATGTTGGTGCTATTGAAGCTGATAGTAATCAGCTGTTTAATCATGCTCGGGTTTATATTGACGATATTGAAAATAGGTATTTAACGGGAGAAGTCCGCAGAAGAGTAATGAATGGCTGGTATAAAGTACCAAAAGTGACTATTCCAAACAAAAAGAAACTTTTGCATGATGGGGAAGTTTTTGAAATTGATGATATAAAAATTGAAACTATCTTAGTACCCGGTCATACGTGGGGTCATGTGGTGTACTTGATTGATGATGAGTATTTATTCACTGGTGATACTATCTGGTTTGGCGCAGATGGCGGCTATAGTTTTATTAACAAGTTTGCAGAAGATAATCAACTTGCTGTTGAATCACTTGCAAAATTAGAGAAAGTCATACGTCAGAGAGCTCAATCCTAAAATTTTTACTGCTCACACAGGTTGGACAGATAGTCTTGATTTTGCCTTTGCTCATACTGACGAGGTTTGTAACGCAAATAAACCTGTCAAGGTTCACGACCCCAAGGCTCCCTACGACGCATATGATGAGCGCGATGACACTCGTGAAAGTGCGGTTAGCATGCCGCTTCTTCCATGTAATCGATAGCGTTAAGTTAACAAGGGTTACAAGGGTCATATAGTAATTGACGAGGACTATATTGGTATTTTGCAAAGACTCTGCTAGAAATAGCAGAGTCTTTTCTGTGCTGGCAGAAAGTGATTATAATTTCAGAATTTCTCCTTGACATATTCCACAAGTGGAATTAATGTCATAGTAAGATATTCAACAAGTGGAATATAAGGAGATGAAAGATATGCTTAAGCAAGGAATCCTTGGTCTCTTAAATTACGGCGATATGACTGGCTATGAGATTAAAACAATCTTTCAACAGTCACTTAATTATTTCTGGACTGCTCAGACAAGTCAGATTTATAGAGAGCTTCAGTCGCTTGAAAAAGTTGGCTGGGTTACCTCGACACATGTTACTCAAAAAGGAAAGCCCGACAAGAAGGTTTTCTCGATAACTAAAGATGGTAAAGAAGAGCTGCAGAGGTGGCTTAGAGAAGATTTGCAATCCTCGGTGCTGCGCATTCCGCTTTTGATGCAGACATTTTTTAGAGGTGAGTGCTCCTATGAAGAGAACCTTGCGTTCTTTAGACGGATTGCAGATAACGCCTCATCATTTCCTGGCGGGCGAGAGCTGGCAGTTAGTGCGGTAAATGCGTATGCAGATCAAATGGGCGACCCAGAAAAGGCACTGTTCTGGAAATTTACTATCGAGTACGGCAAGATGCACGATGAAATGCTTAAGGCGTGGAGCGAGAAGTGCATAAAAGAGTTGGAGGAACAACATGAATGTACTTCTCATTAATGGTAGCCCCAAGGGCAAGGCAAGTAATTCTCTTCGACTTGCAAAGAGTTTTATTGAGGGTATTTCTGAACAGCATAAAAATAAAAACGTAACTATTGAACAACTTGATGTTGCTACCATGGATATTAAGCCATGCAAAGGATGCTTTCACTGCTGGAAGAATACTCCAGGTCAGTGCATTATGTCTGATGATGAGAACAAAGTTATTCAGAAACAGCTTTGGGCTGATCTGATTATTTGGAGCTTTCCTTTGTATTATTTCAACGTGCCTGGAATATTGAAGAATCTTATTGATCGCCAACTTCCCATGAACCTTCCTTTTATGAGCGATGCAAAGAAAGGATACGGGAGCGGCGCTCACGAGTCTCGCTACGACATGACTGGAAAGAGGCACGTTTTAATTTCTACCTGTGGATTTTATTCTGCAGAGGGTAATTATGATAGCGTCTCTAGGATGTTTGACCACATTCTAGGCCAAGGTAATTACGAGAGTATTTTCTGCGGACAGGGTGAGTTGTTCCGTGTAAAGGAACTCTCTGCACGCACTAATCAGTACCTTACGCTTGTTAAAAAGGCTGGCGCAGAGTATGTACAGTACGGTATAACAGAGCAGACAAAAGCCGAGCTTAAAGTCTTGCTGTATCCAAAAGAGATGTTTGAGCAGATGGCAGATGCGAGTTGGGGTATTTCTCGCGATGCAAGTGTTCAGAGCAGTGGAAAAGCTGGCGAGAAACCCGTTGAGCAGGTTCCACCTGATGCTATTTTTACTCGTCAGATGGCTGCTCTGTACAATAAGGATGCATATGATGGTAAAGATCGTGTTATTGAAATGAACTACACGGATCTTGATCGCAGCTATCAGATTTTCTTGGGTAAAGATGGCAGTAAAGTTTTTAATGATGGCAGTTTGATTACCACTACAAAACTTAACACTCCATTTGAGGTATGGCAGGCCATCTCTAAAGGAGAAATAAGTGGACCAGAAGCGTTAGGCAAGCATTTATACACCGTTGAGGGAGATTTTTCCTTCATGATTGATTGGGATAAATATTTTGGATCCATTCCTGGTAGCTCTTCTGGAAATACGCAGAATACGTCGTCTGATGAAGTAAATAACAAACAGAAAAATCCACAAATGATTACAATGCTGATCCCTTGGATTATTTTCTGGACTGCAACGTCGTTTGATTCACGGATTGGCGCTATGATTGTGCTGCTTGTTACTGCCTTGATGCCGCTTATTATGAGAAATGTTAAATTTACCATTTGGGATAGAATTTCATTTGCTCTAGTTGGCGTATTGTCTGTAGGCATATTTATGGGCGGAAATGGTGGTTTCAACCTTATTGTCGATTTGGGATATCTGGCTTTCGGCCTTATGTGGCTTGTGTCATGCATTATTAAAGATCCTCTTTGCGCTGCATACGTAAAATATGGCTATGGAGGAGATATTGCTTACAACAATCCGCTTTTTATGAAGACAAACTATATTTTGGCTGTATGTTGGGGTGCTATGTACGTATTAACTGCAATTTGGAGTTGGCTTGCAGTTCAAAATGGAGTAGGCAGTATTTTGATTGTTGTAAACAACTTGGTTCCCATTTGTATGGGCTTATTTACCGCTTGGTTCCAAAAGTGGTATCCAGCTAAGATGGCAAGTGGAAAGTAAATAACGCTTGGAAAGGGGTTGGTACACCAACCCCTTATTTTTGGGCTTTCCAGCATTTTGCTTTACCATAAGCTTTCATAAGGAGATGATACGGCATGGATAAAGCAGCTCAACGCATTAGAACATTTTCAATGGGTTTTCTTATTTCGGGAGTTCTAAGCATTCTCATTGGTGCGCACTATCTGTTTGTGAAGGCTGGCATTCCTTATCAAGATCCTCCTCTTACATGGTGGACGCAGCCGACGGCTGGTCTTTGAGATAGAGGGCCAGTGACCTACCGGGATACCGGTGCAAGACATAGATTCCTTCTCGCCATAAGTAGAGACGTCCACCGATGTCACCCAACCATTCGCGGAATTTCTAAGTAAGTGCTGGCATATCAGGTGTAAGAACGTCCTATATTTTCCTTGTGCGTTGAAATTTTTCAAGCAATGAGACTGGGTCAGGTTCGTGATCGGGTCCACGGAGCCAAAAGGAGTTGGGAATGAAGAGACTACTGAGTATCCTGTTAAGCCTGGTTTTGAGCCTTACGCTCGTCGGCTGTGGCGGAGGCGCCGCCCCGTCCCAGCAACAGCAGCAGTCGACGCAGCAGACCACGAGTGAGCAGAAGACGACGGGCGCACTCGCGGCCAGCGAACAGCCGAAGTTCGGGGGCGTGTACCTCGACGTGACCATCGACGAGTTCAACGCCATGGGCTTCGAGTACGGCGACAGCTGCGACGTCACCTTCAGCAACGGTTACAAGCTTGAGGACATCCCGTACTACAACGGCTTCTATTCGAAGACGGGCCACCCGCTCATCTGCGCCTATCCCGGATTCCCCCACATCGACATCGCCTTTAACAACGGCGACCCGCTGTGGAAGGTCGCAGGGTTGAAGGAGGGCGATACCGGCACCGTCACCCTGCGCGAGAAGGGCAAGTACCTGACGACCCAGAACGCGCTCGCCGCAGTCTACACGAGCAACAGGGACGACTATCCCAGCGATGTGGCCTTCGCGAACTTCAGGGCCATGAGGGGCGGTCGGATGGCGGAGGGCACCGTATACCGCTCCGCCTCGCCGTGCAACAACGAGTACGGCCGTGCGCCTTATGCCAGCTCGCTTGCGGAGAAGGCCGGCGTTCAGTTCATCCTCGACCAGGCGGACTCCCAGGAGGAGATCGAGGGCTACTATGCCAACGCCTCCTTCGACATGGCGTGGCACAAGGGTCTCTACGATGCCGGCAACGTCGCCGCACTGGACATGAGCGTCAACTACCGCAGCGACAAGTACGCGAAGAAGCTCGTCGAGGGCCTGCGCGAGATGATCTCCCACGACGGTCCCTACCTCATCCACTGCACCGAAGGCAAGGACAGGACGGGCTTCACCTGCGCCCTGCTCGAGGCCCTGTGCGGCGCCAGCTATGACGAGATGCTCGACGACTACATGATCTCCTACGACAACTATTACGGCATCAACAAGGAGTCCGACAAAGACCGCTATGACGCCATCGTAGACTCGAGGTTCACCGACATCGCGCTCTGCATCGGCGGGCAGCCCATCGACGGGAAGCTCGACGGCCTCGACTACAAGGCGGGCGCCGAGAAATACCTTCTCGACGCCGGTATGACGGAGGAAGAGATCGCCCAGCTCGAGAACAAGCTCTGCGGGAAGTGACCCACAGGTGGCCCACAGGAGGGACGTGGGTTTCGGCGACGGGGATGCGGCGGTGTGTGGCCGCATCCCCGTCGGAGTCGGGACGGAGTGCTAAGATGGGAAAGGTCTCTATAGGCTCTTTCCAGGTTGAGTAAGAAGGTCCTGTCCTGTGAGCAACAAGAAACTGTTAACTATTCTCGGATTCGTGTTTCTGCTGGTCGGTTTGGTCGTCCTTATTATAGGCATCTACGGCACCCAAGCGTCCGACGGAAAATACAGCGGCGGCGAGAAGGTCACGGCGGAGATAACCGACATCGTCGTCGGAACCGACGGATACCGGAGGGGCAACTCCGGCATCAACATCACGCATGAGGTGTATGTGAGCTATACCTATCAGGGGAGGGCATACTCCGAGGTGCAGCTTGGGTACTATGACCAGTCCATGTTCGTGGGAAAGCAGATCGAGCTCCAGGTCAACCCCAACGACCCCGGGGATGTGGCCGTTCCGGGGGCGAACCTCGTGATGCTCCTCATAACGGGAAGCATAGGGATCGTCTTCGTCGCGGTGGGGGGCTCGCTGCTCTTTGTCGCGCTCAGGAGGAAGAGGGGCTGAGGTCGCCCAGCCTTCGAGCCGCCGAGCCGTTTGGCCGCCGAACCGACCGCTCGAGTGTCTGTTCGTCGCCTTTGGACGTAGGCTCGATTACAATATTCGCGTACGTCAGGACGTGGTCGACAAGGGCCCTCTCCGGGGGAGATTGAGCCCATGGTACGGCTTGCCAAAGGGTATGTTCCCGAGAGCTGGGTTTGGAGAAGGGTAGAAAGGACAGCCATGTTTCCATTCGAGTTGGTGATCCCCATCGCGGTTGCGGTGGGCGTCGTGCTTCTCTTCCTGGTAAACGGCTTTGTGTCTGCATCTCCTGCAGAGATTAAAGTCGTTTCAGGTCCATGGGGGCAGCGCATTATCCATGGTAAGACCGGCTTTAAAGTGCCGTTGATCGAGCGCGTTGACTCCATGACCGCCGCCATGATCCCGGTCGACGTGAAGACGTCCGACTATGTGCCTACCAACGACTTCATCAACGTGCAGGCGGATGCCGCTGTCAAGGTCCGCATCGCGACGGAGACCTCGGAGCTTTTGCAGGCCGCGACCCGCAACTTCCTGTATAAGAACATCGATGAGATCTCCGACGAAGTCCGCGATACGCTCGAGGGACACCTGCGCGCCATCATCGGCCAGATGCGGCTCAAGGACATCGTTACTGATCGTGATACGTTTGCGCAGCGCGTCCAAGATAACGCTCATCAAGACCTTGCAGAGATGGGCCTTGAAATTGTTGCCTTTAACATCCAAGGCTTTGCCGACAAGGACGGCACGATCGACAACCTCGGCGTCGCCAACGTGGCCACGATCCGCAAGGATGCCGAGATCGCGCAGGCCCGCTCGAACCAGGAGATCTCCGAGGCGCAGGCCGCGGCGGACAAGGCATCCAATGAGGCTCGCGTGAATGCCGATCTTGATATTGCTCAAAAGCAGACTGATCTTGCCATGCGCAAGGCAGCGCTGAAGGTTGAAGCTGATACGGAAAACGCAAAAGCGGATGCTGCATATGAGATTCAAAAGCAGATTCAGCAGAAGGATATTGAGCGCGAGACTGCTGCTGCAAACATTGTGAAGCAGGAGCAAGAAGCCGTCGTTAAGCAGAAGGAAGTTGAGGTTACCAAGAATACCCTCGATTCTCAGGTACGTGCGAAGGCAGACGCTGAACGCTATGCAGCCGAGCAGGCTGCCCAGGCCGACTTGTTCCGCCGCCAGAAAGAGGCTGAGGCTCAGGCATACGAACGTACGCAGGCCGCCAATGCAACACGCGAAGCCATGCTTGCTGAAGCTGAAGGTATTCGTGCTAAGGGCGACGCCGAGGCTGCTGCAACAGCGGCAAGGCTGACCGCCGAGGCGGAGGGTCTTGAGAAGAAGGCCGAGGCAATGGCCAAGATGAACCAAGCTGCCGTGCTTGAAATGTACTTCAATGCACTGCCTGATGTTGCCCGCGCCGTTGCTGAGCCGCTTGCCAACGTTGACTCTATCACCATGTACGGCGAAGGCAATGCCGCAAAGCTAACCGAAGACATTACCAAGTCTATGACGCAGGTCAATGCGGGTCTTGGCGATTCGATGGGTCTTGACTTGAAGCAGCTTTTTGGTGCCTTAGTGGGGGCAAAGGCTATCGCACCGACCCTTTCCGATGCAGTTGCTAAGGGCGTGAAAGCGGGTACGGAGAAGACCGAGAAGAATCCTTCCTCTGAACAGGGAGCTTCCGACAAAGATCCCAACGAGAAAAACTCTGGGACTCGTGAGAAGTAATACGAGCTGCAGAAGCGGTTTTAAAGTGACATCGTAAAGAGCGTCGAAGCGAGGCTGGAACAAGGATTTCAGCCTCGCTTTTTTGAGAGCTTGAGTACATCGCACTTGAGATAAAAGAGTGGGAAGCCTTTAGTCCTTCTTAAAAAGCTTATTGAAAAGACTAAGGATTTCAAGTGTGCGCTTATTTGTTGCCTCGGTGTCGCGCTGCCAATTACCTTCTTCACCGGTGAGAACATCGCCTTGCGAGGTTCCCTCAGGCAGCTCAGAGAGGGGAACATCCAAGAACTTCTTGCCGCCGTTGATTTCAAGAACGGCGATGTTGTTGTCTTCTATCCGGTCAACGATTGCGGTCATAAAACACCTCTACTTTACTTTTGGAGGAGCGACGGGCGTGCCCTCTTTCTGAACATACATATTAATAGTTGAACCGTCGGTAATGGCCGTGACGGTACCATTCACTCCCGTTCCGTATACCTGTGTATGTGAGGCAGACAATGCTCTCAGGACGCTTTCGTGCGGGTGCCCGTAGTCGTTGCCGATGGCATATGACATGACGGCATAGTCGGGTGAGAGTTTGGCGGCAAGCTTCTTTGTGGTGCCGGTGCGTGATCCATGATGCGATACCTTTAACACGTCAATGTGGTCTTCGACAGCCTGATTGATTAAAGCTGCGGGAGCGTCGCCCGTGAATAGGAAGGTCTTCTCGCCAACGGTCAGTTTAATGATGATTGAATAGTCGTTGGTGTTGTCGAAATGAGCGGACGAAGGCGGCCACAGAATATCGATGGAGTATTGGTCGGTTTTTGCGATGGTTGTGCCGGAGGTGGCCTGCGTGATGGTGAGGCCCTTTTTGTCAATGGCACTCAAAAAGTTCCTGAACGTCTCGGTGTTGTTTGTGGCGTTTGGCGCCCAGATGGATTTGATATCAGCGTCGGCGATAAGTTCTGCCATCCCGCCGATATGGTCGGCATCGGGATGAGTGGCAACAAGATAATCAACTTGGGGGCGTCCGTCGGCCTTGAGCTGAGCCTCTATTGTTTTCGCTGAACCACGAGGTCCCGCATCGATGACCATGGTTTTACCGTCAGGAAGTTCAACGATGGTGGAATCTCCCTGTCCAATATCAAGGAATCGGACTGTGGTTTTGGTAGGGTCGGCAGCTATGGTTGTAGCCGCGGCTGCCGACGTGCTTTGTTTACTGGCGCTGTCTTTGCGGTTTGAAGCGCATTCCTGTATCAGTGATGCAATGGCAACAACAAAAACCAATGTCAGTGTCACAAGCGCGCGTATTTGAGCTTTGGTAAGGTGTGTCTGCCGAGAAGTTTGGTGGATGTTTGTCATAACTTGCCTTGACGTTTTGCTTTGAGAGAATCCGGTGCGATTCTTCGGTTATCAATACATAAAAGGTATCACTTTAGGCTTTCTTCAAGTCTCCGATATATAGTGTTTTGCCAAGGGGGGCTAACACTTTTAAAACAGTGCTTAGATTTGGAGTTGTATTTCCGTTTTCCATCCGCGCAATGACCGGCTGTCTTACGCCACTCAGTTCTTCAAGCTCTCTTTGGGAAATTCCCTGTTCTTTTCGAGCTTTAATTAATTCTCCAATAAGCGCTACCCTGAGATCACTTTCGGCGATTTCCTCTTTGGTGAACAGTTCCTTTCGGACATCAGCCCAATTGCACCCAATAGAATTAGTGTTGCTTATATTGATATTACTCATATAGTCCACTTCTTTTCTTAAAATCGGACAGCTCTCGCTTTGCTTGTTCTATTTCTCTTACAGGTGTTTTCTGCGATTGCTTCATAAATTGATGAAGCAGTACATATCTTCCGCCGATAACTCCGGCAAATAGTATTCGGTCTCTAATGGGTCTCAATTCCCATATTTCACCATCAAGATGTTTGACATAGTTTTCAGTCAACTGTTCTGTTCCGTATACGCTTAACGCCTGTATATAATCGCTGATTTTGTTTAACTTAATACGACTATCTTTGCTTTTGCTTCGACTCAGCTCTTGTAAGTAGTCAAGAACCGGCTGTCTGCCTTTGTTGTCTCGGTAGAAAAGTATTTCATACAAGAAAACCAACCTCCTTTGTTGAGTATAATACGTAAAAGTTATCAGTATTTCAATACATAAAAGTTATCACTTTAAGTATTGTGGGTCATATGCTTCAAGCTAATTCTCCAAAGAAACCATTTGGCGTACACTTAAGTCAGTTATTTGAAAGGAGATTCTCATGAATGAAGCTTACGAGTCACTGCTCACACGTCGGAGCTGGAGAAAGTTTACCAACAAGTTGGTGCCTGAGGATCTTATCGCCAGTATCGTAAAAGCAGGCGAATATGCAGCCAGTGCTAGGGGTTTGCAGAGTCCCCTTATAATCAAAGTTTCAAATCCTCAACTTCGTGAGAAGTTCGTGCGAGCGAATGCGGCTATCATGGGGCGTTCTGAGGACTTTGATCCGTTTTATGGCGCTCCGGTTTTGCTTGTGGTGCTTGTGCCGGCCGACAATTCTAACGGTGTGTACGACGGTTCACTCACCATGGGCAATTTGATGCAGGCAGCACATGACTTGGGACTTGGCTCAATTTGGATTCACCGTGCTCGTGAAGAGTTTGAGACGGAAGAGTTCAAGCAGTTCCTTATTGATGTTGGCGTAGAGGACAGCTGGGTTGGCGTTGGCCATTGTGCTATCGGTTGGCCTGACGGTCCCGAGCCTAAAGCGGCTTCGCGAAAGCCCGGTCGCTATATCGATGCGGATAAGGTCTTGGGATTGGAATAGTTCGGCGTCCGGCTGCGTGCGAGAGATCCGGCAGCTTGCTTACCCGTGGCAAAAGACCTTCTAATCGCCTATAGACATTTGCAGATAGTAGACGTTTTCACGGAGATGCGAAGCGACTTCCCGGTCAATGATGCCCTCGTATTGAAGGCGGGCTATCTGATCGAGTTCCACACGCAACGCGTTCTCGTCAACATCGTTGGCGTATGTGCGTGCATCGGCAATCTGCTGGCGAAAATGCGGGGATATCTCATGAGTATCAAGGTTGTAGGGCAAAGAGTATGACCGTTGCATATCCGTTCCGGCTCCTTCTTGACCAATGTTGACGCGGCTCCAGATAGAATCCACGGCTGACTGATGATCTACCAGCAAGTTAGCGGCAATAGCCGCGCGATCTGGATCAGATTCATCCCTACAAATCTCCTCAAGGCGATCGATTTCCGTATATTCAAGCTCGATGGCATAGAGACACGCTTGAAAGTATGCACGGTCGTTATCTTCAAGCTGACGAATCTCGCTATTGTTACGCAAACGTTTCAGCGCATACTTTGCTTCGTTGATAAAAATCTTTATACGATTGTTGGTCTTTGCGTTCATGCCGATATCCGCAAGTGAGTTTATATAACCCACCGAGCGTCTGATGGAACGCAGATTTTCAAGAATGGTGCTCCAAGGTGTTGTGTCGTGATGTTTTAGGTGACGGAGGCGCAACTCTTCAAGGCGGCTTTGCTGCAGCTCGTTGTTCTCGCGAATCATCTGCATCGTGGCACGCGCTGCTTCGGGTGTGCTGATACGTTCAAAAAACAAGCGACTGGTATAACGACTTATGGTCAATCGTAGTGCAGGGAGGTACTTCTCGCTTATGCGTCCGTCGCTCATCATGGAGCGAAGTTCGGATGTCGTGGCCTCAAGAACCGCAATTTCTCCTTTACGCAGGCGTTCGTCAAGGCTGTTGCCGACTGTCTTTGGAGCCAAACGAGGGAGAAGTGCGTCGGCCAATAACAGTGACGCAAGTATAGTACCTGCCGTTATGGTGATGATAAGCTCGCGCTGCGGGAAGGGCGCACCGGAGTCAATGACGTAGGGGAGGGTGAGCGCAATGGAGAGTGTGACCGCCCCTTTTGCGCCTGCGATAGTGGTTACCAGTACGTTGGTGAGAAGCGACGTGCGAGTTCCCGCAGGAGCTTTGGTATCGGCTTTAGTGCCGGTTTCAACGTCGGATCCACAGAACTGTAGGCCATGCTGGCCGTGGCGAATCTCAAGTACCAGTAGCCACAAAAAGCGCACGCCTTCCAGAATGAGCGTCATGGTCGCAATAACGCCCAGGATCTGAAAGATACTGAGGCCTCCGTTGAACCCCGGCGTAACGGCAAGGGGTAGTTGCATACCGAGAAGCACAAAGACGGTGCCGTTGATAAGAAATGAGATAATACGCCAGAAGTTATCAGAAACGAGTTTCTGTCGAGCAGCCGTAGTGCTGGTAAAAGTATCGCGACGCGTTGTCTGAGCCATAACAAGTCCGCCTGCAACAACGGCGAGGATGCCTGAAACGTGGCAGAGCTCGGCAAAGAGATAGATAAGAAAAGGCGAGATGACCTCATAAAGCACGTGCGCGGTGGTGTCGTCAAATCCCATGCGGCTAAGGATTGCCATAAGAAGCGAGAAGAGCGTTCCTGCCATAAGGCCAATGACGATGCCACCGATAAAGAGGACGGCAAAGGATTGCGTGGCAGCGAGTGCGGAAAATGCACCGGTTACGGCAGCGGCAACGGAAAACTGGAAGGCCACGACACCGGAAGCGTCATTGATAAGCGATTCGCCGGAAAGAAGGGTTCGTTGACGGTTGGAAAGATGCACCGACGAGCGAAGTGCGGTAACGGTGGCGGCATCGGTAGGGCCGAGCGCTGCGGCAAAGGCAAACGCCGCCGCTAAGGGAATGCTGGGTACCAGCAGATGGAGGGTAAAGCCAACGCTGAGCACAATGGCAATAACCAAGCCGATTGCAAGCGAAAGGATTGAGCCGTGATTCTTCCAGAGAGCGGCGGGATTGGCTTCTCTCGTTTCATTAAAGAGAAGCGGTGCAATAAACAGCACTAAAAAGAGCTCAGAATCAATGCGCATTTCTTGAACACCAGGAAGTATCAGCGCAACGATGAGCCCGATGATAACTTGCAGCACCGGAATGGAGATGCGAGAAAATTCGTCAAACACCGACGAGGCAACGACACAGGTCAAAATGATGAGAACGAATTCAAAGACTTCCAAGAGAACTCCTTGGGCTTGACGGGTTTTTCGGCGTGCTTCTTCTCGTATTGTACTCGCAAGGGACTGTATTTTATTGTATATGGTATACTGTACTACGACGTAGTACGAAAGAGGTGAGTAGCGTGGCGATGACGGCAACTGCCATTAGATTTGCAGATGATGAGCGAGAGTGGATTCAAGCGTTTGCGGATTTTACCGGCCAGACTTTTTCTGAAGTTGTTCGCGAATCTGTACTAGAACGCATTGAAGAGGCCGCTGATCTACAGGCGTATTCCGAGGCCTTGGCCGAGGATGACGATAAGCGGTATTCCATGGATGAAGTCATGCGTATGGCTATGACGTCAGAATGATCTATCGCGTCGAGTGGTCTAAAGCGGCTGTCAAACAGCTGCTCAAAATACCCAAGAAACAGCGGTTACTGATAGTTTCATGGATCAAAGAAAATCTTGATGGTTGCGTAAACCCAAGAAATGTCGCAAATGGGAAACAACTGCAAGGGACAGGTTCCGGTTGGCGCTGGCGCGTTGGTTCGTATCGGCTTCTTGCAAAAATCGAAGACGAGAAGCTCGTTATCGTTGTTGTGCGCGTTGGTCATAGACAGGGTGCCTATAAAAACCTGCCCAAAATGTGATAATTGGTTTCGGCAATGCGCTTTTCAAGCCGAATGCCTATTTGTTATGGCACTCCCGTACGCCATGACCATCATGCTCATGTTCATGTCCGTGCGCTACAGGCTGACCAAGATTCGTATAACACATTCTATTTTCATATATGAGATACTCTTCATGCATGACGTAACGGCGAAAGGTAGGCGGTTTGCCGCCAATGGTCGTTTATTATTTTACATGGACGAAAGATATTTGAGGAACGTATCAATATGTTTGAAGCTTTCATAAAAGACATGGGACTTACTCTGGGCTGGCAGATGCTGGTGGCGTATGTGCTGCTCTTCTCGCCGGCCCTTATTCCGGGTATTTTGTTTGTACACTCGTTTCGCAAGGAGCCAAGACAGTTTCGCAATGCTCTTTATTTGCTTGCAACCGTGTTGTGGCTCGTTTTGCTTTTACTTATGCGCTTTGGCCAGATGTGGACCGTCTATGTTGTCATAGTCCTCTTTGCGCTCTTCCCCGTGGTAACCTGCACGTTTTTGACTGTAAACAGCATCATCGTTATCCGGAACAATGGTTTCTCGCTTACGTCGCTTTTACCGATAGCTCTTGCGCTCTTTATCTTTCTGATGTACTGCATACCTATCTATGCAAGTCAGGATGGTCTCTTTCTTGAGGTTCTACCACTTTTCTTCTTCGAGGGCCTGTGGTTTTCCTTTACCTTTGTGGCACTGCTCTTTTATTCGTGGCTGTATCGAATCTTGCCCAGGCATCGTCGGTATGACTACATCATCATTCATGGTGCAGGTCTTGACGGCGAGAAGCCCACACCGCTTTTAGCCGGGCGCATAAATCGCGCTTTGGAACTTTGGAAACGACAGGATTGCTGCGGTAAGTTTGTGGCTTCAGGAGGTCAGGGCGATGACGAGGTGGTAACCGAGGCTCAGGCCATGCGTGGTTACCTGATGGAACATGGCGTTTCTCAGGAAACTATCCTTATGGAAGATCGTTCAAGGACAACGTGGGAGAATCTCAAATACTCGCAGATGCTCATGAACGCCGATGCGCAGTATCAAGACTATACGGCGGCGATGGTTACCAGCGACTTTCACGTGTTTCGTTGCGCCGAGTATGCGCATAACCTGGGTCTTAAGGCTGATGGTGTGGGTTCGCATACGGGCGGATGGTACTGGCCGACGGCATTTATCAGAGAGTTTGCGGCCATTACCAAGGCTCATTTCTGGCCTTATGCCGTTATTGCGGCGCTGTGGTTTATACCGATTTTCTTTCAGCTCGTAAGCTGCGCTTGAGGCGTGTGGCCGGAGCAATTGACATGGAGCCGGTTTGCTCAGGCCGCTATTTGGAGCTGATTGGCGCGGAGTGCCGGTTTGCTTAACAGTTAGTTTTTAAGTGAATTCAAGGGTGCTGGGAATCGACCGCCGCGGTAGGCAAGGGTTGAGCCGGCAAAACGATTGACAGGCATCACCGGAGCCGAGCCAAAGAGACCGCCAAATTCCAGCATATCGCCCTCCGTATAGCCGATGGCAGGGATGACTCGAACGGCCGTGGTTTTGGTATTGATTACGCCGATAGCCATTTCATCTGCGATAATGCCGGCAATGGTTTCTACGGAGGCATCGCCGGGGATGGCAATCATGTCGAGACCCACCGAACACACGGAGGTCATGGCTTCAAGTTTTTCCAAGGAAAGAGCACCGTCTTGAGCGGCGCGGATCATGCCGGCATCTTCGGAGACGGGGATAAATGCTCCCGAAAGACCTCCTACACTGGATGATGCCATGACACCACCCTTTTTTACGGCATCATTGAGAAGGGCAAGGGCGCAGGTAGTTCCCGGTCCTCCGCACTCACCAACACCGATGAGCTCAAGGATGCGGGCAACGGAATCGCCGGCCGCCGGGGTGGGAGCAAGGCTGAGATCCACGATGCCCTTCTCGACACCAAGTCGACGGGAAGCTTCCCGACTCATGAGTTCGCCTACTCGGGTGATCTTAAAGGCGGTCGCTTTGATTTTCTCGGCAACGTCCATAAGGTTTGCGTCGTGAGGCAGCTCTTCAAGGGCTGCAGCCATGACGCCGGGGCCCGAAACGCCTACATTGATGACGGCATCCGCTTCACCGCCACCGTGAACGGCTCCTGCCATGAACGGTGAATCCTCAACCATGTTGGCAAAAACAACCAGCTTGGCAGCTCCATAGCACTGAATGTCGGTGGTGCGGCGTGCTGCCTCAAGCACAGTCTGAGCCATAAGCAGTACGGCATCCATATTGATGCCGGCACGCGTGGAGGCAACGTTGACAGAAGAGCATACGCGTGTCGTAGTGGCAAGCGCTTCAGGAATGGACGCAATGAGGCGGCGGTCCGCATCTCCCATACCTTTATGCACGAGGGCGGAAAAGCCGCCGAGAAAATCAATGCCCAGCGTTTCAGCGGCATGATCAAGTGCATGAGCCAGCGGCGACAGATCTGTCGCATTTGTGCAGGCGGCAATGTGCGCAATCGGCGTGACCGAGACGCGCTTGTTGGCAATGGGGATTCCGTATTCGCGCTCAAGATCGCAGGCAACTTTTACCAGATGTTCCGCTTGTCGCACAATACGTTCGTAGACCTTCTCGCACATACGGTCCAAATCATTGTCCGCGCACGAATTGAGCGATATTCCCATGGTAATTGTGCGGAGGTCAAGATTCTGCTCGCTGACCATTGCGAGCGTTTCGGCAACTTCTTGCGGCGTAATGTTCATGCAGATCCTCTACGTGTTGGTTTTATGGTGGCTAAAAATCTATCTCATTATATAGTGGCAGTGTCGAGAAGTACTCTTGCGCCAAGAAAAGCGTAATGGTGCTAAGCCACACAAGAAGGGAAATCCATGTCTGAGAAGGTAACGCTTAAATCAATTGCACGTGAAGTTGGTCTTTCGCCTGCAATGGTTTCTCTGGTGCTGAACGGCAGACCGGTTCGTGTTACCGAGGAAAATCGTCGGCGCATTTTGGAGGTTGCCCGACGCGAGCATTACATTCCCAACCAGATTGCGCGTAGCCTGGTGACGCAACGCTCAAAAACGCTGGGGCTCATTGTTCCAAACATTGAGTCGAGGTTCTTCTCGTCTTTGGCGCGAAATCTTGAGCTTAGATGTAGAAAGCGTGGATATGCGCTGTTTATTACCAATTCGGATGACAATGCCACCAATGATTCCGAGCTTGTAGGGCTGTTGGCAAACCGTGGAGTTGACGGGCTTTTTGTCATTTCTTCTGGAGGGCGAGATGCGCAAAACCTAACAGCAAACCTGTCACAGCTAACCATTCCATTCGTAATGGTTGACCGCACCATAGACGATCTTGTTTGTGACAAGGTGTATTTCAACAATAAGCTGGGTGGTTATCGGGCAACCCAGTATCTGCTTGACCATGGGCATACGCGTATTGCGTGCATGGTTAATACCAAGTCCGCAACTGGTGCACGCCGTCTTGCCGGGTACAAACAAGCACTTGCCGAGAAGAACATCGAACCGGATTCCAATCTTGTGCTTGACACTGACTACTACATCCCTGATGCGTATCTTGCTGCTCAAAAGCTGGTTCGTCTGAACGCCACCGCAGTGTTTGCCGGTTCTGACAACATTGCCCTAGGGCTGCTTCGCTATCTTTATGAGCACGGACTTCATGTTCCGCAAGATTATTCGGTCGTCGGATATGACAACAGTGCTGCGGACGCTCTTTTTGAACCCGCATTAACATCGATTGAGCAAAATGTTGAAGAGTTGGCAGAAGCTGCTCTTAACCTGCTATTTTCTAAAATAACCGATGACACCCAGAATGAGGATTCCCGCTGTACCCATAAAATAGTACTGGAGCCTCAACTCATTGTGAAAAACAGCGTTTGCAGAATTGATGGGTAATATTTTTTTGTTATAATTCCAGCTTGTATGTATAAACCAGTAACCTAAAAAAGAATACAAAGGATAGTTACATGCTTGAGCAACTCGCAAAGCTCTTCTCACTTATTGTTCAGCCGGCATATGATCTTACCGGTAGTTGGTGGGCGGCAATTTTTCTATTTACCCTTGCGACTAAAATTATTCTTATGCCGCTTGCTCTTTGGACGCAGCAAAACTCCATCGTTATGGTAAAAATCATGCCCGAGATGTTTCGCCTCAAAACGCGTTATTTCGGTGACCGTGAAACCATTGAAGAGCGTCAGAACGAACTTAACAAGAAGGCAGGCTATCATCCACTTTTGAGTCTTATTCCTCTTGCAATCCAAGTGATAATTCTCTTTGGTCTTGTCGACGTCATTCATGGCATCACCGATTCAGGTGCACCCGGCACGGAATTTCTCGGCATGACCCCCATCATCGATGGCGGAATTACGTGGATCATGCCTCTTGCTGCCGCACTTTCGTCCGTGGCGCTCGGTCTTGCGTCCAACAAGATAAACCCGCTTCAGCGTGAGCAGAGTCGTGCCGAGAAGAACACGACCAACGGTCTCTCTATTGCAATGTCACTTGTGCTGGCAATATATGTGGTATGCGGTATGGCGTTTTACTGGGTCTGCTCGAATTTGCTTTCTATTCTTGTACAGGTTGTTTGCAATATCATCATCGATCCGCACAAACAGGTTGATTACGAGGCGCTCAATGAGGCTCGTAAAGAATACGAGGCAATGGAGACAGCCACCAAGTCAACAAAGAAGTGGTTCCAGCGCGATCCGTATGCCGCTCGCGAGAAGAGCGATTATGCTCGGTTCTTCAACACAATCGGTAAGCACCTTGTGTTCTATTCTGAGTCAAGCGGGTTTTATAAGTACTTTCAGGGCGCCATTGAATGGCTTCTGTCTCACTCCGATGTCCATATTCACTATGTAACGTCTGACCCCAACGATCAGGTTTTTGAGCTCTCCAAAAAAGAGCCCCGCTTGATTCCGTATTATTTGGGCCAGCGCCGATTGATTACGCTTTTTATGAAAATGGATGCCGATGTTGTGGTGACTACGCTTGGCGATCTTGAGAGCTCCTATATGAAACGCTCATACGTAAAAAAGGATGCCGAATATATCTATATGCCCCACCACATGACATCGATGACAGTAACCTCAACGCGTAATGAATATACGTATTACGATGGCGTTCTTTGCGTTGGTCCTCATCAGCAACATGACCTTGAGCTTCTTGAGAAGTACTATGACACCAAAGAAAAGAACAAGCCTGCCATTGGATATGACTTGCTTGATCGCTCTATTGCAAATTATGAAAAGCAAGGCCTTGGACAGCATGAGTCAGAAGAGAGACCCCTCATTGTTATTGGTCCTTCGTGGCAATTTGGCAATATCTTAGACAGCTGTATCGATGACTTACTCAAAGAACTTATGGGTCATGGCTGGCGTATCGTAGTTCGTCCACATCCTGAATACGTTAAGCGCTATAAGCCTCGTATGGATGAAATCATTGCTCACTATGCTGATGTGGATTCCTCGGAGCTTACGTTTGAAACTGACTTTAGCTCAAATACTTCTGTGCTTTCAGCGAGTTTGCTTATCACCGACTGGTCAAGTGTTGCAGAGGAATTCTCGTTCACCACGCTGAGGCCTTCGGTTTTCATTGATACTGAGATGAAAGAAAACAATCCCGACTGGTCAAAGATTCACTCTGATCCCTGTGACATTACGCTGAGAAATGAAATCGGGCGTAGTTTTGATCCCCAAAAAATGGATGGTCTGGCAAAAGCGGTTGAGGAAATGTTTAATAATCCGCTCGCATGGTCTGATCGAATCAAGGAGATTCGCGACAATATGATTTTTAATTTAGGTCATGGTGGTGAGGCTGCTGGCAAGTACATTCTTGATCGCGTGTTAGCGCATCAAGAGAAGCGCATGCAAGATCACGACGATGCAGATACGAAAACGGAAGACTAAACATGGTAGATATACATTTGACAGTAAGTAAATCACTAAGCGTTAAGCAAAAATGTGCTGTATGTATACACGATGCGTGCTACATAGTGCTTCTCGCGATTGCATTTTTGTGCATCTTTGCAAGGCCTGCGTATGCGTATGTCGATCCATCAGTTATGACGTATACCATTCAGGCACTGGCAGCGGTTGCGGTGGCACTTTCAGCGGTATTAGGTGTGGCATTTAGACGCTCTCGAAAAGTACTTTTCCGGGTATTCCATATTGACGAGAATGCTACAAAAATCGTTGAAGAACCAGTCCATAGAGTTGATGCAAAGGGAGCTGAAGCTGCCAATATCCATATGGGCGAGGTCTTAGCTGATGAACAGATTCGAATGCGCAACTATAAAGAAGGACGGCTGGGGCTTCGTGGACGCTTCTTTACAGCTCTTCTTGTATGCGCATTCTCGGTGTATACCGTTTTTGTAGTAGCTCCGCTTGAACTAGTTGCTAACAACGCAAAGGATCTTTCCTTTAGTTTGACTGATGTTTTTGGCCCCGTAATGATTGCCGGTCTTATTATGACGCTGGTAGCAGCTGTATTCTTCAGTGTATTGCGCGGCCGTGTGTTTAATGTGGCAAGTGCGCTTGTGTTTGGACTTGGATTTTGTGCTTACGTACAGGCACTTTTCATGAATAAAGATATGCCTCTTGCTGACGGGCACGAAGTGTATTGGGGAGATTTCACACGGCAAATGATCGTATCTGGTTTTGTGTGGATAGTCATCCTAGGGGCAATTACGGCATTTAGCATTATTTGGGCGCGTAAGACAAGAACCATTTTTTCGGTGGCAGCCATTGTGTTGATTGTGGTACAGACGGTTGGCGTTGTGAGCTTATGGGGACCTGCGATTCAGAATTTTACAGATACTACTGCAGCAGAGACTGCAGGCATCCGCGCAACGCGGGAGGGACTATATAACGTTTCCTCAAAAAAGAATGTAGTCGTTTTTGTTTTGGACACCACTGATACACTTGAGGTTGAGCACCTTCGCGAGACCAATCCGGAAACCTTTGATGGATTAACCGGCTTTACGTGGTATAGCGATACTGTTGGCAGTATGATTCCAACACGATATGGTGCTATATCATTACTTTACGGTCTTCGTCCAACTGACACAAGTCGACCCTTTGAAGATTTTGTTCAGAATTGGGCTAAAGATAGTACTTTTCTCAGTGATATCAAGTCATTGGGATATTCATCTGGCATTTACTCGGATATGGTTGAGTATGATTGGGAAGCGGCTTACGTGCGCGATCGTACTGTTAATGTACATGAACTTCGCGGCCGAGGTGCTGATAATCAAATGGATACCTTTGGAGCGTTGCGTATTTTATATAAAACGGCACTTTGTAGGGATTTACCTTGGATTTGTAAGCCTCGCTTCTGGTATTACACTGAAGATCTTAATATGCGTATGCGCAAAAACGTGAATATGGATGAGATTGATCTTTCTTCTCAACCATATCAGGAAGACGATCTTAAGTATTATGGAGAGCTCAAGCATTATGGTTTAACAACGCAAGAAGAGGCACATGGAGAAAACGGAGATTTTCGCTTTATCCACCTAATGGGTTCTCATCCGCCTTTTATCATTAACAAGAATGTTGAACCTGCGAAAAATGAGTCTGAGCAAACTGAGGACGAACAGACAATTGCATCATTTAAGATTGTTGAGGAATATATTAAAGAGCTTAAGCGTCTCGGTTTGTATGAGAACACATCCATCATTATTACTGCTGATCATGGTCGTTGGTATTTGACATCGGAAGATATCAAAACTCCTTCGGCACCATGTATCTTCTATAAGCCTGCAGGACAAACAACTGAAGAGGCATCGGCCCCTATGAAAGTTTCCAGTGCACCTGTCTGGCATTATGACATTTTGGCTCAGGTACTTAAAGATATGGGTGCTGACAAGCAAATGCTCTCTAATTACACAACACCTCTCGATGAAGTAAAAGAGGGCGAGAATCGTCCTCGGTACTACATTGAAACGCTCTCTAATGGGAAGCAAGATACCGAGCTGAGAGAGTTTGTTATTAACGGTGATGCAAAAGATATGAATAATTGGAGCCTTACCGGTAAAGTGTGGCCTATACAAGAGTGGTGATTCTGTGATATCCATGAGGTAGGTATAAAAAGAGTGACCTTATTGATTGCACTTCTCATTAACAATCAGGCGCACTTGAGGTCTCTACAGTAAGCCAGTTTGGCAGGCCGGCCGAGAAGATGCGTGCAAGCGCATAAGTCTCGGGAATACTCAGCAGCGCAACAGCAACATACGGCTCTTGGTCTGATTGAGGTGTTGCAAATACCAGAACCCTTTCATCTGTATTGTCGGCAGTATGAGCGCGCACTTCCTGTACGGGAAGTGCGCGGTAGATAACGTTGAGCGAGGGATTATACAGCTCAACCATAACGCGGTAACCTGCGGTACCCGCCGTCCGTGCGCCCTCGAAGAGAGTGCTTACATTCAGGTTCTTCTCGCGAATGATAGCCTCAAAGAACGACGAAGATGCCCATGGGCGTTTGGGGTCAAAACAGATGGTTTCAGATGCCGGAGTGTGCCTGACTGGTAGATAAAAATCTTCAGACGTGCTTGTAAGCTGCTGGTGGGCTTTGCGGTATGCGTATGCAGTGGCAATGGTTGCCTGCTGCAGAGGTAGAGACCGTGATGCAAAATCGTCAGTCTCAAGTGCAATATGGCTTGAAACTTCCTGTACAAGCAATTTCCAATCAGCAACAGGTCGTTCGCTTGTAAGAAGTCGCAGAGGATCAAGCGCCAGATGTCCCTTTTGGGAAGGAAGCTTTTCCCATGGAGAAATTCCTGCACGAGGAAGTCCTCTGAACGGATCAACGGTAAGGGTTGCAAGATCGGAGGGGGAGACGTTGATGGCTGCCAGTTTCCAGGGTCGTTGAGCCCGTGGAGTTCGCTTGAGCGTTGCAGTTATTGGGTTCGATTGGTGAGGAAGCTTATAGCGCATGGGGAAGGCAATGTTTCCTCCCGCAATGCTTATGTTGTGCGATGCGCTTGCGAGAAGAAAATCCTCTGTCAGCAGCTGAAAAACATTGGCATCCATGGGTGCTATTTGATACAAGATGCCCATAAGGTCATTGTCTATGTGGACTTCATTTTCGAAATCTTTAGGAAGACAGTTGGGAGCAATATTGGTTTCGGTATTTGACACCGACTTGGGATTTGTTTGGAGCTGCGCGCCAGAGCCAGAGGGATCGTAGGTAATCGTAAGAGATATTGAAGGCTCGCATGGAGCAGCTTCAAGATGTGGCTGCTCCGGTGCGTGCTGTTTTTCCGTGGCCGATTGAGCTCTTTGGGTGTGCTGGGAATCAGGTTTATCTGAAAAACCCAACGTTGATTGAGACTCTTGGGTAACAGCCTCTTTTACTGCATCGATGAGCTCCGAGATGAACATGTCTCCGCTCTTTTGGTCGTCAGCGTCTTGAGTTCTAACTTGAGTTTTAACGTCTTCAGTTTTGACATTTTCAACTGTTATATTTTCGGTTTTGGGGTTTTTGGTTTTTAGAGAATCCTTTGGTTCTTGAGAGTCTACAGCTTGTATGAGGTGCTTTGGCTTTACGGGTACTACGTGCTTAGCTCCACGCTTATACTTCCAAGGTTTACTATTTGAAGATGTCCTGTTGTTCTTATCGCCTTTCGCAGGAGCCGCTAAAGCTTGTTCAAAGGCGGCATTTTCAAGGATCGTGACAAAGACAACACCCTTTTTAAATACGGTGACTTTTATGAAGTGAGGGAATGCTTCTACAAGCTCGCGCGCGCTTACCGCTCCAAAATCAGCGGGCGCAAGACCATCGGACTCCAATACCTCATTAACGCGGATAAGCGCAGTCTGACGGTTAATTCCTAGCTGTTTTTTTAAAAGTATATAGAGATACAGCTCATGTGCTGACGGTATTGTATGCATAGCGTTTCTGCCCTCGTGCAATCTGTGCGGTTTGCTAACTTCTGTTATTTACTTTTATAGTACCCACATTGGATACCGTTGCTCCGCAAAATTTGTCCGCAGGCTGAAAAATCCAAGTTTTTGCAGTTTAGAATTGATACTATGAAAAAGTCAGGTATATGTTTTTGGAACGTTTGAGGAGAGAGATGAAACTCAATGTAAAACGAACGCTCCTCATTGGTTTTGCGTTCTTTTCTATTTGCGCGTTCTGGCAGATGTACAACAGCGTTATACCGTTGATGCTCACCAATACCCTGCACCTTGACGAGACCATCTCGGGTGCTCTTATGGCTCTCGATAATGTACTTGCCCTCTTTCTACTGCCGTTTTTCGGTGCTCTTTCCGACAAGTGCACACACCCATGGGGCAAGCGCATGCCGTTTTTAGTTTTTGGTACCGTGGTGGCTGTTGGCACGATGGTATTTCTACCTATTATTGATAATTCAGCAGCGGAACAGCTGCATCCCTGGAAAATATATGTCTTTGTCGGCGTGCTCTTGGTGGTACTTATTGCCATGGGAACATACCGAAGCCCCGCGGTGGCACTCATGCCCGATCTCACGCCCAAGCCCCTGCGTTCAAAAGGAAATGCCATCATCAACCTTATGGGAGCTTGCGGCGGTATTGTGTATCTGCTGATCACATCGGTTCTTTATAGCAAAAACCGTGTAGGAGGGCTTGCACACGTCAATTACTTGCCGCTTTTTCTTGTTGTTGGCGCCATTATGTTGGTATCGGTGGCAATTGTTTTTATGACCATTAAGGAACCTAAGCTCGAGCAGGAGTTTCGTGCCTATGAGGAAAATCACCCAGAAGATAATCTTTCCGAAACTGATGCCTCCGGTCGAGAAGTACTTCCGGCTCCGGTAAAGCGCTCTCTCATTTTCCTGTTGCTCTCAATCGCCTTTTGGTTCTTGGGATATAACGCTATGGAGACATGGTTCACTACGTATGCACAGGCAGAGTGGGGGATGAGTCTTGGAGAAGCATCGCAGTGCCTTATTGTCTGTACCGTAGGAGCCATTCTCTCCTACATTCCTTCCGGTCAAGTGGCGGGAAGGATTGGGCGTAAGAAAACAATTCTTATTGGTATTTTGCTTTTGGGCGGTGGATTTGCCCTCTTTGTGGTGTGGACTCTCATGGGGCTGGGCTTCTCGCCAGCGCTTTACGTGGTGATGATAGTTCTTGGCATAGGTTGGGCGTTTATTAACGTCAACTCGCTTCCCATGGTTGTCGAGATGTGCAAAGGATCTGATGTTGGCAAATTTACCGGCTACTATTACACGTTTTCGATGGCATCACAGACGGTAACGCCGATTGTGGCAGGATGGCTCATGGGACATGTTTCGTATGAGGCGTTGTTTATATATTCTACGGTTGCGGTAGGAGTAAGCTTTATTACAATGCAATTTGTGCACCATGGAGACAGTCATACTATTGCTAAGCATGGACTTGAAGTATTTGACGAGTAGGGCATTTGACGACTTGCATTGGCAGGAGGAAGACGATGGGTAATTTCATTAAACGAGCTGCTGTTAATATCGTTGGTCTGACGATTGGTCGATATGCTGCAAAAACGGCGCTTACATCACCTGCCGCGCGCAAGATACTTACGAGTGCCATATCGAAGTCTGCACATGCCGTGGGTGGTATGGTGCATAAACAAGTTTCAAAGCACCTTCCGGCACCTGTCAAACCTTCGCTTCCCAGTGCCGATGATGTTCGCCATTCAGTGGCGCGTGCACAATCCTTACTTGCAGATGCTCAGGTAGCTATGACTCATATTAAACCGCAGATAAATGTATCAAAAGGTAACCGTTTGCCGGAGCTTGATAGCGAGCTCGCAAATACGTCCGTGAGCGAGAATATATCTACAGAGAAGCAAGATTCAGAGATTTCTCGTCCAAAGGTACATCCCGTTTTGAAGGGTGCGGCGGTTGCGGCCGGCGTAACGGCGGGGGTTGCTGCCGGTGTTGCCGTGCTCGCTGCATTTGCCGTTGCTCCGCGTATTAAGGGAAGCAAAGCATTGCAGGCACACTGGGATGAATTTAAAAAATACCGTTATGCGCATCGCGGTTTACATGATATTGAGCGGGAGATTCCCGAAAATTCTCTTGCCGCATTTCGGCGTGCCGTTGAACATGGTTTTGGATCAGAGCTGGATGTCCATCTGACAGTCGATGGTCATTTAGTCGTTGTTCATGATTCGGACTTAAGTCGTCTTTGTGGAGTGAATGACGTTGTTGAGAATTGCACGCTTGACCAGCTGAAAACATATCGTTTACTTGACACGGAAGAAGGTATTCCTACATTTGATGAGGTTTTATCTTGCTACGATTGGAACGGCGAAGATCAATTGCCTGCACCTTTAATTGTTGAGGTAAAAACGTGTGGCGGAAACGCTGAGGAAGTAACCAAACAAGTCATGCAAGTTCTTGACGAGCATTCTGTTCGCGTAGCAGTTGAAAGTTTTGATCCGATGGTACTTCGATGGCTTCGTATACACCGTCCGGAGGTACTTCGTGGGCAGCTTGCAGAAAACTTCTTTAACGATAGTCAAGTATCCGATTTGTCAATGCCCAAGAAAGCTGCCGCAACGGCACTTCTCGGAAATTCTTTGGGAAGACCGGACTTTATTGCTTACAGATTTGAAGACCGGAAGAACCTCTTTGTGGATGCGACGTGCCATAAGATGAAGGCGCATCTTATAACGTGGACTATCAGAAGCGAAAGAGACCTTCTCGCATCTGAGGCCGAAGGTGCTCCGGGAATTTTTGAAGGTTTTATTCCTACTGCGCGATCGTTGGTGAATCTCTAAAGACGTATGTAAATTGTTTGTTGATGAGAATAATTGAGATGCGGTTGACGTACAACTTACTTATTAAGCTCCTAATTTCGTAGTGGAAACAACGTAAGTACTATTTGGTATATTGAATGAAAATGGGGAAAATATCGGAGAGATATGAGGGATATTTGAAGGGACATTCAATGAACTACGAGTCACGAGATCAAATAGAAGAGAAGTATCGGTGGGATCTCTCTTCCATGTACGAGAGCGATGAGGCCTTTGAGCAGGCGCTTGTTGACATCAAAACCTATCCGGAACAGCTTGCTGCATATCGCGGAAAAATTTCGCAGTCCGCATCAGAGTTACTTGCATATCTGAGGCTGGAAGACCATGTTGCGCTTGAGTTTGAAAAGGCATGGAACTATGCAGAACGTCGCTCCGACGAAGATACACGCGTATCAAAATACCAAGCGTATACTGCACGTTGTATGAGTTTGTATACACAGCTTGAAGAGGCGGGATCTTGGTTCAATGCCGAGTTGCTCTCTATTTCCGAGGATACCATTGCGAGCTTTTATGCAGACGAACCTGCGCTTGAACACTATCGTCGCAAACTTGAGCAGGTTTTACGTATGCGCGCTCATACACTTTCTGCAGCTGAAGAAGCACTTCTCGCCCGCGCTAATGATGCCGCCTCCCAGCCCGCCAACGTGTATTCCATGTTTGAAGATGCGGATCTTACCTTTGATGACGCAACGGACGAGAAGGGTCAAAAGCACAAACTAACAAGTGGCTCATACATTCCAATGCTTATGGGACATGATCGCGTCCTGCGTGAATCTGCGTTTAAGCAGCTGTATGGTCGCTACAACCAGTTCCGCAATACTTCCGCAGCAATGCTTACAAGTCAGATCAAGCAGCTTAAGTTCTTTGCTGATTCCCGCAAGTACGAAAGTTCTCTTGCATATAGCCTTGATAAGAACGAGGTCCCCGTTGAGGTTTACGATAATCTGATCGAGGCCGTTCACAACAATCTTCCTGCTTTCTACAAGTATATGGATTTACGCAAGCAAAAGCTGGGTCTTGATGAGCTTCACTATTGGGACATCTACGCTCCGCTTGTTGCTGATGTCGACATGAAGTTTACCTACGAGGAGGCCTGCGACCTTATCGTTAAGGCGCTTGAACCAATGGGCGAGAAGTATCTTGATCTAGTCAAAAAGGGACTTTCAGAGCGGTGGGTTGATGTATACGAAACCCCTGGTAAGCGCTCTGGAGCCTATTCCGCCGGCGGTAAGGGTATGAACCCCGTGATTCTTATGAACTTCCAGGGTACGCTTGATGATGTGTTTACCCTCATTCACGAGATGGGGCATTCAATACACACGTACCTCTCGTCCCATACGCAGGAAATTACGTACTCAAATTACGTGCTCTTTGTTGCCGAGGTGGCTTCTACCTGTAATGAAGCGCTGCTCTCGCATTATCTCCTTGAGCACGAGAGCGATCCGGCGCGCCATGCGTACATCCTCAATCACTTCCTTGAGGGCTTCCGCGGGACTATATATCGTCAGTGCATGTTTGCCGAGTTTGAGCGTGATGTTAACGCCATGAATGGACGAGGTGAAGCGCTGAACGCCGATGTGCTTTGCAAGCACTACGGCGAGCTTAACAAGCTCTACTTCGGGACAAACATTGTGCCTGACGAAGAAATTCAGATTGAATGGGCTCGCATTCCTCATTTTTACTACGACTTCTATGTTTACCAGTACTCCATTGGTTTCTCGGCAGCCATTGCCTTGTCGCAGCGCATCCTTAAAGAGGGCGCGCCTGCGGTGGAAGATTATCTCAACTATCTTTCCGGCGGATGCTCAAAGCCTCCGATTGAGTTGCTTCGCGGTGCGGGTGTGGATATGGCAACACCAAAGCCCGTGAACGAGGCGCTTGCGTACTTCTCGGAACTTGTTGATCAGCTCCAGGCCGAGCTTTCATAACAATCGGGGAAAAGCGCATTTCTAAAGGCAGTATGCGAGAAGGACGTTACACTTAGAGGCGGCGTCCTTCTTTCGTTAAAAGGGTAGAGCAGCTATCGTTTTGAAATGACGTTGTAGCAAAACGTTGCCGGATGGCTGCGAGTTTGTGTGAACTCAAACATAATGCCATCAGAATTAAAGGAATGACTTTCTGTAACCGCAACGCAATTAAACGTTCCCAGGTCAAGATAGCTAAAATCCTCATCGGTGGCCAACTCTACGGTGATTTGTCGCTTGCTTTTAAGAATGCGCATACCGAGAGTCTCTTCGAGATACGAGAAGATGGAGTGTCTTGCGTCCTCCTTTGAAAGGCGTCCTACTGCGCTTTCAAGAAGGTAATCATGGTCTATTTGACGAGGAATGCCGTTAAGACCGCGAATACGTACGATACGTATGAGTCTTTCGCCTGCGGTAAAGCCCGTGTGATACGCAAGGGCATCGCTGCAGACGATTGTCTCGAATTGTTTGACCTCGGTATATGGTATAAGGCCGTTACGCTGCGCGTATTCTTGGAAGGATTCAAGACCCTCAAGAGATCCAAGAATGTCGTGAGTTTGCTTTTGCCAAATAACTCGGACACCCCGACCATGGATAGGCTGAAGATACGCTTCATCGGAAAGCATGGAGAGGGCGCGCCTGAGAGTGTTTCTTGAGCATGTATATGAAGCCGTCAGTTCTGTTTCAGGAGGCAAGAAGGATTGGTAGCCATAAGTACCGTCAAGAACCTTTGCTTTAAGATCTTGGTAGATATTTTCGAATCGAGCCTTTGGCATAGCAGCATATTCCTTTGAACAACGAAGAAAACACACAAAAGATAGATATTCACAGGTAGATAGCGATTTAATAGTGTTCTTTTTGTGTTGATAATACGTCAATACTGTGAAGATTCCAATCGGATGACCGTTCACCGATAATTTCATACCGTTTACCGCTGATGTTGTTCAGACAACTTTTACAGAGTGGTTGTAAAAAAGATATACTTCTGTAAGTTACGTAAGTGCTGGCTGTTAGTTGTGGTAAAGATTGCCCTTGCAGTCATAACTTACAGATGATTCTGTGTGGGCTGTGCAGTCGGCGCAGTACGTTCCATGAGGAGGAACAGTATGTCCAATCTAAATCGTAAGCAGTTTGTCACTCTGAGCGCATCAGCTCTTTGCACCCTCAGCCTTGCGGGCTGTGGCGGCAATAAGGCTGATGACAAAAAGGAGGGTTCAGGTGACGGTGCAAAAGGCTCCGTTTACTTCCTGAACTTCAAGCCTGAGGCTGATAAAGAGTGGCAGGATCTTGCCAAGAAGTACACCGAAGAGACCAAGGTTCCCGTTAAGGTTGTTACCGCTGCTTCCGATACCTATGCACAGACATTCCAGTCTGAGATCAACAAGGAAGCTTCCGCTGCTCCTACACTTTTCCAGACCAACGGTCCTTCCGGCCTCATTGGTGTTAAGGATTACTGCATTGACCTTAAAGATGCCAAGATTTTGGGCGAGCTTACCAACGATGCTCTGAAGCTTGAGCAGGACGGCGTTGTATACGGCGTTGACTACGTTGAGGAAGACTTCGGCATCATTTATAACAAGAAGCTCCTTGAGAAGGCCGGCTATAAGGGCGAGGACATCAAGGACTTTGCATCTCTCAAGAAGATCGTTGAAGACATTCAGGCTCGCAAGGATGAGCTTGGTGTAAAGGGTGCCTTCACCAGTGCCGGCCTTGATTCCAGCTCAGACTGGCGCTTTACCACACACCTTGCCAACCTTCCTCTGTACTATGAGTTCAAGGATACCGGTAAGCCGGACGCTAAAGAGATTAAGGGCACCTATCTGCCTAATTACAAGCAGATTTTTGACCTTTATATCAATAATTCCACCTGCGATCCTACTCAGCTTGCCGGAAAGACCGGCGATGACTCCGTTGCAGAGTTTGTTAACCAGGAAGCCGTCTTCTATCAGAATGGCACATGGGCTTACAACGATATTAAGAAGCTCGGCGATGACGCTTTGGGCATGATTCCTATCTACATCGGTGTCAAGGGTGAAGAAAAGCAGGGTATGTGCTCCGGTGGCGAGAACTACTGGTGCGTAAGCTCTAAGGCCGATGAGGATTCTCAGCAGGCAACGCTTGACTTCATGTATTGGTGCGTAACCTCCGACACCGCTACCAAGGCAATTGCTGAGGAAATGGGCCTTACCATTCCATTTAAGAATGCTAAGCCAACCAGCAACGCTCTTGCTAATATCGCTGCTGATTATGCCAAGAAGGGCAATGAGCCTGTGGCTTGGGACTTCATCTACATTCCTTCTCAGGAGTGGAAGACCAACCTCTCCAGTGCGCTCAAGGGTTATGCGGCAGGTACCGAGGATTGGGATGCCGTTAAGACTGCGTTCGTTGATGGTTGGAAGACTGAAAAGGAAGCAAATGCTGAGTAAGGTTTGTTTTTAGGTAGCTCGTAGCTGTAAGGGGCGAGAAGGGCAAAGCCTCTTCTTGCCCCTTTATTGCATGAGAAGGGAATTTTCCTATGGTTAAAATGTTGAAGCGCTGGTGGCCTCTTTTCTTGCTACCTACAGCGCTTTCCTTCTTATTTGGATTTGTTGTTCCGTTTATCCAAGGCCTGTATCTCTCGTTTTGCAAATTTATCAGCATCAGCGATGCAAAATTTATAGGTTTTTCCAATTATGCTGCAGCATTTGCAGATAAGCAGTTTGCAAACGCGTTTTGGTACACCGCGCTTTTTGCAGTCGTATCGATGATACTTATTAACGTGTTTGCGCTTGCCATTGCACTTGCTCTGACACGCAAGCACCTGAAGGGTACAAATACATTCCGTACCGTATTCTTCATGCCAAACCTCATTGGCGGCATCGTGCTTGGCTACATTTGGAACATCCTTATTAACGGTGTACTTTCAAATGTCGGACAGCAACTTTTGGCGTTGAATAGCACCGCAGGATTTTGGGGCATGATCATCTTGACGCTCTGGCAGCAGATCGGCTACATGATGATCATCTATATTGCCGGCCTTCAGTCTATTCCAAGCGATTATCTTGAGGCAGCTAAGGTTGATGGAGCCACTGCATGGCAGACTCTGTGGAAAGTAAAGATTCCTAACTTGATGCCAACCATTACCATTTGCTTGTTCTTGACTATTACCAACGGCTTTAAGCTCTTTGACCAGAACCTCGCACTTACGGCGGGCGAGCCCAAGCATGCAACCGAGATGCTTGCTCTCAACATCTATAACACCTTCTATGCACGTCAGGGTGGCAAATGGATGGGCATTGGTCAAGCAAAGGCAGTTATCTTCTGCATCCTGGTCATTGCAATCGTTATGGTCCAGCTTAGAGCCACTCAGTCTAGGGAGGTGCAGCAATAATGAAACGAGAAACAACCGTCAACAAGATCATTTCGGTCTTCTTCACCGTTTTGTCTCTTGCGTGGATCTACCCCATGGTCATGATCCTTTTGAACTCCTTTAAGCAGGAAACTGCCATTACCACAACGTCGGCGTTTGAGTTCGTAACACCGGAAAATACTGCCGGTCTTGCAAACTATATCTCTGCGCTTGAGCGTCAGGGTTTTGCGGCGGCATTTGGATATTCTTTGGTTATTACCATAACGTCTGTTGTTCTTATTTTGGTGTGCTGCTCCATGTGCGCATGGTATGTGGTACGCGTCAATAACCGCATCTGCAAGGCGTTCTATTACCTGTTTGTCTTCTCAATGGTCGTTCCTTTCCAGATGCTTATGTTTACGCTTTCCAATATGGCAACAGTGTTGGGATTCAATACGCCATTTAATATCTGCTTTATTTATCTTGGATTTGGTGCCGGATTGGCGGTCTTCATGTTTGCGGGCTTTGTTAAGACCATCCCGCTTGAGATTGAGGAAGCCGCAACCATTGATGGCTGCAATCCCATTCAGACCTTCTTCCACGTTGTTCTTCCTATTATGAAGCCCACCTATATCTCAGTTGGCATTCTTGAGACTATGTGGGTATGGAACGACTACCTCCTTCCGTATCTTGTACTTGATCGTACGAAATACAAGACGATTCCTATCTTGATTCAGTATTTCCGCGGTGGCTATGGTCGAGTAGAAATGGGACCTATGCTGGCGTGTATCATGATGGTCATTATCCCAATCGTTGTCTTGTACCTTATCTGCCAGCGCTACATCATTAACGGTGTCGTATCTGGTGCGGTAAAGGGTTAAGCATTTGCGAGAAGTACGTCCGGCGGGTATTTGGTTCTGACGCACTTCTCGCCACACGAAGGAATCCTGCATCCCAGTGGATGCTTTCAGAAAGGCAAGAATTATGGCTGAAATTGTTCTGAAGAATGTCAAAAAGATTTATCCGAATGAGCAACAAAAAAAGCACCTTTTTGGTAAGAAGCCGGTCCAGCAGAAGAAGAGCAATCTTGAGGTTACCGACGAAGGCGTTATTGCCGTTCAGGACTTTAATCTTGATATTAAGGATCACGAGTTTGTGGTTCTCGTTGGACCTTCTGGCTGCGGCAAGTCTACCACGCTGCGTATGATTGCTGGTCTTGAGGACATCTCTTCCGGTGAACTCTATATTGACGGCAAGATCATGAATGACGTTGCTCCTAAAGACCGTGATATTGCCATGGTCTTCCAGAGCTATGCCCTGTATCCAAACATGACCGTGTACGAAAATATGGCATTTACGCTGAAGCTGAAGAAAGTTGATCCGGCTGTTATTGACGAGAAGGTTCGCTCAGCTGCGGAAACTCTTGGCATTACGGCGTATCTTGATCGTAAGCCAAAAGCACTTTCCGGTGGTCAGCGCCAGCGTGTTGCTATCGGTCGTGCCATCGTTCGTGACCCAAAGGTCTTCTTGATGGACGAGCCGCTGTCAAACTTGGACGCAAAACTGCGTAATCAGATGCGTGCCGAGCTTATTAAGCTGCGTCAGAAGGTTGATGGTACGTTCATTTACGTTACACACGATCAGACAGAGGCTATGACGCTGGGTGACCGTATTGTTATTATGCGTGATGGATACGTGCAGCAAATTGGTACCCCACAGGATGTTTTCAATCGTCCTGCCAATCTCTTTGTTGCCGGCTTTATCGGTATGCCTCAGATGAACTTCTTTGACGCGCATCTTGTGCGTGTGGGCAATGAGTTCCATGTTGAGACCGAGCACATGTCCTTTGACCTCTCTCCTGAAACGGCAAATCTTTTGGCTGAGTCTTGGGTGGCTGCTCCCGCAACCGACGTTACGGTGGGTATTCGTCCCGAGCAAATTATTCTTACCGACAAAGATGAAGCAACCGCATTCCAGGGCGTTATTGAGGTTACCGAGCTGATGGGCTCTACGGTTCATGTTCATGTAAGAACCGAAGACGGTAGCTTTGTTCTTATCGTGCCTGCAACTGAGATCGCAAAGCGCGATCTTGAAATCGGTAATGACATTTGGTTCAAGTTCGAAGATAATGCCGTGCATCTTTTTGATAAAGAGACCGAGAAGAACCTTATTAAGTACTAAAATGAACGCCGCTTTCTTGTGTATGCACATGTGTGTATGACACGGGAGAGCGGCATTCTTATGACTCGAGAAAGAGGGGAACATATGGAACGAGCAAGCGGCGTACTTATGGCTGTTTCATCTCTTCCCAATGCGTATGGAATTGGCACCTTTGGCCAGGAGGCGTATCGGTTTGTCGATTTTCTCGCCCGTACGAAACAGCGCTATTGGCAGGTATTGCCACTGACAACTACCAGCTATGGTGATTCTCCCTACCAGTCGTTTTCGGCTGCTGCAGGCAATCCCTATTTTATTGATCTTGATGCGCTGAAAAAGCTTGGATATCTGACAGAGCATGACTTTGACGATTTGAATTTTGGCTCTGATCCCACCCGCGTTGATTACGGCACGCTTTTTGTGAGCCATCGACATCTTTTGGAGCGAGCCTTTGTGAGGTTTGCATCTGATACTCCATCCGATTTCAAGGCGTTTTGCGCAAAACAAAAAGAGTGGCTTGAGCCGTATGCGGAGTTTATGTCGCTCAAGGAGACATTTGGTCTGAGGGCATTTTGGGAATGGCCGCGCCAGTATCAGCGTCGTGGTCAGAAAAGCCAGGAATATGCGGCGCGACTTCAAGATAAGCTGCTGTATCATAAGATGACGCAGTACTTCTTCTTCAAGCAGTGGGAGAAGCTCAAAGATTATGCCAATGACCATGGGATTCTTATCATCGGTGATCTTCCCATTTATGTATCACGGGATTCGGTTGAAATGTGGGCACAGCCGGAGCTCTTTAAAATTGATGAAGAGGGCAACCCCATAACTGTTGCCGGAACTCCTCCCGATCATTTTTCTTCAACCGGTCAGTATTGGGGGAACCCAATCTACAACTGGGAGAACATGAAGAAAAACCACTACGCGTGGTGGGCGTGGCGCATTCGGTTGAGTTTTGAGCTGTATGACGTGCTGCGCATTGATCATTTCCGTGGATTTGAAGCCTATTGGGAAGTTCCTTTTGGCGCTCCCGATGCGCGCGGAGGCGCATGGACAAAAGGTCCCGATGTCGATCTCTTTAACGAGCTGAAGCGTCAGTTGGGAGAGCTGCCTATTATCGCTGAAGATTTAGGCCTGATGACGCAAGAGCTTATCGATATGCGCGAGAAAACCGGATTTCCCGGTATGAAGGTTCTTCAGTGTGGTTTTAATGGAGAACGTGATGCGGGTGATTTGCCGCATAACTACAAACCTAATACGGTGGCGTATGTCGGTACGCATGATAACCAGACAGGTCGTGGCTGGTATGAGAATACGGCAACACCTCGTGAGCGGGAACAGGTTGATCTCTATCTGCACCGTGCGGAGGACGAGCCGGTAAGTGAGGCTTTGGGTCGCGGTATTGCAGCTTCAGTAAGTAATACCTGCATTCACACGATGCAAGACTTGCTTGGTCTTGGAGATGAATCCCGTATGAATACTCCTGCAACATTAGGGGGAAACTGGTGTTGGCGTATGCAACGCGGTGCCATCACCCGTCATACCGAAGATTATTTACGCACGATTACTGAGACCTATTTTAGGGTTCCTAAGGGGGACAAATAATGAACTTGGATGAGCTCTCTCGTCAGAAATATGGTCGTTCGCTTGCCGAGCTTGACGATGCAACGGTGTATCAACTGCTGATGTCTGTTGTAAGCGAGAAGAGCGCAGAGCTTCCGCTGAATGCCGGAAAGAAGCGTCTGTACTACATTTCTGCTGAGTTTTTGATTGGTAAACTTCTGACCAACAACCTCATTAACCTTGGCTTATATGACGAGGCTAAGCAGCAGCTTGCTGAGGCGGGCCATGATCTCAATAAGGTTGAGGAAAATGAAGTTGAGCCGTCTCTTGGCAATGGTGGTCTTGGACGTTTGGCCGCATGCTTTATCGATTCCATGGCAACATTGGGGCTTCCCGGAGATGGTGTGGGCCTCAATTACCACTTTGGCCTTTTCCACCAGAAGTTTGTAGACAATCAGCAGACAACCATGCCTGATGGTTGGCTTGACCGTGAGGGATGGCTGCGTGACGAAAACACTTCATTTACCGTTGAGTTCGGGAGTTTTTCTGTGACTTCCAAGCTCTTCTCGATTGATGTGTTGGGCTATGAGCGTCCAAAGAAGAATCGCCTACGCCTCTTTGATCTTGAGAGCATTGATGATTCTTTGGTGCCTGACAATTCCATTGGTTTTGATAAGACGGAGCTGAAGAAGAACCTCACGCTCTTCTTGTATCCTGATGATTCCGATAGGAATGGTCAGCTGCTTCGTGTATATCAGCAGTACTTTATGGTTTCCAATGCTGCCCAGCTTATTGTGAAGGAAGCAATTTCGCGTGGATGCAATTTGCATGACTTAGCGGAGTATGCAGTTATTCAGATTAATGATACGCATCCAACCATGGTTATCCCTGAGCTTATCCGCATTCTGACGGAAGATCATGACATTGCGTTTGATGAGGCAGTTTCCATTGTGCGCTCAATGGTTGCCTACACCAACCATACAATTCTTGCTGAGGCACTTGAGAAATGGCCGCTGGAATTTTTGGAAGAGGTTTCTCCTAAGATTGCCGCTATTATCAAAAAACTTGACGAGCTCACACGTGCCGAGTTTGATGACCCTGCCGTACAGATCATCATCGACGGTAAGGTGCACATGGCTCACCTGGCCATTCACTACGGCTACAGCATCAACGGCGTTGCGGCGCTGCATACTAAGATTTTGGAAGAGAGCGAGCTCAAGCCTTTCTACGACATTTATCCCGAGAAGTTCTCCAATAAGACGAACGGTATTACGTTCCGCCGTTGGCTTATGGGATGTAATCCGGAGCTTGCGGTTCTTCTCGATACGTTGTTGGGTACCGAATGGCGCCATACGGGAGACGTGAGCGGACTTTTGAAGTTTGCCGATGACGATGAAGTGCTTGAACAGCTTGCCGCCATCAAGGATGATGCAAAGCAGGTTATGCGGGACTTCCTCAAGTTCAATCAAGGCGCACAGGTGCTTGATGGCTCAATCGTAGACGTTCAGGTGAAACGTATCCACGAGTATAAGCGTCAGCAGATGCTCGCGCTTTATCTCATTTGGAAGTATTTGGATATCAAAAACGGCAATATTCCCGAGCGCCCTATAACGGTTATCTTTGGCGGTAAGGCGGCTCCTGCTTACGTAATTGCCCAAGATATCATCCATCTGATTTTGACTTTGGGTGAGTGGATTGCAAACGATCCGGACGTTGCTCCATATCTTCAGGTCATTATGATTGAGAACTATAATGTGACGGCAGCCGAACGTATCATTCCTGCAGCTGACATCTCAGAGCAGATTTCATTGGCATCCAAAGAGGCATCCGGTACTTCCAACATGAAGTTCATGCTCAACGGTGCGGTAACCCTGTGCACCATTGATGGCGCCAACGTTGAGATTGCAGAGCTTGTGGGTGACGATAATATCTACACCTTTGGCGCGTCAAGCGATGAGGTAGTTAAGCTCTATGCCGACGGCTCATATAATGCTCATGCGTATTATTTGAAGCCTGGGATTAAGTTACTTGTTGACTTTATTACAAATCCCCAGTTCATGGCTACGGGCAATGCTGAGCGCTTGCAGCGCCTTCACGATGACCTTACGTCCAAAGACTGGTTCATGGCGTTGCTTGACCTTGAAGAGTACATCCAGGAGAAGGAGCTGGTGTATTCGGACTATGAGGACCGTAAGCTTTGGCTTAAGAAATCACTGGTAAATATCGCAATGGCAGGTAAGTTCTCAAGTGATCGTACGATTGCCGAATACAATGACGAGATTTGGCACCTTCAGGCAGATAAGTAAGGTCTGACCTAAGTTTATTTGAGATGCAATAGTTGTATGCGGTAAGTTTCGGCGCTGGGAATTTTCCCGGCGCCGTTTTAGGAGATTTGAAATGCCAGACTATACGTTACTTGCTCAACAAATTGAAGAGCTTGCAGAAATTGACGCACATTGGCTTCCTGTGCTCGCAAATACCGCTGCGCTCTTGTGGGGTGCGCTTGAAGATATTAATTGGGCTGGCTTTTATCTGATGGATTCTGATACAGGCAGCGATGGTGTACCTGAGCTTCGTTTGGGCCCCTTTCAGGGAAACGTAGCTTGCGTGCGCATTCCGTTTGGGAAAGGAGTCTGCGGGACGGCAGCCGAAACGGAGAAGAGCCAGCTGGTAGAAGATGTTCACAAATTCCCCGGTCATATTGCATGTGATGCTGCGTCAAACTCTGAGGTTGTAGTACCGCTGAAAGTTAAAGGCAGCGTTGTCGGTGTGCTGGATATTGATAGCCCAACGAGAGGACGCTTTGGCGAAGAAGATCTTCTCGGCCTGGAAGCGGTGGCCAGGAAAATAGAGCAGGTTGTCGAATTTGAGCAATCTACAAAAAGATAGTCGTATCTGACAGATATTTGACCGATATCTGACAATAAAATTTTAGGTTTTAAGAAAAAGTGGGAGTCGGTTTTCTTTCGGAGGGATATTGTCTTCTTACCTTAAGAAGGTTCAGTAGAGAAAGGAGATGGAATGCCGTAGCCATACTGATATAATCATAATTATGTACATAATTATGGGAGGATGGATTATATGGCAACGTGCGTTCCGATAAAAGACATGAGAGATACCGCCCAATTCCTCAAGTTAGTCCAGAGCTCGAATGAACCCATTACCGTGACTAAGAACGGTTATAGCGAGCTTGTAGTTATGCGTGCGGAAGATTATGACACCCTGCAAGACGAGCTTGAGATTAATAAGGAAAAAGCCCACCTTTTTGCAAGTTTGCTGGCTTCTGATGATGAGCTCAGAAAAGGAGAAACATACAATGCCTTTGATGTACTTGATGAATTAAGGGAAAAGTATGACCTATGAGATTAGATTTACCAAAACAGCCCGTCGCCAGATTCACGAGATAACGTTTTACCTTAAGAAGCTTGGTCCAGCGGCGGCAAATCGGTTTCTGGAGAATCTTCGTAACCAAATCAAGCTTTTGGAGAGCGGAGTGATCGATTACGGTAAGTCTCATATCAAAGAATTGGCTGCCGTTGATATTCATTCCTGTCTCGCTGGCAAGTATGTTCTTCTCTACAGGGTATTAGACGGAACAATCGTGATACTTAGCGTTTTTCACGGAAGCCAAGATTATGCGAAGTTGTTTAGAGAGTCTCCATGTGGCGTATAGTATTGCACGGTATATTTCCTGTCGAGAAGAGCTTGAATGCTTAGAGATACTTCAGATTCACGCATAGTCCTTGCGTTTGATACATCCACTGATATGCTCGCTTGCGCCGTAGCGCGATGGACACCTCTGAAATTGGGGGGCGCGGCTCTTGAGATTCTTGCTTCGGCAGACCATCTCTGTCGACGCCAGGCCAATGTTGAACTTGTGGGGTCGGTTCGAGAAGTGCTTACCAAGGTCGGTTGTGGTATGTCGGACGTTGATGCGGTGCTTGTCGGCCGAGGGCCGGGTTCGTTTACGGGCGTGCGCATTGGTGTTGCAACCGCAAAAGGCATTGCCTGCGGAGCAGGACTTCCGCTCTTTGGCGCTTCTGCACTTGATGCGATGGCATGGTCCGCCTGGAAAGATGGGATTCGCGGCAAGCTGGCTGTCGCTGGAGATGCCATGCGTGGTGAGGTGTATCCCGGTATATACCTGCTTGATGATGAAGGTGCACACCGCACGTTTCCCGCCGAGACGGTCCTTAAGGTAGATGCGGCGATTGCAGAGTGGTCGGCACGAGCCGATCACGCAGAGTTGACGCTTACCGGCAATGGTCTCAAAAAGTACCTGACTAAATTCGAGGAGGCGGGCTTCTCGACTTTTGCGCCGGAAGAGGCGTGGTATCCCTCGGGAGAAGGCCTGCTTCGGTCTGCCGCGCTTGCCGAACACGAGCTTGGCGATGGAGATCCGGCACTTGTGCTCCCCATCTACACGCGTCTATCTGATGCGGAAGAAACCGAACGCCAGCGCCTTGGTCTCAAGGAACCTGCAACCGTTGCACTGACCGGTGTTGATGACGTACTTGCCGATATTCACCTGCAATTCCGTCCGATGTCGGTCAATGATCTCAAAGGCGTAAGCAAGCTCGAGGCGCTTACATATGCAGGAACGACTCATACTCCGTGGAGCGAGAAGAGCTTTTATGAGGAACTGACACGGCCGGATCGAAGCTGGTGGCTTGCACACGACCGCGGAACTCCCGTGGGCTTTGCGGGCGGTCGTCTTGTCGGTGCTGAGTTTGAAATCGAAGAGGTGGTGGTTGACGGCCAAAGGCGTCGCGAGGGTATTGCGTCGAAGCTGGTGGAGCGTGTTGCCTATGATGCGCAAATGCTTGGGGCGCATACCGCGGTACTTGAAGTTGCCGAGAATAACGAGGCCGCTCAAAAGCTGTATGAATACCTTGGCTTTGAGAAGACAGGGGTTCGTCCCGGATATTATGCACCGGATGTTGCGGCGCTTCTCATGAAGGCTGATTTACCGCTTACGACACAGACCGTTTTTGCCACGCGCAATCCGGAACCTCAAGCCTCCATCCGTCCGTGGCCACTGGTGGCGGCAAAGCGCTCTGATAAAACCAAGGCCGCTCTCAGCGCGGCCGGCGATCTCGTGCTTGCCATTGAATCCTCCTGCGATGAGACCGCCATGGCAATCATCGACTCTCATGGTGTGATCTGTTCAAATGTCGTGGCAACACAGATTGATTTCCATGCACGTTTCGGAGGCGTTGTTCCCGAGATTGCCTCCCGCAAGCATACCGAGGCCATTGTGGGGCTGTTTGAGGAGACGCTTGCGCGTGCCGGAAAACATTTTGGCTGCGATACGCTTGTATCCTCGGATCTTTCGGCCATCGGTGTGACGGCGGGTCCAGGACTTGTCGGAGCCTTAGTGGTGGGAGTGGCGTTTGCAAAGGGTCTTTGCGTATCCACAAATCTGCCGCTCATTGCGGTACACCATCTTGAAGGTCACCTTTTGGCCAACCTGTTTGAGACGCCGGATCTCACGCCGCCGTTTATTGCGAGTCTCGTTTCCGGTGGCAATACCATGCTGGTACATGTGCGCGCGTGGGGAGAGTATGTCATTCTCGGAACCACCATTGATGACGCGGTGGGAGAGGCTTTTGACAAGGTGGCAAAGGCACTTGGCCTTGGATATCCGGGCGGTCCCGTTATCAGCAAACTTGCGGCACAGGGTAACCCCAAAGCCATCCGATTCCCCCGCGCCATGCTGCACAGTGGCGATTATTCGTTCTCACTTTCCGGATTGAAGACGGCAGTCATTACATATATTGAAGCCGAGAATCGCGCAGGGAGAGCAATCAACTTGCCGGATTTGGCGGCTTCGTTTGAACAAGCGGTTGTCGACGTGCAGGTTGCAAAGGCAGTGCGCGCAGTGGAAGAAACGGGCGTTCATGATTTCTGCGTCGGCGGCGGTGTAGCTGCAAACCCTGCACTTCGCGCGGCGTATAAGGAAGCCTTTGGCAAACGGGGAGTTCGCGTCACCGTGCCACCGATGTCAGTCTGCGGAGACAACGCCGCCATGATTGCGGTGGCGGCACTGAGGAGCTACCGAGCCCAGAACTTCTCGCCTCTGACGCTTGACGCCAATCCAAACGCGCCGTTGGGAGAATGGTCGTCAGTTGATGCTCCCGTAATTCCGAGCGGCATGTAAGATAAGGCAAAGTCCTGTTTTAGGGAAGTTGTGTGAGGACAAAATAAGTGCGCACGGGCGAGAAGAACTTCACCGGATAGGGGAGAATATGCAAGACGGATTTGTAAAAGTAGCCGCCATAACACCAAAAGTACGTGTGGCTGACGTTACGTACAATGTGGAGTCCTGTCTCAGCTCAATCAAGAAGGCCTATGCTGAGCATGAGGCACGGGTAATAGTGCTTCCGGAGCTTTGTATTACAGGATATACCTGCGAAGATCTTTTTTGGCAAGACGAGCTCTTAGATGCGGCAGAAAGTGGCCTTGCATCCATTGCGCTACACACCTTTGATGTGGACGCGCTGGTTTTGGTGGGTCTTCCCGTGCGAGTGGCATCAAAGCTCTACAATTGTGCTGCGGTGTTGTACGGCGGAGAAGTGCTGGGACTTGTGCCTAAGCAAAATATCCCCATGTACAACGAGTTTTATGAAGGTCGCCATTTCACGGCTGGTCCTGAGGTCGTAACAAGCGTTGACTTTAGTATATTTGGCGAGATTCCTTTCGGAGCCAATCAACTCTTTTCTTGTGAGTCGTTGCCGGAATTGGTAGTTGCCGCTGAGATTTGCGAGGACCTTTGGGTAGCTAATCCTCCTTCGGTTGCTCATGCCATGGCGGGAGCTACGCTTATATGTAACCTGAGTGCCTCACCTGCCATAGCTGGTAAGGCGGAATATCGCCGCAGTCTCGTGTCAAATCAATCCGCACGTCTTGTGTGCGGGTACCTGTATGCGGGTTCGGGTGAGGGAGAATCAACTACGGATTTGGTCTTCTCTGGACATAACCTTATATGTGAAAATGGCCATATATTGGCCGATACGGGCTGTTTTACGGACGGTATTGCGGTGTCGGAAATTGACGTAGCCTCACTTGTCGCTGAACGCCGTCGGCTCTCGACATTCTTTGTTGCTCCGAGCCCGGAAGATGCCAGGCATATTGTTACCTACGTTGCGCTCGACTTTGAGGACATGACAAAACTGACGCGGTTTGTCGATCCTCGTCCATTTGTGCCGGCAAGCGACGATCGTCGAGCTGAGCGCTGCGAAGAAGTGTTGAGTATCCAGGCGCATGGCTTGGCAACCCGCCTTGCGCATACCGGCTCTCAACGTGTTGTCGTTGGTATCTCGGGGGGTCTTGACTCTACGCTTGCTCTTTTGGTAACGGTACGTGCCTTTGATCAGCTTGGTCTTGATCGAGGAGGCATCGTTGCGGTTACCATGCCCGGCTTTGGCACTACGGACCGCACGTATACCAATGCGGTCAGGCTGGCTCGCACCCTTGGTGCCGAGCTGCGCGAGATTTCCATTACGGCTGCCGTTCGCCAGCATTTTATTGACATTGGTCATGATGAAGCAAACCATGATGTGACGTATGAAAACGCTCAGGCTCGTGAGCGCACTCAGATACTTATGGACGTTGCAAATCAGGTGCGCGGTATGGTTATTGGCACCGGTGATTTATCTGAGCTGGCACTTGGATGGGCCACCTACAATGGCGATCAGATGTCTATGTATGGCGTAAATGCATCGGTGCCCAAGACGCTTGTGCGCCATCTTGTTCACTATTGCGCCGATTCATATATGCAGACCGATGAAAAAGATGCAGCAGATATTTTGTATGACGTTTTGGATACGCCGGTCAGCCCCGAGCTCCTTCCTGCAAACGCAGACGGTTCAATCGACCAAAAAACCGAAGATCTTGTAGGTCCTTATGAGCTTCATGATTTCTTCCTGTATCACGTACTCCGCCACGGCTCAAGCCCGCACAAAGTGTTCCGTCTTGCCTGTTATGCGTTTGAAGCAGGCACTTCCGGCGAGAAGTACTCCAAGGGAGCCATTCTTGCCTGGCTCAAGGTGTTTTATCGTCGGTTCTTTGCGCAGCAGTTCAAGCGTAGTGCCATGCCGGACGGACCAAAAGTTGGCTCCGTGGCGCTTTCACCGCGCGGTGATCTTCGGATGCCGTCGGATGCTTCCAGCACGCTCTGGCTTTCTAATCTGGAAGCGCTTGAGGACGATGTCGATTGTTAAAAATACCTGAATTATGAAAAAGATAAGCCCGGACCGTTGAAAGTCCGGGCTTTTGTATAGCGCTCAAGAGGTTACGCAAATTCAATTTTTCCCGTGGAGACATCCATTGATTTAACGATGGCTAAAGAGCATACATCGTATCCGGACTCGCGCATGCGTTTGCCTCCGGATTGAAAGCCCTTCTCGACGGCTATGCCGATGCCTTCAACGACCGCATCCGCCTGACGACAGATCTCAATGAGACCGTCAAGCGCCGCTCCGTTGGCGAGAAAATCGTCGATAAGCAGCACATGCTCACCCGGCTGCAGGAATCGCTTTGCAATGATGACGGTGTTGTCATTGCCGTGCGTGTAGCTGTGGACGCGAGCAGTATATTGGTCTCCGTCCAGATTAATTGATTGGGCCTTGCGTGCGAACACAACCGGCACGCCACCAAAGGAAAGCGCAGCCACACAGGATATTCCGATACCCGAGGCTGCAACCGTCAGGATTTTATCGATTTTCTTGTCTGCAAAATGTTGAGCCCATGCGTCGCCCATATGTTGATAGAGAGTGACATCACACTGATGATTCAAAAAGCTGTCTACTTTCAGGACGTTACCTTCCCGAACAATCCCTTCAGCGATGATTCTCTCTTTGAGCTCTTGCATGAGTCCTCACTTCTTATTGACGGTAGAGTTGTCAGTCATGTGCAGGCCTTTATTGTACGCAAAACTTCGTCGTCATGCACTTTATATATGAATACAATCCCTATGTGATGTACCCATAGAAAATCTAAGTGCCGTTAGTAAGATTTTTTACTATCGAGCCGTATATTTTTCTACCAATGTGGGGAATACTTCATAACGTTGGAAAGAGCGGCGCCCATATCAAGGAGGAGCCGCAACACGGGTACGGATACATACGTTTACGTACGCCCTTATAAGGAGGTTTTACACAATGACATTGAAGCCGCTTGGAGATCGCGTTTTGGTTAAGCCTGCTCCTAAGGAAGAGAAGACTTCCACTGGTCTGTATATTGCGTCTGCCGCACAGGAAAAGCCACAGCGCGGTGAGGTTTTGGCTGTTGGTGCCGGTAAGTATGATCAGGACGGCAAGCGCATTGCTCTTGATGTTAAGGTTGGCGACCAGGTCTTTTATGGCAAGTTTGGTGGCACCGAGGTAAAAGTCGATGGCGAGGAGCTCTTGCTTCTCCGTGCCGATGACATTTACGCAATTGTCGAGGACTAACGTTTTGCAAGAAGCGCTTTATGCGTGAGATTTTCTCGCTGTGTACTTCCTATACGTATTTATTTGGAGGAATAGAAAATGGCAAAAGATATTGCATTTGGTACCGATGCTCGCGCCAAGCTTGCCAAAGGCGTAAACACCTTGGCTGACGCAGTAACTACAACGCTTGGACCTAAGGGTCGCTACGTTGCTCTGCAGCGTTCATACGGCGCTCCCACTATTACCAACGATGGTGTTTCCGTCGCCAAGGAAATTGAGCTTTCTGATCCCGTGGAGAACATGGGTGCTCAGCTGGTGAAGGAAGTTGCGACAAAGACCAACGATACCGTCGGTGACGGTACAACTACTGCAACTTTGCTTGCACAGGTTATTGTCAACGAGGGTCTTCGTAACGTTGCAGCAGGCGCTAACCCCATTGCCATCCGTCGTGGTATCGATAAGGCCGTTGATGCCGTCGTTAACCAGATGAAGAAGGGCGCTCAGGACGTTTCCACCAAGCAGCAGATTGCTTCCGTGGGTACCATTTCTGCCGGTGATCCTACAGTCGGCGCTAAGATTTCCGATGCCATGGACGTTGTCGGTAAAGACGGTGTCATTACCGTTGAGGAGTCTCAGACCTTTGGTATTGATATTGATACCGTTGAAGGTATGCAGTTTGACAAGGGCTATGTCTCTCCGTACTTTGCTACCAACAATGAGACACTGACGGCTGAACTTGAGAATCCCTACATCCTGATGACCGATCAGAAGATTTCCAACATTCAGGACATTCTTCCCGTGCTTGAGGCCGTTCAGAAGCAGGGTGCACCACTGCTTATCATTGCTGAGGATGTTGACGGCGAGGCTCTGACCACGCTTATCCTGAACAAGCTCCGCGGCGTTCTTAACGTGTGCGCCATTAAGGCACCCGGTTATGGCGATCGCCGTAAGCGTATGCTTGAGGATATTGCAATCCTTACCGGTGGTCAGGCCATCATGAAGGAGCTTGGCTACAACCTCTCCGAGGTTACCGCAGAGATGCTCGGTCGCGCCAAGTCTGTTAAGGTCACCAAGGATAACACCACCATCGTTGATGGCAATGGCACCAAAGAAGCCATCAATGACCGTATCAACCAGATCAAGGGTGAGATTGAAAACACTACCTCTGACTTTGACCGCGAGAAGCTTCAGGAGCGCCTGGCAAAGCTGGCCGGCGGCGTGGCAGTCATCAAGGTTGGTGCGGCTACCGAGGTTGAGCTCAAGGAGATCAAGCATCGCATTGAGGATGCACTTCAGGCAACCCGTGCGGCTGTTGAAGAGGGCATCGTTGCCGGCGGCGGCGTTGCGTTCCTCGCGGCTTCCTCCGTACTTGACGGCGTTGAGACCGTTGACGCAGACGAGAAGATCGGTGTCGAGATCATCCGCAAGGCACTTGAGGCTCCGGTTCGCACCATTGCAAACAACGCCGGCTTTGAGGGCAGCGTAGTTGTCGAGAAGATCAAGGCACTCCCTGCAGGCCAAGGTCTTGATTCCGCATCCGGCAAGTATGGCGACATGATTGAGATGGGTGTTCTTGACCCGGTTAAGGTCACCCGTACCACGCTTCAGAATGCGGCATCCGTTGCGTCTTTGATTCTTATCACCGAGGCAACCGTAACCGATCAGCCGAAGGATACCACCATCGAAGAGGCCATCACTCACGCAGCCGCTGCAGGCGGCCAGGGTGGCGGCATGTACTAAACCCGTTCGGGTAAGACCGATTTGTGTAAAGCCGAGTCCGTAAGGGCTCGGCTTTTTGCGTAACGTATACCGTGGTGCGCATCGTTGTATGTGGCGGTATGCACCGATTTATACGGATAATGACATGTGTTTGGCGAGAAGACCTCTGTTCCACGTACTTCTCGCCACATGATTGGTTACAATGTTAAACCGCAGTGGTGGCCGGTGCGGCAAAGATGTAAAACGTGTCCGAGAAGCGTGTCGGAGGGGAGGGGCGCATGGCCGAGAAGCACGATTTTCTTGATGATTTGATTGACATTCAGAGCGATTGGCAGGCGCTGTCAAATCCCCTGGATGCGTTGATGGGCAGCCTTGGCGGCAATGATGCCGAGAATAAGCCCTATGATCCTGCCGATTATAAGGAGCAACCGTGGGCCAATCCCAATCGTTGTCTGCAGTGTGCTTCCGGTAGCGCTGAGGTGTGTCGTCGGTGTCAAGAGGTATGTCCCGTTGATGCCATTGATATCCATAATCAGACCGTATCCATAGCAGAGCATTGCATCCAGTGTGGTCTGTGCGATTCGGTTTGTCCAACGGAAGTATTCAACACACGCCGTCATACGCCACGCAAGCTCTACGATCAGGTGGCTCGTGCGGCGTCGGCATATAACAAAGCGTACATTACCTGTACACGTGCGCTGGGGCGAAAGCCCTTAGGCAATGAGATTTGCCTGCCCTGCGTGGGCGCGATATCTCGAGATACCTGGTTTGCCATCCTGACGGATTTTGATAACGTATCTGTTTATCTGCCGTTTGGCGTATGCGACAAGTGCCGCACCACTACCGGTGAGAAAACCTACTGTGATCACATTGCTTCCGCAGAGACATGGACAGGCGCAAGCGTTGGTTTTGAGTCAGATGAGGCGGCGCTTGATCACGATCTGACGCGCGCGTATAAACGCAGCCAATTTCTCAGTAGCTCCGTCAATGCGGCCGAGCGGCTTGTCATGCGCTCGACGCCATTGTTGGCAGGAGCACAGGCGGTTGCCAATCGTATCAACACGCATGCCCGTGCACTGGATAAATTGCAGAATCAGCTTGATGAGTCCATCGGCATTCGCACAACCAATAACCGTCAAGCCATGTTGACGCAAAATCGCCGTCTTATGATGGGAGCGCTTCAGCATGATGAGGGGCTGGCTGATTTTGTAAAGCTTGAAGCTCCAATGTGGGATTCAACGCGCTGCACCTTATGTGGTGAGTGCGAGAAGACCTGTACGATGCATGCCATTGACATTGATGAACGTGGCAATTTGATGATTCGACAACAGTTTTGTACAAACTGCGAGGCGTGCGTGCGTGTCTGTCCTGAAGCCGGTGCGCTTGTTATGCAGCCCATGGATATTACTCAGCTTGTCGTGCACGATCGCCAGGCAGAGGAAGCCGAACGTATGCGCATTCGGGCGCGAGAGCGTGCGCAGCGTATGCTTGAGACCGGAAAAAAGCAGCTGGGTGATCTTGTGGAATCACTTGAAGAAACTCCGAAAGATAAGGATTAGTATGTCGCTTTCCATTGGTATTGTTGGTCTCCCAAATGTAGGTAAATCAACCCTGTTTACTGCACTGACCCGTAAGGGCGGTCTTGCCGCCAATTATCCGTTTGCGACTATTGATCCAAATGTGGGAATTGTTGACGTGCCTGACGCGCGCTTACAAAAGCTTGCCGACATTGTCCATCCTGGACGTATTGTGCCTGCCACCGTTGAGTTTGTAGATATTGCCGGGTTGGTGAAAGGTGCAAATGAGGGAGAAGGTCTTGGCAACCAGTTTCTCGCCAACATTCGCCAAACCGATGCCATCTGTGAGGTGGTCCGTTACTTCTCCGATCCCGATGTCGTACACGTTGAAGGCCGGGTAGACCCCGATCAAGACGTTGATATTATCCAGACGGAACTTATTTTGGCTGATCTGGGTACATTGGAGCGGGCACTTCCTAAGTTGGAGAAAGAGGCTAAGCGCGATAAGGACTTACAGCCTCGTCTTTCGGTGGCAAAGCGTCTGCAAGAGTGGCTGAATGAAGGCAAGCGTGCTGCTGACATGGATATGACCGACGATGAGCGCGCAGCAGCTCACGACCTCTTTTTGCTTACGATGAAGCCCATCTTATACGTGGCAAACGTAGATGAAGACGCGCTCTCAAAGCCGGCGCCACTTGTTGGTGGTGTAGAGGCGATTCCCGTGTGCGCCGAGGTTGAAGCAGAACTTGCAGAGCTTGATCCCAAGGAAGCGGCGGAGTACCTGGAGTCTCTCGGCCTTGAACGCTCGGGCCTTGCCACGCTTGCACAGGCTGCGTATAAACTTTTGGGCCTTCAGAGTTACTTTACTGCCGGTGAAATGGAAGTGAAGGCGTGGACCGTACGCATCGGAGCAAAGGCTCCTGAAGCGGCGGGCGTTATCCATTCGGACTTTGAGCGTGGCTTCATTAAAGCTGAGGTTGCAAGCTATACGGATTATGTCGAGCTTGGCGGAGAAGCAGGATGCAAGGCCGCCGGCAAGCTTCGCATGGAGGGCAAAGAATACGTCGTCCAAGACGGCGACGTTATGCATTTCCGATTTAACGTATAAATGCGCGCAGATTTTATAGTTTTGGCTACTGGATGAAGCGGTTTCCGGTAATCATCGAGTAGATACCGCCAACAAGAAGAATTGCCCACAAAAGGAGCCAAATAGGTTTTACCCTGATTGTCCAGCCTTTCTTTAAGGCAAGGGCGATGTAGATGGACTGTAGAACCAAGATGACTCCGGCAAGGATGGTAATGATCGGTGTCATATCAAGATTGCTCATATTTTGGTACTCCTTTACGTTATCTGTTCTGCTCCGAGAATAACGGTGATATCCACGTCAGTGGGATACGAACCGTCATTTGGTTTGATGGCGCTCGTGGGAATATTCAGTGTCTTCGCTACACCGTATGCCTTTGCGCGACCTTCTTTCGTGCCGTCGTAAATAATACTGGAAGAATCAAGATTTTCGTCTGAATTTTCGGCAAATGCATTATATCCCGCGGTTTTAAGAGCCGCTGCTTTTTGTGCCGCGAGGCCTTGCTTGTCGGTGCCATTCATAACGGCAACGTCACCGGTGTAGTCGGGCTTAATGGAAGACTCTGCGGAGGGATCGCCTGCAACGGTTCCGGTAACGCCGGTTGTTTCGTCGGTGTTTGCATCCTCAAGTGGAGGCAGGCCCTTCTCCACGCGGCTGAGCATTGTGCGCCAAGCGTCCTTGTCGACTATTTCATACCATACGCCATCAATGAGCTGAGACTCTGTGGGAGTACGCCCCGAATACATGTCCTCTGCGGTGTTGATGCCGCGGAACTGGAGGGCAAGCCCCACGATATCGGTGACACTCATATCGGTGGTAACGCTGTCGGCAATCTGTGATACCGCGGAAGCCATGGCGGCGGGATCAAGCTTCAGGACCTTTTTCGCAATGGCCATGAGAATCATACGCTGGTTGGCTGCGCGATAAAAATCTCCTCCACCATAGTCGTCGTATGCATGGCGACTGCGGCTGAGTCCGAGCGCCTGTTCGCCGTTTAAGGTCTGCTCACCGGCGGGGAGGTCAATGCCGGCGTATTGTACGTCTTTTACCGGCTGCGGAAGGTTGACGTCAACGCCACCGATGGAATCGACAATCTTGGTAAAAGATTCAAAGTCAACTTCGGCATAATGCGAGATATTGACGTTGGCGAATTTGGAAACCACTTTGACCATGTTCGCTGCACCGCCTAGTGAATAGGCAGCGTTTATTTTCTGCTTGCCGTCAGCTCCCATGTCAACCATGGTATCTCGGGGGATGGAAATGAGAGTGATCTTTTTATTCTTGGGGTCAACTCGCGCTAAGATAATGGTGTCTGCGCGAAAGTTTGAGGTGTCGCTGCCCCAATTTTCGGATCTGTCTTCGTCCTTGTCGACACCTAAGAGAAGCATATAAAACGGGTCGGAATCTTTGGCCTTTACCAGCGCGTTTTGGAGGTTGGCATCCAAGCCATTACGGAGCTTGGCATTTGTATCAAAAAGCCACCACAGAGCTACGGCGCTTGCCACAATTAACAGGGTTGCAAAGATGCCGAAAAAGATCTTAAGTTTGCGGTGTTTTTTAGATCCACGTCTTTTTTGAGCGTAAGCACTCACGCCCTCGGCCCGGCTTTTTGCATGCTGAGCAACGCCAATTCGTGCATGATGGGTATGCGTGGGCTCTGAAGACGGTGCGGCGTAGGCGCGTCGTGCCGTATGAGGCTCTGAGTCTTCAGTACTTCTCGCTTGCCAGTTGTCTTGTGCGTTGGTGTTGCCAATTAAAGGCTCACGAGTAAACGGGGAATCAAAGGTGCCTTGGGCTTCGCGAGCAGAAGCGACGCTTGCTTGCCGCGCATTGCCGAGCGTTTGCGGAGTCGTCGATGGCTCAGCCCTGGTAAAAGCATCCATATCAGCGTGGTTGGCATGTATACCAGCCGCGTCCTCATCGAAGTCGCGCATGTGTTTGGACTTCTTTGAAAACCACTTGGCCACGGGGACTCCTTTGCGTGTAGTGTTCATTTTGCCCGATGGTTGGCCTATCACTATACGCCAAACTGTCGAAAAATCATATGCAGAGACGTTTTCTTGTGAGGAATATCGTACAGGAAATGTATCATGGAAAGGCACAACAAGTTGCCAGTGCAGGGATTACGCTGGCGAGAAGCCCGGCGTTGCCGGAGAAGCGGAGATTTCATGAATGAGGCAAGGCCCCAGCAGTTTGTTGCCGTGCTTGATTTTGGCGCCCAGTATGGGCAATTGATTGCGCGTCGTGTGCGTGATTTACACGTGTACTCCGAGATTGTTCCGTGTGATATTTCTGCCGATGAGCTGGGTGCTATGAAGCCCTCGGCGTTGATTTTGTCCGGAGGTCCTGCTTCCGTCTATGCCGAGGACGCTCCGCATATCGATCCGAACGTGCTAGCACTTGACGTGCCGGTCTTTGGTTTTTGCTACGGCCATCAGATCATTGCGGCAACGTTAGGTGGAGAGGTTGGACACACCGAGAAGGGCGAGTATGGACCGGCGCGTCTGTCGCTTAACGAGGCTGGTTCACGCAGCAAGATCTTTGACCGTACTCCTGACAAGCAGACCGTGTGGATGAGCCATCGCGATGCGGTCTCATCTGTGCCCGAGGGCTTTATCGTAACCGCTTCCACCGACGTTTGTCCCGTGGCAGCCATGGAGGATCCTGCACGCCGGCTGTATACCACGCAATTTCACCCTGAGGTCAATCACACCGAGTTTGGCTCTCAGATGCTTTCCAACTTCCTCTTTGATATCTGCGGCCTTGAGCCGACGTGGACCATGGACAACATCATTGAGCAGAAGGTGGCAGAGATTCGTCAGAAGGTGGGTAACGGTCGCGTCATTTTGGCGCTTTCCGGTGGCGTTGACTCTTCCGTTGTTGCGGCTCTTGTCCACCGTGCCATCGGCGACCAGCTGACTTGTGTCTTTGTGAACCACGGTATGCTCCGTAAGGGTGAACCGGAGATGGTTGAGCAGGTCTTCCGCACGCAGTTCAACGTGCCGCTGGTGCACGTGCACGCAGAGGAGCGCTATGCAAAGCTGCTTGCCGGAGTGACCGAGCCGGAGCAGAAACGGCGACTCATTGGCACCGAGTTTTGGAAGGTCTTCTTTGAGGAGGCTCAGAAGCTGGACGGCGTTCAGTTCTTGGCGCAGGGGACCATTTACCCTGACATTATTGAATCCGGTGCCCGGAAGACGGGTGGCAAGGCTTCGACCATCAAGAGCCACCACAACCTGATTCCATTCCCCGAAGGCGTTCACTTTGATTTGATTGAACCTCTCGATCACTTCTTCAAGGACGAGGTTCGTGAGCTGGGCGTGTCTCTTGGCTTGCCAGAGAACCTTGTATACAGGCAACCATTCCCAGGTCCCGGTCTTGCCATCCGCATCATTGGCGAGGTAACGCCTGAGAAACTGGAGATCTTGCGCAACGCCGATGCCATTGTGCGAGAAGAGATTGATGCTTATAATGCGCGCCTGTTCAAAGAAACGGGCGAGCGCAACTCCGCACACAGCGTCTGGCAGTACTTTGCCGTGCTACCCGATATCCGCAGCGTGGGTGTTATGGGCGATGAGCGCACGTATGCCCGTCCGGTGATTCTGCGTGCGGTTGAGTCGAGTGATGCCATGACTGCGGACTGGGCAAAGCTGCCGTATGAGCTCTTGGGTCGTATTTCTTCTCGCGTTGTTGGTGAGGTTGCCGGTGTGAACCGCGTTGCGTATGACATCACGCCAAAGCCGCCCGCGACCATTGAGTGGGAATAAAGCCTAAGAAGGTTTCGAATTGAATGAAACCCAGCCGGCCTAGGGTTTCATTCAATTCACTATAAGACTTCAACTCCTCAGTATTGCTGGCAACTTGCTAATTGCCTTCAAACTTTTCTCGCTTTATTGAGAACAGAATCTCTCTACAATTCTTTTGGCACTTAAGGCTGATTATCAGCTGCTTTTTCTATATTCTCTAATTGTTTTCCTCTACTCAAACTTGCTGCAGAACTCGCTCTTTTCATTCAAATTCTATTTCTAGTTCTGCTTCATTGAAGATATTTACCTGGGTTTCGATATTAATTTTATTGACAATCCAAGCACGGAAAGAGCATCGTTGGATGAATTCATCAATACGATTTACGCCGTCAATTGCATGTAGTGTCACAACGAGTCCGAAGCGCATGTTCTCTCCAAAACTCTTGTCAAGTCGCTCTTTGGTTTTTAGACTGATGCCCCACAACCCATTCTCGTAGCTCTTCTTTCCTCGTCCTCTGGGATTAATTTCCTCCGCAATATGCTTGATGTTGTCCCATTTACGGAAGAACTTTCTCGCTTCTTCTTCGTAGGTAAAAGACCCTTCAAGATCTTGAATATTGTTGTCGATAGGTTTAATTTTTTCACCATTTAAGCGTCCAAACGTTATAGAAATTTCCGTATTTGTGTAATCAACTCCCTGGCTTCGTTCGCAATGCGGAAAGTAGCAAAGTGTTGCCTTTGCATAATAAGGATGTTTGTCATGGACGACTGGCACTGGAATGTTATGTGTATATGTGTCAAACAATTCAGATGTCCCACTTATGACGAACTTAATTTCATTGTCTGAAGTCGAGAGAATATCTTCGATTCGTTTTGGTACAGCTCCGTAACCGAGATAACGAGGATTTTCGCTTTGTTTCCAACTACTAGCTGAGTCAATAATCAATGCTTTTGCAATTTCTCTACTGAACCCGACGATGTGAATCAAATAAGCCAACTTTCTTGATATCCACGGAGCGGCGAACGAAGTTCCCGAAACCAGCGCTGTTCTATCTGGTTCCTGACAGACGCATATAGGCTGATCTTTATCACCGCCGTAGTAGCAGACATCTGGCTTTCCGAAAAACGAGAGCACCGGTCCTTTTCTTGAGTAGGAGCAAGGAGAGCCATCCATTCTCACGGAGTTTACGACAAGAGAGTTGATGGAGTCAGCAGGTGCCCCAATCCTTTTTTCCTTTGAATATTTTTTGTCGTTTGTGCCAGCAATCACAAAAATCACATCGTGCTCTACCTGGATTCTGTCAAGAGCGGAAGCTTCTACAGAGACAAAATTTTCTGGACATTCAAGGAATGATCCGAGTGACAGGTTCCAAACTTTAATTTCAGGAAATTTGATGACAGCTTTTTCGATTTCTCGAACAATCGTGAAGGAGCTAAACTTTCTATCTACTGTGATGCCGACGTGACGGACACGAAAACGTCCACATCCATCATCCATCTCTGGATTTAAGGAAGGACCATCTACGATGATAGAGCTCACTGCAGTCCCATGAGAATAATCACTAGGTACTATAAGTTCAGAGTCAACCTCCACAGTTGCCTTAACCCAATCAGAAAAGTAAACATTGTTGTTAAATGGGGTATCGAGCACACCAATCCATGGTTCACTGCTTGGTAATGGAATCGTTCCGCGGTCGTTTTCAATTCCCATAATTTCGTCATGTGGAATCTCGTTCATATCTTTTATTGCCATTGCAATTAACTGAGGTGCAGTATTGTAGAGAAGTTTGTACTGATCGGGAGTTAAAAGGTAAGTCGATTCATCATAGGTACGAAGATTTAGTTCTGATATTCCAATTTCTCTTAGGAATTCTGTATTGTTAATACCCGTTCCCTTATACAAGGTAACCATAGACGGTTCTTCAATCGATTCCTCAGGGACGTTTAGTTCAAAACATTCAATATGACATACGTCAACGACAAGTCTAGAGAAAGCGCTCCGGGACAAGGGCAAATGATTGAAAGAAGTCTTCTGCTCATTAATCTTTTTCAACTGCTCCGAGGTGACCTCTCCTCCACAAAGTTTATCAATGCAAAGGGCAAGGTTATACAAATCTTTGATAGCAGCTTTGAGAGAGTGTTTGCTTACACAATGAGTAATTACATGCTGTCTAAATTTGCCATTGTCATAAAATCTTACTCCGACGATAGTGTTATTAGATGAACTTGATTCTGATTCGGATAGTAGTCTTCTCACACGGCCGCTTTTCGCAATGATTCTCTCATATCGAATTGCAATAAGGGGTTTGTAATCGTGTTTGAAACCCTCCCAGTATTCCTGTATTTGAGCAAGAGAATTTCTAAGAGTCTTCACTTTTTTTGAAGATACAGTTTTTCGGGTGGGGAGCGATGGCGGACCAGGGCGCGACGAGTTTCGTTTTTGGTTAAAGGTACCTCGTAATTGTAGAATTGCATTACTCATCGTTTCCTCCATTCAACTGTCTAGAGAGCGTACTCTTAGAAATACCTGTGAGCTTCTCCATTTCCCTGATTGTAAATCCTTGTTTTTTCAATATGTCAATATCTATGGTCGCGGAATTTGCGAATTGTTTGTATAGGCGCTTGAGGTAGTCGTATTCGTTTTCTGGATCAGAAAAAGCTATAGCAGATTTAATTATATTCTTTAGGTCGCCTGGAAAAGGGAGGCAGTCAGATAGTGAAAGAATCTTTTTAAAAAGTCTCATGTCCCTACCAACATTTTTGAACTTTGCAAGTAGTTCGATTGTGATGGTTTCTGCAATTTCGATAAGGTCGTCCTGTGAATATCTATCAAAACTCACGCATGCGTCAAACCTTCTGACCAAAGCTCTATCGAAAGCATCGAAGAGATTGGTAGTTGCGATGAGGGCAATGGAGTCATCCAGCCGATCGAGTTCACGTAGGAGGATGGAGGTGGCTCGGCTCATCTCGCGAACGTCGTTGTTGCTGCTTCTATCTAGTGCAAGCGCATCTATCTCATCGAACAATACGATAACCTTTTCCGGGTGCCTAAAACTGGAAATCTCGGAGAATAAAGCGTCGATATTCTTTCCGGTTTGACCAAGCTTGCTATCTATGAGCAGGTCAAAGTCAACCATGAACATATCCCTGTTCAAGATTCGCGCAATTTGTTTAGCAGCTTCGGTCTTGCCTGTGCCAGGAGGTCCCTGGAACAGAAATTTGTTTACTCCAACATTGCCGCGAATGGCATTGGTGATGCCTGAGATGTCCGAAGCGATGACTTCCGGCAAGGGCAACGCCGACACTGCGGGACTTACCGCGCTCAGGAAGCATGGAGCCTCGTCCATCTGAGGGATAAAAGTGTTGACATCGGAGAGAAGAGCCATGATGTATTCGGAGAGCTGTGCATCACCAGCCTTGTCGAATTCCTGCGCGATAGCGAGAGCCTCGGCGCGAAATGCCGGCTCATTTCTCTCCGAATGGTATCGAATCAGATTGATCACGTTTCTTTTCTTCACGGCTTCCTCCTATTTCTTTCTAATTCGAATTGTACAATATGGGACACATATTTACAATATTGAGACACATAAGACTTGACTTTATATATCGAAGGATGTATCTTCATCCTGAGCGATGGTGAGCTGATAGCGTTAAACGTTATTCAGTCGTCAAAAACAAAGCCCCGTGGCAGCGGGGCTCCAGCAGTCTATTGTCGAACAAACGCAACTGACCGTTGCCATTATAAATCTGCTTTCGCGCAGAGGCAACAGGAAGGAGGCACTATGGCTTCCAAAAATCAACATGTAACACGGCGTTCCGACGGAACCTGGCAAGTCAAGACCGAGGGGGCGTCAAGGGCATACCGTGTAACCAACACCCAAGCCGAAGCAATTAGCATCGGTCGAAACGTCAGCCATAATCAAAATAGCGAACTCTACATTCATGGAGTTGACGGAAAGATTAGGGCACGCGACTCGCACGGAAATGATCCTTTTCCTCCTCGTGGGTAAATAGGCACAACGCTCCCATCGCTCGCCCTAGATGGCTTCTTCGTATTAGAGGAGGCCATTTTTACTCAAGGCTTTAGCCTGTTGAGCGTGAGTAACGCTCGAAACATAAAGCCACCCGCTATGCGGGTGGTTGTGATTATGGGTGTTAACTTGCAGAAATGCTCTTCACTCCACTGCGCTGGGGTGGCGCGTTGCTACTCCCTGCCAAGAGAAGCGACTAGATGCCAAAACATGCCAAAGCACGAAGAGTCTTTTCACCGCGTTTATAGCCGCACGCCTGTTTTGACCCAAGCCATGTTGTCAACTTTGTAGTCACCTTGCTTTTTCGGCCCCGAAAACCGGCATAGTAATGCGAGAGTGACGATTCTTTGTAATAGCTCTCTCATTGTGCGAAACAACCACTATCATGGAATCGTAGAAAGCGTACATGCTCGTCTGGGAGGTTTAATAGAAGGCGTAACGGAAAAAGATGTGCTTGTATATATACACAACCCCACCAGGATTCTTTTTCATTACATACGCCGCAAGTATCAGGCTGAAAATTGCAACCTTCAATTAATCGAAGAATCGAGATCCTCTCTTGCAGAAATATCCAATATTCAAATATGATAATATATACTATATTATCAGTATGATTGCTGTATATCTTACCATTGGAGGAAAAACGAAGAAGGACGACCTCATAGAGTTCATGCATGAAAGCGCCGGTCGCATCACCACCAAACAAGTGCGTGAGGCGGGCTTCTCATCGAGCATGTTGCAGCTGCTCGTCTCCCAGGGTGTAGCGATCAAGGAGAGCCGTGGGGTCTTCGCACTCGCGGATACACCGCTAGATGACTTTGCCGTCATCTCGCTTCGCTGGCCGAAGGTCGTCTTTCGTTGCAGTAGCTCGCTCTACCTCCACGGCATGACTGATATCGTGCCGGGTGTGTACGAGGTCTCGCTCCCCCGGGGATACAAGGAAGATGGCATAGTAGGGGAGTTCTCCAACTGCCTTGTCTCGCATGAGGGCAAGGGGCTCTATGGTCTGGGTGTGGTGCAAGGCGAGTCTCCCGCGGGTACACCGCTGCTGTTTCACGACCGCGAACGCAGCATCTGTGACCTTGTGATGGCGCGCAGACGCGGCGAGGCTGACACCCAACTTCTCGGACAGGCCATGAATGCGTACTTTGACTCTCCCGAGAAGGACTTGCCCCAGCTGATGCGCTATGCAAAGGTCATGAACGCAACCGCAGAGATTCAGATGTACTTGGAGGTGCTGTCATGACAATCCTCAGCGATGCAAGCCTGAGAGGTAAAGCGAAGACTCTGGCAAAGGAGCACGGCCTTTCAGCCCAGGAGATCATGCAACGCTATTTCTTCGAGCATCTTCTTATGAGACTAGAGAGGACGCAGTACCGTGAACACTTCGTCATCAAGGGAGGGCTGCTTCTTTCCTCGATGATGGGTGTGGTCCAGCGCACCACCATGGATTTAGATGCGACTATTAGAGCTCTGACGGTGAGTGAAGAGACAGTTGCGGCTGCCATGCGAGATATTTGTTCCATCAACCTGGGAGATGGGATTACCTTTGCGTTCGAGCGAGTAGAGCCCATCCGCAAGGACGACGACTACGGCGGATTGCGTGCGCATCTGACTGCGACATTCGGGCGTATGAGGACGCCATTGAAGGTTGATGTCACGACGGGTGACGTCATCATCCCGAGGGAGATTGAATACCAGTTCCCCACCCTGTTCGGGGAGGGATCGATTCATTTGATATCGTATCCGTTAGAGACGTGTATCGCAGAGAAGTTCGAGGCGGTAGTGAAGCGTGGTGTCGCTACCACGCGTGCCCGAGATCTGTACGACCTCGCCACGCTCGTAAGACTATACGAACAGACGATTGACTGGGAGACGCTGCGGGAGGCTGTACAGCGGACATCTGAGCATCGCGGTTCTTCAGACATTATGAAAGACTATGAGCTTGTTAGTCGAGAGATTGAAGGCTCCGATGTAATTGCCCGCATATGGAGCGCATATACGCGTCTGAATCCATATGCCTCCGCGGTCTCAGTGGTGGATGCCATGGACGCTGTTCGCATAATCGGGGAAAGAGCCAACCTCTGAGGAGCGCATGCGATTAGCGAGGTTTTGTTGCGACGAGGCATGTGAATTTGGAACTCATCTACTCGCGACGATGAAGCTTCACCATAAACAATAGGTATGTAGTCATCCGATGAGCTGAAAGCATCATTTCACCAGCTCATTCATCCTGTTGAGTACATGAAAACGGGCTACGCGATGATCGAGTGGGAGTAGTTGCAACTTAAAATCTCCGCTATTAACATTTTTACGTCTTTATTTTATCCAGTTTGTAGGTGAACAAAGTAGCAACGGGATGGGAGATACAGGAATTCAAGAAGCTCGATCCGCTTGACTAAAGGAGGCGCACTATGAAATTCCATAAGGTAAAGGATGTCTCTGCTTTGGCTGACCTAAAGTTGAGTGTTCAGTTTACCAACGGCACTACAAAAATCTACGATGTGTCTCCACTTATGCAGCGTTTTTCTGCCTTCAGAATACTGGAAGACAAGACTCTGTTCAGAGACGTAAAGGTGGACCAAGGAGGCTATGGTATTGTCTGGAATGACGACCTTGACCTCTCTTGTGATGAGCTGTGGGAAAACGGCGCGGAGGTGACAACGCCTTTCGACGGACTTATATCGTTCTCGGATGCTAGTGAGCTCTGGGACTTGAGCGAATCCACGCTGCGTAAGGCCGTTGCGTACGGTAAGATAGTTCCGGGTGTGGACGCCTGCAAGTATGGGAAACAGTGGATCGTTAACCGCGACGCTGTGTTGCGCGAGTATGGTGATCCGGTCGGTGTATAACTCATGACCTTGCAGGTTTTAAGCGTTGAGTCCGATTGACGAATGCATCCGTCTGGTACTTGGGGAGAAGCATCTGCTAAGACTGCTTCGGCTGAGTCGTGCAAATTCAAATTTGATGGGAGCGCAATCAAGGTGAATGAATTCAATGAATATGTTCGTGAAGTCTTTTCTGTAGCAGGCGATATCGTTATACGATCCATGATGGGCGGATATCTTGTGTATCTTAATGGCAAGTTGATAGGCGATATTGGCGATAATGAACTGTTTTTGAAGAGAACTCCTACATCGGATAGGCTACTTGCTGATTCAGAATTGCGTTATCCGTATGAAGGCTCAAAGACACTAATGCATGTATTTGATAGATTTGAAGATACGGCGCTTGTTCTGGAACTTCTGGATGGTATGTATGCTGAGCTTCCGGAAAAGAAACCCGCGAAAGCCAGAAGAGAAAGATAAATTTGGGAATATAATTCCCAAATTTGACAACATTGAATACCAATGAGAAAACGACCTCCTGTTGCTGGGAGGTCCTTGTATGTATATAAAGCGTGAAATTGAACCAACGATTGACGCAATGCTAAAGCAGGGAAAAGTTGTGCTTGTGACCGGTGCTCGCCAGGTTGGAAAGACAACCGTACTCAAACAGCATCTCGGTAATGACTTTAACTATGTTTCGATGGAAAATCCCAGGGACTATCTTCTTGCCAAAGAGGACGCTGTTCTCTTTTTCGAATCAAAGACCCTTCCGCTTATTATTGATGAAGTGCAGCGCGTGCCAGAGCTCTTCTCGCCGATAAAATGGATCGTTGATCAATCGGAGGAAAAGGGTCGCATTGTACTTACCGGTTTGCAAACATATCATCTTATGAAGGGTGTGAGCGAGTCCCTAGCTGGAAGGATACGGATTTTAGAGATGCCCGGTTTGAGTCTGAGGGAACTCTCCGGTAATTCTTCCAACCCCCATCCTTATATCCCAGAAGTGATGGCCGATTCTTTGAATTCGCCCTTGACGGACGTTTGGAACTTAATTCATCGGGGTTCGATGCCAGAGCTGCAAGATCCCAATATTGATTGGGATCTCTTCTACACTGACTGCGTGGCTACCTATCTTGAGCGCGATGTTCGCGAACTTGTTAGCGTAAAGAACGAAGCAAAGTTTTACAGCTTTATGGTTGCATGTGCAGCAAGGACCGGTCAGCTTCTGAATGCCTCTGATATTGCAAACGCCGTCGACGTGGATCATAAGACGGTCAAAGCTTGGCTCTCAGTTCTTCAGGCTTCCAATATCGTGCGCGTTATCGAACCGTTTTGGCCAAATATCGACAAGCGTCTGACGAAGACCCCGAAGATTTTTTTCATGGATACCGGTCTCGTATGTCATCTAACCAGATGGACGACACCTGATCAGTTGCGAAATGGCGCAGCAGCAGGTCACATCTTTGAGACGTTTGTCGTCTCCGAGATTCTTAAAAGCTTTATGAACTCAGGAAAAAGTCTGCACGATGTCTGGTTCTATCGCGATGCCAAGAAAAGAGAAATTGACCTCGTTATTCGAGATGGGCATATTCTACATCCTGTTGAGGTAAAGGTATCAGCGACAGTGAGAAAGGATGCTGTGAAGAATTTTGTCTGCCTTGAAAACCTTCCCGGTTATGAGGTAGGCTTTGGTCATGTTGTTTGCCAAACTTCAGAGCCATACCTCATCGCACGAACCGTTCAGGCAGTTCCCGTTTGGGGAATCTAATTTTTGCCAAGGTGAAATATTGCTCTGTAATTTTAGGCAGGAAGTGTATACCTGCGCTCAAGTCTTTTATGGTGATAGGCGATAAGAACGTTGGGAAGCAGAAGAATAGACTATGACTGCGTCAAAGATTTTAATACTTGAATACACAACAAATCACTGGTAAACGCGCTGCATAGTGTCCGCAATCACTACTTTATGATTTTGGCGTAAGGCTTTTATAGAAGTGGTGATTGGTAAATTATAATGTAATAAGGGGGGGTGCTACATTTGGATAAAAGAGCAATAGAAATTAGTTCCATTGAAATTATGGCAATCTTGGGATTGTTGATTTGGCTGATAACAATACTTTTAAGACACTATTATTCAATCAATTCAGTTGTACCTATATTTTATTTTACACCCAGTTTTGGAGGGGCGTGGATTGCAACAGCCATGTTAAAACAGCTCTTTAGTCCAGTATTTGGTGAAAGTAAGGCCTTCTCAAATATTGAATTTTCTAAGAAAGTGCTGTTTTGTATATGTGTTTCTGTCATATTCATGTCTTTTATTAACGAGCTATTGCCATGTATTAATACGAGTGCAGTATTTGATTTATACGATGTACTTGCTACGATACTGGCAGAAATCATAGCTTTTAGCATCCCTGTCATTCGGAAAGAAAAGATTTTAATAGAGAATCGTTGATGCTGAGAGATTTGGTGAAACGCGTGATGAAGGTCCTGTTGTCGGATAGATCTCAGATACACGAACCAATAGATGGGCTTCTCGCCCTATCAAGGCTTTCTTGTCTTAATGCGTTTCCAAAGCTACTATGGTTTTAACAGTCTGCCGGAGCCTTTGGCAAGCGCCGGTACGAGAAGGGATCAGGTGCATGAAGAACTAGCGATACTCATAAACCCGAATACACGTAACGTCGCCGACGGCTATTACGGGTGCAGCATCGCTTATTCATGTCTTAACACACGCTAAATAACGATATCTTTGCAGTTAGATATATTCAAAGGTAGATACAGTTGAAGCTCATAATTTGCATGCTGCTCCGCATAGCCTTCGGCAGAACCGAGGTAACATGCAGCTTAATCTATCGAATATTGAATATACCTATCCGTTGGCAGTTGAACCTACTATACGCAATGTGACCGCTACGCTTCCTGCAGGCTGGACTGGTTTTGTCGGCGATAACGGCTCCGGAAAAACAACACTTGCACGTGTTGTGTGCGGCTTTCTGCAGCCTGATGTGGGAGTTGTGAGTCCTTCGCTTTTCTCGACATATTGCGCTCAAAGCACAGAGGAACCTCCGGGCAATCTCGAAGACTTTGCTGTGGCCTACGATCGGGCGGCGATAAAGTTGAGAAATGAGTTGTCCATAGAAGACGAGTGGCCTTGGCGGTATAACACGCTCTCGTGCGGACAGCAGAAGCGACTCCAGGTTGCGTGTGCGTTGTGGTCCGCTCCCGATGTGCTTGTTGTTGATGAGCCCACCAACCATGTAGACGCATCCACTCGGCATGCTTTGTTTACAGCGTTGTCAAAGTTCAAAGGCATTGGAGTACTCATTTCGCATGACCGAGTACTTCTCGACGCACTTTGTTCGCAATGTCTGTTCATAGCAAACGGTACAGCTACCATGCGGCCCGGCGGATATTCACAGGCATTCTCTCAGGTCGCTTTAGAGCGTTCAAGCGCAATTCATGCTCGAGAAATAGCACAAAAAGAAAAGGTACGAACAGAGCGAGAAGCTCAGCGCCGTCGAGAAGAGGCGTCTCGGGTGCAAGCGCGTAGGAGCGGGAAGGGCATTACGAAAAACGATAGCGATGCGAGAGCAAAAAGGCGCCACTACATTATTTCCGGTCAAGACGGGAAGGCAGGCAAATTGTCCGCTCGTATGCAGAGCAGACTTGGAAAAGCTGAGGATGACGTTGCTGACAGTAAGGTTGAAAAACGATATGACGCTCACGTGTGGCTTAACGCCGAGCCGAGTAAGCGAGAGGTCCTTTTTAGGATGGGACCCGGTCGTATTGCCGTTGGTGAATCTTTGCTCAGCTTGCCGGCACTCTTTATTGGAAATACAGATCATATTGGACTTGTTGGAGACAATGGATCTGGTAAGACTACTTTGGTTAAGAAAATTATCGCGAGCATTTCCGCTGATACAAGCCTTATTAACACGAGTCTCATGGACGCAACCTCTGCAAATACGGGTTGCGCCGATACAAAGGTACTGTATATTCCTCAGGAACCGGATATGCTGCAGAAAGAAAAAACGTTGAAGAAGATGAGAGAGCTTTCAAGTGCCCAGCGTGGGCAAGTGCTTTCCATTGTGGCGCAGCTCAACTCAGATCCAGATTGTATTCTTGAGGGAGATACCGTAAGTCCAGGTGAAATGAGAAAGCTCATGCTTGCGTTAGGGATTTTGGAATCACCCGAACTTCTTGTGATGGATGAGCCAACGAATTATCTTGACCTTGGATCCACAGAGGCTCTTGAGCGACTGCTGTCCGTATATCCAGGAGCGCTTTTACTTGTTTCACATGATGCATCATTGGTGAGTTCGGCTACGTCCATAACCTGGAGAATACAAAAGTCAGAGGATGGCTACAAGCTTGTAGTGAATTAGCGTGTTGTCGTATGTCGTAACATACTTCGCGAAGATATGAACGGAGATATGGAGAATCTAAAATTTTCTGATTTATTAAATTTTGTTGTAACATATTAATTTGTTAGAAACTTATATTTTTTGCTTTGACACTGCACCCCTGAAAGGATGTTCTATGAAAAAGCGTCAAATGCTGTTAGCGTGTGTACTTGCGTTGGTACTTTCTGTAACAGGAGTACTTGCTGCGTGTTCTTCAGAAAACAAGGGAGCTGCCAAGGAAAACAAAAGTTCAGCCGGACAGATTGTAGGCGTTTGGGAAGCATACGATATCTATGATCCTAAACAAGGCACCATGGCTGAGGAGGGATACTCTAAGATCAGCGAACAGTTCCAGGCAATATATGCTTTTAATTTTGCTGAGGATGGTACTGGCACGTTTATCCGCTTTGGGGTGCAGAAACCATTTACTTGGACTGCTGACGGTGATGGTAAAATTACGGTTACCCTTGAAGGAACTGCAGGTACTTTTACAGGCAGCATCAATACAAGTACAGGTAGGTTAAGACTTAAGGGTTCGGATGAAACGGATGCTGAGCTTAAGCAAGTTTCAAAAACCGCAGGAGACTACTCAAGTGTTGCCTACGAACCTTTTGACCAGCTGACCAACAAGGGCACCATTCCCCATACGTCTACGTTTAATGACTTAAAAGAAAAGAAATTTGAAATAACTCGAGAGGTTAATAAGACTCTTATTGATACTGAAAAGTTACACATGAGCCTATATGCTGTTGCTCAGGTCCCGGGAACTTCTCAAGAGGGTTACGTTTTTGAGATTATCAATAAGTATTCAGATGTTCTCTATACAGAATTTTGGCTTGGCGACATAACGGGACCTCTCAATGCCAGCGGCAATACGTTTGTAGAGCCTGGCGAGAAATTCTATTTCTTTATACCTAATGTTTCAAAGACTCCAGGATCTCTTGTAGGAATTTCTAATCCAAAAGCCATTTTGACTACTGCTTATAACAGTGCAAAGGACGGTACTGTAACGGAACAAAAGCAGAAAACAGAGCTTGATTTGAACATTCCTCCTAAGTCTGAATAGTGAGCAATCACATTTATAAGCTTGGACTAGCTTCTCTTGCATGGCTCAAACAGCTTGTTGGAGTCTTTGGTAAGTGCCAGCAAGAGAAGGATTAGGTGCATGAAAAACTAGTGATCGGATAAAAGAAACGTGTTCAAGTTTTGAAGTACAGTTCAAAACCTGAGAACTGTGCCAATTATCAATGGCTACTTCTATTTTCAATAAAAGAAGTCAGCACTTGATCATAGGTTATCTCAGCCATTTGTTCCATTCGATTGGCAATCGTCTGATCGTTCCAGCTGGAACAATCTTGGTAAGTTCTTGTGAAGTCCTTAACAAAATCACTCTTTGAATCCTTGAATATTTTTATCTTTTCTTTAAAGTCCAAGGTATCCGCTTTTCCGTTGAGCGATCCTTCAATCATTAAAAGATTGCCAATTAAAATAGATGGAGATGTCCCATTGTCTGGCATTATATGTTCTACTGTTGGCTCCACTAAGGTATAGCCACTTGTATAGAAGTCAGACAACCTACGTAAAGCGTATTTTGCCTTCATATTTTCACTAGATTTAGTAGTTCTTTTCGAAGAATATATGAGTTTCTTATATCCAGCAATGAATTGATCTCTATCAGGATACTTTTCTGCTAGGTTAGCCCTTAACTTAGCTATTAGCTTCAGCGCCCTGTCTCTATCTGTAATTTTATGTAGCTCTCTAGCAAATGAAGAGAATTTCCCCGCATACCTATTGGCCCTGCCTGATGTAACAGATGTGTAAGCAAAGAGAAAATCCTCCAGTATGATGCCGACACTTTCGAGGTCTTTACGTTTAAGTATTGTTCTTTCATACGCATCGAATAAAGCAATCGAAACAATACGTGCTTGACGTATGCCCAATTCAGTATCAATGCGTTTCAAACTGTTTACAAAAGGTATATATGCTTTTTTATTCTTAAAGTATTTGAGATCTGGGTTAACGACTTGTTTGAGTAGGCTAGACGCTTTAACTAAACTCTCAAGAAACTCCTTGTAATCTTTTGTGTTCTTTTTTATTTCTTTTTTAAATGCATCGTACAGCTTATTCTCTGAAGTATTGTTATATCTAGAGCGCCAAAATAGATAATAAAAATCTGCCAATGACACCTGAGTTCCGGCCAAGTTGTTATGTAGTTCATTCCACATATTTGAAGCAAAATCAGAAGGCTCTGTTTCATTCAAAAGTTCAAAAAGTGCATTTTTAACCATATCAACGTTCGATAAAGGTTTTCCTTTGCTATTAAGACTCTCAAACAATCTATAACCTTCGCTTTGGCTGCTGACAACAATCGATATAAATTGAGTATTAAGAACTTGTTTACGTATTGCTTTTAAGATGTCACTATAATCGATTTTATTCAAATTACCTGAATTAAGTTGATTTGACAAATCACTCCTAACCCTCCTCTCTTCAAATGCCTTAAGAAAGAACTGATACGTATTATTAATTGTTTCTTCTTCCTCATTATTTGGTTGACATTGCTTCTCAATGGGAACTTTTCCTAGAGCGATGTTTTTTTGTTGAATTAAATCCGCGAAGTAGGGATCGCTAGTTTTTGTCCTAATAATACGTTGAGGGTCATCATCATCGTTAGATGGAAGTATGTAGTAATCGAAAATTCTACTTGCCTGTTTATTCATTCCAATGTCATTAAATGTTTTTGCAAGTGCTGAAAGAAGAATAGTGATTGTAGTAAGTCTTTGTTGACCATCTATTACATCAAGAAAGGAATCTTTATTATTTGCATCTTGAGGGGCAAACAACATATTTCCAAGGAAATAATTAGATACCATTAATTCGTCATTTTCTATCTGTAAACAATGATACATATCATTAAGATATTGCTTGTAATTCTTTTCCTCCCAAGAATATTCACGTTGAAATCTCGGTATTATTAAACGTGGTCTTGTACTAAAGAAATCATCAAACGACCACAATGACGGTTTAATATCCATGGTATCCCCTTATCGTCTATTTTGGTATATTGTATACATTAATAACACCTTAAAGATGCGTCATTAAATAGTAAGCGCTATACGTTTAATTTCTAGGAAAATCAACGTATTTATTTTTTTGTTAATCATTCTTATATGTTGTAGTGGCTATCCTCCGATATAGCCGGTGATTGCTACGACTAGAGCATTGTCCATTCAGAGTGTTCTATGGGTATCTCCGATGTTTGATCCGTGGTACTTTTTATAGATGCCCAATGCATACCCAATGATGAATAACAGGTTTCGTTACAGGATTGCCAAGGACAGTAGTTGTGAGTCATAGATTCTGCCTGAACTGCTAATGATTCGCGTTTAGGTTCTTCAAATTAAAGAAGCTTCTTGTTTTCACTTTTATTATAAAATTCTTCCGTAACACATGGGGTTGATTATCGCTTTCGGAACTCTGAAGGTGTCATGCCTGTTTCGCGTTTGAATGCGGCAGCAAATTTGCTTGGATTGCTGTACCCAGCTTCACATGCCGCAATCGAAACATGTTTTCCCTGCATGAGTGCTTCCTTGGCTAAGCGGATTCGCTGTCGACGCGCATACGAAGCGACTGTCATGCCGTACATTTTTTGGAAATAACCGTTAAGCGTGGTTGCGGAAATGCCCATATCAGAGGCTATGTCTCGCGCGTCATGAGGCTGGGTGGGTGAGGATTCTATTAGATCGTGTGCTGTCTTTGCCATGTGCAACTGTGCCGGTGTAAGCAACGTTCGCGGCTTAGCCAAGTTGTAGTCGCGACGAGAGAGCGTCCAAAGAAGCTCAAGTACTGCGAGTTTTGCTTGTACCCAATCGCTTGATTGGGCTGCAGAACTCGCACGTTTCATCTGGGCTATAAGCTCCTTGTCACCTGAAAATATTGCCGATGGACCTGCCTGACTCCATGCATAAACTACGTCGTTGCCCGGTTCACGCAAAAGACTGAATTCAGGTTCGTTGAGAACCTCGGTGCATACGAATACTTCGATGCCAACGTATCGTGCAAGGGGATAGCGAAACGAACGAGGCAGCTCGTAGTTTTCATTTGACGTATGAGAGAAGCTCACGCATACATCGGTTTCACTTACCACGGCAACACCTGCGTGAGGGATATCGGTCTCGCAACGACCTTCGATGCAGTAGTTAATTGAAAGCCACTTGTCGGCATCCGAGTTTTTGGTACTTCTCGGAACTGAATTAGTCTTGGTAGCGTTTTTAATATGCTCCACAATATCGTTTCCAGAAAACTGACTTCCTGGCATCATACTTGGACATTCTTCGCATGCAAAATCTACTAAACACACCACAACATGAGGAGAAAGTATATACCCGGTCATCGTACCTTTCCCGATAGGGTCGGAGAGCCTCAGTTCCACCACACGCTCGTTTTGGAAGGAAAGCGTCATACCCTTGCGGATAACTAAATCGGACAGCAAAGAGTTTTTCATAGATTCCTGCCTTGTTTTTCGTTAACAATACATCCGAGATATGGAGCTATTTTAGGATAAATGGAGTTGCATATATCTAACTTCTTGGATATTCTCCTTAATTAACAGGTGTTTAGCAATACATCTTACGTGATTAAAGGAAATAACATGAAACTCAATGAGATGGAAACGGGACAAAAGGGGATAATCACATCCGTTTTGGGAACAGACCGCTTCGTGTCACGCGTAACGGCCATAGGGCTTACCGAAGGTTGTTCCATTGAAATGGTGCAGAATGCCAAACGGAGGCCGCTTCTTGTGTTTGAACGAGACAGTGTGGTTGCCATTGATCGTGCCGATTGCAAAAACATCGAAGTGGAGGTTCTCTCATGAGCTGTGAGGCCTGCGCAAGTGTAAAATCCTCTTGTGAGCACTGCTCGCATGGTTCGGTTGAATTTACGAAACGTGGCGATGCGTGCATAGCGCTTTTAGGGCAGCCGAACTCGGGCAAATCAACCCTGTTCAATGGCCTCACGGGATCTCGTCAGCATGTGGGCAATTGGCCGGGAAAGACGGTTGAACGTAAAGAAGGCGAATTTTGTCGCGGTGATGCAACGTATCAGGTTGTTGATTTGCCCGGTGCTTATGGCCTCGCGGCGAATTCGCCCGAAGAACAGATAACTGCGGATTTTGTGACGTCGGGAGTGGTTGACGTAACCCTTGTGATGGCTGATGCTTCCCAACTTGAGCGCAGCCTGTATATGCTGGCTGACTTTGCCTGTATTGCTCCTGACGCGCCTTGTGTACTTGTACTCAATCTCATGGACGTCGCTGAGCAACAAGGTAAACGCATCAATGCGAAGAAAATTGAGCAGCGCCTTGGCATTCCTGTTGTGCCATTCGTGGCGGCTGAAAGTTCAAATTATGATGTGCTACTTGAGGCTATCGATTGCGCACTGAGCAAGAAGCCTCTTCTCGATACTAAGTTGTTGAACATTGAGATGTCTCACCGTGCTGACACCATCCAAGGGCGTGGTGCGGCAAAGTTTGCGTGGATCGAGAAGATCATTGAGGGCGCCGAGACTGCACCAGAGGCAACTCATACGCTTTCCCGTTTTGACCGCTTAGCCACTGCATCGCGCGCATCAAAACCGCTTGCCATTGCCATGATTTTGGTTGGCTTCGTACTTGCGTTCATTCCGGCGACACCTATCATGCTTTTGGGTGGCGGCATATCCAGTTTGGGTCAAATGGCAGCAGCGGCGCTTATTAATGCAGGGGCTCCGGCGATTCTTGCCAGTATACTTTGGGGTGTTGTTGCCAATAGCTTGTGCTTCGCGGTTATGATGACAGGCTACGTTTTTGGCATTAACCTCGTGTTTCTCGCATATGAGGAATGGGGATACATGGCTCGTATCTCCTATGTGTTTGATGAAACGCTTTCTCGTTTTGGTTTGCAGGGCAAATCGCTCATGCCGTTTCTTATGTGTTTTGGCTGTACCATGGGAGGTGTCTCAGGCGCGCGCGTTATTGACTCATGGGGTCAGCGTATGCTCACGATGATGATGGCTTGGGCTATTCCATGCGGATCTACGTGGGGGATTGTGCCCGTGCTGGCTGTGACTTTCTTTGGTGTAGGGGCTCCGCTTGTAATTGTTGCCATATTCGCGGTAAGCCTGTTGCTTATGTGGCTCATTGGTATTATCTTCGGACCGCATCTTGTTCCCAAAGGAGATCGATCCGGTCTCGTTATGGAGCTTCCGCCCTACCATAAACCACGTGCGAAGAACGTGTTGCGTGGAGCACTTATCAAATGTTGGAGCATGTTCCGCCGTGCATTTAAAGTGGTGGCGGTATTTACATTGGGAATTTGGCTGCTTACCTATACTGCAAGCGGCAACATAGAAGATTCCGCACTTTATGCCATTGGTATAGCGATTGAGCCGGTGACACGTATCTTTGGTATGGGTTGGGAAACATTTACTGCCTGGGTCTGTGCATTGGCCGTCAAAGAGTCGGCTGTGGGAGTATTTTCTGCGTTGTTTGCAGGTGGATCGACTCCTAACGCGGTTATTATGAGTGCCGTTTCAGGTTCAGCGACCGTAGCACCCAACATTGGCGAGCTTATCGCCGCGCGTATCTCGGCGCCAGAAGCGCTTGCATTTATCTTTGCATTTACGTTCAATGTGCCGTGTGCCGCAAGCTGTTCCATGACTGTTGCCGAGGCGCATTCACCAAAGTGGGTTGGTATAACTGCTGCCTTCTATATTTGTTCGGCGCTTCTTTTGGGATGTGCGGCCTACCACGTGGGATTGCTACTGTTTGGATAGACTCGGGAGATGAAGCAGTGGAGCATGTCCAGTGACCAAATCAATATCGCAAAGGCAATTCCGTTTTTGAACCATTTATGATACATGCGTTGTTGTTTTTCTCAGAACATGCTTGGGATCCTTGATAACAAGGTACACGGTCCAGGCCGCAAGGCCTACGATAGCAACGAGAAATCCGAGCATCGCGTCATTGAACATGACCGCAGCATCAACTATCTCGATGAACGGTTCTCCATCTAACAGGCGATACATACCATCGACAAGCCACATAAGCACGGCACCCCAATACATAAGAGCAAGAACGCCAAATCTCATGGAGTTGTCGGGAGCTTTTGCGTACCAAAGTACCGTAGCGACAGCCGCGCATGCAAGTGTAATAGCTAAGGTCATGGTTATGCTGCCTGAACCGTAAGAAGCGTTGTGTGCTTAACCGTATAGTCAGCAACAAGTGTGGTTACGAACCAGACAGTGGTGACGAGAATGGCCATACTCACGCCAACCGTTGCCATTTCACCAAGCATGGCCGGTATTTCTTCCGGAGTATTCATAGCCGTGAGGAAGGGAGGAAACGGTACAACCTCGCCGTGCCACATGTGCTCAATGCAGAGAAGCAACACGCCGCCCCAAAGCATGTTCATGAGCCAGCTCAGTTTGCGTGTCCAGCAGATTCCATGTTGAGAAGGATCTGTCAGCTGGTTGCCTTTGGCATCGACGATGCCTTCTTGCTCTTCCTTCTTCTTAACTTTAGCGCGAATAGCTGTGACTACGACGGCTTCTCCACCGCTGACAAGAAAGCATGCCATGATAGTTCCTCTCTCCTTGGTCTCGCAGAGTAAGTTGTAACACATAATCAATCAGCGACACCATAAGTTGTATACGCAAAACATACGTGCAAACGGAAAACTCTTGATAACAATAATATGCTATTTCAGATGCGAGCGATAGCGAGGGGCGATGGCGGTTGAGACTTAACCGCCATTGCTAGAGTCCGCTCTTTTTTGCTGTGCGGCTCCCTTAGTTAGTTCCGGTGAGTGCCGTGTCGTTTACGTACAATGTGTGTCCGTTAGCAATAACATTTGTTGCAGTACCCGTGAACTCGGTGACGTGGCTGTCTGCTGTCAAAGTCCAAGTACTGTTGGTGTCCAGCGTTACGGTAACGGTGCCAACTTCGGTGGAAACGGTCTGATTAGCGGCGTTAACAATATTGCCGTCAACGTAGCCTTCAAGCGTGGATCCCTCGGTAAGGTTCAGAGCAAGCGTAGAGTTATTTCCAACGAGAACGGCTCCTGTCAAATCCTGTGCCTTAGCGTTGAAGGTGGCCTTGTTGTTGCCGCCATTCCAACCGTCGTCGCAGACAGAAATAAGAACGTTGGCGGTGTCTTCGTTGGTCAACTTGACACCGTTGAGCTCAATGTCAGCGTTTGTATTAGTAACGTGGAACATGTGGCCATTCTTACTGGTAAGCGATCCGCCGGTCATAGCGAAGGTTGAATTACCACTTGCGGCGTCTCCGGACATGGACTGGTAAATCATAATGGTGTCCATGAAGGTTGCGTTGCCGTTGCACTTGGTGTTGTTTGCCGTGAGGTCGCAATCAGTGAGCTCGATGGAGTTCAAACCCTCAATACAAACACCCTCGGAGAGGTTGGAGACAAGTGCAGCGTTAGCAACGTGAATCTCTGCCGTGGAGTAGATGGCCGGAGAACCAAGACCGTTTGAGGTATAGGTACCGCCGTCTACGTAAACCGTTCCGCCACCTCTATCGGTGCGAATAGCTGCAGAAGACTGACCGTTGGTGGTAACCGTTAGATTAGAGGCATTGGTGATGCCACCACCGGTTGTCATAGTGCCGCCAGAGCCGTCGCCGGTTGTCGTGATGATGGAGTCTTTGATGATGACCTTGGTACCATCTCCGTCACCACCGTTGTGACCTCCGTTGCCACCGTAGCTGAAGATGCCGTTGGCACCCTTTGCGTCTGAAGTAACGGTGAGGTTTGTGAGCGTAGTGGTTGAACCTCCCTCAACGAGGACTGCAGCGTTTTTACCGTAGAAGTTGGAGTCGTCTCCGCCATCGGAATCACCGGTCTTGTCGACAGTTGAATTGCTTATAGTCACCTCATCTGCCGTGTTTACAAGAATTGCATTTTCATCAGCAGCAGTACTGGTGAATGCATAGCCATCCAGAATTTCGGCAGCAGTAATCTGTGTGGCACCGGATGCTTTTTTATCAGTTTCTGTGGTAGTTGCAGTTTCATCGTTCGTGGCGGCATTGGTCTTTGCCGTGCAGCCGATAAGGTTAAAAGCCATCAAGGTAGGCAGACCAAGCACTACGTCTCTTCTCGTCCATTTCATAATGAGCGCCTCCTTTGCGTCTCATTTGATGTATGCAAGGAAGTAAGTTTGTTACTTCCTTGCATCTGACGAGGACATAGTAAAAAACGAAGATTGAACAAAGATTGAATTTGCAAAATTTTTAAAAATGATGCTTTACAAGCCTGATTGGAAGCAAAACGGTAAAGGTTACCTTGCCTCCAGAGCAGGAAACTTCAATGCTTCCACCGTGCTTCTCGACAATCGCTTTTGCAATCGAGAGGCCCAATCCATAGTGATGATCCTCACTATTCCGTGCTTCATCAACGCGATAAAAACGGTCAAAAAGATGCTCCAATTTTTCAGGTGGAATCTCTTCACCGTCATTGGTAACGCTGAGAACGGCGTTATGTGCTCGCTTCTGTAGAATCAGGTCAATCTGATTTCCCGTTGTGTGTCTCATGGCATTGTCCAACAATACGGCCACAACTTGCGTAAGCTGATTCTGATTGCCGGTAAGAGTGATTTCCTTTTCAATAGTGCTCTGAAGTGTTTTCCCTCTCTCAAACGCAAGTGTTTCAAAGGCGAGAACCTCTCCTGTAACAACATGGGAGAAGTCAAGTTCTTCCATGGACACTTCTTTATTTTCTGCGCTCGACAGCTCAAGGAGCTGCTCGACCAGCTCGCCCATGCGATTATTCTCATACTGGATATTAGAGAGCCATTCGTTTTTGCCAAGTTCCCGGGACAATATTTCGGCGTTAACACCAATTACTGAAATTGGGGTCTTGAGCTCATGGCTTGCATTCGAGATAAACTGTTTTTGCTTCGTATCGTTTTCTTCCAGAGGGCGGATGATTCGTCCTGCCAGGAACACGGAAATGAAAAACAGTACAACAATGGAAGCTCCTCCTACGATGAGAACATTGCGCATCATCGTTCTGAGGCCGCCTTCCGATACCGTGTTGTCCATAAATGCTACAAGGGTATAGCCGTCTTTCTGACGTGTCACATAAGAGAGATTGTCTTTTCTTCCGGAAGGGTGGCCTTCGTCCAAAATTTGTCGTGCAAGCGTTGTCAGCTCATCATTTGAATAGATTGTTTTTTCTCCATCAAAAACAGAGAGAACGTTTCCGTCAGATGAAAAAGTAACAGAGTAGAACGTGGAAAGTTCGTAGTCTGGCTTGTCTTCCGGAGGCTGATTCTCAGGCTTGTTTTGCGGTTGGTTGTTCGGTTGATTTCCTGTTTGGTTCTCCGGTTTGCTGTCAGCGCGAGACTGACCAGCGGTCTCCGATTTCTGCTGCATTGAATACTGATCGGCATAACGGTTGAGCATGTCCATGTTTTTCTGTCTGATTTCCCGAGAACTGGCAAACAGGATTACGGACAGCGTCACCACGAACAACAGGACAAGCGACACCATAATGGAGAGAATGATTTTTCTTTTGGATTTCCTAAACAGTTTGTTCCCTCAATTCATATCCCAAACCGCGAACGGCTTTGATTTCTACCTTTGAGCCGACAAATGCCAGCTTTTTACGCGTGAAAGACATATACACCTCCACGTTGTTGTATTCAGCGTCGCTTTCAAAACCCCAGATCTTAATGGCAAGCTGGTCGCGCGTCACAATCCGACCGTGGCTTCCAATCATATACTCCAGGATGCGCAATTCTTTCTCGCTCAAGCGAACGCTCTGTCCCGAAGAATTGCAGGTAATCGTTGCGGTTGAAGTATCAAGCGAGAGGTCTCCAAAGTGCAGAACGCTATCTTGAAAGTTAGAGCTTCTCCGCCCTAGAGCGCGTAGGCGGGCGAGAAGTTCTGCGGTATGGAATGGTTTTGTCAGGTAGTCATCGGCACCGTTATCAAGACCCTCGACCTTATCGTCCAGCTGACTTTTTGCCGTCAGCATCAAAATGGGGATGGTGATTCCTTTACTCCGTGCTTTACGAGAGACTTCAAAGCCGTTCATTTTAGGCATCATGACATCAAGGATTGCGATGTCGTACATATTGCTTTCTAGGGCGAGAAGTGCGGATACGCCGTCCGCCATGTGATCGACGTCGTATTTTTCCTGCTTTAAGAGAGCCACAATGGCTGCAGCCATTCTTTTTTCATCTTCAGCTAGAAGGATCCGCATACTATCACCGCCTTTGACATTATGTTACCTAATAAGCGTAAGAATATCTTGGTGATAGTTAGGCAATATATTCCAAGATTCAGATTGAATTTCTTATCTTTTATCAGTCAGAATATCACCTTATCAAAACGGTATTCGTATAATATCAAGTTTATAAGTCCATAAGAACAGTGCAGAATTTTTTGTGCTCATTGAATCTTACATTTACGGCTGTTCTATATTTTTTAGTGTATTTTATTACACAATAGAAGCAGGTAAACGGCTATATAGCTACTATTCGAGTCCCAATTCGTCCCAATTATCAGCATATGAATGTAGCTTATAGGCTTCTGCGGCAGCCTTCGCGAGCATTTCTGCTTCCGGCTTATCGTAGTGGATCTCTGTGACGCTTGAACCTTTATGACCCATCATGCGCTCTATCTTCTCACGCTCAATGCCTAGCTCCCAGTGGGTGAACGTTTGCCACGAATTACGCAGCTTTCCCTTTGGATGATGCTTAACACCAGCATCGCGACAAACCATCTTCCACACACGAAGAAGTCTTCTCTGCGTCATTGGCATACCTTTTGGTCCTTGCAGTATCCATTCATCTTCAGACGCCTGTGCGAGCTCATAAAGACGCGCTCCAAGAGGTCCCGGGACAACAGCCGGATGGATGCTTTGCTTCGTCTTTAATGTATTCACAATCTCATCAGTTTGCGTCCATTGCTTTGTAATAGGTACGACCGCCACAGGCACTTCGTCAAACTCAACGAGTTCAATTTCTGAGTTACGAACCGCTAGAGCTTCCCCGATACGAGGTCCACCAAATGCGGCCAAAATAAACCAAGCTTCAAGGTATGTTCCGCGTAAAGTTGCATAGATCTGACGCAACTCTTCAAGCGTCCAAATTCCAGCATCACGCGTGGTCCCTGCTTTAGGCATGTGGTAGTGTCTTCGAGCAACATCTGCAGAACAGACATCGCGGAGCTCACACTCTGCGTAAATTGCGCCCAGTATAATTCTGACGAAGTGAGCCTGTGATTTGGTTATTTCGTCATACCAACCCTGTACAGTCATTGGACGAACGGTATCGACTGGAAGCGATGACCATCCACGGCTAACGAACACAAGGCGCCACGTGCGTGTGTAATTGGCATACGTCGAGTATGAGATTTCATGGTCGGCGCATCGTTTCTCTAGGCGTGGAAGCACCCACATACCCCATACTTGGCCAAGCGTGGGCGCCGGTGCGTCTTCTGAGTGGTTGAGCCTGAGCGCGGCCAGTCTGTCGTATGCTTGGCGCTTAGTACCGCGCACCGTCTCAGACGCACGCTTATAACCGTCTTTTGTTTCCGACCAATACCGGATACGGTAGCGCTTGTTTTTTTCGATTTCAGTTACGCTACCCCAGTTACTGCGCATTGGTTTTCGTGGCATAATTGTTTCATGCCTCCTTCGGTGGTGGCTGGCTCCCTTGTCGTCTTGGCGGATGTGAGGGAGCTTTTTTGTTGCTTAATTCGCGACCTGGTAGCTAACTTTGCGGTAGAAGACTACTTCTCCGGATGTATCGTCGCCCTTAAACTGGACTACCTCAACAGTGTGGTCGCCAGCCTTCAGTGCATCGCCTGAAAGGTCGATAGACTTCTGAGAATCTCCCATATTGCCTTTTGTATTCTCGATTCCGTCAACATAGATATGCGTTACAGCGGAACGGTCGAGGTCCTTTGTATCGACCTCAATCTGTGTCAGCTGAGTATCTTTCGAGATTGTTAGCTTTGGCACATTGCCATTCTCTGTAGTGCCGGCTGCGGTAGTGAGCATGACAGAGCCTTCTCCGACTTCTGCTTGCTTTGAGCCGTCAAAGTCTTTCTTGGCAGGCGCTTGCTGTTCCTGCTTCGTCTCTGTCTGCGTTGTGCCTTGCGTGCTCTGCTGTGGCGTACCACCGCAAGCCGTGAGAGCCAGCGAGAGTGCTAGTCCCGCGCCGACCATGACAAACTTCTGATACTTCATTTCTTCCCTTTCTCTTAGATTTTGAAATCAAATGGTATGGAGTACCACACCACTTCACCGATGATGGTAATACTTTCTGTGCCTTCTACCGTCTTATCGTAGACCTGAGCATGGAAGGTGGGGTCTTTAGAGTCTGGGATAAGCTCTACGCCGTTTTCCAGTTGCTTAATACGCTTGATGGTCGCGTCATAACCATTCACGCAGACCGCGTACGCTGTTCCATCCACAACGGGAGACTTCTTCTCCGGATCTACTAGCGCATAGCATCCATTTGGTAAGACGTTGTTCATGCTCTCGCCATCAACAGTCAAGAAGAACGCATTAGGATGACGGCGGCGGATTTCAGCCGGACAAAGAACAGTAGTCTCGACTAGATCCATTTTTATAGGAACGCCAGCTGCTATACGGCCAAGGAGGGGGACTTCGACGAATCCGCCATTTCTTTTATTGAGATATTCATCACGTTTCGCTCGCAAATCTTCGTAGTCATAGTCTGTTTCAAATCCTCTGACTGTGTAATGAAGGCCGAGTGTGTTGTATATCTTTTGGACTATCTCAAATCCAGAGCCACTGACTCCACGAGTCAGAACGTTATATACCGTAGTTGGCGGAAGACCAGCGCATTCAGCAAACTTTTTAACACTTCCATAATCATCAATCATAAATTGACGAAGACATTCTTCAATGGTCACTATTACCCCCTCTGGTAATCGATGTTTTCATAATTTACCCAAAATAGAAAATTTTTACAATATGTTGTTGCATAATTACCCAAACGGGTGTATAAACTTACACAGTTACCCAATTGGGTAATACAAAGGAGGTGAAAACATGAATGGTCAGAAGCTACGAGAGCTGAGAAAGGCAAGCGGCAAGACGGTACGTGAAATCTCGTATGAAAGCGGAGTAACGCAAGACACGATTTTTCGTATTGAGCGCGGAGAAAATCCGAACACCGCCGTTACAACCCTACTTGCCATTTGCTCTGCAATCGGTTGCTCAATTACCGACGTTCTCGGCGAGCCAGTAAAGCACTAAGCACTACCAAGCACTACTCGTACCTTGAAAGCTGAATACCAGATACGACGGCACAAACCGGGGGAGCCGGCAGTGTCCTCTATCTGTCACGTTGGCAGCCCTCATAGAAAGAACTGCACTGATTTATCGGAAGTAACTAGAGAAAGGAGCACGTATGCAGAACTCGAACTTTGCGGCTCCGGATGGGCCACTAACGCTTTCAATTTCCGAAGCGTCGGCGATCTCCGGATTCTCGCAGAAAGTAATCCGCACTGCCATCAGGCGTGCAGAGCTTCCGTCGCTTATGCCGCACGGATATGTACGCGGTCGGCGTGTCAGGCGCACAGACCTCTTTAAGTGGATGAAGGAGATGGTGGGATAGATGGACGAGAAGTCAAGTAAGTTGGCAGCAGCCTATATCTATATCGGTATTGCGGCTGTTTCTATTGGCGTGGGCGGTGCGTATGGATGGCCGCTTGGAGCCATTGTTGCCGGTACATGTATCGCGACACTCGGTGTTTTGTACCTGATTACGAAAGAGTAGGAGATCATGACAACCACTAAAAATGCTCTTGCAGTGGGCAAACACCACAAGAGCGTGTCATACGAGCCACCAGCCGATGACAAACCTATTTTACAGCACATAAAAGAGGGGTGCGCCCTTCTTCTTGCTGTACTTGCACTAACGGGAGTACTTCCCGCTTTCTTTCTTTTTATATACGACGCGTTCGGTGTCTATGCCTTCGCTGCTCTTTGTGGCTTAGTGCTTGCCGGTGCCTACTGCTGGAGGGATTAAATGTCTGTAAAGATATCATCGCTTGAGTTGGAAAACGTTAAGCGCATACGTGCCGTCGAGCTTGAGCCGACAAAAGACGGCTTGACTGTCATTGGCGGCAAGAACGCCCAAGGCAAAACGAGCGTACTCGATGCTATTGCATGGGCGCTCGGCGGCGACAAGCTAAAGCCGGATGACCCCAATCGCAAAGGCGGAGCAACACCCGCAAAGCTCCACATTGAGCTTGATAACGGGGTTGTAGTTGAGCGCAAAGGCAAGAACGGCTCGCTCCATGTCACCGACACCATGGGCAAGAAAGCAGGACAGCAACTTCTAAACGATTTTGTCAGTCAGTTGGCACTCAATATTCCGCGCTTCATGAACGGCTCGGACGCCGACAAAGCAACCGCGCTTCTGCAGACGCTTGGCATCGACGCGGAACTCGCAAAGATTGACGGATCTATTCGTGCAACCTTCCAAGATCGTCAGTTGGTAGGTCGCGACGCTAAGTCTAAGCGTGCACATGCGGAAAAGCTCCCACACTACGACGATGCTCCGGAAGAGCCGGTAAGCGCGTCAGAGCTTATACAGGAGCAACAAGCGATTCTTACACGCAATGGCGAGAAGCTTAAGGCTAAGCAGAACGCCGAAGAGACTGCGCGCAAAGCAACGCTCGCCGACGAAGCCGCGAAGACTGCAGTTGAGCGTGTGGACGAGTTAAAGCGACAACTGAAAGAAGCCGAAGCGAAGGCAAATAACCTACGTCTAGATGCGATACAGGCACATCATGACGCAGAAGTACTCGAGAAAAGCACGGCAGAAATCGAGCTTGAGAGCACCGAGGAAATTGAAGCGTCCATTGCAAACATCGAGACGATTAACGAGCGGGTTCGTGGCAATCAGGCGAAAGCAGAAGCAGTAGATGCGGCTACGCAAGCCGAAGCTGAATACGACGCGCTTACCGCAAAGCTCGATGATCTGCGCAATGAGTGCCGGTCTCTGCTCGATGGTGCACCGCTACCATTGCCGGAGCTATCCATTGATGACGACGGAGCGCTTACCTACAAAGACCACACGTGGGGAGATATGAGCGGAGCAGAGCAGTTGGTCGTTGCTACGGCTATTGTGCGCGCTACTAAGCCAGAGTGTGGCTTTGTGTTGGTCGATAAGCTTGAGCAGTTCGACACCGACGAGCTTAAGAAGTTCGGCGAGTGGGCGAAGGGCGAGGGACTGCAGATCATCGGTACTCGCGTGGCCACAGATGACTCATGCACCGTGATTATTGTGGACGGCCGCATTGAGGGCCAAGACCTCGCAGAGCCAGCTCCAAAGACGCCAAAAGCCATCGGATGGGATGGCGCAGAAGAAGCGTCTAAGCCTGCCAAGAAGGCTACCAAGAAGGCAACTGCCACCACCACGCATACATGGAAGGAACTCTAATATGAGTAAATACGATCTTATTTGCGGCGTGCAAAAGACCGCAATCAAAACGCTTATTTATGGCCCTGAAGGTATCGGCAAATCCACCCTTGCCGCGATGTGGCCAAGTCCTGTTTACATTGATATCGAAGCTGGTACAAAGCAGCTCCCCGTTGCACGTCTTCCGCGCCCTACATCTTGGTCGATGCTCTTAGACGAGCTGCGCGAAGTACGCGATGGTGGCGTGAATTGCTCGTCTGTTGTCATCGATACTGCAGATGCAGCAGAGCGCATGTGTGCGGCGCACATCATGGCACGCGACGGTAAGAAAAGTATCGAAGAATGGGGTTACGGGAAAGGTTATACCATCCTTCAAGAGGAATACGGCAAATTGCTTGACCTCTGCTCGGAGATTGTCGAGCACGGACGAAACGTTGTTCTGGTCGGACATTCTGATCTCCGGAAATTTGAGCGTCCCGACGAATCAGGAGCCTATGACCGATTCGAACTGAAGTTGACGAAAAAAGTCTCGCCAATGATCAAAGAGTGGGCGGATATGGTCCTTTTTTGTGACTACAAGACCTACGTCGAGACGACGAAGAGTGGCAAGGCTAAGGCTACCGGTGGACGTCGTATTATCCGCACGACGCACGCGACCACATGGGACGCAAAGAACCGCTTTGGACTGCCCGAAGAGCTGCCCTTGGAGCTTGGCAAGATGCCGAAAGAGCTTGCGGCAGCTATCCCCGATATGATGGCAGACGCAAAGCCACAGGAGAGCGTGAGCGATGCCGTAAAACCTGCTCCGGTTACTACTACCGCAGCACCTAAGAAAGCCGCAGAAACGCCATCACAGCCAGCCACGACACCTACCACCACCACTACTACAGCACCGGCGTATGTGCGTCCAAACTACCCGGCAAGCTTCAGCAATCTTGTTGACCTTATGGCAATCGATCATGTGACAGACGAAGAGCTGCGCTTTAATGTCGGACAGACTGGGAACTACCCGGAAGATTGCGCAGTAGCAGACTACGAACAAGGCTTTGTCGATTACCTCGTGGCAGGATGGCCGACATTCTTAAATCGCATCAAGTCCAATCGTGAGGTCGCACAGGCGAAGTCAATCCCTGTGCCGTTTAAGTAATCCAGCCATAGAAAAAAGGAGAAAAAATCATGGCAGAAGAAGTACGCGCTATCGGATGGGACGAAGAGATCACCGTCGAGAAGGAGCCGGAGTTTGTTCTGCTCGAACCAGGGGAGTATAACTTCACCGTCACAAGTTTCGAGCGGGGGCATTATGACGGTAGCTCAAAGCTTCCGGCGTGTTCAGTCGCAAAGCTGGCGCTTAAATGCTCGAATGGCATTCAGGAGACTACCGTCTTTGTGAATCTGTTCCTTGTATCTAATCAAAAGTGGAAGCTGACACATTTCTTTAAGAGCTGCCGATTGATTGCGGCGGACATGCCGGAAGGCGTTAATTATGCTATGCCGTGGTCGCGTGTCATTGGTGCTCAGGGAAGGGCGCTTATCAAAAATCGTGAATACAACAACAAGCAGTACAACGAGGTCGAGAAGTTCCTTTACGACAATTCGGCCACTACTGCAACTACTGCAACTGTTCCGGCGTATGTCACCGCTCCATCAGTTCCTGCGCCAGTACCAGCACTAGCACCAGCTACAGGCGCGAGTAAGTATGGAGCGTTGTAATCATGGAGCTAAGACCATATCAGGTCGAAGCGGTAGAGTCTGTATTTCGCGAATGGGAGTCCGGTAATCGCCGGACTCTTCTTTCTATGGCAACAGGATGCGGTAAAACTATCTGCTTTGCTGAGATTGTAAAGAGAGTGGCTGCAACAGGTGGCCGCTCTCTTATTCTTGCGCACCGCGGCGAGCTCTTGGAGCAAGCAGCAGACAAGATTCAACGCACATCCGGCCTAGAGTCCGCACTTGAAAAAGCTGAAAGCACATCGCTCAATTCATGGGCGCGTGTCACGGTCGGTTCAGTGCAGACTCTCATGCGACAAGACAGACTTAACGCCTTCGCACCGAACAGATTCGACGCGATCATCGTAGACGAAGCACATCACACGCTAGCGGAAGGCTACATCCGCATCCTCGATCACTTCAAGGGCGCGCGAGTACTAGGGGTTACCGCGACCGCCGACAGGGCAGACAAGAAAGACCTCGGAGAAGTGTACGATTCCATCGCTTTTGAGTATGGCATCGCACAAGCCATCAAGGACGGATATCTTTGCCCGATAGAAGCCGAGATGGTACCGCTTGAGCTGGACGTATCGAGCGTGTCAGTAACGCACGGAGACTACCAAGCGGGACAGCTTGGAGACGCTCTAGAACCATATCTTGACGCTATCGCGGACGCCATGGTTACGCGCTGCCAAGACAGACGCACCGTGGTGTTTCTACCGCTTGTGAGGACCGCAAAGGCGTTTGCCGAGAAGCTCAATGAGCGCGGCCTTATCGTCTGCGAAGTGGACGGACAAAGCGAAGACAGAGAGGAGATCCTCTCAGACTTCAACCGCGGAAAGTATCAGGTACTCTGCAACTCCATGCTGCTCACGGAAGGCTGGGACTGTCCCTCAGTGGACTGTATCGTGTGTCTTCGACCAACCAAGAGTAGGGGGCTATATTGCCTAGATGAACAAACAGAAGTCCTAACGCGTGATGGATGGAAACATGATGTAGAGGTTGGAGAAGAAGTACTAGCTTTTAATACCAAGACGGAAGAAACAAGATTTGTTCCCGCACTTGCTAAAGTACGTAGACCACTTGATGATGACGAATTTTTCTGCTCAATCAACGGACAATCAACCGATATCCGCATAACTAATCACCACCGCATGATCTATGACAACAAGCGCCGCAAAGGATGGAAGATTAAAGAAGCTCAAAATCTTGCTGATATGAGAGATGGTGCCTATATTCCGGTGTGTGGAAATGGAAAGTTTACAGGAGTTCCACTTTCAGATGCAGATCTAACATTCATCGGGTGGGTTATGACTGACGGCTCAATCAATAAGGCAAATGGTCAAATAACCATTACACAAGGTGAGCAACAAAAAAGCTATTGCGAGGAAATCGAACGTTGCATCAAAGAATGTGGATTTAAGTTTACTCGCTCAGTCAGAAAACGCACAAATATTCACTGGAATGCTCACGGAAATTGCGTCATATGGACTATTTCACATGGAAAGCCAAGAGCGACCGATAAAGACAAAACCGGATGGGGACGTCTTGAACCATGGTTGTCAAAAGATATGAGCGAGAAGCTCTATGACATGACACAGCGCCAGTTTGCTGTAATGCTCGAAGCAATTTTCCACGGTGACGGAAACAAGAGCAACACTCTCACCTACGATATCGGAAAGGGTAACAAAACCTTTATCGAAAGATTCCAAGCAATGGCAATACAGCGTGGATACCGTGCAAGTGTTTCAGTAGAAAAGGCCAATGAAGTAAGAAAATGCGATCTTTGGCATATTCACGTTAAAAAGCAAGGTTTTGTAAAAGTCGGTTCCATCTCGGGACAGCATGCTCAATGGACCAAAGAACAACATACTAATGAATCGTGTTGGTGTGTTGAAAACGAGCTAGGAACACTTGTAACACGCAGAAACGGAAAAATTGCTGTTGTAGGTAATTGTCAGATGGTAGGCCGTGGGACTCGATTATCTCCGGAGACGGGCAAAGAGAAGCTTCTTTTGCTCGACTTTCTGTGGATGACCGGACGGCACAATCTGGTGCGCCCGGCGGCGCTATTCGCAACATCTGATGACGTAGCTAAGCGCATTACCGAGATGACACAAGAAGTAGAAGGCGCGGTTGATCTTATGGGAGCCGAGCCAATCGCCGAGCAAGATGTTGCGCTTGAGCGTGAAGCGGCGCTTGCAGCAGAGCTCGCACGAATGCGTAAGCGCAAAGCGAAGTTTGTTGACCCTCTGCAGTATGCGGTAAGCATTTGTGATTTAGATCTACAGACCTTCGAGCCAGCTTTTGAGTGGGAAGAGCGGCCAATCACCAAGAAACAAACAGAACAACTGGAAAAACTCGGTATTGACCCTGAAGGCATAACGCAAGGATATGCGGAGCTTGTACTTGCGAAGGCGCGTGAACGCATCGACGCACATCTTGCGACACCTAAACAGGTGCGCATGTTGGAGCGCAAAGGCTTCCAACATCCGGGGCTTTGGACGTTTGAGCAAGCCAGCCACATGATGAGCCGCTTGGCCATGAACCGCTGGATTGTCCCGCACGATATTGACCCCGCAACGTATGACCCAAACAACTGAAAGGAATAACAATGAACATTGAAATAATGGCTGACGATCTAAGCGACAAAGAGACCATCAAGCTGCACAATTTGGTACGCAAAAATCCTCATCTGAAAGACCTTGTAAAGCTCATTAGCGAAATACAAGGAAAATCGGTTTTTCTATCCGGTCCCATAACCGGGGTAGATGGCTACAAAGACCGCTTCGCAGATGCAGCAGAAGTTATTAAAGCATTAGGCGCAAATACTGTCTTTAATCCTGCTGCAGAAATACCAGACAACACAGAGCGCGAAGAAGCAATGCGTATATGCACTGGCAAGATCATTACAAGTGATTGTGTAATAACGCTCCCCGGCTGGCAAGACTCAGAAGGTGCGTGCTTTGAGTATGTTGCATCTGAAATATGCGGCATAACTCACTACGAGCTGAAAGAACTTATCACCAAGTCAGTCTTGCAGCAGATAAAGGAGGACAAAGGTGACTCTGATGACCGATGAAATCACAACCAAAATCATAGACGAGATCGCAAAGCGCTTTGACGGCGCCTATAGCATCGCAGCAGAATCTATGTCTCAGTATGTACAGACGAAGATAGTGGATTCTTGGCGTTGCTTAGTCATGGTCGGTATAGCGATTATTTTATGTACTGTTTTATCAGTCATCGTACTTCGTATAGGCAATAAATCGCATGACGGCGACGAGGGTTTCTTTTTCGCCGCTTTCGTTTTTCTTGCCGGTATCGCTGGAATTTTTATAGCTGTTTTTATCTTTTCCGCTTTTGATACATACAACTGGATAACCTTCCCGCAGGGGATGCTTATCCACGAGATTTTAGGGAGGTAGGCAATGAGTGGTCACACTACACCTGAGGAGCGTCATAAGGTAGCGGAGCGGCTGCGCAACCTTACTCCAAGTAAGCACGTACACCCTGATTACACACCGTGGTATACAGACATTTGCGGCGCCATTGGCGGTGAAAAAGATTCCTGGCTTGGCATTTCGGCTCTTGCTGAGCGCCTAGCCAACCTCATAGACCCGACATGTGAGCTAGACCTTGATTTTTGCATGGAATACATCGTGTGTCAGTCGTGCGGATATGAGCTACCACATGGTACACATCTTGATGAGACTAAGTACTGTCCCAACTGTGGTTCAAGAGTGGTGGTGAGCAAGGATGAGTGACGAAATGCTTACCAAAGTCATTGATGAGTTATCAAAGCGTCTCGGCACAGCCTACGACATCACGGCGTCAGCCATTGAGCAGTATACGCAGTTGAGAGCCATGCAATCGATATATATCACAGTTATGTTCGGCATATTGCTAATTGTTGCGCTAATCGTTTTTGTCGTTCTTGTTTCATCACGCATCCGCAATGGAGATCCTGGTGATAGCAAACAATTCGCTGCCGCCTTTGTTGCTGCTATAGCCGTCATTCTGCTAATTGTGCTGGTGATTATGGTTTTTCAGCTTCTCGGCTGGTGTTTACATCCTCAAGGCATGCTGGTACAAGAGATTATGCAGGCGGTGAGATGATGACTTTACCACCAGCCCTAGACGTGGCCTGTGGGCCACGGAGCTTTTACTTCGACAAGCAGGACGCGCGCGTACTTAAGTGCGACGCGCATCCGAGACATCTCACGTTGTGCGACGGTCGTGCGCTTGATGTCAGTCCCGATATGGTGGCTGACTTCCGGGAGCTACCTTTCCCGGACGAAAGCTTTAACCTGGTAATTTTCGACCCACCGCATCTTATAGGTAAGCGCGGATGGCGAAGCGACTACTACGGCAGCCTTGATAGTCATACATGGCGCGAGGACTTGGCCAAAGGCTTTCGCGAGTGTCTGCGAGTACTCAAGCCATATGGCGTGCTTGTCTTTAAGTGGTGCGAGTGTGATATCCCACTCAAAGACGTATTGGCACTTTGTCCGGCAAAACCGATTATCGGCAATCGACGCCCTAAAGCGTCTAAGACGCATTGGATACTTTTTATGAGGGAGCCGCAAGAGCAAGCCGCTCTACCGGCAGGGGACTATATCGACAATCAAATACTTGCACTAGCGACGTAGGAGAAGAAAAAGGAGGAGCGATGACAGAAGGTGAATACATCGTTGGTACCGACGGCAACAGCGGGCATTGGCTCACTGACGAACCAATCGTGAGATGTCGAGATTGCAGCCACCAGCATTACAATCCGCTTTGTGGCTATATCTGCGATGGCTTTGGATTCGTAATCCCAGAGGATAATTTAGACGGCTTCTGCGCATGGGGCGAGAGGAAAGAAGATGCGTAGATGTGAAAACTGCGTACATGCAAGATGTTTCCTCGCGCCTGCTCCCGGCCTGCCTGATATATGGCTGTGCAAATCCCGTGGTGACGAAATACTGCTGTTTCCAATTCTACAGGCGCTCACATGTCGAGCGTATGAGAGTCGGTACAAGCTAAGAGTTAAGAAAAGGTGATCACAATAAATGAAAGAACAACATAGAGACCTGCTCGACGCACTCGATGCGATAGATCCTGCGGGACTTAGCTATCAAGAGTGGGTCGATTGCGGAATGGCACTCCACGAATCCGGCTTTACGTGGCAGGACTGGGACGAGTGGAGCCGTCAAGACAGCGCACGCTACCACGAAGGCGAGTGCGAACGTAAATGGAAGAGTTTTGGTAATGGTGTCGAGAGGATTACCTCCGGCACCATTATTCAAATGGCAAGAGAAAGAGGGTGGTATCCATCACAGGGTCCAGTACGAGCCATTGACTGGGACGAGCCAATTATGGTAGGCGGCATTACACCAGACTGGGTAGACGAAGAAGACGTCGATATCAACGGTGGCACGTGGCATCCAGCACGCGAGCTTTCGGACTACTTGCAAACGCTTTTCGACGATTCCGACCATGTATGCTACGTCAACGAAACGTACGAAAAAGACGGTCGGTATATGCCTAAGCGCGGACACTGGGACAGAACCGCCGAGCAGCTCCGCGAGGAACTATCAAAATGCAAAAACGATGATATTGGGGCCGTGCTGGGAGACTGGAACGAGAACGCCGGAGCATGGATTTGCTTTAATCCCATGGACGGTAAAGGACGAGGAAACCAGAACGTCACCGAGTATCGATACGCACTGGTTGAATCAGACACACTTGAAGTAGAGAAGCAACTCGGCATGATCAAGGCGATGAAACTACCGTGTGCGGCAGTCGTCAGCTCCGGACACAAAAGCGTCCATGCTATTGTCAGAATTGATGCGGGATCAGACTACGCGCTCTACAGAAAACGCGTAGAGAAGCTTTACCAATACTGTGCGACACATGGATTTAGTCCCGACACGGCTAATAAAAATCCATCGCGTCTCTCACGTATGCCGGGCATTACGCGCGCAGGAAACCGCCAGAAACTCCTAGAGCTCAACATTGGCTGCAAAGACTGGGACGAGTGGGAAGTATGGATTGACGAGTCTGAAGATGATTTGCCGGACGAGGTGGATTGCTCAGACTGGGACGAGCCTGTAGTGCTCAATGCGCCGCTTATAGGCACCGAGGACGCGGGACTGCTCCGGCAAGGACAGAAGCTTATCGTTACCGGTGATTCCAAGATGGGCAAGTCTTACGCGCTTATCGATTTAGCGGAAGCGGTTTGTACCGGCGGAGACTGGCTTGACATGCCATGCGCTAAGGGAAAGGTACTCTACGTCAATTTGGAGATTGAAGCAGACGAGTTCAGACAGCGTTTGCATACCGTCTGGAATGCACGTCGTGACCATGCTGACGCAGAAAAGATTAACAGTCTGCGTCAAAACTTCTACACATGGAATCTGCGCGGCAAGGCGCGACTTATGAAAGAGCTCACACCGCTTCTTATCCGGCGTGTGCTCAAACATGGTGAATCCGGTACATTCGTGATGATCATTGTTGACCCGGTCTACAAGGTCAACGGCGGAGACGATAACGATTCGCGTATGGTGGCAGAGTTCACGAATGCCATCGACCGTATCACAGAGGAGTGCGGATGCGCTGTAGTTTATGCGCACCATCATCCAAAAGGCACATCAGGACAGAAAAAAGCAATGGACCGTATGAGCGGCTCTGGCGTTTATGCGCGCGACGCAGACTCCATGTGCGACTTCACACCACTTGAGATTCCGGAAGAGTTCAGAAAGACGCATCTTTCCGGCGCTCCGGCGTACCGCGTGTCAATGACGACACGAAGCTTCCCAACACCTCCGGAGAAAAACGTCATCTTCTCGTGGCCGAGGTTTTACCTTGATCCAACAGGGAAGCTGTCGAGGTTCGAGACGGAAGGAGCGGATCCGTTCTCCAAAGCAAAAGAGACACGTAAGAAAGAGAGTAATCGTGTCAAAAAGGAAGCCGCAGAGCTTCTACAGAACGCTTTTGACAAAGCAATAGAAAATGGTTGCGGCGGTGAAGAAGGATACGTCTCAATGGGTGATCTGGTCGAGTATATCGGTACAAGAGATGACGGCGAGAAGCCAAAAGACCGCACTATTCGCGATTGGATCGCTAAAGAGTGGTCTCCGCTTGGTAAAAAGTCCGTTGAGTACATCGGCTACAAAGGAAAAACAAGCACTAAAACCGTCTATTTTGACCGCATGAAAGAAGTTGAAAAAGAGTTCTGGGAAGACGAAAAATAGGCTAGGTGGTGAAGTGCGGCGGCGTCTCTTATATATACGTAGGTGTTACCTACTACTCGTAGTGTCGTATCACTCCTGTGTGAAGGTAGGTCGTATGCACGGATGTGCGCATAAATGCGCGCACATCCTTGTGCGCAAAGCTACAGCATACGCCCCCCCTCACAGCATAAGTAATTAAAAGCCGCCGCCCGATGGCAACAATCAACAAAAATGAAGAAGGTGATTCGCGTTGAAAGACGCAAGAGTAATTCGCGCGTTTCTGCCGATCGATCCTCCGAAGGTGACGCACAACGCGCTCGAAGCATATGTCATTGGTGGAGGACCAAGGAAAGGCAGAGCCGCCATTAGAAAGTCAAACAGGCTCAAGAATGCAGAAGACGAGCTGTGCTCGTGGATACGTGCATCTGTTGGGAAAGACGTAGAGACTCTGCAAAGCCCGCTTAGGCTCACTGTGAGATGGATGTTTCCGGAAAGCATGAAGCACAGAGACGGCGAGCCGCACACAGGAAAGCCTGATATGTCGAATATGTTGAAGACGTTTGAAGACTGTCTCGTGAGATGCAGTGTTATCGATGATGACAGGGGAATTATCGACGAGCATCTCAGCAAAGGCTACGCAAAGACATACGGGATATTCTTCAAAGCTGAGGAAATCAGACGAGATTTTGCAGGTAAAGACGGTGATATGAGATGACAGCGCAAGAATGGTGGGAGGATGTAAGGAATGCGAGTCTGTCAATTTCTTCCGCACGTATCAGGCTAAACGCTATGAGAGAGCCTAGGAGCGCGTCTAATGGCTCTGGAAGTGTTGGAATGACTTCTGACCCGACAGCGAGTATTTCAGCCGCTATAATAAGCGCAGAGGAAGCTCTCGCGCGACTTGTGCGGGAGTTTGAGAAGACGATTGACGATGGTTATAAGGCATGTCATACAATCGGACTTGCCGTCAGTCAGGATGCGGCGCTTGTGATGCAGCTGTATTTTGTGGATGGGAAAAGCTGGAGTGAGACGAGTCGTATCGCGCATATGTCGCGCAGTTCATGTCTTAGGATGCGCAATCAGGTTTTCGAGCTGACAGATGATATAGGAGTGGCGCGGCTCGTGAATGGATGGAGTGGCGTTTAGAAAATTGGAACTGTTTGGTACTAGTTGGAACTGTTTGGAACTTGAAAAGACTAGGAAAAGCGGTATTGTGGTATCGTCAGGTGTGACTGACAGAGAATGACTCGGTAAAGCCCTTGCGGATGCGCAGGGGCTTTTTTCGTATGCAAAGGAGGCGAGTCGATGCCGCGTGGAAATAAGAAGAATCTTAAGACGCCAAGCACAGAAGAAGCACGAGTGCGCGGCCGTAAAGGCGGAAAGGCTTCCGGAAAGGCTCGCCGCGAAAAGAAAGACATGCGCGAGACGTTCTTGGAGATTCTCAATATGCCAATGAAGGCGGGAAAGCTTTCAGACGCCAAGACACTAGAAGGGCTTTTAGCTGCTAAAAATCTACGTGCCGGTCAGAAGATGGCGCTGAAGATTTTGGCGCAGGCACTCGACGGAGATGTGCGCGCTGCCGAGTTCGTCCGCGATACTTCCGGGCAGAAGCCCGTACAACAGATGGAAGTATCCGCCAACGCTAAGGAAGCTAGCGTCGCATTTAAGAGTTTGCTCGACGAGGTAGACAGTGGAGAAGGATAGAGCGCTTGCACACCTCATCAAACAACATCCGGTAAGGCTTGCCCATATGCTTGGCTATGACCTTCTACGCGAAGGACTCCACGACAGATGGATTCGAGATATCGCATACGGCAAGTACGATATGACACTGCAAGCGCATCGTGGTTCATACAAGACGACAAGTCTTGAAGTTGCTTTGTGGGTGATCATGCTTACACAGCCGGATAAGACCGTTGGATTTCTTCGCAAGAGTGAAGCTGATGTGTCAGAGGTCTTCTCAGCGGTTGAAAAGATGCTGCGTGCTGATGTGACGCAATACATCGCCGAGATCATCTACGGACGTCCCGTGAGAGTCACTACAGCGTCATCTACGGAGCTATCGTGCGATATCGCGTGTAATGTCTCAGGTGTGTCGCAAGTCTCGGGGTACGGTATTGGGGGGTCACTTACAGGTAAGCACTGGGACATTGTGTGCACAGATGATATCGTGACGGTGCGTGACAGATACTCGCGAGCAGAGCGTGAGCGTACGAAGCAGGTTTATCGCGAACTGCAAAACGTCAAGAATCGCGGCGGGCGTATCGTCAACACAGGAACACCGTGGCATAAAGACGATGCCTTCCAGTTGATGCCGGAGCCCGTGCGTTGGCCCTGGGATAAGACAGGGCTCGTTACGCAGGAAGAAGCCGAGACGCTTAAGAAGCAGATGACGCACTCACTCTTCGCGGCGAACTATGAGCTGCGGCATGTGGCCGAGGAAGGCGCGGTATTTGAGGGTGAATGTCAGAGCTTTACCGATAAAGAATTGCTTTATGACGGCTTGATGCACGTTGACGCGGCCTATGGCGGCAAGGATGGCACAGCTATTACGTGCATCCAATGGCGAGATAGTGAGCCATACGTTCATGGTGAGCTGTATCGCGAGACGCATGTCGATAAGTGCATGGCACGCATCTTGGAGCTACACCGCGAGCTAAGACTTGGCACGGTGTACATGGAGAAGAACGCGGACAAAGGTTACGTTGCCGACAAGCTTGAAGGTTACAGGTTGCCTGTATCGACTTACCAAGAAACAGAGAATAAATTCATCAAAATCTCAACGTTTGCACGTGGGCAATGGTCGCATCTACACAGGCTCCAAAGCAGTGTCAAAGCATCGCGTGAGTACTGGGACGAAGTAATAGATTTTACCGAGGGAGCAGAGCACGACGATGCGCCAGACTCACTGGCGTGTGCTATCAGGCTTCGTGAGAGCGCACCAATCATCCATCTATTCAAAGGAGGTATCTAGTGGCAGATACTACGGCTAATGCGGCCACGTATGAGCCTACAGGCGGTTATAGGCTTCCGGAAGACGTTACGCTTGACGGTAAGCGTCTAGCGGCTATGCTTACCGATTACATAGCTAACCAAGTTCCACGTCTCGTGTCACTTCGTGATGCGTATGAAGGCAGACACGCCATTCTCAGGCAAAAGGCTAAGGCTGCATATAAGCCTGACAATAAGCTTGTAGCGAACTACGCTAAACAAATCGTGGATTCTATGGTCGGATATTTTCTCGGTGTTCCCATTCGCACTACTGCAGATGATGAAGTTTTCGCACAATACCTTGAAGCATGGAGCGCGGCCAATGATTCCGACGATCTAGACGCAGAGCTTTCTAAGCTTGCTGACATCTACGGCGTTGGCTATGAGTTGATGTGGCGTGACGCTTCTGCTAATGCCCGCTCTGCAACGGTTAATCCGATGAATTGCTTTGTTATTCGTGACGATACCATCGAGAGTAACGTCATCTATGCTGTACGTTTTTGGAAAGATGACAACCGCTACGACGATAAGACAGACACTATACGCGGCACACTCTATGACAATGTTTACGAGACGCCGTTCACCTATTTTGGTGGTTCTGTAAGCTTTGGTGAGCCTGTTATACACGGCTTTTCAGGTGTGCCTGTGGTCGAGTACATCGACAATGAAGAGAGACAAGGGCTTTTTGAAGGCGTAATGTCGCTCATAGACGCTCACGATAAGGCAATTTCGGAAAAAGCAAACGACGTGGAATACTACGCTGATGCATACCTGAAGATTCTCGGCGCAGAGATTGACGAAGCAACGCTGAATTATCTGCGAGACAATCGCATCATCAATTTGAAGTCTCGAGACGGCCAAAACATTGTCATAGACTTCTTATCGAAGCCTGACGCAGATAACACGCAGGAACATCTGATAGACCGTCTAGAGCGGCTTATCTTCACGCTTTCGATGACGTCAGACCTCAGCTCTGAGAGCTTCAACACCAGCTCCGGCATTGCTATTAAGTACCGTCTGTTGGCCATGAGCAACCTTGCTATGGTGAAAGAGCGTAAGTTCCGCCGTTCGCTTTCTAAGCGCTGGAAGTTGCTTTGCGGTTATGCAGGTAACAACAAGCTTTCGCTTGATGCCTGGACTACTGTCCGTGCAACGTTCACACGTAATCTTCCATCGAACCTGCTCGAGGAAACGCAGATTGCGGGCAACCTCTCCGGTATTACGTCCGAGGAGACGCAACTGTCTGTCTTGTCGTGCGTTGATTCGCCGCAGGCTGAAATGCAGCGCATGGCCGACGAACGCGCCGAGCAGGCCGCGCAGTTAGTACCTGCGAGAAGTGACGAAAGTAATCTAATCAAAGCATAGGAGTGTAGATGTCAACTTACTGGCAGCGTCGGCAGAATATGGCAGATGCTGCCATGGAGCGTGACGAACACGCCTTGTCTAAGCGCGTAGAGCAAGTCTATACACGCGAACTGAAAGGGCTTGAGCGTGAGATAGCGAGCTACTATCAGCGCTACGGAGAAGACAACGTCATAGCGTATCGCCGTCTCATGGAGACGATGGACCCTGTAGATCGTGATTTGCTTATCCGAGATTGTGATAAGTTTTTGGCCGTACATCCAGATATGCAGTCTATCGTTGATGTGCGTAAGAGTATCTACAAGCTGAACAGGCTCGAAGGCTTACAAGCGTCTGCACGGGTGCATTTTTACAACGTGACATTTGAAGTGTCTGGGTATGTCGACAAGCATTTGTTGAAACAAAGTCTACGCGGTGCAAACACGGCGGCTGAAGCGATGGGATTTGGCAAATCGTTCTATAACATGGACTCTGACGCGGTCCGCCGTTTCGTTGATACTGTGTGGACGGGTAACACGTCATACTCTCAGCGCATTTGGGATAACACGGAAACCCTCGCGTCTTACGTGTCGCAGGACATGGCGAAGGCATTCGCTCGCGGTGATTCGTACCAGCGAATCGCGAAGGCGCTCGAGAAGCGCTTTGTGGACGTTCCACAGTCATCGCTCATGCGCTTGGTTTATACCGAGGGAACCTACGTATCACGCATGGCACAAGCTGAAGAGCTGAAGCGTGAAGGCTTTGACTCTTATACCATACAGGCTGTACATGATGGCAGGACATGTGAACAGTGCCATGGTGTCGAAGGTAAGACGTTTCGCTTTGAGGATATGCAGGTGGGCGTGAACTTCCCGCCACTCCATCCATACTGCAGATGTCAGATTGCGCCAGCTGTTGACGATTGGGACGCATGGCAACAGAAGCAGGAGGAGTTTGGCCAAAGGCAAAAACTAGCTCGAGTTGAGGAGAACGAAGCTTTCGTTAAAGCTAAGAAAGGTGGTAAAAACCGCTATAGCGTTAATTACAAGAGAGTTAATACGAAGGAGTACCACGATAAGTTTGGACAGTTGCCAGTCCCTAAGCCAGTACAAGAGCAGTTGTATATTCAGACTGGTCGTATGCTACAAGAGTTGGATGGAACACCTTATGAAAGACTTGTCGCTCTTGATGCTAGAACAGGAGATTTAGTAGCTGATACTTATTCTCATGAACTTGTTAAGCTAGCGGCAAATTTCAATAAAGATGAATTAAAGATAGTTCGGAAACATAAGAACGGCATTGTTCTTTTACATAACCATCCGGGTGATTCTTATCCGTCGCTTTCTGATATTTATTCTGCAATGATGACTGAAGGTGTATCTGGCTCTTTAGTATCTGGGCACGGTGGAACCGTGTATTATATCGAACCTATTAAGTTGCATGGTTTTGAGGAAAGATATAGTATTCTGCTTGAAGAAGCTAAGCAATTTACTACTGAAATAGAAAGAGCTCAGTTAATTGCTTTTATTCGTCTAGAAGAAGAAAATGAGGTGAAGAAATGGTACAGAGTATTAAAGATCTAAGAAAAAGAAAAGATATCCTTTTGATAGATGATGCTAGCTCTGAGCGTTATGCCAACGACCAAGACTTCGCCAAAAGTGTTGATAAATTATATGGTGAATTTAGTAAACATATTGAAGAGTTAGACGCCAAGCGGAATAAATAATTCACCAACCAACTAGCTTTTACAAGCCACCTCCGGGTGGCTTTTTTATTGAGAAAAACTGAACGGAAAAGCAAATCAATGAAAAAGATTATTCGTTGCTCTCAATGTTCAAGATGTGCGTGCATTATGGAATGCGGATTTACAGGTTGTTTACGTTTTTACTGTACGGACACTAAGTGCTATGTGGACAGTGATGATGGTTGTACTTTTGGTTGTACTGGTAAGCCGATGACTGGCACAGAACACATAAATGTTTATGACATTACACAGGCTAAACAGTCGATAGTAGATGATGAAGGGTGGTGAACCTATGCCCAAAGTGATGATCTATGTCGCTGATTGGTGCGCGCTTTGTCGCTCTACGATTCGACGCATTGTGCCGCAACTGTCAGAGGAAGACATCGAATATGTGGTGGTAGATGTCGGCTGGCATCCGAACGATGCGAAGGAGCGAGACATTGAACACTTGCCGACTATATGTGTGGTCGACTCCGGCGAGAACGAACTCATGCGCTGTCGGGGGTGTCCGACAGATGAAGTTCTGGAAAAGATTATTGAATTGTGTATTGAGAGCGACTAGGGATAGTCGCTTTTTTAATGCGTGACCAGGACGGGAAGTCACTAAAAGCTCGTGAGAAAAGGTACGCCGACAGCCTGGGAATGTCGGGAGAAAAGGAGAAATGAATTATGGCAGATGTAAACACAAACGGGGAGCCAACGCCACAGGCACAGACTGAGCCAAAGCAAGAGCCAAAGCAAGAGCCGACCAAGCAAACCGAACCGACAAAAGGCGATCCTAAACAGCAACCAAAGTACACGGACGCTGACGTAGACGCGCTTATCGGTAAGAAGTTTGCTAAGTGGCAGGAGCAGCAGGAAGCGAAGATCGCAGAAGCGGCTAAGTTGGCGGAAATGAACGCTCAGCAAAAAGCCGAATACGAGCGTGATCAGCTGCAAAAAGAGCTGGACGACTTGCGCCGTAAAGATGCAGTGTCTGGCATGATGGCTGAGTCTCGCAAGCAGCTCCAAGAAAAAGGCATCTCTGTTGATGATGCGCTTCTCTCTCGTCTTATTGCTGACACTGCCGAGGAAACCAAAGCATCGGTCGATGCTTTCTCCGAACTCTTTAATGCTGCCGTTGAAGCAGGAATTAAAGAGAGATTGGCGGGCAAGGCTCCCAAAGCTACAACACCTGCCAAAGCAATGACGCGCGATGACATTATGGCCATCCAAGATACGGAAGCTCGTCAACGCGCGATTCACGAACACATGGATTTGTTTTCTAACTAAAGAAAGGCGGCAACTATGCCAGCAGAAACAGGACTTACCGTAAAGACCGACATCGCTCCTGAGATTTCCATTGACTATGTCAATCGATTCACTCAGGGTATCCAGGAGCTTCAGAAGGTTCTCGGTATTACCAACCTTATCCCTGTAGCTCAGGGCGGCACCATCAAGACATACAAGTTCATGAAGGACGTCAAGAGTGGCGTCGTCGCCGAGGGCGATACCATTCCAGCGTCTAACATCAAGCGCCAGCTTGACCAGACCATCGAGCTTCCGCTCAATAAGTATCGTCGCGTAACCTCCGCTGAGGCTATTCAACTTCGTGGCCGCAACCGCGCAATCAACGAGGCAGACGCACAGCTTATCGGCACCATTCAGAACGGCATTCGCAACGATCTGATTGCAAGCGTCTCCACCACTACTGCTGCAGCAAAGAATGGCAAGACCCTTCAGGCAACTATGGCCAACCTCTGGGCTTCTTTAACTGCTAAGTTTGAAGGCTATGACGGATTTGACACTGACGCAGCTAACCCATTCGTCTTCTTCGTCAATCCTCTCGATGTGGCTGATTACCTCGGTGTTGCAACTGTAACCACCCAGAATGCTTCAGGCATTACTTACCTCAAGGACTTCCTCGGCTTGGGTACTGCAATCACCTCTTCCAAGGTTAAGACAGGCACTCTCTTTGGTACTGCAGCCATGAACCTTAACCTGGCCTACATCCCAGCAAACGGTTCTGACCTTGCTTCCACCTTCGGCCTTACCTCCGACAAGACCGGCTTCGTTGGTATTACCCACAATATCGACACCAAGACCGCAACCTGCGACACCCTTGTTATGTCTGGCGTCAAGATCTTCCCAGAGATTACCGACGGCGTTGTCAAGGCTGAGATTAAGGCAGCCTAAGCTAAGGGGGTGGGCGTATGGATGCACTTAGTCGTGTAAAGGCTCGCCTTGATGTCTGGGAGGATATGCCATCTGATGTATGGCTAAAGGAAGTTATTCAGACTCTTATCGATCGTGTGTGTATGCGCATAGGTGTGTCTGATCTTCCTGTGTCTGCTGAGTCCCTTGTGGTCGATGCAGCCGTGAAGATGGTCAATCGACGCTTTGATGAAGGCATTACGTCTGAGTCGGAGGGACAAGGCGGCACTATGGGATTGCAATTCGTAGACGATGTGCTCGCTGAGTATGACGCTGAACTCTCCGCTCTTGCTGATATGGCGAGGGCGGAGGGCACCTCCAATCTCCCAAAAGTGAGGTTTCTATGAAGTGGCGGATGTGTGAGCTTATCGAGCTTAGAGACACGGGCAAGCGGGACAAGCTTGGGAATCGCATCAAAGAGCGCATAGTTCTCGGAACCGCGCGTGTAAGAATGTGTCCTGTGGGGGTTCTCGCTACGTCTAACGATGGCAACAACTACAAGGCAGGTGATTTAACGCTCATTACGATTACGCCGCTTAAAACGGCTCTCAGAGCTTCGCTTGTGCGCTTCCCGATTACCGAACCAAGCAGTGTCTATGAAGTCATACAAGTGTCAGAGCTCGGGCGACGGCGCGTACTAACGCTTCGTCTACAGAAAGGCAGTGTGTCATGAGTATTGATGTCACGCTTGATGCAGACGACTTCACTGCTAAGCTGACAGACCTCCAAGAACTAAGAGTCGATACAGCCATCAAGCGTACGGTAAACGAAGTTGCCGAAGATCTACGCAATATCACTCCACGTCGTACAGGTGAGCTGGTCGGCTCCATTCGTCAGTCTGTCAGTAAAAGCGAGGGTGAAGTCGGCTTTACGAGCGAGTACGCGCCACACGTTGAGTATGGCCACCGTCAAAACGTTGGCCAGTACGTCCCGAAGCTCGGTAAGCGCTTAAAGGCTCCCTTCGTGGAAGGCCAGCACTTTTTCTCTCGTGAGATGGAAGCCACGCGACGTGTGCTCAAGAAACGCATACAAGATTTATTGAGAGAAGGTGGCATGTGAGAAAGACATTAAAGCGTTTGCCGCTCTCTGAGCTTATTGCAGCTGTCGTGTCGCAGGTGGAAGACTCTACCGGCCTTCGGTGTGTAACGGACGCGAACAACGAGCCGTCGCCTTTCTACTCGATCGGTGCGATAACGACGCGTCCGGACAAGTCTAAGACGATGTATCTGGACGTATTTACACTGCAGATACACGCTATTTCAAAGCCTGGTGAAACTCGCGAAGAGGTTTTTGAGATGCTTGATGCGCTCTCAGAAGCTATGAGCACGCGCGTAGAGCTTGCGTGTCCGTACAGAGTCGTGCGACAAGTCGATGACGGCGTGCAAACAATCAAGCGAGATGAGACGGGGGAATGGCACGCGATATCTGAGTTCGAGATTACTGTCTCGTATGGACTAATCATTAAATAAAAAAGAAAGGGGCATATCATGCCAGAAGGAACACCAGTTTCTCCAACTGCATATGACAGTGGCGCATATTGCGATACTGGAGCAGGTGGCGTAGCTGCTATTAACGGAGCGGATGTATTGCTTGGTCTCTTTAACGCCGACGGCAGTAAGTTACTTGCCGTCTCAGGAGAAAAGGACCACAAGATTTCTCTTTCCGCAGACACTACAAGTGTCTCGTCTAAGGACGTAAAAGGTGCATGGAAGATCCAGCGCGCTTCTACGCGCTCTTTTGAGGTGTCTGTTGACACTATCGTTGTTAAGGATGCCGAGAGCGACAAGCTAATTCGCCAAGCTTTCGAGGAGGGCACGGCGCTTTGCGTCAAGGAGTTCTACGACGATAAGGACTTTACGCCTATCGGTGGTGGCTCTGTATACGTGACGAAGTACGAAGCCGATTCTCCATCCGATGACGTGCGTACAGCTTCTGTATCGCTCTCCGGCAGTGGTAAGTGGACGTGGTTTGACATTAACGAAGCCGCAAAGGCTAAGGCAATTACCAAGCCATCTAATCGCACAGCCGCTAAGTAAGCGAAGTAACTATTCAACTAACAATTCGGGGTGCCTTAGGGCGCCCCGTTTTTCGTATAAGGAGTAAAAATGGCAGAACCAACTACCTTCGAGGTTGAAGGCGTCCAATATGAGATTGTCTATGCGCTGAAACGCATTGAGATGGCAGAAGCAGCAATGGGCAATAAGTCCATCATGGCAGTCTTTAATAGCGATTCTCCGACCATCAGAGAACTTGTGACGATGCTTGCCTATGGCATTCGTGAAAGTGGACGCGCGGCTTGGGTTAATCCCACAAAAGGCGTCGAGATTGCCGAGAAGCTTATCGAGACAAAAGAAGGCGGATACGTTGACGCGATCAACATGTTTGTTGACGCGGCACAGCGTGACTGCGCTTTTTTATTCCCGAAAGCCTAAAGCGTCCACGCTGGAAACGCCACGGCGAGAAGCCTAGCCAGCCACAGACTACAGAGCCTAAAGATGGCGTAGACGAGTCAGAAAAGCTTTGGGCATGGGCGGCAGTGCGTTTTGGATGGTTGCCTTCGCAGTTTGCGGAGCTCACACCCTCACAGCTCGTCTTGCTAAAACGGGCGCGTGAAGATTACGAGGTTTTATCGGTTTCGGCTGTGCGTGATGCGATAGGTAATGCGCTCGCGAATGCGTATCAAAAGAAGAGTGCAAATCCGATTCCGCTTTTCGATGAAATCGACTATGACAAGCCGGCGCGCACTATGAGCACCGGTGAAGCAATGCAAAAAATGGCGGCTCTCGAGAAGATCGAGGGACGCCGTAATTTTTTTAGAGAGGGGGTAAACCCTCGTGAGTGATTACACTCTTAACGCAAAAATAACGGTAGACAATTCCCGTTTTGTAAAAGGAATGGAAGAAGCTAGAGCGGCTACCGAGCAGCTAAAGCAAAGTGTCGGTAAGACTTCGCAGCAAACGTCAAGCGAAGCCGGCAAGATGGAATCTTCCGTGTCCTCTAGTTGGGACAGACTAAAAAACAAAGCACAGAATAGCTGGCAAAGCGTCTCCAGTGCGGCTGTAGGTGGTGTGTCTCGAGCGTGGAATGCAGTACGCACAAATGCGTCAGAGCTTGTCGGTGTGATGGGCAATGTTGCAGGCGCAGGGGTCGCAGCAGTTGCGGGGATTGCCGTACAAGGCGGCTTTGACCGCGCTCTTGCTATCGACAACGCAAAGAAGAAGCTTGCTGGCTTTGGCCATGATGTGCAAGACATTGAGTCCATCATGAACTCGGCCACAACTGCTGTGCGCGGTACGGCCTTCGGTCTTGGCGATGCGGCTACTACGGCTGCTACGCTTTCCGCAGCAGGCATTAAGTCCGGCCAAGACATGACGAACTCTCTGCAGTCTGTCGCCAATGTGGCGTCTGCCGCAGGACGTGACTTTAATAGCGTCGGAACTATCTTTAGTTCCGTGGCTGCGCGTGGCAAGCTCATGGGCGATGACATGCTGCAGCTGACAAGCTCGGGCGTACCGGTACTGCAGCTCCTTGGTAGCTATCTTGGTAAGACTTCCGAAGAAGTTTCCGATATGGTGTCTAAGGGTCAAATTGACTTCCAGACATTTTCAGATGCTATGCGCGTCGGTTTGGGCGATTCTGCCCAGGCTTCCGGAAACACATTTCAAGGAGCAGCAGCAAACGTCCGTGCGGCACTGTCTCGCATGACTGAACCTCTCATGAACGGCGTTATTCAGACGGCTGTTGGAGTGTTCAAACAGCTTGCTCCGGCGATTGATGGCATTACCAAGGCAATCGGTCCCGTTATGCCTGCACTCGCTCCGGTAATTGCTGGCTTTGTGGCTCTTAAGGGTCCGGCCGCGCTTGCCGGTGTCATTGCGCACATACCTGTACTCTCCGGTATGCTCGGACCTTTGTCCGGTGGTCTGTCGGCACTCTCTGGCCCCGTAGGTATCGCTGTAGCGGCTTTTCTTGCGCTTGCAGCCACGAATACCGATGTGCAGAATGCGCTTGGTGAGATTGGCTCTGTACTTGGTGCTATAGGCTCAGATATTGCGTCTGCGTGTGGCCCGGCTCTGCAGTCTCTTTGGGAGTCTTTTCAGAAAATTGGTGATGTGGCCGGAGGTATCGTTGTAGCAGCCCTGCAAGGTATCGCTGATGTGCTTGGCAGGCTCTACGATACGGGAGTTGTATCATCTGCCATTGGTGGTATTGCTAATGTTCTTGCTGCCGTAGCTGATGCGGCGGCAAACTTCGCGCAGACGGCAGCACCATATATCACAGGCGCTATTGACGTAATTGCCGATGCTTTTTCTAGCGCAGTAGATTTCATAGCGCCATTTATCGATTGGCTGACAAGTGCACAGGGTGCAGGCGAGACCTTCCAGAACGGCCTACAAGTAGTCGTTGACTGGTTTACATCGACCTTTGCGCCGGTATTCGATGCGGTACAACCAGCTATACAGATGTTTAGCGATGCGTTCGCGACAGTTGGAGATCTCATTACAGGCACCGTCATTCCAGCATTTGAAATGGCGTGGCCAGCAATACAGGTGGTTGGGCAAATTCTTCTCGGCATCGCGGGAGTTATCGGCGGTGTCGTGCTTGCGCAGCTTCAGATGCTCGCTAACTTCGTCGGTACCGCGCTTGGCACAGCCTTTACAGTAGCATCGTCTGTCATCACAGGCGCTATGACGGCTATTTCCGGCATCATCCAAGCGGTTATCGGAGTTATTCAAGCTATAGTCGGTACATTTGTCGGCATTTTTACAGGCAACTGGCAGATGGCATCAACCGGCGCGCAAAACATTATGAATGGCCTGTCCGGAGCGCTGCGCGGCATCATGAACGGCATTCTAGGCGCAATAACAGGCGTGCTTAATGGCATCGAAAGCGCCTTTTCAAACATCCTGAATGGTGTCGCCAGTACGGTATCAAGTATCTTTTCCGGCATTGCGAACACCATTGGCAATATCATGGGCAATGCGAAAAACACTGTCTCGAATGGTCTAAACGCCATTGCTAATTTCTTCCGTGGACTGCATATCGAATTTCCAAAAATCAAGCTTCCGCATTTCCATATTTCCGGAAGTTTCTCGATCGCTCCACCATCAGTCCCGCATCTTGATATTGAATGGTACTCAAAAGGTGCTGTGCTCACGCAGCCGACTATCTTCGGCATGAATGGGTCTAATGCCATGGTTGGCGGAGAAGCAGGTCCGGAAGCCGTTGCGCCTATCGATACGCTGAAAGGCTATATCGCCGATGCGGTGTCAGTGGATGACACAGGGACAATAACTCTCGTTGAGGAGGTGCGAGCTCTACGCGAAGACGTGCGGAATATGAAGCTCTATATGGATGGGGAAACGGTCGGTGGAGTTATCGCTCCGGAGATTGATAAACGTCTTGGAGAGTATAAGGTGGTGGCAAGCCGATGAAGTATGAGGGATATGAACTTACAGTAGACGGTACGCCACTGTGTGAGACGTATGGGCTTGTGCTTGACAGCTACTCTGACAAGCCGCCAGCACTCAAAACGGCTAAGGTGGCTATACCGGGGCGTGATGGCACTTTAGACTTGTCAGAGTGGCTTACAGGCGCTCCTGTCTACAATGACCGAACGATAGAGTGCATCTTGTATCCGGTCGAGACTTTTAATTGGCTGGATATCGAGGATTGCTTGACGCGCTTTCGTAACTTCTTACATGGTCGGCGTTTTAGCTTCGTCCCATCGTGGGACGCTGACTACACCTATACGGGGCGCTTCAGCGTTGCTACGCAGAAGCTCTATGACCAAACAGTAGAAATCAAACTGCAAATTACCTGCGAACCGTACAAGTCAAAAGGCATCATCGAGTATCTCCTTAACGGCGAACTCGGCAAGACTTATACGCTTAATGGTCCGGCAAAAGAGACGGTACCTATCGTCACATGCACGTCTCCCACCATCATCAACCTAAACGGCCAAAGCTTTGTTTTCGAGCCGGGCACATGGACGAACGAAGACATGGTTTTGCACCATGGAAAGAACATCGTCCATGTAAACACAACGCTCGATTATGGCAAAGCTGTATGGACGGACTATACAGGTGATACATGGGATAAGTACGCAGGCTTCCGCCTAGGCTATCTCGTGCGAGCCGGTACTAATCGCCTGAAATCTCTTAAATGGTCCGAGCTCCAAGTAAGGACATGGGACCAGCTACACGGTACATGGCGTGAAAACATCTATGTAGGCGATACGGAAGCCCACGAAGGTAACGACGTAAAACTTACATTTGAGTGGAAGGACATCTAATGTCATCGAAAACCAAGAATATGGGCTTAACAAAGCCCGACGTAACAGACGAAATCCAGCAGAGCATCAAGGATATCGCTAAGAACTTCGACCTGCTCGATGCCATGTGGCCGGTAGGCAGCATCTACCAGTCTACCAAGCCAACCGACCCTAGCACCTTCCTCGGCGGTACATGGTCGCCTATCAATGGCGTCTTTTTGCTGGCTCAAAGTCAGAAGCATCCCGTAGGCTCTACCGGCGGCGAGGAAGAGCACACGCTTACTGTGGCTGAGATGCCTTCGCACAACCACGATACTTCAATGCTCTATGGCAATACTTGGGGCAGTGGTAACCAATGGACGGCATACTCCAGTGGCGATGTAACAAACTACCGCTTTAGAGTAGACGCGACCGGTGGCAACCAGCCGCATAACAACATGCCACCTTTTCGTTCGGTCTTCATGTGGGAGAGGACGGCGTAAATGTATGCCATGAACTACGCGGGACAGGTACTCCACAATCCGCGTACTGATACACAGATTTTAAGCGCAGAACTAAAAGAAGAGTCGGGACAGTCCCCGACTCTTACTTTTAAGATCGCACCCACACACCCACTCTGGTCTGCTTTTGGCCATGATGCAGTTATGGCCATTGAGCGTGAAGTGGAGTTAAAAGAAGTCGAGAGCGGCGAGGTACTTTTTCGTGGCCGTGTGCGCTCGGTGTCTATGCCCATGGATGGTGCGAAGAAAATAGTCTGCGAGGGGTCACTCGCATATCTCAATGACACGACCGTGCGGCCTTATAAGACCTACGACACGACTGAGATTGATTGTCCCATCAATGCGCCAGCAGAAGCCGACAAGCTTTTTCTTTGGTTTATCGACCAGCACAACACGCACGTCGCTAACCGCTGTAAGCGCTTCCGTGTCGGTATCAATGCCGGCATAAACTACGGACGTCTGAGCCGTGGTACCGGGAGCCGTCCAACCACAATTAAAGAGATGCGCGATAAGCTTACAAAGCTCTGTGGGGGCTATTTCCGCGTGCGATATGATGACTACGGCTCTCTTGTCGATTGGCTACCTTCTCGCGGTGCTGCGGAGTCTACACAGGCCGTAGAGCTCGGACAAAATCTCTTAGATCTTTCAACTGGGACCGATGGCAAGGATCTCTTTACCGCCATTGTGCCGGTAGGCAAAGCCGGCGAAGGAGAGCATGAGCACGATGTCACGATCGATGACGGGGAGCAAGACGGTGTGTATGTAGCCGTCAGTCCCGACTACTATATCCTTGGTGATGCCATCGTCGATAAGGCTAAAGCAGAGCGCTATGGAGTTATCGAAAAGACTATCCAGTATCACGATATTTCTGACAAAAAGCAGCTCGCCGAGAAGGCTATGGCAGAGCTTGCAGCAGCGCGCTTTGATGATGCTATCGAAGTGTCGGCTTTTGACCTGCACTATGCAGATAAGAGCATTCGACCCATTAACTTCCTTGAACGCGTAAGTGTCAAAAGCAAGCCACACGAACTGTCTCGCATGATGCTTTGCGTGGGCCGTACGATTGATATCTGTGACCCCACTCACAGCAAATACAAGTTCGGTGCCATTGCATCTACCCTCACTAAGGAAGGTACGACAGCGCAAGACGACGCAGACGCTCAGCAACGCCGCGTCACAGCACTCTCAGCGTCCACGCGAACTATCGCGGAAGATGCTAAGAAAACCACTATTAAGGTGGCAGAGGTAGATGACCGTGCGGTCAAAGCAACCACGACTGCCGAGGAAGCTAAGAAGACCGTCGTTAAGGTTGAAGAGCAAGTCACTACGGCGGCTAAGAAGGCGGATGCCGCAGCGTCTAAGGTGGAAGAGGTAAGTACCAAGGCCGAGAAGGCAGCACAAGCCGTTACGACGGTTGTATCTGATGTTGCAGCGGCTAAAGCAGCAGCCACGGAAGCTAAAAAGACCGCAGACGCAGCTGGCCAAGAAGCACATGACGCTAAGACACAAGCCAAGACTGCAGCCACGCAAGCTGCAGCTGTAGACGGTAAGGCAACAGAAGCGAAGCAAATGGCCAGTGCAGCCGGTACAGTTGCCACACAAGCAGAAGAGACAGCCACAGCTGCTAAGCAAGCAGTAGATAAGCTCAGCAACGCCTTTTCGACCGATGCTGAAGGTGCTCATGTCGGGAGCAAGGCAGCCGCCCACACGACGATTGATGCACAAGGTTTACACGTGATGAGCGGCGCAAAAGAGATTGCTACGATTGCTCAAAACACTGTGGCTCTTGCTAAAGGAGCGACAGAAGCAGAAATATCAATGGTTGATTCTGCTTTTAACCTTAATGTTAAGCGTGAAAATAATCCTGATATTGGCGTTATACAAGATGCAGTTTTTACGGGAGAGTCATTTTCGTTTAATCCGCACTACTCATATACGACTATGTCAAGCGTTCTAAAATTTGCAGCGATTGAGAGCGAGATTAATCGAGGCATAGAGGTCTTCATTAAGCCACAAGGGTATGAAGTGGCATATATAGCGAACGAAAATGTACTATCAAGTGCCACGGGTACACATAAGCATCTAATCAATCTTCTCACTGTCACGCCATGGGTAACTATGAGAGTCACAGACGGCTCAAATGTCATACCAAAAGCGTATGTCAAGTGGCGCATCTATGGTGGTTTTCTGCTCTTAGATGTGTATGTCCCGGCCGGATACTCCGGCGTACATACCGTCGAAAAGCTTCCGGAGAAGTGGCGTCCGGCTGACAGCAACTACGTCGTACTCGCAACACAGCAAGCAGAAGGCACTGCTGGCGTATGGGTTGATGGCGTAGGCGGCTCCTACGGGGACATATGGATATACAACTCGGCGCGGGGCTACTGCTCAGGGCTGGCGTTCGTCATGCCTAAGGCTTTCGCATAGGGGAGGTGAGTATATGGAGACGAATATAGACAAGCTCGAAGCTGACCTCAGCGCCTTGCGAGGTGAGGTCATCCGAATCCAGTCAACCGTTGACGACCACGAGAAGGAACTGCGAGCACTCCGCGAGGTATACATCCGGCACGATGAAAAACTAGACAACATCAACACGAAGGTTGGTGAGGTCTTACTAAAGGTTAATAGCCTGACAGAGCTACCCGCTCAGCGGTGGAATGACACCGTTAAAACCGTCATTAGCATTATCGTCACAGCAGTCGTGACGTTTGCAATTACAAAGTTAATCGGTCAGTAAAGGAGATTAAAGATGATTAACGTAACCGTACGTATGAAGAACAAAGCTTTTTGGCTGGCAATCGTGCCGGCCGTACTTTTGCTTGCGCAGGTATGTGCGGCACCCTTTGGCTATAAGTGGGATTTCGTCGTGCTCAATCGCCAGATTGCAGACATTATCAACGCCGCTTTTGCGGTGCTTTCCATCCTAGGCATCGTCAATGATCCAACTACGCAGGGTCTCGGCGACTCTGCCCGAGCTATGACCTATACAAAGCCAAGCGAGAAGCCCACTCATACTGCTATGGAGGGCGGCAATGCTTAAAGGAATTGACGTATCCGGCTACCAGTCCATAAGTGGCGGTACCTACGACAGTAGCTTTGTGGAGACCGCTTACAGCGGCTCTGATTTCGTGATTGCTAAGGCCACACAAGGCACACGACCGATGAACTCGTATATGACGGCTCAGCTTGAGCGAGCACTTGCAGACGGTAAGCTTATCGGGGTCTACCACTATGCCGACGGCGGAGACCCCGCAGCTGAAGCTGACGCTTTCCTCGACCGTGTTAGTGGCTACATTGGTCGTGCTCTTTTGGCGCTTGACTGGGAGACCACCGATAACGACGCATGGGGCTCTACTACATGGCCGCGTCGCTTTGTGGACCGAGTGCACGAGCGTACCGGTATATGGCCAGTGGTATATACCTATCCGGCAGGACGCCCACACGTGGCGTCGTGCGCGAGTGATTGTGCGCTTTGGATTGCAGGATATCCCGACAATCGCTTCTCGTGGGAACTTCCGGAGATGATCTACAATACCGGCGCATGGCAAGATTGGACCATCTGGCAATTCTCAAGCTCAGGCGGTCGATGCGACCTTAATGTGGCGCAAATCGAGCCTGCTGGCTGGGCTAGAATCGCAGGTGGTAATGACACTGCATTTACGCCGCACTGGGTACACAACACACACGGCTGGTGGTATGCACTAAGCTCTACGACGTGGTACTACGACTGCTGGGCATTTATCGATGGCTATTGGTATGCTTTTGATAAGGACGGCTACGCCCGCAAAGGCTGGTTCTTTAACAGTAATAACTGGTACTACCTCCGCGAAACTGATGACGGCTACGAGTGCTCTATGGCTATTGGCTGGCAGGATGTCGGTAAGTATCGCTATTACCTCAAGCCAGACGCGGGCGCTCCTATGGGAGCTATGGCTACCGGTCTTTTTGAGGTTGACGGCAAGATGTATCTTGCCGGAGAAAATGGCAATCTCTTAGACAAGGGTGTACATGTGCTGGACGGCCACGCATACGCCGTAGCTGAGGATGGCTCGGTACTGTCTGATAGCACGGTACAGGCTGACACAGACGCCCAAGGACGCTTAACGGCATTGCACTAAGGCTCAAGTGGTATACTGTAACTGTTGATTTTTGGGGGCAAACTTTCCTCAAATAAACCCCCTCTCGCTGCCACGAGAGGGGGTATTTTCATGTCCCAAGCGCGTCCTAAGTATCGGTTTTAGTGGGAAATTGCGAACATTACCGAATACAAACAAGCAGTTAGAACGCTTATGTGTATAATAGAATACTATTCGCTACACTTTTAGATTATAAATCTTCAATCATATTGCGAATATTATTCACAATAGAACAAAGCAAATCAAAACTTTTTCCACTTGCGTATGTGCAGGCCGATAAAGTGCATTTGTCTCTATACGTAGACGCAGCAAGCTGAAAATATGGCACTGGTTTATCTGCAGTAACAATGAAAGCATCCGAAATAGGAATCTCTTGAAATACGAGACGTTTTTCATCTATTTTTCCTAAATTTGTATATGAAGTCATAGGAACAGAAATCACTTTAGAAAGTATTTCTTTTACAATTGAAGGAGGAAGTCCATGGTCTAAGATATGTAACAACAGTGGTTCTTTAAGACAAAAACTATTGTTCTTTTGTATATGCATCTGTGCAGAGATTTCACGACAGATTTCTTCAAAGGTACTATTTTTATTAAACTTGATACGACAGTAGTAATTTCCCGTCAAATTGCAGATAGAGTTACTTGCATCTGCGTTAAATCTACGGAGGTCAACTGGGCATGGAATGATAATGTCATCCCATTGAAACATCTCATGCAACGTTAGCATATATGCTGAAAGCAAAATATCATTTATGCTAGGTCTATATTCATCTATACAAGAACGATATTGTTCTAATTTGGATATATCAATTTGCTTAGTTATAAGGTTTGGCTTTTGGCTACTCTCAGTGAGCGGTAAATGTAGCTTTTCGTTACTATGTTCTTGCGTTTTTGAACATATAATTTTTATTTTTTGCAATGTAGTAAATCCATTAATTACCTGGGAGAAACTTCTATCTTTATTTATTTGCACTCTTGTTTCTGTATTCGAGTAGAACTCAGCTAAAAGATATAATATCTGTTCAAATCCCCTTCCATCACAAAGTAGATGACTTGCGATTATACAAAGAGAGTCTTTTTTCTCGCCGCATATCCAGTAAATTCTTAGAGGTGCATCAATTCCAATTTCAAGTGATTCTAATAATGGATTACTTTTGAAAGTCGAGAAATCATTTTTAGCATGTATGATTGTTAATAAATCCTCATACGAAGTATTGGGGTTTGCAATCCATGTTCTCTTTTGAACATTATACCTACACAGTAAAATTGGATAAATTGAAGTCAATGCCTTTATTGCATGTCTTAACTTACTATCCTGCAATTGCCCATTAAAACGAATACATCCTCTAATAATGGGCTTTTGGACAAAGCTATAAATGTATTGCATGTAATCAAAAGGCTGACCTTTTAACTCCATAAGATATCTACGTCCTTAAAACATCACTACGCTACAGGTGCACTATATCACCTTTTTGATCGTTGGTTCTTTGTTGATTAAGTAATCGAACACACTCTACAATAACAGGTAAACATTACGACATATTAAAGCATCAGTATATGTGTTAAGCATAGTAGCCTATCTCTCCGGCACTATCAACAAATTGTAATGTGCAAGCGCCAAGAACTTCCTATACGAAATAGATACTATCTTGCTGTGGACGATGTCTATAACATGTTTACTATACAAATAATAATCTAGAATTATTTGTCCTGAGTAATTGCCAAGTCGATATCTTGTTTCTTGTTATCTTCTAAACTTTTACCATCTTTGATGTGGTAATACTCGATAACTCCTTCAGCTTTGGTAAGATCGGCAAGAGGTATTTTTTTATTGGAGTTGTTAATAACAAAGGCATAGACTCTCTCACCACGCTCCAGATAGTTAGAATCATAGGACCAGAGCGTGTTATCTGAATTATCTAATTGAAAATTGCAAGCAATCCATGTATCAGACTTATTTATAATCTCAAAGACATAGCCTTCCATATAACCGTCTGGACTTTTAGCTATGCCAACATACCTGACATAAATATCATCGTTATCAACAAGTACTTTATCTACCTCGGTTTTCAGCTTAAAGCGCATAGAGGATTCAATTTTGCTAGAGAAATTACGGCCAATAGTACCTCTATCTGCCATTGCATCAAAAGGTTTATATTTCAAACTCGAATAATCACCAGATATTTTAGTCACCTGCGTAAGAACAGCCTTTGATCCATCGGAACCTTCAATGGTCATCTGACCTGTACTGGAATCTACGGCTGCAGTGTAGCTTCCGGCGTTTCCTGCAAGCGTTATTGTAAGTTTACCGTCAGCATCGACAGACCAAGTAAATGGCTTTTGAGCACCAAGGCGAATAAACAAACCGGTACCGTCTTCAGCAAAATCGTAACCATAAATTGCCTTATATGTATCTCTTGCAGTTGGATAAACGCTCTCAACAATGTCTCCCTGATCCGGGTCGTTGATGGACTTAGCTTCCCAAATGCCTACGAATGGAGCCATTGCAGCTTTCTTCTCTTCTTCTGCTTTCTGAGCCGCAATCTCTTCAGCAGATGGTTCAGGGGTTTTTGTAGAACAAGCAGTAAATACAGTGCCAGAAGAAAGTACAAAGACAAGTACAAGTGCCAGCACCAACCGACGTTGTTTCATTGAGCATCCTTTCAGGGGAGGGGTGCACTATTAAAGCAAAATAAGCTTTTTAACAGTCAATATGTTACAACAAATCTAGCAAATTCAATAATTTTAGATTCGTATAGACTGGTCAAAAGGTAGACGCCGGGCTTATTGAACCAGATATTTACAAATCAATACGAACGACGGTGTTCTGCGTATCTACTCAATACGAAGGATCTTGTGTGTGCGGTATACTTACTTGCGTACAGTTAGATAATACTAACATTACAATATATTGAGTGGAGTTAAGGCTATGACACCTCAAAAAGACAAGAAGGATCATCTCCCCGTGCTTGGAGCTGGACCTGCATATGTGATTACCATTGTAGTTCTGACCACGACTTGCATTGTATTATCTCAGATGGGGGTTTTGCCTTACCTTCGTATTCGGGCGACCATTGCGGTGCTTCATACTGCAGGAACAATCTTTTTTGCGGTGGGTATTTGGCTTTGGGTTTTGGCCGCAATTAAAGAAAAACTTCAGGACAATATTATTGCGAATAAATTGATAACTACGGGCGTATATTCAGTGGTGCGTAATCCCATTTACTCTGCATTCGCCTTTGTTCTTACTGGTGTTTTGCTGATTTATAGCAATCTCTATTTGCTTCCACTGCCGATTTTATATTGGGCTCTATTGACCATAATGATGCGAGCAACGGAAGAAAAATGGTTACTAGAGCGATTTGGTGATGAATATAGAGATTACTGCAAGCGAGTCAATCGTTGCATTCCGTGGTTCTCAAAATCTAAATAGTGATTTAGTTAGGGAGCACTGTGCATAAAGAGTCGATCTTAATGGGCAGCGGCTACTAAATATATAAGAGGCGAGAAGCTCGTAATATAGTTCTAGTTAAGCTAAGTGTTAGCGAGCATGAGAATCCTATACGCACAAAAGTCGTACGAGAAATGTGCGAGACTTTCACAAAAGTCGTACGACTTATGTGAAAGGATTGATAAGACGTTGTAAGCTTTAGAGAAAACGCTGCTATTTCCACCCTTGGAGAAGGGCGTCAAGCCCTCTTTCAAATTGGGTGCTGAAGTCCCACTTACCTTTCATTATGTCTCCAATGAGCATACTGAGCGAATCAAGCTCATCAGCCGGCAGAGATTCAATTGCTTCAGAGAGACTAGGAGCATCTTCTTCTGAGGTGTTTCCTACAGGAGGCACAGCTTCCGAAGCAGAAAAACCTGTGGTATATACCGTAACAGCGGTTGCAATTCCAAGCATATCCAAAGGTGCAGAAAAACCAGTTTTAGAGAGATTTGCGAGCATCTTAGCAAAAAGCGAGAGCTGCCCAGGAGTAGAAATCGGGTGAGTAAGCACTAACATAATGGCATTTGGATGCTGTAGAAGCGTGTCATGTAATGATACCGCATAAGCACGTAAGTAGTTCTGCCAGCTCATTTGACTATAAACTTCTGTATTACACTCAATACCAGAGATAAAACTTTCCAGAGCACGTCTCAGCACCTCTTCAGAGACGCCTTCAAGCAGTGCAGACTTGTTTGGTACATGCCGATAAAAAGCAGCTTGGGAAACACCAAGACGTTGCCCAAGCGCTCGAAGAGAAAGAGAGGACAGGCCCTTTTCGTCTACAAGAGCAAGTGCTGTCGAGAAAATCTTTTTCTTTGAAAGCGTGCGGCTCTTGGATGAACTTTTAGTCGAGCTTTTTGTAGCGCTCTTTGCGGAACTTTCAGCTGGACTCTTAAGCGACTTACTAGGCACCTGTCCTCTTCCTTATTTAACGGGATCGTTGACCTTTCTTAAGCGTAAATTGTATCACCACAAGTATCGCAAGAATTACAAAGAATACCCCAAGCATGCCAACTTGAGGCAATACGTCAGCTACACCAGCACCATCTAAACTGACTGCATGAACTGCATTAAGAGCCCAGTAAGCTGGTGAGAATTTTGCCACGGATTGAGCCCAGTCTGGAAAGCTTGAAACTGTACAGAAGGATCCACCGATTCCTGCGGCAAGCATACCTACGATGTTAGAAAGAGACAAAGCAATGTCTTCTGTGGGCGTCCAAAGAGCAAGCGCTACACCTAAAGCAGCAAGAACTGCAGAGAATGCAAGGATTACTAGGATAAGTGCCCCAACATTTCCGGTTGGTCGATACCCAAAAATTAGTGCGCCAAGACCAAGAACGGTAAGAACTTGGACAGCTTGTATGAGGTAAGCGACAAACGCTTTTCCTGCAAGAATTGCGCCTTGAGGAGTTGAGGATGCTTCCAGACGAGGCCACATACCCCAAGCATATTCACGGAAGAAAGATTGAATGATAGTTTGAACTGAGAGGAAAGAGAAAAATATAGCCATACCAGGTATTGCTTGCTCTACTCCTGTGACGTTGGTATAACCATCGGCTAAAAGCATAGATTTAAAAGCAGGCTCCATAAAAGGAATCATAACAAGAGGGAAGATGCTCAGAATGAGCGTAGGAGTTGGGTCCATCAGTTGGAGGCGAATATTGAGTCGTACGACTGCTGCAAATTTCTTAAGCGTTGTCATGATTTGTCTCCTCTCCAACAATCGATAAATATGCGCTTTGAAGGCTTGCCTGTGATATGTGTACGTTTTCTAGGGTGTTTTCTCTTAAAGCAGGATTGGCGAGAAGATCAGCAATGGCGCTTCCTGCATCGTTTGCATTGTTTTCTCGCAAAAGTTTCACGCCGTTGCTTTGCCAACCGTCAATAGAAGGAACAGGTTGTGAGAATTGCAGACTGATTGAGCTACGTGCGTAGTTGGCAATAATCTTTTCAAGCGAGCCTTCTGCTGTAATGTGACCGTTATGTATGATTGCAATATCAGCACCAAGTTCTTCAAACTCAGCTAGGTAGTGGGAGGTGTAAATGATTGCTGCACCGTTTTTGGCAAGTGATTGCATGGTGTGCAAAATGCGGCTACGCGCTTCAACATCAGCTCCCACCGTTGGCTCATCCATAAAGATAACCTTTGGTTCGTGCATGATGGCCATACCTGAGTGCAGCCTTCTTTTTTGTCCACCGGATAGATGACGGGCCCGCTTGGTTTTCTCGCTTGTAAGTCCTAACAGCTCCATCACCTCTTCTGCTCGTGTAAACGAGCGTTTGCGAGAAAGTCCTTCAAGCTGTCCGTAGTACGTAAGGTTTTCTATGACGGTAAGGTCAGGGTAGATTCCAAGGTCTTGCGGAGCGTATCCAATAAGATGACCTACCGATTCTTTTGTAGGATCCATTCCACAGACGGAGATTAATCCGGAATCTGCTTGCCTAAGTCCGCAGAGTATTTCAATTAAGGTTGATTTTCCAGCTCCGTTTTTGCCGAGAAGACCAAGTATTTGACCGGGCATAACTTTGAGGTCTACTCCACAAAGTACATGGTGGTCTCCATAGCTCTTTTGTACCGCGCTGAGTTGCAGGGCGGGGGAGCCTTTCTTTACGTCAGACACAAAAACTCCTTTTAGTACTGCTGATAACGGTTTATTGCTTTCGTCATCAGATGTTTCTTTTCAATAAGTTAACACTGTTAACTTATACCGGCGAGTAATATGTTAACAACGTTAACTTAAATGTCAAGGAGTATTTTGGATTTTTGAATTGAGATAGTAATGGAGTTAATTATATGCGTGTTTGCAGGTATTTAGACCTATAAGGGCTCTGTTAGTGTAGAGGAGACTCCATTTTCAACAATGATTGCTTGTGAGTTATTTAGCGGAATCAAATTGATCTTCTCGCCATAGACTTTGATTGTTTGAGCAGTTGTTTCAACAAAAGGAAACTCGCCATTATGGGGGAGGACATAATAGTCTACAAGTCCCATGCCTGAGTAGTTTGTGAGCTCTGTAGCAATTGTCTTGTCATCCATGATTTGATTATACGAGATATCTGGACAAGCAATTATCGCTCCTGCAGATTCACCAATATAGAGCATGTCGTCTTGGATCTTTTGTTTGATAAGGTCGAGAAGACCGTTTCTTTTCAGTTCTTGTAAAAGATAGAAGGTATTTCCACCGGATATGCATAGGCATCCGGAGTTTTGAATGGCTTGCATACTCTTGTTATGTGGAGTTGTTGCGACGTCAAGGATGGCTACGTCATAGCCGCTTTCTTTCAGTGCTGCTATTCCCTCATCAACATAGTCTCGGTATTCTTCTACATTAGCGGCTGTAGGAATGAATAAGATTTCCTGTACATCATTTTGGGTGAGGAAGTTCTGAACAAGTTCTTTTGTACCTGCTAAGTAGGATGTGAGAAAGAGTTTCATTGCATTCCTTTGCTGTGTATTACGTGAGTAAGATTCTTTGATAAAAAGATAAGTTTTATGATATTTATACTATAGTGAGTCAATTTCATTTAAATAAAGTGTCCAACCAATCAAAAACGACATTATGGGCAAGTCTCAAATTGTTAACTTGACAATGAGCGTCTGCACCACTTTCCGCTTCAAATACTTGAATTTTCGTTTGTGGGTTTTTGAATCTAAGCGCTTCATAGATTACCTTAGTTTGGTGTTGTAATTCAGCACTTTCACCTTCTCCCATAATAAACAGGCAAGGACATTGAATCTTTTGATAATCTACAATCTTTGCACGGTCGAACACCTCATCGATAGCGTTCTTAAAATCAGAGGTGCCAAACTGCCAAGAATATTTTTTAAGGTTTAAATTTGCAGATTCGTTTAAATTTCCAGCTAACTTTAAAATGGTATTCATTAACCAACTGGGAGTTTTTAAGCTTGATCCAAATTCTTTTCTGAACACTTCTGCAACGTCGTAAATGGGTGTACTAGCAATCCAAGCATGAATTCTTAGATCTTTTTCAACGGCTTGCGCAGTAAAATACCCTCCTCCACTGACACCATAAATAGCTAGGTAATTCAGCTTAGAATTTCTATTTTCCAACCAGTCTATGCATAGCGAAATTGGAGCAGAGGCATCCACATCAAAGACTAGCCCTCTACTAGGGTTGCTCCCTTGACCAGGAAGGTCAACCATTAGAACATTATATTTTCGTATCCATCCAGGATATCCTGCAAAGTAAAATAAGTCTTCACGATAAGTATCACCGCCGCCAATCATAATCAGTGTTGGACAATCATCGCCGGTGTGAAGATAGTAACCAGGCAAATAGGAATCTTGATAAGTAATGGTTAGTTTTTCAATTGGTGCACCTAGCGAATGAATTGCGTTAGAAAACGCTTGCTCCATTTGGTGAACGGTAGACAAGTATTCATCAGAAAATGGATTTATAAACTGGATTGCCGAACGAAGGGAATAGGTTTGTGCTAGATAATACTGAGCTTTTGTTTGTTCACTTAAATCTGAATTGCTTGCTTTTTGTTTAAGATAGTTTCCATGTGATAAGAAGATATTTTTCCAGTCATCAGGTTTTGGTGATTTTCCTAGCTTTTGAGTAAGAAAGTAAAGTTCTCCGTGAGAAAAGCCAAAAACTTCACCAATTCCCAACAACCAATTAAAGAAGAAATCCGTATCACCATTTTTAAAATATATCCGAGTAGACTGTCTTTTTAAAATGACTTCGTTCTTCTTCATTATTTTCCTCCTTTTTAGGTTATTTTAATTGCTTATGATACCGAATCAATAGTCTTTATTAGATAACTAGATGTATTGATTGCAATCCTACGCTTAGCATTTTTGGAAATAATGAGATAGATGTTCTTTAATGAAGTCTCATTAAAGAACTCTTACTTGTTGTATAGTACTATTTCATATTTGTTATATCTGTTCTATAACAAATATGGTAAAATAAGCTAAATTGATAGAACATGCAGACTATTACCCTATTTGATATAAAAGGGAAGAGGATTGTGTGATTATACGTATTGATCAGATGGATCGAACACCTGTTTACCAGCAGATTCGCAATCAAATCGTTGCAGCCATTGGGCAGGGTGAATTGTGTCCTACAGATAGGCTCCCGAGTGTATGCTCACTTGCAAGTGACCTTGGCATAAATATTCATACGGTAAATAAGGCATATGCCGTATTAAGGGATGAGGGATATCTTTTTATGCGGGGACGTTCAGGCGCAATTGTGGCAGATTTTAAGCAAACTGCTACGCCTGAGCGTATTGCAATAAATTCAGAAGAACTTGCAGAAAAGCTCCAACAGCTCGCTTTAGAACATCGTGCTCAAGGGGGAACTAAGGAGTCATTTCTAGAGATTGCACATACACAAGCTAAGTATGCGTTTGTCTAAGGGGGGGCGCACTGGTAATGAACATCATTTCAATTAGTGCACAGACAATAGTAACGTTTGTAGTTGGATTATTTCTTGCTTTCATTCCGTATATAACACGACATAACGAGTGTTTTGCTGTGACGGTACCAGTTTCTGCTCAAAAAGATTCACGTATGATTTCTTTAAAGAAACGCTATGTTGTAGAAATGCTTCTTACAACAATACTAGCAACCATTTCTTCTGTAATAGCAGGGAAGTTACTAACAACTAATCAAACTATAGCTGGCTTAACTCTTCTATATAGTGCTTTAGTGATTCCTGCAATTGTCTCTTTTGTGTTGATGTTGCATGCCCGTTCTAAGGTAGTAGCCCTTAAGAAATCTGAAGGTTGGGATTTCGAGCAACATAAGATGACTGCTAGTGTTGTCGAAAAAGACTTCCCGAATCCGATTTCTTTAAGATGGAACCTTATGTATATTCCTATTATTTTGGGAACAGTTTGCTTGGGATTCGTTCTTTATCCGAGCATGCCTGATATGTTGCCTATGCACGCTGATTTCACAGGAACGGTTGATAGCTACACGCCAAAAACGTTTGGTAGTGCCCTTGGGTTCCCTGTTGCATTTGAAGTCTTCATGGCGGCGTGCTTTATCTTTTCTCATTGGATGATTGTGCATTCAAAACATGCGGTTGATCCTAGTGAGCCAGCTACTTCTGCATTTTCATATGGAGTTTTTGCTCGTGCTCAGAGCATATTCCTTTTCATAATAGGCTTACTTATAAGCGGTGGTCTTGGTGTTTTGATTGTTCTTTCATCAGCAGGGTGTATTAGTCTTGGACAAGTGGGATTTATCGCTGAAATTTTTGTTGTGATTACCGTCGTTGGTATTTTGGTACTTTCAGCTGTCTATGGTCAGTCAGGTTCGCGAGTATTTAGGAAGTTAGACTACAATGAGAATGATCTATCAGATGAGGATAGACATTGGAAACTTGGCGTCTTTTATTTTAACCGTGAAGATGCAAGCATCTTTTTACCAAAACGATTTGGTGTTGGATGGACTATGAACTTTGCACGACCAGCTGTTTGGGTAATTATTGTGGGTCTTATTATTTTCCCTATAGTCTTTGTTGTACTTGTTTCTTATTTGGCGGGGTAAGGATATAAAGGATATTCCAGGGCCTGGTACGCATACCGATCCTCTATAAAGAAGTTTCGGAAGCGCTTACCTATATGAAGGTTCAGATGGCATGTGTTGTGGGCAATTATGTAGTAACACACGCGGGCATAACAAGGGAGTGGGCTTATCGCTTTCTTACGTCAGACCAAAGGGAAACTCCTCGTACGCTTTCCGATGCTCTCAATGAAATGTTTCGACGCGGAGATGATAAAGCTCTTGCGGCACTTGACAGTGCAGGGCCAGGTCGCGGTGGAAATGAAATTGCCAGTCCACTTTGGGCGGATCTGTCAGAACTCTATCAAGATCCGCTTCCTGGTATCAATCAAATTGTTGGACATACTCCCGTTGAATCCATTGATATATGGGAGATTCCCACCAAAGATGGTACACGTACAAAATCAAAGTTGATTTTTTGTGATACGTTCAGTCTTACGCCACGTTTGATAGCCGTTGGGGATGGCAGTATGCTTTTGGTTGAGGGTACGTCGGCCAGAGTCGTAACTTCAGAAGAGCTGGATTTGAAACCATGGGATATGGCTTCTTGGAACTGGATGGATACCTACGTATTGCCATTTTTGTAGAGCGATTAGGGCGACAATAAAAAAGGAGTAGACGAACTGAGTGTGCTTAACACGCTGGAAAAGGAACACTCTTTAGTCTCTTGAATCTCGATAAACCCCTGACGTTTCCAACCATTTCTGCAATTCGTCAAAGCTGTAACCGCCTTTTAGAGCGATACCCTTCTTTATATGGGACGCACCGCATTCTCTTTTGTAGTCCTCAAGCATGTGGCCGAAGCCTCCACCACCATGTGTGCAAAACGGAATAATTGTCTTCCCGCTTAAATCCGTTGTTCTCAAAAACGAAAGAACAGGAGGAGCAAACGTTTTCAGCCAGTTAGGAGAGCCTATGAAGATTGTTTCAAAATCATTTATATTTGTAAGACCTTGTTGCAACGGAGGACAGTACCCCTTTTCAATTTGAGCTCGTACCTCTTTTACTGCCGTGCTATATGAAAAGGAATACGGATTTTGAGGTTTCAGCTCTTGCAATTCTCCATCCGTAATGAGTGCAATGTCTTCCGCGAGCTTTCTTGTTATGCCCGAATACGAGTAGTACACAATCAAAGGATTCATACAAGGATTCCTGTCAGTCGGCTGATGTAATGTAATGCCGGCACATTATATCACCAAATTATCCTTTCATGGCTACGTGCGAGCACATGGTTTGCGTCGATATACAATGAAGCCAATGACGAAGGCTATACCAAGCGCTATACCAAGCGCGAGGTTTGAGCCCATGGCAAGAGTCGGTATTCCCATGAGCATGCCGCAAATGTAAGGCACAAGCCACACAAGCCAAACTCCAATACTGAGACGATGAAACCGAGCGAGTGTTGTGGGATTTTTCTTGGAATACACGATAGTTGCCCATACCGCATGCACGATCATAAGGATAATCGCAAGTGCTCCGGTCGTTGCATGTACCGGACTCTGAGAGCCGTTTTGTGCAATAAAAGACATACATGCTGTCCCCGTTGTGTCACACGCAAGCCCCAGGTAAAAAAGCACGATATGACTCAGTTTAAGTGTGCCCGACTGGCGTTCGGCAAAAACGCCAATAGTATAAAAAACAAGCGCACCCGTAATTATCGTCGTAGCAAATCCAAGCATAAAGACACCGTCCCATACTGTTGCTTCACCTTTTGGTTTAAGCATTTGGTCGTGATTCATGGACGGTATTGATGCTAGTTGCCATAACGTGAACAACAATACGGTTTGGTTCACGATGCTTTTGTCAGACGCTGTTTCAGAGATTATGCCGGTCGGTATCGTAAAGACCACGTTCAAGGAGCGTAAACAGTACCGTGCAATCGGCGTTTTTCTCGCGTAGGGAATCCAACATGGAACGTACGGTAAACGTCGTAATAGATGCTATATCTATTTCTGCCGGTAGTGTTTTCCAATTAATATGCTCATCTTGTGTGAGAACTTTTTCAAGTCCTGATTTTGCATGTTCAAGCATGGTATCCATGCGAATTTGGGCGGCGAGAAGATCGGCTTTTGGAAGATCTTTCCAGTCCCTTAGCCAGTCTCTCCTAAAGACAGCAACTGCTGCAGAGGCGCAATCCCAAAGTCTCTTGCAATACTCAACGTATGATTCGTCCACGTTGATATGACATATTTCGTGGAAGAGAGCGTGCTCGAAGTAACGCTCAGCGGCTGCGACCATGATGTCGCTCTTTGAAGGAAAGAGTTTGTACAAGTAACCAACTGAAACATTCGCATTCCGTGCGACTCCTCGTGCGGAAATTGCGGCAAGTCCTTGTTTTGCCCCAATAGAATAGGCGGCTGCAATGATTCTTTCTTTTTGAGCGGCACTGTCATCCACCTCTTTGGATCGGGTTGTATTTTGCTTGTGCGCAGCATGACCATGCTCACTCATAAAACACAGATCCCTCCGCTTTTATAATTGCTGTATACGTATGGCGTACGCACTTTATAACACCGGCTATTATACCTTGTGAAATTGCGCTAATATTTTCGAAGTTGGAGAAACAACGGACTTCTTGCCGGCGAATTTCAGGGGGGGGATAACGGCGTACAGCAATTCCTTCACTGTGGTTAATCCTCGAAAATCATAAATGGAAATTCTCAAAAATCATCGATGCTGCTCGGTAAGGGGACGATGGCGCGTAGACGGCGCTCGAATGGGATATATGTTATTCTGATCGATACTTTGGGGGCATAAGAGATTGTGGGGAGGAGTATCCGAGTAAAGCGCGTTTGAACTCTAGCGTCCCCATCTCACACGTGCCTTTCAACTGATTCTAAATAAAGCTATCTTGTATATAATGAAATTCATACAGCACTTGCTTAACCCTCCTATACAGGATACGAATCGGAGAAGATGTGGCACTCTTTGGAAAATCAGTTTCTAAAAAACTGGCCGATAAGGGCTTTTCAGTTACAAAAGCCATCTTTGAAGCACCTAAGTTCTCTGCGGTGCCGTCCATCTATCAAGATGAGACACATCAGCAATGGGCCGTGTCGCTTCCGGGAATGGAACCTGCTATTCACGAGTATGCTGACATATTGGATTGCAAGGTCATCGAAAACGAAAGCATTGATGTCAATAAGGATATGAGCCGTAAAGATTTGTTTGAGAGTGTGCTCATGAACCCCGCGGCCGTTTCTCGTGCCAATGCAGGAAAAGATGGCAAGTATTGCACCTCAATGAACGTCATGCTCACCGTTAAAGGAATCGACGGTAAAGGGTTTGTCTTGGGCATTCCTTTGGTGAGGCGAGAAATATTGCGTGCATCGCGTATGTATAAGCTGCTTCGTGAAGGAGCTGATAACGTCTGCGAAGATATACTCGCCATGCGAGATCAAGCGGACAAGAGTAAATCGGGAGGCAGGTAGTGTCACGTAAGAAGATCCCGCCTCTTGATAATGCACTTGAGAGCGTTAAGAATTACATCATGGTCAACCATCTTAAGGAAGGTGACAGGCTTCCTTCCGAGCGGGATATGTGCGAAATGTGGGAAATCTCGCGTTCTGCCTTACGGAGCGCCGTGCGCTATCTCGCTACCATGCATGTTTTAGAGAGCCGTCAGGGGTCAGGTACGTATATGGCTCCAGAACGTCCAATCTCGGTTACGGGAACGGTAGAAACATACGGATTTAGCGACAATGTCAGAAAATCCGGACATACACCTAACTCTATGGTGATTAGTCAAAAAATCTGTTCGGGTAATGCTCACGTCGCTCGAAAACTGACTATAGATCGAAGTTGTAACGTCCTGCAGCTTATGCGTTTGCGCTATGTGGATGGCCTCCCCTGTATGATTGAGACTTCCTATGTGAATGAAGCATTATGTCCTGGTATCGAGAGTCATGATTTCTCAAAAGAATCTCTCTTTGATGTGATGAGAAACGAATACGGGTTTTCTCTCACACACGGCACGGATACCCTTTCCATTACTCATCTTGATTCTCAAGAAGCCGATCTTCTCGACATGTACGAGGGAGATGCGGTCTTTTTCCAATCGGGCATTAACTTTGGGAGAGATAAAGAGCCTCTTGAGTACTACAAGTCCGTCATACGGCCCGACAGGTATACGTTTGTCAGTTTATGCGGTAGGCCAATGAGCCTTGAGAGGACATTTTGGTGACGCAGGTGAACTTACAACATATCGAGAAGCCCAAATACCTTCAAATACGTGAAGCCATCCGTGACGAAATAGAGGATGGTTTCTATCAGCCCGGGAGTGCCATACCTTCGGAAAATGAACTTGCCGAGCGCTTTGACGTAACACGTTTGACCGTGAGAAACGCCGTCGATGCACTTGTGGCGGGAGGTCTTTTACGACGTGTTCAGGGCAAGGGTGTCTATGTCATGAACGAGCATTTGGGGGAGTCGGATGCGGTAAAGCTTGCGGGGTTTCGCGAGAGCGTTCGTGCACGTAGTGCGGTACCTTCGGTCAAGGTTCTTTCAAAGACCGTGAGGCCGGCAGGCGAGTTCTTTGCACATCTTTTTGAAATAGATTGCAACGCCGATCTTCTCGTCATCAAGCGCCTGAATTATGCAAACGATGCTCCCCTTATGATAGAAAAAACCTATATTCCCATCCCATTATTTCCCCAGATAGAGAGTGTGGATGTCGGAGTGTTTTCACTGTATGAAGCCTACAGCATGTTTGGCCACCCGGTGGTATCTGCAGTTGAGCATCTGGATATGGTTCGCTTGGGTGTGAGAGATGCGCATCTTTTAGGTGTGAGCGAGGGTGCACCTGTTATTTCATACGAATGCGTGAGCTATGATGAAGACGGCAAGGCCGTTGAATACGTTTCGGCATTCAGAAGAGGGGACTTGGGCGGCTATTCGGTTTCCCATTGATGGTCAGGTATTTTGCCAAGCAGCCAAACCAATATATACCACTGAGCGACAATTTAATACCATTTACCCGTATGGACACGGGTAAATGATCTTTTTTCGTTAAAGTGGTTCGGTATTTTGCTATCTTATACATAAAAGTGGTAATAAAAAGTATGAACTTGTAGCCCTATGGTTCTTTGGAAGGTCAAAGCGTTTTGAAGGCCGCACATGTGCATTCACAAGGCGCTTTAATTGGTAAGACATTGCGGTTATGAGGAAGAGCAATTGGGATGTTTTGCGGGGAAGGAGAGCAATATGGAAGAAACCGAAAAAGTTGAGATTATGCACTTTGATCAAGAAGGTTATCTTGAGGACGGAGAAGAGCTCTACGCCGTAGGTCAGCGTATGAAACAGTTTGCCGACGATGTCTGTAACGAGGGGTTTGATCGGCTGTATCTTTTGGGTGTGGGTGGCACATGGGATGAATTTTTGCGTATGCAGTATCTTATGAATAAATATGCGGATGCTGACCATCAAGTTACGCTGCTTCATGCAGCTGAGTTTAATGTCATGGGTGACAAAACCATGACCGAGAAGTCCGTTGTTCTCACTTCATCCGAGTCCGGTACCACTCCCGAGGTGCTGCAGGCGCTCAAGACCATGAAAAACAAGGGCGTAAGAATATACGCCATGACTCAGGCGGACAGTCCTATCGGACAAGTTGTTGGCGCCGATCGATGTGTGTCTATGAAAAACGATCACGGAAGCGGCGGTTGCGAAAAGGGCTACTATCTGGCCGACTGCTTTGGCCTGCGCATTCTTAACCGCGAAGGCTTCTTCCCCGATTATGACGCCTTTATCGAGCAAACCAAGAATATATGGTCGGCGTTTCTCGACATTCGTAAAAGATTTGAACCCAAGGCCGAAGAGTTTGCCAAAAAGTATGCTCTTGCGCCGTATACCATGTTTATCGGCTCCGGTGCGCTGTGGGGCGAGACAATCCTCTTCTCCATGTGCATTCTTGAAGAAATGCAGTGGAAGCGTACACGCTATATCACTTCAGCCGATTTCTTTCATGGAACGCTTGAGCTTGTGGAGCCCGGTGTACCCGTGGTTCTCTTCAAAGGCGAGGACGAGTGCCGTGCGTTGGATGAACGTGTCGAGAAGTTCCTTATGAGCGGCCGTACCGGTGATACCGATATTACCGTTATCGATACCAAAGAATACGCCATTCCCGGACTTGACGAGAAATTCCGAACGATCGTTTCGTCTTATATTATCTCGCTTCTTACGACTGATCGTTTAGCCAGACACTACGAGATGGTAACCAAGCACAATCTCAAATATCGCCGCTACTACCATCAGTTTGAGTATTAGTGTTCGAATGGTACGGAGATTGGAAAGGAGGTTGGTATGGGTCCTGATGTGCGATTTCGTCCGGCGGCAATGAATTGCTCCCACAGGTTCTTTTCGCTGGAAGCGTTTTTTGCGTCTGCGGCAGATTTGGGGTTTGAAGCCGTTGAACTCTGGACTGGACCCATGCACTTCTTTCTTGATTATGCTTCAAACGATACGCCTGAAAAGATTACCCGTCTTGCCAATAGTTTTGGGTTAGACGTATGTGCGCTCTGTCCCGAGCAGAACAATCCCAAACCGGCCAACATTGCTGCCAGAGGAGAAGAATCAATTAAAAGAACCAAGGATTACTTTCTCCGCGCCATTAATGTTGCTTCCGAGTTGGGAGTGGGAATAGTTGTCGTGACTCCGGGCTGGGGCTTTCTGGATGAAGAACGCACGGAAGCTTGGAAGCGCAGCGTTTATATGTTGGGTAATTTGTCATCATATGCCGCTTGCAAAGGCATCGTACTTACCGTGGAGGCGCTTCAGCCGGAAGAGTCAAACCTTTGCAACAGGTGTGAGGATCTTCGCAGGTTGATTGATGAGGTTGGAAGCAGCGCCCTCAAGGTTCTACTTGATACGGGTGCCATGTGGCGAGCCCATGAAACGATGCAGGATTATTTTGATGCCTTTGGAAAGGATGTTGTGCATTGTCATTTCACAGATGCGGGAACCGTATCGCATTTGGCGTGGGGAGACGGTGAGAGGAACCTGGAGGCCGATCTTCTCGCTTTGACAAGAAATGATTACAAAGGCTACCTGAGCCTTGAGATTGTTGGTTTGCAATACTACGCCGATCCCGCATCTGCGGACAGAAGATCACTTGCGGCTTATAGAAGGGCACTGGAGGAGATTCATTCATGAACAGGCACTATATCATTGCTTCTCATGCACACTTTGCCAAAGGTCTTTACGAGAGCGTGAAACTTTTGGTTGGAGAACATGCTGACGTAGACATACTTAACGCATTTGTAGACGGAAATGATGACATTGAGAAAGAAGCCCTGGCTCTTGTAGATGCTTGCTCCGCCAACGTGGATGTGGTGGTACTTACGGACCTTATGGGAGGAAGCATAAACAATGAGTTCACCAAACTCATGCTTTCTCGCAAAAACGTGTATCTGGTCACAAATATAAATCTTCCGCTGGTACTTACGCTCTTTCTTTCCAATGAGACTGAGGATACGGCAAATCTTTTGAGACAACTTGTAGCAGACAACGATGTACACCCGAAGTTTGTAAACGATGTATCGATAGTTGAAGAAGATGAAACCTTCTAGCTTTTAAGAAAAGAGGCTGAATATGATTTTGCTTACGAGAGTCGATCATCGCCTATTGCATGGGCAGGTTGCAGTTTCCTGGGTTCAGGGTCTGCAGGCCAACTGCATTTTTTGTGTGGGAGATCATGTGGCAAATGATCCTATTTGGAAAATGACACTTAAGATGGGCAAACCAGCCGATTGCAAGCTAGTTATTAAGGATATGGCTCACGCAATCGAGGCAATCAATTCAGGCGTAACGGATACGTATCGCATGCTCATTTGTGTGCAGACCATTGCAGAAGCCAAGCAGCTTATTGACGGCTGTCCACAGATCACAAGTCTCAATTTAGGCAATACCAAGGGAAGCCCAACTACGCGTGAAGTTGCGCGTCAGGTTTTCCTTGAACCTGAAGAGGAGAAGATCATCTACGAGTTGCTTGATAAGGGGGTGGAGGTGGAGATACGACCCCTTGCTGACGATCCCAAGGTTGATATCAAAGATGTCCTTGGTAGGTAGTCCCGCATGATTTTGCACGACCAACGTAACGTTTGAGACAGTTTGATTGGAGGAAAGATGCTTGTACAGACACTGCTGATATCGCTCGTTACAGCATTTGCGATGTTTGACTATCAGCTCGGCACACTCTATGCGTTCAGACCCATTGTCACGTGTCCCTTGATTGGTCTTATTCTGGGAGATCTGCCGACGGGATTAGCCATCGGTGCCAGTCTTGAACTTCTTTTTATGGGAAATATTTCCATCGGTGCATATCTGCCGCCTGATGAAAAGGTAGGCAGTATTCTCGCCTGTGCCTTTGCCATTACGTTGGGTAAGGGTACTGAGGCAGCGCTTGCACTGGCTATGCCTATTGCTACGCTTTCACTTGCCATCAGTAACGTTATCAATGGTGTTATGCCAATCATTGTTGACAAGGCCGACGTATGTGCATCAAAGGGTAATCTTAAAAGCATTTATGCAGCACACTGGGCGATTGGTCTTATCGGCCTTGCAAAGAACGTTCTTCTTGTTGGCCTAGCATATTATCTGGGTGCCGGTGCCGTACAGAACCTTCTTGACTGGATTCCGACGTTCATTATGGACGGCTTTGGTATTGCCGCCAATATTCTTCCTGCCATGGGTTTTGCTATGCTCGGCAGACTTGTTCTCAAGCGCGAAATCCTGCCCTTCTTCTTCCTGGGCTTCTTGCTTGCCTCGTATATGAATGTTCCGTCGCTGGGCGTTGCTCTTATCGCGATTATTATTGGTATCGAGAAGTTCGGCCTGCTGAACTTTGGTACTAACTCCGGTGGTCCCCAGCTTGTAACGGAAGGAGATGACGACGATGACTTCTAATGAGACCAGAACTGCTACGGCTCAAACTGACGTATCTGCGAATAATAATCAGTATAAGATTACCAAGAGCGATCTTATCAAGTCTTCGCTCAACACGGGTGCTTTGGGTATGGAGTTTTCTTGGACGTACTATAAGCAGATGAACCTTGCATTTTGTCTTATGGTTGCCGGAATGCTCAAAAAGATTTATCACGGCCGTCCTGATGACTATGCGGCAGCCCTTCGTCGTCACGCGGCATTCTTCAATATTACGGTACAGTTTGCCCCGTTTGTCGGCGGCATTGCAATGGCCATGGAGGAACGTGTTGCTCGAGGCGAGATTGAGCCCGATTCGGTCAACGATGTCAAAGCCGCTCTCATGGGTCCGCTTTCCGGCATTGGAGATGCCATTTTCCTTACTACCATCCGTGTTGTTGCGGCAGCCGTAGGCATTTCACTTTGTCAGGCCGGTAACGCAGCCGGACCTATTGTCTTTTTACTTATCTACAACATTCCCGCGTTTTGGCTTCGTGTTTGGGGCGTTCAGAAGGGCTACTCAATGGGAGTAGGCTTTCTTGAGAAAGCATCGGAAAACGGGCTGATGCAGAAGGTCATAGCTGCCATTGGCATCGTGGGTGCGATGGTTATTGGTGGTATGACAAAAGACATGTTCTGGGCAACCATTCCCGTGCAGATTGGTCAGGCCGTTGAGGGCCAGGATCCAACCACCATTCAAACTGTACTTGACAGCATCATGCCTGGCATTGTTGGTATGAGTGCGTTTTGGATCTATTACCGGCTTCTTGCCAAGAAGATCAATCCCATGTGGCTCATTTTAGGCACCATGGTTTTGGGAGTCATTGGAGCGTATTTTGGCTTCTTGGCCTAGAGCGTAAATTGTACTTTGACTTGTTTGTACTTTTTGGGTAAATAGGCAGCAGCAGGGTAGTCTTGCTGCTGCCTTTATGTTAATAACGTTCTGACAATTACCGTTCACCGTAGATTTTACGGAAGACAAAATTTCTTGCCGAGAATTTCTATAAGATGTGTATCAACTGAACAAACACTGAATAAACGCATACGTTCGGAGGAGTTATGTTTCATTTTGATCGTAAGCTCCAACAGGGGAAAGTTGATACGTCATCTGGCGACAGCAACCCCTTATCTGGCGGCAGTGCTTCGCCAGATGACAACGCATCACCCGATAACGAGCGACATACCGTTAGTGCTCACAAGGTGCCGGACGTTACCGACAAAACGGCGGATATCAATTCCCGCATAGAGGTGATAACTTCAGCTGAGGATAAAGAGGATGCCGAAGCTCGTGAAGCCTATGAAAGCCTCATGCGTCATCGTAAGATCCGCCTCAGAAAGAAATTCATAAAAGTGGGCATTGCGCTGGGCGTCGTTGTACTTATCGGCATTGCGTTTGTCGCACGTTTATTCCAGAGTGAAAAACAGGTTGAAGCTCCTACCGCAAGCACCGCTTTCATTACGCGCGGGGAATTCAGCGATTCCGTATCGGCTTCAGGTTCCATCAAGCCCATCTCTTCAACAGTGGTGACCCCCGAAGTTGACGGCATCATACAGGATGTTCAAGTTGCGGAGGGTTCTGTTGTTAAAAAGGGCGATAAGCTCTTTACCATTAAAAACGACGAACTTGATAAAGCTGTGCGTAAAGCCGCGCAGCAAGTGAAAGCGGCAGAGAATGAAGTGAGTAAGGCAAAAGCCGCTTTGGAGGCCGCCCGTAGTGGAGTTGCGGGTGTGGGTGAAGATGATCAGGAAAACGGCGGTGCCAATGCCTCTTCGGTCGAGGCATCGGTTGAAACAGCGCAGGCGAACCTTGAAAGTGCACAAATCGCTCTTGAAGAGGCTCGCTCAGCTCATAATGACGCAGTCGCTCAAGCGGACAAACGCACGGTAACGGCTCCTTGCGATGGTACGGTCATTGTCATGAATGCGGTCAACGGTGCATCGGTTGGATCTTCCGGAGGCGCTGGGGCAGGTTCGAATTCCGGATCAGGTGCGTCAGGGTCTTTGATCACCATCGCCGATCTCTCAAAAATGAAGGTAAATGTTCAGATAAATGAAGTGGATATTTCCCGTATTGCCGTTGAACAAAAAGCGCAGGTAACGTTTGCAGCTCTTCGGGAACTTAGCTGTGGGGCAATCGTTACTCATGTCTCTACCGTATCGTCTTCAGGTGGGGACACCTCAGGGATGAGCTATGACGGTCGGGGACGCGCCATTGTTACGTATGATGTTGAGCTTCTGATAGAAAACCCCGATGCCTCCATAAAGCCCGGTATGACTGCCAGCGCAGACATTATGATCCAGCATATGGAAAACGTGCTTACGGTACCTCTCTTTGCATTGGCAGAGGATGAGACGGGAACCTATGTGAACGTCGTCACTTCTCGTGATGACAAGAACAATCCTCAGGTTAAACGAGTGCCCGTTACGGTCAAGGCAAAGAGTTCGACTACCGCCGTCATTGAGGGCGAAGGCATCAATGACGGTACCGAGGTACTTCTCGCCGGCGGAACAGGAAATCCCGATGTAGGTATTTTGGACAATCCCGATGGCGGCGAAAAAGACGGCTCAAGCGGTAGTGCAAGTGGTACCTCAAACGGTTCAAGCAGCGACTCTTCGAGCGATAAAGACGTGACAGGCGGCGGTAGATAAAATGCCAAAGGTAATCGAGGCACATAAGCTGCACCGCATATATGAGACAGCTGCAGGACTTACTCATGCTTTGCGTGGCGTATCTTTAAGCGTCGAGAAGGGCGAGTTTCTCTGCATTATGGGCCCTTCAGGATCGGGCAAATCAACCCTTATGAATATCCTCGGTTGTCTTGATACGCCTACCTCGGGTTCTTATAAGCTTGAAGGTCTTGAGGTTGCCAATCTTTCCGATGATGATCTTGCTGAGATTCGCGCAACGCGTCTTGGCTTTGTATTCCAGTCGTTTAATCTTCTGCCCCGAACTACCGTGTTGCGCAATGTTGTTCTTCCGCTCATTTACTCCGATATACCTGTTGCAGAAAGGGAACTGCGCGCCTGGAAGGCGTTGCGGTCGGTGGGCTTACCTGAGGATTACTATGACCATAAATCCAATGAACTTTCCGGCGGTCAGATTCAACGTGTGGCCATTGCGCGTGCCTTGGTTAACGATCCTGCAGTGATTCTTGCCGATGAACCCACGGGCAATCTTGATTCCGCAACGGGCGAAATGGTACTCAAAACGTTTCGAACCATGCAGGATCGCGGCAAGACCATTGTACTCATTACTCATGATCCCGAAATTGCCACATGGGCTGATCGCGTTGTGCATATCCGCGACGGGCGCTTGCTTACGGCTGAGCAGGAACGAGAATATGTATTGCATCATGGTGTGCAGAGGATGGCAGGAGGTGCATCTCTATGAGGCTTCGCGACCTGCTTCATGAAACCCTCTCTGCTTTCAATGCCAATCGTGCGCGCAGTCTATTGACCGTGCTTGGAATTGTAATTGGAATCAGTGCGGTCATTGCCATGACGGCTCTTATCGATGGCATTAAATACTCCCTGGTGGGCTCACTGGGTCTCAATCAATCACGAATGGTGAGCATATATGCGTGGCCTGATCGAGGAGTGACGCAGCAGGATTTAGATCAGCTGGCAATGAGTGTTCCCGGCTATGAATTTGTTACCGGTATTGACTCCAGTGCCGGCCGCATTGATTCTATCGAGAAGCAGTTTGACACGCAGATTATCGGCTGTCAGCCTGAGTACTTCACTGCAATGGGATTCAAGGCTTCGGCCGGCTCGCTCTTCTCGCAATCGGATGTGGACAATGTGGCAAAAAACGTTGTTCTTGATCGAGTGGCTGCCGAGAAGCTCTACGGAAGCGAGAAAGATGCCATTGGTAAGACAGTCCGTATCGATGACAATACCTATACCGTAATCGGCGTATGCGACAGTGGTCAAAGGATGGGAGGAGGAAACGATACTCTTCTGTGTTATCTGCCGTATTCAACGTTTACGACGCGCGTTTCGGGTACCAAAACAATCAGTCAGATTTTTGGATATGCACGCGAAAATGTTGACATGAAGTCTCTGGCGGATCAAACAAAGGCCTGGTTGTTTGATTGGTTTGCCATTCCTGAAGGGGAAGATGATCGTGTGTATGTTATGACATTGTCCTCCATCATTGACCAGCTCAACTCCACAATGGCTTCATTTCAGATACTTGTAACAGCCATCGCCAGTATTTCACTTTTGGTTGGCGGTATTGGCATCATGAATATGATGCTTACCAATGTGACGGAGCGAATTCGTGAGATTGGCCTGCGTAAGGCGCTTGGCGCGCGTGCCGCCGATATTACAAAGCAGTTCTTATGTGAATCGATACTGCTCTGCATCTCGGGTGGTGTTATTGGAGTTGCTCTCGGTTACGCCGGAGCGTTGGCCTTGGCGGGATCGGCTTCAACCCTTATGCACTTGGAGACCGCGATTACGCCTATCATTACCCCGTCAATCGTGGCTGTGACCTCAGGAATTTGTATTGGAATTGGGCTTGTGTTTGGCTGGTGGCCCGCACGACGGGCAGCAAAGCTCAATCCGATAGAATCGCTCCGCTACCAGTAGAGATTTTACAGCAGCTGAACTCCGGCCTCTTGGCATGCCTGGATGGTATCACTATCCCAAATGGATGCCTGTACTTCTCCCACATGCGCCTTGCCTAAAAGCAGCATACAGAGGCGGCTTTGACCGATACCGCCGCCAATGGTACAAGGCAGTTTATTCTCAAGAAGCATCTTATGAAACGGCAGTTTCCGGCGGTCATCACAGCCGGAGACGGAGAGCTGCCTATCAAGTGATGCGGGGCTTACGCGGATGCCCATGCTGCTGATTTCAAGGGCACAGCCGAGAACATTATCCCAGAAGAGCAGGTCACCATTAAGGTGCCAGTCGTCATAGTCAGGGGAACGTTTGTCATGAGGCTTGCCTGAACGCAGAGTTTCTCCGATGCCGACAATGAAGGTGGTATGGTGTTTGGCGACAAAGCGGTTTTCTCGTTCGGTGGGCGTAAGCTCCGGATAGAGGTCTTCCAACTCTTGTGTGGTTATAAAGGTAACGGTGCGGTCGAGTTCCGTTTCCAGCTGAGGATAGTGCCACTTCAACTCGTCAAGTGTTCCGCAGATGGCTGTGACAATACGAGTAACGGTATCTTTGAGATAGGCAGGTGTGCGGTCCTTCTCGCCAATGACCTTTTCCCAGTCCCATTGATCCACGTAAATAGAGTGTAAGTTGTCAAGTTCCTCATCACGACGAATGGCGTTCATGTCACATACGAGGCCTTTCCCCACATTGAAGTCATAGCGGTGCAGCGCATAGCGTTTCCACTTTGCAAGCGACTGCACAACCTCGGCGTCTTTGCCAATGGCCGGCGTATCAAAGCTTACCGGTCTCTCAGTACCACTGAGGTTGTCATTCATGCCTGTTTCGGGATCCACTATAAGAGGCGCCGTTACACGCACGAGGTGGAGTGCGGCACAGAGCTTTGCAAGAAAAATGTACTTGATGCGCTCTATGGCACGCTGGGTGTCATAGAGAGACAACTGCGATTCATAGTCCTCAGGGATGGAAGTCATGTATGCTCCTTGACGTAAATAGCTTGCAATCATTGTAGATAAATATTTGATTACATAAAGCCCTAACGTTTCATACGTATGAGTTTCCATGTTGAGTACACCCACAAAGCTTTGGGCCAGCTTGAGAAGATGGATCACTTTACTGCCCGATTGATTCTCTCTTGGATAGAGAACAACCTTGAAGGCTGTATATATCCCTGCCGGTTAGGAAAGGGACTTACGGCAGATTGTTCCGGTGAATGGCGGTATCGCGTGGGGAATTACAGAATTCTTTGTCTGATTCAGAATGACAAATTAATCATCGAAGTGTTCAGCATCGGCCATTACAAGGATATATACAGAAAGCACAGATAACAAACTTGTTGTTATCATGACCCAAGTATTCCGTATGATAAAATTTTTTATGAAGGTTTATTTCCGAGAAGGGAATGCTATGAAGGCTTTGCTTGTCGTTGATGTTCAAACCAATGTTATGAAACGTCGTAATACCGAAGGTCTTATTGAAGCATGTAATGACATAATCAGCCAGTATGAACCCGAACAGGTTATATACGTTGTACACAAGCTTCCTTGGGAGCGCGCTTCAAAAAAGAAAGAATTTGGTGCCGGACTTTCGGTTGTTTCTGATTACGTATTTGACAAGCGTGAAGGCGATGCTTTTTCAAATCCCAAACTGTTGCAGAGGCTTCAAGAACTAAACGCTGATGAGGTTGAGATTATTGGCCTCGACGGTAATTTTTGTATTAAAGAGACTGCTCTCGGTGCTTTGAAAAACGGCTTGAAGGCAACAGTTAATGTGCGCGCGGTTGTTTCAAAAAATGAGAAGGCGTTTGAGGATACCAAGCATGAGCTACGTGATGCCGGAGTAAATGTCGTTTAGAAGGGCACGGATTTTCTTCTCTTACTCTATTAATTGCTATTTGGATATATGCAATATCGCCCTATGGTACGTGTGGTGTCATAGGGCGATATTTGGCTCATATCTTCGTGAAAGACAGTTACGTGCATTCTTTGACGTGCATAATTTGGTTTGTCTTACGCGCTTGCACCTGATGTTGCGTCTACGCTTGCACTTGGACCGCTTGCGCTGGGACCCCCTGCACTCGGTGCACCGGTTCCAGGCATCGTTGGTGTATTGCCTCCAACAAGGTGCTGACCAGTAGCCTGTAGATACCAATCAAGCCACTCTTGGAAGTTGAAGACAATTTCGTTGATGCCGGCATATGATCCGTCTGGATAATACATTGCCTGATAATTATGGGTGTTAATAATACCTTCAGGGCTTGGGACAATGGCGCGAACATATTCTTGGTCGCCGTTTCTTAAAACTCCGATGACTCGTTCGACGTTTTTGATACGTGCTGGAGGAAGAGAATTGTGAACGGTAGACAGACGATTGCCGGATTGCGAGGGTACACGCTTTGCAAGCATGCTATCTGGATTTTCATGAGCGTTATTGTAGTAGAGGAATTGATTATTGTCGTCTGCATAAGTCAGCTCAAATGGCATGGCTTTCAGGAACATATCAATCTGGTTAACGGTTAGAATGCCGTGGTCCAACTTGACATACGTATCTCCTGAGACCGCCCCGACTTTTTCCGCGGCCTTCTCGACCCAATCCGGATCGTCGGGATCGATGCCTTCGATGGTAGTTGAAATAGAACCTGTGACATCAAGATCCTCAGGTGTAAGTGGTTTTGGTTTTTTCAATTTAGAAACTACCTCTACATATTTAATGAAGTTATTCATGCAGAATTCGAGGAAATTGACAGTGCCCGCATCGACAATGTCGCCCTTGTCGTTAAAGGCCTGTTTTGCTTTCCCCAATAAAAACTCGTTTCCCGGAAGTACATAGGCGTTGACCCCCGGAGCGTCGAGAATTTTCCTCAGATGAATTTGCGCGCGAGAAGTTCCTTGGTCGTAGTAAGAAGCGCCGACAACCATAACGGGCTTATCCTCAAACGGATGTACATCATAGGAGAGCCATTCAATAGTACTTTTGAGAGCCGCAGAGATAGTGTGGTTATGCTCGGGAGTTGCAATGATAACGCCATCTGCACGTGTAATCTTGTTGTAGAGAAGACGTAGCTGGAAAGAATCATGCCAGTTTCCGTCAGGGTTAAAAAGAGGAATCTCATCAATCTCTAAAATTTCTAATTCAAATTGTTCCTCGAAGTGTTTTTTGATGAAGTGCAGTAACTTGCGATTATATGAAAGCTCCGCGTTCGAGCCAACGATTCCAACAAACTTCATAACAGGTGTCCCTTCCAATTCCTATAGATTTTCCCAGTTGAAGTTCTCGGCTTCTTTATGGAGAAGCACTTGTGATGCGGACAATTTTTCGGCAATTTTGACAAACAGACGAAAGTCATCAAAGAGTACATTCAATTTTTTTACTGTCGTTAAATCTCTTAAATCGCCGTTTTCATCAAAAGCCTGGAGCGAACGAGGGAGTAGAAATTCAGAGCCCGGCATAACTGATGCCTTAAGTTCTGGTGCATCCAGGATTTGGCGCAAGTGTAGTTGTGCTCGGGAAGAGCCAAGTGCGCCGTGGGAAGCACCGACAATCATAACGGGCTTATTGACCATGGGATAAATACCATAGGAAAGCCATGCCAAGATGTTCATAAGAGCAGCGGGGATAGAATGGTCATATTCAGGGGTTGCGATAATGACACCGTCTGCGGCTTCAATTTTCTGCGCAATTTCAGTGATGACTTCGGGAACTTGCATGTCAGCTGGTTTATTAAAAAGCGGAATATTATCTACCTCAATAAGCTCAATATTCGCTTTATCTGCAAAGTGCTTTTGCATGTATTTGAGAAGTAAGCGGTTAGTTGACTCTTTTGAGTTTGTACCAACAATGCCGATGAGGTTGAGCATAGCAAGATCCTTTCTAGACCTAGAAGAGAAATTCCGGAATGAGGCCGGATGAGTAATGAATGTGATTATTTTCCGTAACAATGAGCGCATCGATACCTGTTTCTTTTTCAACTTGTTCGAGGATGGATTGAGGACTCTCGCCAAAAAGACGCGTCGTCCAAATTTCCCCATCGATAGATTGATTTGATACAACGGTGAGGCTGGTGAGTTGGGTATCGATAGGATAGCCCGTATCTCGATCAAGGATATGATGATAGGTTTTACCGTTTGCCTGCAGCTTTCTTTCATATATTCCAGACGTGACAACGGACTGATTTTTGATCGGCAAGACGGCCACATTGGTTCCTCGAGGTAAGCGTGGGTGCTGTATACCGATTCGCCATGGACGATGTGTTTGTTCGTTGATGCCGATTGTCAAAATATTGCCGCCAAGATTGATGAGAGCGGAAGTAACTTCTTCTCCGTGCAAGAATTCGGCAATTCTATCTGCAATATAACCCTTTGCAAGTGCCCCTAAGTCAAGAGACATCCCTGTTTTTGTAAGATAAACACTGGAAGTTTTGGAATCTAATTCAATGCAGGATGGATCTGTTAACAAAAGGGCTTGTTCAATTTCTTCTGGGCTAGGAACCCGCGCGTCAAAAAATCCTATTCTCCAAGCTTTGACCAAAGGACCAATGGCTATATTGAGATGGCTTTGCGATGCAAGGCTATGTTTCTTACCCAATTTAATGAGCTCAAACAAATCAGGATGAACGGAGACAGGATTTTTCCCAGCCGCTTTGTTGACCTGCATGAGCTCTGATGTTTCATCATTGGCACTAAAGCGCTTTTCATAGAGATGCAGAAGTAAAAAGACATCGTCCAAAAGTCGGTCGGCTTCTCCATGTGAGATTGAAATGGTAATGGTTGCACCCATCAGATGAGCAGATCTGGAAGTGAGGTTTGTTGTGCTTGTAAATGTGTGTTGTATAGAGCCAGACGTCATTAACCATACCCTTCAAAACTACCTTCGGGCAATAGATTATAGATGCTAACCAGTATGTCTGATGTAGGGAATTTAATATCCTCAAACTTTCTAGAAATCTTTGCTTTAAGAACAGAGTAATTGGATATATGACGAGCATGTCTCTTATAATCAATTCGAAAGTAAAGATGTATTGTTTACAAGTGGGGAGAAGAGCATGAAGACTGCGATAGTGTATTACTCCAAACACCATGAAAATACAAAAAAGCTGCTTGATGCAATAGCACAAGAAGATAAAGTCACTTTGATTGATGCAACACATCCGGAAATAGATGACTTGTCAGGATATGATGCAATAGGTTTTGCATCAGGGATTTATTACGGAAAGATGCACAAATTGGTGCTTCAATATGCGGAGAAGAATCTTCCCAAAAATAAAAAGGTGTTTTTTATTTATACCTGTGGAAGGGTAAGCGCAGCACATACGAATGACATTCGAAAGATAGCAGAAGAAACGCATGCAGAAATTCTTGGCGAGTACGGATGCATCGGATTTGACACCTTTGGTCCTTTGAAGTTGATAGGTGGGATGAGAAAGGGCCATCCCAATGCGGAAGAAGTTCGTGGTGCCGTAAAGTTCTACCAGGGTATTGTACGTGCTCAAGAGGAGTCTGAGAAAGACTGAAAATCGATGCACTTGTCTGCAATCTGGGATTGTAAAGAGAATAATAAACATTAAAGAGGTCGGGGAGTTATCCTCTGATTCAAAGTAGCATTTTTAGCGGCGATACGTACAATGGAAGAGTTAGAATTCGTAAACTCTTCTCGAAAGTCTTGTTCAGATGTTTAATAAGCAACTTATCGCCATGGTTGGCGAAAGTAAAAAGTACATTGCCGTTCATGTTGCCTTACAGTGGATTTCCCTTTTGGCAAACATCGTCATGATGTGGGAGATAGCCCATCTGCTGCAAGGCCTCTATGAAAAGACGGTCAGCCAAAACCAGATAATCTCTGTCGTTGCCATAGCGGCTGGGGCTGTTGTGGTACGTTTTTTCTGCAGCACCCTGTCAAGTCGCATGGCATATCTCAGTTCAAAATCGGTCAAAAAGATTCTTCGTGAGAAGATTTACGGTAAGCTGCTCAGGTTGGGTAGCTCCTATAACGAGCAGGTTCAGACCAGCGAAGTCGTCCAAGTTGCCGTTGAGGGTGTCGATCAACTTGAAACGTATTTTGGTCAGTATCTTCCGCAATTCTTTTACGCCATGCTAGCTCCACTGACACTGTTTGTGGCGCTGAGCTTTGTAAATTTGCCGTCGGCGGTAGTTTTGCTTGTCTGTGTACCGCTCATTCCGCTTACCATTGTGGCGGTGCAGCGCTTTGCAAAGAAATTACTGGCAAAATATTGGGGTCGTTATACCGCTCTTGGCGATACGTTTTTGGAAAATCTGCAAGGTCTGACAACTGCCAAGATTTATCAGGCCGACGAGTTCAAGCACAAAGAAATGAATGAACAGGCCGAAGAGTTTAGGCGCATTACCATGAAAGTGCTGACCATGCAGCTAAATTCCATTACCGTAATGGATCTGATTGCCTATGGGGGTGCAGCTCTTGGCGTCGTTTTTGCCGTGACACAATTTCGGGCAAACGCCGTTGATTTGGCGGGCAGCTTATTGATAATCCTTTTGGCGGCCGATTTCTTTTTGCCTATGCGCATGTTAGGTAGTTTTTTCCATATTGCCATGAATGGCATGGCAGCAGCTGACAAGATATTTCGCTTGCTTGAGCTTCCTGAGACGGAAGAAAAATCAGGCGAAGTTCCCGCGGATGCTACGATTACGTGCAGAGCCATTCATTTTTCCTATAAGCCAGAGCGTGAGATTCTCCATGGCATTAATCTGTCTTTTCCAAAAGGAAGTTTTACGGCGTTGGTTGGCGAGTCAGGTTGTGGAAAATCTACCATTGCCTCCATCCTTATGGGGCGTAATAAAGGTTATGAGGGGTTAGTACTTTTCGGCACTATGCCTTTAACTGAAATTTCCGAAGCCAGCCTTATGAAAAACATTACGTATGTCAGTCATCAGAGCTATCTCTTTAAAGGTAGCGTTCGTGACAACCTCCTGATGGCACGTCCGAGTGCCCAGGATGAAGACCTTTGGTGTGCCCTTGAACAAGTTAATCTCGCAGGGTTTTTACAAAGCGAGAAGGGTCTTGACACAAAACTTGACGAGTCGGCTTCTAATCTCTCCGGCGGGCAGCGTCAGCGGCTGGCACTTGCAAGGGCTCTCCTGCATGACAGCTCCATTTACATCTTTGATGAAGCGACGTCAAATATTGACGTTGAAAGCGAGAATGACATCATGGATCAGATTCATGCGCTGGCAGCAAAAAAGACGGTCATCCTCATTTCCCACCGACTTGCAAACGTTACGGATGCGGATAAGATCTACGTCCTTGATCGAGGGAGCATTGTTGAAAAGGGAACCCATGCGGAGCTTCTCGCTAAGAGTGGATCCTATGCAAGACTCTGGAGTGCCCAGCAAGAACTTGAGTGTTATGCGCAAGGGGGTGATGCCGCATGAAACAGGATACAAAGCAAGAGAGTAGGAGTGGTTTTGTGGTGATGGCATCGCTCATTGGTCTTGTCAAACCGCTTATGGGTTATATGGTGCTGGCAATATGTATGGGTGTCGTCGGCCATTTGTTTGCCGCTTTTATTACGATATTTGGAGGTTATGCGGTTTTAGTCGCCCTGCAGCAGGAGATAACACTGCCGTTTGGGGCACATCTTTCTCTGACGGGGATTTTTATCTGCTTGGGTATTTTTTCGGCAGCTCGCGGATTTTTACGATATGCAGAGCAGATGTGTAACCATTTTATTGCCTTTAAGCTGCTCGCACTTATCCGCGATAAGGTGTTTAGCGCTCTCAGAAGACTCTGTCCTGCAAAGCTTGAGGGTAAAGATAAGGGCAATCTGATTAGTGTCATTACTTCAGACATTGAACTCCTTGAGGTGTTTTACGCCCACACCATTTCGCCGATCTGTATTGCTTGTGTGTTCAGCTGCATTATGGTGGTGTTTATCGGTTCGTTCCATGTTGCACTTGGAGTCTTGTCAGCCGTTGCATATATAACGGTAGGAGTAGTTATTCCGTTGGCGACGGCACGGCTCAGTGGTAATGAAGGTCTGAAACTTCGCCGTAAATCAGGGGAGCTCTCGTCGTTTGTGTTTGATAGCTTGCGTGGGCTTTCCGAAACCATTCAATACGGGCAGGGCGACACTCGCTTGTCAGAGATGAATCGTATGACCGACGCGCTTGCCAACGACCAGGAACGGATGAAGCGAATAGCCGGGCGTAACACTGCGGTGACAAACAGCATCATCCTTTTGTTTGACCTTGGGATGCTTGCGTTGTCGGCGTCTCTATGCAGTTTTGATGAATGCCTCATAGCTACTCTGGCTCTGATGAGTTCTTTTGGTCCCGTTGTGGCGCTGGCAGCGCTGGGGGCCACCTTGCAAAGTACCCTCGCAGCCGGTAACCGTGTACTTGCCATTCTTGATGAAGAGCCCGTTGTGGAAGAGATTGAAGGTAAGACTTCGGTGGAGTTTAGAGGTGCTGCGGCAGAGCGGGTCACGTTTGCTTACGGCAAAGAGACAATTCTTGACGGTTTCTCCGTTGAAGTACCCTCCAATAAGATTGTCGGCATTGTAGGAAAAAGCGGAAGCGGGAAATCCACACTGCTTAAACTTTTTATGCGATTCTGGGAGGTTCAAGAGGGACGTATTCAAATTTCCAGTACAAGTGTCAATGAGATTAATACTTCCAATCTACGCGACATGGAAAGCTTTGTGACGCAGGAGACCTATCTGTTTCACGATTCAATCCGTAATAATGTGAGGCTTGCCAAGCTTGATGCCACCGACGATGAAATCATTGCCGCTTGCAAGAAAGCGTCCGTCCATGACTTCATCATATCATTGCCGGCCGGCTATGATATGCCCGTAGGTGAGCTGGGAGATACGCTTTCCGGTGGTGAACGTCAGCGTTTGGGACTTGCACGCGCGTTTCTCCATAATGCACCATTTGTGCTGCTCGACGAGCCAACCAGTAATCTCGACAGTCTTAATGAGGCCGTGATTCTGAAGGCGCTCCATGAAGAAAGGTCGGGTAAAACCGTTGTGCTGGTTTCGCACCGTGCGTCGACCATGGGGATTGCGGATGAGGTTTATTCCGTTGAACACGGGAGAACCAGCTGATGTGTGTGATGAGTAAATCCAGCGGGAAGGCGCTTGCAGGGCGTTCAAGGTCAAATCGATCACCTGCGAAGGTGGCCAACAGTCGTGCGGTCGCGAAACGAGATCGAGAGAAGAGAGTCGTTTCGCTCATGATCTCGCTTTACTGTCATAAAAAGCACGGCAACTTTTGGAAGAGTTATCGTGGAAACTCTTCCTTGTGTGCCGAATGTGCCGAGCTTGACCGCTATGTTCGTCAGCAGACTGATCGATGTCCCGTTATAGCGACAAAGACCTTTTGTTCAAATTGCAGAGTGCATTGTTATACACCTGAGATGCGAGAAAGAATCAAAACGGTTATGAGATTTTCCGGTCCACGGATGCTTTTTTATCATCCAATTAAAGCAATCCGTCATGTAATCGAATCAAAAAGGGAAAAGAAGCGACTTGTGTAGCGAAGGACAAAACGTATGAGTATCAAGAAAATTCTGTACATCGTTATCGGGTGCATCAGCGTGGGACTTGGCACAGTGGGAGCCGTTACCCCATTTTTACCCTCCGTTCCCTTTTTGCTTCTTGCGGCCTTTTGCTTTGCAAGAAGTTCCGAGAGACTGAATACGTGGTTTACCGGCACAAAGCTGTATCAGGATAATCTTGCTGATTATACGGCAGGTCGCGGCATGACCAAAAAGGCCAAGGTTCGCATCATGGTTACGGTTACCTTACTCATGAGCATCGGCTTTATTTTGATGGGACTAAGAGGCATCGTAGTTGGCTGTGCGGTACTCTTGTGCGTATGGGTGTTTCACCTTGTCTATTTTGTCTTTATGGTCAAGACGATTCCCTCGTCATAGGACGGTAATGGAGTCGTATTAAAAGGTGAGCTCTTTATATGCAAGATGGTGCTTCTGTTCCATCCAAGTAAAGAATTGCTGACAGGTATATACGGGAAGTGAACTCAGGGTAAAGTCTTGAGTATTTCTGGTAATAATGCAGCGAGCTCCCAGGCTCATTGCTGCTTGATAGAGCAGGGCATCTTCAAAATCGCTCCATGTTGACTCAAGGGCTTTATCTGTCTCTTCTCCTCCTGGAGCGCAAATTTTAATTATGCCTCGAAGACTTATAAGAGCGGCTTTTGCTGCGTCTGTCTTAGAAGCTTTCCCACCCTCACTTAAAACATAAAAAATATCGCTTATTTGCGAGGCGCTTGCCCAGAGTTCGTAGTCTCCCATTGCCGCAAATACGAGTAGCTTGCGAGCTTCATCAAAGAAAGGAGCTCGTTGAGCAAGAAAGTCGATAAGCACATTGGTATCAACAAGGACGCGCATCATAGGTACTCCTGATTGCCATCTTTGGTATGGCTAAGTCCTTTTTTATGAAGCCGTGCGAGACGAATCTCGTTATCACTCAGCACGGAGAATTCTTTGCTTACTGACACCTTGGGAATATCGTTGATACGTTTGACTGCCTGAGCAAGTCTTTCTTCTGTAGTTAAGGTGCTGTCTTCTGGCAAATCAAAGGGGAGCCGCTCGGTCTTGATTATGTAATCATACAGTTGGTTGATTGCTTCAGAGGCGGATATACCCAAGCTTTTTAACAGCTTGGCTCCAGTTTCTTTTTTCTGTGCGCTCATTCGCGCGGTAACCATTGCATCAGGCATGGATTCTCCTAATGTTGTACGTTGTACACATCATATCATGAGACAGAAATACTGCAAGGAAAATGAGAATATATCCGATCCGTTGGGATATTCTGACATCATTCTTTTAACAAAAATAACGGTTTGAACATTTCTTCCAAAAAGTACCTTCTTTTAGTTTCCCTAAGCTAACTTATTTGATAAGATACTACAGCTCAAAAAAGGAATAAAAATGCAAAAGTCCTGTTCAAAGCATATGGCCTACGAACGGGTAACTAAGGTTAGGAGTGAATATATGCATAAAAAGTGCGTACAGAGGGGGCTGCACGCTCGTCTTGCCGTTGCGGTGGCAGTTGCTATCTGCTGCTTGTTCTTCTCGCCATTTGCTACAAAAGCACTGGCAGATGGTTCGTTTGAAATTAGTGACTGGTTGTCGGGCTATGGATCTAGCAGCCTCCAGTCAATCTACAAGAACAACAAGCCTGCAATGGATGCGGCATCTACATGGAAGTTCACCACGTCCAGAGTGACTGTCGGTGGCAGTTCATCGACCACGACGGATTTTGTGTTTCCTACCACCGTTACCAATGTTACCAGCACTTATTCTAGTAGCTATTTGGGTAATGGTACACGCGTTCAACCCTACAGCAGTTACGTTGCAAAGGGAACGCGTGTGGTATTTCCCGCCGGTTTTAATGGAACGGTATCGAACATGATCTTCGAAGGCGAAGTGAGCGTTGAGGCGGGCGCGAACGTAACTTTTGACAACGTTACCTTCTACAAAGGCCTTGATAACAAAGGTACCTCGACTGTCAAGAACTCAACTGTTGTCCAGCAGGACCTTACCACTACCGATGACGGTGTTCTCAACATTGAAAACACGAGATTCCAGAATTCCGACAATTCCGCCGGGATTACTTTGCCTTCAAACAAGATTTCTCCCGCCAAGGTTGGTGCGGCTTACAACGAGTCCGTTACCATTCCGTGGGCGGCTGCTTCCAAGGGTTACGATACGTTTACGATGGCAAACCTGCCGGACGGTTTAACGTTGAGCCCGATGGAAAATGATGCCGCGGCACGTAAGAGCACGGCTACCATTTCCGGTACACCAACGACTGCTCAGAAGAATCACGTCGTTCGTGCGACCATCAAAAATGGTGCCTCCTATGACTTTACGATTCCCATGATGATGGATGTCGAGAAGGGCACCGTTGCCGTTCCTAAGGCTACAAACTACGACTACGACGGGCAGGAGCACAACGGCTACGATATCTCTGTTCACCTTAATGTGGCTATCAACGGAACTATCGCTGCAACTCACGCCGGTACCTATGAGGCTGTGATGGATCTTATCGACCCTGTTAACTACACATGGGAGGATGGTACGACCAGCACCAAGACGGGCAGTTGGACCATTCGCAAGGCTCACTTGACCGCTACGTATGAGGGCGAGACCGTCGAAGAGGGAGAGGCTCCCAAACTCAAGCTTACCGTTACCGGATTTGTGAACGGTGAGACTGCCGACACAGCCTATCGGTATACTGCGCCAACCCTTACTGCCCCTGACGTGAGCGTTGGTGATCACGAGCTGACCCCAACAGGAGGCGCTGCAGGTGATTATGACTTTACCTATGTTGCAGGAACGCTTAAAGTGACGAAAGCTGCCGTTCAGCCCGGTGGGCAGGGCAACAATCAGGGTGGTAGCCAAAACGGTAGCCAGGGTGGCAGCCAAGGCAACAACCAGCAGCAGAACGAGACTGGAAAGGCCGGGAAGACCGGGAAGAAGGTTAAGTCGGGCAAGAAGAGCGTCATTCCTGATATGTCCGATCCGGCGGTCATCTCAACGGTAGCTGGTTTTACCGTTGCTTCCATCGGGAGCATTGCTGCCGGTATTGCTCTGCGTAAGCGTGCGTAGAAAAGTGAATATGGCCTATCTGAGCTGATGTAGTTTTTCAGTTAGCAGAATTACAGGGGAAGACGGGAATGCAGAAATGCGTTCCCGTCTTTTTTCAAGGCTCTAGCCTGTTGAGCAGGAGCAACGCACGAAATATAAAGCTACCTGTCATGCGGGTGGTTTTGATTTTTGTGCGAGATACCTGGAACTCTTTGATTGCTTTAGTGCTGGCAAGATAGTGCTGCCAAAATGACGCCAAGTTAGAGTCGTCATAATAGCACTGCCAAAAATGCGCCAAGTTGGGCACGAGTTGCCAAACTTGCAGCAAGTATGGTTAATATATGCCAAACTTGCAGTAAGTATGGCAATATAAGCCATACTTGGCGCATTTCTGGCAGCTCTAGGCAATATTGTCAAGATAGGCAGCGCTATAAGGCAAGTTCATAGAGGTTGAAGTCAATATAGCCTGCACTTTCGTAAAAACGAGTTTCCTTTGAAACAAGATGATAGCCGCATTTTCGATAGAGCTTATTTCCGGGAACGTTTTCCGGAAGCGCATCAAGTCGGATAACCTTGTCGCCTCTGTCTCGGCAAAGGTTTTCTGCAAATTTCATGAGCTTAAAACCAATGCTTCTGCCTTGGAGTTTTGGATCGACAGCAAGTAAATGCAACGTTGTTATTTCATTTTTAGGGGCAGAAACGTTCCATGCGATCTGTGTATGATTTTCGTCGCTGTCATGCACTATCATCACGGATCCAATGATTTTCTCTTCCCTGACAGCAAGGTAGCATTCTTCGTTGCCGCAGTATCGCTTGATATCATCAAGTGAGGGATACACTCCCTGTATCCATTTTGGGCGATAAGGATCCTGACTCATGGTGGTTATCAGTGAGTCATAAAATGTCATGATATTCTTTACGTCTGATGTCTTTGCTTTAGTGATATTCATGATGGTTTCTTCACATCCATATACTCTGCCTTCTTTGGTATATATTTTCAGAGAAGTATCCGTATCAGCTTCGTTGTCAGTATACTGCTGGTACACTACGAAGAGCCCAAGAGAGCTCAAAAGAGCTCAAGAGATCGTTGCCGTAAAAGAAGCGGAGGTCTGATGCTAGATATCCGACGGGTTCTTGCCAGCGCGCCGCAGAAGCACAAAGCTGAAAATCTCAATTCTCTCACGACCGTATGGGGAGAAGAGTCTGATCCCTCGGACGTTCTTTCCGAGCATCCGCGTCCGCGCATGCGGCGGGATAACGTTTTGTCGCTGAACGGTATGTGGGACTATGCGATCGTTCCCTTGAGCGGAATGTCCGACACGAAGGTCCTTAGGGAAGCTCTTATGCAGGCGCGAATACCTTTGCGGTGGGACGGCAAGATCACCGCGCCCTTCTCGCCCGAAGCGTCTCTTTCCGGTGTTAACCGTACTTTGCATCCCAATGAACTCCTCTGGTATCGACGTTTGGTTGAATTGCCGGAATTGTCGTTGCAACAGAGATTTATTTTGCATTTTGAAGCGGTTGACTGGATGTGCGCATGCTTTGTCAACGGACAGCTTGCCGGAACACATACAGGGGGTTACTTACCGTTTTCTTTCGACATCACCGATTTTCTCGGCATGTCAAAGAAAACGGAGATAGCCGTTTGCGTCTATGACCCCAGCGATGCTGGAGTACAGCTGCGCGGCAAGCAAACGCTCTCGCGTGGCGATATTTGGTATACCGCGCAGAGCGGCATTTGGCAGAGCGTTTGGTGTGAGGTGGTTCCGGAGACGCATCTTGAGTCGCTGACCCTGAAGGGCGATATGCACGGAATCCTTCAAGTACGGGCGAGAAGTACCTTTGGGCTGAGAGATGCCTTTGGGTTAGGAAACGAGCTGCGCACCGATTCGCTTACGAATTCTCTTGCGCTTGAAGTGACGGTTTTGGATGCTCAGAAACAGGAAGTATTGCACGCCACACTACCGGTGGGGAAGACAGGGGAGACTTGTGCTGAGTTACACGTGAATTCTCCGCGCCTTTGGTCGCCTGAAGACCCGTATCTGTACGCAGTGACGGCGATGCTGCGGTCGGGAGATGCGGTGGTAGACGTTGTGCAGAGCTACTGCGCGTTTCGCACGGTCGAAGTGGCGCCTGATGCCGAGGGAATCGCCAGAGTCCATCTGAACGGGGCTCCTTTCTTTGTGCGTGGAGTACTTGACCAGGGGTATTGGCCTGACGGTCTTATGACGGCGCCATCCGATGAAGCGCTGATATATGACATAGAGACTATGCGCGCGGCTGGCTTCAATACGCTGCGCAAACATATCAAAATTGAAAGTGAACGCTGGTATTATCATTGCGACCGGCTCGGTATGCTGGTGTGGCAGGATTGCGTTTCGGGCGGAGATGCCTACAGTTCTTGGCATACCAGTCAAAAACCGACGCTCTTCAGTTTTACGTGGCGTCATTTTCAAGACACGACACCCCGCCATCACAGAGCGTTGGCGGCAAGTGACGAGAATTACAAGCGAGAATGGATTGAGACGTGCCGAAGCATGGTCGAACTTCTCGACGGACATCCATCAGTTGGGTTTTGGACGCTCTTTAACGAAGGCTGGGGCCAGTTCGACGCGCAAATAGCGGTGAAAGCCGTTCGCAAGCTTGACGCAATGCGGCCAATCGACGCCACAAGCGGTTGGTATGATCAAGGTTGTGGGGACTTTATCAGCATTCATAATTACTTTCGTCCGCTTTGTGCGGGTTGGCGTGATATATGTAAGGCGCAGGCGAATCGCCGTAGAGAAGGTGTAGAACAACGTGCCGTCATAATCTCAGAGTTTGGCGGGCTGGCGCAGATGGTGCCGGAGCATACATCGCTTGACCATGCGTACGGCTATGGTAATTTTGCCACTGCCAACGATTGGTGCGCTGCGGTTAAGCAAGAACTTGCAAAGGCGGAAGCTTTGCAGGAAGAAGGACTTTCCGGCTATATCTACACGCAGCTTTCCGACGTTGAAGAAGAAGTGAACGGTCTTCTCACCTACGATCGAAAAGTCAATAAGCTTGGCCGATCTACTGGCTGATTGGTTAGCCGGCCTGCCGACCTGTGAGGTAGGTCCTAAAAGCTGTGATGTACTTCTTGCGACCTGTGATGCACCTTTCTGCTTCAAAAGCTGGGGCTGTGATGTACATATAGCGAGAAAATCGCTCTTCTCGCCACAAAAAAGTACCTCACAGCTCGGCAAAACTGCATCACAGGTCTGTGTAAGCCAGCTTATATCTACCGAAAATACGCCACGTAAGCATCCGCTGGAGACTTGTCTGCGTCAAGTAAACCTAAGCCGAGGCTGGCGTAGCGGCGTTTCAACAACAGCAAAGATCTCAACAACAGCATAAAATGTGTCGTTACGACATACCATTACGACATGCGCACGTGTTGCCTAGCTCCCACTATGTGCAACGACCATGATTACGTTTCCGCCGATTAAAAGAACGACGCCTGCGAAAGTCAGTATGCCCTGCAGTGGCTCTGCTATAAAATCGGAGGGCAGATAAAGACCACCTATCAGCAAAAAGACGCTTACGATGATCGCACATAAACCAAGCATTTTCTGGGAAGTCTTGCTCATCGTGGGTCTCCTTGTGTTGATCCTTCTTGGGGCAAAGGTCGCATTAGAGGCTGCTGAAAGGGTGTGTTCCATCCACCGGCTTTCTCGCTTGCTTCTATCATGCGCCGATAAATGCCTCCTTGCGCCAGTAATTCGGCGTGTGACCCGCATTCAAGTATGGTTCCCTCTCCAATCACTGCGATCTTATCGGCGTTCCGAATAGTAGGCAGTTTGTGAGCAATTACCAAGGTTGTTTTGTTGCGGCACAGCTCCGTCATAGCCTGTTGAATATGACGCTCGTTATCGGCATCGATGCTAGCTGTTGCTTCATCAAGTATGATAATGGGAGCATCTTTGAGGATTGCTCGGGCAATAGAGATACGCTGAGCTTCTCCACCCGAAAGGGTGGCGCCGCCTTCGCCGATCATGGTGTCAAAACCATAGGGCATCTGCATGATGAAATCGTAGCAGCATGCTTTTTTGGCCGCTTCATACACTTCTTTGCGTGTGGCGCCGGGCTTGCCCATGGCGATGTTGTTATATGCAGTATCTTGGAACAGATAAACGTTTTGAAATACCATGCTGATCTGTTCCATAAGTGACGACAAAGGAATCTGTCGCACATCAATTCCGCGTATGAGCACGCTCCCTTTGGAAACATCCCAAAAACGTGCAAGCAGATTCGTTAACGTGGTCTTGCCGCTGCCGGATTGTCCGACTAAAGCTACCATCTGTCCACGGTCAGCTGTCAGACAGATATCATTGAGAACGTTTTTCTCGCCGTAGGAAAACGAGACATGCGAAAATTCGATCTCGTGTTGAACTGTACCTAAAACAGGTGAGGTGCTCTCTGGAGTCGTATCTGAAGCGAGAGAAATGTCCTTTGAAGCTGGAAGGATTGTTTGACCGTTATCGTCCAGCTCTTTTTGGGCAAACAGTTTTTCTATGCGGTCAAGAGCGCTTTCCATGATGGTGAGGCGAGTGCTCTGCTGATAGAGATCTTTCAGCGGACCAAAGAGTTGAAATAAAAACAGTACGATGCCGATGAAGGTACCAAGCGCCATAGCGCCCTGTTCAAATTGCCAGACGCTCAAGGCAAGTACCGCTGCGGATCCCAGCCCATATATCGCCATGAGTGCGGCTTCATAGGGAGATTGTTCGCAGGCAAAGCGAAAGCTGGCATCTTTCATGGTTGTGAAGCTATTACGCAGGTCATGAGCACTTTTTCCAGTCAGATTGTAGCTTTTGACAACCGCAAGGCCTTCCGTATATTCAAGTACAGCGTCGGTTAGCTGTTCAATCGTCTGCTGCCGGATATCCGAATTACGCCGAGCTTGGGCAAGCATGGGCTGAGCTATCAAAATGGCGAGAAGTTCAACCGCCAGTACAACTGCCCCGATAAGAGGGCTCATGATAAAAAGGAAGCCTGTAAGGATCGTCTGGGCAAACACGTCGCTGACAACGTTTGCAACTATCGACATGCTCTGTTCTTCGATATAGACCATGTCAGCCGAGAGGATGGAACTGATACGTCCGATGTTGCCGGCGGTGAAAAACCCCATGGGAAGGCGACGCAGATGTCTCCCGAGTTCTGCACGCTTATCGGCAAAGATTTCGTAGCCTGTGCCCGATTGCAGACGGTCGGTAAGGTATTGAAAGACGGATTGTGCTACCAAAAGCACCACCATACCTGCTGCTAACAGGCAGCAAGTCAAAGGTGTAGTCTCATCGGCAAGCAAGAGATTCAGCGCATAAACAGCCAGCATAAGTGGCATATTGATGCAGAAAGCCCGTAGAAATGTAAAGAGGTAGGCAAGCCTGATGTGTCGCGCATAGGAGCCTGAGAAGCGAAGGATGCGATGAACAAGACCTAGCATGGAGCCTCCTTGCGACTGCCTTCAAGCGCTTTATCTTTAAGCGTCCAACCGGATAGTTTCTCGGAGGCGTCCCACAAAGCATGATATTCAGGACAAGATGCAATAAGCTCGTCTTGTGTCCCTTCGGCAAGGATCCGACCTTGCTGTAGCATGATGATCTTGTCGGCACCTGCGATGGAGCGGAGCTTATGGGCAATGACAATGACCGTTTTGCCGTCAATAATCTCATGAATGGCACGGTTCATCTTTTGTTCATTTTCGGGATCAACAAAGGCCGTAGCCTCGTCAAGTACGACGATAGGTGCATCCTTTAGAATTGCGCGTGCAAATGATATGCGCTGACGCTGACCGCCTGACAGGCGATTGCCTGCAGTGCCCACATTGGTTTCGTAGCCGTTCTCAAGATCTTTGATAAATTCATCACACTGCGCCCGCTTGGCAGCTTCATATACTTCCATATCGGTTGCACTTGGACGGCCAACGCGAATATTTTCCAGAATGCTTCTGTCAAAAAGGAAAAGATCCTGGGATACGTAGGATATTTGGTCGTTCAAGGATTGCAATTCCATATCATCGATATGTTGGCCTCCAATGGAAATGCTTCCACTTGTGGGGTCGTAGTGGTAAACTAAGAGACGCGCAATCGTGCTTTTACCGCTTCCACTTTCTCCCACAAGGGCTGTCATATGTCCTTCCGAAGCGGTAAACGAGATGCCTTTGAGAACTTCGTTATCATGGTAGGAAAAACGGACATCTTCAAATATCACGGTATGTCCGTTGCCTGAAAAACTTTCGTTTCCGGTTTGGAGTGGCGTCTGGTCAAGCGCTTTTTCAAGCGCTTGAATCTTGAAGTTCACCTGGGGAATAGCGCCGATGAATGTCATGCAGTGTAAAAGCAGTGGCCCTATACCAAAGCTCAAGCAGAGTACCAGCACACACTGAGGGACGGTTATCTGGCCGAGAAGTACTGACAAGATTCCAAATGGTAACGAATACAACATGATGTTTGAAAACAGGCTGCTGTACAGTGCCATCCAAGGCCAGCAAATCTTGTACCAGCCCAGTGCTTGGTCTCGGTAGCTCGCTACGGCATGCTCGAACTTCTCACCGGAATCCTTTTGTCGATTAAATATGCGTACGACCTCCATGCCGTTTACATATTCGATGATCGTGTTATTTAGGCGTTTGGTTGCGGCAAAATAACTGCCCATCTTATCAATGCCTATGCTGTACATTTGTTGAGATACGATGACTCCGAGTATCAATACGATGATAGTGCACAGTGCCATTTGCCAATCAAGGGCAACAATGGTCAAAAGCACAACGGCGATAACGGCAAGATTGGATATGCCCTCGGGGATCATATGTGCCAGTAACAGCTCGATTGACTCGATATCGTCGGTAAACAGTTTCTTTATTGCTCCCGTGCCCAAGTCTTTGACAGAGCCAACGGGTTGTGTTTCCAAGCGTTCTTGCAGGAACTTTTTCAGGTTTTCCAACGTTTCGAAGGCGGCTTTGTGGGAAAGCACCAGGCCTGCCGTATAGCTTACGGCATGCACGAGTTCGCAGAGGGCTACTGCGATAACGGCGGGAACGGCAGACAGAAACGTGACGTTTTTACCGACAAGTGCCGAGCTAATAAGATCGTAAATGAACAGGTACGGTGTGATGCTGGCTATTGCCCCGATGATCATCAGGAGCACTGCCACAGCGATAGTCGTTTTGTGTTCTCCTGCATAGCGCAAAATCTTGCCGATCGCTCCGGAACGATCCCGTTTTTTGCTGCTGTTTGTATCACTTGGTGAAAGGAAGTAAGCCCGTACACGCACAATTCCTTCGTTGTCAAGCGGATAAAACGCTACGGCACGTCCGTCACGTACATGCAGTATATGAGTACAGCACTGCATGATCAGCTCAGGATCGTGCGTGATGATGATTGAGCACTGCACTTCGTTGCGCATGCTCTGAAGGAGAGAGCCAAAACGCTCCATGCCTCGACGGTCAAGGCCGCTCGTAGGCTCATCGTAAAATAAGATCTCCTTACCGGCACAGAGTGCTGAAGCAATGGCTACGCGTTGCTTTTGTCCGCCTGAAAGCGATGCGGGGTGGCGGCCTTTGTATTCCAGGAGTCCCAGACCAGCAAGAATGTGGTCAATCTCTTCTTCCGAGACCGAGGCATTCAGACTGACTTCTTCAGCTACATCCTCTGCAAATAGTTGACGATTGACGTCCTGCATTACCATGAAGCTTTTCTTGGAGCGCTCCCGTGCGGTTTTGAAAGCGCCGGCAAATGCCACCGAACCGTCGGAGGGAATGATGCCGCACAGCGATTCGGCCAAAGTACTCTTGCCACATCCGTTGTCCCCTATGACGGCAATAACGCTATGCCGTGGAAATGCAATACGATCTACGTCAAGGATACGCGAGTTGCCTCGACTACAGGTAAGATCGACCGCTTCAAGTGTCGGATATTGTTCCGTTGGAGTGCCAGGAGTCGGTGCATCGATGGTTTGGCATCCTTCAGGTTTGTCTTTGTTTAGATTGCGTAAGTCGGTACAGCGCAGGCCCAGTTCTGACAGCTGCATATCATTAAGCGAACGCATCTCTTGGGACGAGAAGATCTTCTCTATATGGCCGTCCTTGACGTAGACGAACTGATCGGCGAGATCCATAAGGTAGTGAAGACGATGCTCAGACAAAACAATGGTCTTACCCTCTTTTTTCATCTTTGCCAAGATGTCGTGCAGACGGCGTATCGCTTTCTTGTCAAGATTAGATGACGGCTCGTCCATGACGTATACGCGAGGCTCGGATGCATAGACTGAACCACAGGCGATCTGCTGCTTCTCGCCACCGGAAAGCTCAAAGATATTGCGGTTCATAAGCGCGTCAAGCTGCATGTCGGCGCAGGTTTTATTGAGTCTGCGGCGTATCTCTTCACGCGGTAGTGCTTGATTCTCGCAACCAAATACCAGCTCGCCGGTGGTGTCTACGTTAAAAAACTGGCTTTTGGGATTTTGGAAGACACTACCGATGTGCGCGGCCGTGTCGTGAAGCGCCGCAGTGGTGGTGCAGAGGTCGTCCACATAGACGACACCCTCCATTTCTCCCTCATAAAAATTAGGAGCCAAGCCGTTTATCAGTCGTGTAAGGGTTGTCTTACCGCAGCCGGATTCACCGACAAGTACGGTGAACATTCCGTCAGCTATTTCAAGATCAATGTGATCAACACCATCGCCGGTGCCGTTTTCAGCGTCATAGTGAAAGCTTGCGTCTTCGAAACGAATCATAGGACTGCCAATCTCATCGTCCTGAAGTAAAGCATCACGGTGGCGGCAGCAAGGAAAAAGGTAATCGCGATGAAGTCCGCACCGCGAAGCTTCACTTCTTCAAATGAGGTGCGCGCTTGTTCACTGTCCATTCCACGGGCCAGTGAAGCTGCTGCCAGCTCTTCCATAACGCCGACGGAAGAGAAGAGCAGTGGAACGAGAATGTATTCGATGGTTTGGAATGGGTGGCGAAGAATGGCTCCCGGGGTCATGGAAATGCCGCGGAATGCCATTGCTTTGCGAACGCCGTTCCATTCGTCTTGTACGGTCGGAATAAAACGGAACATGACGGCCAAAGGAATAACGATGGTCATGGGAAGATGCATGGCCTGAAAAGCCGAAAGGAACTGGCTCACCCGTGTGGTGCGCACAAGCAGGATAAATGAGATGAAGATGGGAAAAAAGAATATGAAGAGTGAGATAAGTCCCATACACAGCGAAGTTACCGCTTCCGCAGCTTGTCGTTCTGATGTTTCGATGCAGTGACGGATAAACAGAACAACAAGCAAGCTTGCAAGGCATTTAGCTGCCAAGAATCGTTTGCCGTTCAGAGCGAGCATGGCACACTGTAACGTACAGAGCGTCAGTATGGGAAGGGTGCTGTGTACGGAGAGACTCAGGAGACAGCTGACAAAAAAGACCAGCAATTTGGTACGCGGGTCAAATCGAATGAGCGCCCCTGAGTCGTCTCCATAAAGTTCAAAATCCACTTAAATGATCCCGGCCTTGGCAAAGTGCTTTTTCACAAGTCTACTTGCGATAAGGGCACCGATGATTCCGCCGGCGAGAGCGAGTGCTACGGTAAAGACAAAGAAACCGGATCCAAAGAGAGTTGCATATACCTGAGCGCGGGCTTCTCCGTAATAACTTTTTGTTATTTCAAGAGAGTCTTGAAGATTGAAGACGAAGCTCAAGAACGGTGCTGCCATGGTGAGATTAAAGAATACATAAGAGAGCATATACATTTTCTTTGAGGTATATTTACCAAGGTAAATGATGAGTTCGGCAAGAAGTGAAGCACCGATAACCACTGTCAGCGAATACCATGTCAAATGCCCGGTTGCCAAAAGAAAAAGGATGCCCAAGATGAGCGCGGCACCAAACTTGCGGATCTTCATGACATAAAGCATATATACCGTGCCGGCTACCGTACCGACAGTGAGGGGTGCTATGAAGTACAGGATGGGAAGGATCATGCCGGAACCCATGACAACAATGAGCATCACAATGATGTAGAGCGCACAAAACGCACCGGCGTAAATAAGATCTTTCGTGTTCAGCTTTTTACTGCGTGTACCGGTGGCTTGAACCGGAGCGTTATCAGCCATGGGATCTCCTTTTCCATTGCGAGGGATGTTCTCAAGTGAGAAGTTCTCTCAATAGTGTTTACCATATCTAACTTATTGTAAACTAAACCGTAGACATTTTGGTTAGCTATGTCAATGCGTGCCATACAGTTGTCTGCAAGGATTGGGTGTTTTCTGGTTACCACATCGGGTGAGTGCTGGTTGTAGTAATTTGGTGGGGATCTGCATATTACTGCGAAGGAGGTTTACAAATGGCAAGAAAGGATTCAGAAAATCAAAAGAAATTCATGAGTCGCATGTTTCGCGGTAAAGAGATCTTTAAACCTCTGAATACGGGATGGATTGATGAGCATGTTGCCTGCGTGAGGGAATGGGTCGCGAATATTTTCTTCTATACGAAAAATGGCAAAACAATCATGGTTGATGCCGGATACAACTATGAGCGACTGGGTGAAAAGATGGGGTGGCTGGATATTGATCCGTCATCGATTCGGCATATTTTGATTACACATCAAGACACAGACCATGTCGGTGCACTGGAACAGGACAGTGAGCTTTTGTTTAGAGATGCAACTATATATCTCAGTGAGGAAGAAAACCGCTATCTGACCGGTGAGATAAGACGAAAAGTAATCTATGGACTTTATAAGCTACCTATGGTGAAGATAGACAACAGACGTGTTCTTCTAACGGACGGACAGATTATTGATATTGACGGGATTAAAATCGAATGTATTTTAGTGCCCGGCCATACATGGGGACATATGGTCTATCTGATTGACGACCAATATCTGTTTACGGGCGATACGATCTGGTTTGGCGCGGATGGCGGCTATAGCTTTATCAGTACTTTGGCAGAGAGTAATAAGCTTTCAGTAAAATCGCTGGCTGCGCTTGAAGAAAACTTAAAAAGAAGAAATAAACCCATAAAAATCATTACCGGTCATACTGGTTGGACGGATAATTTGGAATTTGCTTTCCGTCATAGAGCAGAGCTTTGTGCACCTTTTAAGAAGCGTATGCATGATCCGAATGCACCTTATGATGGATATGAAGAGTCAGAGGATACGGAGCAAAGCGCACGCAGCGCAAGGATTGCCAAACAGATTGACTATGCGGCAAAGTAGCATAGTATCCAATTTCATTTGGTATAGTAATACGGTCTGCAAACGTTTGACGTAAGGATAAAAATGCGTATTTCTGCACGTAACCAGCTTAAAGGTACCATCGTTAAGGTCGTTGAAGGTGCCGTTAACGGCGTTGTTACGATTTCTTTGGGCAACGAGGAGATTAAAGCCAACATTACTCGCGAGTCTATTAAAGAGCTCGGTCTGACCGAGGGTAAGACAGCATATGCCGTCATCAAGGCAACAAATGTTATGTTTGCCACCGGTACAGAGCGTATCACCAACATTTCCGCTCGCAACCAGCTTGCCGGTACCATTGTCAAAGTAACTGAAGGTGCCGTAAACGGTCATGTCTCCCTTGAAATGGCTGACGGCAATGTTATTTCCGGCTCCATTACCAATGAAGCGATCGAGTCTCTTGGTCTGAAGGTGGGAGATCCCGCACTTGCAGTCATCAAGGCAACCGATGTCATGGTTGGCATTGAGTAGTTTTACCGCATAAATAACTATGTGATAGGCACAAATTCTGTGGCGAGAAGAACTTCTTGAGAGGTTCTTCTCGCCATTTTGTGTTAACGGTAGAGACTGCTTTCTTGAGGTCGAAGATTCCGCAAAAGTAATTTTATAATTTAATATGAATATATGTGCATACGTTCACCAAAAGTGTTACACTCTGATTGGTAAGGAACTCGCATTTTCTGCTTTATGTCGGCTACCTTGCACTATAAGGAGAACGTTATGGAACGCGAAGCAAAGATTAAACTCGGGCGAATTATTGCGTCTGCAGGTATGTTAGTCATAGCTCACCTTGTAAGTTCGAGTGTACAGCTACTTTGGCAGCAACTCTTGATCTATCTACCGGCGTATTTGGTTGCCGGATATGACGTGGTGCTTGAAGCGTTCGAGAGTATCAGGGAAGGAGAGGTTTTTAGCGAAGACCTTCTGATGAGTATCGCTACCATTGGCGCGCTTATTATCGGCTTTGTCCCCAATGGCTCTCCGATGTTTCCCGAGGCTGTATTCGTTATGCTTTTCTTCCAGGTTGGCGAGCTGTTTGAAGATATGGCCGAAGATAGGAGTCGCCGTTCGATTGCTAAGATGATGGACATCCGCCCCGATACTGCAACAGTTATCCGCAGTGGTAAAGAATGCACGGTTCATCCGTCGGAACTTGAGCTGGACGAGTACATCATCATCAGGCCAGGGGATCGCGTACCCGTAGATGCAGAAATTACTGAGGGATTTACCAGCTTAGATACCGTTGCTCTTACGGGTGAAAGCGTTCCTCGCTCGGTTGGCGTGGGAGATTCCGTCATTTCCGGCTGCGTTAATCTTTCCGGCGTGGTGCGCGCGCGTGTGACGCATTTGTTTAGCGAATCTACGGCAACACGTATCATCAATCTTGTTGAAAGTGCCAATGAGAATAAATCCAGAAGCGAGAGCTTCATTAAAAGATTTGCCCATGTGTACACCCCCATCGTAGTGTTTGGTGCTCTTGCGCTGGTGGTTTTTCCGCCTCTTCTTACGGGGAACTTTTACGAGAACTTTGCAACGTGGTTTGTCCGTGCGCTTACGTTTTTGATCGTATCGTGTCCCTGTGCTTTGGTGGTTTCGGTACCACTGACGTTCTTTGGAGGTATTGGTGCGGCTTCCAAGCAGGGCATTCTCATCAAAGGATCAAATTATATTGATGCTCTGTCTACGCTTAGGATCGTGGCATTTGATAAAACAGGCACGCTCACCGAAGGCGTCTTTGAAGTCATGGCAGTGCACCCGGAATCTATTGGCGAGAAGAGCCTTTTGCATCTTGCGGCTCATGTGGAGCGCCACTCAACGCACCCCATAGCCGCAGCTCTCAGGGCTGCCTATCCGAATGAAGATGATAACTGCAAAGTCTCTGAGGCAACTGAGGTTGCGGGCAGAGGTGTGACGGCGCAAGTTAACGGAAAGACGGTGGCGGTAGGAAGCGCTCTCTTTATGAAAGAAATGGGCGCAATCACGCGTGAGTGTCGGCACCATGATGTAGGCACGGTTATTCATGTTGCCGTTGACGGCGAATACATGGGCCACATCGTTATTTCGGATCGTGAAAAACCAGACGCTCAAGCTTCCGTTTCTGCCATCAAGCAGGCAGGCGTTTCTCGCGTGGTTATGCTCACGGGAGACAGAGAAGAGGTAGCGGCAGATATGGCATCTCGCCTTGGTATTGATGAATACCGCTTTGAGTTGTTGCCGCAGGATAAGGTTTCTGCCGTTGAGCAGTTCCTTTCCGAGAATCCCGCAGGCGCTACGCTGGCATTTGTTGGCGATGGCATAAATGATGCGCCTGTGCTCGCAAGAGCTGATGTGGGTATTGCAATGGGAGTTCTTGGATCTGATGCGGCCATTGAGGCAGCTGATGTGGTCCTTATGGATGATTCACTCGGAAAAGTTGCAACGGCTATCAGACTTGCTCGAAAGACACTCGCGATTGCTCGACAAAATATCATCTTTGCCATTGGTGTAAAAGTGGCCATTTTGGCTCTTGCGGCGTGTGGTTATGCGCCAATGTGGTTGGCAGTGTTTGGTGATACGGGCGTGCTTATCCTTGCGGTGCTGAATGCTTCAAGAGCGCTTCGTATCAAGTAAGCTGCGCTCAGGTGGCGTCAAGAAATCTTGAAAGACGGCATTTGTAAGGTCCAATTGTTGCAAAGCTCAGGTGTGTAGGACTCAACCGCCTTCCTACGATTGCGGCACGTTTTTCCAGTGATGGTGACCCTTCTTATTCTTGCGATTAATCATGTTTTTGATGGTGCTTTCCATCCCATGCGGCAAATACGTTAAAGACTCAAGGTCTTTTGGCAGGTAGTCAACAAGGCTTCCGGGCTCAATGGGCGAGAAGTGCTTGGGAGCTTGGCCGGGGGTTATGCAAAACCCTAGGACTTTTGCTCCTTGGGCACCTAAGCGCTCTTCATACTCGGATGCAATATCATTGGGAAAATCCATATGGGCATCGCGTGTTTTCCACAAAAACTCATAGCCGGCGGCAACTGCCTGTTCACAGGAGAAATCGTAAAGTGGCTGGCTATCAGTTTTAAGCCGTATTGTACCGGTATTCGTTAAAACATTCCTATATTGCATGAAGCGTTCAGCGTTGGTGACGCGCAGATGTGCTTGGCGCTTACGCGGAAACGGCGTAGGAAAATTAATGTAGAGAGTGGTAATTTCACCTAAGGCAAAGTACTCATCCAGCTTCATACCGGTGCCGGGGACTACGACGGCATTGGAAAGGTTTGCTTCGCTTATGCGTCCTGCGGCATAGGCAATGCAGATAGGTTCCGTGTCGATGGCAATATACAGCGTTTCCGGATGAGCCTTGGCCATGGCGCAGGTAAATGAACCCTTTCCACAACCCAAGTCAACGCATACGTGTGAGAAGGGAGCTGAGCCTATTCCGGCACATGCTTCTGCCCAGTGACCGTGCAAAGCTTCGGGGTTCTTCTCGATAACGTCTCCATAGCGCTCAAGGCGTTCTTCGAGATTGAAGGTTTTTGGAAGGCGCGCGTGCAGTCCGTGCATAGAGCCCTACAGGAGTTGGTCGAGAGTCTCACCGTATGAAGGCAAGAACTCGTTCATAAAATCACGGACTTCAGGAAGATCTTGTGCCATATCTATAACGATGCTCCTTGTCGATGCCTCTGCGGTAACAAACTCAGAGTTGCCTGCCTGAGCCTCATCGATGCATTTTATGAGAGCGGAGAGCTTATCGGCTGCTTTGACAAGCTTCAGTGTATATATCTCATCAGCGTCTTCGGATGCCTTGCGCGGATTGAGAATATCTTGGTACATAGGGCGTAAATCATCGGGAAGGGTATCTAAAAGCGTTTCTTGTGCGGTGTCTTCCACTTGGTGGTATGCGTCGCGAATTTCCGGATTGGCATACTTGACCGGAGTGGGCATGTCTCCCGTAATGATTTCCGAGGCGTCATGGTAAAGGCCAATGAGCGCTGCCCGATCTGCGTTCAAATGTTTCCCGTAGCGCACATTTCCAAGCGTTGCGAGACAATGCGCAATAAGTGCCACGTCAAGCGCGTGCTCTGAGAGATTTTCAGGGCGAGAATTGCGCATCAATGACCAGCGCTCAATATAGCGCATGCGCGAAATGATGGCAAAAAAGCTTGATGGGCGTCGCTTTGGTGAATGCTGCTTGGGCGAGCGCTCTTTTGGTGTAGATATATTCATGCTGTCTCAGTCGTTCTTTCCGCTTTTAATCCTCGTCATCGGTAAACTGGAGTGCCGACATAAGCGATGGCACAACCTGCTTTTTACGGCTGACAATACCCGGCAGAACCGCAATACCGTTATCGGGTGTTACGTTGAAAGCCCTTTCAAGTACCTCCTGAGCACCGGCTCCGTAATAAAGCATTTCAGTAACTTGGCTCTTGACGTCGGTAAACATGTAGAAGACCATCGGGAGCTCTTCGGACTCGGCAGCGGTTTTGAGGAAGGGTCCAACCAAGGCTTCCGCGGCCTTGCGGCTGTTTTCGGTCATAAACGAACCTTGGCCAACGCCAAATTTCGCATTGCCGCGGCTGAAAATCTTGTAATCACCATGGAAGACTTCCTCGGCAGTGCGGCCGGTGAGGTCGGCACCCGCATCAAACATCTGCTCTGAGTACTTCTCGATATCCTCGCCGCAAATTTCTGCCAAGGCCTTGCCTGCGGCAACATCGGTTGGAGTGCAGGTAGGGGAGCGAAATGCCAGCGTGTCAGAAAGGATTGCCGAAAGCATAAGGCCGGCTATGTTCTTGGGAATCTCAACGCCGTATTCACGATAGAGCCCAAAGAGGATTGTGCACGTACATCCTACGGGTACGTTGCGGAACGTAATGGGGTTTGTGGTCTCCACAGAACCGATACGGTGGTGATCGACAATTTCCATTATCTCAGCCTGATCCAGGCCGTTTACGGCTTGAGTGCGCTCGTTATGATCTACTAAAATGACGTGCTTTTTGCGTACCTTTAGAAGACCGGGAGAGCTTATAAGGCCGGCATACGTACCATTTTCATTCAATACGGGGAAGAAACGGTGACGGCTCTTGGCCATTGCTTTACGAGCATCGTCGATGGAGGTATTGACACTAAACTTCAAGATATTGCTGGTAAGCATTTTTGACTTAACGGGGACTGCCATAGTGAGAAGACGGGCAACTTCAAAAGTATCGCGAGGCGTGGTAATAATGACGCATCCCGCCTGCTTTGCCGCTTCAATGACGTCATCGTTAACTTCACCGTCGCATGAAACAATCAAGCACGAGGCACCCTGTTTGATGGCAAGTAATTGATTCTCGTGGTTACCGGCGACGACTACAATATCTCCCGCTTCAATAATCTCAGTCATACTTACCGAGCATGTACCCACTCGAATACCGCCTTGAGAGACGAAACCGTTTGGATCTCCCACAAGCATGGTTCCGCCTAACGTGGAGAGAATGTTTTTATAGCTGGTATGTGTCTCGGAGAGCATCTTTGACTCCATAAGACCCATATTGGCGTTCGCAATGTCTTTAACGGCGATAAGCCCTTCAAGGTGCTCAGTGCTATCGGTAACCACAAGGGTATCCAGTTTGACATCTTGCATGAGGTTCCAAGCGTCAAAGAGGCTCATGTCTCCGTCAACTTTTGGTTGCTTTTGAATTTCAGCGTCCTTAATTTGAGGTGTTACCGTGGTAATGAGCTGCGGCTCTTCAAATCCAAAGTGCTTGAGGACAAAGGCCGTTTCGCGGTTTAGAGTACCGGCACGACGAGCCTCGTAGATAGGACTGTCGATTTTGTTTTTGAGATACGCATAGGAGATAGCTGCGCAGATACTGTCTGTATCGGGGTTTAAGTGACCAATAACATTAACCTTGCGAATTGCTTCCGGCATGATCCCTCCTTGTGAGTGCGTTGCATCTTCGTACAGCTAAGAGTTTACCCGCTCGAACGTACTCTGTCGCCGATTTATTGAAAAATGATGAAAGAGCCGTAAATTGCTACAATAAGTCTGTTTTTAGATATAAATTATTGATAGGTAGTTTGTTGGAGTAAGAAACAAGCATACGTAGTCGTTAAGCAGGAGATTTTGAGCAAGTCCAGAAGATTTTCAGCAAGCAAGAGAAATGCCCATCACGCAAATCGTAGTGTGCGAGAGGGTTCTAACGGCGTATCTGCATCTACAAGACAGACGCCGAATAAATTTTCATCTGCCGGCATGGGAGTACTCGCCGATTCAGTAACGCGTACTAGAAGCACTTCTCGCGTGATTCATGCCTCTTCGACTCCATTGTCGCTTCGCTCAAAGGTAGAGTTTTTAGTGGTAGGGCTTCTCGCTTTGTGTGCGGCTTATGCATTAATAGTAGTATCGCGCCCCAGCTCAGGAGTGCTTACGCTGGCTGACGGAGCCATTACTTATGAGGGCGGCATCCTGCACGGTCGTATGGATGGCGCGGGTACAATGACCTTTGATAACGGCGACACATACAAAGGCCAATTCAAAGACGGTGCGTTTAACGGATCGGGTACGTTTATCTCAAAGGACGGCTGGACATATGAGGGTAATTTTGTCAATGGAGAGCCGGACGGAGAGGGTACTCTTACTACCGAGGATAGTATAGTGTATCAAGGCGTCTTTAAGCAGGGGATATATCAAAGTGCGAATTAAATGGTTTTCCTTCGTCCGCATAACGGGACTGCTTCTGGTTCTGGTGTATCACTTCTTCAAACCTGCCCTGCCAGGCGGCTTTGTAGGAGTCGATGTATTCTTTACCTTCTCCGGATATCTCATTACCGCTTTGCTCATTGATGAGTTTGCTCGCGATACGCGCATCGGCCTTGTTGCATTTTTAAAGAGGCGCTTTTACCGCATTGTTCCGCCACTGGTTGGTATGGTACTGGTGGTTACGCCGTTGGCACTGTTGGTTCGCAATGACTTTACCGCCGGTATTGCTCAGCAGGCAGCGGCGGCCGTGGGATTTGTGACCAATTATTATGAAATTCTTTTAGGCGGAAGTTATGAGACTCAGTTTGCGCCACATCTGTTCTTGCATACATGGAGTCTTGCCGTAGAAATGCACTACTACATTTTATGGGGTGTAGCGGTCTTTATATTGTCAAAGCTTTCGCGCTCCGTAAAAGGTTTGCGCATCCGCATTGGTATTGTTTCCGGCGTATTGCTTGTGGCCAGCTATCTTGCCATGGCCATCGGAGCTCAAAGCTCCTCTAATCTGTCCATCCAGTATTTTTCAACGCAGACACACATTTTTCCGTTCTTTATTGGCGGAGTGCTTGCCTGCTTTGCCGGTATTGCGACAACCAGCACTGCATTTGTCCGCATAGTTAAAAAATACGCCACTAAACAGGTTCTTCTCTGTGCAATTGCCAGTGGAGCACTATTGTGCGCTTTAGGGGTATTTCTCAAGTTTGATGATCTGCATACCTACCAATTTGGTTTTTTGGTGGCCTCTTTGGCGGCTGCAGTGATGATTCTTGCCATGCGCATTCTTCACGAGAAGACTCCTCACGTGAAAGAACCAAAGGTTGTCTCTTATATTGCGGATACCAGCTACAGCGTATATCTCTTTCACTGGCCTCTTTTTAATCTGTTGTCGGAGAGGTTTGATCCCGGTACGTCTGCAGGCATAACGGTTGTGTCGTCTTTAGCATTTGCGAGCATATCGTTTTATATCATCGAGCCGCTTTTGGCCGGTCGCGCTCCACGCATCGCAGGTTTTAAGATCAGTCCGGAGCGAGCAATAAAGCCGCTTGCCATTGTTGGCTGCGTACTCTTAGCGGCAACAATATATACGTCAGTAGCGTCTCCTGCGATTAGTACATTTCAGCTCAGTAATTTGAGCAACGGCGCAATTCAGGCAGACAGCCATATGTCCGTTACGCGAAAAATGGCTGACAGTACCCAAGCGAGCAATTATAACGTGACTCCTGGTGTTACCTACATCGGAGATTCGGTTTCCCTGCGAGCCATTTCATACCTACAGAAGGCTCTTCCGGATGCTCAAATTGATGCAACGGTTAGTCGTAACGTGAGTATGGGTGCCGATGTGCTTGAGACTAACCTTGCCAATAATGCCGTCATGCAAGATGTGGTGATTGCGTTGGGAACCAATCCGGTAGGCGGCACTGACGCTATCGATAGAATCGTCCAGATGCTCCCCAAGGGTCACCGTCTCATTTTTGTAACTCCTCATGATGGTCGTCATACCGATCCATCATCAGGTGCTGCCGCCATTCGAGAGTATGAGTTACAACTTGCCGAGAAGTACGACTACATCTATATTGCCGACTGGCATCAGACGGCCGTTGACCACCCCGAGCTTTGGCCCGGCACCGATGATGTTCACTTTGGCAGCAATTCGGAAACCATTAATGCAGGCGGTGAGCTTTTTGCTCAAACCGTTGCCGATGCAATTGCGAAGGCAGATCAGGGCCACGTGAAGCCATAGGTACAATCAAGAAAAGAGAAATGCTTGTTTTACGGGTCATAAAGGACGTCTTTTGTGATGAAATCTCCGGCTGAAAGTTCTCCCAGAACAGAGTTCTCCGTTCTTCTCGCAGCGGATTCATTTAAGGGCTCGGCATCAAGTGAAGCCATAGAGGAGTATCTTGAGGCTGGCGTGCTCCGTGCATTGCCTCATGCGCAGATAAAGAAAGTTCTTATCGCCGATGGAGGTGAAGGAACCGTTGATGCGTTTATTTCTGGATGTGGTGGCGAGATTAAATCAGTACAGGTAGAAGATCTCTTTGGGCGCCCCATTGTTGCTCGGCTTGGCATGCTTCCCAATGGGAACGCCGTGGTTGAGATGGCAGAAGCTGCAGGCATAAGATTTTCGAGCTGTACTGATGAGGACGCGAGACGAGCTTCAACGTATGGAGTAGGGCAATTACTTCGAGCGGCTCTAGACCTTGGCGTTCATCGAATATATGTTGGTCTAGGCGGAAGCGCTACTTCTGATGGCGGATGCGGGATGGCTGAGGCTCTCGGCGCGCTGTTTTTAGATGCGTTGGGAAAACCGGTTATTCGAGGTCTAGAAGGTCTGCCGCATATTGCTCACGTTGATATGAGCCACTTTGATAGGCGCGTGTATGATACTGAAATTATTGCTTTGAGCGATGTCAATAACCCGCTTTCTGGAAAACACGGTGCTATTTATACCTTTGGACTACAGAAAGGACTTCTTTTTTCGCGTCTGCGTGAGTATGACGACTGGATGCGGCACTATGCTCATACGGTATCGGCTGCTACAAAAGATAATCATGCATTGTCAGCCGGAGCCGGTGCGGCAGGTGGACTTGGTTTTGGACTTCTTTCATTTTGCGGTGCTTCGACGATGTTGGGTATTCAGGCTCTTCTTGATGCCGTTCACTTTGACGAGCAACTGCGGGGTGTTAACTTGGTAATTACCGGAGAAGGTCGTATGGACAACCAAACAGCGTATGGAAAAGCCCCGGTAGGGGTTGCACGACGTGCGACGCTGCAAGGTATTTCAACGTATGCCGTTGTGGGATCACATACAGAGGATATCTCCAAAGTACATGAGGCCGGCATTCAACAAGTTTTTGCGTCAGCACCAGCAGGTCTTTCACTGGAAGAATGCATAAAAAGGACGCCGGAAGACGTTGCGGCTGCGGCTGAACGTGCAGTAAGGTTTTTTATACGGAGATTTTGACAGGCATCGCTTTATTAGGGTTTGATGAGCACTCCCGAAACAACATTAATCGCAAACCATATGTCAAAAAATGTTAGTGCAAGGGCGATAACGGTAAATGCGGCCGGAAGGTAAAAACGCTTCTTCGTTATCACGTGGTTCTTTCTGTCCTTGAGCCACCAAATAAGTGTGCGTATAAGACTGATCGCCACTATAGCCCATGCAATAAAAATCAAGATAGCGATAGGAAAGGCCCAAGAATTAACTAAAGCATCAAGGGATTCGATCGTATAGCCAAAAATGGCTGCAACGAATATGACGGGAAAATAAAAAAGCAGAAGGAACATCCCCATGACAAACCTCCTTGTGTATCGTATTTCTGGCTGCTCTTTTAAATAGTATAGTTCGCTCGGAGTGTCGTTTTCTTAAGAATAGATTAAGAGTTAATGACGTTATGGTGAGTTTGTCATGTGCCGTTTATATCGGTTGTATGACCGCTTATGAATCTGTCTGATGTATTGCTTTCGTTTCTTTTTTATACTCAATTTAAGAAGTATTGGTATTTACCAAGTGTGGCAGAAGAGGTTTTGTGGCCTCTTCTGCCAGTGGTACGTGCGGTAAGGATATCCTTACGAGAATCTTATTTTTTGATGGTTATGCACCTAAAGCTGCGCGACCATATGCATCGGCGGCCAAAAGAGCATTTGCAACCTTCTCGGGCGTGACTTCAAACGGCATGTTATGAAGCGTGTCATTTTCAGCACAGGCAAGCGTAGCTACTTCAAGTACGCGCTCATAGGTAACATCCGTTACGCCAAGCTGCTTGAAAGTAACAGGCAATCCAATCTCAACGCAGAAATCAAGAACATCGTAGAGCTCATCAGCATTCTCAAGGACGAGCTGTGTAATCGTGCCAAAGGCAACCTTTTCTCCATGGTACATGGCATGTGTTTCGCTCATGGCAGTCAGGCCGTTGTGAATGGCGTGGGCGCCTGCGAGACCTGCTGATTCAAAGCCAAGCCCGGAAAGCAGCGTATTTGCCTCGATGATCTTCTCGACAGCTTCCGTACAAGCGCCGGCTTCAAGTGCAAGCTTAGCTTTAACGCCTTCATCCATAAGGGTCTCATAGCAAAGTGTTGCCAAAGCCATTGCGGCATTGGTAACTTTGCCGCCAGCGCATGTACCTGCATCGGAGCGCTGGCATGCGCGAGCTTCAAAAAATGTGGCAAGTGCATCGCCCATGCCGGAGACGGTCAGACGAACGGGGCTCTTGGCAATTACCTCGGTGTCCATAAGTACCAGGTTAGGATTTTGCTTAAAGAATTGATACTCTTTGAATTGACCTTCGTCAGTGTAAATGACAGAAAGGGCAGAGCATGGTGCGTCCGTGGCTGCAATGGTTGGAACGATAATGACAGGAAGATCTTTTGTAGCGGCCACGGCTTTTGCGGTATCAAAGATTTTACCGCCACCGACACCGACTACCACTTCGGCGCCACAGGTATCAAGCACTTGCACAAGGCGGTCAATCTCAGCCTGTGAGCACTCTCCATTAAAATTGTCATAATGAAGTTCAACTTTTGCATCCTCAAAACTCTTTGAAATCACATCGCCGGAGCGCTTAAGTCCACCGGCCGTGATGATAACAAGTGCGCTCTTTCCGTAGGCTTGAGTATATTCTCCCAGCTTGGCAAGCTCCCCCGGACCTTGAATGTACTTGCTTGGACTAATAAAGATACGTGCCATTTCCCACTCCTTTCAGTTGAGACATTCCGTATGCCTCAAAATGACTATAAAAATGATAGTTCTTCTTCTCCGGTTAATTCGTGAGATATGTATAACGTCCATATTGCAAAAGACTCTGTGCCGTATGGTTATGTCAACCTGTTTTCCCTCTTTTGTTTCTTCATGCGATAATAGAGCGAGAGATGCGTCCACGTGCCTACCATGTATGTTCTTCTCGACACGTCTGTTGCAGTGTCGATGGTATGGTCAGATCAAAGGAAATACGCCATGGCAGAGTTTGTTTACCAAATGTACCAAGCACGTAAAGCGGTCGGAGATAAAGTCATCCTTGATGACGTTACCGTCGGTGTATATCCCGGGGCAAAGATTGGTGTTGTCGGCCCCAACGGTATGGGTAAGTCCACACTCCTTAAAGTCATTGCCGGCCTTGAGACGCTTTCCAATGGAGAAGCCCGTTTGACACCGGGCTTTACGGTGGGACTTCTTCAGCAAGAGCCCCCGCTTGATGAAGATAAGACCGTTAAGGAGAATATTGAACAGGCGTTTGGTGAGCTTCTTTCTCAGATTGCCCGTTTTAACGCAATAGGCGAAGAAATGTCCAGCCCTGATGCGGACTTTGATGCCCTGATGGCCGAGATGGGGCAGTTGCAGACAGAGATTGATGCCGCCGATGGTTGGGATTTGGACAGTCGGCTTTCGCAGGCGATGGATGCACTACAATGTCCGGATCCGGATGCCCCAGTGGCACGTCTTTCCGGTGGTGAGCGTCGCCGCGTGGCGCTATGCCGTCTATTGCTTGAGGCTCCCGACTTGTTGCTTTTGGATGAGCCAACAAATCATTTGGATGCAGAGTCCGTGCTCTGGCTTGAAAAATTCCTCCATGATTATCCCGGTGCCGTTATGGCTGTAACACATGATCGCTACTTCCTTGATGACGTCGCGGAATGGATTTGCGAAGTTGATCGTGGGCAGCTCTATCCCTATGAGGGCAATTATTCAACGTATCTGGAGAATAAGGCCGCACGACTTGAAGCACAAAATCAGCAAGATGCCAAACGTGCCAAGAAAATGCGGGCAGAGTTGGATTGGGTCCGCTCGTCTCCCAAAGCCCGCCAAGCAAAGAACCGTGCACGACTTGATCGCTACGAGCAGATGGAAGCAGAGGCTCGTGCGTCGAAGAAGCTTGATTTTACTGAAATTCAGATTCCTGTGGGGCCACGCTTGGGACAAAAAGTCCTGGACGCCAGTCATTTACATAAGGCGTTTGGCGATCGTGTGCTTATCGACGATCTCTCTTTTAGCTTACCGCGCAATGGTATCGTCGGTGTCATTGGCCCTAACGGCGTGGGAAAGTCAACGCTCTTTAAGATGATCGTGGGGCAGGAGCCTCTTGATTCCGGTGCACTTGAAGTAGGTGAATCCGTCAAGCTGTCCTATGTTGATCAGCTGCGCTCTGGCATCGATCCAAATAAGACTCTGTGGGAAGTGGTTTCCGACGGTAACGACTTTATCAAGGTGGGGGATACGGAAATCCCCAGCCGCGCCTATGTGGCAAGTTTTGGTTTCAAAGGTTCCGATCAGCAAAAGCGCGCCGGTGTACTTTCCGGGGGCGAGAGGAACCGTCTGAACCTGGCTCTTACGCTCAAGCAGGGGGGAAATTTGCTGCTTTTGGATGAGCCTACCAATGACCTTGATATCGAAACCTTGGAAAGCTTGGAAGCGGCCCTTGAACGCTTTCCGGGTTGCTCGGTAGTTACCAGTCACGACCGCTGGTTTTTGGATCGCGTTGCCACACATATTTTGGCGTGGGAGGGCACGGACGAAAACCCCGGGCACTGGCATTGGTTTGAAGGCAACTTTGCATCGTACCAGGCTGATCGCGAGAAACGCCTTGGGCCTGAAGCCGCAAGTCCGCACCGCCTTCACCGCAAACTTACGCGCGATTAGAGAGCTTGCGTCACGGTTTACGTGATGTTATGTGACTGGAGTATATACAGCTTTAGGCGGCAGCACTCTTATATGAAACTCTGCGGTGTGCTGTCTAAATCAGTATGGCGTGGGTATCGTATACAACGGATGGCGAGCTATATACAAGTACTTCTCGCCAAAATATTTGCGTTTGAAAGGGGCATATGATGGCACTTGATTCTAAAGTTGGAGAGATTCTTAACAAACAGATTAATAAGGAGTTTTACTCTGCATATCTGTATTTGACGTTTGCTGATTTCTTTGAAGACAAGGGACTCAAAGGATTTGCAAATTGGTATGTTATTCAGTCTCAGGAAGAGGTGGCACACGCCCGCATTTTGCGCCGCTACTTGCTTGACAACGACTGGATGCCCAAGATGGAGGCAATAGCCAAGCCGGATCTTACATTTACTGAGATCATTGAGCCACTCAAGGCCGCTCTTGAGCATGAGAAATACATTACCGCAAGCATCAATGAGTGCTACGCCGTTGCTCAAAGTGTCAACGATTACCGTACGATGAAGCTTCTTGATTGGTATGTTGAAGAGCAGGGTGAAGAAGAGGCTAACGCTTCCGATCAGGTTAAGGCCGTTGAGCTTTTTGGTGGAGACGCTAAAAACCTCTTTGACCTGGATCATGAGAATGCCGCCCGCGTCTATACCGCACCTGCGATGGCAATGTAGTCGATTCAAGTCAAACGTAATGTACGAGAGAGAACTCATATGGAATTTTATTCACATGAATATCTGGTTCATCGAGCAAGTACGCTTGATTGGACTCAAATAATTCTTTTTGCGCTCGTTGCACTCTTGATGGTATTTGCGCTCGTACATTACTTTCATGACCGTCGCGATTCAAAGTATAGAGAGTTGGCGCTCATCGCTCTTTTTTCGCTGGTCTTCCTGGGGCTTTTGCAGCTTGATCGAGTTATGGAAGTCGATCGCGTGAACAAGCACTATTCGGCGGTTGTGTCATCTCAGGAGAGTATTGCCCACACCATGAACGTTGATACCGACAAGGTCTATGTGGCACTTGACGAGAAGGGCAACCAATCCTATATAGAGGTGGATGGCACATACTACCGAATCTTAAAGAATGGCGAGAGCGGCTATGTGCTTGAGCGAGTTGACCTTATTGGCACGGATATTCGCCATGTTGAGAAGTAGGTTCAGATGAATTTTTATTTGGAAGTTGCAGTTAAGCTTATCATTGGCCTGTTTTCACTGGTACTCGCTATCAACGTAAGTGGTAAGGGAAACCTTGCTCCTACGGCCGCAATCGATCAGGTTCAGAACTTTGTTCTTGGCGGCATTGTGGGCGGCATGATTTATAACAGCGCCATTACTATCCTGCAATATACGCTTGTTCTGCTTATCTGGCTGATATTGGTGATGACGTTGAAGTGGCTCCGTACCAATAACATGCTGATGAAACATCTTATTGACGGTAGACCCATTATTGTTATTGATAAGGGAACTCTGCTGGTTGAAAACTGTCGAAAAGCCGGCCTTACTGCATATGACATTTCACTTAAGCTGCGTCAGGCAGGAGTAAATTACACCTCTGATGTGAAGCGTGCCATTCTCGAGCAAAACGGCCAGCTTATTATCGTGCAACATGGTGAGCAAAATCCACGCTTTCCGCTTATCACCGACGGCCAGGTACAGGAAAATATTCTCGATGCCTTGGATCTGGAAGAAGACTGGCTTGAAGGCGAGCTCAAGAAACACGGTATTTCGTCTCCCAGCGAGGTTTATTTGGCTGAGTATGATAACGGGAATCTTGAGATTTCAAAGTACTAGAGAAGGATAAGAAGGAGCTTTAAACACGTGGAGTTTGGGGAATCGCCAAACTTTTTCTGGTAAAAAGAGTTCGATGCGGTATACTCCTATTCACAACGTCTGAAAGCGAGTCACCTTTTGGTGGCTCGCTTTCGTGCGTTTTAGGGTCCTATGAAGAAATGCTCACGTTTGAGTAGAAGGAGTTTGGATATGTCAGAGCAGTTCGATTTCAAAATCAATGATGTAGTGTCCCGGAGAAGCGCGCTTGGCCTTTTTGGTCTTGGTTCAGTCGCTCTTCTCGCGGGTTGTAGATCTCAGGGTTCGTCGGATAATGCGAAAACTACACCTGATACGAGCAGCAAAAAGTTAAACATTGTGGCCAGCTTCTATCCCATGTATGACTTTGCAAAGAAGGTTGCAGGAGACAATGCCGACGTTACCTGCCTTGTACCTGCAGGTACGGAGCCTCATGATTGGGAACCGTCAACCAAGGATATGAAAACCATTCAAGATGCTGATATTTTGGTTTATAACGGTGCTGGGATGGAGCATTGGGTAGAGGATGTGCTTGATGGACTCGGTAAAGAGAGCAAGCTTGTTGCCGTAGAGGCTTCTCAAGGTATTGAACTCAGAAAGCTTGACCATGAAGATGAAGATCACGACCACGAGAGTGATACCGAGAAAGAGCATGAACACGAGCACCACCATGGAGATACCGATCCGCACGTTTGGTTAAGTCCGGTAAACGCCATGGCACAGATGAAAAATATTTGCGATGCTTTGAGCAAAGCGGATGCCGCTCATAAAGATGTATATGAGGATAATTACAAGAAAGCTCAGGCAAACTTTGAAACACTGGACGGCGAGTATCACAAGCAACTTGACCCGCTTTCCAATAAAACCATTGTTGTTTCTCATGAGGCATTCGGCTATATGTGCGATGCGTATGGTTTGAAGCAGATGCCCATCGAAGGCGTAGAAGCAGATGCCGAGCCGGATGCACAGCAAATGAAGGAGATTGCTGACTTTGTTAAGGAGAACAACGTCAAGACTATTTTCTCCGAGGAACTTGTAAGTCCTAAGGTTGCGCAAGCGATTGCTGATGCAACTGGTGCTAAAGTAAGGGAGCTCAATCCGCTTGAGGGGCTGACGGATGAGCAGCTTAAAGCTGGCGAAGACTATGTTTCAGTTATGAACAATAACTTGAAAGAGCTGGTCGACGCCTTGTCATAAAGATGTGTGTGAGGGGGATGTGTTGCAGGAGCACACAAATGTTATATCTCTTACAAACGTGAGCTTCTCGTATCGAGAAGCTCCGGTGCTTGAGGATGTTACGCTTGAAGTGGCGCGCGGAGAAATCTGCGCGCTTATTGGCGATAACGGAGCGGGAAAGTCAACGCTCGTTCGTCTTGTTATCGGAGAATTTGTACCGTCGTCGGGTTCCGCAAAGCTTTTTGGAACTCCCGCAGCAAAATTTAAGAATTGGGAGCTTGTGGGTTATGTTCCACAAATCCCTGCGGAAGCAACAAATCGCTTTCCCGCAAGTGTTTTGGAGCTTGTTGATGCAAGCCAGTATGCACGCGCGAAGACGGAACATGTAAGCAGTAAGGAACGTCGGCGTCGGAGCCTTGAGGCTTTGGAACTTGTCGGTATGCGTACATTTACTACACGGATCATTCGTGAGCTTTCCGGCGGACAGCTTCAACGCGTTCGACTTGCGTGTGCACTGGTGAGCAATCCGGAGCTTTTGATTTTGGATGAACCAACAACCGGTCTGGACAAGGACAGCCGTGATCACTTTTATGCACTTGTTCGAGAAGCCCATGCGGCTCGCAATTTAGCGGTTCTGCTCATCACGCATGACATGGCGGCACTTGACGCTCTGGCCTGCAGGGTGGTTGAAGTGTCCGATTGCCATGTTCATGAGGTGGCAGGCAGGGGTCATGGCACCAATCATTGCGCGTTGCATGGGAGTGATTGCCAAGGCACCCATGTGCGAGGAGAAGTTTTGCTTGATGACTTTGACGAGTCGTATGCGCTTCCCGAAGATATTGAACATACGGGAGGGATCAAGCATGTTTGAGTATGTATTCATGCAGCGAGGTCTCATGGTCGGTGTGCTTTTAGGAGCGGTTATCCCGCTTATCGGAGTGACCGTGGTGCTGAGACGACTTTCGATGATCGGCGATGCGCTTTCCCATACGTCTCTTGCGGGCGTTGCGGGAGGACTTATCGCCGGCATCAGTCCGGTTGTGGGAGCGGTAGTGGCGTGTCTTGCCGGAGCGTTGTGCGTTGAGGGAGTGCGCAGACGCTTTAAGGAGCAGTCCGAGTTGGCAGTTGCCATTGTTATGGCTGCCGGCATCGGTCTTGCGGGCGTACTTTCAGGATTTGTGCCAAACTCGTCAAGTTTTAACAGCTTTATGTTTGGCAGCATCTTAACGGTGAGCGCACAAGAAACACACATCATTATGGCAATTAGCGTTCTTGCCGTATGTTATGTTGTCTGTATGCGTCGAGAGCTCTTTTTAATGTCATTTGATGAACGACACGCTCGTGCCGTCGGTGTCCACGTTGGCCTTACGAATTTTGGCTTTATTATTGCCGTGGCATTGGTAGTTGCGGTAGCTGCGCGAACCGTCGGTTCTCTTATTGTTTCCAGCATGATGGTGGTTCCCGTGGCGTGTGCGCTGCAGCTTTCGCGCTCGTGGAAACAGTGCTGTTTCATTTCTTCCGCCATCGGAGTGCTTACGTCTTTAAGCGGGCTCATAATTTCCTATGAGCTGGGACTGAAACCGGGCGGCACCATTGTTCTTCTCGCGGTTTTGGTACTTCTTGTTATATTTGCAATGAAGAAGGTGGTTTCTACCGCCCGGAGAGCTCACGTGTGATATTCTAGTCAAGCGCGTTGACGGAGAGGTTTGGCCGCAGATGTCGTGGACAGAGAGGGAGCTTGTAGCTGAGAGGTTCCTGCATGGCAGCGTCTGAAGTTCACTCCCGAGCTACAACCTGAACGGCGATAAGGACAAGAAGATGCGCCTGAAAACTCAGTAGGGAAGTCGGTCGCTTCACGAAACGAAGCATATAAGAGGGCTGGTGGGAGAAAAAACCTGTCAGTCAACCGAGGTGGTACCGCGGAGTTCATCCGTCCTTGGACACAGATGTGTTCGAGGACGGTTTTTTATCAAAGGAGTGGCATATGGGAATGTCCGAAGAATTGCAGCAGATTCGCGAGCAGGTGCTGAAAGGTGTTGCTGAGGCAGCTGACCTGAGCGCACTCGAACAGCTCCGCGTAAAAGCATTGGGTAAGCGGGGAACGCTTACGGCCATTATGCGTATGATGGGATCGGTTCCCGCAGACCAGCGGCCTGCTATGGGACAGCTTGCCAATACGGTGCGTGCGAATGTTGAAACGGCAATCAGAGAACGTCAGGTGACGCTTAAGCGCGTTGAGCTTGAGCGCCGTATGAGTGCCGAGGCGACTGATGTGACGTTGCCGGGACGTCGTCTTTCTCCGGGGACTCAGCACCTTATCGAACAGGTGCGCGAGGAGATGGAAGACATCTTCGTGAGCCTGGGGTATACCGTTGAGAGTGGACCGTATGTTGAAACTACGTACTATAACTTCACCGCACTTAATGCTCCTGAGGATCACCCCAGCCGTTCCGCCAAAGATACGTTTTATGTGGTGGATAACGCCCCGGAAGGAAAGGAAAGCCATGTACTTGGCGAATCTGACGTACTGCTTCGCACACAGACGTCTGGTGTACAAGTACATACGATGGAGACAAAAAAGCCTCCCATCTACATGATTTGTCCCGGTACGGTATTTCGTCCCGATACTGCCGATGCCAACCATCTGCCGCAGTTTACACAGATGGAAGGTTTGGTGGTTGATGAAGGAATTACGTTCGGAGATCTGAAAGGTACTCTTGATCACTTTACGCGCGAGATTTTTGGTAAAGATCGCGCAACGCGGTATCGTCCGCATTTCTTCCCGTTTACCGAGCCCAGCTGTGAGGTGGATGTTTCGTGCGGCGTGTGTCACGGAAAAGGGTGTCGTTTCTGCAAAAATACCGGCTGGCTTGAGATTCTTGGTTGCGGCATGGTTGACCCTAATGTCTTTGAGTATTGTGGCATTGATCCGGAAGTCTATACCGGTTTTGCATTTGGTATTGGTGTAGAGCGTGTGGCGGCACTGCGCTACGACATACCAGATCTGCGCATGCTTATTTCCGGCGATGAGCGAGTACTTCGCCAATTCTGATTGTCTATTCCTATTACGCCATGACGTATAGCTTATGGCGTTCATGAGAAAGGTTTTTTCATGCGCGTATCTTATGAGTGGCTCAAGACGATGGTTGATATTCCAGAAAACCCGCTTGACCTTGAAAAAGAGTGTGCTCGTACCGGTACTGAAGTTGAAGCGGTCGAGCGTGTGGGAGCAAACTTAGATCATGTGGTAACGGCACGTATTGTGAAGAAAACACCACATCCCGATTCTGACCATATGTTTGTAACCCTTGTTGATGTAGGCGAGAATAACGTTGATGCCAACGGTAATCCCGAGCCGCTTCAGATTGTGTGCGGTGCGCAAAACTTCAACGAAGGAGACCACATTGTAACCGCAATGATTGGCGCAGTGCTTCCGGGAGACTTTAAGATCAAGAAGTCCAAGTTGCGTGGCGTTGAGTCATGTGGCATGAACTGTTCTCTTCGAGAGCTTGGTCTGGGAGATGAGTACGACGGTATCATGATTCTTCCCAATGACGCTCCTATCGGGGTGCCAATAACCGAGTATCTCGGCATTTCCGACACGGTACTTGACTGCGAAATTACCCCCAACCGTCCCGACTGCCTTTCCATGACGGGCATGGCGGTTGAAGTGTCTGCCATGTATGATACGGACACCCATATTGAACTTCCGTCCGTGAAGGTTGAACAAGGCCCTCATGCGGCGGATCTCGTAGACGTTGAGGTTGCCGATACGTCGCTGTGCTCCCGGTATACCGCACGCGTGGTGCGCAACGTTAAGATCGGCGCAAGTCCGGAGTGGCTTGCCCGCCGTATTACCGCTGCGGGAAGTCGTCCCATTAACAATGTGGTTGACGTTACCAATTATGTAATGTACCTAACGGGCCAGCCCCTTCATGCCTTTGACCTTGGTAAGTTAACTGAGCGAGACGGTAAGCGCCACATTGTGGTACGGGCCGCAACGGACGGCGAGCACATTACCACGCTGGATGGACAGGAGCGCACTCTCACGTCCGATATGACCGTTATTACCGATGACGGTAAGACGCCGATTGCCCTTGCCGGTGTTATAGGTGGACTTGACTCCGAGATTGATGAAACCACTCATGACGTGCTTCTCGAATCGGCTGCTTTTGATCATGGGCACATCAGCCGCACCAGCAGAAATCTTGATCTCATGAGCGAAGCCTCAATCCGCTATGAGCGTGAAGTTGATCCCCATGGCTGCGCCGATGTGGCAAGCATTGCGGCGGCTCTCTTTGAGGAGTGCTGTGGTGCGGAGGTTTGTCCCGGTATTGTAGATGTTTATCCTGCACCAACCGAGGCCGTTTCCATTGTCTTCCGTCCTTCTCGTGCGCGCGCTCTTGCAGGGGCCACGATTGACGATGACTTCATGTTTGGCCGTCTTTCTCGCCTTGGCTGTGCGATTGGCGAGAAGACCTATGCCAAGGACGGTTCTTTGGCATCAGTGACGGTGACGGTTCCGACCAATCGTCCCGACCTGACGCGAGAGGTAGATCTGATTGAAGAAGTCGTGCGTCTTTGGGGCGAAGGTGACATCACCGCAACGCTGCCGGCAGCCAAAAATCATGCGGGAGGTTTGACTGCAGAGCAGATTCGAGTGCGTAAGATTGGGCGCACGCTGCGGGCACTCGGCTTGAATGAGACCAAGTCGTACCTCTTTGCGAGTTCTGACGATCTTGCGAAGCTTGGTATGAGTGAAGAAGGTCGCGGCCTTCCCGTCCGGGTTATCAATCCGCTGGTAGCAGATCAGTCAGAGATGCGTCGATCTCTTTTGCCGGGACTTTTACGCTCGGTTGCCTATAACCTTGATCATGGCGTGGAAAATATCGCACTCTATGAGATTGGCCGGGTCCTCTTTGGACATGAAGGTAAGAGCCAGCCTGATGAACCAAGTTTTGTGGCAGGCGTACTTTGCGGTAGACCCGCCGAAGACAGTTGGAATATGAAGTGGCCGGCATACGATTTCTTTGATGCTAAGGGAGTCGTTGAGGGCTTACTTGAGATTTTGCGTATACCAAAGGTGCGCTTTCGCGTAGCAGATCCCGATACGTATGGTTGGTTGCAGCCGGGATGTGCCGCCGAAGTTCTCGCGGCAGACGGGGTTATTGGTTGGGTTGGCACCATTCATCCGCTTGCGCTTCAGAACTTTGGCATTGAGGTTCCTGTCGTTGCTTTTGAGCTTTCCGTGGCAATGCTTCAGCGCCTTGCCCGCAAAGATTTGCCGATTGTTGAGCCACCGACATATCCGGGTATTTCCATCGACTTGGCGATTGTGGTTGATGAAAAAGTTACCTGTGAACAACTGATGCAGCGCCTTCATTCGGCAGGTGGTAAGCTTTTGGTTGACGTTCGTCTCTTTGATGTCTATCGCGATCGTGTGCGTGTCGGAGAGGGTAAGAAATCCATGGCCTTCTCGCTGACGTATCGTGCTGACAATCGGACACTGACGTCGGAGGAAGTTGAGAAGACCCACACTAAGCTGGTTGAGAAAGTCATGCGTTCAACCGGCGGAGAGGTTAGATCATAGGTGCCTAGTTGGAACGTACACATCGCTCACGCAAATCGGCTTCTCGCAGATGCAGGGGCTCGCTCTTTAGGTGTGAGCGATGTGGATGCGTTCTTGTTTGGCAACGTGTTGCCTGATGTGTATGTGGGATATATGGTGCCCCATCCTACCAAGATTTTGGGATATTGCCGTACGCACCAGTCGTATCCCGGTGGGATACCACTGCCTAACTATAAACGCTACTGGCGTAACTTCATTGCTTCGTATGATTTTGAGAGAAGGATGGGTGAGGTTACCGATCTCATGTTGGGCGTTTGGTGCCATATTGTTTGTGATCACACGTACAACAAATATACGCGGCGCTATATTCACGCTCATGATATTCCCGTGGGAGAAAAGACGCGCATTCGAAAGCAAACGGATTTTGATTTGTATGGTCGATCGTTGACGATGGGGCGTCTGCCTCGCCTGACATCTGAGCTCGTGCAACAAGGAGCGGCGTATCCACAGTATTGTGTACGGGAAGTGGATATCTGCGCCGCGCTTGAAGTGATTGATGAAATTGCACAGACCAATCTCGTCGCACATGAAGAGAGTCCACACTATAGCATGCTTAACAAGAAGTTCTTCTCGACAGCTGCCGCCGAAGCTCATTGGGTTATGCTTCGCGGGCTTACCGGACGACATGAAATTGTTACAACCTGATTATCCCTCTGCAAACTGACTCCCGTATCGTTGTCCGTCCGTGTAGACTAGCCTACACATGTTGGTTGCACGGAAAAGGGCACGAAAGGGAAGAGCTATGGATAAGATGGAATCTCGAGGAACATTTACGGAGTATTTGCCGTCGTATACGGTTGGCGTTGATGCATACCAGGCTGTTCCCCATATTACGAGGCGTTTTGGCTCACATGCCGTTGTTATCGGCGGTAAGATCGCTATGGAGAAGGGCAAACAGCGATTGCTTGACGCACTTCTTGGCTCCGATGTCGTTGTCGATAGCTGGGTTGTCTACGGAACCAACTCCACACATGCAAATGCCCGCGCCATTGCTGAGCGTGAGGACGTTCGTGCTGCCGATATGCTCTTTTTGATGGGTGGCGGTCGTGCCATTGATGAGGGCAAAGAAATTGCAACCATCCTGGACAAGCCATACTTCACGTTCCCAACGCTTGCTTCCAATTGTGCGCCCATTACCCGCATTGCGGTATTTTATAAGGAAGACGGCTCTTCCGATACATACTTTATTCCGGCCGAACTTCCCGTGCATACCTTTATCGATACGCAAATTATCGTTGAATCTCCCGATGAGTATTTTTGGGCCGGTATTGGCGATGCATTTTCCAAAGGTCCTGAGGTGGAGCTCTCTTCGCGCGATGTTGACCTCGTTCACAGTCCACTTATGGGTCGCGCCCTTGCAGGAGGAGCATGTGTGGATCCGCTTTTTGACTATGCCGAGCAGGCACTTGCCGATAAGCGCGCGGGTATTCCATCGGATGCGTTTGAGCGCATCGTACTCAATATCATTGTGACCGCCGGCGTGGTTTCCAACATGACCACTAATCTTGCAGCCGAGCGCGGTGCGTACTACTTCAATTCCTCAACGGCGCATGCCTTCTATAATGGCTTTACCATTTTAGGGGAGCGTGCCGAGAAGCACCTTCATGGTGAGGTGGTCTCCTTTGGCACATGTGTCCTGTATGCGTTTGACAACAATATTGAAGGCCTGAAGGCGCAGGTTGCTTTGAATGAGAAACTGGGATTGCCTACAACGCTGGAATCTCTTGATATTACTGAGCTTTCTCAAGATGCCGATCTCGATGCCATTCTCGCAGTGGCACAAAAGACCAACGAGTGGGGTCGTGCTCCCTATGGGTATACACCCGAGCGCTTCCGTCAGGCAATTCTTGATGTCGATGCGTATGGTCGTGCACACAAAGCTGGCAATACGGCCGCGGAAGCCGCAGCTCTTGAAGCCGTTGCTGCCCACGCTGTAACTACTGAGACAACGGTGCCACGTAAGCTATAGCAACGATGTTGCCGGTTTTGGCGACAATACCGTGCGTAAGACGTACAGACATACAAAATGCGCCCCACTTAAGCGGGGCGCATTTTTTGTAACAACTTCTGTAAGACGTGCTGCTTCAGCCTACTGAACCTGGCAGATCATGGCAACGTTGGTGGAAGTGGTGTAATCACCAAGACGAGGACTCGTCTGAGGATCGCCTGCGGTAAGTACTACCAAATCGCCCGGCTCGGCGACACCAACCTCTTTGGCAACCTGCAACGCATTGTACATGGTGTTGGCAAGGGATCCCTGCTCGGTTGTCTTGTATGCATAAACGCCCCAGTAGAAGCAGGTACGGCGAATTGCCTCATCGCTTGGAGACATGGCATACAGCGGACGCTTCGGACGGAAGTTTGACACCAAGCGGGCGGTACGGCCTGAATGCGTTGGGCAGATGATGCATTTGGCGTCAACGGTCAGAGCCATGTTAACGGCTGCAAAGCCGGTAGCACCGTTGATGTTCTTGAGGCCTTTGCGCTGATGATAGGTATCCTTGACAGAGAGGTACTTCTCGGTCTCTTTGCAGATGGCCGCCATGGTTTTAACGGCTTCAACAGGATACTTACCGGCTGCGGATTCGCCGGAAAGCATGACGCAGTCGGTGCCATCATAGATGGCATTTGCAACGTCGGTAACCTCAGCACGGGTGGGGCGAGGATTGCGGATCATGGAATCAAGCATCTGAGTTGCCGTGATAACAGGCTTGTACGCCGCATTGCACTTCTTGATGATGGTCTTCTGGATGTGAGGAACCTCAGCTGCAGGAACCTCGACGCCCAGATCACCACGGGCAACCATGATGCCGTCGGAAGCGGAAAGAATTTCATCAAAGTTCTTGACGCCAAGGACGGACTCAATCTTGGGGAAGATCTGAACGTGTGGGGTACCCATCTCGCGGCAGATATCGCGGATTTCACTTACGGCTTCACCATCGCGAATGAAGGATGCGGCAATGGCGTCAATACCAAGCTCGCAGCCAAACATGATGTCAGCGCGGTCCTGCTCGGTAACGGAGGGAAGGCCAATGTTAACGTTAGGAACGTTGACGCCCTTCTTCTCGCCAAGCTCGCCGCCGTTGATGACCTTGCAGTGCATATCGGTGCCTTCAACATGATCAACCTCAAGACCGATAAGGCCGTCGTCAATCAAGATGATGGAGCCCTTCTCAACTTCGTGAGGAAGGTTTTTGTAGTCAAGCGAGAAGCGCTTTGCGGTTCCGATTACATCGTCGTCAGTAGTGATGACAACCTCATCACCGGTGTTAAGCATGACCTTCTTGCCACCCTCAAGAACGCCCGTGCGAACCTCGGGTCCTTTGGTGTCAAGCATGATGGCAACAGGAATTCCCAGTTCGGCAGAGATATTACGAACACGGGCGATCATGTTGCGGTGGTAGTCATGGCTGCCATGTGAGAAGTTAAATCGGGCAACGTTCATGCCTGATTTAATAAGCTCCGTAAGAACCTCATCACTTTCCGTTGCAGGTCCCATGGTGCATACGATCTTTGTTTTCTTCTTCTGTGCCATGTTTCTCCTTTTCATTGTTGAGATGAACTCAGGTGCAGACACAATGCAAATACCCGAGCGGATAAACTATTTAAGAGCGGTTTACGGTGAAACGTTAGCAAACCACGCTCTTATCGATAAATTCTTTACCTGTTGCATATGCCTGAGCATTTTCAAGCGTGACTCGAGCGATTTGCGCGAGAGCTTCGTGAGTAAAGAATGCCTGGTGGCTTGTCATAATGACGTTAGGGAAGGAGCAAAGCTCTGCGGTGACTGAGCTAAAGACCTCATCGCCACGATCGCGGTAGACGTTGGGGTTTTCTTCTTCATACACGTCAAGGCCACATGCGCCAATTTTTCCGGAAAGGATACCGCGAATAAGCGCCTGGGTATCAACGAGGCCGCCACGTCCGGTATTAACCAGGATGACACCGTCTTTCATCTGACCAATGGTCTTATCGTTAATCATGTGGTAGCTTTCCTCATTCAGGAAGGCATGCAAAGAGATAAAGTCAGAGCGCTTCCAAAGTTCGTCGTAATCAACGTACTCGTCTACGACGTGCTCTTCATCAACCAGTTTTTGGTTGGGATAGAGATCCGCGCCAAGGACGGTCATACCAAAGCCTTTGCAGATACGGCAAAGTGCCGCACCAATACGGCCCGTACCAACGATGCCGGCCGTCTTTCCATGAAGTGTTTCACCGACAAGACCAACGAGTGAGAAATCGTTTTCACGTATACGGTTATATCCACGATGAATACGACGGTTTGCACAAAGACCAAGACCCATAGCGTGCTCGGCGATTGCTTCAGGAGAATACGCGGGAACGCGTGTTACTTTGATGCCAAGGTCTTTTGCAGCCTCAACGTTGACGGCATCAAATCCGGCGCAGCGCATGAGCACGAGCTTGACGCCAAAGCCTGCAAGAATCTCAAGGGTCATGATGCTGGCGTCAGCGTTGACAAAGGCGCAAACGGCATCGTAGCCCTGTGCGAGTGAAGCGGTCAGCGGCGTGAGGTTAATCTCGGTGTAATCGATGGAGACATCGGGATAATCCGTAAGCTCCTTATCAAAGGAGTGCCGATCGTAGCTCTGAGTACCGTAAAACAGGATTTTCATACTTCCTCCACTAATGGCTCACCTATAACTTCCAACTACAGACGCTTTACATTTTACCGCTCATGAGACGCAAAGGTGTTGGTTTTTAGAGAACTTACACAGGATTCGTCAAGTAGGTTTTCGATGACAGGGCGAATTTATTCTATAAACGGTTAATTTAGCGAGAAGTACTATATATGCGAGAGTGTTCTACGGTAGAATGGCAACGTCTATAAGGCACTCGATACGGCAGCCTTGGTGAGCCCTTGCCCCTCCTAGGGAATTATGATCGGGCATCAATCTATCGAGTAGAACAACCCAGGAGAGGAAACCGTGAAAGAATATCTTTCAGATGCTGCTGACGTTTTGAGCAGCTATCACACGCAGGCCACAGAAGGCCTTTCGACCGTAGAAGCTCAGAGCCGCCTTGCAAAAGACGGCCCAAACAAGCTCAAAGGGCCTAAAAAAGACCCCGTAATCAAACGGTTTTTTGCGCAGATGGCCGATCCTATGGTCATCATGTTGCTTATTGCCGCAGTGATTTCCGCCGTTGCCGGCGCGTATACCGGTGAGGGTGGCATTGCAGACGTTGCAATCATTTTGTTTGTTGTTGTGGTCAACTCAGTTCTTGGCGTGGTTCAAGAAGGCAAGGCCGAAGAAGCGCTTGCCGCTCTACAAAAAATGAGTGCGGCAACGTCTAAGGTTATACGAGACGATCGTCTCGATGAAGTGGCATCTACCGATCTTGTAGCAGGCGATATTGTTTTGCTTGAAGCGGGAGACTCCGTTCCGGCAGACTGCCGCGTGCTCGAGAGCGCTTCTATGAAAATTGAGGAATCCGCTCTTACGGGAGAATCGCTCCCGGTTGAAAAAACCGCAGAGATCCTTACGCTTTCCGGTGGTGCCGATGATATAGCACTGGGTGATCGTAAAAATATGTGTTATTCCGGATCTGTCGTTGTGTACGGGCGAGGACGCGCTGTTGTTGTTGCAACCGGCATGAATACCGAGATGGGCAAGATTGCCGATGCCATCTCACAAGCGGAAGACGGACAAACCCCTCTACAAGTATCGCTCGATCAACTTTCTCGTACGCTTACCAAGCTTGTAGTTGCTATTTGTGCGCTTATTTTCTTTACGGGCTTTATCAAACATGGTTCCGAGATGCTCCAGAATTTTGATTTGGTGCTTGATACCTTTATGGTTGCCGTTTCACTTGCGGTTGCCGCTATTCCGGAAGGTCTCGTGGCCGTAGTAACTATCGTACTTTCTATGGGTGTAACACGGATGTCTGAGCGCCATGCCATTGTCCGCCGTCTTACGGCCGTTGAGACTTTAGGCTGCACGCAAGTAATTTGTTCCGATAAAACCGGTACGCTTACACAAAATAAGATGACCGTTGTGCGTCATGAAACGGAAAATTTGGATGCCCATGTAAGGACAATGGCGCTTTGCTCCGATGCCACATGGGACGACGTCGAGCAGATTGCCAAGGGAGAACCTACGGAAGCCGCACTCGTCACCGATGCCGCAAAGCATGGATACACTACGTCTGATTTGGCTGCTTCTCGCCCGCGTATCGGTGAGGCTCCGTTTGATTCCAAGCGAAAGATGATGTCGGTAGTTGTGCGTACCCGATCGGGAAGAATAATCCAACATACCAAAGGTGCGCCGGATGAAATACTTGCACGGTGCACAAAAATCATGACCAGTGACGGTGTGATTGACCTTACCGATGAGGTACGTGCAGATGTTTTGAGCCAGAATAAGTCTATGGCCGATCAGGCTCTTCGTGTTATGGCATCCGCCCGTCGCGATTGGGGCAACACTGCTCCCGAAAACTTTGATGCTTCAAATCTCGAAAAAGACATGACGTTTGTGGGTCTTTCCGGCATGATTGACCCCGTGCGTCCTGAAGTCAAGGCGGCTATTGAAGAAGCCCACAGTGCCGGCATGCGTGTTGTTATGATTACCGGCGATCACATTGATACTGCCATTGCCATTGCAACTGAGCTGGGTATTATTGACAATCGCAACCAAGCTATTACGGGGGCTCAGCTGGATAAAATCTCGGACGAAGACTTTGAAAAGAAGATAGAAACGCTTGGGGTATATGCACGCGTACAGCCCGAGCACAAGGTGCGCATTGTAGATATGTGGCGCAAAAAAGGTATGGTTACCGCTATGACAGGCGATGGAGTTAATGATGCGCCTTCCATCAAACGTGCTGATATAGGCATCGGTATGGGAATTACCGGAACTGATGTAACCAAAGGTGTTGCGGACATGGTGCTTGCTGACGACAACTTTGCCACCATTATTGCCGCGTGCGAGGAAGGCCGTCGCATTTATGACAATATTCGTAAATGCATTCAATTCCTTTTGAGCTCCAATTTGGCAGAAGTTATCGCCGTTTTTGTTGCATCTCTTGTGGGCTTTACTATTTTACAACCTACGCATCTGCTCTGGATCAATCTCATCACGGACTCACTGCCCGCACTTGCAATGGCAACCGAAAAGGCGGAGCCGGGGATTATGAATCGCAAGCCGCGTTCTTCTCGCTCAGGCATTTTCTCTGAGGGGCTTGGTCTAGATTGCATCGTACAAGGAGTTATCATCTCTGTTTTGACGCTGGTGAGCTATTTTATTGGCCACTATGTTGAGTACGGTACCTTTGATATCTCCCAGGTTCTTGCAAATCCTGCTGCAGGTATTGATGGTATGACAATGGCATTTTTAACGCTTTCGATGGTTGAGATGTTCCACTCATTTAATATGCGGAGCCGCCGGGAGTCTATTTTCAAACTTAAGAGCCAAAATATCTGGTTGTGGGGATCGTTTGTAGTTTCTTTGATCCTGACTTATATAGCCATAGAGACACCACTTTCTCAGGCCTTTGGCTTTGCTGAAATCGGCGTTAAGGAATATGCCATCGCAATGGGCTTGGCCTTTGCGATTATTCCATTGATGGAAATCTACAAGGCTGTCATGCGCGCAATCGAAAGGCAGCGTTAAAGCAGGTCGAAAGGACGGGTTTCTTGACCAAGCGGGCGAAAACTTCGAGATCGTCGAAGTTAAACGAGAAACAGGCATCTCTGCCGGCTCTTTCGGCTTTGAGAGATGTGCCGTCCTTTGATCAACTTGTACCAACGCAAGTTCAACGAGATGCCTATGGTTCTTGTGTTGAGTGTCTTCAAGAAGCAGGTGTTTCCTCTGCGCAACTTGAACTTGCGTGTGTCGTTCGTCTTGACCGAGGATTTCCGGCAGTTGTGTCAAGCGTTGGCGTTTTTCGCGCGGAGTTTTCCGCACGGGTTACCAAAGGTGACAATTCTAAGGTTGCCGTGGGAGATTGGGTGTGTGCAAGAATCCCACTCAATCACGACATGGGCATCATTGAGGCAATTCTTCCTCGTAAAAGTGAGATAGCTCGATGGCGTGGAAGTGCGCGGGGCGAGAAGCAAACGCTTGCCGCAAATGTTGACGTGACATTTGTCGTACAGGCTCTCGATGAACGAAAGACCTCAATCGACCGTATTGTGCGCAGTGTTGTGATCGCGCTTGACAGCAATGTGCGTGCAGTTGTGGTACTTACCAAAGCCGACAGTGTAAGTCCTGCAACACTTAAACGTCATCTTACTCTCACACACGAAGTGCTGGGAGATGCAGTTACCACCATTGTAACTTCATCAAAACTTGAAGTATCTCATGAGAGTTTCTGCGACGAGATGAAGCAGATTGTACAAAAGTTCCATGCACGTTGGGGCATGGATGCAATACGTGAGGAAATTCCGCAGGAAAGCGTCGCTATTGTACTTGGGGAATCCGGTGCCGGTAAGTCTACACTTTTAAATGCCCTTCTCGGCCATGAAGCACTTGAGACAGGAAAGGTCAGAGCCTCGGACAAGGCCGGACGCCATACGACCGTTGCCAGGCGCATGGTTGCCCTTCCCAAAGCCGGCATCATCGTGGATGAACCGGGGTTACGGAGCCTTCCGGTAGCGGGCCATGAGCAGGGTTTGGCGAAGGTATTTCCTAAGATTTCTCGGGCGGCGGCTGCCTGTAAGTTTCGGGATTGTACCCATGTGCATGAGCCGGGTTGCGGCGTGAGGGAAGCTCTTCGGGCAGGAGAGTGCTCATCGGCACAGGTTGATGCATATCTGTCTCTTGCGCATGAGATGCAAGTTTCTGCTCGGCTGCTTGACCCGGATGTGGTGCTTTAGGAAGGGTTCCAGGCGCGAAGAGCATATGGCGTCATTGACGTTTCGATTAGTGAGTGGAGATGGTCAAAAACTCATATCCGTGAGCATGTCGTGCGATGGAATATTCAAACGGCCGCCCGTCATCGAGATATCCGATTTGTTCAACTTCAAGCATGGGCTCGTCATTTTCGATATTAAGCCGCTTACACTCTTTTACGGTAGGTAACACTGCTCTAATCACACGGTGTGCATTGGCTATCTTTAACCCCAAATCGTGCTCGATGTAGGAATAGATTGATGTGTTTAAATGGGTCATTTTGAGGTTGGGTATTTCGTCGATAGGCATATACGTGTATTCGATAACTAAAGGAATATCATTGGTGTAACGTACACGGATAATGCGATATACAAAGTCCTGTTGATTTATGTCAAGTGCGTGTGCAATGTATTCAGATGGCCTTTCTACCTCAAAGACGTAAACCTTAGTATGTACTTTTTCGCCTCGTGCGGTATGTTCTGCAAGGAAACCTTCCATCTGACCTGAAACTTCCTGGCTCGGTTTAATTTGGGTATAGTCCTCGAGCTTCTTCACAAAGGTTCCGGAGCCCCTTCGACGGGAGATAAGCCCTTGTGATTGAAGGGCGTCAAGTGCCTTATTAATCGTGATCTTGCTTACGCCATACTGTTTACAGAGCTGTGAAATGGAGGGGAGTTGAGAATAAGGAGCATAGGTTCCCTGTGAGATGCTTCGTTTAAGATCCTGTATCACCAGTTCATACTTAAGCATGGTGGCTTACCTCCCAACGTTCACCGGAAATTCTTTAACTAGTCGTTCTCATTTCATTCAATTTGTTGTAGTATAGCATATGTAGTAAACCTGACATGTCTACTTTAATTAGAAGATATGTAAAGTAGTATATATTTACCGTATTCTAAAGAATACGGCGAGAAGAATAAGGGAGGAGATGTGTAGATGTCCTATACGTTGCCAAAAGATTTCTTTTTTGGTGCCGCTATGTCTGGTCCACAAACAGAAGGTATGTGGCAGGATGGCAATAAACTCCCAAATCTTTGGGATACTTGGTCAAACCTTGACATTACCGCATTTTATAATCGTGTGGGATCGTATGGTGGAAATGACTTTAGCCGTCGTCATAATGAAGACTTTAAGCTCTTAAAATCACTTGGCCTCACTTCCGTGCGTACGTCTATTCAATGGAGCCGATTGTTGGACCAAAATGGGAATCTGAATCCAGAAGGAGAGCGCTTCTACCACAAGCTCTTTGCTGATGCGAAAGAGGCAGGAATAGAGATTTTTATCAATCTGTATCATTTTGACATGCCGGAATATCTCTTTAAGCGTGGAGGCTGGGAGTCTCGTGAAGTAGTTGAGGCATATGCTCATTATGCGCGTCTTGCATTGAGAACCTTTGGCAAAGAAATTCGCTATTGGTTTACGTTTAACGAGCCTATCGTAGAGCCGGAAATGCGCTATACCCAAGGCGGCTGGTATCCCTTTATTAAAAACTATGCTCGTGCACGTGCCGTGCAATACAACATCTCAGTGGCTCATGCTTTAGCCGTTCGTGAGTACCATGCTGCAAAGGCAGAGGGTTTCATGCTTGAGGATTCTCGCATTGGTCTCATTAACTGTTTTGCACCACCATATACAAAAGAAAACCCAACAGAAGCAGATCTTGAAGCGCTTCGGATGACAGACGGTGTTAACATCCGCTGGTGGCTTGACCTTGTGACAAAAGGAGAGCTTCCACAGGATGTGATTGAATCTCTTGATAAACGCGGCGTAAAGTTACCCGTTCGCCCTGAAGACAAGATGATTCTTGCTGATGCAAAGGTCGATTGGCTTGGGTGTAATTACTATCATCCGGAACGGGTACAGGCTCCTGCAAAAGATACCGATGAAAATGGAATTCCAAATTTTGCGGATCCTTACGTTTGGCCCGATGCAGAGATGAACGTATCACGCGGTTGGGAAATTTATCCGCAGGGACTCTACGATTTTGCCATGAAGATTCGCAATGAGTACCCCGAGCTTGAGTGGTTTGTGTCTGAGAACGGCATGGGCGTTGAGCGCGAGTATCTGAAGAAGGATGATACAGGCATCATTCAAGACGACTATCGTATTGACTTTGTCCGTCGTCACCTGGAATGGATTGCGCGGGCAATTGCGGATGGCGCAAAATGCCGCGGATATCATTATTGGGCAGTTATCGATAACTGGTCTTGGGCAAATGCGTTCAAGAATCGTTATGGCTTTATTGAGGTTGATCTCGAAAATAACTACGAGCGTCGCCTTAAAAAATCAGCAAGTTGGCTGCGTCAAGTGGCCATGACTCATGTCGTTAGCTAAGTAACGGCAGTCGAAAGGAGAGAGCCTTATGGCATCTGAGAAAACCGGTCCGTCCTTTCTCGACAAGTTTGCGGAAGTTTCGGCCAAAGTAGGTAATCAAGTACACTTGAGGAGCTTGCGAGACGCATTTGCAACGGTCAGTCCTATCTATATTCTTGCCGGCGTTGCAGTACTTATTAACAACGTTTTATTCCCATGGATATTTGGCGGGGATGCAGAGACGCTTGCTAAGTTCCAGACTTGGGGTGCCTCCATTGCGCAGGGTACTCTGAGCTTCTCTGCCGTTATTCTTGCAGGTATTATCGGTTATTGCCTTGCTCGAAATAAGCGTTTTGACAATGCAATTTCTTGCGTAGTCATCGGCATTGCTTCGTTGATTATTATGATGCCTCAGACTATTGTGGCAACAGCGGGTGCTGCTCTTCATGCGGCAAGCGCCGTTGATAAGACGGCCGCTCCACTTACCGTTCCCATGAAAGATCTCATCTTAAACTTCCCTCCAAATTATGAGATTTCCGGTGTGGATGTTACGGGTGTTTTCTCTTCTTCTTATACGGGCACCAATGGTCTTTTTGGTGCCATTATCATTGGTCTTCTCGCCACGACGCTTTTTATTAAGCTTTCAAGCATTAAGCGGTTGAAGGTTAACCTTGGAGAAGGCGTTCCTCCTGCGGTTGCCGACTCCTTTAACACAATGATCCCTATGATGTTGACGCTGTCAGTATTTGCTCTTGCTGCTGCTCTTTTGAGCGTTTTCTTCAGCACGAACCTTATGGCTTTGATCGCAACGGGTATTTCAGCGCCGCTCAAGGGTCTTATGAATGCCGGACCCTTTGCCGTCATTATCATTTATACCTTTGCTAACCTGCTTTTCTGCCTTGGCATTCACCAGTCCACCATCTCCGGTGTTCTTGTTGAGCCAATCCTGACCATGCTTATTGTGGATAATATGGCAACCTTTGCTGCCGGTCAGCCCATTCCGCAAGATCACTATATGAACATGCAGATTATTAATACCTTTGCCCTTATCGGTGGTTCTGGCTGCACGTTGATGTTGCTCTTTGATACGTTCTTGTTCTCCAAGAACAAAGCATCCAAAGATGTTGCGGCGCTGTCTTTACTTCCTGGTATTTTTAACATCAACGAGCCGGTTATCTATGGCTATCCCATCGTCTATAACCTCCCGCTGATCATTCCGTTTGTTCTTGTTCCGGATCTTTTCATCGGTCTGACCTATCTTTTGACCAACCTTGGCCTTATTAGCCCGTGCGTTGCTATGGTTCCTTGGACTACGCCGGTCTTTATCAGCGGTTGGCTTGCAACTGCGGGTGATTTCCGTGCGGTTATCTGGCAGGTTATTGAGGTTGTACTTGCGATGGCTATTTACCTGCCCTTTATGCGCATTTCTGAGCGCGTCCAAGCAAAGCAGGCGGAAGCACTTAAGAATACCGATTCTGAGTAGGTATATGCGTACTATATGAGTCGGACAGTTTATATACGTCCGGCTCATATATCGATACCGGAATTTTGAAAGGGGAATGAAGTGAAGATTTTACTTGCTTGCAATGCCGGCATGTCAACAAGTCTTTTGGTTCAGAAGATGAAAAAAGAAGCGGCTGCACGTGGGCTTGATGTCGAGATTGTTGCCAATCCACTTAATAAAGCTCTCGAAATGCTCGAAGGAGCCGATATTCTTCTGCTGGGTCCCCAGATTGCATATGCCAAAGCTGATGCAGAAGCTGCTGCCGGCGATATTCCTGTTGCCGTTATCGCAATGGCAGATTACGGACGCATGAATGCTGCAAAGATTTTGGATGATGCGCAGGAGATTATCAATAACAAGTAAGCCATTAGCTTGCACGTTGTAGATCTTTGATGAAAGGTGAGAAGTACATGGCAGCAGACGACGAAATGACCGCAGCTCAGGAAGCTGCATTTGAAATTATTGCTACGGTAGGAACCGCAAAATCGATGTATATCGGAGCAATTAAAAAGGCGAAGGAAGGGGATATTAATGGCGCCCGAGCCGATGTTGCATTGGGTACTGAGATATTCAACGAAGGCCACGCAACACACCTCTCCCTGCTTCAGCAGTCCGCTGTCAATTCGGGTGACATTGAATTTTCACTTATTTTGATTCATGCAGAAGACCAGTTGATGCAAGCAGAAACATTCCGTGTCATAGCCGAGGATTTTATCGACGTGTACGAGAAGCTTCTTCAAAAGTAGGTGTTTCTTTCTGGCCAGACCTCGCTGGCGAGAAGAACCTGGAGTCTCTGTCTCTTATTTGAGATGGAGACTCTTTTTTGGTGAAGAGTTTTGTATACCGCATGAAAATCTAAAAACTTTTATATGATAATTTCCATCAAAACTTAAACTAACATGAAAGTGAAATAGAACTTTTACCTCTGATAATACTTATTTGGTCAGTTTCGTGTCAGATACGCGTCAGATTACGGAAGGGCTTTTTGAGAAAGTAGACTTCGTGTGAGAGGGGTTCAGTGACAATCTCCTTACCAAGACGGTTTGGAGGGTTTGAATGTCACATCGTTTTAGATTCGTACTTTCGGGTGCATGTGCTCTTCTCGCGGTGTTGTGCTGCATCGTGTATGGAAACCAGATTAAAGCCGAGGCAGAGCAGTCGCGTGCCGAGGTGATTGAGCGCTACGGTGGGGAAGTGGTAAATCTTGTGGTGGCCACAAAACCCATTGAGGCCGGAGATACCATTTCATCATCTAACACTCAGGTAAAAAGCTGGGTTTCAGATCTTGCTCCCGAAGGATCGTTTACCAATGCCGACGATATTATGGGCAAACAGGTAACAATTCCTATAAGTGCCGGAACACCACTCACCAAACTTAATTTTCGGACAAATGAAACTACCGTAACGGTTCCTAAAGGTCTTGTAGGGATCTCTATTTCTCATGGCGAGAAAACCGGTCTGGTTGGAAAAGTTGCTGCAGGGACAACGCTTGCGGCGTACGAGATGACAGATCACGGTATCAGGTTGCTCTCAACGCAGATTACGCTGCTTTCAGATACCGGAGAAAGTGTCTACATTTCCAGCACACCGCTAACCGTGGGAGTTTTACCAAAAGATATGACAAGTATTCTTTCGGCTGAAGCGAAAGGAACTCTTAGGCTGGTGGTTCCTGGCGATGAAGTTGATATGTCGAAGTTGGGAACAGAAAATGCCCCAACTGAAGTACAGCCAAGCATAACAAATACCCTACAAGAACATGAATCAACTGATGTACCTGTTGATACTCATCAGACGAATGACGAGGAAGGTTCTCGTACCACTCGGGAAAACGAGGAGGAAGAATGAATGTAAAAGAGAAGTGGCTTGCATTTTCTGATATTGCGCATCGCGTTGAGCTTAATTTAGTTCTTTCCTCGTTAGGTGCAATGGGAAATTGTGAATTTGTAAAAAGCGCTTCAGATCTTCGGCAATTAGTGAGTGAAGCTCGGCCTGATGAATACTCGGTAGCAATCGGTTCCTTTCAAGGAGATGTCTCGGATATTAATCTAGCTGCCGCGATATCACACGATGGAAACGCTCGGGCAGTGGTGCTTGTTCGTCGCAACGCCTCGGGATCCCTCAGATCGCGTGCCGCCCGTGCCGGAATTGATTTGGTACTTGATCCTATCGAAATTATTGAGCTCGCTAAAGCCGGGAGAATCCAAATTGTTGACGGGGGTCTCAATGTTCTTCCGGCTTTGCCTGATTTTGATTTGGATAAATTTCCAAATTCCATTTCTTCTCCGAAAGCTGACACCACATTAGAAAGCCTTGTGCCGCCTTCTGAAATCTCACATGCTCCAATCCTGACAATAGCTTCAGGACGAGGAGGGGTGGGCAAGACAACCATTGCGGCTTCGTTTGCTCTTATCGCTGCTTCATGGGGCATGAAGGTTGGTCTGATCGATTTGGACCTTTCTTGCGGAAATCTTTATTCCTGCTTTGCGCATACCAAATTGAATGATTTGGCGAGATTTGCGGTCAATGGACCGAGAGACATTGAGTCGTTTAAGGCGTCAGCCGTTGTGGCAGCAGAGAATATCTTGCTATGGGGACCTTGCTTAAAACCGGAAATGGCAGAGATGGTTACTCCTTTTGCGGGTAACTTAATACAGGCAATTTCGGGCATTGTTGATGTGGTTATCGTAGACACTTCAACAACACCAACGGACATTGTCGCGCAGGCAGCTCAACTAAGCGATAGGTTTGTCATAGTAACAGGCAGACCGGTTTTTTCACTTGCGTCCATGTCAAGAACCAGTAGTCTTGCAGTGAGACTCGGTGTTGCTCGCACGCGGATTGTTCGTATTGAGAACAAAGCTGACCCTCGGCTGAGACAAGACATTTCTACGGGTCGAGCAGAAATTGGACTTGAAGCGGCGCGACAATATCAAGTTTTTGATGGGGGCCCTGATGTCTTGTCTCTCATTTCATCGGGGCAGTTGCCAATGCTGCTTCAGGAATCTTCACCTTTTTCAAATTCGCTCGCAGCAACGCTCGCTCAGCTCTTTTTAGGCTTGGGAGCACTACCAAAATGCGATGCAGCGAACAAAGCATCAAAGTGGTCACTCGAACACCGTCTCTTAGGTTTGTTTAGAAAGCAAAAGGAGGTGGGGTAAGTGTCAGTGTTAGAGCGTGTACACGCAGCTCAGTCAAATAATACGTCTGATTCAAGGGAAGGCGGCTTAGGCCAGAACAGCCAACTGTCTCAACAAAGGTCTGATTTAAAAAAGAAGCTTGTAAGTCAATTAGGACTTTCAACTATTTCTCAGCTCATGAAACAAGGCGATATTGGCTATGTTCGCGAAGAATTGACCGTGGCATGTCAGGAAATTCTTAACGAGAATTCCTTTGACGTACCTGAACTTGAAACTTCGGCACAGCTTATTCGACAAGTAGTTGATGAGATTTGTGGGCTTGGTCCCATTCAACCACTGTTAGAGGATCTTGAAGTAACGGAGATTATGATTAACGGATGCGGATCTCTTTTTTACGAGAAGAACGGTGAGATCCGTGAAGCTGATGCAGTCTTTGATTCTCCAGAGCAGATTCTTATTGTTATGGATCGTATTTTGGCGCCGCTTGGTAGACGTCTCGACCAAGTGAGCCCTATTGTTGATGCACGCCTTGCGAATGGAGATAGAGTAAATGCAGTGGCAGAACCTATTGCCATTAATGGACCTGCTGTGACTATTAGGCGTTTTACCGGAAAGATCACTTCCCTTTCACGTTTGATTGAATTAGGGTCACTTCCATCATGGCTTGCTCAACTCCTTTCTTGGGCAGTGAAAATGAGAAAAGGTATTGCGGTTGTTGGAGGAACGGGATCCGGTAAAACAACCCTTCTCAATGCGCTTTCATGCGAGATTGATGTATCAGAGCGAATTGTAACCATTGAAGATTCGGCGGAGTTACGTTTTGACGCTCATCCCAATGTTGTGCGGCTTGAAGCGCGGAGTGCCTCAATTGAAGGAACAGGAGAAATTACAATTAGGCGTTTGGTTAGAAACGCACTTCGGATGAGACCCGACCGGATCATCGTTGGGGAGGTTCGCGGTGAAGAATGTATTGATATGCTTCAAGCGATGAATACCGGACATGATGGTTCTCTGACTACTCTTCATGCAGGTACCGCTAAAGAAGCAATCTTGCGATTGGTTCTTATGGCCCGATTTGGAATGGATCTTCCTGCCGATATTATTGAAGAGCAAATTGCATCTGCACTTGATCTCATTGTTATGGCTCAAAGATTACCTGATGGCAGACGTTACGTTACTTCCATTTCGGAATTATTTTGGCAACAGGATAGGACTATTTGCATACAAGAGTGTATTTCTTTTGATGCGTTTACACGGCAATGGCACCTCAATCATGTTCCTTCGTTTATTACGGCGGCAGAGAAAGAAAGACGACTTTCACAAGAGGAGGTGGAAAGATGGGAAAAGCAAGCATCTTGTGCTTCTGCCTTACAGTAGGTACACTTACCTATCTTTTATTAGGATTTGTGCAGACCTGGAAAGGGGCATCAAAGTCCGGAGCTTCTGTTCAAGCGATAATTATCAATCTTGTGCAACCACTTGCCCACACGAGGCTTATTTCAAGTTTGTGTGAGATACCTTGCTGGAAGCATGTAGCACAAATGTGGAAGCAACAGGTAAATGGGGATATTACTCACATTGATATTGAAGAGTCATGCGTTGAAATTCTTTTAAGCATTGTAGGAGTGGCATTTCTTATAGGGTTGCTTTTTAGATCTGTGGCAGGAGTCTTTTTTACTGCTATAGCTCTTATAGCGTATATACCTATGAAATATGAAAATGACTGCCGGAAGCTTAAGCTTGAAGTATCACACAGTATGCCGGGAATTTATCGCACACTCTCGGTTGCTTTGGGGTCAGGTCAGACGCTCTCACAGGCTATTGAATATGTCGGGAATCATTCACATGGAGCAGTTGCCCAGTATTTTATTCGAGCGTCTCTTAAATTGCGTTGTGGTATGCCTGTTGAGTCTGTTGTAGAGGAGCTTGCTTGCGATCTTTCTGTTCCAGGTTCAAGTTTACTTGCAACCGCACTTGTTATATCTCATCGGACAGGAAGTCCTCTTCGTAATCTTTTCCTCAGAACGGCAACATTGGTAGAAAGACAGTCAGAGTTTGAGCGGCTGCTCTCCGTTAAAACGGCACAAGTACGTCTTTCTGCACGAATTGTGTGTTTATTGCCGCTTCTTCTCATTGGCGTGCTCTCACTTATTTCTCCTGATTTTCAAAAGGGTCTTACTACAACGACAGGAATTATTTGCACGCTTCTTGCATTAGGAATGGATGCAGGTGCACTAGTTATCATTCGGAAATTGATGAAAAAGGTGTTGTGATGATGCTTTTACGTATTGTTTTCGTGGGAGGTGTAGCGGGGTCTTTAATGGGCTCGGTATGGCTGTTCACAAGTGTAAAAAGTCCCATCCAGAAACATGGAACTCAAGATCATGGCTTGAGATCCAAGCGTTTAAACTCTTGGCTTCAAGAAATTTTGAGCGTGGCGGGTATCTTAAAAATAGTAAGAGAAGTAACCAAGCGGAAGAGAATTGCACATCAACGGAACGCCATTATTAAAGAAATGCCACGTATGTTAGACGTTCTCACGTTAGGGCTGTCGTCCGGTCTCTCGTTTGATTCTTCACTCGATTTATATTGCAATCGCTGTAGCGGTGTTCTTTCGGAAAAAATGAGTCAGGCGCTGCTCTCCTGGCAGATGGGTGCTACGACAAGATCTACTGCGCTTGAAGAGATTGCAGCGGAATATGGCATTACCTCTCTTTTAAGTTTTGCTTCTGTGGTAACCGAGTCTCTTGCGTTTGGCACACCTCTTTCGGATTCACTTGAACGGCAAGCCGGAACAATTCGAGATGATCAAAGGGCAGCACTTGAAGCTGAAATAGAAAAAGTGCCGGTAAAGATGCTTCTTCCTTTAGGAACGCTTATTGTTCCTGCAATGCTTATAGCAATTCTTGGACCACTTTTAGGTCCGGCTCTTTCAGTATGGTAAACACTTATAAAAGGAGGATAAAATGTTTGATAAAACGCGTCTTAGTAGAGTTACTTCTCGTCTGCAAGCCTTTTATCACAATCAGGATGGGCAGGGTACTACTGAATACGCCATTCTTGTGGGAGTTTTGGTGGTTATTGCAATAGTTGCCATTATTGCCTTTAAAGGAAAAATCACTGAGCTATGGAATGCAATTACAACAGGAATTAACTCACTGTGATGTTCATGAAAAAGCATTCAGTGGCAATATTTGTTATTGCATGCCTTGTTTTCACAACGTTAGGACTGTTGTTGCTGCCCAAAACAGTTACACAAACTGCATCTGAGTCAGAGAAATTTGAGCAAGGTATTTCCGGACAGCCTGGTGAAAAGACTCAAAGGCCAGTAGATATTTCAAAAGATAGGCAAGTATCTGAATATCTTCATAAAAAATTGATTTCCAACCCGCAACAAACATGGGAAAGTACGAAGTCGTTTCAAGAAGTTGGAGAAGAGCTGCTGCGCTCATATGAAGAGCAGGGTGATTCAATCCCTATATTTTCCGGATATCTCGATGTATTGGGAAACGTGTGGAGCTGTATTTTCCAAGGAAGTGGATGGGTTGATATATGTCTCATTAGCGACGAAGGATCGAGTCGAAAGGTTGCCGTATGTCATGTAACGATTCAAGAGATACAAGAAATAGCCTCTCAAGAATGATAGGGGATAAAAGTGGACAATCAACCTTGGAGTATGCTGTCGTTCTCTTTGCTTTTCTCGCAATGGTTGTCACTCTTACTGCGCTGTGGCAAGCTGTGCATTCGGGGCTATTTATTGAGTCTGCAACTCGTGCGGCATCTCATGCATTATCTCCTGAATTTTCAAAGACACTTAAAGATGTGCTTTTGTACTAGAGGCGCTACCAACGACACAACAGGACAATCTTCTGTTGAAGCAGCGATTCTCCTTCCGATTCTTTTGATTCTTTTTGCGGTATTACTACAGCCTGTTTGCATTTTGTATACCAGGACCGTTATGAGTGAAGCTGCATCTGAGGCTGCTCGTTTATATGGCACATCAACTGATGTGCATCAATGTAGGAGTTATGTACAAAGACGTCTCAGAGCTATTCCAGAAATTCCTCTTTTTCATGCTGGCGGGAGAGAGGATTGGAACATTGAGTTGCAAAAGGATGACCAAGAAGTTTACGTCAAGATAACAGGACACATGCACCCTCTCCCTCCTGTTGGGTGGTTGCTTTCTTTAGCAGGTAAAAATGATGGACAAGGGTATGTCGTTTCAACTCGCGTTCAGGAAAAGATTCGTCCCAAGTGGCTTGGAGGTTCCTATGCAGAATGGATTCATATGTGGAGCTAGAGGCGCACTATGTGGGCGTTCAAAATCTCAGATGCCCGTTGAATCTGATGAGATGTATCGTGCGCCATTTATGAATATTTTCGTACATGATTCAGGAGGGTTTACAACGGTTGCCATGGCAACAACCTTGCTTGTTGTTCTTGCACTCCTCTTCAGTTTGGTTTCCGTAGGGCAGGTTCTGACAGATAGCTACGAAACGCAATCAATCGCTGATGCAGGTGCTCTGGCCGGGGAAAACGTTGTTGCAAAATACACAACCGTGGCTACCGTTTTGGATGCATGTGTCCTTAGTATGGGTCTTACAGGTATTGTCGCCCTTGGTGCAGGGTTAATAACATCGTGTGTTCCTGGACTCCAAGCTGCAGGGGCAAAGTTAAGTCAAACAGGATCGTCTATTCTAAAGGCACGGAGAGATTTCTCTCAGAGCGTTGTAAAAGGGCTTCAATCGTTTGAAAAAATCATGCCCGCTCTTATCGCGGCTCAATCATATGCGTGTATACGCTCAAACTCAAAGGGATCTTTGCACTATACGGGCGCTGCTCTTCCGTTTCCCCTACAGTCAAAATCTGAGTTTGGTTCGCTTGATAGCGATATCAATGATGAGGAACTTACCAAAAAGAGTAAAGAAATTCAGGACAAGACGGAGCAAAAAGAAAAAGCTCAGAAGAAGGCAAATGAAGCAAAAGAGCGGGCATGGAGAGCGGATTGCGGTAACTCCCCCTCGTTTTGTATGTACGAGAGGGCGCACTCTCTCGCCATGCTCGACGGGAAAGACAATCCTTTCTATAACTCTGTTGAGACATGGTCATTTGGCGTACCCCTTATGCGCGCTCGGGCATATTACAAGGCGCGAGAAGTACAGGAGGTTATTGGGGGAGCTACCGGAGAAGAAAGGAACGATTCAGCCTGTCGAAAAGTTTTTTACCAATATGCATATGAAAAAATTTGCAGCGGGTCTTATCGAGAAAATGAGGACGGTACGGTTCAATGTTCATTTCCCGAACTACCTCGTAACGTGCAAGAAATGAAAGAAACGTCTTTATATACGGATGCGCTGTGGCCTTGCTCGGTTGAGGATGGGAAGACCGTTCTTCATGCAGATGTAAATTGCCCTGGAAGACACGGGGAAATTACTCAATATGCTTCGCTTTCTGATTTAGACGCAGGCACTGTGGAGAAGTGCCCGTACTGCAAGCTTGGCGTTGAAGATATGGGTAAGGTGGCCTCAGCATCCACTTCAATCGAAAATGGTTTTGAGCATTATTGGAAAATCGTTTGCGACGAGGCAAAAATCTATCAAGAGGCATTAGAAGAGGTTGCTAAAATTGATAAGGAAGTAAAGAAACTCGCCAGTCAGTCAAAAGATCTCTTTGCAAAAATTTTGAAAGAGCTTTCGGCAATACGTCCGAAACTTTGTCCACCTGGAGCATGGGGTTGTGTAGCTATTGCAACAAGGGGAGAAACGGAACTTCCGGCGAGCTCTATTTCTGCGGTTTTTGCTGCACATTCACGTTTGCCACAGGGTTCGGCTATATCAGGAGCGGTACTTGCGCCTGATGAGGCTACAAAAGAAAACAATGTATTAGCGGATTTTTTTGATTCTCTTTCCAAAAAAGCAGGATTTATCGGTAAAGGCGCAGATGACATCTTCGGGCTTTGGGGAAATTTGTTGGTTTCTTATGGATCGGCATACAAGAAGATTAGCTCTCAGGCAACAGGGTTTCTCGATAAGCTTGATGGTATTTTTTCAGGTGTCGGTACATGGCTCAAAGGAAAATTGAAAACGCTGATAGAGGGAGCGGGGCTTCAACCAGTTGATATGAGATTGAAGCGACCAGTACTTACCAACAGTGAAAACATTCTTTCTCGAGCTGGATTTTCAAAAGAAGCAACCATACGTAAGGCAATTCTTGATCTTCCAGAGCAAGGGAGTTTTATGGAATACGCAAAAGTAATAGGAGGAGTTGTAATAAAAGATCTTCCTTCTGAAATCACATTAGCCGAAATTCCCATCCCTATTGTGGGAGGAAGCATTCCTATCAAAGTCAATATCAAGAAGCTGTTGAAAGTAACATGAAGATTCTGAATAACAAAGACGGACAAATGACCGTTGAGCTTGCCGTCCTTATTCCCGTGGTTGTGGTAGTAGCGTTGATTGCGATTAATCTTATGGAATTTATCGACGCTTGCGCAGCATTTGACGTCCTGAGTTCGGATACGGTTATCTCTCAAGCTGTTTCTCCAAGCCAAGGTGTAGATACGGGTGCTTTATGCGCTCAATTGGAAGGAGATATAGCCTCAGGATTGCAAAGGGAGGGTTCCTGTTCCGTTTCTGTTCGTTGCGAAGACCAAGGTCTTGCCGAGGGATCGCTTACTAATTGCCTTCTACCTCACTATGTGAAATATATCTGTACCTTGAAGTTTAAGCCTTGGCCCAGAAATCTTAATCTCCCAATTGTCTCGTACGGTGCTCCGCTTGAGTTGTCACATGAAAAGTCAATTGTTGTCGATATGTTTAAGTCTGGAGTTGTGATTTAGATGATAAAAGTAACCTTACAATCAGAAGCTTCAAGTGCGCATTTTACATTTCGATTATTGCAGACACATCGGGAGAGATTGATTGGTCTGCTTGGTTTTTGTTGTAGTAGCGAAGCAGTGGCGTTTATGCGATGCCGCTCCATTCATACCTTTGGGATGAGACAGAATATCGATGTTGCTTTTATGTCTCAGTATGGTGAGGTGCTTGCTTCGTTTAGAAATGTCTTGCCAGGAAAAGTTCTTTCATGTCCACAAGCCTACAGCACTTTTGAGAGATATTCGGATGCAGGCGCATGGTTTAACGTTGGAGAGCATTACTTTATTTCAGATATGTGCGTTTCCGCGGTTCAAAGAAGAAATTCCAAAAGAAAAGGAGAAGAGTATGAGCTACCAAGTCAAAATATGTCCAAGATGCGGAGAAGGACTTTTCCAAGATATGGGAGTCTGCTACGACTGTCTGTTCGATTTCTGCAAAAAGAAGCCTTCGAGGAGTAACCTCATATCTAAGGTGCCCTTTGTTGATACAGACAATCGGAGTCAATCAAATCAAGAAGATTTTTACGCTCAAGCTGAGGCAGATGAGATAGGTAAGCAGTGGGATGAAGGCTTACCTCCGGCGGTAATTGAAGAGATGGCTCCTTAAAAATAGAGACGTGAGGTAGTGATACGCGTTGCGTTTACAGCGCCAAGATTCGGAAAACCTTTTTTATTGTCTTAGTTGGGTGGTATCCTGTAAACGTCAGTAAATCGTAGGTATAGCCAATTCAAGGAGTTACTATGTCACGTATGCTATCCTCGAAGGCGTATAAGAAACTGTGTTTAACCTTTACGTTTATAGTGGCCTGTATCTGTCTTACTGTCCTTACTTCGATTCATACTGCCTATGCAAAGTCCTTGAATGTAACAGATGTCACCATTTCGGCGACGGTTAATTCGGATGGAACGATAGATGTAACAGAAACCCGTACATTCGACTTTTCAGGGAGGTACAACGGGGTCTACTGGAAGATTCCGCAAGGATTCAATAAGGCTAACGGTCAGAATGTTGACGTTACTTTTACAAGCGTGACTGTAGCGGATAAAGCCGGTACGAGGACATTGTCTGACGAAGGCTTTGGACCTGAGTACTATGAGGTAAGCGACTTGAGTTCCGCAAAACAGCTGAAAATTTATTCGGCGCATAGCAACGAAACCGCCGATATTACCATCTCTTATACACTTACCAATGTGGCAACCAAATGGGACGACACCTCAGAGCTTTATTGGAAGTTTGTTTCTGATGGCTGGGAAACCGGCTCCAACAATGTGGTGTGTACAATCAATCTTCCTGTTCCGGCCGGACAAAATCCAACCACCGGAGACGGTACAGTGAGGGCATGGGCACACGGTCCTCTTGACGGAAGTGTTGCTATTTCTGGTGGAACGGTCACTTGCAGGTTCCCGGGAATCGGTGAATCGGATTTTGCGGAGACTCGCATCGTATTTCCTGCTGAGTGGTTGTCAGAGGCACACGGTGTATCCGGCTCTAAGCTGAATTCTATCCTTTCTGAGGAACAAGGTTTTGCAGATAAGGCCAACAGACAGCGGGCTTTTGCTCGTGTCATCGTCTATGGGTTCTATGCGCTTGCCGTGATACTTGCGGTGGGAGGCTTTGTTCTCATGGTTCGTATGCGCAAAAAGTACCGTGAGGTGATGGCTCCTGAATTTACGGACGAGTATTTCAGGGATGTTCCCTCCGGAGATCACCCTGCGGTTATTGGCATGCTGTATAGGGGAGAAGAGATTGATTCATCTGCGCTTACTGCAACGCTTATGCATTTAAGCGATGAAAAATCAATTCGTCTGGATAAGGTAAAAGTGAAAAAATCTTTCGGCCGAGAGAAGGATGATTTTTGCCTCACTAAGCTTAAAGATGCACCGGTTAGTACAGGGAAAAACGTTACGGGAAGTATGGCAACACAGGCACAAAAAATTGATAAGGCTGCCCTTAACCTCTTCTTCAAAACAATAGCCTCAAAGGCAGGAAATTCTGATGAAAGCCTTATGATGGACGATGTTAAAAAGGTAGCGAAAGAGCACGCTGAAGCATTTTCGGATGCGTACGATAAATGGGAAGATGCCGTAAAGGCTGCTTATGAGGCTCGTTTTGGTAAAGATCCTATTCCTTTTCACGGAACGAGCACAATGATAATTGTTGCTGCCATTGAATTTTGCTTTGTTATTTTTGGTGTTGTTGCGGGATTCAGTATTGGTATTGGTTTTCTTAACACACTCATTGGCGTTGTGCCCGCTGCTATTGTGGGCATTGCTGCCGGCCTTACCATTACAGGGTTTGACAGAATGAATCGTGATGGTATTGAAACGCTTGCCAAAACAAAGGCACTAAGAAATTGGCTTTTGAATTTTACACACCTTAAGGAAGCAATACCGCAGGATGTTATTCTGTGGAACAAACTTTTGGTAATGGCTGTTGCACTAGGTGTTTCCGAGAAAGTTATTGAGCAGCTTAAGGTGTCGTGTCCTGAAATTTTGGAAGATCCTCGCATTATGCCAGTGTATGGATGGTATTACTACGGGGATTCTTTTGGCCATGGTAATGCTATTTCTGCTGTTGGCAGTACCGTTGCTTCTTCCCATACCGTATCTACGGCTTCACTTGCAAGCTCAAGTAATAGTTCCGGCGGCGGTTTTGGCGGCGGAGCCTCTTTTGGCGGAGGCGGCGGCTTTGGTGGAGGCGGCGGAGGCGGCGGCTTCTAAGAGTTCTTGACGCTGAGTTGCTGTAAGCCATTTCAACAACGATAAAAAGATTTCTTGTACCCCTTGTTACGGTAAAAAGACAAGGGGTATTTCCTTGATGGATATGCCCTAATAGGGATGATGTTATATATCCTAATTTGGGTTATTTATGGTAATAGCTTTAACGTGCACTTTATGTATGAGATTTCTAACAGACTCGTAGGACGATCACTCCGCAAACTTCGTTGTGATGCGGGGCTGACTCAGGTTGCCGTTGCACAGAGGCTTAGAACTCCACAATCATTTGTATCAAAGGTTGAGAGCGGTGAACGCGGTTTGAAACTTGGTGAAGTTTACTCATATGCGGAAGCTCTTGGCATAGATGTGTTTAAGCTGGTAGAAGCCGTTCGCGGACAGGCTAACCATTAGGTAGATTAGTAGAAGTTTACGTGAAGGCTGATTTTTGAGAAGAAGCGTCGAGAAAGTACTCTTGTCGAGAAAGTATCCTTATAGTAAAACAACCTGCACATCAGAGGATATGCAGGTTGAAAATTTCTGGTGGCGGGGAAGGGAATCGAACCCCTGACACGGGGATTTTCAGTCCCCTGCTCTACCAACTGAGCTACCCAGCCATGAGTGCTTTGAAAGCTTATTTACTATAGCAGACTCACAATGGTCGTCAACGATAAAATTACTTTATCCAAAAGTTAAGACCTTTTGCGATATCAAATTCAATCACCTTACCTTTGCTTGCAAAATACGTAGTCGCAGTATTTTGCGCTTTTGCAAGGGTATCTGTAGTGTCGTCTTGCAATTCAAACCAAAGCGTTTGTCTCCCGCATGCGTCTCGAAGGTGGACTTCAGCGGCAATTCCTTGACGAGTAAGCAGGGCGTTTAGATTCATTACATCAAAGAAGTTTGCTACCTGCGCCATTATCTCTCCTGTCAATTTCTCTATAACTCTAAACCGTAAACTGTCGCATTACTTCCGTTATTGTTACTACTGTCAAAACTGTTGCGTTGCTACCGTTACTACTGTACGTATTAGGCAAGAAGTATTGGCGAGAAGAATTGTATAACTCTTTGAGTCTGTCGGCATATAAGCTTCTTGCTCTTCTCGGCTCATACCCCTTTGGCGGAAATTGTTGCAAAATGTCGGCATCTAGGCGTGAAGTCTAATACAATAAAAAGGTTATGGAATGAAGTCGGTCACCATAAGTACTACTGGCCTCGGGAGGAAATATGGACTTCACGAGAAAACAGTTCCTTGCATTAGCAGCCGCGGGTGCTACGTCCGTAGGCGCTCTTTGTGCGTGCTCTCCTCAGCAGAAGAAGGAAGGCGATTCCTCAAAAAACGCTCCTGCCTCAGTTGACCTTGAGGAGTTCAAATCATTAACGCTTGATATGGGTGCATGGAGTTACGATAAAGATAATGACGTGTATTATCAGCTCGGCCTTCAATATTGCATGAAGCCGGCGTCCAAGACGTATAACTCTCTGTCCATTTACGTGCCGGGAAAGTATTTTACGGGCGAGAAGAACAGCAACAAGACGTATACCTGCAAGATAAACACAAAGGCAGTCGTCGGAAGCTTTACGCCATCTACGGCTCCCATTGCCATGCCCATCAATACCGGAACGTTGAGCCCGCAGGCATGTCCAACCGAGTACAGCTATGAGGGACTCTCAACATATCTTGAGACCGGCTGCATATATGTGTATGCGGGTTTCCGAGGGAGAAGTGCCGGATATGATTCCGCAAGCGGCTCCGATGATCTGTATGCGGGAGGCTCTCCTTGGCCGGCAGTTGATTTTAAGGCTGCCATCAGGTATTTGCGTTACAACGCTGCTTCTCTCCCGTGTGATACAACTAAAGTTTTTGCATACGGATTCAGCTCCGGTGGAGGTCTCAGTGCCGTTTTGGGTACGAGCGGGGACAGTCCTCTGTATTCACCGTATTTAGACGCCATCGGCGCAGCAACGCATGATACGCAAGGAACAAGTCTGTCCGATGCCATTTACGGAAGTGCTTCTTGGTGTCCTTCTACTTCATTTGACGTTGCCGATGCAGCGTATGAATGGTCTGCAGGTCAGTATGCTGACGGCGATACGCGCGCCTCAGGTACATGGACCCATGCTCTCTCGTCAGATCTTGCGAGTGCCTACGGAACGTGGGTGAATTCCATGGACTTCCTCGATTCCGATGGCAACAAGCTTGAGCTCGATCAAACAAACAGCGGTATTTACACTATGGGCTCCTACATGGAAGCCATTCAAGCTGAGCTGGAAACTTCGGCAAACAATTTTGCACGTGAGACTTCATTTCCCTATACCGCAACACCGCAGCGCTTTGAAGATCCGCTTTTTCCCGGAGACCCAAACCTTGCAAAATCCAGAGGCGTAGAGGCTCCCTCGACCGTACTCCAAACGGACGCCACAAAAAGTGCGGACACACAGAGTCAACAAGGACAGCTGCAAGACCAAGGACAATCGCAGGATCAAAGTCAGCCTCAGGCGCAACACAACGAATCTTCTTCCTCGAGTTCTACCGGTGCTTCTACCACGGGCGTTACACAGGTACAATCAACCATTTTTGACTCAATCGACCATTACTTTGAATCCTTTAATGGAAAGACTTCCTGGTTAACGTACAATTTGCATCGCCAAACGGTAAGCATTGCAAATCTCAAGGACTTCTCGGCAGCCATGCGTCCGGCATCGCTTGGCGTGGGAGCGTTTGACGCCGTGGATAGAAATACCCGCGCGAATCAGTTATTTGGAGTTGGCGAGAAGAGCACGCTGCATTTTGACAAGATTATGGGTGATTTGGTATCGAAAAATGTCGATACATATGGCACGTTGACAGGCTGGAACAAAGAGTATGCGGAAGCGTGGAAAGATGATCTTGCGCTTAAGGATACACTTGAAAGCGATATTCCTACACGGGTTTCTCTTTTCAATCCGCTTTATTTTATCAGTGGTACATCGCAAGGTTTTGCAACGGCACAGGTGGCTCCGTATTGGCGCATCAATGAAGGCGTTCAAAACTCGGATACGTCTATCTGCACTTCATTGAACATGAAGTTTGCGCTGACGCATTACAAAGACGTAAAGAATGTCGCATTTACGTTGGTTTGGGACAAGGGTCATGTGCTTGCAGAACGTACCGGTAATGTTGCGGCTAATTTGGTGAACTGGATTGTCGCGTGTGCCACTGCCTGACACGATTGTCAGGCCACAAGGCAGCCCACGGACAATTCATTTCTCATAAAACAGCAGGTAGACCAATTAGTTAAAAGATTTTTTGATATACTTGAGCGTAATTCGAAGGGAGTTGCGCTATGTATGCTGTTGGCAACTATGTCGTGCATCCGGGTCAGGGTGTCTGTCAGATTTCAGCAGTTATACAGGGGAGTGATGGTTACTATACCTTAGTGCCTATCAGTCATAAACATCCTATTCAAATTACATTTCCTCTCGTTCAAGAAGCGCGTTTGCGCAGTGTGTTGTCATCAAAAGAGGCAAAAGTGCTTATCGATAAGTACCCCGCCATTTCGCTTAATACGTTTCATGTACACAATAATTCACTCGAAGAAGCCCATTTTAGACAGGCTATTCGCGAAGGTTCGTGCGAAGACACCATGAGTATCGCAAAGACGTTTCGAGCGCGCATTACCCATGCGCGCGGACAAAATAAGCGTCCGCCTGTTTCACATGAGCGTATCTTCAAGATGGCCAGTATGCGGTCACTTTACGAACTTGCCGTGGCGCTTGATACTTCAACAGATGATATTCAGGCAAAGTTTTCATCGCGTTTTGGTATTTTGCTTGGTGAAGTATAGTTGAGAGATATAGATACAATACAACATAAGGAAATTACAAGTGCATGAATTCAAGGGGGATGTGTGAGCGCTACAAAAAAAGGTATGAAGGATCGAGCCATTGTAACGGTGCTCGGTAAAGACGCTCCAGGCATTGTTGCTGCGGTGGCGTCTGCATTGGCAGAGAGACAGGCAAATATTTTAGATATTACCCAGACAATCCTTTCGGGCATTTTTACGATGACCATGTTTGTGGAGCTTATGGATAGCACGGATTTCTCGGCAGTTAAGACAGACTTAGAAGCTCTCGCTCAAAAGCTGGGTGTACAGGTAAATATGCAGAGAGAAGACGTTTTTACCTACATGTATCGTATCTAAATTGTCTCGAGGAGGACTTTTGAGTAGTGCGCTGCCAGATAATGAACTGCCGCTTTCGGAGCTTGTGGCAAAAAAGCAAATATGGATGAAGAGTAGCCATCCCTCCAATCTGCAGGTGAATATTGTTTTTTCAGATATGGATGACACTCTTCTCTCAAACGATAAGTCTATAAGCGACAAGAACCTTGAAGTTCTTGACTACCTTGCGAAGCAGGGAATCCCTTTTGTACCCACAAGCGGGCGAGCGTTGTCGCTTTTACCGCATGAAGTGCTTGCTCATCCTGCATCTCGCTATGCCATTACCGCCGATGGCGCTACGGTAAATGATCTCAGAACCGAAGAAGTTCTGTATAAATCGCATGTTAAAAAAGAAGATGCGCTGGCGCTTTTTGAGCTTATGAAAGATCTGCCGGTAACCTTTGATGTATTTAGTGGCGGGAGAGCCTATACCGACAATGCCCGTCGTGAACAGATGAAGCTTTTCCGTCTGCCGGGGCATCATAAGGAGTTCATGCTTCAATCGCGTATACCGTATGAGGGCTCGCCGAGAGATTTTATCGCTGCACTCGACGACATTGAACGCTTGGGCTCGTATTGGAGTGAGGATATGGATGCCCAGGTGCGTCCACGCGTAGAGGCGGCTCTTGCTGAGGTGGGTGCGTTTAGCGTAACGTCTTCAATGGGAGTTGGGGCCGAGATCTTAGCCAAGGGAACTTCAAAGGGCACGGCACTTCTGTGGCTTTGCAAGCATTTGGGACTTTCCGTTGCTACCGCCGCGGCTTTTGGCGATGCTGACAATGACAAAGAGATGCTTGCAACGGCAGGTATTGGAGTTGCCATAGGTAACGGTAACGAGAATGTCTTGCGTGCGGCACGGTTTGTGACGTATTCCAATGAAGAGTCGGGTGAAGGACGTTTCCTGGAATGGGCTTTACTCTAGCGCGAGAAGGCATGCACCCGTTCACGATTTGTACAAAGCTGAAAATTGTTGTTTCCCTACAGAGCAATAACAGCTAATATAGTTTGTTGCGTCTTTCTTAGGATAGTTCTGTCGAAAGATGCATATGGCTCCTGGCGTGCCAAACCAGGAGGTGCGAGGCGATCCCCGCACGTAAACCCCCAGGATTTAAGGAGATGCTATGGCAGAAAAGAAGTATGTTCCTCGCCTGAAAGAGGAGTATTACCAGACCGTTCGCGATGCCCTGCAAAAGCAGTTTGGCTATGCCAACGTCAATCAGATTCCAAAGTTTGAGAAGATCGTCGTGAACATGGGCGTTGGTGAAGCGGCAACCGATGCAAAGGCAATTGACGGTGCAGTTTCAGATCTTCGCACCATTACCGGTCAGCAGCCGCTTGTCACTCATGCACGCAAGTCAATCGCTACCTTTAAGCTTCGTCAGGGTATGCCCATTGGTGCAAAAGTTACCCTTCGCGGCGATCGTATGTGGGAGTTCTTGGATCGCCTGATTTCAGTGGCAATCCCTCGTATCCGCGACTTCCGTGGTATTTCTGCTAAGAGCTTTGACGGCCGTGGTAATTTCTCCATGGGCGTAACCGAACAGCTTATCTTCCCCGAGATCGATTTTGACAAAATTGATCATACGCGTGGTATGGATATCACCATTGTTACGACTGCTACGACAGACGAGGAAGGCAAGGCGCTGCTTCAGGCTTTCCATTTCCCGTTCAAGCAGGACTAAGTACGACTATTGGAATCTTCTAGGCATCCGCCTAGTTGCATTTGAAGGAGGATTTGTGGCTAAAACTTCGATGATCGTCAAGGCGTCACGCGAGCCGAAGTACTCTACTCGTGCGCAGAACCGTTGCCAGCGTTGTGGGCGTCCCCACTCCGTATATCGCAAGTTCGGTCTGTGCCGCGTATGCTTCCGCGAGCTGGCGAACAAAGGCGAGCTTCCGGGTGTCCGCAAGGCAAGCTGGTAGGATAGGGAGCTCTGGCGTCAAGGCGTCTGCGCTAAGGGCGCAAACGAACCAGACACGCAGTTTCATCATTAACAAAGGAGAAGGATCACATGAAGATTACCGATCCCATTTCGGACATGCTGACGCGCATTCGTAACGCAAACTCAGCTGGCAAGGAAAGTGTTTCCATGCCTTCGAGCAAAGTGCTCGTTGAGATTGCTCGCGTCATCTCTGAGGAGGGTTATATCGAGGGCTATACGGTAGAAGATACCAAGCCTCAAAAAACGCTCCACATTACGCTTAAATATGGCGAGAAGCGCGCCCGTATCATTCGCGGTATCCGTCGTATTTCCAAGCCTGGTTTGCGCATTTACGCTACTGCTGAGAAGCTCCCCCGTGTTATCGGTGGTCTTGGTACAGCAGTGGTTTCCACGTCTCGTGGCATGATGTGCGACCGCGACGCTCGCAAGGCCGGCGTCGGTGGCGAGGTCATCGCTTACGTTTGGTAAATCTGACAGGAATGAAAGGAGACAGCCGTGTCTCGTATTGGTAAGAAGCCTGTCCAGATTCCAGCTGGAGTCACTGTGACAGTTGATAACACGCACGTAACCGTTAAAGGTTCCAAAGGCGAGCTGAACCGTACGTTCTCTGAGCTTGTAACTATCAAGCAGGAGGGCGAGGAGATTCTCGTTTCTCGCGTAGATGAGTCCTCTGAGTCCAACGCTCAGCAGGGTCTTGTTCGTACCCTCATTCACAATATGGTTATTGGCGTTTCTGAGGGCTTTGAGAAGAAGCTTGAGCTTACCGGCGTTGGATATCGTGCAGCGCTCAAAGGTAAGGATCTTGATTTGTCTCTCGGCTATTCTCATCCTGTGGTCTATGCCGCACCTAATGACATTACGTTTGAGGTTCCCGATAACACTCACATTGTCGTCAAGGGTATTTCCAAAGAGCAGGTTGGCCAGGTGGCGGCAGAGATTCGTATGAAGCGTCCGCCTGAACCATACAAGGGCAAGGGTATTCACTACGAGGGTGAACACATTCGCAGGAAGCTTGGTAAGGCCGCTAAGTAGTGCCGCAGCCTTATGATGTATAAAGACCGTTACCCCGTCAGGTGACGGCAAGGTTTAAGGAGAAGGAATGAAGAAGTTGCAGGCGAAAAAAGCGGGTCTTGCCCGCCGTAAGCGCCGCGTTCGCGCCAAAATCTTTGGTACCGCAGAACGTCCGCGTCTTACCGTGCATCGCACAAATGCAAACATGTATGCTCAGGTTATCGATGATGCTTCCGGCAGAACGCTCTGCTCCGCTTCAACGCTTGACGCTGAGTTCCGCGCAAAGGGCGCTGTTGGCTCCAACAAAGAGGCAGCAGAGTTTGTAGGGGAGCTCATCGGTAAGCGCGCTATCGAGAAGGGCGTCACCGAGGTCACATTTGATCGCGGTGGCCGCATCTATCACGGTCGCGTTAAAGCTTTGGCAGACGGTGCCCGCAACGCGGGCCTGAAGTTCTAGGAGGATTCAATGGCACGAGATCGTAAGCGCCAGCAGGATACGGATCTTCAGGAGCGCGTCGTTTATATTCACCGCGTTTCTAAGACCGTTAAAGGTGGTCGTCGCATGTCTTTGGTGGCCCTTGTGGTCGTCGGCGACGGTAAAGGTAATGTCGGTATTGGTCAGGGTCGCTCGGCCGAGGTACCTCTCGCCATTCAAAAGGGCGTTGAGGATGCCAAGAGGAACATGTTTAAGGTTCCGCTTACCGAGTCCGGATCCGTTCCTCACGAGGTGCTTGGTCACTTCGGAGCGGGTTCCGTTTTGATTAAGCCGGCATTTGAAGGTACCGGTGTTATTGCCGGTGGCCCTATCCGTCCACTTTTCGAACTTGCTGGTATCACCAACGTACTTTCTAAGTCTTTGGGCACAAGCAATGCCCTTAACATCATCAAGGCAGCAGCTGAAGGCCTCAAACAGCTTTCAAGCCCTGTACAGGCTGCTGAGCGTCGTGGCATTACCACCCGCGAGATGTTCGTCGGGAAGGAGAACTAACGATGGCTAAGAGCCTAACCATCAAGCTTGTCCGAGGCGCACATGCAGGCGTCAAAAAGGACCAGACGGCTACGGTGAAGGCCCTCGGTCTTCACAAGATCGGTAGCACCGTTGAACAGCCTGATAATCCAAGCATTCGTGGAATGATCTTCAAGGTTAAGCACCTTGTCGAGGTTGAAGAGAACTAGAGGTAAGTAACATGCAGCTCAAAGATCTTCGCCCCGCTGAGGGCTCGCGCAAAAATCGTAAGCGCATTGGCCGCGGTGACGGTTCTGGCAAGGGTACTTTTGCCGGCCGTGGCATGAACGGTCAGCTCTCTCGCTCCGGTGGCGGAAAGGGTGCAGGTTTCGAGGGTGGTCAGCAGCCGTTGGCTATGCGTCTCCCGAAGCTCCCCGGTTTTACCAGTCATAATCGTTGCGAGTACGCTCCCGTGAACGTTTCTCGTCTTGATGCCCTTTTTGCTGACGGTGACACTGTTGATGCAGATGCACTTGTCGCTAAGGGTGTTATTAAGCACAACTATATTCCCGTTAAAGTCCTTGGTACCGGCGAGCTTTCAAAGAAGCTTACCGTCAAGGTCGACAAGGTCTCTGCTGCTGCAAAGGCTAAAATTGAAGCGGCAGGCGGAAAGGTTGAGGAAGAGTAGTGTTTAAGGGAATTGCCAACGCGTTTCGTGTTACGGAGCTGAGGAATAAAATCCTCCTGACGATACTGATTCTTCTTCTGTATCGTTTTGGTGCCCGTCTCCCGGTGCCGGGAGCTCCGTTCCAAGACATGCTTGCTCACTACCAGAATGGTCTTGCTTCCAATGGTGCTATGGCGGTGCTGAACCTGTTTTCAGGTGGCGCTCTTTCGCATATGTCCGTTTTTAGCCTTGGAATTATGCCTTACATTACGGCGCAGATTATTCTTCAGATGATGCAGTCGGTTATCCCATCTTTGGGAGAGCTTGCAAAAGATGGCGAGAGTGGCCAGCGTAAGATTACGCAGTATACGCGCTATCTTACCGTTGCCCTTGCCCTTTTGAATGCCGTTGGCTATCTCTTTATGTTTAAGAGCTATGGTGTGTCATTTGCTAACATGGGAGGCGTTCCTGAGGCACTTGAGAACATTCTCGTAGTCTTTACCATGCTTGTTGGCGCCATTATTATCATGTGGCTTGGTGAGGTTATTACCCAGCGTGGCGTCGGTAATGGTATGTCTCTTATTATCTTTACCAACATCATGGCAGGACTTCCTGCGGCTCTGGTTTCCTCGATTACTACGCGCGGTAACGTGATTCTTACGGTAGCAACCATTGTTATTATGTTGCTCATCGTTCCTATCATTGTTTATGTTGAGCGTGGTCAGCGTCGTATTTCCATTACATATGCCAAGCGTGTGGTTGGCCGCAAGCTGATGGGTGGGCAGTCAACATATCTGCCCATCAAGGTCAACACGGCAGGTGTCGTTCCTATCATTTTTGCATCGGCTATCCTGTATCTGCCTGCGCAGATTGCCATTTTCTTCCCCAATGTGGGATGGGTGCAGTCCTTTGCGTCGGCTCTTTCTAAAGGATGGGTCAACTGGGCTTTGTCGGTTCTGTTTATTGTTTTCTTTGCGTATTTCTATACTTCCATGGTATTTAATCCAGAGGAGACCGCAGATCAGCTGAAAAAGCAGGGTGGATTTATTCCCGGTGTCAGACCAGGTGCGGCTACTGCGAACTATATCAAGTCTGTTATTGACAAGGTAACTCTTCCGGGAGCAATCTTTATGGCAGTGCTTGCAGTGGTTCCTTCCATTATCTTTTGGTTTACGGGAGACCCTTTGATACAAGCGTTTGGTGGAACGTCGGTCTTAATTATGGTTGGCGTGGCCATGGATACGCTCGCATCCATTGAGAGTCACCTAAAGATGCATAATTATGAGGGCTTCTTTAAGTAAGTCAAAAAGTAAAACGAAAGAGGCCCGGTAACGGGCCTCTTATTTTAAGAAAGTAAGAACTTGTGGGAGAAGAAAGGATGCGTGTATGAATATCGTACTTCTTGGTGCCCCGGGTGCCGGAAAGGGAACGCAGGCTCAGCGTCTTGTTGCTGATTTTGGTCTGGCTCATATTTCCACCGGTGATCTGCTTCGAGCCGCGGTAAAAGCTCAATCTCCTTTGGGCGTTGAGGCGAAAAAGTATATGGACGCAGGTCAACTTGTTCCTGACCAGCTGGTAATAGACCTTGTAAAGGAACGCCTTGGTGCAGACGATGCACAAAAGGGTTTCATTTTGGACGGATTCCCGCGCAATACCGCTCAAGCGGTCACCCTTGATTCAGAGCTTTCCCAAATGGGACTTTCTCTGGATGCGGCGCTTCTCGTTTCAGTGAAGCCCGAAGTCATTATCGAGCGTTTGAGCTCACGTCGTACCTGCAGGTCATGTGGGTATACTGCCCCCGCCGGCACTGATACCTGTCCAAATTGCGGCGGAGAGATGTATCAGCGCGATGACGACAAGCCGGAAACGATTAAAAATCGCCTGGATGTCTACGAGAACCAGACAAGTCCGCTCATTGAGTATTACAAAGGCCACGGCATTTTAAAGGAGGTTGACGGAGACCGTGACGTTACCGCAGTATATGCCGACGTCAAGAAGCTCCTCTCCCTATGATTAACATTAAAACTCCGCAAGAGATTGAAGAAATGAAGGCCGCAGGAGCACTCTCTAAGGCTGCTCTTCGCCGTGCCGGTCAAATGATTAAGCCGGGTGTTACCACACTTGAGATTGATCAGTCGCTTGAAGCCTTTATTCGCCTTCACGGCGCCGTGCCGACATTTAAGGGATATGGCGGATTTCCCGGTACCGTTTGCGCATCCGTTAATGAGCAAATCGTTCACGGCATTCCTTCAAATGCCGTTGTGTTGCAAGAAGGCGACGTCATTTCCATTGATACGGGTGCCACACTGAATGGTTGGGTCGGAGACAATGCGTGGACCTTCTATGTCGGTGAAGTTGACGAGAAGACCAAAGCGCTCTGTGAGGTAACGCGCGATTGCCTGAAGGCCGGTATTGAAGCCGCCGTTCCCGGCAATCACTTAGGTGACATCGGTGCTGCGGTTCAAGAGCTTGCCGAATCTCACGGGTATGGAGTGGTTCGAGATTTTGTGGGTCATGGTGTCGGTCACGTGATGCACGAAGATCCTGAAGTGAGAAACTACGGAAAGCGCGGTCGAGGAGTCAAACTTCAAGAAGGTATGGTTATTGCCATTGAACCAATGATTACCATGGGTACCTATGAGTGCTCGGTTCTTGAAAACGGCTGGACGGTTGTTACCGACGACGGCCTTCCCGCCGCTCACTATGAGAATACCATTGCCATTACTGCGGATGGACCTGTTATTTTAACGGCTGACTCTGAAGGACCATGGTGTTCCATGCAGGGTGGAGAAGCATAAAAATACACGGCTCTTCTCGGTAATCAAAAAACATATATGTTCTTCTTATTTTTATTGGACGAGAAGAACATATTTTGGTATGATTCCATGTTGCTGTCATTGTGTCGAGAGGATAAACATTGAGCAAACAAGACGCTATTGAACTGGAAGGTAAGGTATTGGAACCCCTGCCAAATGCCATGTTTAACGTTGAGCTCGAGAATGGTAAAACCATCCTTTGCACAATCTCCGGCAAGATTCGGATGAATTACATCCGTATCCTCCCTGGTGATAAGGTTGTCGTAGAGATTTCTCCCTATGATTTAACCAGGGGACGCATTACGTATCGCTATAAATAGTGATACGTGCCCTATCCAAGATACGTTTGTATTTCACGCCTGCGGCTGGGCGAGTATATATAGTTCGTGTCAGCAGAACCGAAAGGAACACAAATGAAGGTACGTCCTTCGGTAAAGAAGATGTGCGACAAGTGCAAAGTCATCCGTCGCCACGGTAAGGTTTACGTGATTTGCGAGAACCCGCGCCATAAGCAGCGTCAGGGCTAAGGAAGGAGCACCAAGTTGGCCCGTATTAACGGCGTCGACCTGCCACGCGATAAGCGCGTTGAGGTCGGACTCACCTATCTTTACGGCATTGGTCAGACTCGCGCAACCAAGATTTGCGCCGAGACTGGTGTCAATGTTGATACACGAGTCAAGGATCTGACCGAAGATGAGGTCACCAAGATTCGTGATTATATCGATGCAAACTACACCACAGAAGGCGATCTTCGTCGTGAAGTGCGTCAAAATACCGCCCGTCTGATGGAGATTGGCTGCTATCGTGGCCTTCGTCATCGTAAGGGTCTCCCTGTCCACGGTCAGCGTACCCACACCAACGCCCGTACCCGTAAGGGTAAGAAGCGTCAAGTGGGCGGCAAGAAGAAGTAGGCAGGAGTAAAAGTACATGGTACAGAAGAAAAACGCTCGCACTACACACATTCGTCGTTCTGAGCGCAAAAACATCGCTGTGGGACAAGCCCACATCAAGAGCACGTTCAATAACACGATCGTGTCCATTTCTGACCCTCAGGGTAATGTTATTTCCTGGCAGTCCGGTGGTACCGTCGGCTTTAAGGGCTCTCGTAAGTCCACGCCGTTTGCGGCTCAGCTTGCAGCTGAGGCTGCTGCAAAGGCAGCTATGGAGCATGGCCTCCACAAAGTTGCTGTCTTTGTTAAAGGTCCCGGTTCCGGCCGTGAGACCGCCATCCGTTCTCTCCAGGCCGCAGGCCTTGAGGTTTCGGGTATTCAGGATAAGACCCCTATTGCACACAACGGCTGCCGTCCTAAAAAGCGCCGTCGCAACTAGCCACGAAAGGACAAGCAATGGCAATTGATAGGACCCCGGTCCTTAAAAGATGCCGCCAGCTTGGCATCGATCCCATCGTGATGGGCATCAATAAGGAATCTCACCGTGAGCCACGTCGTCGTCGCCGTCAGGAGAGCGAGTACGGCATGCAGCTCCGCGAGAAGCAGAAGGCCAAGTTTATTTACGGCGTCCTTGAGAACCAGTTCCATGGATATTATGAACTTGCAAAGAAGAACCCCGGCATTACCGGTGACAATCTGATGAGTATTCTTGAGACTCGTCTTGATAATGTTGTCTTCCGTCTTGGCTTTGCTCGTACTCGTAAAGAAGCACGTCAGACAGTTCGACATGGACACATTACGGTAAATGGTCAGCGCGTTGACATTCCCTCCTATAGAATCAAAAAGGGTGATGTTATTGCGGTTTCCTCAAAGGCAAAAGATCTTCTCCCCATTAAGGAGTCACTGATTGCATCCGAACATACAGCGGTTCCTGCATGGATTGAGCTTGATCTCGATAAGCTCCAGGGTACAGTACTTGAGCTTCCTAACCGTGATCAGATTGACCTCGACATCGACGCTCAGCTGATTGTCGAGCTTTACTCTAAGTAAGCCGACACCGTTTGGAGGTAGCAATGTCCGAATTTATCCGACCGAGCGTGTCGGTAGAGGAGATTGGCGCAAACGCCGCACGTGTAAGTGCTGAGCCACTTGAGCGTGGATATGGCGATACGTTAGGCAACTCACTTCGTCGTGTGCTGCTCTCTTCGCTGGAAGGTTCTGCAGTCGAGGCAATTCAAATTGACGGTGTCCAGCATGAGTTCACAACGGTTGATGGCGTATATGAAGACGTCACCGATATCGTTTTGAATGTTAAGTGCTTGGTCTTCCGCTCACTTGAAGATATTGATGAGGCAGAAGCTTCTATTACGGTTGACGGGCCGAAGGTCGTTACCGGTGCAGATATCGATGTACCAACAGGTTTTGAGCTGGTTAACCCAGAGCAGCATATTTGCACGCTTTCCGATGGAGCTCATCTTGCCATGAGGCTTCGTATCGGTAAGGGTCGTGGATACGTATCCGGTGAAGATAATGAGCGCGATGATGATCCCATTGGTTTTATCAGTGTTGACTCTATCTTCTCACCAGTTCGTCGCTGCGCCAAAGCAGTTGAGCCGTGCCGTGTTGGTCGTCACACTGACTATGACCGTTTGGTTTTGGAAGTTGAGACCAATGGCGCCATCAGTCCTCGTGAGGCAGTTGTTGAGGCAGCAAACATCATCAATCAGCACATGGGTGCATTTATGGGTTTGTCTGAGGTCGATGAGTCTCTTGAGGAAACTTCGATTTTTGCAAGTGAAGATGTTCAGGATGACAGCGAACTTGATAAGCAGGTTGAGGATTTGGATCTTTCCGTCCGTTCATACAACTGCCTCAAGCGCGCAGGCATTCACTCGGTGCGTCAGCTCGTTGATTTTTCTGAGAACGATCTTCTTAATATCAGGAATTTTGGCGTTAAGTCCATCGAAGAAGTTAAAGAAAAGCTTGAGGCTATGGGCCTATCCCTTAAGGCTTAACCCACGCCGCTTATACGCATAGGAGAAGCTCATTATGAGGCATAACAAAAAGAAGGGCATGAAACTGGGCACTGATGCCAGCCACACCAAGGCAATGAAGAAGAGCCTGGTTCAAGCCCTGTTCCAAAATGATCGTATCAAGACGATTGAGTCACGTGCAAAGGCCATCCGTCCGGAGGTCGATCGCGTTATCACGTGGGCAAAGCGTGGTGACCTTCATGCTCGTCGTCTTGCCATCGCTAAGGTTGGCGATGCCGAGCTCGTCCGTGAGATCTTTGACAAGGTTGCACAGGGCATGTGGGCAGATCGCCAGGGTGGATATACTCGCATCCTAAAGCTTGGTCCCCGCAAGGGTGATGCAGCTGAGATTGTTATTATCGAGCTCGTTACCGAGCCCGTTAAGAAAAAGGCAGAGCCCAAGAAAGCTAAGGCCAAGGCAACCAAGGTTGCTCCGGTAAAAGCAGAGAAGGAAGAGGCCGCTCCCGCTCAGGAAGCTCAGGCCAAAGAGACTGCTGAGGCTGAGGTTCAGGCCGAGGAGGAGCAGACCGATACTGCGGCAGAAACCGAGAAGGCTGCTGAGTAAGGTTATACGGCAACGTTATTACAGAGGCCCTGGCGTATGCTGGGGCCTTTGTGCTATTGAGTGGAGGAGGTGTTTATGATATCGGTAACTCACGTGAGTTTTTCTTACCCACATGCCCCGTCCGTTTTTGAGGACGTGTCGATGGAGCTTTCTGCCGGTGAGCGCGTGGTACTTCTTGGCTCTAATGGTTCCGGAAAGACGACTCTTGCACGCCTTATGAACGGATCTCTTGTGCCGACAGACGGGGAGGTATGTGTTGACGGTACGAATACGGCGGATGTTTCGTCAACACATAGTTCCTTACAGGTTGGTTTGATTCGCCAGGATCCTGCAAACCAGCTGATAAGCGCCTCTGTTTTTGAAGAAGCAGCTTTTGGTCCCTCTCATTTAGGACTTTCTCAGCCGGAGGTTTTGGCGCGTGCGGAAAAATCCCTTGAGCTTTGTGGCATTGCATACCTGCGTGATCGCACAACATATGAGCTCTCTGGTGGTCAGCAACAGCTTCTTGCGTTTGCTGCAACACTTGCGCTTTCTCCCCACTATCTCGTTCTTGATGAAGTATATGTGCAGCTCGATGCAAGAACACGAACAAAGATTCGCTCGCTTGTGACCTCTCTTGTTTCGGCGGGTCTTGGGGTGCTGGAGCTCTCACATTCGGTAGAGTCTTTGTTTGGTGCGTCGCGGGTGTTGTGGCTTCATGACGGGCGGATTGCATGGAGCGGCTCTCCAAATGATTTTCTCCAAGATGCTTCCCGTGCAGCCGCAGCGGGCCTTATGCATACCGGATATACGCGCGTCCTACAAAAGGCCGTGGCACGGGGATTTGATTTGTCGGCTGCACGCGACATGAAAGCTCTTGGGCGATATCTACGCAAGAAGGGGCTTCAAGATGAAGCAAAAAGCCTTCTTTTGGAGAGAAGTTCTTCTTGTGGACGTTTATCTCATGCTCGGCTTAATTGCGATGTCGATTCAGATGCGTGTCTCAATGCGCACACTCTTGCGCTGCGCGGAGCATCTTTGACTTTTGAGACAACGCGTGCGCTTGACAAGGTATCTTTGGAGTCAAAAGGTGAATTAGTCCTTTTGACCGGCCGTTCTGGATCGGGCAAAACAACGGCTGCTCGCGTGCTTGCAGGAGTTCTTGAGGCGGATGAAGGTAAGGCGGTCTTTGATGGAGCACGGGTATCTGTGGGCTCCGTCGGCTTGGCATTTCAAAATCCCGAAAATCAAGTCTTTGCGGATACCGTTTTTGACGACATTGCCTATGGTCCTCGGGTACGAGGCTTTTCGGCTTCTTCGCTTAAAAACTCTGTTCATAGAGCTGCTCATGAGGTAGATGTAGATTCTGAGATTCTCAAACGTTCCCCGTTTGAACTTTCGGGGGGCCAGCTTCGCCGTGTGGCACTCGCCGGTCTTGTGGCGTGTCACTTTGATGCGCTGGTATTAGACGAACCGACGGCGGGGCTTGACGGAGCTTCTCGGCAGCTTATACGAAACATGGTAAGAACGTATGCAGATCACGGCGTGCCAGCGATAGTTATTACCCATGACGTAGGGGAGTGGCTTGAGGTGTGTGATCGCGTGGCGTTTATGGCAGGCGGAAAAATCGTTGGTACCTATTGCGCGCAACAGGCTCAATTCCAGGAGGATATCTACGAAAAAGCAGATCTTGAAGCACCGCCTGAGGTACAACTTTTGATGCAGTTGAGAGGCGGTGAGGATTTTGACCGATAGTATCGGCGCGTATCGGAGTGCAAAAACGCCACTTCACCGGTATGATCCGCGTTTGAAGATTGCGCTTTTGTGTGTGTGCATAACGGGATCGTTTATTGCGCACGCGCCTTTTGGAATTTTTGGTATGGGTGTATTGCTTGCGGGGATGCTTGTAATGTCCAAGGCCTCGCCGCTCAAGGCGGTGTATTCGCTTAAGCCAATGGTCGTTGTTCTCGCGTTCTCCCTTATAGCCAATACCGTGGTTTTATTTGGTACTTCCGATGTGCACTTTGGTATTTTGGGGCTTTCCGGTACAGGGGCGCTTCGGGGACTTTGGGCAGTGATGCGTATTTCATTGGCGCTTGGTTTTGTGTTGGTGTTTTCAGCGACAACGTCTCCCGTGCAGATAACCGAGGCACTTGCGTTCTTTTTACGTCCTTTTGCCGCAGTTGGCTTGGACGTTGACGCTCTTAGTTTGATGACCTCTATTGCGCTTAGGTTTATCCCTTTAACGCTTGAAGAGGTGGATCGAATTCGTACAGCACAGCGTATTCGCGCCGGCGTTTGTGAAAAAGAGACGCGTATCGAAAAAGTTCGCTCATGGTTTTCGGTACTGGTTCCCGTGGTAGTTTCTCTCTTTCGCCGCTCTGAAGAACTTGCCCGCACGCTTTCTGATCGCGGATTCGGTACGCATGCTAAGACGAGCTTGCTTGTACGTCCGAGTGGGTATATGTGGGCGGTTGCGGTCATTGTGACGATTTTTGTTCTTGTCTGTATGATGGTGTAGCACTGTTTTTAACGGAAGAAGTGCAAAGGAGGTTGCTTTGGAAAACATGCCACAAACGGTACATGCACACGACGCTGTTTTGCCTGCCGCAACGCTTGTCATAAAGCTTGGCTATCGAGGCGCGGCGTTTTCCGGTTTTGCCGAACAACCAAAGCAACGCACGGTTGCGGGAGATTTAAAGCAGGCACTTACAACCGTGCTTCGACGCCCGGTTGAACTTACCTGTGCAGGGAGAACCGATGCGGGTGTGTCGGCGCTTGCTCAGTACGTAAGTGTTCCCGTTGATGCGCATGAGGAAAAGATTCCCAAAAGGCAGCTGTTGCGCTCGCTTACCGCATTGACTGATGACGATATTTCCATTCAAGAGATATACAAGGCACAGTCGGGCTTCTCGGCCCGTTTTGATGCTCTTGCGCGAAGCTATCGTTATCGTATTTCCGCAGGTTTAAGGCCTGTTTTGGCATGGGATCACGCATGGTGGTATAACGGTGCCCTGGATGTTGCGGCCATGAATGAAGCCGCCCAGATATTTGTGGGTGAGCATGATTTTAAAAGTTTCTGTAAAGCTCTTTCCGCAGTCGATAAGCCAACGCACAGATATGTTGAGTCCATACAGGTGGCAGAGATACAAGAGGCCGGCGAGAAGCTCATTGCCATTGATATTGTCGGCAATGCGTTTTTACATACCATGGTCAGAACCATGGTTGGCACGCTGGTTGAAGTGGGTCGTGGACATCGCGCAACTAATTGGACGCGCGAAGTGCTTCTCGCATGCGACAGGAAAAAAGCCGGGCCAACAGCGCCTGCGAAGGGGTTGGTTTTTACCGGCGTTTTGTATCCCGACGGAGCTTTGAGTTCGTGGCCGGAGACTGAGGATCTCTAAAAGAGCATGTAAAAATAGATTTGCTCTACAGCAACGGATATGCGTGTCATGGAGGAATATGCGAGAGATATCTGTGTGAGACGTAAATAACGAGCCGCTCACCGCTTTGTTTCTACCACTCACGCAATCACACGTTTCATTGATTTTGACTTGCCTTCAGAATAAAAGAGAAGAGAGTACACATTACATCGGGGTAGGAGCCTTCATGTTGAGGCAGCGCGAGAAATTCGAACGTATTGATGTTCCTCGTGATAACAATCCGTATCGAAACATTATCGGGGCGGGTGTGGTTGTCGCCGTCTGTATTGTGGTTACCCTCGTATGCGTCACGCTTTGGAACCGTGTGCAACTTGAGTCTCACCTGGGAGACCATGGGCTTAATTCGGCTCTCGCACAGCAGAAGGTTTCCTCGGATGAAGTGGCGGGGTATACGCGCTCACAAGATGAATTTACCAGCGTACTTCTTCTGACAACCGATAAGCTTCGAGGAGAAGGCTGCAAACTTCAGGCGGCATCGCTTTTGGTACTCAATAAGAGCGCCGGAACCGGAACTCTTGTAAAGCTACCTCTTAATACGGCCGTTACGGACACCATGGATGCAGAGAATGCGACTACGACCTTGGAGGCCCTTTTTGAAAAGGGAGGCGCCGAGGCGTGTATCGCACCTTTGGCAGCTGCTTCAAATATCAAAATGACCCACGTCATTGTGGCAACGCAGGAGAGCTGGGATGAAATAGCCGGTCTTTCCGGATCCGGTGCGCAAGCGCTTATCAACAATTCAGGAAAGCTCCTCTCCACCCTTTATACCGACATGAAACCAGATGAGCTTTTGGAACTCGCGGAGATTGTGCAGCCCATTGGTGTTTCAAATCTGAATCGGCTTGAAGTTGAAGCTTCGGATGACGAGGCGGGAACAACGCTTGACCAAACGAGTCTCGGACAGGGCGTCGGCCTTCTGGTGAGTCAGTGACGGGTATTTGTCGTATGGGTATTTGATGCGCTTTTAGGCGGTCAGACTCCGCTCGGCTTGACCAGTCTGTCCAGTCTGTCTATCCAGTCTGCCCATACTATGCGGCCTAGCTCTTCTTGTGCCGGTTATACGTGGCTCGCAAATCCTGTTTTTCTGCCTTCGTTTTCTTGCGGTCTTTGAGAGAGTTAAACACAAAGGGCAGTCCTGCCGTCGCGATTCGATAAAAGCCTTCTCGAGCGAGATATGCAAGACGCGCCGCCATGTGTTTTTTTGGAAGAGGAAGCTCTTGCATTCCCGCTACCAAGGCTTTGCCGTCATAGTTGATTCTCGCATCTGAAAATACAAGCTCGGCGTCCATGCGACGCAAACTCTTGGCAAGAAGAGTGTGTACCCGGATGTCGGTTTTATCAGAGAGGCCCGCTCGTGCACGTGCGAGAAGAGCATCTCTGGTGAGAAGCGCATAGGTAATGCCGCGAAGCGTCAGTGCCCGTTGGATGTCTTTGTTCGTAACATGAAGGCGGTCTGCTTCATCCATCATGTCGTTCCATCGCTCAAGAGGGGTGAGCGGTGAGCGCTCCGCAAACGCGCGTGCCTCGGCGATACCGTCTTCGCGATAGCAATACCCAGCCTGGTCAACATAGGCAAGGCGCGCTCCTGCGCAATGAGATGCCACAAGAAATGGATTGTCTGCCCAGCCAGCACCGGGAACCTCTTTGAAGTGAATTCCGTGTTCAAGCAGGAACTCGCGGCGATAGATTGCAGCCCAAATAGAGGGATGATGGAGGAGAAGCTCGATGCCTTTTTCAATAGAGAACGGCTGGTGGGAAGGTTTGACGCGACCCTTATAGGCGCACGGTATGCGCTGGGCAGGCAGGGACGAGCGTTGCGCATGAGAAGCACTTGCGATGTGCCCGCCCTTCTCGCCGTCAAAAACTCGCCAGTATGCGGAGCGTACGATATCGACGCATGCGTTGCCGCCGAGGGCATCAGCTTTTGCAAGAAGCATTTCGTAGGTATTTGGTTCAAGATAATCGTCCGGCTCAACAATGGAAATCCAATCACCGTGAGCCTCGGCAAGCCCAAGGTTACATGCGGCACCATAGCCTGCGTTACTCTTGTCAACTATAGTGATTCTTTCATCCTGAGATGCGTGAGCCTCAAGAATAGCCAAAGAACCGTCCGTGGATCCATCGTTGACGCAAATGATTTCAAGGTTGGCATACGTTTGCGCCTGCACGCTGGCAAGGCATTGTGCGAGGTACTTCTCGACATTGTATATGGGAATAATGACGGAAATAAGATGAGCGCTTGTATTGGAATTACTCATGCGGACTCCTTTTTGTAGCTGTTCTATACTATACCGAGAGGCGTTCGCATACAAACGCATCTGTAACATAAATTCGTCTTTTCGGGGGATTATGGACCGTCCTGCTCTTGTCATAGTGACATATAAACGTCAAGAACTGCTTACCAACCTGCTGAAATCCATTGTGAATCTTACGCGCGCGCCGTGGAGGATCGTTGTCGTTGACAATGAGAACTCCCGTCTTACGTCCGATATCGTCAAGCGATTTGCAGCAAAGGTTCAAAAGAAGTGGGGAGATACCACCGACGATCCGGATACACAAGGCGGCATTTCTCGTGTTGTGTATGTCCCGATGTCCGAAAACACCGGCGGTTCCGGAGGTTTCTCTGAGGGCGTCCGCGTGGCATATGAGCTTGGGGCCGAGTGGTTTTGGGTCATGGATGATGACGTAGCGGTTTTGCCCGAGGGGCTTGAGCGTCTTGACAAGTGGTGTAAGAAGGCCGAGGTCATCCAAGGTCAACGCTTCGATGTTGATGGTTCGCCGTTTTTCTGGCAGTATCGCTTTAGCACGTCAATGGGTATTTACAATCCGCTTGCAAAGGCCGGCTTTGACGGAGTGGCGTATCGGGCGTGTAATGTCATGTGCTTTGAAGGAGCCCTTTTCTGCCGCTCGATTGTAGAGCGGATCGGTCTGCCTGATCCACGCTTCTTTATTTACTGGGATGATGCTTTGTACGGATATCTGGCGAGCAAGGTAACGCAACCGATTTTTGTTCCCGACTTTGTGCTGCGTCGGTGTCGAGAAGTACCTGGACAAGGTATCGGTTCGGTGAGACAGCTAAATTCTACGTCCGATATGACGCGCTATTACATTACGCGCAATCGGGGCTATATGGCTCGCTATTTCCAAGAACACGGCGATTATCATTGTATTTTGTTTGGTTTGGGGACATTTCTGACATTTGCAAAAGAGCTCATACGCATCGCGCTCGTTGATCGCGCGCATGTTCGCTCCGGTTGGGCGAGGCTCTATAAGGGCTGGCGAGATGCGCGGAGTATTTATCGAGATTCCACGTGGGAGCCCATGAAACCGCTTGGGTAGGTTTTGAATTCCTGCAAGTTTGCGCTTCTCTTGCAGCAGGTCTTCTCGCCGCTTGTGAGATTGTGCGCAACGAAGCGTAAACACCCAACCCACCCAAACTCCACCCAACACACCCTCTCGAGCCTCATTCACCCACCCCTCCAACCCCACCCGAAA
>NZ_ACFE01000004.1 GCF_000174015.1 Lancefieldella rimae ATCC 49626 | reverse complement strand
GTTGCTTCTTCTCGACGTTTTGCTTCTTCGCGGTGTTTGCCTCTGCGCGTGCCGGAGAACCTCTCTTAAAACCACCACTAAACGCATAGATTTCAAAAACTCCGTCAGATACGCTCTTTAGTGGTGGTTTAACTCACCACCAAATGCTCAAATCGATATAAAACCACAAGTAAACACACGTTTTGCTTCCAAAAACCACCACTAAACACACAGATTCGGCAAAATTCGGGAATGTTTTGTTTCGTGGTGGGTTGAAGGTGGGGGCGGGGGAAGTGAGAGTGAGAAGTCTCGAGGGAGGAGCTCTTCTCTACCTGCATAGATACTATCTTCCGTATAAATGCAAGTTTTATTTTTGTGGATTTTCAAAAATTCACAATATATTGTTTATATTGTCGATGACAAACACTATATGTTGTGTCATAGTAGATGGCACGCAAAAGTGCGTACAGAAACATGGTGGCAACTTGAGCGCAAATCTGTACGTTCTTGTGCGATAAATCTACCAGAATGAGAGAGTGCTCTCAATAGGCTCATCAAGGAGATAGTTCATGAAGATTATCAAGCGCAACGGTTCTGAAGTAACGTTTGACGTCGATAAAATTGAGAATGCTATTGCCAAGGCAAACGCTGAGGTTAACGGAGATGAGCGCCTTACTGATCGTGAGATCCGTTTTGCCGCACTCAATGTGACCGACGAGTGTATGGAAGCCGGACATACCGTTACGGTAGAAGAAGTCCAAGACCTTGTCGAGGATCAATTGATGGCCCTTGATCACTTTGAGGTGGCTCGCAAGTACATCATCTACCGATACGTACAAAACCAAAGGCGCCAGAAAAACACAACAGACGATAAGATCCTTTCGCTGATAGAGTGCAACAACGAAGAAGTTAAACAGGAGAATTCCAACAAGAATCCTACTGTTGTTTCCGTACAACGTGACTATATGGCCGGTGAGGTTTCAAAAGATCTTGTTCAGCGCGAGCTTTTGCCAGAGGATATTGTGCAGGCTCACAATGAGGGCCTTATTCACTTCCATGACTCGGATTACTTTGCGCAGCATATGCACAACTGCGACCTTATCAATCTTGATGATATGCTTCAAAACGGTACGGTCATTTCCGGTACGCTTATTGAGCGTCCACACAGCTTCTCTACGGCGTGTAACATTGCAACACAGATCATTGCGCAGGTGGCGTCCTGCCAGTACGGTGGCCAGTCCATTTCTCTCGCTCACCTTGCTCCGTTTGTTGATGTTTCTCGCCGCAAGATTCGCAAGGCTGTTATGGACGAGATGAACTCTGTTGGCGTTGAGCTTTCCGCAGAACAGCTGAGCGATATGGTGGAGAAGCGTCTTCACGATGAGGTGTCTCGCGGCGTTCAAACCATCCAGTACCAAGTGGTTACTTTGATGACCACCAACGGTCAGGCGCCGTTTATTACGGTCTTTATGTATCTCAATGAGGCAAAGAGCGAGCAGGAAAAGAAAGATCTTGCGCTTATCATTGAAGAGATGCTTCGCCAGCGTTACCAGGGCGTGAAGAATGAAGCGGGTGTTTGGATTACCCCTGCATTTCCAAAGCTCATTTATGTGCTTGAAGAGGACAATATCCATGAGGATTCCGAGTTCTTCTATCTCACAAAGATGGCCGCAAAGTGCACTTCTCGCCGGCTTGTTCCTGATTACATCTCAGAAAAGAAGATGAAGGAATACAAGCTTTCGGCTGGGGAAAAAGAGGGTGAGGGAGATTGCTATACCTGCATGGGATGTCGTTCCTTCCTTACGCCGGATCGTTCAGGCAATGGATATGGCAACGTTGCTCGTGCTAAGAATTATGAGCCCGGCAAACCAAAGTATTACGGCCGCTTTAACCAGGGTGTCGTAACCATTAACCTGCCTGATGTTGCGCTGTCTGCAAATCGTAACATGGATGAGTTCTGGAAGATTTTTGACGAGCGCTTGGAGCTTTGCCACCGTGCACTGCGTTGCCGTCATGAGCGCCTCAAGGGTACGCTTTCGGATGCCGCTCCTATTCTGTGGCAGTATGGCGCTCTTGCTCGTCTTGATAAGGGCGAGAAGATTGATCCCTTGCTGTATGGAGGCTACTCTACCATCTCACTGGGGTATGCCGGTCTCTATGAGTGCGTCAAAGCCATGACGGGTCACAGCCATACTGATGCAGAAGCTACGCCATTTGCGCTCAAGGTTATGCAACACATGAACGACAAGTGCAACGAATGGAAGGCTGCCGAGGATATCGATTACTCCATCTATGGCACACCGCTTGAGTCTACAACCTATAAGTTTGCCAAGGCTCTCCAACGTCGTTTTGGTGTCATTCCCGGTATCACGGATAAGGGCTATATCACCAACAGCTATCACGTGCATGTAGCAGAAGAGATTGATGCCTTCCAGAAACTGCAATTTGAGTCGGAGTTTCAGCGTCTTTCTCCGGGTGGAGCCATTTCTTACGTTGAGGTTCCCAATATGCAGGATAACCTTGAGGCTGTTCTTCGGGTTATGCAGTTCATCTACGATCACATCATGTATGCGGAGCTCAATACGAAGTCTGACTACTGCCAGGTGTGTGGCTATGATGGCGAGATTCAGATTGTTGAGGATGATGGCAAGCTGGTGTGGGAGTGCCCGCATTGTGGAAACCGCGATCAAAATAAGATGAATGTTGCGCGTCGTACCTGCGGATATATTGGTACGCAGTTCTGGAACCAAGGTCGTACGCAGGAAATTAAAGATCGCGTCCTTCACCTTTAAGAGTTTCATATATCTTTTGGCGAGCAGGGCGACGTGTTGCTCTGCTCGCTTCCTTTCTCAGTACATGCATTTACGAAAGCGCAACAATGAACTACTCAAATATCAAATACTCCGATATCGCAAACGGTGTTGGGATTCGTACGACGCTCTTTGTCTCAGGTTGTCGCCTGCACTGTAAGGGCTGTTTCAACTACGAAGCATGGGACTTTACAAGTGGCGGAGAATTTACGCCTGAAGTTGAGCAGGAGATTATAGATTCTTTAGCACCCGTCTATGTCGACGGACTTTCCGTACTTGGTGGAGAACCAATGGAGCCTGAAAACCAAGAAGGTCTTGTGGGTTTTCTTGAGCGCGTGAAAAAGACGTATCCCACTAAAACTATCTGGCTGTATTCGGGGCACACGTGGGAAGAGCTTACTCAAGGAAAGTGGCACCTTGCGTACACCGATCGCATCTTAAGTTGTCTTGATGTGCTGGTGGATGGCCCTTGGGTTCAATCGCTCCACGATATTACCTTGCGCTTCAGAGGTTCCTCAAATCAGCGGCTTATTGACGTTCCGTCTACCTTGAAGGCAGGAGAAGTTGTTCTTTGGCAAGATGAGCCAATCTTTTCAGAGCGGGGTATGTAGGACGGAGCATAGTATATAAAGTAGGGCGTGCAGGACAGAGTATGTAAAACAGGCACTTAGGACGAGGCTTGTAGATTTACCGTAAGTTTTCCGTACTCGGGTTTGCCGAGAAGTTTTCACATACTGTGGGAAAATTGCGTATAAGGTCGTACAATTATCTGTGATTGTGAATCGAAACCCGATACTCTAGGAGGATTGATGGCTGACTACGCGCTTTGCTGTTGTTCAACCGCTGATGTTTCTGAAGAGCTTCTTCAATCTCGTAATATTAAGTACGTCTATTTCAACTATGAACTCAATGGGGAACAGTGTAAGGATGATTTTGGTCGAACCAATACTCCTGCCGATCTGTATCGCAAAATGCTTGAGGGGCAGTCGTGCCGCACATCTCAGATAAGTGTTGGCCAGTATATGTCGTTTTGGAAACCCTTTCTCGAAGCAGGACAAGACGTGTTTCACCTGACGCTTTCTTCAGGGATTTCGGGTTCGTACGAGTCTGCGGTTTCCGCGCGAGAAGAGCTCAAAAAAGAATTCCCAAATCGTACGATTGTGGTGGTTGATTCTCTGCAGGCATCTGCGGGTTACGGTCTGCTTGTTGACAAGGTTGCCGACAAACGCGACGAGGGTCTTACGCTCAAAGAGCTGGAAGCGTGGACGTTGGAGAATCGTAAGCGTGTTTATGCGTGGTTCTTCTCGACCGACCTTACGTTTTTTATTCGAGGGGGCCGTATTTCCAAGGCTGCGGGGCTTCTCGGCGGCATGTTGAATATCTGCCCTGTGATGGACGTTGAGCCCGATGGTTCTTTGGCAGTGAAGGAGAAGGCACGCGGACGAAAGAAGGCAGAGCGTCGGATTATTGAGATCATGCAGGATACCTGTGAGAATGGTCTTGACTATACCGATAAAGTGTTCATTTCCAATTCCGAATGTCTTGCGGATGCCAAATCTGTTGCCGATAAGATCCACTCGTATTTTCCTCAGGTAAAAAGCATCGACATCTTTGATATTGGCGCTACCATTGGAGTGCACACAGGACCGGGTACCGTAGCAACATTTTGGTGGGGCACGAAAGAGCGAGGCTAAAGTCAGATACGTACAGAAGCTAAAGTCGGGTAGGTACAAAAGCGGTTTCAAAACAGTCCGTTGATTTTTCTGCGAAAAACGGTATTTGTGGGTATCATAGAAAGTGTTACGGATATACGCAGATACAAGGTCTGCGTGGAATGAAGGGGATTTCATATGAGTGATTTTGTTAAGGCTGATGACGTTTTTGTCAACGAGCACGCAACGAGTCGTGAAGAAGTCCTGCGTTTTCTCTCCCAGCAGGCAGAAGCCAAGGGTATCTCCAATAATGCCAATGCAACATATGAGGCATTTATGGCTCGCGAAGGTATGGGAGAGACCGGTATGACAGACGGCTTTGCGGTTCCTCATGCAAAGGACGAGTCCATTTTGAACGCCGGTGTCTTGGTTTTCAAGAATGACACGCCTCTCGATTGGCCAAGCTTTGACGAGAAGCCCATTGACGTCGCAATTGCTCTCTTCGTTCCGGCCGGTGAAGCCGGTACCACTCACATCCAGCTACTTTCCAAAACCGCCGTGCTTTTGATGAAGGATGATTTTAAGGCGCTTGTACATGGTACTGATGATAAGCAGAAGATTGCCGATGCCATTAACGCGGGTATTGCAGAATAAGAAATTCATTCATCGTGCAGAATGATTCGTAATGGCTTTGGCATGTACCGAAGCCATTACTTTTAGAAATGAGGAGTCATGTTTAAAAAGCAAACGGACAATCGCGTGGCGGTATTTTTTGCTGATGGCTGTGAGGAGATTGAAGGTCTGACCGTAGTCGATCTTCTGTTTAGAGCCGGTATCCCTTGCGATATGGTTTCTGTTTCCGATTCGTATCAAGTTACGTCTTCACATGAGGTAACGTTTCTTTGCAACAAGCTCATATCAGAGGTAGATATCAACGCGTATGCGATGTTGGTACTTCCGGGTGGCATTCCTGGTACCCCCAATCTTGCCGCAACGGATAGCCTCATGCAGGCCGTCGATTCGTTTGCCGCTCGAGAAAAGCCTCTTGCGGCCATTTGTGCCGCGCCTTCCATTTATGCGGAGCGTGGATTTCTCAGTGGTGTCAGAGCTACTGCCAATCCTGGGTTTCAGCATGTTTTGGTGGAGAAGGGCGCTCTTCTCTCAAAAGACCCTGTGGTAGTGGATGGTCCGTTCATTACCAGCCAGGGCGCAGGTACCGCCGTGGCGTTTGGTCTTGAGATTGTTCGCTATTTTCTTGGGGATGCAGCTGTTTTACGTGTGTGCGATGGCATTGCACTATAGATTTCAGAACTGCGTTCAGAACCGTAAATAGAGAGACAGATACAATAGAGTCGCATATGAGGATCCGTATAATTGTCGTTGGAGAAAATATCGCTGTGTAGGAGCACTATGGCCTTTGTTGAGTTCAAAGATGTGCGAAAGATTTATCACATGGGTTCCGTTGAGGTGCGTGCCGTAGACGGGATGGACTTTGAAATTGAAGAAGGAGAGCTTTGCGTCATCGTTGGTCCTTCGGGCGCAGGTAAGACAACGGTTCTCAATATGCTTGGAGGTATGGATAGCTGTACTTCAGGCATCATTACACTTGACGGAAAAGATGTGGGCAATCTCTCGGAGCGGGAGAGAACGCTCTATCGCCGACATGACATTGGTTTTGTGTTCCAGTTTTATAATCTGGTGCAAAATTTGACTGCATTGGAAAATGTTGAGCTGGCAACGCAAATTTGTAAGAATCCCATGAATCCAATGGATGCCCTTGCGGCCGTGGGTCTTGCAGAAAGAAAAGACAGTTTTCCTTCTCAGCTTTCCGGCGGTCAGCAACAGCGCGTTTCTATCGCTCGAGCTTTGGCAAAAAATCCTCGGCTGCTTTTATGTGACGAACCAACAGGAGCCCTTGATTATCAAACGGGCAAGCAGATTTTGAAACTTCTGCAGAATACCTGTAAAGAACAGCACGAGACGATCGCCATCGTTACTCACAACTTAGCGTTTACTAAAATTGCCAATCGGGTTATTCACGTGCATGAAGGCAAGGCTTCAAAAGTTGAAATAAACGAACATCCAGTAGATGCAATGACGGTTGAGTGGTAAGCATGTCACGCGCCCTGATACAAGAAACGCTGAGAGCCATTCGGGGCTCGCTTGGTCGTTTCTTGGCCATTATGGGCATTGTTGCTTTGGGATGCGGATTTTTTGCAGGGCTCCAGATGACCGGACGCGATATGCGCCTTAGCGCAGATGAGTTTTATGATGCGCAGGGACTCTACGATATTCGTGTGGTTTCTACGCTCGGATTTGAGCAGGCCGATATAGATCGTCTTGCGGCGATTGAAGGTGTTGAGAAGGTCCTTCCGGCGCGCTCGGTTGACGTTATGGCAACAATGGGATCAACGAGGGTGGTTACTCGTGTTATGGAGCTTCCGTCCACAACCACGGCAGCCTCTCAAAAAAATGACGTAACAGAAAATGATGTAAAAGAAGGCGCGAGTGCCTTTAATCAGCCGGTTTTAACAGACGGCCGTTGGCCTGAGGCGGCAAACGAGGTTGTTATTTCGTCTGATCCAAAAAAACATAGTGATGTTCCTCTCGGATCAGTGATTGAGATTCCTGAGAGCACTGATGGCTTGCACATTAAAGGAGGTTCATACACGGTTGTTGGCTATGTCAACTCGCCAAACTTTCCTTTTAGTAGCAATTTTGGATCAACGTCACTGGGAAATGGAACGGTAGAGGAATTTGCGTATGTGTCTTCGGACGCTTTTGCAGCAGACGATCCGTATACCGATGTCTATCTCAAAGTGAGAGGCGCATCGGCTCAAATTTCAGGTTCCGATGCATATAAAAACATCGTTTCTTCGGTTGAAGAGCGTGTGACGGACGCAGTACCTTCTCTTGCTCAAGCTCGCGTTTCTGATCTGCGCGAGAAAGCTCAAAAGAGTGTTGATGAAGCGCGGGCCAACTATGAGAAAGCTCGTCTTGAAGCTACTCAGAAACTTGGAGATGCACGATCTCAGCTCGAAGATGCACAAGCGCGTATTGATGCCGGTGAGTCTGAGCTTTCTTTAGGAAGAAGAAATCATACGGACGGAACTTCTCGCCTTGAATCAGAAAAAGCACGAGTTCAAAGACAGCTTGCAGCCGTGCGAGGAGAGCTTGATGCAGCGGCAGAAAAAATCTCAAAAGGAAAAGATCTTCTGGCTTCCGGAGAAGCACAATATGCGGCAGGAAAAGCCCGGCTTGCACAAGGACAAGCCGATTTTGACACGGGACTTGCAACCTTTCGTGCGGCGAAGTCACAGGCACTTGCATCCTTAGCGGATCAAGGTATCACGGCAGCAACACTGGAAGACGCAAAGACACAGCTTGAGGCAGCGGGGTACCCAACCGATGCAATCGATGCGCTTCTCGCTACACAGGCAAAGCTTGAATCGGCAAAGGCCGAGTTGGATCAAGAACAAGCTGAACTTACGAAAGCGCGAGAAGAACTTGATGCTCGCGCTCAGAGTCTTGATGAGGCACAAAAGCAGCTTGCCGCGGGCGAGAGAGATTATCAGGCTGCCCTTACAGCCTCTGATGAGCAGTTTGCCGTCGCACAGCAAAAACTTGACTCGGCGCTTGAGCAGCTGAAGAGAGGCCAGACAACGCTTGATAATGCGCGTCGTGATTACGCTGAGGGACAAAAGAGCTATGAGGATTCGAAGGTAGCGGTTGAAGCGCAACTTGCTGATGCCGAAGCGCAAATCAATGAGGCACAAAAGCAGGTTGACGATCTTGCGGCGCCCGACATGTATGTACTTGACCGAACAAAAGACATCGGTAATGCCGCATATGACAGAGATTCACACAGAATAGACGATATTGCCCGGGTGTTCCCGTTGATGTTTTTCCTGGTTGCAGCTCTGATTGCGCTTACTACCATGACCCGTATGGTTTCAGATGAGCGTACCGTTATCGGTATGCATAAGGCTCTTGGGTATTCAAAGGCTGCGATTGCGGCAAAATATGTTCTGTATGCGGCAATTGCCTCCGTTACAGGAGCGGCACTTGGAATTGCGGTGCTCTCTCAGGTTCTTCCGAATATTATCATTTCCGCATATGCTTCAATCTACAATATTCCTCACGCAGAGTCGGCAATGCCCATAAGCGTATCCATAGCGCTTCTCTCGGGTGGACTTGGAGTGGGCGTTACCCTTCTTGCAACGATCTCTGCGGTGCTCTCAACGCTTCGTGAGGAACCTTCGGCGCTCATGCTTCCAAAAACTCCAAAGGCCGGATCGCGTATATTGCTTGAGCGTATTACCCCACTTTGGAAACGTCTGTCCTTCTCGTGGAAAGTCTCGGCGAGAAATCTCTTCCGCTTCAAGCGTCGTCTATTCATGACGGTTATCGGTATTGCCGGCTGTACGGCTCTTTTGCTGGTTGCCTTTGGCGTGCAAAATTCCATCAATGATGTTATTGATGCTCAGTGGCCTGGTCTTTTTCACTATGATTATATTGTAGGTATGAAAAAAGAAGCCACAACCGATGATGTTCACGCTGTTGAAGAGCGCATTACCGCAGCTACGCAATCGGCATCTGAGAAGGTGTCATCTGACGATTTCACTCTTGTTTGGCGCGAGAACATCTTGGTTTCCTCTGACACGCTGTCAAAGGAACATGCCGTCTCAGTCATAGAGATGTCTCCGTTGGAGACCGATCGTTTTAAGAATGCCGTGGTGCTGCGAGATCGGTTATCGCAAAAGCCTCTTGAGTTTACCGATGATTCCGTAGTGCTCTCAGAGAAAATTGCCAAGAAGCTCAACGTGCATGTGGGGGATCGCGTTACGGTATATAAACAAGATCGTATTGGTAATGTTGCGGATGCGGGTAAATCGCTTACGGTAACCGGTATTACCGAGAATTACGCATGGCATTATATGTATGTGGGGAAGAATGCCGAGAAGTCCCTTGAGCCTCGGGAAAATGCGTCCTATGCGTTGCTTTTTTCTGCGCCAAAAGACGAGGCAATCCGCCAGCAGATCGGTGATGAACTTTCTGAAAATTCCCAGGTTGCAAGCGTGAGTGATATCAACACTACCATTAAAGTATATAAGGAATCTCTTGAGGTAGTGGGAAAAGTAGTTGCGATTTTGATTATATCAGCGGCACTTCTCGCCTTTATTGTGTTGTATAACCTTACGAACATCAATATAGAAGAGCGCATTCGCGAAATTGCCAGTTTGAAGGTACTTGGCTTTACCCGAAGAGAGGTGGATGCGTATGTGTTTCGAGAGACTTTCCTGTTGACGCTCGGTGGGTCTACACTTGGACTGATACTCGGCGGCTGTCTTGAAGGTTTTGTTGTGCAGACTGCAGAGGTTGATACGGTGATGTTTGGTCGTGTTATTCATCCACTGAGCTTTGTATACGCGTTTGGACTTACCCTGCTCTTTTCGTTTTTTGTGTATGTGGCAATGCGCCATAAGCTGGCAAAAATTGATATGGTAGAAAGCCTGAAGAGTGTTGACTAACCACGTCGCAAAAGAAGCAAAGAGCTTTTTGAGACAGACGACTGCAAGTGCCTTTTATAAATCAGTTAAAATGACACTGGTATAGTCAATGTCGATATGTGATAGATGACGTTTAATACAAAAAGGAGCATTGCATGCCTAAGGTCTCGTTGGTTATCCCTGCGTATAACATTGAATCCTACATTAGACGCTGCATTGAAAGTGTAAAGCACCAAACGTTTACTGATTTTGAAGCCATTGTGGTCGATGATGCTTCAACGGATAACACCCATGCGGTTCTCGTTGAAGCAATTGGAGACGATACACGCTTCCGTCTTGTTCGCCATGAAAAGAATCGCGGCCTTCATCTTGCCAGACGGAGCGCTGCAGCTCTTGTAAGCGGCGAGTACGTGTTTTGCCTCGACGGTGACGATGAGCTTGCTCCTGACTTTCTTCAGCAGGTAGTTGGTCGTATGGACGAGCATCCTGTTGATATGCTCCATGTTGGCATTACGGTTATTCCGGAAAATGGAGTAACTCCACAGGAGGCCGAGGGTTTTGCGGCCTATATCAACCGTCCAACCACGCCTTTAAATGATGCCGACATTCTTCGTATGATTTATGACGAAGCAAACGGACAGCCTCTTGATTGGCGTGCTACGCAGCGTTTGTATCGGGCGTCGCTTTTTAAGGCTGCTTTCGAACGGATGACCGATGAGGTGCTTGAGCGTGCGGAAGATGCGTATGAGGTTTTTGTACTTGCAACTCTTTCCGAAACAGCCGATGGCTTTGAGGCATGCCGAGGATATATCTATCACTACGGCATTGGCGTGACCGGTACCTCCAAGATTTCAATGGATACGTTCGGAAGGTTTTGTAAGCAGTTTGCTGCCTGTATTCAGAAAACCGAAGAGTTTGTTCAAGAGCAGGGCGCAACGGCTGAGCTTCAGTCTGCGTACTGCGGAATGGTCCACAAGCTTCTTGAGCTTCTCGCCAACGATTGGCTTGTCCGCGTTGACCCCGCAGAGCAAGAAGAAGCGCTCAAACCATTTGCGGCTGTCTTCAATGATGCAGTGGTTGCCCGTGAGCTCTACCGATTTGTGCGAGACATCGCATATGAAGCCATTGCTTCAGAAAAAGAGCTGCCGCAGGACTCGGACGCGCATCGGTTTTACGCGTATGCGCATGCATTTACCGCAGAAATGGGCTCGGAAGACGGCGTTGCAATGGCGCGCGCTGCTCATATGAAAGACGTGGCCGATGAGCACATGCAGTATCTGGCGAGAAGAGCAATGGAGGAACGCTATAAGCGTCAGCCGATTCGTATTTTGGTGACATCGCATAAGGACGTTGACGTGCCCGATGCGCTTTCACTTCAGCCGATACAAGTGGGTCCCGGACAAAAACACGAGCATACGCGTTTTGCTGATATGCTTCACGATGATATGGGAGACAATATTTCCGAGAAAAATCCCATGTATTGTGAGATGACCACGCAATATTGGGCTTGGAAGAATATACATGACGCGGAGTATGTGGGCTTTGCGCACTATCGTCGCTACTTTAACTTCACTGATACTGTGTATAAGGAAAACCCGTTTGGTGAAGTTATGGATACGTTTATCGATAAAGATACGATTAAAAAATACGGTCTTGACGATGAATCCATCCGAAAGTGTATCGAGGGCTATGATCTTATTACCACGGGAGTAAAGGACATTCGTAAGTTTCCGGGGGATGCCGATACGCCTCTTGAGCAATATCATGCGGCACCTCTGCTGCATCCGCGTGATATCGATACGATTGCTTCCCTTGTTGTTGAGAAGCACCCCGAATATGCTGAGGATGTACATACGTTTTTGCATGGCCATGAGCAGTGCTTCTGCAACATGTATATCATGCGTAAGCCTATTTTTGATGCGTATGCATCATGGGTGTTTCCTCTTATTGACGAGTGGTGTTCTCGCCATGATATGACGCAGTATAGTAAGGAAGCTCTGCGCACTCCGGGTCATTTGACGGAGCGACTCTTTAATATTTGGCGTCTGCACATGCTTCGTACGGAGGGCAAAGATTGGAAAGTCAAAGAGCTGCAGTGTATACACTTTACCAATCCGGAGAGAATTCAGAAATTTAAGCCTTATTATGAGAAGCAGATAGGGGTTTCTCGAAAGCGCGTGGTTCCCGTCGTTTTTGCAGCGGACAATAACTATGCCCCCATTTTGAGCGTTGCGATTGATTCGATGCTGAAAAATGCGGATCCGACTCGCTTTTATGATGTAGTGGTCTTGAATACCGATATTGGTCACAATAAACAAAGTATACTGATGAGGTACTTCTCTCGGTACAAAAATGCCCAGGTGACCTTCTATAACGTAAGCCGCATGGTCCGAGACTATAAGCTTGATACCAATAACGCCCATATTAGCGTTGAGACATATTTTCGCTTTTTGGCGCAAGATATCTTGTCGGCGTATGACAAGGTTGTCTACCTTGACTCCGATCTTGTGGTAAACGGGAATGTGGCGGAACTTTTTGACGTAGATTTGGGCAATACTCTTGTTGCCGCGACACGCGACATTGATTACCTGGCCAATTTGAACGTACGCGGTGGCGATCGTATGCGCTATAGTCTTGAAATTTTGAATATGGACGACCCGTATGCATATTTCCAAGCTGGCGTTATGGTGTTCAATACGCGGGAGTTGCGGCGCCTTCATAGTATCGTGGAGTGGCTGCAAATTGCCACAAATCCCGTCTATATCTATAACGACCAGGACATTCTCAATCAGGAGTGCCAGGGACGGGTAACGTATTTGCCCGCCGCATGGAACGTAACCCATAATATCTTTGGCCGGGCGGACGAACTTTATCCACAGGCTCCGGCTGCGGTATATGACGCGTATCTTGCGGGGAGAAACAATCCATATGTCGTACACTTTGCGGGCGCAATTAAGCCATGGCAGAATGCAAGTTGCGATATGGCACAGTATTTTTGGCAGTACGCTCGGGATACGCCCTTCTATGAGGCTATCGTTCAAGATATGACACCAGGTGCACGCAAGGATGCGGATGTCACGGAAGTCTTTCACGAGCGTGCACTTTCCGACTCAAGCCCGCTGAGAAAGATTATCGATCCGCTTGCTCCGTATGGAAGTGCGCGGCGAGAAGCCCTCAAGGCCGTTGGTCGTACGCTTCGGAGACGTAAATAGGGGAGAAGTATGTCTGAGGCAGAAAAGAGCTTTCGTTCCCGCGCGGCTGAACTCAACAGGATCTTAAACCATGCGGCATATGCCTACTATGCCTTAGATGCTCCGGAACTTACGGATGCGGAGTTCGATCGCTTGCTCGTTGAGCTCCAAGGAATAGAAGCGGCTCATCCGGAACTGATAGTGCCCGAGAGCTATACGCAGCGTGTGGGCGGCTATGTGTCCGAACAGTTTGAGCCGGTAACCCATGCGGCCCGGATGTATTCGATTGACGATGCGATGAATCTTGAGGAGCTCGACGCATGGCTCGCTCGAACGGATGAAGCCCTCGGTGCTTCCAAGACGCATCCGGTTGCCTATACCTGTGAGCTTAAAATTGACGGCCTGGGTATTGCGCTGACGTATACGGAAGGACAGCTTGTTCGAGGTGCTACTCGCGGTGATGGAGCTACGGGAGAAAACGTTACGGCAAACGCGCTCACCATCAAAGATATTCCACGTGCACTTGCCCCCGCCGGCCTTGCGCGCTTAAGAGATGAGGGCGCACATCTTTCGCTTGAGGTGCGAGGCGAAGTGTATATGCCCAAGCATTCCTTTGTTCGTTTGAATGAGGATGCTGATGCCGCCGGCAAACAGCCGTTTGCAAATCCGCGCAATGCCGCGGCAGGATCGCTGAGACAAAAAGATCCCAAGGTTACCGCTCATCGAGACCTTGAGACGTTTATGTATGCCATTGCCGACGAAGCTCCCTTGCAGGTGGACAGTCAGTGGAAGTTCTTGTCATGGCTTCGAGACTGCGGCTTTAGCGTCAACACCCATGCGGCGCGGTGCGTAAGTGCACAAGAAGTACATGACTTTTGCAAGCGTGCGCTTGAGGAGCGCTCCGAGCTTGACTACGATATCGATGGCGTGGTTGTTAAGGTTGATTCCTTTGCGTATCAAGAAGAGCTTGGATTTACGTCGCGCGCTCCACGTTGGGCAATAGCATTTAAGTTCCCACCGGAAGAAAAACAGACGGTACTTCGTGAGATTCGCATTCAAGTGGGACGAACGGGCGTGCTTACGCCGGTGGCGGAGTTTGATCCTGTTGTAGTTGCCGGCTCTACCATTGCCCGCGCAACGCTTCACAACATCGACGAGGTCCACCGAAAGAATGTCCGTGAGGGCGATACTATCATTGTCCATAAAGCAGGCGATGTCATCCCTGAGGTCGTAAGGCCCGTGCTTGAGAAACGACCCTTAAACTCCAAACCTTTTATGATGCCGACGGTATGTCCAAGCTGCGGAAGTCCTGTTGTTAAGGAGGAGGGAGAAGTTGCATACCGCTGCGTTTCGATAGATTGTCCCGCACAAGCAACCGAGCGCCTCATTCACTGGGGAAGCCGCAAAGCAATGGATATCGACGGGCTGGGTGAAGAACTTGTGAACAAGCTGGTTGCAAATGGGATTCTCTCCGATGTGGCTGACTTCTACGACAAGCTTACCGTCTCAGATATTGCGGAGCTCCCTACGGGTCGATTCTACGAGACCGATACCGACGGACATCTTTCAGGAGATCCGATTCCTACCGGTTTGACCATTGCCGAGAAGATCATGACACAAATCCAGGAGTCAAAGACACGTGGTCTTGCACGCGTGCTTTTTGGTATTGGCATTCGCCATGTCGGCGCCAATATGGCAGCACTTCTCGCCCAGTACTTTCACTCCATTCAGGAGTTGCAGCTGGCAACAGAAGAGCAGATGGCGGCCATCTCCGGTGTGGGTCCGAAAATGGCAAAGTCGATTAAGGAGTTTTTCTTAATTCCTGAAAACATAGCGGTTCTTGAGCGCTTGCGTGTTGCTGGCGTCGTTATGGAAGAGGCGGACGCGACGTCTGATAAGCCGCAGACACTTTCCGGCTTGACCTTTGTTTTGACGGGCACCCTTGAGCATTATACGCGCGATGAGGCGGGCGCTTTACTTAAAGAGCGGGGAGCAAAGGTATCAGGTTCGGTATCCAAAAAGACGAGCTTCGTTGTTGCCGGTGAGGCAGCCGGATCAAAGCTGACAAAAGCCGTTTCTTTGGGTGTTCCCGTACTTTCGGAAGCCGACCTTGAGCGCATCCTTGAAACCGGCGAAGTGCCTGCAGTGTAAGTAGATAATGTGCGCAAGTGGGACGGCTCTGTTGCGCATGATTGGAATGGAGATTCTATGGCTTCAAATACAATTCTAGTACTCTGTTACTCTCGCTGTTCAACCTGCAAAAAGGCTTTAAAGTGGCTTGATGATCATCATATTGCGTATGAGTCTCGAGACATCAAAGAAGAGAACCCCTCAGAGGATGAACTCGCAGCATGGCACGCGCGTAGTGGCCTTCCTATCAGGCGTTTCTTTAACACCAGCGGCATGGTATATCGCGAGAAGAACGTTAAATCGAAGCTTGATGCCGGCATGACAGACGCCGACGCCTACAAACTTCTTGCGACGGACGGTATGCTGGTAAAGCGGCCACTTGTAATAGGATCCGATTTCGTGCTCACGGGATTTCGGGAGCCGGAATGGAGAGAGCGTTTGCTGTAGGCTATTTACTACGGTTGCCCTCATTCAGCGCCTGCTTAAAATCACCAGTAAACGTACAGGCGCACGACCGTCCGTCTCCTAAAATCACCACTAAACACGAAGATTTCAAAAAACGTACCAAAAGCACTGTTTAGTGGTGATTTGATCCACCACTAAACGCTCAAATTGACGAAAAACCACCACTAAACACACGTTTTACTTCTAAAAACACCACTAAACCACGAGTTTGATCCAATTGCGAGAAGAACTTCGTTTAGTGGTGGATTTTCCTTGCCACAATCTCGTTTACTGGTGGATTTGCCCGCCGTAATCTCGTTTAGTGGTGATATCAATTGGCGGCAATCGCGGTTGGTAACAACATCGGCTTGCCAAACCTCAACTACCAGAACCCTCAGTCGGTGGCGAGAAGAGCATCCAACGTTTGAGCCTAATGTGGCGTTTGGGAAATTTAGTCTTCTACTTCGGTACGGTCATTGCAGGTATACGCACGGACGAGCGTCTGATATAGGTGGGACGCTTCTTCGAGAAGATCGGGAAAACTTTCCGTTCGTATGGCGCTTGTAGCAGGATCTTTCCAGGGAATCCGTTTAAGATTTGCTGCTGCAACGGCATCGGTGCGAAGAGCCTGATGGCTCATGGCCGCTATATAGGAGCTTGAGGAAGGTCGTACAAACATTTCGGTTCGATAGAGAACATCGGGAAGCTTTGTTGCGTATGTAGGGTCGGTCTTCTCGATAGTGTGATAGATGCGTGTGTAGTCGGCGATGGCACCAGCGTATTCGCTTGCACCTATATTGAGGCCGAACATTGCGAGTGCAACCTGCGAAAAAAGAGCCCCACCAACGCGACAGGTGCTTTTGTCCGCCTCAAGTGCGGTCGCCGGATAAAATTCTTCGACGGTTGTGTGCATTTGGTTCCACAGAAGCCATGAGTCAAGATCGGCTTCAATGATAGAGCGGATTTCTTGACGCGAGGGCTCAAGACTGGGATCAGTGTGGATCAGAGCCTCTTGCTGGGCGTCTATAAATGGTCGCACGACTTTATCAAGTGCATGGTGACTGAGAATTCCAAGCGTAAACGCCTGTCCAATGCTCGCATCAACCTCAGGTAGGTATGTCGTTGCTTCTTGAAATGCGGAGAAGATCTCGACAATCTGGTTTGTATGCAGGCACCGGTGAAGCCGATTACAGGCGAGAGCATGATTGGGCCATGTAAGGTGCCGAGCAAGAAAGGGGTCAGAACCTTGATTTCCCAGCAAAAACGCGTTGAGTTCCTCCGAGGTTTTGAAGAAGCCCGAATGGACTTCATTGGCCATCCGTGAGCCAAAAACAAAATGTGTCAGTAAAGCCGGCATAGTGCTCCTTATGAATTTCTTGTAGTTAGTAGTATCTCACTAATAATAGATACAATTTAGCCTTATGCGTTTGTGCTTATGGGGGAGGAATATGAGCACGCTTGAAATAAGTATCCTTGGTTTGGCGTTGGCAACCGATGCGTTTTCCGTCACGATTTCCAACTCATTTTTATATCAGCACGAGAGTCGTGGTCGCATGATGCTTATGCCGACATTCTTTGGGATCTTCCAGTTTGCGATGCCCCTAGCAGGATATGTTGCGGGAGGCCTTGCGGCTCAGATAATTGAGCAGTATGCCGATATTGTTACATTTCTTATCTTAGGTTTTATCGGCGGAAATATGGTATACAGCGGATATATGGCGCTGCGAGACAATGCGGACAATGAGGAGGATCAGACAGGGCGAAAAGCATTTACAATACCGGTCCTCATCTTACAGGCGATCGCCACTGCAATTGATGCGTTTGCGGTTGGTGTAAGTTTTCGTGCTCAGACGGCAAATATTTTAGGTGCTTCATGTGCGATTGGTTTGATAACTTTTGCTGTCTGTCTGGTGGCACTTTTTATAGGCAAGAAATTAGGATCGATTTTGGGAGATCGTGCGGAGATGATTGGCGGTTTTGTTTTGATTGCCATAGGCCTCAAAGCGCTCTTGCAATAAAAAGTATGTGTCGAAGCTAAGAAATGCACCGAAAACAAGAAATGTGCTGATGTTAAGAAGCGCGTGCTGCATCGAATGTACTCTGAATCATATACGTATTGAATCGTTGCTATAATTTTTGGCGAAGAGGAGGCGACATGTTTCAGAAGTTCCGCGGCAAAAATCGACCAAAAATAATTTCCATACAGAAAAAGACGGATGTGCCAAGCGACTCTACACAAGATGCTACAGAGTCTGTGAGTGCAGGTTCTATTGTGCGTCGAGCATTTACTCTTGGTGCTGTTAGTGCAGGGTTAGTGAGCCTTTACATGGGTATTTCAAGCTGTGGAAACAAGGTCCTCAATATGCTTGGATTTGAGGTTTCAGAAGCTCCGGCAAGTACTCATATCCCACAAGAGACGCCGGAGGGTTACGATCCCGATCTTGTGGCCGCAGCATATCTTGAACAAAAAGTAACGGTGTATACACCAGACTCTGACTATATTCAAAAAGCAGCAAGCGCATTTGAAGCTCTTTTTGGCATTGTAGTAGATTATCAGGTTGTTTCCGTAGATGAGATGGAGCCATATCTCAATGTTAATTCAGACGATGGTAAAAATCTTAATCCATCCCCGATAGACCATCCGATTGACAGTTGGTTCTTTGTTGACACAGAGCACCTAAATCAGGCGGGTGCACAGAATCTTTTGGCAAGTTATGATGCTCAAAATAAAGAGCATCTTCTAAAGCCTATATTTTCCACAGACTCAAAGCTTTGGTATGGCATAGCAACAGACCCTCTGATCATTGCTATAAATAAGGAGCGTCTAGACGTCATGGGCCTTGCACATCCGCATGACTGGAACGATCTTCTCTCTACGTATTTACGAGACCAGATTGTGCTTCCTGAGTATGAAAAGACGCATGATGGCAATAGTTTTGCTGTGGCAATGATAGGAAACCTTGGAATAGATCAGGGCATTGCGTTTCTTAAAGAACTTTCCACCCAGGCATATAAAGCATTTGATAACGTGCGTGATATGCTGGTGGATCTTGGCCTTGGACGTGCCCTTGTAACGGTATGTCAGGCGAGTGAGGCTTTATATGCGCTAGGGCATAATGATTTTGATAACGTAATGCCTTTGCTTCCTTTTACTCCGACGCATTTTACTACGTATGGTGTTGCTATATCATCTCAAGCTAAGCATCCCAATGCTGCTCGTCTATGGGTGGAATTTTGTCTTTCTACTGAATTTGCGAGTGAAATAGGTACAACGGGATCTTACATGATGCCAACTATCTCCGGTGTGAAGGCCCCGTGGTATATGGATCGAATACACCTCAATGGGGCGGTTTCTGCACTAAGAGAGGCTCCTCAAGCTCTTGATAACACGGGCAAAGTTCTCTCAACCTCTGAAGCAGGTAAGAGAGCACAGGAGGGCTGATAAATCTATGTATAAGGCAGCACTCTACACGTAAAACAGCATTTCGTTGTAGCTCGGGACCGGCCAAAAATCATGTCCGCAGATAAGCTCCATCTCATCAACAATCTTGCGGAGTTGCTCCATGGCAGGAATAACTTCATCGCGATAGAACTCGCACTGTGTCTGCGGCTTTGAGCGCAGCGTGGCGGCATGGCCATTCTTTGCTTCCAGTTCTCCCACTGCAGCGTAAATGCCGTCAATGCCCTCGGTGAGCTTCCGTGTCACATCGAGCTCCGCCTGAGAGGTAATGCCAATCTCCTGCTTACGTGCAACCGATTCGGCGACTTTACCCGAGTACTTAAAGAGCGCCGGTAGATACATGTGACGCGTCATATACGACATGGTCTTCGCTTCAATATTGAGAACCTTCGCGTATTGCTCGGCCTTTGCAACATACCGGGCATGTGCTTCGTTTTCAGACAGGACGCCATATGTTTCAAAGAACGCAATATTTTCGGGGGCGATAAGTGCGGGCAGAGCGTCAGGTGTGGTGCGGAAGTGGGGAAGTCCGCGCTTCTCGGCAATCTTTTCCCACTTGCTTGAGTAGCCATTACCTTCAAAGAAGATACGCTTGTGGTCTTTAAAGGAGTCGATTACCCACTTCAATGCCTGTTCCGTGAACTTGGATTCAGACACGTCGGCAAGGTCAGTGGCAAAGCGATCGCACTGTTCTGCAACGATGGTGTTGAGGACAACATTGGGGTCAGAGAGGTTCTGCTGGCTGCCACACATGCGGAACTCAAATTTGTTACCGGTAAATGCAAAAGGACTTGTGCGGTTTCTGTCGGTATTGTCGCGGAGAACTTTAGGCAATGTCGGTACGCCCAAGTCCATCTTCGTGCGCTTTGCCTTATGAACGTCGGCACCGCTCATAAGATCGTTGACAATTGCGGAGAGTGCATCGCCCAAGAAGATTGAAACAATGGCAGGCGGAGCTTCATTGGCACCCAAACGATGGTCATTTCCGGCAGAAGCGATGGACATGCGCAAAAGATCGGCATGAGTGTCAACGCCTGCAACCAAACATGCCAAAAAGACGAGGAAGCGGAGGTTCTTTCCGGGGTTGTCTCCCGGTTCAAGAAGGTTGTCGCCGTCGGCGGCAAGCGACCAGTTATCATGTTTGCCCGAACCGTTGACGTAGTCAAAGGGTCGTTCGTGCTCAAGGCAGGCAAGACCGTGGTGTGGTGCCAAGAGCTTGAGCTTCTCCATGGTTAACAGGTTGTTGTCAATGGCAAGAGATCCCTGCTCAAAGACGGGAGCAAGCTCGTGCTGGCAGGGGGCAACTTCGTTGTGCTTGGTTTTTGCGGGAATTCCCAGCTTCCAAAGCTCGTCGTCAAGCTCTTTCATGAAGTCGTTAACGGTGGGACGTATGGCCCCAAAGTAATGGTCATCAAGCTCTTGTCCCTTAGACGGCTCGCATCCAAAGAGCGTACGCCCACACAAAATCAAATCGGGACGCTTCTCAAAATCCTTCTCACGGATGAGAAAATACTCCTGCTCAGGACCAATATTTGTCACGATGCGCTCGGGAGTCTGGCCAAAAAGCGCAAGTACACGTTTTGCGTGGCGTTCAAGGGCAAGCTGTGAGCGCAGGAGCGGCGTGCGTTTATCGAGGGCTTCTCCGGTGTAGGAAATGAATGCCGTAGGGATGCAGAGAACCTCGTCTTTAATAAACGTAGGGCTTACCGGATCCCAAACCGTATATCCGCGTGCCTCAAAGGTTGCGCGAAGACCGCCGGAAGGAAAGCTTGAAGCATCAGGTTCTCCCTGCACAAGCTCCTTGCCGGAGAATGTCATCAAAATGGTGCCATTTCCCTGAGGCGTCATGAAGCTATCGTGTTTTTCCGAGGTGATGCCGGTCAGCGGTTGGAACCAGTGCGTAAAGTGAGTGGCGCCGTGCTCAAGTGCCCACTCCTTCATGGCATGGGCAACCTCGTTGGCAATGTCAATTTCCAGTGGTTTTCCATGTCTGATAACATCACGCAGACGTTTATAGGTTGGTTTAGGCAGCCTTTCTTGCATATCGGCGTCGGTAAAAAGAAGTGTGCCAAATTCGCGCGATACCTTGTCGTTTGCCACGAAAGCCTCCTTGGATGAATAGGTGAGGGCGAGAAGTACTTCTTGCCACAAACTCTACTGTACGCCATTGACTTTCGCACGGGGACGAGAAAATCGTGTCTTTGTGATGGAGACTGCAATAAATACACATGAGCTCCCTAAGATTGAACCGGCCCTCAAGACATGAAATCCGATTTTGAGGCCCGTTGCAGGCGCCCCGTGAGTGCAGGGCAGACTTTTGGCATGTGTCTTACATCCGCGCGTACTTCTCGCCGCAGGCCGGTCGACATGCCGGGTACAATGGATTTGTAACTTTAGATAGGAGAAGTATGCCTGAGACAGACGGTGCCGGCACCCATACCGACAAAAAACGTAAAACCATTGCGGTCATTGATGGAAATTCACTGATGCACCGCGCTTTTCACGCCATCAGACAGCCCATGTCGGCTCCCGACGGAACTCCTACCGGGGCGCTTTTTGGGTTCTTCAATATGTTTATCAAGATGATTGAATCGTTTAGGCCCAATGGCGTCATTTGCGCATTTGACAAGGGAAAACCACAGGTGCGTATTGATATGCTGCCGCAGTACAAGGCACAGCGGCCTCCCATGGATGATGCGCTTCACGTGCAGTTTCCGATCGTAAAGACTCTCCTTGGGGTCTTAGATATTCCCGTGTGCGAACTTGAAGGCTGGGAGGGTGACGATATCTTAGGCACTCTCGCACGGCGCGGTGAGGAAGCCGGATATGAGATGCTGCTCTTTACGGGAGATCGCGACATGTATCAGCTCTCTACCGAAAACGTCAAGATTGTGTCTACCCGTAAAGGCGTTTCCGATGTTTCCATTATGACGCCTGAGTCTGTGGAGGATCTTTATGCCGGTATCACGCCAAAGCTGGTTCCGGACTTTTATGGTCTCAAAGGAGATTCATCCGACAATATTCCGGGTGTTCCGGGGATTGGTCCCAAGAAAGCAGCTCAGCTCATTGTCGAGTATGGCAGTCTTGACGAAGTGTTGGCTCATGCCGATGAAGTGAAAGGCAAAATGGGCGAGAATCTGCGTACACACAAAGAAGATGCGCTTCTCTCTCGTAAAGTAGCCACCATACGTACGGATGCGCCAATTGACATTAATCTGGCTGACGCTCAGTTCCCAACGTTTGATCCGAATAAAGTCGTTGCTGCGTTTTCAAAGCTTGGATTTACCGGTATGACAGGCCGGCTGGTACGCTTGGCCGGCGAGAAGGGCGTCTCTTCTGCCAATCCACAGCAAACGGAAGTGCCCGTCGATCCTCAGCTTGCACTTCCCGCAAAGCTATTGGAGGCCGAGGATGCGTGGGAAGCTCTAAAGGCGGCATTGTCGCGTAAGGAGTGGCTGGGCGTTGCTCTCGATACGGGCAAACAAGACGGTTCCCTTTTTGGTTTTGGACATACACTTTGGGTTGCAACAACACAGGAGCTGTGTAAGTTTGAAGACGACAATGCCACCTCGGCACTGAGGGAAATCCTTGAAAAAGGCCTGATGGTGTCCGGAGACGTGAAGGCACTCTTACATGATGTAAGTCCCGTTGATTCTTCCGAGCCTGAGGTTTTTGTCCCTGATGACGTTGATGCGAGCCGTATTTTTGACGTAGGAGTGGCTGCTTATCTGCTTGAATCCGATCGTTCCAGCTTTACAATACCCAGCCTTGTTGAGTTCTACTTTGGGGTGGAACTCTCTGTCGGTTCCGATAAGATCCCCGCAGCCGCATATGAAGCAGTTGCCGCAAGAGCGCTCAAGGCTACGCTTACCAAAAAGCTTGAGGATGATAAGTCGTTGGAGCTCTTTGAGACTATTGAGATGGGGCTTCTTCCGGTACTTGCCGCAATGGAGCGGCGCGGGCTTTTTGTGGACCCCGCAAAGCTCGCGGAACAATCGAAAGAGCTTGGAGCAGACATTGCTTCTCGCGTGGAGCGTATTCATGAAGCAGCGGGAGAGACCTTTAACCTTGATTCTCCCAGTCAGTTGAGCCATGTGCTTTTTGACGTGCTCGGTTTGCCAACGTTTGGGCTTAAGAAGACCCGTTCGGGATTCTATTCGACAAACGCAAAGGTACTCTCCGATTTGGCCGATACCTATCAGATTGTTGCTGACGTTCTTGAGTATCGTGAGCGCGCTAAGATTAAATCAACCTATCTGGATGCGCTTCCCGCACTTATCAGAGGCGATCACCGAATCCATACGACATTTAACCAGACGGTGGCAGCCACGGGGCGTCTTTCAAGTTCCGATCCAAACCTGCAGAATATCCCCACCCGCTCCGAGCTAGGACATCGGGTTCGTACCGCGTTTACCGTTCCGTCCGGTCATGTATTTTTAGCGTGCGACTATTCACAGATTGAGCTTCGGCTTTTGGCTCACCTGTCAGGTGACGAGCATCTGATAGCGGCGTTTCAGTCAGGGGCGGACTTTCATGCGGCTACCGCCTCGCGTACCTTTGGGGTGCCGGTGGAAGAAGTTACCCCGGAGCTCCGGAGCAGGGCAAAGGCGGTTAATTTTGGCATTGTGTACGGTCAGCAGGCGTATGGATTGGCAACTTCGCTCAAGATACCGCGTGCTGAGGCACAAGATATGATTGACCGTTATTTTGCCGCATATCCCGGAGTGCGCGCGTATTTGGATGAATCGGTACGTATCGCACACGAGAAGGGCTATGCGGTGACCATGTATGGTCGAAAGCGCCATATTCGTGAATTTGGTCAGCACAATCGTCAGCTTATTGCCTTTGGTGAACGTACTGCCATGAATCACCCCATGCAGGGAAGCGCTGCCGATATTATCAAAATTGCAATGATTCGTGTCGAGAAGCGCCTGCGTAAAGAGGGATGTGCGGCAAAGCTCATCCTGCAGATTCATGACGAGCTTGATCTTGAAGTGCCAAATGATGAAATAGAAGCTGTTTCCCGGCTTGTAAAAGAGACCATGGAAGAGGTAGTTGAGCTGAAGGTTCCTCTGATTGCCGACGTATCATATGGTCCAAATTGGGCAGAGGCTAAATAAGCTATGTATGAGGATGTGTATACACAGTCCGAGACAATAGGCAGCTCTTCAAAGAGAGCACAGGTAGTTGCCTATACGGACGGAGCTTCTCGCGGTAATCCCGGTCCCGGTGGATATGGGGCCGTATTGGTTTACGTTGATGCTTCAGGCAAACGTCATACGCGTGAATTTTCGCAGGGGTATCGTCTGACAACCAACAACCGCATGGAGCTTTTAGGCGTAATTGTGGCTCTGGAGGCTCTTACTCAGCCTTGTGTGGTCGAGGTTCATTCCGATTCAAAATATGTGGTTGATGCATTTAACCAAGGGTGGATTTTTGGGTGGATGCGTCGTGGTTGGAAAACCTCAAACAAGCAGAACGTCAAAAACATTGACTTGTGGAAGCGATTGCTTGTTGCAAGTTCTTCTCACGAGGTGCACTACGTGTGGGTAAAAGGGCACGCCGGAGAAGAGCTTAATGAGCGCTGCGACGAACTTGCCACTACGGCTGCAGATGGACAAGATCTTCTCGAGGATGTGGGCTTTCAAGGCGAGTAGGTGCGAGGCCATAAAGATGAGGCTAGAGAGAGGCCTCATCAATACCTTGTACCGCAATACCAACAAGTCCTGGCCCCGTGTGAACCAAGAGGTCAGAGCCTATATCTGAAGTTACAAAATCAACAATGTTGGGAATTGCCTGGCGCATCCGCTCTTCCATCTCGGTATAGATAAGGTTGGGAGCGGAACAAGAAATTGCGGCGTGAACATGCGGATATTTCTGAGCTTCCGTTGCCGCAAGTACCAGCTCTTCTTTCAGAGACTTCTCCCAGCCGCGGGTACGCTTGGCAACACCGTAGGTACCGGTTGGTTCACAGGTTAAGACGGGCTTGATATTCAATACAGAGCCAATGCGATAGACGGCTTCGCTGATGCGTCCTCCCTTACGTAAAAAATTGAGAGCAGGGACGGAGAAGAACACGCGAGTTCTCTGCGAAGCTGCCACAAGTTTTTGCTCGAGCTCTTCATAAGGGACACCGGCCTCGATGAGTCGAACGGCTTCTATGACAATAAGACCTGCGGCAATACCGATATTTTTAGTATCGATGACCGTGATGGGCAGATCCGAAATGTCTTGAGCAATCATACGAACGGTATCGCATGTTGCCGAAAGTCCTGAAGAGATGCAGATAAAGACAGCGGCATCATAACCCGAAGCCTTTACGTCATCAAAAAGAGTGTGAATCTTTTCCGGCGAGGGAAGCGAAGTGCTTGGAATCTCTTGGTCAAAGCGGGAGGCAATTTGTTCCGGAGTAATGTTGACGGTGGACTCATAGGTGGTGCCGTCTGAATAGTTAATACGAAGTGGCGCAACACGAATGTCATGAGCGGCAATGAACTCTGCCGGTGTGTTGGTGCCTGAGTCGGTAAGGACCGCAATCCTTTTTTTGGACATACATTGCTCCAAACTATTGAAAAGACGAGGCTCATAAAAACTGAAACCACGGACTAACACTATATCTTACGATAACTCTACCCACCAGAGCGCTTGGTAAAAGCGAGAATTGCAAGATATGGCGTGCATCTGGGGCGCCCATGCAAAGCTGAATGAGCACATGATAAACTAGATGAGGAAAAGAAACTTGAGCCAGATAGGTTAGATATGCCAAGTATTTATGGTGAGCCCGCTGTTGTAAAGCGCATTGAATATCGTACGGAAGTTCGCAAGGTTACCTCAAACAGTACCGTTGCGGCGGCAACCATGGTTATGGCGGCGCTTCTTGCTCTTGTCGTGGCCAATTCGCCCGCGCATGGGATTGTCGAGAAGTTCTTTGAAGCAGAATGTTCTTTTACAGTGGGAGCTTTTACCGTCAGTATATCGTTTGAGTCGTTTATTAACGATTTTCTTATGGCCATCTTCTTTTTACTTGTTGGTATCGAGCTTAAGTACGAGGTTACGGTGGGTCAGCTGCGTAAACCCCGTCAAGCCATGCTTCCGATGCTTGCTGCGGTTGGCGGTGTGGCAGTTCCCGCGTGTATATATTTGCTCTGCAACTATGGCGGAGCCATGCATGGGTGGGCTACTCCCATTGCTACCGATATCGCGTTTGCCCTTGGGGTTATGAGTCTGTTGGGAAGTAGAATTTCAACACAAACAAAAGTTTTCTTTCAGACACTTGCCATTGCGGATGATATTTTGGCCATTGTGGTCATCGCATTTTTTTATGGCCAGACTCCTGATATCGCCTGGTGCGCGGCAGCACTTGGAGTGATTTTGGTGCTGTGGGGTATGAGTCGCATGAAGCTCTACTCATCTGCTCCATACTTGTTTGTTGGACTGATTTTATGGATTTGCATGTACCACTCGGGTATTCATGCAACGCTTGCCGGTGTCATTTTGGCATTCTTTTTGCCGAGCCGCTCGGATGTTCGTCTCAATCATCTCGGAGGCTGGCTTGAAGGCCGTGCTCGTGAACTAAACGCCAACTATGACGACGAGCATCATATTTTAGGACAGCACGACTTTACCCGAAGCGCTCTTCGCGTTGAGCATGTTATGCATCATGTAACGCCTCCTCTGCAACGCGTTGAGCGATATGTTTCCGTGCCGGTTAACTTCATTATTCTTCCTCTCTTTGCATTTGCAAACGCCCAGATAACTCTCATGGGTTCTGACTTTGGAAGCATTGTTTTAAATCCCGTGGCATACGGTACGTTTTTTGGAGCGGTTATCGGCAAACCCGTGGGTATTATTCTTACGACGGTTATTCTCGTTAAGTCGGGTATCTGTAAGCTTCCCAAGCGTGTGAATTGGATGCAAATTACAGCCGTTGGCCTTATGGGAGGTCTTGGCTTTACGATGTCGATTCTTATTTCAGGTCTTGCGTTTAGCGATCAGAACAACGTTCTTGCGGCTAAGTGCGCAATTTTAGCGGGTTCCATTGCGGCAAGTCTTTTGGGAATAGCTTTTGTTCGTGTGGCCGACATATTGCACGACGCCACAAAAGAGCGTCCGTCAGATAAAAAATAGGATAAAACTATTCCACCGTGCCGTACGTAAAGCCCCAGCCATGAGCAGTCACGATAGAGTTTATTTGATCACAAAGTGTGGCTCGCTTATAGGTGCCCGCAGGAATGAGATTGATTACTTCCAAGAGATCTTGGTTAAGGTCATCAATTTCCGCTCTGACCAAAACATCAATATTTGAGGCATAACTTGACGGAGCGTGTTTATATACGTTATCGACCAGCCGCTGCAGATCGCCATACTCGTCTGCTCGAATTCCCGGTCTCGCCATAGTGCCTCCAATCGTTGCCGTTGTGTGACAGTCTAGCAGCTTTTTGAAGGAGAGCCATTTGTTGTCCGGTTTCGCCTTTATACTTCTGTATACGGTCCAAAGGGGGATATCATGCCAATTACCGTAGATAAGAAGCTTTTTCAGCACATGCTTTTGCAGGAGCGGAATGTCTATCAGCGTATGAGTGATGCGGATCTTGACAGGGCGCTGAAAGAGATTGGAGAAGAAGCGCGGCAGATTGCGGATAAGCACCTCACGCTTGATATGGCGCGCGGTAAGCCAAGCCGAGAGCAAACGGCGCTCTCCAAACCCATGCTTGATCTTTTGAATTCATCTTCCAATCTGATGGACGGTGCTTCGTATGCGGACAACTATGGAGACCCCGACGGTCTTCCGTCTGCACGCGCATTGGCGGCGGAGCTTTTGGATGTTGATTTTGAGCACGTTATCGTGGCGGGATCTTCCAGCTTGAATCTTATGCATGATGTTATTGATATGGCATATACACACGGTATCGCGGGTCAGCCACCGTTAGCCCGGCAAGCATCAGAGCTTGCTTCTGCGCATCCGGGTGCTCGTCTTAAGTTTTTGTGTCCAACTCCTGGCTATGATCGCCATTTTCGGATTAGTGAGTATTACGGTTTTGAAAACGTTGCTATTCCGATGACACAAAATGGCCCCGATATGGATGTTGTCCGTACGTTTGTGGAAGAAGATCCAACGGTTAAGGGTATTTGGTGCGTTCCGCGTTTCGCCAATCCGTCCGGAGTGAGCTATTCCGATGAGGTTGTGCGTGCGTTTGCTGCTCTGAAGCCTGCAGCACCGGATTTCCGTATTCTATGGGATAACGCTTATGCCTACCATGTATTTGCGCAAGAAGGCGAGAAGCGCCCGCCCTTGCTTAACATCTTCGATGCTCTTAAGCAGCAGGGTGCGGATAATTTGGTTATTGAGTTTGCATCTACCGCTAAAATTACGTTTCCATCGTCGGGAATGGCGTGGCTTTGCGCTTCCACAGACGATATTCAAGAGATTCGTACATCGTTTTCCGTGCGGCGTGTATCACCGGAAAAACTCTCACAGCTTGCGCATGTGCGTTTCTTAAAAGACAAGGCGGGGGTAGAGGCTCACATGAAACGTCATGCAGAGCTTCTACGGCCGCGTTTTGAACTGGTGGAACAAAAGCTGACAGAAGGACTTGGAGACCTTGGGGTTGCAACATGGTCGCATCCTCAGGGAGGCTATTTCGTATCGTTTAATGGACCCGTTGGTTCTGCTCGCGCCATTGTGTCTCGCTCGCGTGAGATGGGAGTAACGCTGACACCTGCAGGAGCTACCTGGCCATCAGGCAACGATCCTTTTGATTCCAACATCCGTCTCGCCCCAAGCTATCCAAGTCTCGAAGAGCTTTCTCTCGCACTTGATGTGTTTGTCGTTGCGGCCAAACAGGTAGCCGCAAGACTTGCAAAAGTCGATAGGGGGCAAAGCGCCTTTATATAAGTCTTGGGAACAATGGTTTTTTGCGTACGCCTCAAACGCTTAAAATTCTGTAGAATCTTCGGCGGGAACGTTCTGTTCTTCCGTGGAAGCACAAACTGGCGTACCCTGAACAGTTAGTAAATGCGCTTGGAAAATGTCCCGAAGGTTTTGGGACAGTGAAAGGTATGTCATGCCAAAGAAGGCATCAAAGCAAAAAAGTATACGGCAACACTCCGCTCGTTCGGCCAAGTCAAAAAACCGCTCCGATGCTGAGCTTCTGCAGGCTCAGAAAGACGCGGCAAATGCTAAGGCTCAGAGCTCAAAGGGAGCATCGGGGAGACTGTCAACAGGAAAGAAAGTTGCCATCGGCATTTTTTCGCTGTTTATCGCACTGTCAATGATGATCCCGTCTCTTTCCATGATTTTTGGTGGCGGGACCTCAAAAACCACGGTTTCCAAAGTGCAAACGCAAACTCCTACGCCTGATTCCATTAATGCTCAGTACGCTGCGCAGGAAAAAGAACTCACCGATGATTTGTCGGGAAATCCAAACAATCTTGCCGCCACTCTTAAGCTGGCACAGGTTCATCTGAACTGGGGAGTGGCACTGCGTAAGGTGGCATCCGATGACACCACCAAGCAACAGGCGGATGACCACATAAAACAGGCATTATCAGAATATGACGTATACCTTGCAAGCAGTGATTCGGATACCGTTCGTGCCGATAGAGCCGTTGCTCAATTTCAGAGTGGAGATCAGGAAGGTGCCGTTACGGCGCTTAAGAATCTGACCGAAAAATCACCTGATTGTGCCGCCGCCTGGCTCAACCTTGGCATGATATATCTTAAGATGGGTAATGCCGAGGATGCTGATGCGGCTCTTCAAAAAGCTGTTGAGGCAGACTCCGACGGTTCACAAAATGTTCGCGATATCGCTCAGAAGTTACTTGATAGTAAGGACAAGAGCAAACAGTAAAGTTAAGGAGGAGAACATGGCTTTGGATATTACGGTTACACATGAGGCAGACAAATGCATCGTTTGTGTGAACGGTGAAGTTGACGTATCAAACGCAGCCGAGCTTCGTTCGGCACTTGAGGCCGCACTTACCGGTGACACATCAAAAATTACCGCAGATTTTTCCGATGTTTCATATATTGATTCAACGGGTATTGGTGTTCTTGTGGGGATAGCACATCGCGCTCAGGAAGCACAGGTTGTATTTGTCGTTGCTCATCCGCAAAAGAACGTGGCACGCGTGTTTGATCTTCTCGGCGTTACGGAAGATCTTAATGTCCGCGAGAATGATTAGAAGACGATGATCCGAAAGGGTTAGAAACGTGTTTGGTATTGGTGAAACGGAGCTTGTTTTAATCTTGCTCTTCTCGTTTTTAGTTTTTGGTCCTGACAAGTTGCCTGGCATGGGCAGGACGCTTGGCCGGGCACTGCGTCAGTTTAGATCGGCGCAGGAAGGATTTAATAAGGTGGTTCAATCCGATCTTTTGGATCCCGCCGCTGACGTATTGAATGAAAAACCCAAGCGTTCCGAGAAGCTCCGTTCTGCGGCATCGGATGATTCTGACATTGACGGAGAAGCTCCCAAACAAGAAACCTTTGCCGAGCGTCGCGCTCGTCTTAAGGCTGAGCGTGAGGCAGCTCAGAAAAAAGAGGCTGCTCATGAGAGTGCCGAGGGTGATACCGACAACAGTGCCCAAGCGGATACTGAAGCTCCGGCAGACGCCGCTCCCGCTTCAAACAAAGACGTTGATGGCGGTGACACTGAATCCAAAACAGATTCAGCTCATGAGGAAGTTGGAGCTGCTCCAAAGGCTTCAGCTTCCGATACCAATGAAAAGAAAAAGACAAACTCCGCACGTGATTTGTATCATTTGGGAGACAGGCGTTCTTCTCGCGCGCAAAAAGAGGCCGCGAAAGAGGACGCAAAAGAGGCTGAAGGTGCAACCCCTGCTTTTTCCGAGAAGACCCTTCCCAATGAGTCCGTTACCTCTGAGTTAGGAGAGGAGGGTGAAGGCACGGAGTAAATCCTGCTTTCGATTATTATGCCAATTACTCCAGCTCGTATGCCTTTGATGGATCACCTTGGTGAGCTTCGTCGGCGCCTAACCATCGTAGTCGTCTCGGTTTTTGTTACGGCCATTGTGGTTTACTTTGCGACACCTGCCTTAATTGAAGTGCTGACAAATCCCATTCGAGAATTTCTTACGGGAGGTACTCTGACGGTACTTTCGGTTCTTGGAGGCTTTTCCATCCGCTTTAAGGTGGCATTTTTCTTTGCCTTTATTATCTGCACTCCAATTATCATCTGGGAAATTATGGCGTTTTTCCTTCCGGCACTTAATGAGAAGGAACGTCGTTGGGTGGTTCCCACGGTAGCGGCCATGGTGTTTTTGTTCTTCTTTGGAATGATTTTCTGCTATTTCATTATTTTGAACACCGCATTTGGCTGGCTCATTCAGCAGTCAACCGAGTTTGCTGCAACGCTCAATGAGGCAGAAGACTATCTCAGCATCATTATTATGTTTGAGGTTGGTTTTGGCATTGCGTTCCAGTTGCCGTTGGTTATTTTTTACCTTGCTATTTTGCATTTGGTTCCCTATAAGGTTTTGCGGGAGCAGTGGCGCTACGTGTACGTGGGACTTCTCGTGCTTTCTGCCGTCGTCACGCCTGACGCCTCCCCGGTTACCATGGCACTCATGTTCGCGGCGCTTATCCTGCTCTATGAGGTTGCTCTTGGAGTTGCACGCTCAGTGATCATTGCCAAAGACGGCAAAGCTGCTTTGAAGTGGACGCGAGAAGAGTATGCAAATCGTGACTAACAGGATGTCTTACAGGTGATTTGTTGTTGAGCCTGTATGTATAAATGTCGGGAAAGGCACTTCCTTGATTCTAATTGTTACCGAGAAAAACGATGCAGCCCAGCAAATCGCCAGACTTCTGTCTGAGTCAGGTAAACCCGAGGCTGATAAGGTATACAACACGCCTGTCTATCGTTTTAGAAAAGGCGGAGAAGAGTATGTGACCATCGGTTTGCGCGGCCACATTCTGCAGCCCGATTTCCCAACACAGCTGCTCTTTGATGCGGATGAGGGCTGGTATGGTGCAACGGAAGACGGAGAGCATATTCCTGCTGATGTACCCGACGGCCTTGCGCGTCCTCCGTATAAGGAAAAACGGAAACCTTATCTCAAAGCAGGAATTGATCTTAAAGGTTGGAAAATACCCAGCCTGCCGTATCTCATCTGGGCTCCGGTGGAAAAAGAGCCTGCGGAAAAAGAAATTATTCGTTCTCTTAAAAATCTTGCCAAGAAGTCCGATGCCGTCATTATTGCTACGGACTTTGACCGCGAAGGAGAGCTCATTGGCTCCGATGCACTCGCTCAGGTACTTTCGGTTAAAGCCGATCTCCCTGTTTCTCGTGCGCGGTATTCCGCATTTACCAAATATGAGATAGACACCGCGTTTAACAACCTCGTTGAACTTGATTATGATTTGGCGGCTGCAGGCGAGTCACGTCAGTTCATTGATCTCATTTGGGGCGCCGTGCTTACCCGGTATTTGACCTGTGTGCGTTTCGGCGGTTTTGGCAATACGCGCTCTGCCGGCCGTGTACAGACGCCAACGCTTGCATTGGTGGTAGAGCGTGAGCGAGAGCGCCTGGCGTTTACCCCTGAAGATTATTGGGTTATCTCAGGAGAAGCGACACCTCTTGAGGACAACTCCGATGCAACCTTTAAAATTACGCACGCCACTTCTCGTTTCTGGAATAAAGAAGAAGCGGATGCGGTTTTTGATGCGGTGAAAGAGCAGCATCAAGCCACGGTGGTTCGTATTGAATCAAAATCGCGCAAGCAACAGCCTCCTGCTCCCTTTAACACAACGTCTCTGCAGGCAGCCGCAGCCTCTGAGGGTTTGTCGCCTGCGCGTACCATGAGGCTCGCAGAGTCACTGTACATGGATGGTTTGATTTCGTATCCGCGCGTTGACAACACGGTCTATCCGTCTTCGCTGGATTTGAAGGGCTGTGTCCGTACGTTGTCGTCGGTTCCACAGTATGCTGGGGTATGCAAGACGCTTCTTGCTGCCGGGAAGCTGAGCGCAACGCGAGGCAAACAAGAGTCTACCGACCATCCTCCCATCTATCCCACTGCCGCAGCCGATCAAAATAAGCTCCAACCTGCTGCTTGGAAGCTCTATAACCTCATCGCGCGCCGCTTTTTGGCAACGCTTATGGGGCCTGCTACCATTGCAGGTACCAAGATTACGCTGGACATTGCCGGACAACCGTTTGTTGCAAACGGTAATGTTCTTGCCGAGAAGGGCTTTCGTGCCATTTATCCTTTTGGGCTTAAGAAGGACGATCAGCTGCCGGAACTTAGCCAGGGTGAGGTTGTTGACGTTACCAAGCTCAATCTTGATGCGAAGCAGACAGAACCGCCGGCACGCTATAGCCAGGGCAAACTGATTCAGGAGATGGAGAAGCGCGGCCTTGGTACAAAAGCTACGAGAGCTTCCATTATTGATACTCTTTACCAGCGAAAATATCTCAAAAACGATCCCGTCGAGCCCAGCCAACTCGGTATGGCAATCATTGATGCGCTTATGCAGTTTGTTCCGCGGATCACCACGTCAAATATGACGGCCGAACTTGAAGAAGACATGACAAAGGTGTCCGAAGGCAAAGATACCCGTGACGGTGTCGTTACCCATTCGAGAACTCTTTTGGCAGACATGATTGACACTCTCATCGAGCATGAAGAAGACTTATCCGAGGCTATTGCGGACGCCGTAACGGCGGATGCCAAAGTTGGCGTATGTCCCAAATGTGGCAAAGATCTGGTTGTGAAGACATCGGCCAAGACACGCGGCAGCTTTGTAGGCTGCATGGGTTGGCCCGATTGTGACGTGACCTATCCATTGCCCCAGGGACGCATTGAGCCCCTTGAGGGCGAAGCGGGGGTGTGCCCTGAGTGCGGTGCCCCGCGTATCAAGGTACAGCCGTTTCGTCAGCGTGCATATGAGATGTGCGTCAATCCCGCTTGTCCTACAAATGCAGAGCCCGACCTTGTCGTGGGCGAGTGTCCCGTCTGTAAGGCAGCCGGAAAACACGGAGATCTCATAGCCCATAAATCCGAGCGCACCGGCAAGCGATTTATCCGCTGTACAAACTACGAAGAATGCGGAACAAGTTATCCTTTGCCTGCGCGCGGAGAACTTGAGCGTACAGACGAAGTCTGCCCTGATTGTGGTGCTCCTTTGGTGGTCGTTACGACGCAGAGAGGGCCTTGGAAGCTCTGCCCCAATTACGATTGTCCCGGTAAAGAGAAGAAAACGTCTGCTTCACGGGGACGTGGCGCTGGGACAAAGCGCACTTCTCACAAAAAAACAGGACGAAAAACGAGTAAAAAATGAAGTCAGGTGATTGCGTGAGCCTATACGTACATGCCGTAAGCTCTAAGAATTTCTTGAACGGACGTCCCTCTCCAACGTCCGTCCTTCTTCATTGATACCCCAAACGAAGTGGGTATGATAGAAGGACTGAAAAAATGTTGCATCACCATAGTTTCAGCACAATTGAGAGAAGTTTGCTCACATTTATGGGTTCTGCAGAGGAGGGAATGATTTGCCGGATACAATGATACGTCGGTGTTTAGATGAAACAACGGATATGTCGGCGCGCGGTCTGTTCATCACGCTTGAAGGCATAGACGGTGTGGGCAAATCAACCCAGGCAGACCTTCTCGCAGAAGCACTTATGCAAACCGACAAAGAACTAGTGCGTCTGCGTGAACCCGGAGGAACGGCCATTTCCGAAAAAATTCGGGCCCTTCTTTTGGATGCGTCCAATACCGATATGGCCGATGAGTGCGAACTCTTGCTCTATGAGGCATCTCGTGCGCAGTTGGTGCGCCAAGTCATTGAACCTGCTCTTGCTCGCGGAGCAATTGTGCTTTGTGATCGGTTTTATGATTCTACATTTGCGTATCAGGCAGGCGGTCGCGGCATTGACGAGAAGGTCGTACGTCGGGCAAATGATCTAGGGAGCTGTGGCGTTGTTCCCACACGGACGCTTATTTTTGATTTAGAGCCCGCTGAGGCATTTCAGCGCGCAACCACCAACGGTGCCGATCGTATGGAAGCAGAAGGAGCAGCCTTTCAAAGGTGTGTACGCGAGGCATATATACGTCTTTCCGTGGCAGAACCTTCTCGCGTGCATGTTGTATCGGCATATGGCACCATTGCAGAGGTTCATGCTCGTACGGTTGCCGACCTTTGTGACCTTGTACCGGAGATACAAGAAGCCAAAACGTTTGGTCTTGAGGTTGGAGCTCAAGATGCCTAAGGAGTTGCTACAACATACGCCTTTGACAAAGACCGGAAAAACTCAAATCCCGGCCTTTGAGACATTACATGAGCAGCCACGGGTACGAGAGTTTTTCAGACGGGCTTTTGAGCAGAGGCGTTTGAGCCATGCGTATCTTTTTGTGGGAGCCCCGGGATCCGGAAAGATCGCCGCTGCCGAGGCCGTAGCAAAGAGCATTGTATGCCCGCATGGGGGAGATGGCACCTGTGAGGACTGTATCCGCGTATCACATCATACACACCCCGATGTGCACTGGTACAAGCCGCAGAGTGCTTCGGGATATCTTATCGGTCAGGTCAGAGAGATTATCTCCGACGTGATGCTTGCTCCCATCAAAGCTCAAAATAAGGTATACGTTCTTGATCGGGCCGATCTTTTGCGGACCGAAGCGGCAAACGCACTGCTGAAAACCATCGAAGAGCCTCCGCGTGACGCCATATTTATTCTTTGTGCACGAAGCACCTCAACCGTGCTTCCCACGATTTGTTCTCGCTGCCAAGTGGTTCCGTTTCGTACGCTTTCGGAAAAAGATGCACTTTCGGCGGTTATGCGTAAGACGGTGGCAAGCCAAACGGAAGCACGTGTGGCACTTGCGGTTATCGGAACTCCTTCAAGGGCGCTGGATTTTCTCGCTTCACCATCAAGAAGAGAAGTGCGTCGTCTGATGGTGGAGGCGGTAGGTGATACGCTGCGCTGCGATTCGTGGGATATTTTAGGAAATGCGCGAGAAATCGTGGCAGAAGTCAAAATACCGCTCGGCACGCTTCAACGTGCTCAAGAGGAGGCCCTTGAGACTCATAAGGATTTTTTGGAGAAAAAAGTTCTTAAAGAAGTTGAGAAGGCCAATAAGCGAGAGCTTACCGTACGGGAACGTTCAGGTATGATGGAAGCTCTCGCTGCTGCAGAGTCGCTCCTTCGAGACGTCCTTGTCCGCTGCGAGAATATATCAGAACCAATTGTGAACGAGGACGTTGCCGACGTGGTTGACCGCCTTGCTTCACGAACATATACGCGCGGGGTGATCAGAGCGCTTGCTGCCATTCAGGAAGCCTCTTTCAACCTCGAGCACATGGTAACTCCCCAGCTCGTCGTAGAGACGATGCTGCTTGCTATCAAGGAGGCGCTTACATGCCCGCCGTTGTACCGGTAAAGTTTTCATATGCCGCTCGTGGCCTGTGGTTTGATTGGTCAGACTCAGGCGCGCAAGAGGGCGATCACGTTATTTGCCAGACGGAACGAGGACAAGAGATTGGACTCGTTATCGATGATGTTCGCGATGTCACGGACGACGAACTCGCAGATACCATTGGGGATGCCGAGCTTAAACCGGTGCTCCGCGTGGCCTCGCTTGAGGATCTTGAACGCGCGGAACAACTTGCTCAGATGGGAGATGACGCTTTCCCCATATTTTGCCGCTTTGCCGCTGAAGAAAATCTTGATATGAAGCCGGTGGGAGCGGAATATCTCTTTGATGGCGAGAAGGTCGTGTGTTACTTCTCGGCCGATGAGCGAGTTGACTTCCGCCAGCTGGTACGAGACTTGTCTCATGAGCTGCATCAGCGCATTGATATGAGACAGATTGGCGTGCGTGAGGTAGCGGCCGTTATCGGCGGATATGGTCATTGCGGACAAGAGCTTTGCTGCCGCCGATTTGGCCTTTCGTTTGAGCCTATTTCTATCCGTATGGCAAAAGAGCAAGACCTGCCTCTTAATTCCACGAAAATCTCAGGAGCGTGCGGACGCCTCATGTGTTGTTTGCGCTATGAATTTGAGGCATATAAGGACTTTAAGAATCGTGCTCCCAAGCGCAATGCCGTCATTGAAACTCCCCTTGGAACCGGAAAAATTGTTGAATACAACACGCCGAAAGAGGAAGTTGTAATCCGTCTGGAAAATGGCAAAACGGTACGCATTCCCTTGGGGGATATGACGGCCTCCGATGCCGCGAAGAAAAAAGCGGAAGAGTTTGGCTGCGCGTGTCGCCCTGATACCGTAACGCGACAAGTGCTTGAAAAACTCGAATCTCCCGATGTGCAGATGGCTTTGGCCGAACTTGATCGCGAGCATGGCGTTCTTGAGGAAGAAGAGCCTGAGATAAATCCCGATCTGTTTGTTAAGGTACCGCGCACTCATCGGGTACGTCCTTCTCGCATGGCGCCAACGTATGAAAATGAAACAAAAGATGCCAAAGACGTAAGTCCTGTTGAAATACCCGTTGATGTGCCACGTCGCCGTCGCCATCACCGTCAGGAAGCGGGGTTGCCTGAGACGACCAAGACATCAACTCAGAATACTCCCCAGCGCACAAAACGTACACGCCATCCGGGAGACCGTGCGGGCATGCGTGAAGCAGAGCCGCAGACTTCACAGAAGACACCACCGCACGACAAGCAAATACGTCGTCCGCGGCGCTCTCATGCAACGTCGCAGGCTCAAGCGCCGGCCACAGAACAGCAAAATGCTTCTTCTCGCCGCCGGCATCATGGGAAAAATCAAACAAGTAAAAAGACACATGGTGAAAACAGTAACAATGTATAGCTTAAAAACTGAAAGTTCGTTTGATGCCTCGCATTTTCTGACTGACTATTATGGAAAGTGCGAGAATCTGCACGGCCATCGGTGGCGCGTGGTGGCATATATCTCACAGTCTTATCTTGGGAGCGAGGGAACCACGAAAGACATGGTCATGGATTTTGGCGTTTTCAAAAAGAGGCTCCGTGAGCTTACCGATGAACTCGATCATACGTTTTTAGTCGAAGAGGGGTCTTTGATGGAAAAGACCATCGAGTGCCTTCATGAAGAGGGCTTTACCCTTTCGATTCTTCCGTTTCGTACGACGGCGGAAAATCTTGCCAAATACTTTTTTGACCGACTTGCCGCACAAGGTGTGCCTGTCTCGCAAATTGAAGTTTATGAGACGCCTCTTAACTGTGCCATCTATACGCGCGAGTAGCCGGGTATACTGAGACTAGATTATAAAAGCGCTACGTGTATACGTAACGTGTATGCGTATTCTGAAAGGGGCGGCAATGGCGGCCACCAAGGTCTTACGGGGAGTTAACCTAACGGGTTGGTTGACGTTGGAACCTTGGGTAACTCCTGAACCGTTTGCACGAACTGCCACGGTTGATGAGGTGTCGTTGGCGGCCAAACTTGGAAAGGATGAATACGCAGAGCTTGTGCGTGCTCATCGCGCCTCTTTCATTCACTCCGAAGATTTTTCTCGGATTGCGGCGCGAGGCTTTAATGCGTTGCGCTTGCCGATACCGTGGTATGTCTTTGAACCTCAAAACACACCATATCAACCGTGCATTGATATGGTGGACAGAGCGCTTGAGTGGGCCGAGGAAATCGGGCTCCACGTCATCTTCGTACTTGCCGTCAATCCGGGGCTTCCTGACGGACAAGACAGTACTCCCGGAGGTTCTCCCCGTACTCGCATTTCTTGCGAGAAGAGCCTTGAAATTATCAAAAAGCTTGCGCAACGTTATGCACATCGTTTGGGATTTTTTGGCATTGAAGTTGCCGATGAGGTGCAACCGCGTATCCGTCAGGGACTGCGCGTTATTGACGGGGTACCGGCTCACTCTTTGCGCAACTATTATCGCCGCGCATACAACATTGTCCGTACGGTTGCGGGAGAAGATCCGGTGGTTATTCTTCCCGACGGGGGATGGCCTTCAGGCTGGCGGCGTTTTATGAGTCAACAATCCTATACAAATGTATGGCTTGATTGTCACTTGGACAAAACACCTTCTTCCGTTGACTGTTCCGGCCCTTTAGGTATTCAGAGAGTGATAGACGCAAAGCGTTCTTATCTTCTTCAGGTTTCATCGGGAGATTTGCCGGTGATGGTGGGAAAGTGGTCGGCTTCGCTTCCCACGCCGGACGGCTCCATGACCGCTGAGGGTCGCATTGCCCTTGAGCGTATTTATGCTTCCGGACAGCTTGCCGCATATCGCGGATGTCCTGCCTGGTTTTTCCAGACCTGGAAGACGAGCGCGTTTTTGGCAGGGTGGGACGCGCGCGTTGCTCTTGCTTCGTTTGAGAGAGGAATGCTCAACTGATGGAAGCGGAAAACCAACCGCGTGTTTCACCTGCAAAATCGGGTCTGCTTTCGGTGGTAGGAACACCCATAGGAAACCTTTCGGACGCATCACCACGCGTCCTCGATACGCTTGCCACTGCGGATGTCATTTTTTGTGAGGATACACGCGTCACTTCAAAGCTCCTCTCGGCATTTGGCTTACATGCCTCTCTGCAGAGGTGCGACGAGAACGTTATTGAGGCTCAGATCGCTCCCGCACTTAAACGACTTGCGCAAGGTCAACATCTTGCATTTGTATCGGATGCGGGGATGCCGGGAGTTTCTGATCCGGGACAGCGCTTGGTGGATGCCGTGCTTGATGCGGGATTTGCAACGGAGGTTGTTCCGGGGCCGTCTGCGGTAACGTGCGCTCTTGTGGCATCGGGGCTCGCGAGCGAACATTTCTTTTTTGAAGGTTTTTTGCCGCGCAAACATGGCGCGCAGAAAGATCGCCTAGTGCAACTGGCAGCCATTCCGGCGACGCTGGTGATATATGAATCTCCTCGAAGGGTTGCCGCAACACTTGCAACCATCTCCGAGGTGATGCCGCGCCGTCGTCTTGCGCTTGTGCGAGAGCTTACGAAAGTCCACGAAGAAGTGATACGTGGGTTGGCACCGGAGTTGGCGGCAACCGTTGCGGCGCGGGAACACCTCAAGGGAGAATGTGTCATCGTGGTCTCCGCTCCCAAAGAGCATGAGTCAGAAGAAGGCTCTAAGGCCTCCGAGGCATCCATGAACCCGTCAGCAGAGCAAACGCTTGCAGATGCCATCCAGGCAGGGCTTGAAGCGGGAGAACGTAAGTCTACGCTTGCAAAGCGGCTCTCCAAGTCCTTCTCGCTTGATCGTGATGTTGTGTATGAAGCCATTTTGAAAGCCGTGCATACGCCGTGAGCGGAGGGCTCCCGAGAAGCGGAGCCAGTAAAGTATGGCTTTTGAACAACGGGAGTGCCATCCTGCGGTACAATTTCAAAGTTACTGAAGTTTGTTGAGGGAGCCGGTATGCCCGAGGGTAAACAGCCATATTTCATTACAACGCCCATCTATTATGTCAACGCAAAGCCGCATCTTGGTACGGCGTATTGCTCGCTTTTGTGCGACGTACAAGCACGTTTTCGTCGAGCTGCCGGCTATGATGTCCTCTTTTTGACGGGCATGGATGAGCATGGCGAGAAGGTCGCCCAGGCTGCGGCTGAGCACGGAATGGAGCCGCAGGCGTGGTGTGACTCTCAGGCCCCGTATTTCAAGGATTTGTGGGATGAGCTTGAGGTCTCCTACGATGATTTCATTCGGACAACCGAGCCCCGCCAGTATCGCGCCGTGCAGTATCTTTGGGAGCGTATGCGCGATTCGGGCTATATCTATAAGGGTTCGTATGACGGATGGTATTGCGTTCATGAAGAGACGTACTTCACCGAGACGCAGGTAGAGAAGGCCGATGAAGAGCAAGGGACAAAAGGACAGCATCTATGTCCCGACTGCCATCGTCCGCTTGAGCGTGTAACGGAAGAGTCGTGGTTCTTTAAACTTTCCGAGTTTCAGGATCGCCTCCTTAAACTGTACGAAGAACATCCCGAGTTCGTAGAGCCTGATTTTCGTCTCAATGAGGTTCGTTCCTTTGTGGAGTCGGGACTTCAGGACGTATCCGTTTCTCGTACAAGCTTTGACTGGGGAATTCCCGTTCCCTTTGATGAAGGCCATGTTACCTACGTGTGGTTTGATGCGCTGCTCAACTACTATACCGCGGTTGGGTATGGCGATGATTCTCCGGAGGCGGCCGCCTTGCGTGCACGCTTCTGGCCTGCTCAGATGCACGTAGTAGGCAAAGACATCATCCGTTTTCACTGTGTTATCTGGCCGGCAATGCTTATGGCTCTTGGTGAGAGTGTACCTGAGCGCGTATTTGCCCATGGTTTTCTTAACGTGCGGAACTCTGAGACCGGTGCGATAGAGAAGATGTCAAAGTCGCGCGGCAATGCCATTGCACCCGAGGATGTCGTAAAGCTTTTGGGCGTTGAGGGATATCGCTATTACTTCATGACTGACGTGGTACCCGGTGAAGATTCCGGCATTTCCTTTGAGCGTATGGAGCAGGTTTACAATGCGGACCTTGCAAACAGCTGGGGCAATTTGGTTTCTCGCTCGCTTAATATGAGCGACAAGTACTTTGCAGGGTGCACGCCTCACGTTGACGGTGCGCTCATCTCTGATAAAAATCCCTTAAAAGCACTGGCTGACGGTATCTATGGGCGCTACGCTACCTGCATGGATCATATGAACTATGTGGGAGCAAAAGATGTGGTCATGGAGCTTGTTCATGCCGCCAACCACTACATTGAAGAGTCCGCGCCTTGGAACGTGGCAAAAGATCCTGCGCGCGTGAGCGAGCTTGCGGAAATCATTTACTCGCTGCTGGAGGCCATTCGTATCAGTGCCCATCTTTTGATGCCCTTTATGCCTACGACATCGGCTGAGGTACTCAGCCGTATGAGTTTGGGCGAGGATGAGATAACTTCATGTGCGCTTGAAAAAGATTGTACGTGGGGCAAGCTTTCCGGCGGACTTGCTGTTACCAAGGGAGAAGCACTGTTCCCCCGTCTTGCTTCCACAAAATAAAGGTGAGCGAGAAGTGACGTTTGCCGCGCAAGATGCAGCCTCATGGTTGGCCAATCCTCGTGCAACTCGTGAGACACTGGAAGCCTTTGGGCTTGCCACAAAGCATCGGCTGGGTCAGAATTTTTTGGTGGAAGACAACATCATTCGCAAAATCATCCGGCTTGCCGAGCTGACCTCAGATGATGTGGTTTTGGAAGTAGGACCCGGGCTCGGAACGCTTACGGTAGCAATGCTCGACTACGTTCGTGCAGTCTGTTCGATTGAGGCTGACCGCGAGCTTGAGGGTGTGCTTGCGGCAACGTGTAAAGAGCCGCATCAAGACTCTTTTGTTTTGTGCATGGGAGATGCCCTGAAAGCAACGCCTCAGCTGGTGGGGGATGCGTATGCTTCGCTTGGGGTGTTTGCAGACACGCAGGGCAAAGAAGCGAGTGGGGCTTTGATTGGCCCCAATAAGTTTGTTTCCAATTTGCCCTATCAGGTGGCGGCCACTCTGATCCTTCTATTTTTTCAGGAATTTACAACGCTTGAACAGGCTGTCGTTATGGTGCAAGCCGAGGTTGCCGATCGTATTGCGGCAAAGCCCGGTACCAAAGCGTATGGCGCATATACTGCCAAGCTTGCTCTCTATGCACAGGTTTCCGGCCGCTTTGAGGTAGCGCCAGGTAATTTTATGCCACCTCCGCGCGTCAATTCCGCCGTCGTACGTCTTGAAAGAGCTCCCATGACAGATCCTTCGGGCACCAGCGTATTGACATCCGAGCAGCTTGCCTGGGTCGCACGCGTCATTGACGCCGCATTTGCGCAGCGCAGAAAAACCATCCGTAACTCTATGGGAGCTTCGGGATTTAAAAAAGATACACTAGAGAAAGCGTTTCTCGCCGCACATATAGAGCCTACCGTTCGTGCGGAAGCGTTGGGAGTGAAGGATTTTGTGCGCCTTGCCATGGCGCTGGCAGAAGGAGGGGCGTATGGGGAAGAAACCACATTTGTCCATGGCTGACGTCGATTCGTTGACGTTTGAAGACAGCTGTCTTTTTCACGATATTCGCGGTCGTGCCCATGAAGCGCCCACCCCTCTTGCTCCTCTTGCTGATACCCACGGGCACCTGGGATCTCTGGAAGACCATGATGCGGCTCTATCGCTTGTGCGTGCGGCTCTTGCGGGTGTGCGACTTTTGGTATGCCCCATAGATCCAGCGTTTGCTCATGAGTTTCCGGATACGTGGAAAGATCCTCAGGCGCTGGAGGCGTGGTTTGGCAAAACCATTGCAAAGGCTCGCGAATATCTCTCACGCTTTGCAGAGTGCGGTCTCGTGCCGCCAACGTTTGCGGGTGCATACGAGAATGTTCCGGAGCTTCTTGAAAATGTTTTCGTCATTGCGGGTGCGCATCCGTATTCGGCGGCGGATTTTGATGATGACGCCCGTGCGCGCATGGAGCAGTTGCTTGCATGTGAGCGTACGCTTGGTGTAGGTGAGATTGGCCTTGATTTTGGGCCGTACTGTGAGGTTTGTGAGGAAGCTCAGGTACGTGCTTTTCGGGCGCAACTCCGTATGGCGCATGAGCATCGTTTGCCCGTGGAGCTGCATCTTCGTGACGGAGAAGGCAATACCCACGCACATGATGTGGCGCAAACCATTCTTGAGCAGGAAGGTGTCCCTGAGGCCGGCTGCGATCTGCATTGCTTTACTGACGGCGTGGAAGTTATGGCACCCTTTGTGGAACTTGGCTGTTATGTCGCATTTGGCGGAGCGGCAACGTTTAAGCGCTCGGAAGATATCCGGAGTGCCGCACTGGCATGTCCAAGTGCGCAGATACTTTCGGAGACGGATGCGCCCTATATGGCTCCCGAGCCCTTGCGCGGCAGTGAGTGTGAACCTGCGATGGTGGCGTTTTCCGCAGAACTTCTCGCCCGCATACGTGCCGAAGCCGGTGTGGCTTCAAAACAAGAAACCTATGATGCGCTTTGGACCAATGCGCTGCGCCTGTGTGGTTTGGATTGATGATGCAAAAACTACTGGTAGTTGAAGACGACCAAAAAATCAGAGATGAGCTTGTGACGCTGTTGCAGCGCAATGGATATGACGCATGTGCGCTTACGTCGTTTGTCGATGTTCCCGGGCAAATTTTACAGTCCGGAGTTGATTTGGTTCTTTTGGATCTCAATTTGCCGGGAGTGGACGGACAGCACGTATGCCGAGAAGTGCGACAAAAGAGCAACGTTGCCATTATTGCAGTAACCAGCAGAAACTCCGATCTTGATGAACTTATGATGCTCTCTTTGGGTGCCGACGACTTTGTGGCAAAACCGTATAATACACAGATTTTACTGCTCCATATTGCAACGGTACTTCGTCGCGTTGGTGTAGTGGCAGAACCGTCAGCCGAGATCACACACGGTGGCGTTACCCTTGACACCGCGGCCTGTCGGGTTCATGCGGCAGGAGGAAGCGCGGAGTTAACCAAAAACGAGCTGCGGATACTGGCAATTTTGATGCGTAACGCCGGCACCGTTGTGTCCCGTCAGCGCATTCAGGAAGAGCTTTGGCAGTCGGATGAGTTTGTCGATGACAATACGCTCACGGTTAATGTGAGCCATCTGAGGCAGACGCTTGCCGGTATTGGTGTGGAAGAGTATGTGAGCACGCGGCGCGGTCTTGGGTATATCGTCATATAGGCATACGGCTCTGCGGGTTGTGTGGTGCACAAACATGAATTTTTTTATCTATCTCAAAAACCGAACGATTGCCATACTGGCAATCCTTGCGATGTCGATAGTGCTTTTTGCCACGTTGTATATAGCGGGCGTTACTCCGTTTATCATTTGGTACAGCATCTGTTTAATCGTAATCGTGTCTTTTGTGGGTCTTATCGCCGATTATCTTCATCGGTTTGGCTTTTATAAAAGACTTTCGCAAGATCTTAAAGCCATGGACGTCAATGCTTTTTTGACACCTTCAATGTCGGCTGCACCTACCACCTATGAAGAGCAGCTTTTTTATGAGGCGCTGAAAGCCATGTCAAAATCAATGGCAGACCGGCTTGCAAAGAATCGTGCGGCATCGCGAGAATATCGTGAATATATTGAGATGTGGGTACACGAGATAAAAACTCCCATTTCCGCAGCCCACCTAATTGCACAGAACAATCCCGGACAAGCAACCGATGCCATGGACCTTCAGCTTTCTAAGGTGGAGTCCCTTGTTGAACAGGCTCTTTTTTATGCACGGGGAGCCGCTCTTGATAGAGACTTCTCCATTCGTTCGGTACGTCTGGAAAGTGTCGTGAGAGCCGCACTTCGCGCCAATGCACGCGCTCTGATTGATGCGGGCGTTGTACCGCACCTCGAACATCTTGCATATTGCGTCAAAGCAGACCCTAAGTGGCTCGAATTTATTTTGAGCCAGCTGCTTATCAATGCGGCAAAATATCGGCGAGAAGATCTTGCTCCCGGAGAGGCAGAAGTTAAAATATCCGCAGATCAAAAAGAAGTTTCTGCAGGAACGTATGTGACAAGTCTTACCGTTTTTGACAACGGTATCGGCATTCCCGCACAAGATATTCCCCGGGTTTTTGATAAGGCATTCACGGGGGAAAACGGCCGCAAATATGCCAAATCAACCGGCATTGGATTGTATTTGGTTCATCAGCTGTGTACCAAGATGGGACTTTCCGTGGCCGTATCGTCTGAGGTAGGTGTGGGAACTGCGGTTACCATTACGTTTAGCGAGAGCATGGCAGATCTTCTCGCACGCTAAATGGCTCTTTCCCAAAGTTCATCTGTCTGGTGATCGGATCCTATGACAAAGGTATGATGACCAAACTTTTTGAAACCAAACTTGGCATAGAGAGCTTTTGCAGGCTCGTTGTGTCCCCAAACGCCGAGCCACGCGCGTGTTTTACCCAACTTTTGGGCTTGCGTAAGGGCAAACGACATGAGGAGAGATCCAAGACCACGACCCTGATAGGAAGGCAGCAGGTAAATACGCTGCACCTCAAGGGAGTCTGCACGCTGTGCTTCGGTTTGTGCGTATCCGACGCTTAGTTTAAGGTATCCCACAACCTCACGGTTGACTTCAATAAAATAAAAGGCAGCTTCAGGGTCTGCAAGTTCTTGTGCGAGGGTATCTGCGCCGTACGCATCCTCGACGTAATCGGCAAGATCGTCGGCGGTCTTGAAAGCTAAGAAGGTATCGACAAAGGCATTGGTGCTGATACGCTGTAAAAGTGACAGTTCATCTGCGTGTACGGGGCGTATGGTTACGCAGGATTCATCAATTTTTTCAGGCATGCCGTCAATGCCTGAGATTTTGCGTACCTTGTTGAGGTCAAGCGACATCAGATGGTGCTTAACGCCAAAGTGTTCAATTGGACCGTCTGTTTGAACCGTCTGCTCAAAGCCCTCACGGCGGTATACGGCTTCCGCACTAGCCTGAGCTTCTACAAGAAGTGTCGAGGATCCGGTATTTTCTGCCAGATAGGCAATGGTATCGCGTAAGAGTTTGCCACCAATACCGCATCCCTTACGGCGCGAGCACACACGACCGATCGTCGGTTGAGGATATACGATACCTGGATCAAGTATACGCAGATAGGCAGCAACGGTCTTCTCGCCCTGCGTCTCTTCACCTTGTGGAGTATCCAGATAAAAAACGTGTGTGGCACGATAATCGAGACCGTCTAAATCGTTGTAGACAATTTTTTGCTGAGCAATGAAGGTTTCCGCTCTGAGAGAAAGAATCTCGTAGAGTTCTTCCGCACTCAACTCACCGAATCGTTTGATTACAAGCTCCATAGAAGCTCCCGTATGGTTGCCATTTTGTTTATCCTATTATGGCGCAAGCAATGTGATAAAACCGTAAGGTTTTTGTAAGGTGTATCGATGGCTTTGTGGATGCGCCCGTGTGATGATAAAGACATTCGTACGCGAGAAGAACGTCTTGTTCAAAGGAGACATCTCATGCCCAATAGCCCCATTGCCCCTGCCGGTGTCCATATGCAGCAGACAGCTCAGCCAACTCACAACTCTGCTTTACCGAAGTTTGTACTGGTATGTCAGAATCTTGAGAAATATTACGGAGCGAGAAACAACATCACCAAGGCACTCGACGGCATCAACCTATCCGTTCAACGCGGTGAGTTCATTGCCATTATGGGACCTTCGGGATCCGGTAAGACAACGCTTTTGAATTGCATCTCCACCATCGACCAGCCGACGGCAGGCCACATCTTCGTTGACGATCAAGAGATTACCAGTCTGCGTGGCCGTGACCTTGCAACGTTTCGCCGCGATCGTTTGGGCTTCATCTTTCAGGATGCCAATCTGTTGGATACGCTGACGGCCCGGGAGAACATTGCGCTCTCGCTGACCATCGGCCACGTGAGCGCCAAAGAGACGCTTCAGCGCGTGGAGGAAGTGGCGCATCGCCTGGAGATATCCGAGGTGCTCGACAAGTTCCCGCACGAGATGTCCGGTGGCCAGCGTCAACGCGTAGCTGCGGCTCGCGCAATCGTCACCAACCCCTCGCTTGTGCTGGCGGACGAACCCACGGGTTCCCTTGATTCCAAGAATGCCCGCGCTCTGCTTGAGAGCTTTGAGGGTATGAACCGCACGGGAGCTACCATTGCCATGGTTACCCACGACTCGTTTGCGGCCTCCTATGCGCACCGTGTGGTCTTTATCAAAGACGGTCGCATCTTTAACGAGATCGTTCGTGGCGAGAAGGGCCGTAAGCAGTTCTTTGATGAGATTATGGACGTCGTTTCCTTCCTGGGAGGGGAGGGCGCTGATGTACGCTAAAATTGCTCTTGGAAATGTACGTAAGTCCATCCGTGATTTTAGCGTTTATTTCTTGACGCTTGCGATAGGTGTGGCTCTCTTTTATGCGTTCAATTCCATCACACAACAGACGGTTGTCTTAAATCTCAGTGATGACAGCCGCGCCATCGTGCAACTGCTGGCCGGGGTTATCACGGGTGTTTCGGTATTTCTGGCCATTGTTTTAGGCTTTTTGGTTGTCTATGCAAATCGTTTTTTGATTCGCCGCCGCAAACATGAGTTTGGCATGTATCTCACCTTAGGCATGACACGACAAGATGTTTCAAAAATTATCGTGTTAGAGACGTTGATTGTTGGTGTGTTGGCGCTTGCGGTTGGACTTGTTGCGGGTGTTTTTGGCTCACAGCTGATGACCTATGCCACGGCACGTCTTTTTGACGCGCAGATTAAAGAATTTACCTTTGTCTTTTCTGCACATTCATGTATTTCAACCATTGTGTACTTCACCATTATGTTTGCGGTGTCACTGCTTTTTAATGTCGTGACGATTTCACGCTACAAGCTCATTGATCTTATTGACGCCGATAAGGTGAGTGAAAACATAAAAGTCAGAAATCTTGCTGTTTCCGTCGTTTTGTTTATTGCCTCACTTGTTATCATCGGCATTTCATATCGTATGCTGCTGCATAACGGTATGAGAAAGATGGACGGAGAATTTGCGGGCGCAACGGCTTTGGTGTCTGTAGGAACGTTGCTCTTTTTCTTTTCGATGTCGGGGTTTTTGCTTCGCTTTGTGCAATCAAGGAAGAGTTTTTATTTTCGCGGTTTGAATGCTTTTACTCTGCGCCAGTTCAACAGCAGGGTAAATACGGCGTGGCTTTCCATCTCGATGGTGTGCGCCATGCTCTTTATTGCTATTTGTGGCTTTTGCTCGGGTTTCTCGCTTGTTGAAGCGATAAATGCACAGTTCAAAGCCATTACTTCGGTTGATGCAACGCTTTCCATGACCGTCAACCACAGCATGGATCCCAAAAGCATATCTACGATGGACCTAAATGAGCTTGCTCGCTCCCGCTATCCCAAGTGGGATTCTTTGATGGATACTTCTACTCAGGTTGACTTTTATATGGTCAAAGATTCTCGTGGTGAGGTTGAGTTGAACTTTGGGGTATTTGCAAAACATGCCGGCGTTAATCCAAGCTCTATTTATCCCGGGTATGTAGACGATGATATGGTGGGATCTCTGCCCGTTCCCATTATTACGGCTTCGCAATATAACCGTATACGGCAAATAAACGGGCTGTCTCCGGTTGACTTTGGCCAAGACGGATATCTCGTCTGGACCACTTCAAATGCCAAAGTAATAGATTTCTGGAAGAAGTATTCGCAGGACAACAAGACACTTGATCTCTATGGTACGACGTATCATTCGGTTGCCGGTGGCTACGACGATAAGCTTCGGATGCCCGGCAGTGTAAGTGAGCATTCTGCAACAGGAACATTGGTCGTCTCTGATAATGCTCTGCCCAAAGAAGCTTCTCTGGAGAGCTCGGTTCTTTTCGTCAACTACGCTCAAACAAAAGATGCGGGCGAGAAGACCCTTCAAGATGCCAAAAAGACCGCTTTTGGTAACGGCATTCTTCTCGGTGATGAAGATAAAGACGAGTGGGCAGTGCTGAATCTCTCCTCAACCAAAGAGACCGCAGAAAGAACCAGCCTTATGACGGCAGCCGTTACCTATCTTGCGCTGTATATTGGCTTTATCCTGCTTATTGCCTGCGCTTCAATCTTTGCTCTGCAGCAGCTCTCTGAAGCATCGGATAACGTACGCGCGTATCGGGTTTTGGCGGAGCTTGGTGCTGAGAGAAGCACGGTAAACCGAGCGCTGTTCATTCAGATCGGTGTTTATTTCCTCTTGCCTTTGATCGTTGCGAGTGCTCATGCGTTTGTAGCGCTTTCAATTGTGGCGGATGTGGTTTCTATTGTAGGGGGCATCGATATCGCCTCTTCGTTAGTCGGAACGATTGCATTGGTGCTTGCGGTATATGGCGGCTATTTCCTGCTGACCTATTTCACGGCGCGCAGCATTATCTTCCGGGGTAATCGCAGGATCAGCTAAAGAGGCACAGGCGAAAGCATTTACGCGCTTGGTTTCTTACACCGGTGGGTAAAACGGACGGATATTCAACTTTTGAATATCCGTCCGTTTCGTTTGGCGTCCCACTTAGGTAGAATGGTTACCGGTAGAATGATACCGCGCGCATGAAGCGCTTCTCGTCAAACGTATTGAGCTACAGGAGGAATCATGGGTCTTTGGTCCAAGGTCAAAAATGTGTTCGTGTCTGCCAACGATGACGAGACACCGCAGAAGGCCACGTTTACGACACGGGAGGACACCGTATATGCCCCCTGCTCAGGTGTTTTGGTGAGCGTACAAGAGGTTCATGATGAGATAATCTCAAGCGGTCTTTTTGGCGAAGGTTATGGCATTTTGCCCGTTGGCCTTGACTGTATCTACGCTCCGTGTGATGCTCGCGTAACCGCTACCAATGTAACCAACCACTCAATTGGTCTGACTACTGAGAGCGGTATTGAGATTTTGATTCATATTGGCGTGGATACCGTCAAGATGAACGGTAAGGGTTTCAAGCGTTTCGTGCATGCAAATGACAACGTTAAGGCCGGAACTCCGCTTATCGCATTTGATTCGTTGGGCATTGAGTCTGCCGGATATGAAAACGTGATTGTCATTACCGTTACCAATGCGGACAAGTTTAGTCATATCGATTTGGTTGGGGAGTCGGGCACACTGGTAGGCGGCCGTCCTTTGGTCAAGCTTGGCGATCCTATTCTGCACGTTTCACGATAGAGTTCGGCTTTTTTGCCCCGTTAGGAGTTTTAGTACATGCTTCGCGTTTCCAAAGCCATCCTGCACGTCTTTGATTTTGAGACGGGCACAAAGCACTTTTCTGACACCGCTTTGGATCTGGAGGACAGGCAGACGCGCTCGTACGTGCAGCGCCGCCTTCGCAAGATTACGTCAAATCCGGAATCTCGCCACGGTGAGTTTGCCGAGAAGAGCAACTTTGCAGGCGGGCTTCAAGAATATACACACGGCGATTTTGGATTCGTGGAGTTTTCCGCGCAGATTGCCCAGTGGTTCTGGGAAAATCTTCGCAAGGTTGATGAAACCGAGCAGTGTGATCTTTTGGTGGCAGACTATCTCAACACCGATGCTGCAACATCTGCGGATACTGCAGATGAGGCGAGTGGCGATGATGATGCTTTTGACGGGGATACTCGCCGACTCTTTGCGATTGTGCTTCTCCCAAGAAAACAGGCATTTGTCCACGACGTGTCCGCAACGTCTAATGAGATTTTGCGACAGGATGCCACACTTCCAAATCCCACACAAAAAGTCGATACCTATGCAGTCATTGATTTGGGTACGGGTTCAATTGATTTTCACGATCATGAGCGCCTTATGGCTGGTCAGGCTCGTCATATCATGTCCGAACTCTTTTTGCAGTGCTCTTCCGAGGCGTCAAGCCAAGAAGTAATCAGCGAGGTTACCGGCATTGTTCAGGAATTGGCCGAAGAGTATAACCTTGAGCCGGCAGTGGAAGTGTCTCGTGCAAAAGCGGCCGTTGCCGCCGCCGTTGAAGTACACGAAACGGTTGATCCCGTCAACGTCGGGCGCCAGGTTTTTGAGGACAGGCCGGAGATTTGTGAGCGCTATGAGGCGCGAGCCGCCGAGAAGCACTTGCCGGAGGAAGTCTCGGTTAAACGAGGGCCTGCCGGACGCATGACACGTAGTCACAAGATTCGGACGGATACCGGCATCGAGATTACCTTTCCTTCGGAGATGACTAATCATCCGGGATTTTTGGAGTTTACACGAGAATCAGATGGCAGAATGACAATCTCCATCAAAAACGTGGCACATATTGAAAACCGATAAAAGTAATGGCTACCAGTGGTTCTTCTCGCCACAAAAGGAGTTCCGTCAAAAAATTCACAATCTTTTTGCTAAAAGTTTGGTTCAAAACTCAAAAGCGGGTAGAATAACTCGATAGGTCCCACGTTCCCTATCCGCACAAGGAGACCAAATGACTTTTGACCAAGACGCTCGTACGAGCCAAGATGGTATACAGAACAAGGCGATTTCTCGCCGTGAGGTACTTAAACTGTTTGTTGGAGCAGGAGCTGCCGCTGCTGTAACGGCATCCTTAAGTTTGCGTCCATTTACTGCGCTGGCAACTACACAGAGTGAAATTGATGCTGCTCAAAGCAAGTACGATGAGGCTCAGGCAAAGCTGAAGGAGCTGTCGGAGCAGGTTTCATCGATGCAAAGTGCAATGAACGAAACCAACAATAAGGTTGAAGACGTTCAGAAGCAGATTGATAGCACGCAAAACGATATCGAATCCAAGCAGCAAGAGATCAAGCAAAAAGAAGCCGAGATGGCCGAGAAGCGCAAGCAGCTCGGTGCTCGTATGTCAAGTAACTATAAGGCGGGTCCGCAGGGTGCACTTGAGCTCCTTCTGTCGTCTGCCTCTTTTGAGGAGCTTACGAGCAACATCTACTACCTTGATAAGATTTCCGAGTCTGACAAGAAGATGATTGCTGACGTTAAAGCTCTGCGCGATTCACTTGATCAAGAGCGTCAAGCACTTGAGAGCAAGAAGGCCGACCTTGAGAACCAAAAGGCAAGTCTTCAGACATTGCAGGCAGATCAGCGTGCCCAGCTTGATAAGATTACCGCCAAGCAAAACGAGGCTGTTTCGTATGTAAATAGCCTTGACGATCAGGTAAAGCAGCTTATCGCTCAGCATGATGCAGAACTCCTTGAAGCTCAGCAGGCAGCTGCTCTTGCGGCGGCACAGCAGAGTTCCAATGAGAATTCCTATTCCGGTGGAGGCTCTTCCGGTGAGGGTCCTTCGTATGGCGGTAGCTCTTCCGGTGGGGGTTCTTCGTATGGTGGAGGTTCCTATTCCGGCGGGGGTTCTTCCAGTGGAGGTTCCGGGTCGGCGGCTGCAGTAGTCAGCGCGGCTAACTATACGGGCTCTACTGGTGCGGGTATGTGTGCGGCATGGGTTTCCACTGTCTTCTCGAATGCCGGTATCGGAAATTTCTATGGAAACGCATGCGATATGTACTATAGGTGGTGTCACTCATCCGATCAGAGTACCATTCAAACAGGCATGATTATCGCCGTTGCATCTCTGGGAGGCTCTGCCGCAGCGCTTATTTATGGACACGTCGGAATCTATATCGGCGGAGGCATGGTTCGCCACAATATTTCAGGTGTTGTCAAAACACAAAGCCTGTCTTCTTGGATTTCCAACCTCGGTGGTCTATCTACGCCTCGCTGGGGCTGGCTCGGAGGCGTTGCACTCTCGTAGGTGTATTGCTTCCGTCGCGCAGGATGTGTCGTGCGTTCGCGCTACATAAGATTTGCACGGGATGTCATATACCCATATGAATCCAACAATGGTATTCAGATAACCCGCACCGGCTGAATCGGTGCGGGTTATTTTTGATATTTAACCTCAGACTCGCCTGTGAGCAGGAAATTCAACGGAAGGTTGAGCAAAATCAACGGATCCTCAAGCTTGATTCAACGTATACGTAATGTACTTTTAGAAATACGCGAGCATACTGATATTCAACAGAGCGTTCGGTGCCTGGGTTATCCAATACGGCGCCACCGCTTGTGTTCTTGCGTTACTTATAAAAAGACATTGAGTCTCGTGGTGCAATAGGTACTTGAGGGTTAGCGTGTGTCTGTTCAAGGGGATGAACATGATGGAAGAAAAGAAAGAAGCCATTAAAAAAGAACTCCTAAAGAGCTTTCTCAAAGGTAATAAGGGGTTATTTGTACTCAATATTGCGCTTAACAGCTTCTCTTACCTTTCTTACGTGCTGTTTTCCGTCGTGATTGCTTTAATCATAGACTTTGCCGTTGCCGGTAATGCGATGGGTGTTTTGTGGGGAGGCATCGCGTGGGCAGCGATGTGCGTTCTTGAGGCAATTCTCGGCATCATACGCAGCCGCATTCATCCCGTGTTCCTGAGACGTGCACTTTCGCAATATCGCGCGGTAGCCTTTTCAAATCTGCTTACAAAAGGGATTGGCTCTTTTGCTCAGGAAGGCGTGAGTCAGTATATCTCGGCATTGACTAACGATACGAATACGATAGAGACCACCTATCTCGATAAAGTATTTTTGACCATAGCCGAGGTATTAAGTTGTGTGGTTGCGGTGGGCATTCTGTTCTACCAAAATGCCCTTTTGGCGATTATGGCAATCGTAGCAGCTTTTATTCCACTCATAGTGACCCTTAAAACCGGCGATACGCTCGCTCAAAAACAGCATGAAGCTTCAAATCAATTTGATACGTTTGTGGCTCAGGTAAGTGATTTACTCTCCGGCTTCCCCTTGATTAAAAGCTTTTCCATTGAGAAGGAGTCGCAGGGGCTTTTTGATACAAGCAACAATAAGCTCGAAGAGGTGAAGCAGAGCCGCACGCAAACCGAGAAGCTCATTATGGTTATGTCGTCTGTCACCATGGGACTTTCTCAGATGTTTGTAATGGTACTTGGTGCGTATCTTTGCGCAACCGGTAACGGCGTTACACCCGGTGGTATTTTAATGGCCGCTCAGTTGATGACGTGGATTTCAAGCCCTGCACAAGACGTTCCCCCTGTGATTGCCGCCCGTAAATCGGTGCGTGAGTTGGTTGATAAACTTGCAGAAGCTCTTGCATCTCATGCCGAGAAGGACGGTGTCCGCGAGCTGCCTTCCGGTCTGAAGAAAGGCATTGCATTTAAGCATGTTGGATTTTCCTATGACGTTGATGTACCAGTATTGTCTGACGTTTCAGTTGAACTTCCAGCAGGCTCTTGCACTGCTCTTGTGGGAGCCTCGGGATCGGGTAAGTCAACGATGCTTTCTCTTTTGATGGGTTCACATGATGCCTATACGGGAGAAATCAGGTATGACAACATTGAGCTGAAAGATGTTCAGAAAAAGTCACTGTACACCAATATTTCACTTGTACGTCAAGATACCTTCCTTTTTGATGCCACGCTTCGCGATAACATCACCATGTTTGGAACCTATTCCGATGAGGAACTCAAATCTGCCGTTGATCAGGCGGGACTTACTCAGTTTGTGGCTGCTCACGGCTATGCCTATGCGTGCGGCTCAGGGGGATGCAACTTGTCGGGCGGTGAGCGTCAGCGTGTATGCATTGCGCGTAGTCTCTTGCGTGGCGCTGAGGTTCTTCTGCTTGATGAGGCCACTTCGGCTCTTGATCAGGTGACTGCCGATAAGATTACTCGCTCCGTTTTGGATTTGACGGACACAACACGCGTGGTGGTAACACATCGCCTCGACGCTGCTCAGTTGAAGCAATTTGACGGTATTGTCGTTTTACGCGACGGTTCCATCTGCGAGAAGGGAACCTTTGATGAACTTATGGCACGAGACGGGTATTTCAAGGCGCTCTATACCGTAGGACAGTAAGTTCAGCCAAAGATTCCTTTGCTTCTCACAAATTCTTCACGGTATGTTTACTAGCGGATTTCTCGTGAGTGACGTACGGGTATTCCGGCAAAGTGCGTGGTGCGAATATGAATCAAAATGACGATGCTGGTAAGTACCGTGAGAGCAGCACCAATCACAGGTGCCCACCAAAGTACGTTGAGTCCGAATGGAGCGAGAAGCACAACGGCAGTAGTGGGGTAGATAAAAGTTGCAAGCACGCTGAGAACACTTGAGATACGAGTGAGCTTCAGCGCGATAACAAATTCCTGCGTGCAGAAGTAGATCCAGTTGATGAGAATTGCAGCTGCGTAGGTGCGTATAGCGGGAACCGCCATGGCGACAAGCTCGGGTGTTGCATCGGAAATGAAGAGATGAACGAGAAGCTCGGGGCAGAAGAACATGAGTGATGCCGAGGTGAGGCCGATAAGACCGGCCGCCATAAAAACATATCGGGTAAGGGCAATCACCCGATGTTTGTTTTTGGCACCCCAGTTATAGCCGATGGCAGGCTGCAGAGCATCTGCCTCGCCATAGACAAGCGGCGTAATGATACCCGCGGAAAAGAAAATGACTCCATAGGTTGTAACGGCATTTGCACCACCGAGGGCGAGGAGCGTGGAGTTCATGATAAGGCTATAGATGCGTCCCGAAATGTTTTGCAAAAAGACGGCCATACCGTTAGCACAGACCTCACGAATGATCTCCCAAGAGAAGTGAGGTTGTACAAACTTGAGGATTTGCTTGTTATGCACAAACGGCCACATACCAAAGACGGCCGAGAAGAGCAGTGCTATGCAATATCCAAGGGCCGAATATGCGACATCAAGATGAAGAACAGCCAGAAAAAAGAACTCAAGAATCGTACCGAGAATGGCAATGATAAAACTCAAGATCATTGAACGACGGATCATCCCGCAAATCTTAAGGAAATTATCGGCAGCGTAGTTAATAGAGACAAATGGTAGGAAGGCTGCATATACACGGAGGTAGATTGAACCTTTTTCTACAAGCTCACCTTTTGCTCCTAAAAGAGTCAAAATGTTTGGGGCAAAGAGGAAAAAGAGAATACCCAGTATGAAACCACCTGCAAAAATTATAACAACTGAGGTGGTAAATACGTCGTTGGCACGATCATAGTTATGCTTTCCATGTTCAACGGCAATGACGGCAGCCGATCCAACGCCTACCAAATCAGAAACGGCAAAGCTCATAATGACCAGCGGAAGCGAAATGGCAACGGCAGCAAAGGTGTCGGCTCCAAGAAAGCGACCAACCAAAATACCGTCAGCGGTATCGTAGAGCATGGATGCGAGCATGGCGATGGCGCCGGGAATGGCAGCGCGTAAAAAGAGTTGCAGCGGGGGAGTTTCTGCAAAGAGTTTGTTTTGTTCCATAACACCCTTTCGTAGAACCGTTCAGTTTCATGTTGTGCAGCATGCGTCAAGACGTATAGCTCGGCATATGCAGGCTGTATCACGAATATGAAGCGCAATGCGAAAATGTGTCATCACAAAAACATAACCCTAAAGCTCCCTTTCAGTGCATACGATTGATTGATGCTGTTGTCTCAATCCGCCAATAAAGAAAAGATATACAGGTAGACTGCTTATTGATACCAACAGCCTGCTATCATAGCAAAAAAGATATGTCATACAAGGGCTTATGGCTCATTCATAAAATGATTTAATCGATCGTTCACACAACGGATTTTAGGGTTTGGTCTGTGCGTGTTGTGACATGATAAAAATACGTGGCGCGCTTAGGCTGAACACATATACACTGGTATCCAAACACACGTGGGGAAACGATGGAGTATGGATCAAAAAAAGCCACAAGCGTCATTGGGCCGTGAAGTTACCAAGCACATTCAAGAAGGGGAAGAACTTCTCGCCAAAGGAGCAGCCGCCCTTGGTGATGCGGCTTCGGCTGCCGAGAAGATTTTAGTGGCAGAAGAGCGTGATTCAGCTGCGTCTCCCCAAGGCAACGACATTAAGGCTTCCATCCCAAGAACTACCGCACAGCATACGCTCTATGTGATTTCGTGGATTGCTCTGCTCTTTGGTATTACGGATATTGTTACGTCTCTTATCTCGGGGTATGCGGTACTTATGGGAATTTCTCCTGCATTTTCTACTGATATTACACACTTAGGTGGATATTTGGTGGGAGGAAGTAATCAGTACCTTTTGTTTTATGGCTTTGTCATTGCACTGGGAATGCTTCAGATGCTCACGGGATTTTTGGGTATTCGTGCGGCAAATGATGCCGCAAAGGTCAATCCGTTTCGAGCGCTTTGTTACGGTATCGCACTTCTTTTGGTAGTGGTGGCGCTTTGGGCGTGGGGCAATGGAAAGATTATTATCTTTGATCCGATGGTTATTATTACTACCATTGTTTATGTGGGAATTCTTTCAAATTTAGGGGAAAGGGTAAAGAGCGAATATGACGCCGGTATATCCGGAACAACTTTTATACGTTCTCGCTACCAGCGTGTCCTGCACTTTATCGCAGTTACCACCATTGTAATCAACGTTGCTTATTTTGTGGTGTACGCCTTTCTGCTTGGTGCGGCGGATATGAGTAACTATGTTTCAATACCGTATACAACAGAAATACGGGTGTTTGTTGCGGGGATACGCCCTCTGTCACTTTTGTTGGATACAATCTCTGCGTTGTTTACGTTACTTGTGGCAGCAATAGCCTTACGCGGATCAAACAACGCGCGTTATATCAGACCGTTTGTGATCATTCAGTTTTTGGTGACATCTTTTAATGTGGCCGCCCTTATAGTAAGTGCCCTCTTTTTGGGTCTTTCGGAAGTGCAGGCAAGTAGTGTGGGCGCTATTGTATATAACCTCATTACGCTATATTTGGGAATTCGTATTGAAATGGGACTGCCGGACAGTATTGTCGCAAAGGTGCTCTCTCATACAAAGAAAGACCATACAGTATCCTAAGCACTTCTCGCCTGGATTTGCCCAACAGGCAAGACGTAAAAGCGGTGCCTGCTTAAAAACGAGCAGACACCGCGCACAATAAAGCCGAAAGACATGGCTTGGAAGAGAACTTTAACCGAGTACTATTCGGTGTTTATAGATCCAATTCCATAAGACGGGCGATACTGACAATGTAAATCTTTAATGCACGGCGGAGCCATTCTTCAGACACACCCTCGTCAGGACCATGTTCTGCACCTACCCATGCAGGAATTTGATCTGCTTCGGCACTTTCAACGGGGCCAAATGCAACGGCGTGCTTGAAATGACGGGCATACGTGCCGCCGCCAATGACAAATGCTTTGCCCTCATGTCCCGTGTATTCATGATACGTATCCAAAAGAGTGGCAATTTCAGGGGACTTGGGATCAATATAGAAGGGCACGTCGTCTGCAACTACCCGGTAGGTGCACCCATATGTTTTGCCGAGATCTTCCATCGCAGAGGTGATGGCTTTACCGGTTGTAGAGGTGGGATAGCGCGAGTCGATGGTTTGGACAAAGCAGCCATTTTTGGTACGGACGGTTCCGGATATGCAGGTCAACGGTCCGAATTTATCGTCTGAACTTTGGATATTTGTGCCGGTACCGTCGGTTGTTGAGCAGAGCAGGGCAGAAAATTCAAGGAAGGCACGCTCGGTGTCGCTGCATAGATTGTGCTCAAGTAGATATGCGTCGAGAAGACCAATGGCATTCACGGTTCCCGCAGGCATAGAGGCGTGTCCGCCCTTTCCGTGAGCAGAAATACGGGTGAGGTGGTTGCCCTGGTCATCAACGCCTGCGTCTTCGACATCAATGTGGGGAGCCTTGGGCAATGTAGTGGAATCGGCGCGTACCACTGCGCATGCAAGACCGGGGATGGCGTTGGGGACCGTGCCGCCGTCAAGCTCCACGATCTTCTCGCCCGCGATGGCGGCAGAGGTAAACTCGCCGTGATAGACGCCCTTCTCGCCACAAATGAGCGGGAACTCAGCATCAGGTGTAAAGCAAAATGCAGGCTCGGGATAGCGCTCAAGATAGTAGGGAACATCGCCCATACCGGTTTCCTCGTTGTTGCCGACAATTGCGCGCAGGGTGTATGGGAGAAGTTTGCCGGTTTTTTTGACGTGTTCGACAAAGAAATGCGCAGCCCAAAGAGAAAGCACAAAAGGACCCTTGTCGTCCAAAACGCCTCGGCCGAGCAGATAGCCGTCTTTGCGTGTGACGTCGAGCGGGTCAACCGTCCACCCAAGGCCAAGCGGCACAATATCGGTGTGAGCAATGGTGGCGATGTACTTCTGTGACGCTCCGGGAAGATCTCCAAAACCAAGATATCCGTCCACATTGGTGGTTTTAAGGCCAAGGCGCTCAGCAAGCTCAAGGCCACGGCGCAGTGCTTCAAACGACTTTGGCCCCCAGGGCTTTCCTGCTTCTGCAGCGGAGAGATCCTCCACGGATTCTACTTGAACAAGATAGCGAATGTCTTCAATAATGTTTTCCCAGTTTTCGTCAACATAGGCGTCAACCTGGGCTTTCAAAACCTCATCAGTCATAGTGTTTCTCCTTGCGTCTCAATCCATAGCTGTGCTTTATTGATTAAAGCACAGGCCATCAGGGAACAATAAGCAAGTTCAAGTATAATCGGGCGAAGAGCACAAAGGAGCTGTGCGCTATGAAAAAAATATGGAAAACTCCGGCAATTCTTACCAATGCCATTCTGTTAGTTTTAATTGCGCTGTGCTCGATTGTTTTTATCGTCACAAAACCAGAAGTTCAGCCGGAAAATGTCTTCCTCTTAATGATGTACGCGCTTTCTTCTGCCATGCTTTGGTTTTCCGCACTGGCGCTTATCAGCCTTCTGATTAGCAATTTTACCAGTATACAGCTTTCATACGTGACCAAGATAGTCTTTCGAGTGCTGGCAGGAATTGTTTTTGGATTGATGGTTTTTTCACCCGTCATCTTCAGCATCCCTATCCACCTCTTTAAAGTTATTGTTTCGCTGTTGCTTGTGGTGGCAATTATGATGCCCATGGCAATAGGAGTTTTTGGCTTTTTATATGGGCTCAGCTGGGCTCAAACCAAGATGCAAATAAGGGTAGGCGAGAAGGACAGCAAGGACGAAGATCTTCTTGCGGACAGCTCTTCTCACCCCAAGACTTCTCAAAAGGCTTCTTCCAAAGCAAATGAATCATCTTTGCCGGGTAACTATCACGAGACACTTTCCAAGGATGCCGATATCAACAAAGATAAGTAAGCTTATATACACGGCGTTTATTTTAATTAGTATCAGCATGGTACCTACCTTGCTTGCAGGTCTTTTACCGGCGAGAAGAGCTTTTAAATCCAATCCTGTTCGGGCGCTCAGAAGCGAGTAAGCATACCCTTACTCGTAAACAAAAACCTTTTATGATAGGGTTAAACGTCGTTTATCTGGTCATAGATAAACATTGCGTAAAAGGTTATGAACGTGAACAGGAAGGTGACATGAACGTCAAAAGAGTCAAAAGACCCAAACGTATTGCCACGGTGACTGCGGCAATTACCACAGCTGCCATTGTGGCCGCTGGTGCCGCCCCCGCATTTGCTCAGCCCACTCAAGAAGCTTTGACAAGTGGTCTTCTGGCCACTGAAGCCAAGAGCACAAATGGTAGACCCACTACCATTCCTGAGGCCGAGAAGCAAGTCGCTGAAGCAACCGCTGCTGCGGATGCTGCTCGTGCTGCAAAAGAAACTGCAAAGAGTGAATTTGATGTGGCAAAGGAAGCTGCAGATAAGGCCAATGCTGCGAAAGATACGGCTCATACTGACGCGCAAAGTGCTTTTGATAAGGCAAAATCAGACGCACAGGCTGCTGAGGATGCTGCAAAGTCTGCGGTTGATACAGCACAGGCTGACGTTGATAATGCAGCCAAGAACATCGCTGATGCTCAGAAGAACGTTACCGGTGCAACCGCTAAAGATGCCGATGCAAAAAGCAAGCTCAAAACAGCCGAGAAAAACGCTGCGTATGCTGGTGTGACTGAGGCAGTCGTTGCGCAGGATAAGGCAAAGATGGACGATGCCAAGAAGAAGTTCGACGATGCTGAAGTAGCTGTACAGAAAGCGCAGGAGAAGCTTACGGCCACTCATAAAGCAGCCGTTGCAGCCGGAGCCGATCTTGCCGCTAAGGAACAGGCTTTAAGAGACGCAGCTCCTGAGGACCGCCCAGCCGCCCAGGAAGCACTGAATAAAGCCCGTGCTGTAGAGGAAACCGCTCGAAAGAATCTGGATAAGGCAACGCTTGAGGCTGATGACGCCGCTGCAAAATCTGCTTCCGCTCAGGAGAAGTACGAGGAACTCCGTGATGACTATGATGAGCACCTAGGTATCTGGCAGGAGGTGCTTGACAAGCGTGCTGCAGCGGACGCGGCGTCAAAGGAGCTTGCAAAGGCGCAGACTGCACTTGCAGACGCACAGCAGAATGCTGCCGATGCTCCCGCACGTCTTACTGCCGCAAAAGCTCGCCTGCGCTCCGCTCGCGATACCAATACGCGTGCGCAAGCGCTTGACTATAAGGGTACAGACACCCCCAATATAACCGATGCCGAATTTACCCATCTCAATCAGTATATCCAGCGTCTGAGGAGCGCCGTCGATGCTGCTCAGCAAGCGGATGAAGCTCTTTCCAAAAAGAAAGCTGCTTATGATGATGCAAAAGCAAAAGCTGATCAGGCAGATTCCGACAAACTTGCTGCCGAGGTAAATCTTCATATGCTCAGGCAGTCTGCTGAAAAAGAGGCAACCCCACAGACTCAGCCCGCTAAAGATTCGCAGAAAAAAGAAGTAAAAGTTAAGAAAAAGGCGGGCAAAAAGAGCGCTCATAAGAAGAACGCACAGACCCTGCCTGAAACAGGCGATGCCAGCGCACTTGGCATCGGTGCTGCTACTCTGCTTGGCACAGCGTTTGTCGGTGCCTCTGCAGTGCGCACATATAAAGCTAAACACTTTCGTGATTAAGAGTTAAGCGGCCATATGTAAGGTACAAAAGCCTCTCGTTTTATAACGGGAGGTTTTTTCACGTAAACAATCTGACAAACTACATCAAATCGATAATTTCAAGGTCAAGCTCCGACGCTTCAAGCGCTTCTCGCGGACCAAAAACCACTATGGACTTGTCGGTAGCGTTCGTTGGAAGCGACTGACCAAGAGATTGACAGCTTTTGGCATCGGTATGCAACATTTGCTCACGGAGCTGATCGAGGCGGTTTTGAGGACGGTCGTTGAAGCGCTCGATATCCTGACGACGTGCGAGGGCACGAGGGCGAACAGGAGCGTCAACGGTTGCAACCGAGGCAACTATATAGCCCTCAAGCTCATTTTTGTCAGGAGTCCACTGTGAGAGCCACTCATTGGTGCCAAGGTAGCGATTAAGAGTGGCATCCACGGATGGATCTCTATACGAGAAGAACGAGTCAAGACCCATAAGAGAAGGCCTGAAGCCAACACCATACGCCCCGCCTTTAACACGCACTTCATTCCAGAGATAATCGAGGGTGATGGCGCGGCTTGCAACCTGCCATGCGCCGGCGGTTTCACGTTGTCCATCGCGCGCGTTGGAAAATCCAAAGCCCACATAGCTGACGTTTGAGGGGATAGTGAAGCCCTCTCGCTTGAGTGCCGGTGCGGGCACAATAAGCGTGTGGTCGTGCGCGGGTTGTGTGGGAAGTCCGAGAGTTCCTGCGGTTTGCCAGAACTTCTCGCGACTTGCTGCCGATCCGGTAAAGCTGACCGTGACCGCATTGGCGCAAAAGATGCGTGCACTAAGATCGGCAAGTTGTGCGGGAAGGGTTTGTGCACGTTCGTCCCAGTGGGCGAGCAGATCCTTGAGGTAGCAATAGAACGAGATACCTCCGAGCATGTCGGTAACCTCCGCTGAGGCGGCGTAAGAAGTGAGTGTGCGGTTGATTGCGGCGGCGTGTCCGGAACTTATAAAATACTGTTCAAGACCTATGCGTCGTTGCGTAAGGATGTCTTTTAGGCGCGTGAGGTCGGTAAAGTTTGTACTGCTCCATATTTCGGCGGGGATGGACGCAAGCTGCTGTGTGTGATCTGTCAAAGCGGAGGCGCCAACAACAAGTACCGGCTGTGCAAAGTCGGTGCGATCCTTCGAATAAACTTCGGTAAAAAATGCAAGCGCTCCTAGATTTGCTTCAATAAGAGTGTCCAGGTCAGAAGCTGAATGTTGAACGGTATCAAGCTTACCGAGCACATCGGAGAGAATTCCTACGAGAGGAAGTTCATCGTAGGAAACGGCGTGTGTGAGATCAAAGTAGTGATAGGCATAGTCAATACCATGGGTATCAAGCTCATGGGCAAGACAGGGGAGCGGCGCCTCTACCACAATCGGCTGTGGTTGCGGTTTTGCGGGCCCAATATCAGAGAGCGAGAGAAACGGAAGCTTTGCAATATCGCTAGGATCGTCAGGTGTTTCCTGCTCTTTGCGAAGCTCTTTGACCTCTTCGCGGATGCGCTCGATGTCGTTTGCATCCATCTGCTGGCGAAGCCGTTTGAGTTCCGCTACTTCTTCATCCACCTGCTCCTTTTCTGTTGGTACAAGCTCGACTTGGGCACGGTGGGAGTTGTGGCAGACAAGTTCAAGGAGTAGCGTTTCAAAAGCTCCTCCGGGGCACCCAGAACCGGCAAGCATTTTTTTAACTTCTGTCAGGGCATCCTCATACTTGATGTAATCGTATGGACGAGCATCGTCATAAAGCCAGCTTTCAAGCGATTTTTGCGTATATTCGATGCCGTCGGAGAAAGGTAGGTCGTGTTCACGCAGATTAAACTCGGCTTGCGCGACGGACGCTTCAAGTTTGGCATACGGGATGCCAGCAGCTGCAATTTCTGCGCAGGTATTCTCGACAAGTGTGCGGAAGCTCTGCGGAGCCTCTTGGCTGCGGAGGCCTTTGATCTCAAGGAACAAGAAGGGTTGAAGAAGGCCGTCGGATAAGTAGTAGCTGAAATCGTCGGCAAGGTTTGTGTCGAGTATGGCACGTTTAAGAGGAGCCTCATTAGAGCCCATGAGGGTATCAAAGAGAATGTCGGCGGCAAGCATGCGCGTGCGTTGATCTGCGCTTCCCAAAACATACCCAAGGCCTATGGCAGAGTTGTCGGGTGTGGTTGCCATTTCAAATTTGGCAGGCTCCGGCGAGACGGGCGTTTGTGCGTGGAGAGGGTTGGGTGCAGCAGCATTGCGCTTCTCGGCACCTGCAAAATGTGTGCTAATAACGGACAGTTCGCGCGCGATGTCAAGGTCTCCATAGAGAATGGTATAGCTGTTTGAAAGAGTGTAGTGACGTGCGTGTGTATCAAGAAACTCCTCGTACGTGAGCTGAGGGATGGCGCGTGGCATCCCGCCCGATTCTTTTCCGTATGCGGTATCGGGAAAGAGTCGGGCGCTGATGTGGCTATAGAGCGCGCGGTCGGGATCTGACAGGGCGCCTTTCATTTCATTAAAGACAACGCCGTTGTAGGACAAGACCCCTTCGTCGTCTGCCTCAAGATGCCAACCCTCTTGTTCAAAAATACGTTTACGCTGATAGATTGCAGGATGGAGAACCGCGTCGAGGTAAACACTCATAAGGTTTTCAAGATCGGTAATGTTTGTTGAGGCAACGGGATAGACTGTCTTATCAGGAAACGTCATGGCATTTAAGAACGTCTGCATGGAAGTCTTCAGCAGGTTTACAAATGGCTCTTTAACCGGGTAGGCTTTTGATCCGCACAGTACGGAGTGCTCAAGAATATGAAAGACGCCGGTGTCGTTTTGAGGAGGCGTCTTAAAGCCGATGGCAAATGAGCGGTTTTCATCATCGTTGGCAAGCCAGAGCAAGCGAGCCCCTGAGGGCACGTGGGAAAAGACAAACGCGGTTCCGGATATCTCAGGTAACTTTTCGATGCTTGTAACAACGAAGTCACCGATATGGTCATTGACGTGGAGTTTTTGTGATGTATCTATTGTCATGGAACGCTCCTCGAATTCTCGCGTGATTCTCGCGTATTACATAGGTTGAGTCGTGTATGGTTACCTATATGTTTAACTGTACCTGTTTGGCACACGATAGTATGGCTTGTGCGCCATTTGTAACGAAAGATTTATATCTCTATGACTTGTCCCTCTCCATCAGATTCGTCTTCTTGGTCCCATATGTCTCCTCAATCTGGCGCGACTTCAGAGCGCGTGGTGCAAGAGACCTCTGAGGACGCCCAAACGTTTGAACAGGAGGCAGCTGAGGCTTCCATTGGCCTTGTATCGGATAGACATAAGGCGCGCATTCACCGAGGTATGCTGTGTGTGCTTATTGGAGGCGCGGCATGGGGAGCTTTTGGTACGGCCGCAAAATATCTGCTGGACGTGTATCACGTTGAACCGCTTTGGCTCATTGACGTACGTGAGTTCTTCTCGGCATTACTCTTTTTAGGAGCAGCGACTGTTGTTGATCGCAAACGTCTGACGCAGGCGATACATGACAGACAGGCTTTGGGTAAGATCTTTGCAGTAAGTTTTACGGCAATTCTTTTTTCCCAGATTGCCTACATATATGCGGTTGATGCTACAAATTCAGCCACGGCAACTATCATGCAGGCACTCGGCATGCTTGGGGTCTTATTCTTTGTATGTTTTAAGGCACGCAGGGGGCCTCGTAAGCGAGAAGTGCTTGGGATTGCCATGGCTCTTATCGGCACTTATCTGCTGGTTACGGGCGGAGATCTTTCAAGCTTACGTTTACCTTTGCGCGGCGTATTTTGGGGAGCTCTGTGTGCCTGTGCACAAACTTCGCTGTCGATTCTGCCTAAAAAACTTATGGAACAGTGGGGCAACTTTGTCTTTAACGGGATTGCGTTCTTGTTTTCTTCAGTGTGTCTTGCCGTTGTATATCAACCGTGGAACCATATGCCGCCGCTTGATTCTTTTGGTTGGATTCTTGTGGTTGTTGGTATTACCGTCGGCACTTTTTTTGCATACGGACTATATCTACAAGGCGTTCAGGATGCGGGCTCCATGCGTGCGGTGCTCCTTGGAACCATTGAGCCGGTAATGGCTACGATTACGACCGTTATTGTTCTGGGGACTTCCTTTAGCGTGACCGATTTCATTGGGTTCGGGCTTATCTTAGGAATGGTTGTGCTGACGGCGTAGAAGCGGCCGTGTCGCAGCTTAGTCTTGGCATAGTTGTGCATATCAAATGTGCCGGATGCTTCCTCAGTGCTGTCTTGGGATTTTGAGCAAGGTCGTTATGCTATAGTGCTTACAAGAAAAGACCCCCAGTATACGGGGGTTGGTATGTCTTTAATTCCGGTGTTCCATTACGTTTCTGATGGCGTATCCGAGCTTTTGTGGCAAACGCGTTGTGTGGCGTGTGACATGCCCGGGGAGCTTCTCTGTAAAGAATGCATCTCCAAGCTTCCGTGGATTGAACAAAGGTGGGCCTGTCCAAATTGCGGCGCTCCGTTTGGCTCTCTTGTCTGTTCGGAGTGTATAACCAGAAAAGAACCTCATGTGGTATGGGAGAGTAGAAGTACCGTTTGTGCGATGGGGTTTAAAGGACCTCCTGCGCGCATTGTAACCAATCTCAAAGATGCTCATGAACTCAGGCTTGCGCCTGTTGTGGCTGCCGCAATATTGACTGCATTGGAGGAGGCGGCGCAGTGGGAAGCTCGTGACGGTCTGCCTCGATGGGATGCAGGAACTATTGACGGAGTATGCTTTGTACCCGCTACGAAAAAGGCGTTTATCCGCCGCGGCTTTGACCATATGCACTTGGTATCTCAGGCATTTTGCCAACAATCACAGCTGCCGCTCATTGACGTACTTGCACGCCCGGCCGCACAAGATCAGCGAACTCTCAATGCGCATGATCGCGCTGCAAATTTACGCGGAACGATAACTTCAGTTTCTGATGTGGAAGGCGCCTGTTTGCTGCTGCTTGACGATGTCATTACAACAGGCTCATCAACGAGGGAGGCAGCTCGTGTTTTGTTGGCTCACGGTGCGCAATCGGTAACGGTTGGGGCACTTGCGCGCGTTTGGTGAAACGTAAGGTATTCGGTCAACCTGCGGGCGTGTATGAGGGGATATCTGCACGTATTTAGCGAGAGATGCTTGGTGCGCAAAGGGTATACTTAAAGAGCCTTTCCAGGTCTGTGGTTGCGAGCAGACGAGAATGTGTGATTGCAGGGATGTGTAAATACACAAACGACGTAAATGCGCAGGTGTCCGCTTTAGTCCAAGGCAGACGAGGTCAAAAGGATCCACGTAAGTTTGAAACCCAAGAGCGGTTCCAAACGAGCATGGCTCGTCCTAGAAGTAAGTCGCACCGTCTGATATATTTGAGACAGGTAGTCTCACAGACGAGAGAGCTTTGAGTGATAGTGTTTCTTGAGCAAACTCTTGAGCAAACGCTCCAGTGCGCGAGTGTGGGGTCAAATACCAGGTCAGCTGGAAAGGCACTTTATTTTCTGATACAAAACGCTATATGAGTGTTGTGAGCATACGGAAAAACGTGTACCGATGTGGCAGGTATAAGAGCATTAACAAAAGACGTCTGCCGAATATCCTCTTCCGTTTACCGTTATTTTGGTATCTACGGACACATCTGGGGTACTAATGGGTATCAAATGAGCAACAATCTTTGTATCAAAGATTGCGTTTGTCATCGATAGGAGGTCCGAATGGTCGATATCAAAATCTCCGGGCGCAAGGTAACGGTTTCTGATGCACTGCGTTCTCATGTTGAAGAAAAAATTGGTGACGCATTAAAGGTTTTTGATATCCAACCTATGACGTGTGACGTTGTACTTCGTGTGGATAAAAACCCCTCAAATCTTGAACGTAAGTCGGTTGAGGTAACGGTATTTGTGAGAAACAGCGTTGTACGTGTGGTTTCAAGTGGCGATGATATGTATGGTGCCATTGATGAGGCCGCAGAAAAGGTTACGCGTCAGCTTCGCAAGTATAAGACGCGCATTGTTGATAAGCACCATCATGCCCAAAATACGCGTGGACGTGCGCTGTCTCAAGAAGAGCTGGCCAACCTCATTGAAACACCGGCTGAAGATCTTGATGATCAGCTTGTACGTGAGAAGTACATTGATCTGTTGCCTATGACAGAAGAGGAAGCACTCGTTCAGACAGATCTTCTCGGCCATGATTTTTACGTTTTTGTGAACTCTACAACAGGTTTGACGAATGTTATTTACCATCGTAAGAACGGTGGATACGGCATCATTAAACCAAGGATTGAGGAACAGAATGACTAAACACGTCGATGAGACGAGTGTACAAACTTCTGCAACCGAGCAGGTTACGGCTAACCAAAACCATACGCTTAGTACGGCGTACCACAAGCCAAGTGGTGTCCACATTATTGTGGATTCAACCGCAGACTTTGCGCCAGGGGTTGCAGAACAGCTGGGAGTTGAGGTCATCCAGTTCCCGTATACAGGACCTGATGGCGAGAAGTTCGACGATGGTTGGAAGAGTGCTTCCGCGCATGAGTTCTATGAAAGTATGCGCAAGAACAAGCAGCTTCACTATAAAACTTCCGCGGTAACCCCTGGTCATTACTTTGAGGTTTTTGAGCGTTCGGCAAAGGCCGGTATACCAACGGTGTATCTCTGCTTTCCGGCGGCTCTTTCCTCGTCGTTTTATGCGGCTCAGCAGGCAGCTCAGATGATTAAGGAGCAATATCCGGATTTTGAGTTATATGTGATAGATAATGGTGCTCCGTCAGTAGCGGCAGAATTACTTGCTATCGAGGCGGTTCATCAGGCAAATTCCGGACTCACGGCACATGAGCTTGCCAAGTGGGCAAACGATGCTCATTACTTCTTGCATGGATATTTTACGCTTGAAACGCTTGACGCTCTTGCAGCGGGAGGTCGCATCCCGCCTGCTGCGGCAAATATTGGTGGCAAGCTGGATGTCAAACCTGAGATATCCTACGATGCTGCTGGAGCACTCTCGCTCAAGAGTATTTGTCGCGGTCGCAAAAAAGCGCTCCGCGCTATTATCCAGGACTTTCGTGATAACTACTCATACGATCTCTCGCTTCCTGTGGCTATCGTCTCGGCAGACGCAAAGAAAGATGCCGAGTGGGTTGAGGCACAGCTGAGAAAAGAGAAAGGCTGTGAGGGTATCACCATCATCCAGAGTACCGTTGGCCCAGTTATTGGCTCTCATGTTGGACCCGGTATGGTTGCGGTTGTCTTTTGGGGTACCGATCGCCGCGAGAAGCTCTCTCTTGCCGATAAGATTGCAAGTAAGGTTCGCGGTAACAAGCAATAGTACGTAATTGTTTTATGCGGGTAAAAATAAACGGATTTACCATAAGCAGTTTTTTGTATATGAAAGGGTTTACACATGTTGTTAGGCAAGAGTTCTAAAATCGCCTTTATTGGTACAGGAATAATGGGCGTGCCCATTGCGGAGCATATTCTTGATGCCGGGTACGACGTTACGGTGTACACAAGAACGCAATCTAAGGCTGAGGGACTTCTCGCCAAGGGGGCTCATTGGGCTGATGGTGTTGTTAATGCCGTTACCAATGCCGATGTGATTTTTACTATGGTTGGATATCCGAGCGATGTTGAGGATGTTTATCTCTCTTCCGATGGCATTCTTCGTGCAAGTAAACGTGGGGCCTGGATGATTGATTTAACGACTTCGTCTCCGCAGTTGGCTCGCGATATTCATGATGCCGCAGAGATTGACGACAAGCACGCAATAGATTGTCCGGTTACCGGTGGTGAGGCCGGTGCAAAGTCCGGAACGCTCACGCTTATCGCCGGAGCTAAAGAGAAAGATATTGAGCCCATACGAGCGCTTCTTGAAACGTTTTCTGCAAAAATTTATTGCATGAGCAAAGCAGGTATGGGTCAGATTGCCAAATTGTGCAATCAGATTTCCCTTGCGTCTTGCATGATTGGCTATGCAGATGCAATGGCTCTTGCCCAGCAAGGAGGATTGGATGTCAAACAGACACTTGAGATGATTGCGTCCGGCATGGGTTCTTCTCGCGCACTTCAAGAACTTGCACCTAAGTCTCTCGAGGGTGATTTTACTCCCGGATTTTTGGCCGAGCACTTCCGCAAAGATATTGCGCTGGCACTTGCACAATCTGAGGATTTGGATATTACGCTTCCGGGCACTGAGACGGCATTTGCCCTCTTTGATATGCTGTGTCAAGTGGGTGGATCCCGTATGGGTACGCAAGCTCTTACCCTTTTGTATAGTGATGAACAAACGGGAACTGCCGCCGGGATTGATTGGTCGCTGCTTGATTCCGAAGAAGAGGAATGTGGCCACCATCACGAGGATCACGACTGCTGTGGCGGTCACCACCACGAGGACGGCGATTGCTGCGGCAATCATCACCATGAAGGCCATGATTGCTGTGGTGAGCACCATCATGAAGGCCATGATTGCTGCGGTGGTCACCACCACGACAGTCATGAGCACACCTGCGATCACCACCATAAACACTAGAAAGTAGCAACATTGAGCGATATAACAACTCCGCAGAGTTCCATTGCGGTATTTATTGATTATGAAAATTTTCCGGTAGGTTCCAATGGGTCTCGAGGTGCCTTAAAGCTTGTTTTTGAGCGGCTTGTTGACAAAGGGCGAATTACCATAAAACGCGCATACTGCGACTGGAGTCGTCACGAGGCGGTAAAGCCTGCCCTGCACGAGCTTGGCGTTGAGCTTATTGAGATTCCTGATAATTCTCAAAAAGGGAAAAACTCCGCCGATATTCATTTGGCTGTTGATGCGCTGGAGGCATGCCTTACCAAAGATCACATTGATACCTTCGCCATTCTTTCAGGAGATTCGGATTTCTCTCCCTTGGTGGCAAAGCTCAAGGAGTATGACAAAACCGTTATTGGTATTGGGCGCAAAAAGGGAACGGCATCCTTGCTTGAAAATGTATGTGATGAGTTTATCTTTTATGAAGATATTGCGAAAAAAGAGAAATTTAGCGCGGTTACTCGTTTCCCAAGCTATAAGAATAAAGTCGCAAAAGATAAACAGAGCTGCTATAAGTTGTTATTCCAGACAATTGATTCGCTTCAAAGCGAAAATGACCAGGCAATTTATGCCTCACAACTCAAGCTGACCATGAAACGTAAGCGTCCCGATTTCTCTGAAACGACATATGGATATCGTACGTTTACTGCTTTACTTCAGGAAGCTTCGCGATTAGGATTTATTAAAATTCATAAGGATGAAAAAACCGGAACAATGGTAGACGGTTTTAGTGATGAGTAAGCCGAAGAGCAGAGAAAGGAATTGCTTCGATGGCTACTAAAAAAGAGACTGATAAGAAGGTCGTTGAGAAAGCCGACCATAAGGACGGCGAGAAGACCGATAAAAAGAGTAAGAGGGCCTCTGGGACTACTAAGAAGTTTACAGCCAAGAAGCCTGCTGCTAAGGAGTCCGCAGATAAGAAAGTTGCGGCTAAGAAAACTTCCACTAAGAAGCCTGCGGCTAAAAAGGCTTCCAAAGAAGAGTCCCCTAAAGAAAAGGCTTCTAAAGAAGAAACTTCTGCTCCGGTGAGTCCCACAAAAAAGGATTCAAAATCAAAGGGTCTCACTGCCACTCAGAAGAAAGAAATTGAGTCCTTTATTGAAAGTCTTTCAAACCCAAGCCGCCGCCGGCGTCAAGAAGCAGCTCATGAAATTGCAGAGATTGCGCAGACAACTCCCGAAGCATTTGAAGGTAGGGTTGAAGATCTTATTGATGCGCTGTATCGACCGGAAGCTCAGACTCGTTGGGAGATTCTTGCCGCTTTAGCAAGCTTAAGTGAGTCTTATGGGAATGAAGTTATCAAAGCGTTTGACGGTGCAGAGGCATCACTTTTTGATGACACTTCATCAACGGTTCGTCTTGCGGCGTTTCTGTTTTTGACACGCTATGGTGCAACATCGCAAAAGCACTCCGATCAGGCATGGCCGCTTTTAAATGAGGCAATTCAGTGCTACCACGGTGATGCAGAATACTATGACATGCTTGTCGGAACTTTGAATTTTGCGAAAGGCGCCATTTCTAAAGAGACGAAAGCAGCCCTTAAAGAGCGCTTTGCGTTCGACGCAGAAAATGCAACGGGATATATACAGAAATTCTCTGCTGAGATCGTGGCGGCTGCTCAATAGCTTTATTTTTCTGCAAGAAGTTTTTCTCGCCACGGTGGATGTGAAGAGAAGAGAGCATGTATATGTGAAGGAGAGTGTGCGTGAGACACACAACCCTTCACAATAGGGTACACTTCTTACGGTTTCTTACGAAGTAAGTAATTGAAGTATGCATTGTATGAGTATGAAAGGTTTGTTATGCCAAACGTAGATGTAAAGCACATGAACATCAAAATCGTGCTGCCTGTGGCGATTGTGGTTGCTCTCGTTATTGGAGTGGTAATTGGTCATTTCCTTCCTATTCCGGGAGGAGCCGGATCCACTTCAGTACTCGGTAAGACCGCGGTTTCCGAAGCTGAGCTTGATTCTCCTATTGGTTCATATACGGTTGACGGAAAGACTGAAAATATCACCGCTCGACAGGTTCTTGATTCCTCAACCGGCGTAGATGGCGCTAAGCAGAAAGACGGTACGTATACGCTTCCTTCTATGGATAAGACTTTTGCCTATGCTCGCAATCAGGTTATTCTCAAGGGCGCTGAGGCGGCTGGTTTTTCCGCATCCGACGATGAGATAAGCGAATACGCCAAGAAGAATCTTCAGACCGATGATTATGAGGCTATCGGTAAGCAGTACGGATTTTCAGCTGATGCTACCAAGGAACTTCTCCGCCAGGCGGTAGTCATACAGAAGTATCGCGAGTCCGTTATTACCACCAAACTTCCCGCTGCTCCTACCATGCCAACCGCACCATCCGACGGCAAGCAAGATACAGCAAACGCGGATTATGCCAAGTACATTATTGATCTTGCAGGCGATGAGTGGAGTGCCGATAAGAACACGTGGGCTTCTACCGATGGTCCTTATTACAAGGCGCTGAACAGCTATTCAATTTCTAACGATTCTGCAACGTATGAGGCAGCTCTGGAGGCTTACAAGGTTGCCGGCAGCAACTACAAGCAGGTGGCGGCTCAGGCAACTGCAGAGTGGCGCGATGCGGCAAATAAATTGCTCGAAAAGTCCTCCGTGTCTATTTACTCTCTCGCACTATAGTCTGTGTTTCGGTGGTTTATGCTCTGCGATGTATGTCGTGTAATTTGTGGAGCAAAATCATGTAGCCACTAATCCATAAAACCTGTAATCAGTATCATGATTACAGGTTTTATTTTGGAGATAGGAAGCGTGATGAAGGTTGTAATAAGCGCGTGTCTGCTTGGCTTTCCCGTTCGATATGACGGCGGCGCAAAAACATCTCGTGCGGTCCAGGAGCTTGCTTCAAAGGTTGAAGCAATGCACTTGTGTCCGGAGGTTCGCTCCGGACTGCCAACCCCACGGCCGCCGGCAGAACAGCGGGATGGTCGTATATGGCTTAAGGACGGCACTGAGGTTACCGATAGCTTTCAGAAAGGAGCGCTCTGCTCCCTTGCCACCGCTCGAGAATTTGGAGCAACGCTTGCCGTTTTGAAGGCTAAAAGCCCGTCTTGCGGAGTTCATGAGGTCTATGATGGTACATATTCAGGAAAACTCATTCCCGGTGAGGGTATTTTTGCCCGTCACTTAGAAGAGGAGGGGATTTGTGTGGTTACCGAGAAGACCGTCGAAGAGATAAAGCCATCCGTTGAGCATCCTGTTGCTCTTGTGTTGGGAACCGGTCTTGGACATTTAGCAAACCTCGTGAAGCCGGTGCGTCGCATTGATTACCGTGATATTGAGGGATTTCCGGTAGATGCCCAGCCGGTTACCGGACATAGCTTTGAGGCTACCATAGGAACCATCGACGGCGTGCCCGTTGTGGTATATCCGGGTCGCGTACATCTATACCAGGGATATTCCGCAGCCGAAGTAACGGCGTTAGTGCAGCACGCACATCATTTGGGCTGTCGCGATATCATTTTTGCAGGTGCCACGGGAGCCGTTCCGGGAAATGCCGGTACCGGTCTTGGCATTATTACCGATCAGATTAACCTTACCGGTACCAATCCTCTTGCTGAGTGGGCCGGCCTCAAGAATGTTGAAACTCCCTTTGTTGATATGAATGATGCGTATTCTCCCTATCTCCGTACGCTTGCACGAGGCGTGGCCGACGATCTGGGTATTACGGTAGAAGAAGGGATTTTTGCCGGTCTTCTCGGTCCTAACTTTGAGACACCAGCAGAAGTGAACATGCTACGAGCCATGAATGTCTCATACACGGGCGTTTCAACGGCGCTTGAAGTTATTATGGCTCGTGCGCTGAACATGAATGTGTTGGGACTTACACTGGCAGCCAATCCTGCCGGTGCTCGGGGTACTACGCACAAGAGCGTTCTTGAAGCGGCAGAGCACTACGCGGATGATTTTGAGCGGCTTGTGAGGGGTATTTTGCGTCTTCTCTAAATTATGGCTTGAAATGCGCCGGTGTTCCCCGTATAGTTGTTAGCCGCACATGCTTGTATGGTTTGTCTTAAGAGACCTTACAACGTATCGTGTGCCAGCTTAGCTCAGTTGGTAGAGCACCGCTCTCGTAAAGCGGGGGTCACCAGTTCAAGTCTGGTAGCTGGCTCCATGAAATCGCAGGTAGTCGCTTTGTGGCGGCTACCTTTTTTGTGTGAGATGCTTGAAGCGCTTTGATTGCCTTGGTGTTGCCAGAACGGCGCTGCCAGAAATGCGCCAAGTTAGTGTTACCGGAACAGCGCTGCCAAACTTGCAGCAAGTTGGGCACGATTAACCATACTTGCAGCAAGTTTAGTTAAATATATGCCAAACTTGCAGTAAATATGGCAATATAAGCCATACTTGGCGCATTTTTGGCAGCGCTCGGCAGTATGATTATGCTCGTAAGGTTTTCTCGCAATCGTTGAAATTGCGTATCAACAACTGTCTGCAAATCTGCAGGCAGCCGTTTTGCTTTAGTTGTGCTTTTCATATGAGACAACGGTTTGGTATCAAATTGAATGTTTACGGGTGATTTGATTCACCACTAAACGCTCAAATCCGAGAAAAACCACCACTAAACACAAGTTTTGCTTTTAAAAACCACCCGTAAACCGTGAAATCAGAGCAGAATTTTTAAAAGTTAAGTTTACCGGTGATTTCTGGCGGTTTTCTCTTCGAACTCTATTCCTCTGGGGTCAACGGCTGATGTGCTTTGTTGACATCAATATGACAGTAACCGCCAGGGTTTTTCTTGAGATAGTCTTGGTGGTAATCCTCGGCAAGAATATAGTTACGAAGTGGTTCTATTTCAACGGCAAGCTCAGTACTAAGCTTTTTCTTTTGGCTTGCGACAACTCTATTAATGACCGGAAGGTCTGTATCCACGCTGTAGTAAATACCCGTGCGATACTGCCGCCCAACATCGTTACCTTGTCTGTTAATCGAGAGAGGATCAATAACGCGAAAGTAATAACGCAAAATATCCGTAAGAGAAATTACGGCTTCATCATAGGTAACATGAACAGTTTCGGCATGATCGGTAGTATGTACCTGCTGATAGTCGGTAGCCTCGGTGGTTCCATTTGCATACCCAACGGTAGTTTTTGTGACGCCGTTAATGCGAGAGAAGTATTCTTCGAGTCCCCAAAAACATCCGCCCGCAAGGTAAATCTCTGACATGGTACTCCTTAGTACGCCGAAATGAATGTAATACATATGACATATCCGGCCTGCATGTGCAAGCCGGATATCTTAGTGCAGATAACAAATGCTGATAGCAGGGTAGTCCTCAAACTATCCGAGAGGAATGCCCGGACTCTACTCCATCTCACCGGGAGCAATACGGGCGACTGCCTGCTCAAAATCGCGAGTACCCCGGAAGACATCGTGCGTGTAGGGGTTGATATCCTGCATCTTAGAGCGGTAAATGATATAGCCAAGTGCGAGGACATTTGCTATCAGCGCAATGACAGACACGATGACATTGGTGTTGTAATTGAGTACCGAATGAGTCACAAATACGCTGTTCTCTTGGAAGGCAGGGAAGACCTGAGCAAACATACACCAGATGGCCAGCGTGTTTGCACGATTCTGAATCCAACCACCCTTGTTCCACAGAGCGTTGGCGACCGTTGGGGCAAGAAGGAGTGCAAAGCCGCAGAAGAATGCGTGATGCGGCAGGCAGTTATAGGTGTAGCAGAAGTTCCAGATATCGTACGCGATGATGAAGACCCAGGTCATATCGGGCCAAAGCATGTCGCGCTCATCTTTGGAGGTATAGACGCTCCACCAAGCGGTCATGCAGAAGATGTTCAAGAGTCCGGCGATGCCGTTAAACACATTGTTCCAGCCGGCAACCTGAGTGGCGCCTTCGGAGGTGACCCAAGTCTGCTCGCCAAGTGCAAAGAAGTGATACGCACTTTCAAAGTCGGAGACGACGGCAATCAAAATATTGATGGCAACGATGACAAAAGGAAATGCCTTAAACCAGTGCGCTTTGCCGAGCTTTCCCCAGTGATATTTAATGACCATAAATCCGAGGCAGCCGGTAAGCGCTGCATATACCTTGGCATAATGGAACCAGCTGTTTTGATATACGTTGGTTGGATTGTTGATGGCCCATTCTTGTCCGTTTGCTACGCCGATTGCAATTGCAATGCAATAGATGGTCATGGCAAGCGGTAGGACAACAAACATAAAAATGCCGCCCGCCTTTGAGCGTCGTGCAATTTCGTTGGTGACGATAAGCGCTACAAAGACCGCAATCCAACCAAGCCACTGAAAGATGGCGTGGTCTCCATATACGTTGAACAACATCTTCTCTCCTTTTGACGCAAATTTGCAGGTGCCGCATTGTTTTATCTGTGCAACCGGCTTCCTGCCTTGCTGCCGACAAGCTGATAAGCCGACAAGTTATACAAAAAGTGTATAGCTTTTTGTATAAGATGCACACAGTTCATCGGTGATCCTACCTTATTTTGCGGTAAGCGTTGCCTCAAGACGAGAATGCTTGAAAGGCTTGACCTGAAGCGGGTATATGAGGGATGTATTGAAACACTCAGCCATGTGTGCTGTATAGAAGAAAGCGAGCTATTATGGCTACTCCTACTCTAGAGCTTTTCTTTAAGCCTACCTGCCCATATTGCCACAAGGTTCTTTCATTTATGAAGGATCACAATATTGAGCTTCCTCTGCATGATATTGACTCCGATGAAGCTGCTCGTAATCGTCTCATTGAGGTCGGCGGCAAGCGTCAGGTGCCGTGCCTTTTCATTGACGGCACTGCGATGTATGAGTCAAACGATATCATTGCCTATCTGAGTAAAACATTTGGTGTTGACCATGTAGATTCAAGCGAGAAGAACGATGCAGCACCTGCCGGTGGATCTTGCACCATTGGTGGAAGTTGCTCTTTCTAAATCAAGTCAGTAAATCAAATCAATTAGTGTGAGCTGTGCTGTAAGAAAAGCCCGGGCGGTAGATGCTCGGGCTTCTTGCGTATTTATGGATTTATTCGTGGCGTTGACGGTGTCGAAGACTGATATAGTCGCTTATCAGTAACAAGAAGAGTATCGACATACTGGTAAAGCTTCCGATGACGGCGCCGTTTAGTCCGTCAAAGCCCACCATCATAAAGACAACGGGAACGGCAATGATGACTGAGATGAGATAGATTCGGGTTACACTTTTCTGCGCGCGCAAAATCGTAATAATTTGATAGAGGTAGTCGATACCAGCGCAGATACCGCCTGTAATAACCATCACGCGCGCCAGACCTCTATATGATTCAAAATCAACGCCATACAAGAAGGTATTAAGCGGAATGCCAATGCTGTCAACAAAAAGTACCGTGGCCGCAGTAATGAGAATAATGACACCAAGCATTGCAAGTACTACGAGGCCAAAGCGATGCTTGGAGTCGGGATTCTCCCAGATATTGGCAAGTCGAACAAGCTGCGGTCGATATATCAAAATTGATAGCATTAAAATCATATGCGCAGGGAAGTATAGGGCATTGAAGTAGAGCTGATTGTCATAGGAAAGCGAGATTTCCATGGCAAACTTTGGGATTGAATCAATAAGGTTATACAAAAAGAGGCCCAAAAAGAGTGGCCAGCATTGTACAAAAATCCTCTTAATGCCTCTGAGAGTGAGCGGCGTGCTTTTTTCGGTCTCGAGAAGCGCTAGAGGTATGGTAACCGCAACAAGGGTGAGCAGTGCCGTCAGACCCATTGCCCATGTGGCCCATGCAAGATTTCTTGTGATAAGCAGCACAATACTGAACGTTAAAAATCCCAAGATGCAACGCAGTGCCTGAGAAATACCGGCAAGATAGAGCTTATCTTTTTGCTGAAGGCGACCCTCATATACGTCAGCCATACCATCGGCAAAACGAAACGCAAATATACCGGTGCAAATGGAAAGCATGGGCTCACTATAGCCACGAAGAAAACACCACGTGAGCCCCGCAAGTATCATGCCAATACAGGTTACAAGACGTTGCGCCTGATAATCGGAAAACGACTGCATCTCGTCAAGGTCGGAAACTTGAAATGTCCGTACCCCATATTGAGCGACAAAGAGTAAAAGCATACCTACAACAAAGGCCATCGAAAAAAGACCCGCTTGCTCTACTCCCACAAGCTGTGAGCAGACAACGGTAAGTAAGGGAAAAAGTGCACCCCAAGAACTCTGTCCTACGATGTTGGCCAAATAATCGCGCTTGGTTTGGTGAGCAAGATATTGTGCGCTCTGCTGAGCAAGGCCTCCGGAGAAGATGGACGAGATAACCCGATCCCACCAATGTCCAACTAATGATGTGAAAGTACCGGATGCACCTTTGCCCTGGTCGGCTTCGATTGCCCTGTCAGAGTATCGAGGGGTGCGGTGTTTGGGCGCTTCAGTTGGCTGTGGCTTTCGACCAAACATAAACAGACAGAAATCCTTTCAGTACGTCTTCAAGCGCTGCGTACACCTCGGCAATGGGGTGCCTATGTGTACGTCTTTGAGCGATACGTTGCCCGCCGGCAAGAAGAGCTTGTGTTCAAGTTCTTCTCGACAGACTAGTATGATTGTACGGCACGATGTACATCTGGTTACAGAAAGCATAATTTTGCACGAAATCTGTTACAAATGAGTAAAGTAAAAGAGTAAGAGACTCATCCCAGACATGAAGGGATCGATGTGATGTCTGATGCTAAGATAGACAGCATTCGTTCTAGCAGGGAAAATGTTCGCGCGGTAAAGGAAGACCTTGATGATATCAGAGGTGCCGTACGGCGTGGAGATTTTGGTATAGAGCGTCGCGATGCAGAAATTGCGGCGGCACGGACGGTGATTGATGCCGTTAACGCTCCTGCTGAGCTGCGGGACAATCTTGCGCTCTTTTTGCGGCTGGTGCGTAAAGTATTGAGCGAATACGATGAGGATCTGCGGCGGAGCTTTGATACGCTCTTAGTAAACGCCATTGCAGCAGGTCCCGATGATGCTTCGGCACGCATCGAGGAGCTTCGCGTAAGCGAAAAAGGATCACCCGCAGGCTTTGTTGCTTCTATCGCCGCAGCTATTGACTCTGCACGAACCGCCGATGCGGAGAAGCGCTCACTCAACTCGTTTTTGCAATTTGTTTCAAAAATTGATGATCTTTCCGTTGAAAAGTCCACGCTTTTAATGCGTGCGTTCGTGACATATTTCCACCTTGCAAATCTTTGTGAAGAGAACTATCGCGTGCAGAGTCTGCGTGCACGAGAAGCGGCGGTTCCTACGACGGCTGCCGAGAATCCCATTAACGACATTACGGTGGCATATCGCCAGCTTATTGAGGAGTGTGGAGAGGAAACTGCACGCCTGTGCCTTAAGCGTCTGGAGTTCCATCCTGTCTTTACGGCACATCCCACCGAAGCCCGTCGCAAGACGATAGAAAAGCGTATCCGCACGATATCGGAGCTCTTAGATGAGCGCTCTCAGCTTGGCGGCATTGCGCGTCTTGAAAATGAACGCCGCATGCTTGAGGAAATTGACGCACTCTTTAGAACTTCTCCAATCGCGCATAAGAAACCTACGCCAATCGAAGAGGCGGACACCATTCTGAACCTTTTCGATACAACGCTTTTTGAAATGATCCCCAGCGTATATCGTCGCTTTGACGACTGGGAGCTGGGAGACGCCGCAGGAACGGTGCCTCCCGTGTGCCCGCCCTTTTTCCATCCCGGGAGCTGGATTGGCTCTGACAGGGACGGAAATCCCAACGTCACCGCACGTGTTTCTCGCAAAGTTGCCGAGAAGTACCGTGTGCACGTGTTGGACGCTCTGGCTCGGGCAACCCATGATATCTCTCGTTCCCTTACGCTGGATGGAATTTCCACACCGCCCTCTGATGAGTTAGCTCAGCTATGGAGCCATCAGACTGAAATGAGTGAGACCTTATCGTCACACGCATTTGATAAGGCAGGATCCGAGCTGCATCGCGCCACCATGCGCGTGATATCCGATCGCCTGAACGCCACCATTAAGCGTAATTCGGACCTGATGTATCAAAATGCAGAGGAATACATTGCCGATCTTCGTATCGTTCAAGATTCACTTGCCAAGGCAGGCGCCGTTCGCGCCGCATACGGACCTATGCAAAAGATCATTTGGCAGGCGCAAACGTTTGGCTTCCATCTGGTTGAAATGGAGTTCCGCCAACATTCACTCGTGCACACGAGGGCTCTTGAAGATATTCTCGAACATGGCCGTGCGGGCGAGAAGGGCGAACTCGACCGCATGACACATGAGGTCATGGATACGTTCCGTGCAATCGGATCCATTCAACGCAAGAATGGCATCAACGCAGCCCGGCGCTATATCATTTCGTTTACGCGCAGTGCCGAGGATGTTGAGAACGTCTATAAGCTTGCACGCCTGTCCTTCTCGCATGAAGAGGACGCTCCCGTGCTTGACGTTATTCCGCTGTTTGAACAAATTGAAGATTTGGAAAACGCCGTAACCATAATGGAGAAGGTCATTCAGCTGCCGGACGTGCAGCGACGTTTGGCACAAACAGGCCGTCGCTTAGAGGTTATGCTGGGATATTCCGACTCTTCAAAAGACGCCGGCCCAACGTCTGCCACCTTGGTACTCCATGCCGCTCAAGCCGCTCTTGCAGAGTGGGCCGAGAAGAACGACATTGATCTTGTGTTGATGCACGGACGCGGCGGAGCGGTAGGACGTGGAGGAGGACCGGCAAATCGCGCGGTTCTCTCTCAGCCCAAGGGTTCGGTGAATTGCCGCTTTAAGCTTACCGAACAGGGTGAGGTTATCTTTGCCCGCTATGGAGATCCAACGCTTGCGTGCCGTCATGTTGAATCCGTGGCGGGAGCGACGCTTTTGCAATCCGCGCCTTCCGTTGAGCACGTTAATACCGACATGACCATAAAGTATGCGTCTTTGGCAAAAGAGCTCGACCACGCTTCGCAAGAGCGCTTCCATACACTTCTGGATACAAAAGGATTTGCTGAGTGGTTCTCGGTTGTTACGCCTTTGACGGAGATAGGTCTTCTGCCCATTGGCTCTCGTCCGGCAAAGCGTGGCCTTGGGGCAAAATCGCTTGACGATCTCAGAGCGATCCCGTGGATTTTTTCGTGGTCTCAGGCTCGCATTAACCTTGCTGCCTGGTATGGTTTGGGAACCGCTTGTGAGGCGATAGGGGATTTGGGCCGTCTGCGTGCGGCATATAAGGAATGGCCGCTTTTTACGACCTTTATCGACAATATCGAAATGTCTTTGGCAAAAGTTGATACGCGTATTGCGCGGCTCTATCTTTCACTGGGAGACCAGGCCGAGCTCTCTGAAATGGTTCTGTCCGAGATGGCTCTCACAAGAAAATGGGTGCTTGCAATTACGGGCAATAAATGGCCCCTTGAGAACCGTCGCGTACTTGGTCCGGTTATTCGCCTTCGCCTTCCCTTTGTAAACGTACTTTCGGTTACGCAGGTACATGCCCTGTCTGAGTTGCGTATCCATAAAGAGTCTCTCACGCCAGAAGAACGCGAGCGCTTTATTTATCTTATTTTGTGCACGGTATCCGGTGTAGCGGCAGGTTTACAGAATACGGGATAATGGCAAATTTGGTTTTTTGGCAATCAAAGTTGAATTTGTATAACTTTTGGTCCTATACTATCTAAGATTAGAGTTCGATGAGACAAACTAAGTTAGTTTGTTGTTACCTGTTGGGGGACGCATGGATACAGAGCATGACAGTGCTCAAAGAGGACCACAGCTTCCACTTGCAATGCTTGGCGAGGGAGAGACCGCTCATATTGTGGGCGTGAAAGGTGCCTCTGAATTACGCCAACATCTTGCAACATTAGGCTTTGTCGATGGGGCAGAGGTGTCGGTTGTCTCACGAGTAAACGGTGACGTTATCGTGACCGTCAAAGGTGCTCGCCTAGGCCTTAACCGTCAGATGTCCAACCATATTATGGTGACACCATAACCATGTTTTTAACGCTTTCATGTGGCAATTTTGTTGTTGTATAGCGCTGCATTTTGCGGCTTAGATGCCAGAGAAACTGGCAGGAGGAGGAAATATGTCCACTTTGAAGGAAGTGAAAGTGGGGCAGAGTTGTACCGTGGCCAAGTTGACTGGTACCGGCGCAGTAAAGCGTCGCATCATGGATATGGGCCTTACCAAAGGAACCGAGGTTCATGTAAAGAAGGTTGCCCCGCTCGGCGACCCCATTGAGCTTACCGTTCGTGGATATGAGCTCTCCATCCGTAAGGATGAAGCGGCAAGTATCGAAGTCACTGACGTTCACTAGAGGAGTAACGGATGTCCGATAAAACCATTATTGGTCTTGCAGGTAATCCAAACTGCGGCAAGACCACTCTGTTTAATGAACTGACAGGATCAAACGGATATGTCGGCAACTGGCCGGGCGTTACCGTTGAGAAGAAGCAGGCAACATGGCGCGTAGATAAAAACGTTACCTTCGTTGACCTGCCTGGTATTTATTCTCTTTCACCATATTCTCCGGAAGAGACGGTCTCGCGTGATTACATTGTAAACGAGCGCCCCGATGCCATCATCAACCTGCTTGACGTTACCAACCTTGAGCGCAACCTCTATCTGACCACACAGGTTCTTGAGGCAGGTCGTCCGGTTGTCGTTGGCTTGAATATGATTGACCTGCTCAAAGAGCGCGGCGACGTTATTGATACGAAAGTTTTGTCCGAGAAGCTCGGCGTTCCCGTTGTTGAAGTTTCAGCACTTCATAACACAAATGTTACTGAGCTGGTTCAAGCTGCTATTAAAGCAGGCAAGAAAGACATCCCTGCTCAAGGCCCCAAGTGCTTCTCGCCGGAAGTAGAGACAGCGCTTACAAAAATTGCCGAGCTCATTGCTGACGTTGCTCCTGCTGCGCTTTCCCGCTGGTACTCCATCAAGGTCTTTGAGCGTGATGCATCCGCCATTGCTCCTCTTGGTCTTTCTGCCGAGAAGAGCGCGCAGCTTGAGAAGGTTATCTCCGCTGTTGAGAAATCACGTGACGACGACGCTGAGTCAATCATTACCTCTGATCGCTACGAGTGGATTGCAATGGTTATGGAAGCCGCGGTGAAAAAGGCTCCCAAGAAGCTCACACGCTCCGAAAAAATCGACCGCATTGTGACAAACCGTATTTTGGGTCTGCCTATTTTTATCGCAGTCATGACGCTCGTATACTTCCTGGCTATTTCAACGGTGGGTACCGCGGCTACCGACTGGGTGAACGACAATCTGTTTGGTGAAGGTTTCCACGTCTTTGGTATTGGCGACGCCGAGTACAAAGCAGCGAAGGCAGAGTTCGATGAGCATCACTATGGCGATACCATTGATGCATATCTCGATGCTGCTAAAGAAGCCGGTATTGACACTGATGCTGCTCAGGCTGCTGTTGAGGCAAAAGAGTGGGATTCCGAGGATATTGCGAATTTCATCGAGGAAGCCTCAAAGAAAAATGTTATTGCGACAACCACACCGCTGCACGATGAAGACGGTAATCTGATTGATACCGATGATAATCCGGTCAGGCTTGATGCCGACGGTAATCCCATTCTTGCTGAAGGCCAGGTTCTCAAGACGGCCGGCGGCGTTACCGCTGATGGCTTCAAGACCGCTATCGAGGGCTCGGCGGATGAACCCGAGGCCTCCAGCTATGGTATTTGGTCCCCGAGTATCCCTGACGTAGTGAAGGGTGCGCTCGAAAGTGCCGGTGCAAGTCCTGTGGTTGTCGGCCTCATCATTGACGGTATCATTGGCGGTGTCGGCTCCGTTTTGGGCTTCATCCCACAGATGCTTGTCTTCTTTGTGTTGCTGTCATTCCTTGAGGACTGCGGTTATATGAGCCGCGTTGCCTTTGTTATGGACCGCGTGTTCCGTCGCTTTGGTCTCTCCGGCAAATCGTTCATTCCGCTTCTGATTTCTTCCGGCTGCGGTGTTCCCGGTGTTCTCTCAACGCGTACCATTGAGAACGAGAAGGATCGTCGTATGACCGCCATGCTTACCACGATGATCCCGTGCTCCGCCAAGCAGCCGATTATTGCGCTTGTGATGGGTGTTCTCATTGGTGGCTCAAGCAATTGGTGGGTTGCTCCCATGTTCTATTTCATGGGTGTTGCCGCAATTATTATCTCGGCCATCATGCTGAAAAAGACAAAGCCCTTTAGCGGTGAGCCTGCTCCATTTGTCATGGAGCTGCCTGATTACCACTGGCCTTCCATACGTTCATGGGCCATGCACGTGTGGGAGCGCATTTCCGCCTATATCGTAAAGGCCGGTACCATCATCTTTGCCGCTGCCGTTGGTGTATGGGCGCTTTCCAACTTTGGTTGGGCCACATGGGACGGCGGAACTGGCGCCTTTGGCTTCTTGCCTGGCTTTGATGGCGCTCCTGGTGACGCCATGGAATACTCCCTGCTCAAATATATCGGCGAGGCAGTTGGTGTTATCTTCGCTCCGCTCGGCTTCAGCAACTGGCAGTCGGCTTCCGCTTCCATCTCAGCACTTATCGCTAAGGAAAACCTTGTTTCCACCTTTGGCGTACTCTATGGTCTTGGCGAAGCTTCCGAAAAATCCGTCAACATGTGGTCCGCGTTTGGCAACATGTTTACCGACGCAGGTGGCGTTCTCCACGTTGGTGCCATGTGTGCATTTGTGGCGTTTAACATGCTCGACGCTCCGTGCTTTGCCGCAATCGGTACGATTCGCCGTCAGATGGACAGCCCCAAGTGGTTCTGGTTTGCAATCGGTTATCAGTGCATCTTTGCATGGGTTGTCGGCTTGATTATTAACCAGCTCTGGGAGTTGTTTGTCCTCGGAACGTTTGGCGTTTGGACTGTGATCGCATTTGTGCTTCTGGCAGGTATTCTCTTCCAGCTGTTCCGTCCAACTCCTAAGTGGGATAAGAAGGACGACAAGATCCTTTCAAGCCTGAACGTTGCTTCTGCAAAGTAGGGGTGATGTTCATGCAGACAGAGGCTGTGTTCTCGTAAACGCCTGCGGTAAGCGTTAGGTTTCAGGCAGGCTGTGGGTACCTCAGGGTGCGCGCAGCCTACCTTTGTATAGAAGTAAGATTTGTCTAACTTTGAAGATTTTGTGAAGAAGCGAGAAGAATGCCATTCTCACTAGAAAGTTTCTATAGGTTAACTTATTCTTACATCACGGAATGGATATACTCCTTCCGGGAGACGATTTCCCTAATCGCTCTCTTCTTTGGTTCCACGTGCCCAAGACGGTAGACCCTCTCCCTACTTTCTAGGCAAAGAACACGAGCCGCCGACTCTGGGTGTCGGCGGCTCGCCCCTTTTAAAAGCAACAATGAAGTATCTGCTGATGTACATCTACACCGCGCCAAAGAGCAGCTCTGCTGCGCCAATAAGCGGCTATACCGCGTTTATTGGCGCACTTACTTACGCTCGGGTTCGCTTACACCGTGTTTATTTACGTCCGTCTGTTACTTTTTGTTGGGATCGGCATCCAGATCGCACGTCATGGATGCGAGATCGCTGGTATCGCGATCAATTTTGATATTGAGTGAGAAGTCAGGGTACTTCTCGCTAATGTCTTGCATGATGTGGTACATAAGTGCTTCGGAATCAAAGCCAAACTCGACAACCATGTCAAACGCTACATATTTTTCGTCTATGTTGGCGGTAAATCCGTGGACCTGAATGACGCCGTCGTGTCGCATGGCAATCTTGGTAATTTCCGTACGCATTCCGATGACGGTATTATCTTGCGTATTGCGTGCATAGATGCCAATGGCAGCTACGATAATTTGTCCGTCTGTCTGGTCGTAGATCTCACTGGTCAAACGGCGCGTCATGGAGTCAATTTCAGTTGCGGTCATCTGATCGGAGATTTCGGTATGAAACGAACCAACATAGCGATCGGGCCCGTAGCTGTGGAGAATGAGGTCATATACCCCTTCTGCCTCGGGATCGTTTGCCACAATTTCAGCAACCCGAATGGAAAGCTCAGAATCCGAGCGCATACCAATAATCTCTTTCATGGAGCCACGTAGCATTTCAACTGCGGCCTTAATAATGAAGCCTGAAATGACAACTCCTACATACGCTTCAAGACTGATTTTTGTGAACGTAAAAATCAGAGCGGCGGCAAAAACTGACGTGGAAAGTATGGCATCAAAGAGGGCGTCCGATCCTGAAGCAATGAGCGTATCTGAGTGAACGCGACGTCCTCTTGCTCGCACAAAGCGACCTAAAACAATCTTTACGACAACCGCTACCGCAATGATTACCAGCGAAGTTGTTGAATACTCGGGTGTTTCGGGGTTAAGGATTCCTTTTACGGACTCTATAAGTGAAGAAATACCTGCATACATGATGATTGCGGCAATAACCGTGGTCGTAATGTATTCAATACGACCGTGTCCGAACGGATGCTCGCGATCTGCGGCGCGATTGGAAAGCTTTGTGCCGGCAATGGTGATGATGGATGAGATGGCATCGGACAGGTTGTTAACCGCGTCAAGAACGACGGCAATGGAGTTGGAAAGAAGCCCAACGACGGCCTTAAAGGCCGCAAGCGCTACGTTTGCGGCAATGCCAATGATGCTGGTTTGAACAATGATTTTCTCGCGATTGGCCATGCGGTTTGGCTTAGGTTCCGTTTGGTGTTGAGCTTGGGAATCGTTCATGTATCTTCCTTACGTAGGGGTGTCCGTGCTCGCAAGAATATTGTCCGTTACTTTTTTGAGCAGCCTTTTGAGCTCGATAGTTTCTTCTGGCGACAAGTGCACGCATGTTCCCATCTTTTGCGGAACAACAACCATTTTATCCTTCAGGGATGCTCCTTCGGGCGTAAGAGAGACAATCAGCCGACGACCGTCTTTGGCGCTTTTTTCGCGAAGAAGATACTTCTTGTCTTCAAGCTTTCGAAGCAGGGGAGTTAATGTGCCTGAGTCAAGCATGAGTTGTTTGCCAAGCTCATTTACGCTGACGGTTTTCTTCTCCCACAAAACCATCATGGCAATGTATTGGGTGTAGGTGAGGCCAAATGGTGCGAGGAATGGCGTATATCGCCTCACAACTTCTTTGGCCGCTGCATACAGCGGAAAGCATAGCTGATTATCAAGAAGCAGCATATCCTCAAGAGCCATGCTGTCTTTATTTGACATCGGATTCCACAAGATTTTTGATGGCGGCTTCAACTTTCTTCATGTCAACGGTTGGCTCAAATCGCGAGACGAGGTTGCCTTCACGATCAACCAAAAACTTGGTGAAATTCCACATGATATATGCCTTATCACCAAACTGCTTGTTGTTCTTGTCGGCAAAAGGCTTAAGCATAAGAGCTTTGGGGCTGTGTCCAAAACCCTCAAAAGGAAGCGCCGTGGCAAGACGCACAAAGAGGGGATCTGCGGTTTCACCGTTGACGTCAATTTTTTTGAACTGGGGGAACTCGGTCCCAAACTTCATGGTGCAGAACTGATGGATCTCGTCGTCAGATTCCGGTGCCTGGCCTGCAAATTGATTGCAAGGGAAATCAAGAATCTCAAAGCCTTCGTCACGGAACTTAGAGTAAATCTTTTCCAGGTCCTCATACTGTGGGGTAAAGCCGCAGCCGGTTGCGGTATTAACAATGAGAAGCACCTTTCCTTTGTAGGCGGAAAGAGGAACGGCTGCACCCGTGCGATCGGTAACGGACAGGTCATATATGTTTGTGCTCATCGTAGTCCTTTCATATTGAGGTATGTGTGCCATGTGGCATACGAGAAGTGTAGCCGTTTTCTCGTGTGTACAATAGATAAATTGTGCACAATCTAATTTTTTCAGAAATTTTACGGAGAAGTTCGACTGCAATCTGCTGTTCCAATTGTTTGAGAAGGTACTACCAAAATCACCTTGGACGTCATTATCAAAAAATTTCAAAAAAGTGAAATTTAACCCTTGCAATGTAAGAAAAAACTTCGTATGTTCAGATACATTATTTGTTGCAAACCTTCCTGTGGGGGATTGATCTTATACAGGAAAAGGAGCATAGAGGATAAGGAGTTTGCCATGAAAAAGAGAACCGGATTTTGCATTGGTGCTGCAGGTGCAGCTCTTGCCGGTGTTGTTGCAGGTCTTGCTTCAAACGGAACGCTTCACAAGGCGGCGGTAAAGGCAACCGTCTGCGGTCTGCGTGTATCCGATTGCGTTGCCGCTGAAACTCAGAACGTTGTTGACGAGGCAAATGACGTTGTCGCTGAGGCTCGTCGTGAGTCCAAGATCCAGGCAGCGGTCAATGCTCGTCTTGCGGAGATGGAAGAGGACATCCGCAAAGAGGTCACCAAGAAAATTGATGCCGAGGGCGCTCAGGCATAACCTATGCGCTATACCATTACGAATGAAATAGCCGGTCGCATCCGTTTACGGTGCGACCTTGGCTTCATTGACGACGGAGAAGCGCGTGGCGTCGCATACGATCTTATGCGCTCGGGTTTAGTGCGGCACGCAGAGGTTCACCCCGCCAACCAATCACTGTTGGTGCGCTTTGACCCTGCCCGGCGTGAGGAAGTTTTGGCTTTTATCGCGGCCTTTGATCCGCTCAGACTGCCCCGCGAAGACGAGGCCGGTCTTGAAGACTTTTGCAATGCCATTGAAATGGCAAGCGAGAATAACCGTTTTCAAATGCAGCTTGCCTTTGTCTTTATGCGGCGCTGGTTGTTTAGGCTTCTTCCGCTTCCTTTGGCAATGCAACGTATATGGGTGTTGCTGCGTGCCATTCCGTTTTTACGTGCAGGCTGGCAGCGTCTTATACATCGTGAGCTTAAAGTTGAACTTCTTGATGCGGCGGCCATTTCCGCATCCATTATGAACGGCAATTGGGGAGAAGCGGGACAGATCATGTTCCTGCTCAATTTGTCGGGCGTTATGGAAGATCACGTGGCAAGCCGTGCACGCCTTGCGCTCCGCAACGGTCTCATTACCCGTGCCGATAACGTTTGGGCAGTTATTGATGGGCAAGATGTTCGCATTCCTATTGCGTCTGTTACAAAGGGACAGATTCTACATCTGAATGCAGGCAGTGTTTTGCCCGTTGACGGCAGCGTCGTGGAGGGTGAAGGCGAGCTGAACGAAGCGTCCATGACGGGAGAGTCACGTTTGGTGCACAAGCGTGAGGGATCTACCGTTTATGCAGGCACGGCTCTTGAAGACGGGGATCTGAAGATTCGCGTTACTGCCCCTCCAGGAGTTTCTCGCATTGATGGCATCGTTGAGATGGTTGAGCAATCGGCCCAGCTAAAAGCCGGAGCTCAGTCAAAGGCCGAGCGTCTATCTGATGCACTGGTTCCGTATAACTTTGCGGCGTTTTTTGCACTTCTCGCCATAACACGCAATGTTCAAAAGGCTATGACGGTGCTGATGGTCGATTATTCGTGTGCCATTAAGTTGTCGACACCGGTTGCCGTGGGTAGTGCAATGGATGAGGCTGCCAATTTTGGTATGACCGTCAAAGGCGGTAAATATCTCGAGAAGTTCGCTGCGGCCGATCTCATTGTTTTTGACAAGACGGGTACTTTGACCAAAGCCGTACCGCATGTCGAAAGCGTCATTAGCTTTGATGATCGCTCCGAAAACGAGCTCTTAAAACTTGCCGCCTGTATCGAGGAGCATTTCCCACATAGTATGGCCCGCGCAATCGTTTCCGAGGCTGAGCGTCGCGGCCTTGACCATCAAAAAGAGCTTCATGCTGAGGTCAAATATGTTGTGGCGCACGGTATTCGCACACAGGTCGGTGGTAAAGAGGTGTGCATAGGATCTTCGCACTTCCTGTTTGACGATGAGGGTGTGGCATATCCAGAGGGTGCACGCGAGCGTATTTATGCATTGGCTCCTACTGCGTCCATCATTTATATGGCAGAAGACGGAAAGCTTGTAGGTGCAATCTGTATCAGCGATCCTCTGCGTGAAGAAGCCGCTTCGGTCATCTCACAGCTGCGTGCATTGGGCGTTAAGCGATTTGTCATGCTTACCGGCGATTCGGAAAATGTTGCTGCAAATGTGGCGCAGCAGCTTGGCATTGACGAGTATGTTTCTCGCGTACTTCCGGAAGACAAGCGCTCTTACGTCGAGAAGTATCGTGCAGAAGGATATACCGTTGCCATGGTAGGGGACGGCATCAACGACTCTCCTGCGCTGGCGGCATCAGATGTGTCTTTGGCAATGTCCGATGCGAGTGATATCGCACGAGCCGTTGCGGATATCTCCATTCGCAATACGTCTCTGGAGTCTCTGGTTATCATGCGCCTGCTTTCACAACGTGTCATGCAGCGGATTCACCGGGATTATCGTGCTATTGTCGCTTTGAACACAGGATTTATTGCCGGAGGCGTTACGGGTCTCATCACTACGACAACGGCCGCCTTCCTGCACAATGAGCTGACGTTTGCGGTGACGGTTGCCAATACGCGTTCTTTGCTGAAGAGCGCAAAAGCAAATGCCGAGCTTTCCGATAGGACGCGGGCTTTGCTTGAGAATCATCATGTGGCGTAGCGTTTTTTAGAGACCTCAGAGTCGGTCACGTGGGATAGAGGCTGCTGAGTCGGGCGTTTTGGATAGAGGCTATCCAAAACCAAGCTCCAAAATCGGTCATCTAAAAAGTTCAAAAAACTCTAGAAAAATAGTTAGTCTTAGTTTACACTTTTCTTGTTAACTAAGACTAACTCATATAGAGAGCATGTCGTTACCGTGTGTCTCAAGTGGGGAAATCTTAGTTTTCGCGTCTGTTTTATCCGACCGGGCTTGGACCCCTCTCCCCAAGTAACCGGTATTTCTCGGCGATGCCAGCTCTACCTGGCTGGCGTCGCCATTTTGTACGAAAGGAGCCGTGTGGACGTTATGCCTCTGTCAGATGTTTCTGATATGCACGTGTCGTCGCATTGCGAGAAGCTCTTTTCGTCAGATTTTTGTCAGGAATTCATAGGCGCTTTTGTACGTTGTGCCGCCGGTGTTGTGGCGGGGATAAAGCCTGGTGCCCTGTATTCGTTTGAGGTTGTGCCGCATTGCGAGTCGTGTCTGTCAAGGGTGTGTCCTGCCGTGCAGTACCGTGCAATGATGTGCGATTTTGCTCGCGAAGTTGAGCTTTTTGGTGTCAAGATTGTACCGATCAGCCCGCTTCATAAGAGAATTCATTTTCTTGTATATAGAACCGAGCATGTAAAGAGCATCATCTCAAAAAAACAGTCGTGGGAGTTTTTGCGTGAGCGCGGCTTTACGTCGTCTTCCTGGCAGGACATCATGAGAGATTTTCGTGTGAGACTGACACGCTACCACTGTGGTCTGTCGCAGGAATATCCTCATGAAATTGGACTTATCCTTGGATATCCTCTTGAGGATGTTAAAGGTTTTATATCGGGTGCGCGCGAGACCTGCCGTGGTCCGTGGCGGGCGTATGGAAATGCGGCGGCGGCGCAGGCAAGTTTTGAGAGGCTTGCTTTCATTGAACGAGCCTTCCGCACAAGATTTTCTCAGGGAGAGTCGCTTTTTGAGTTGCTTCAATCTGCAGGCGATACCAAAGTATCCGCTGCATAAGATGGAAATTCCCAAGCATATGCGATTAAGCTTGGGCGAGACCCGATAGCTCGGGTAAAAGGAGGAAACATGAGTAAAGTTGCTGTCGTGTATTGGTCACAGACCGGAAATACCGAGGCCATGGCAAACGAGCTTGCTTCTGCCGCCGGAACTGAAGCCATTGAGGTTTCAACATTCTCACCGGAGTCCGTGGCTGACTATGATGCCTTTGCATTTGGTTGCCCTGCAATGGGTGATGAGGAGCTCGATCCTGACTTCGAGGAAGTGTGGAACGAGTGCGCTCCAAAGTTTGACAGCAAGCCCGTCGCTCTTTTCGGCTCCTATGACTGGGGAACCGGCGACTGGATGGACACATGGCGCGAGAATGCCGAGGCGGCAGGCGTTAACGTTGTCGACACGCTCATTTGCAACCTTGAGCCTGATGATGAGGCAATTACGGCACTTCAGGCGCTGGGAGAGAAGCTTTCCGCCTAAGGATTTCGTCGCTTCCGGAAGCTTTCCGGCGAGCTATTATTACGTGTAATTACGCGTGATAAAAATACCACGTGCGATAGACGTGCTCGCGTGTGGCAAAACAGTTCTAAGCGAGAAGAACCCGGATCTTTCGGGTTCTTCTCATCAAAACAGGAGGGGTGTGTATGGGTATCAATATTGTTGTTGGGATTATCGTGGTAATAATCCTTATTGTTGCGGTTCGTCGGTTTGTGGGCGTTGCGTCGGGCAAGAAGGGCTGTTGCAGTGATGAAGGAACCGGTATCTCAACTTGCAACACCGCAAAAGCTCCCGATCCCGGTGCACCAAAAGATCAAGACGAATCTCATTACCCTTATACGGCAGTTTATGAAATTGGTGGTATGACGTGTGAGAATTGTGTGCGCCATGTGACTTCGGCTCTCAATTCCGTAGAGGGAACTTGGGCGACTGTTACGCTTGCAGGCGGCCAAGCTCGCGTTCGTTCCAAGAATCCCTTGAATGTTGACGCATACAAAAAGGCCGTAGAATCTGCAGGTTACAGACTTCATGTGTAAAAATTCATAGAACCTAAAGGTTTTTACTCTTTTTACTCGAAACACTTGCAGCTAGACGCTCTTTTCGTTATTCTTATGACCGTATGCCCACAAGGACATACAACGTATCTATTGGCCCCTGAGAGCATGTAAGTTTCCGTAGACGCCCACTATGATTTGGCACTGCAGGCACAGACCATGACGACCGGGGCCCCGTTTTGGAAGGGGTCCACCTTTGAGTGAGATTCAGAATTCGTCCATCTTTTCGCTGGATGACATCTCTGATGAGGAGATGAACAATCTCATCGACGGCACTGTCACCGATTTTAACGAGGGAGACCTTGTTACCGGCACCGTCGTCAAGATTGAGCGCGATGAGGTCCTGCTTGACATCGGATATAAGTCTGAGGGCGTTATTCCTGCCCGCGAGCTTTCTATCCGCAAGGATGTTGAGCCCTCTGAGCTTGTACACATGGGTGATGAAATTGAGGCTCTGGTTCTTCAGAAAGAGGATAAAGAGGGTCGTTTGGTGCTCTCCAAGAAGCGTGCCGAGTACGAGCGCTCTTGGAAAGCCGTTGAGGAGAAGTTCAACGCCGGCGAGACTGTTGAGGGCGAGGTCATCGAGGTTGTCAAGGGCGGCCTGATTCTTGACATCGGTCTTCGCGGCTTCTTGCCTGCATCGCTTGTTGACCTTCGCCGCGTGAAGGATCTCAGCACCTTTATGGGTACCCGTATTGAGGCTCGTGTTATTGAGATGGATCGCAACCGCAATAACGTCGTTCTTTCTCGTCGTGTGGTTCTTGAAGAGGCACGTAAGGCAGAGCGTCAGGACATCCTTGGCAAGCTTAAGGTTGGCATGAAGCTCCAGGGTACCGTTTCTTCCATCGTTGAGTTTGGTGCCTTCGTTGACCTTGGTGGTATCGATGGTCTGGTTCACATCTCCGAGCTTTCTTGGAACCACGTCAATCACCCGTCTGAGGTCGTTAAGGTTGGTCAGGAAGTTGAGGTCCAGGTCTTGGACGTTGACCTGAACCGTGAGCGCATCTCCCTTGGTCTCAAGCAGACCACTGAGGATCCATGGCGCGTTCTCGTTTCCAAGTTCCCCGTTGACGCTATTGTTGAGGGCACCGTTACGAAGCTCGTTACCTTTGGTGCCTTCGTTGACCTTGGTGATGGCGTTGAGGGTCTTGTCCACATCTCCGAGATGGCAAAGCAGCATGTCACTGCTCCTTCTCAGGTCTGCACTGTGGGCGACAAGGTTCAGGTTAAGGTTATGGAGATTGACCTTGATCGCCGCCGTATCTCTCTGTCCATGAAGGCAGCTGCCGAGACTCTCGGAATTGACATTGACGTCAAGCCTCTTCCTGAAGAGGAGCGCGCTGCCGCTGAGGCTGCCGCCGCTGAGGCCGAGGCAACCCTTGAGGCAGACGAAGCCGCCGCTGAGGCAACCGAGACTGCCAAGGAAGCTGCTCAGGCAGACGCTGAGGCTGAGACTGCCGCAGAGGCTGAGGTTGCACCTGAGGCCGATGCAGACGCTGAGGTCGAGAAGAGCGACGAGTAATTCAGACCGGCTTTAAACCGGCGGTTTGCACAAACGCCAACGGCGCGATGTGCAGGTCTTTTAGAGTGTATTTTAAAGGGTGGCTCCGGCTGCCCTTTTTGTTTTTACGTCAAGACCACACAATGATATTCAAAGTGAGTTTAGAATGGTAAAGAGAGCCGCAAGAGATAAGGCGAGAAGAACCACGTCTTGCCGCTTCGGGAAGGCTGCCTGAGGCGAGCGGGAAAGACAGGAAGCCGGCAATAAGATCCGCGAAAGAGGAGTTTGTGTATGGAACGCCAAAATGAAGCACTGATAATCGTTGATGTACAGTATGACTTTGTAGAAGGCGGAAGCCTTGCGGTGGAGGGCGGAACGAATCTCGCAAACCGACTTGCCACGTTTGTGGACCAAGGTGCAAACGGCATTGCACATATTATTACCACGCAAGACTGGCACATTGATCCGGGTAGTCACTTTGCGGATGAGCCCGATTTTATCGATACGTGGCCGAAGCACTGCGTCGCTCATACGCATGGAGCGGAAATTGTTGAACCACTGTCAACATCGCTTAAGGCACATGGTGTTGATGCGCAAATCCACAAAGGTATGCATGAGGCAGCCTATTCGGGATTTGAAGGAATCGAAGAAGCCACGGGTCAAACACTTGCAGAAAAGCTGCGGTTACTTGGGGTGGACACTGTCTACATAGCCGGTATTGCAACTGATTATTGCGTCAAGCAAACCGCACTTGACGCCGTTAAAGCCGGATTTACAACCAAACTCCTAAAAGATTTTGTCGTGGGAATCAACCCTGACAGCGTGCAAGCTCTTCTCGATCACGAATTTGCGGACGCAGGCATTCATTTAGTTTGAGTGGCTGGTGTCTGAGCTGCTCGAGTTGCTTGAGTCATCTGAATGAGAGTCTGCTGAAGAACTCGATGATTTCGAGCCGATCTGAGAAGTTTTTGAATCTGTCGACGTATTTGAAGAGTTGCTCGTAGAGCTATTGTTTGATGAAGAGTTAGACGTCTTTTCCGAATCAGTGGAGCTGTCCGTTGAGGTAGAGCCGGACTTTTGAGAGTCTTCGGTGGAGTTTTTTGTTGAGTCGTCGGTTGTGCTGCCGGCATCGGACTGCTTGCTGTTTGTGTCCGAGGTGTCTTGCGAGGTCTTCTCGCTTGAAGAAGTTGATGTGTCGGCTGCCTTTGTGCTGTCGGTGTCGCTGCTTTGAGTAGATACGATTGACGTGAGGCCTACTTGTGGGCCAAGGCCGCTTCCTTGCGTAAAGACATTGACGAGAAGTGCATATACGAGCACTACAACAACCGCGACAAGTGCGGTAACCAATGCGACACGGCGAGCAACCTTGACATTATGGGTATGAGCAGCCTGCTCACGCAGCCTGTCCGGTGCCACACGACCATATTGACGACTACGCTCTGTTGAGGTTGCTACATGAGCGCCAGTATGAGTGGCAAAAGAGTGGTTGTAGTTGTCGTTGGAAGGCGAGCCACTGTTTTGGGAACCATTGCCTTGAGAGGTATTGTTTTGTGAGTTGACAACCTCATTGGTGCTTGTGAGGTTACGGAGCTTATGAGCCGATTTCTTTAAGATATTCTGGTATACCTGAGAGGCAATGCCGGATGCTGCTGCACCGACGGCAACGCCAATGATGGATCCTGCAATACCAATCTGAGACGAAAGAGCAAAGGCAGTTACGGCAGCAAGCGATGATGCAAGAACTTGAGCCATTGAGAGGTCTTTAAGCAGTGACGGAGACTCTTCAGAGGCGTCGGTTGAAATGCCGTCACGTGAGGTATTGGCATGGGCGGCATCGTGTGAGCTGTTGGTATAAACGGTATCTCGTGAGGTATCGTGATCAAAAGAAGCCACTTTGTTTCCTCCTTATACAAGGCCGGAGCCAACTGGTTGGAATTGGAAGGCTCAGCCGTGAGTACCTGATGTTACGCCGCTTTGCAAAGATGTCAACGGATAGATAACGACTTTAGGTAATTTCCAAAAGCTCAATTACGCGAGAATAATTCTTTGAGAATCGCGGTATCATTTAGATGTATCGATTATCCGTCAAACGGAGGTTTTACTATGTTAGTAAGCGCAAAAGCTATGCTCCAAAGTGCTGAAAAGGGTCATTATGGCATCGGCGCATTCAACACTAACAATCTCGAGTGGGCATCTGCCATTCTGGAAGCAGCGGAGAAGACACAGTCTCCTATGATTATCCAGTGCACAGGTGGTGCGGCAAAGTGGCAGACCAGCTACCGCGTTGTTGCCGATATCGTTCGTAATCTTGTTGAAGACATGAACATTACCGTTCCTGTAGCAATGCATCTTGACCACGGCTCTTATGAGGACGCCTTCAAGGCAATTGAGGCTGGATTTACCTCCGTTATGTATGACGGCTCCCATGAGCCCGATTTTGAAACCAATCTCAAGCGTACTGCAGAAGTCATTAAGGCCGCTCATGCTAAGGGTATCTCTGTTGAGGCTGAGGTCGGCGGTATCGGTGGTACCGAGGATGGCGTAACTGCACAAGGTGAGCTTGCTGATCCTGAGGAATGCGCAAAGATTGCCGATCTCGGCGTTGACTTCCTTGCGTGCGGTATTGGCAACATTCATGGTATCTACCCTGCAAACTGGGAAGGTCTGTCCTTTGAACAGCTTCAGAAGATTAAGGATAAGGTCGGCGATCTGCCACTCGTTTTGCACGGAGGCTCCGGTATTCCTGTTGATCAGGTGCAAAAGGCCATTACTATGGGCGTTTCTAAAGTTAACGTCAATACCGATCTTCAGCTTGTCTTTGCTGAGGCAACGAAGAAGTATGTTGAGGCTGGCAAGATTGAAGAGGGCAAGGGCTACGATCCTCGTAAGCTCCTGAAGCCTGGTCGCGAGGCTATTGTTGCTCGCACCGAAGAGCTCATTAAGCAGTTTGGCTCTGACGGTAAGGGCTGGAACTAAAGTTTATCCGGCTAAGCCGCCTGTACAGTACGTTCACGTACTGAGCGGATTTGAGTGCAGTAAATTTTGATTTGCTTTCCGCAAAAGAGACCCTGGGTATGTTGTATACTCGGGGTCTTTTATTGAGTGAACGGTTTGAACTCTTTGATTATCTTAGTGTTGCCAAGAGGGTACTGCCGGAATGGTGCTGCCAAAATGACGCCAAGTTGGATCGTCATAATGGCGCTGCCAAACTTGCAGCAAGTTGGGCACGATTAACCAAACTTGCAGCAAGTATGGTTCATATATACCAAACTTGCAGTAAATATGGCAATATAAGCCATACTTGGCGCATTTCTGGCAGCTCTAGTCAGGTATGATCATGCTCGTAGGGTCTTCTCGCGTGGTTCTTATCGGTGGAGGAGTATACCTTCGTCGTGAATAACGCCCCCATTGGCTAAGTCTCAAAAGTAAGAGCAAAACAGGGTCGCATCTAAAAGGTGCGACCCTGTTTGTATGACGCTTTGTATCAACTAAGACTAAGTTTACATGACAATTACTGAACAGTTATCACATACATTACAACAAGTTCTTCTCGCTACTCTTTAATAGCAAGCTCCTGCTTTAGCTGACGGATGCGCTTGCGATACGGTTTTGCAAAAACAAAGAATTCAATAGCCGCAGCGATTATGAATGCAATACCTATTCCAGCGAGAATGCCGAAGGCGACAGGAGATACCTGTTGGAAAACTCCGTTTACACAAAGTGCCAGTACAATGAAAAGTTGTGTAATTATAATGGGGGGCCAAAAATTGGCCTTTTGAGCTTGGGCGATGCGAGACTTCAGATCGCTGTGGAGAACAAAGGGGGTTCCGTCATCCTTCTTGCGCAGATAAGCTCGGCCGGCATAGGTGGATACGGTTTCAATACCCATGTCTTCAAGGAAGCTGAGGTAATCGCGACCTTCTTTTGAGGTTGTACCCAAGATCTCAATGGCATATTGCCACATATGAGGCTCGCTTGTAGTAAATGTGTACGTTCCGCCGCGATAGTTAACCAGCTCTTTACCCTGGGCGCTCATTTGATTGAGCCATGCTTCTTCTGCATCAAAGTCGGTAAAGAATTTTTTGATTGTTGTTGAGGTGCTCATAATCAAGACTCCTTTGTATTGGCTGTGTTGATGACGTTTTGTGCGTTAGCGAGAAGTGCCTGTAGTCGATTAACTTCCTGCAAAAAAGCTTGCTTGCCCTGCTGAGTGATTCGGTACTCTTTTTTACGGTCGCTGGGTTGGTTGTGCAGAGCTTCTATCCAACCTTTTTCAATGAGCGAATTAATGGCACCGTAAAGTGTGCCCGCTCCGATGGCAACTCGACCGTCAGTAATCTCTTGGACGTTTTGCATAATGGCATATCCGTGCATAGGTTGATAAAGAGAAAGAAGAATGTAAAACGTCGGTTCAGTGAGTGTACCGGAATCGATTGCCTTTGCCATAACCCCTCCTTTCGTTGTGTAACTATGACGAAAAACAGAACTACGACTCTCGATATATCGAGTAACGTTATATCGTTATACATAATATATCGAGAGTCGTAATAGTTGTCAAGAAGATTTTAGAAAATTTTTTGAGGTTTTTTATTCGTCAAAGAGATCGGCGTGGGTTCCTGTTCGTGATAAGGTAAGGACCAGGTCATTGTCATTGATTGCATAAATAAGAAGCCAGTCAGATTTAATATGGCATTCCCGAAAGCCAATATAGACTCCTACTAAAGCGTGATCTCTATTGCAAGTGTCCAGAGATTCTCCATGGCATAGTTTGTCAAGAATCTTCTGAAATGCAGCCATGTCATAGCCGCGCTTCTTGATACGCTTATAGTCTTTCTTAAACTGTGTCGTAGGGATCAGGTTGAATTTCATGCAGCTACCTATTTATCAAGGGCCTCAAACATAGCATCAATTGAGTCATAGCTAACTGCTTTAACCTTACCTGCCATGATATCTTGTGCTTCTTTCATTGCCTTTTCAGTGGCTGCGTTGTAGTGGGGTTGACGTACTTCAAAAGGTAAACCACCTTCTATGACAGATTTATGGAGAAATATATTGATAGCTTCGGTCAGTGTCATCCCAAGGCTGGAAAAAATAGACTCAGCATCTGCCTTTACCTCTGGGCTCACGCGCATATTAATAGTTGCAGTCTTTGACATGTATCCCCCTCGTTTATCTAAACGTGTATACAATGTATCACGATTGCAATACATACTCAAGAAAGATTGCATTGGTCTTTTGATAACGGGCTTACCAGATAAACAACAGAATAAGCACAGTGTGTACGTAAACGAACATTGCGCCAAACTTCCATTTGATCTGCCGTTTTTCAGGTTCGTCAGGATCCTATTCGACCGTTACTGACTTTGCAAGGTTTCTCGGCTTATCAACGTCACAACCGCGAGCAAGGGCCACGGAGCGCGCAAAAAGTTGAAGAGGTACCGAAGCGATAATTGGTGAGAAGGCATCTCTGACTTTAGGCACGTAGATGACATAGTCGGCATGCTTTTTGATTTCCTGATCGCCTTCGGTCGCCACGGCAATAATCATGGCACCGCGTGCACGAGATTCTTGGATATTAGAGATCATCTTGTCGTATACCGGAGAGTTAGTTGCCACAGCAATGACAGGATAGCCTTTGGACAGAAGCGCAATAGGGCCATGCTTCATCTCTCCTGCAGCATATGCCTCAGCATGAAGATAGCTAATCTCCTTGAGTTTGAGAGCACCTTCGTAACAGATGGCAGCTCCCATGCCACGGCCAATGAACAGAGCGTCATTAGCATCCTTACAAGCCTGCGCTGCGATATCAATGGCTTTTGTATCGCCGAGAACTTCCTCAACCTGCTCGGCGGTATCGGCAAGCTCCCTAAAGAGCAAGCGTATCTGAGCGATTGAGAGCTTTCCTTTTGCCTGCGCAAGAACCATAGCAAGAAGCGTCAAGCTCACAATCTGGCCAAGGAAAGATTTGGTTGAGGCAACGGCAATCTCCTTGTTAGCCTTAGTGTAGATCACACCGTCAGACTCGCGGGCCACGGGACTTCCAATAACGTTGGTGATGCCAAAAACCTTGGCGCCTTTGATACGAGCGTCGCGAATGGCAGCCAAGGTGTCAGCGGTCTCACCGGACTGAGAGACGGCAACTACCAGTGTTGATGGAGTAATAATGGGGTTGCGATAACGAAATTCACTTGCAGCTTCAACTTCGACAGGTATGCGTGCCCAGCCTTCGATAAGCTGACGGGCGATAAGACCGGCGTGGTAGCTGGTTCCACAGGCAATAATATAGACGCGGTCAATTAAACGGAGCTGTTCCAAGGACATACCCAGCTCATCAATGGAGAGCACACCGTTGGTCAGACGTCCTGCAAGGGTATCGCGGATAACGCGGGGCTGCTCATGAATCTCTTTGAGCATGAAATCGGGGTAGCCGCCCTTCTCGGCAACATCAACATCCCAATCGACGTGCATAATCTTGGGTTGGACGGGGTTTCCCTCTGCGTCGGTGTAGCTGATACCATCGGGCTCCATAATGGCAAATTCATTATCACCGAGAACGGTAACGTCTCGGGAGGCTTCAATGACCGCGATGATATCGGATGCAACGTAGCTGCCCTTCTCGCCATGTGCGAGAACGATGGGGGAATCTTTACGAGTGACTACGATACGGCCGGGTTCCTGGGAGCAGACGACGGCAAGACCGTAGGTGCCTACAATTTGTGAACACGCTTTAGCAACAGCCTCGCGGAGGTTGCCGTCGTAGGCTTCTTCAATAAGGTGGGCAACAACTTCAGTGTCGGTGTCGCTACGGAATTTGTGTCCGCGAGCTTCAAGTTGCTCGCGGAGTTCGGCAAAGTTCTCGATGATTCCGTTGTGTACGACGGCAATTTTGTTGTCGCAAGAGGTGTGCGGGTGGGCGTTGCGCTCGCTTGGAGCGCCATGCGTTGCCCAGCGGGTATGTCCGATGCCACAAGAGCTTGCGTTATCGAGGTACTCCACCGCTTCAGCTAATCCCGCAACTTTTCCTACACGATGTACAACCGTAAGCTCTTCGTTGGTTGCGTTTTGCAAAGCAATACCGGCAGAATCATACCCACGGTATTCAAGGCGCCTCAGGCCTTCGATGAGGATGTCTTTTGCGCTTTGGTGTCCGGTAAAACCAACGATGCCGCACATATATAAGCTCCAATCATGTGCTTCCAAGAGTGTCACAGAAGCAATCGGTTTTAATCAATTCTCTCTATTTTAGCGGTTTATGCCGGACGAGTTTAGGTGGTACCAGAAACAAAGACCGGATTATGCGCGCGGATTATGCACAATGACACAAAAACGCCATGTATCCCCGATAGGCCTCATATAGGTCTGCCTTGCTTGCAATTTCCCACGGAGCGTGCATGGAAAGCACGGGAACGCCGCAGTCGATGACCTGCATACCATAGCGGGCGAGCATATACGCGATGGTTCCGCCACCACCCGCGTCAACACGGCCGAGCTCAGCGGTTTGCCACGTAATGCCGGCGTCATCCATAATCTGACGGATGAGTGCAATGTATTCAGCGTCGGCATCGTTTGAGTTACCCTTACCGCCACTGCCCGTGTATTTGTTGAACGCTAGGCCATGGCCCATGAACGCCGAGTTTTTAATTTCAAAGCTGCTCGGAAAATTGGGATCGTAGGCGGCGGAAACATCGCTTGAAAGCATACGGGAGTTTTTAAGACAGCGACGAAGTGCCAGGCTACCGCCTTCATCTGCAAGTTCCAAAATCTCAGCAATCGTATTTTCAAAGAACCTACTGGTCATACCCGTTGCACCGCGCGATCCGATTTCTTCTTTATCGGCAAGCACGGTAACTGCGGTGCGTTCAACCTCATGAGCATCAAGCTGAGCAATCAATGACGGATACGCACAAGAACGATCATCGTGGCCATAGCCCAAGACCATTGAGCAATCAAAACCCATGTCGCGCGCAGCGCCTGCAGGAACAATCTCGAGTTCAGCGGAAAGAAAATCCTCTTCTTCAATGCCGTAGGAGTCCTTAAGCAGTGCCAGTACAGAGGCCTTGACGGCTTCTTTTGCGGAAGGGTTTTCGGCATCGCATGCGTTGTCGGCTGTGATGTTTTGTGCGTTGGCATTGGAACCGTCAACTTCGTTGTTCTTCTCGACAAGGACAAGCGGGCGATTGCCAACAATCAGATCAAGCATCTCACCTTCGATGGCTTCGGAAGCTTTTTTGCCCAACTGTTCACGACTGAGATGGATGAGCAAATCAGAGATACAAAAGACAGGGTCGTCTTCGTCTTCACCGATTACCACCGGGACCGTTGAACCGTCTTTCAGAGCAATTACACCATGAATAGCCAAGGGGATAGTAACCCACTGATACTTCTTTACGCCGCCGTAGTAATGTGTGTCGAGTGTTGCAATTTCACTGCGTTCTTCAAGAGGATTTTGTTTGACGTCCAGTCGCGGTGAATCAATGTGAGCGCCAAGGATGTTGAGACCGTTTTGAAGCGGCTGCTTACCAAGCTGTACAAAGATGACGGACTTGCCGCGGATGTCGGCATAGATCTTATCGCCGGTCTTGAGTTTTTGACCAGCTGCGATAGCATCAGAAAGACAGATGTAACCAGCTTCTTTGGCAAGGCGAATGGCCGTTGCAGAGCACTCACGCTCAGTCTTGTTGTCGGAGATGAATGCCTTGTAGCCTTCGTTGAAGTAATGGAGCTCTTCGAGCTGTTCAGGCGAGTAAGACTTCCATGCGCTGGGACGTTCCATAAACCCTCCTTGGGATGCTTTTGGGCGGTTTGCTTGTTCAATGCGGTTAATCATAGTGGTTTCTCGGTGCTTCTTCAATTTGGAGCGCGGTTCAAACTTGAGGAGTTTGTATCGATCAAAACTATTAGCCAAAATCCACCACGGAAGTTGGCCAGTAATTATCAGAAAACAAGAATGCCATAGTCGTATCAAGAAGACCAATCGACTTCAATGTTACTGACCTATTTCGTAGACAGTACTTTCGCTTGTGATGGTTCAAGACTTTTGTATAGTGTTCAAGCCCCCAGCAGGGTAGCCTATCAACGTCGATTATGAAAGAGGTGCGCAATGCTGGACAAATTTTTTAGCCGTCGTGATTTCTTGAAGGCATCCGCTATGACAGCAGCAGGTGGTGGCGCATCTATGATGCTTGCTGCATGCAACAACAGTGGTGGCGAGAAGAACGACGGCGGCAGCGACAAAAAGAAGGTTCTGCGTTTTGGCTCTACCAACTCAAAGCAGGGTTTGGATATGCAGCGGGCAAATAACTCGCAATCAGCGGCCGTGGCTGATTCAATTTGCGAGGGTCTTTTGCGTTGGACTGAGGACAATGAGTTGGTACCTTGTCTTGCCAAAGCAGTCCCGTCGTTTGAATCTGATGGCGTTACGCTCAAAGTCGAGCTTAAAAGTGGCGTCAAGTTTCACGATGGAACCGAGCTTACGGCATCGGATGTCAAATATACCTTTGAGCGTATGTTCAAACCTGAAACAGGTGCACTTTCTACCAGCTACTTTACAGACATCAAGGGTGCCAAAGAAATGCTGGCAGGTACGGCTACGGAGCTTGAAGGTTTAAGCGTCGAAGATGACACGCATCTGACCTTTACGCTCACGGTGCCAAACGTTGCTTTTGTGAGTGCGCTTGGCATTTCATACGCGTGTATTTTCCCAAAGACGGCATGTGAAGCAGCCGGCAAGGATTGGGGAACGGGCACACATCTCATTGGTACCGGTAAGTATAAGCTTGCGGAAAATGACGACACCACTGCAGTGAAGCTTGTACGCTTTGATGACTATCATGATGGCACGCCTGCGCTTGATGAGATCCGTATCACTTACTATGACGATGACAACACCAAGCTTTTGGCGTATAAAAATGGCGACCTTGATTGGTGTGATCTTCCGTCTTCTCTCTTTAAGCAGTATTCCGATGATGCGGAGATTAAGGATCAGATTACAAGCTATCCAACCCTTGGCGTGAACTTCATTAATTTGAACCTCAAAGAGGGAAATGGCTTGGATGATGTAAAAGTGCGTCAGGCGCTCTCTCTTGCAATCAACCGTCAGGAGCTTGTGGATACGTTTGCTCACGGTAATGGCATTGCCTGTTCAGGTTGGCTTCCACAGCAGATTCCCGGCTTCGATAAGAATGCTCCGGTCTTTGAGTATGACGTTGAGAAAGCCAAGGCGCTTCTCGCTGAAGCAGGTGTATCCGATCTTAAACTGACGGGCAAGGTCCGCAAGGCAAGTGAGAAGCTCCTCGTTGCCGTACAGGACTACTGGCAAAAAGCGGGCATAACGCTTGATGTGCAGGTGGAAGATAATGCCGTATGGAACCAAGATTGGGCAGGCGGTAACCTTCAGGTGACAACGCTGGGCTGGTATGCACTCTTTGCTGACGGATCTCAGCACCTGGACACCTACTTCTCCAGTAAGAATGCGGCAAAGAAATCCTCGTTTTACAACAATGCCGACTTTGATACCTATCTGGAAGATGCACGCAAGGAAACGGACAAAGATAAGCGCGCGGAGGACTATAAGGCCGCGGACAATCTTTTGACCCGCACCGATTATGCAACTCTTCCGCTCTTTTGGCCAAAGAACTCTTTTGTGGCAAAAGACTACGTTAAGGGTGCTAAAGTAGGAAACCTGATTTACCACTTCTTTGATCTTGACATCGATGCGTCCAGTGCTGATTACAAGGCGCCCGAGGACTAATCGAGATTCTCGTTTGAGCAGGAAGGGGCGGCGTGTGAGCGTCGCCTCGTCCTTAAGCTAGGAGAGGAGTGTTGGTGAGGTCCTTTCTCATTAAACGGATTCTTCAGGCAGCAGGAGTTGTCATCTGCATCTCTGCGTTGACTTTCTTCATTTTAAATGTGGTTCCGGGAGATCCTGTTCGCGTTATGATGGGCGATATGGCTGACGAGCAGACCGTCCAGCAGGTGCGTCATACCATGGGCTTGGATAAGCCCGTGCCGGAACAATATGCAAATTGGTTTGGCAAAATGCTGCATGGCGATTTTGGCACTTCGTACATGCAGAAGAAATCCGTCATTGCACTTATGAGCAAGGCGCTTACGGTAACGTTACAGCTGGCAATTTGTGCCTATATCTTTGCCGTGGTGTTGGGTCTTGTAATGGGTATTATCGCCGCCGTCAATCACGGAAGATGGCTTGACCGCACGCTTATGTCGCTTGCGGTTTTTGGTATTTCCGCGCCGGTTTTTTGGGTGGCCATTGTGCTTCAGATTGTATTCGCGCTCAATCTTAAGTGGTTCCCGCTGTCCGGCGTTAAGACGGCTGCGGCTTATGTACTGCCAATTCTTGCCCTTGGAACACGCTATGCCGCAAGCATTGCTCGTGTGACGCGTACCAGTATGCTTGACGTACTCAGCCAGGACTATATACGGACAGCCGAGGCAAAGGGTCTTTCTCGGTGGACAATCATTATCAAACATGCATTGCGCAATGCATTGATTCCAATCATTACCATTGCGGGTACGCAGTTGGGCGACATCCTCACCGGCTCCATCTTGATTGAATCCATCTTTGCAATGCCGGGCATGGGCAAGCTTTTGCTCGATGCAATTAACGCTCGCGACCTGCCCTTGATTGAAGGAAGTGTCATGTATATTGCCGTTATTTGCGTAGCAATTTACTTGGCAGTGGATATTTTGTACGCGGTTGTTGACCCGCGTATCAGACTCGGAGGGGAGGCATCGGAATAATGGCATTTTTTACGGGCGATAAGAACAGCAAGAAGGTTCAAGAAGCGCAACGTGTTGCCACCCGAGCCGCCCGTGCGCAAGAAGAGGAAGTATCGCGTACCGGTAAGACTCGTGCTACAAGTTATTGGGCGGTAAGCTGGAACATTTTTAAGCGTAATCGCCTCGGTGTGTTTTGTTTGATTGTCGTAGGACTTCTGGTGCTTATAGCGCTTTTTGCACCTGTACTTGCCCCTTACGACTTTAAAGCACAAGAGCTCTCCAACATGCTGGCAAAGCCTGGTGCGTCCCACCTTTTTGGTACGGATGAGTTTGGCCGCGATATCTTGTCGCGCATTATATACGGTTGTCAAATTTCACTGTCGGTCGGTGTGATATCGCAGATCATTGCCCTGTTTATCGGTTTTACAATGGGCGTTTTGGCGGGCTATTATGGCGGCTGGATTGATGCGGTCATTTCCTTTGTCATCCAGGTCTTCTCGAGCTTTCCGTTTCTGCTCTTTGCCATTTTGATTATGTTTGTTATGGGGCCCGGTCTTATCAACCTGTACGTGGCACTTGGCCTTTTAATGTGGACAACAACCGCACGCCTGATTCGCGGCGACGTGATGCGGCTGAAAGGTTCGGAGTATATTCAATCGTGCATTCTGTCGGGCGGCAATAATCTACGTATTATTCTGCGTCATCTGTTGCCCAACTGTATGTCAACGCTCATCGTTGTCTCTACATTAGGCATTCCAAGTGCCATTTTATCTGAGGCCTCTCTATCGTTTTTGGGCCTTGGTGTGCAGCCACCGATGGCAAGCTGGGGTCAGATGATTTCAGCCTCACAACCATATATCCAAAGCAATCCAACCTACAGCATCATTCCGGGTATTGCCATCATTATTACGGTCATGGCATTTAATTTACTTGGTGACGCCTTGCGCGACGCTCTTGATCCAAAGATGCGCTCGTAAGGAGGAAAACATGGGAAACACGAAAAACATTGCTGAGTTTTGCAGCCTTGAAGAGCGTAAACTTGCCCAAGAAACTACACGTAAACAGCGAGAAGAACAGTGCAACAAGGAAGTTCTTCTGAGCGTAGAACACCTGAGCGTTACGCTGTCTACTGAAGACGGCAAACTTCCCGCTTTGGATGATCTCTCTTTTAGCATGAGCCGCGGAGAGACGCTTGCCGTTGTGGGAGAGTCCGGCTGTGGTAAATCCATGACGGCGCTTTCGGTTATGGGACTTTTACCACAACCACCCGCACATATTACGGGCGGCAAGATTGTTTTTGAGGGTGTTGATTTGGCCCCGCTTTCCCGCACGGAGATGAAACCGTTTCGCGGAAACCGTATAGGTATGATTTTCCAGGAGCCCATGACATCGCTGAATCCGGTCATGAGGGCAGGGGATCAAATTCGCGAAGGTATTTTGGTTCATCATCCCAAGATGGAGAAGAAAGAAGCAGACAATCGCGCGCTTGAGATGATCAAGCTGGTGGGTATACCTGCACCGGAGAAAGTTTTCAAGAGTTATCCGCATGAGCTCTCGGGCGGTATGCGCCAGCGCGTCATGATAGCCATGGCGCTTGCATGCCAACCCTCACTTTTAATTTGCGACGAACCCACAACGGCGCTTGACGTGACCGTTCAGGCTCAGATCCTGCAGATTATCGATCGCATGAAGAGTGAGACGGGAACTGCCGTTATGCTCATCACGCATGATATGGGCGTGGTGTCCGAGATGGCGGATTGGGTCTTGGTTATGTATGCGGGACATCGCGTTGAGTATGCTCAAGCAGCAGAGCTTTTTACCAATCCGCTCCATCCGTATGCGCAAGGGCTGATTGCTTCCATCCCATCGTTTGACGAGCAATCCGAAGAGCTCTATGCCATTCCGGGTAATGTGCCGATGCTCTCTCATATGCCGGAGGGTTGTCCGTTTCATCCACGTTGTCCGTTCGCAAAAGACATTTGTCGCAAGAAGCGTCCGCAGTCAGAGGCGGTTGACGGAAATGCGTGTCACAGCGTTGCATGCTGGAAATATCGTAAGGAGTGGGATGCATAATGACGGATACAAAAAGCTCCCCACAAAAAAATATCGATCAGACCGACGTGGTTTTACGCGTTACCAATCTCGTTAAGCACTATCCGATAAAATCCGGCGTGTTTGGCCGCGCAAATGCCACCGTCCACGCCGTCGAAGGCGTGTCCTTTGAGCTTCATCGTGGCGAGACGTTGGGTATTGTGGGCGAGTCGGGCTGCGGTAAATCTACGGCAGGTAAATGCATATTGCGCCTGACAGATCCCACGTCAGGTGAAGTGATGCTTGATGGAAAAGACTTCACAAAGCTCTCGGGGAGCGCCCTGAAAGACGCACGACAAAAGATGAAGCTTATCTTTCAAGATCCGTACAGCTCACTGAACCCTCGTATGACGGTGATGGATATCATCGGAGAGCCGATAGATATTGCCAAGACGTATGCCACTCGCTCAGAGCGTGATGCCCGTATTGAGGAAGTCATGCAAGAGGTTGGACTTGATCTTGCATTTAAATATCGCTATCCGCATGAGTTTTCAGGCGGCCAGCGACAACGTATTGGCATTGCCCGAGCCATTGTGTTGGAACCTGAAATCATCGTATGTGATGAGCCGGTTTCAGCGTTGGATGTTTCCGTGCAAGCAAAAGTTATCAACTTGCTTGAGCAGCTCCAGCATGAACATGGTCTGTCATATATTTTTATCAGCCATGATCTTTCCGTCGTGCGCCATATTGCCGATACGGTTTTGGTGATGTACCTTGGCCATGAGATGGAGTTTGCCCCCAAATCAAAGCTCTTTACGCATCCTCTACATCCCTATACGCAGGCTCTTCTCGACGTTATCCCGCGTATTCGGCATGAGCGTATCCAAGATAAAAAGATCTTACAAGGAGATGTTCCCAGCCCTGCCGATCCTCCAAGAGGATGCGTATTTCACACGCGCTGTCCGCGTGCAATGAACGTATGCTCACAGCGGGTTCCCGCACTTCTTGAGCCGGAGCCGGGGCATCACTGCGCATGTCACTTATACGATGACAGTCTGAGCGATGATGAGCGCAAACCGGCAGTAGCGCGTGCCATTGAAGCTGCCGAGAAGGCCGTTCGCGCGGCAAATCTTACAAATGCGTTAGGTTAATTGTCATCTTTGGTTTTCGCCTGTTGTTTTAAGGCTGTGCCCGGTATCTCAGCTTGAATTGAGACACCGGGCACAGAGGGTATGGTTACCGTCCATAGAGAACGGCAATACAGGCTAGGCTTTTTTGACTCCGCCAAAGAGGGGATTGACGAGCACGCTCAGTCCAGTGAATTTTTTGTTGAGCGCATAGGGCATCTGCGTCCAGTCAATCGGCAAGCAACCGTAATCGGTGCGGGTAAGCTGTGCGTCTGCTTGTTTGGTGAGCTCGATAACTTTGTCGGGATCATTGACGGTGAGGCGGGCTGCGTCTACGAGTGCATCGAACTTCTCACTATTGTAGAACGAGCTTTTAAGAGCGGCGCGATCGGAGCGGAAGTATGATCCCATATGCTCGATGCCTTGGAATGAGAGGGTTGACCAGGTAACGAGCGTTACTTGTAAGTCTCCATTTTTACGCGCATCGCTCCAGACACCGGCATCAATGACGGACACATTGAGGGTAACGCCGATCTTTGCCCATGCATCTTGGATGGCAACCATGAGGTTTTGGTCTTGGGCGCGAACCTGGGCGTCAAGAGTTATGTTTGAAACACCTGCCTCAGAAAGCAGCTCTTTTGCCTTATCAACGTTGTATTCAAATACTTCAAGAGATGAGTCGTTACCGGTTTCGGATGCCGGAATAAACGAGGTTGCAGGCTTGGCAACACCTGAAAGAACGGTGTCGCATATTGTCTGCCGATCGATCGCAAGGGAGAGCGCTTGACGGACACGTACGTCTGAGAGATAGGTGTTTTTAAGATTGAGGTTTACAAACTGCGTGGAAGCAGGATTGTAGTCAACAATCTGATCGGAGACAGCCGGGTCGTTTTTATATTGCTGCATCAGCGCTTGGTTAATGAAAGTCAGGTCAATATCGCCGTTTTTATAGTTCATCATGCGCGTATTGCCGTCATCGATATATACAAAGTGCAGCTCATCAAGGGCCGGTTTACCCTGATGGTAATCCGCAAAGGCTTCAAGCACTACCTCGGTTGAGTTGTCGTTGGAGACAAGCTTGAACGGGCCCGTGCCATAGAAGGTGGTGTCGGATCCCCATTTTTCTCCTGCCTCGGAGCAACTTTTCTCGGGATAAATAAACGCATAAAACTGGGCGAGAAGTGCGCTGAAGGTTGAATAGGGCTGGGTAAGCGTGATGGTGAAGTGACGGTCATCGCTTATGGCAATGCCGGAGAGTTCAGTGGTCTTGCCGTCAACGATATCTTGAGCGCCTTCAATGTAGATGTAGGAGTCGATTGAGGTTGCTTTGGTATCCGGCAGGAACATACGAGTAAAGGAGTACTTTACGTCAGAAGATTTGAGGGTGGTTCCGTCATGGAACTTAACGCCCTCTTTCAGCTCAAACGAGTAGGTAAGTCCGTCGTCGGAGATGTCGGGAAGCTTTGTGGTGAGCCATGGCTCAACTTCCTTGGTGTCCGGATTCAGCTTGAGCAAGGATTCTCCCACAGCCTCTGAGACGCCAATGGAACCCGAGGTCTTTTGTGTATCAAAGGTGACTTTGGGATTATTGACGCCAAACTTCAAAATGAGCTTATCGCCATCAGAGGATCCGTCGTTTCCGCAGGCAGTGAGAAGCGTTGCCGAACCCGCTGCCACAGCCGACATGAGGGAAGCACCAAGAAAGCTGCGCCGGGAAAGAGCGGTACGTGAGATATTCATAGGAGGCCTTCCATTTGGACGATTCTCGTAAAGTAGATTTCTAATTAATACCCAGCCTGCACAATAAATTACCAAAGTACGTCAGATGTCTTAGGAAGTTTACGAAGATCTGTGTGCTACGTGGAACATTCCGGCTCCGATTTGTTACGGTTTGACGACAGAATCAAAGAGATACCGTGCAATTTTGCGCTGTGGTTCGTATGTGTGGCAGTTTGCAGTAAAGTTTTGAACACGCACAATTCGTTCAGGAGAGGTTATGTTGGAGATTCCATCTTTTGCTCAGCAGGTGTTTCAAGACAGTGCGGCTATTCCCGTTGACGAGCGGCCGCTTATTGGCCTTACGCCACGATTTATGAAAGAACGCGGCTTTTCCGATGGGGAGTCAATCGCTGAGGTACAGATGGACGCCATTCTCGCTGCCGGAGGCATTCCGGTTATGATGCCTCTCACCGATGACGACGCCCTTATTGACCGCTATGTTGAGATGTGCGATGGCTTTAATTTGCCCGGCGGACAAGATGTAGACCCGCGTAACTGGGGAGAAGAGCCGCGAGACTTAGAGCGTTTGAATCCACGCCGAGATGCGCTTGAGTTCAAGCTGGTGAAAAAGGTCTACGAAGCGGACAAGCCTCTTTTTGCCATTTGCCGTGGTCTTCAGCTCTTAAATGTTGTTTTTGGAGGAACGCTTACCCAGGAGCTTCGCAAACTTCCGGCTCCCAGGGAAGGCCATGCGTATTGGTCCCATATAGTGGACCTGACCATTCCGGCACATATGGTGGAGGTAGATGAAGATTCGCTCTTGTGCCGCGCGCTTGGTGGCGAGAAGAGCATCCAAGCCAACTCATTTCACGATGAGGCTCTCTGCAAGGTGGCCTCTGAACTTCACGTGGTGGCGCACTCAACCGACGGGATTATCGAAGGCGCCGAAATTCCCCATAAGCGTTGGATGATAGGTGTTCAGTGGCATCCGGAGTATGGTTGGAAATTCAGCAAGGCGGACTGCATGCTTTGGAAGTCATTTATTGACGCCGCGCGCGAGTACCGTGTATCACGTTCGCGTGGCATATCCTGCGCCAAATAATCAACAGAAAAGAGAGACTATGTCAGAGCAAAGCGATGTCTTAAAACGCTTTATTCGCTACTGCGAGGTGGCGTCACAATCCAATCCGCTTACTACAGATACGGTACCTTCAACACCAGCGCAACACGTCATGGCGCAGACGGTTGCCAAAGACCTGGAAGCGCTTGGCGCCGAAGATATCGTGGTTGATACGCATGCATACGTTACGGCTCACTGGCCCGCAAGTGCCGGTGCGGAAAACCTTCCAACCCTCGGTTTTTGTTGCCATCTGGATACCGCATGGCAGTCGTTTGGAGCCGAGGTTCATCCACGTGTTGTTCGATATGAGGGCGGAGTACTTGGTATTGGAACGGATCGCGATGGGAGAGAAGTAACCATAAGCCCCAAAACCAATCCACAACTTGAGCACATGGTAGGTTTTGACCTTGTAACAAGTGATGGAACCTCGCTGCTTGGTGGTGACGATAAGGCCGGTGTGGCAATGGTTGTCAGCCTCCTGCATCGTCTGCGTGAAAACCCTCAGCTTCCACACCCGCGTCTTGCAATTGCGTTTGTTCCGGACGAAGAGATTGGCCATGGTGCGGCCCTTCTCGACCTCGATACATTTGGTGCCGCATACGGGTACACCATTGACGGAGGCCCGTTGGGGGAATTTTGTTACGAGACGTTCAATGCGGCTGAGGTACATGTTCAGGCAATGGGACTCTCGGTTCATACGGGTACCGCCAAAGGCATTATGATCAATGCCGCCGAGGCTCTTATGCGGTTCCATCAACTGCTTCCGCCGCAGGATCGGCCTGAGTATACCGAAGGCTATGATGGATTTTTCTATCTTGAGCGCATGCAAGGTGATTGTGAGTATGCGCAGGCAGATTATATTATTCGCGACCACGACCAAAAAAAGGTCGAGAAGCGCAAACAGATGATGCGAGATGCCGTGTCATATATCAATTACCAGCTTGATTCTGAGGTACTGACAATTTCCGTCAAAGATCAATACCACAATCTTGCAGACGTTATTACGCGCCCTGAAAACGAGCATCTGATTGAAAATGCTCGTGTCGCATACGCTGCCATTGGTCAGGAAATGACATGCATACCCATGCGCGGCGGCACGGATGGTTCTCAACTTTCGTTCCGCGGGTTTCCGTGTGCCAATTTATCCGCCTGTTACTACAACGCTCACGGCGTGCGGGAATTTGTACCGGTTCCTGAGCTGGAGGCAATGGTCGATATGCTTCAGGCTCTTGTGGCGCTCTATGCGAAGAAGAGCTCATAAAAGATTAAAATACCGTTGTATTTTATTTGAAAGGAGATTGTCCATGGATAGACGATCATTTTTGAAACTCATTACCCTTGCTCCTGCTGCTGCGTTCTTTGGGTGTAAGCAGGAAGATACAAAGGAGGAGGAGACAAAGGCTCCGGCAGCACAGCCGGTGGATGTGCGTATTACAACGCTCAAGGGTCCAACAGCCATGGGTCTTGCAAAGTTCATGAGCGATGTAAAGGCAGGCTCAATTACCGACAATTCCTACACCTTTGATATTGTGGCCTCTCCGGATGAAGTGGTTGCCAAGGTGGCAAAAGGCGACGTTGATATTGCATCGATACCTTCAAATCTCTCGTCGGTTCTCTATAACAAAACTGAGGGTAAGGTTCAGGCGCTCTGCATTAACGTTTTGAATGTTCTGTATATCGTTGAGCGCGGAAATGCCATTAACTCAATACACGACCTTGCAGGCAAGACGCTCTATGCGGCGGGCAAGGGAGCTTCTCCTGAGTACGTGCTTGCCTACATTCTCAAAAAGAATGGCCTTGAGCTTGGAAAAGATGTTTCGGTAGAGTGGAAGAGCGAACACGCCGAATGCGTTGCGGCACTGGCAAACGATGAATCTGCCATTGCGCTTTTACCGCAGCCGTTTGTAAGCGTTGCGCAGGCCAAAGATCCAAGTATTCGAGAAGCGCTTGATCTTGGCAACGAGTGGAAGGCCATTGATTCCACCTCTGAGCTTGTTACCGGCGTCACGATCGTCTCAAAAGGCTTTGCCGAGAAGAACTCTGATGCCATCACTCAATTTCTTTCCCACTACAAGGATTCCGTTGAGTTTGCAAACGATCATGTTGACGAGGCGGCAAAACTTATTGCCGATGCCGATATTGTTCCGGAAAAGATTGCCAAAGTTGCGCTTCCTAAATGTAACATTACCTATATTGCAGAGGATGATATGAAGCAGAAACTTTCTGGTTACCTGGGCGTTTTGGCTGATGCAAACCCCAAATCGGTAGGCGGAAAGCTTCCCGAGGACGATTTTTACTTTGGGGTGAAAAAGTCAGCATAAGCGGAATGCCAAAGCACACGCCACAAAGAAGTTTCAAAACGCATCTGTTTCTGAGGGGGCAGACGGACAGGCTCTCTTCCGGAGTGCTCCGCCTGCTCGCCATTCTCTTTTGGCTGGTTATATGGCAGCTTGCGGCTCTGTTTGTAGGGAAGCAATTCATTTTACCCTCTCCGTTGGAGACATTGGGCTGTCTGGGTACGCTTATAGGTACGGGAGAGTTCTGGGTAATTACCGCTCACTCGCTCTTGCATATTGCACTTGGGTTTTTTAGTGCGCTTGTGGGCGGAGTTCTTGCCTCCGTTGCATCGTATCGGATACGACTGATTAAAACTTTGATATCTCCTCTTATCATGGCCATTAAATCGATTCCGGTTGCATCGTTTGTTATTTTGCTTTTGGTGTGGATGCACGCGTCGTATCTTTCGGTGGTAGTGGCTCATCTGATAGCGTTTCCCATCATCTATACCAATCTTCTGCGCGGGCTGGAGTCCACCGATACGAAGCTGCTTGAGATGGCAGACATATTTCAGATACAAGGTTGCGCACGGATTCGCTCTCTTTACCTTTCACAGGTACTTCCTTATTTTGAAGCGGCAACCTCGCTGGCGTTGGGCTTTTGCTGGAAGGCGGGAATTGCCGCAGAAGTTATTTCCACGCCGGCATCCTCCATTGGTGGGGAGCTCTATAGTGCCAAGGTTTTTCTCGATACGCCAAATCTTTTTGCTTGGACCGTTGTCATTGTCTGTATTAGCGCGCTGATAGAAAAAGGTTTTTCTCGCCTTATACGCATGATTGTGAGACGTATTGAGGAGGGCGCATGAAGCAGTGTTGTCAAAATGACATTGTGTGCAGGCATATTTCAAAGACATTTGGGGACGTGCGTGCGCTCTCAGATGTTTCTTTCGTCATTTACGGTGGCGAGAAGAACATGCTTTTAGGAAAGTCCGGCACCGGCAAGACAACAATACTTCGGATGATTGCCGGTCTTGAAGGAGCGGATGAAGGCACGATTACCAATCTTCCGAAAATCTGCGGGCAACGGGTAGCGGTGGTTTTTCAGGAGGATCGACTCTGCGAAAACCTCAGTGTGAGAGCAAATATTGCTCTTGCAAAAAGCCGTCTGAATCGCACGGAAAAACGTGCGTTTGAGAAGCGTATTATCCAGGCGCTCGCCTGCGTTGACCTTCAGGGATTTGAACATCGTGTGGTTAAAGGGCTTTCTGGCGGACAGAAGCGTCGTGTGGCGCTTCTGCGGGCAGTGCTGTCTGATGCCGATGTGATGCTTTTTGACGAACCACTCAAAGGCTTGGATGATCATACAAAAGAGAAAGTTATGGCCTACCTTCTGCCTCTTCTTGAAGACAAAACGGTGCTTTGGGTCACACATGACAGAAAAGATGTAACTCTTTTGGGGAAAGCCCATGTCATAGAGCTTAAGGAGGCCTGATGTATACCGTTTTTCTTGCAGGTGGGATGGCATCGGGCAAATCAACGGTTGCTCGTATGCTTGAAGAAAAAGGAGCATATCGGATTGATTTGGATTGCATTTCTCGAGACGTGCTTGCTCCAGGATCTGGGTGTGTGCAAGAGATTGTCCGCGCGTTCGGAGAGGATGTAGTGGACCAAAAAACCGGCCGGCTTAATCGACATCAATTGGCCATGCAAGCTTTTGCAACGCCCGCGGCCGCCAAGAAACTTGAAGCCATTGAGATGCCCTATATTATCCGGACTCTGAAGGAGACTCTTGTTGAGGTGAGCCTCAAAGAGGATGCGCCTGCGGTATGTGTGGTTGAAGTTCCCCTGCTCGACCGCATAGAATCGCTTCTGATGTTGGCAGATGAAGTGGTAGCGGTGGTAAGTCCGTATGAACTTCGAAAGAAACGAGCTCAGTTGCGCGGAGTTTCTTTAAAGGATTTTGAGCAACGCGTAGCGGGTCAGCCGTCTGATGAGTATCTACGCTCAAAGGCAGCCACCGTCATTGATAACTCTAAAGACGAGGATCTTCTCGCTACATACGTGAACGCGTGGTGGGATGCACTGATGACAAAACTTGATATGCGTCACTGAGCAGGTGCCGTGAGAGACATACGCACCGCGTCCGTTTCATCGTCGTAGGTAATGAAAAGCGCCTGGTGAAGGAGTAGCGCTGCCGGCGCATATATTTTGTTGTTTGTACACGCAATGGCTGCAGAGCGCAGTATTTGGTAGCGCGCCTCTTGGTCATCAATGGGAATACCATGAATGTTGAAGAATTCGTTGAGCTTATCGTCATCGATTTTTACAAGCGTCGGATCGGTTTTCATAAGCTCGGTCAGCTCGTCTTGTGCGTGATAAGAAAACTCGGTATCCATTTTTAGAACTTGCTGATAGCAAGCAACGGCAATATCTCCATGTCCAAGTCGCCACTCAAGATATGCGAGACGGTAATAGAGAAACGCAACATCATATTGGCGTAGTTTATAGGGGATAAGCTCGCGAACGAGTTTTGCCGCTTCTGCATTACGCGAGAGATCCTGCAGCGTGCGGTCCTTATAGAGCAGCGCGTCGGCATTCAGAGGGGCTATGCGGACACATTCTTCGGCATACCTCAATGCCTTTTCCGGCTCGTCAATTTGGTTATATGCACGTACGAGCAGAGCATTTGCGTCATAATATGCATCGGGGACAAGAACAACCTGTCGGGAATCCGAAGAGTGCGCTCGGTTGTAGTCGATACGGTCGGTAATGGAATCAAAGTATCGGTACACCGAATCGGTGTCATCAAGGTACATTCCCAGATTTGTAATGGGTTCGAGTTTTTCTTCAAGAACCTTGAGAGATGCCACAAAAGTTTCTCTGCTGACATCTTCCGTATCAAAAACCTCTCTCATGTGAGCAATTGCGCCATCAAGATCGGAACCCGACATAAACAGATGAGCAAGCTCAGGCTTATTGCTTACGTCAACCGATCCTGAAACAAGCGCATGGATAACACGGGAGAATGCCTCCATGGTGACGGTATTTTTTGTGGATTGCTGCGCATTTTTAAGGACGGCTACGGCGTGAGCAGTTGAATCACCAAGTTCTGCAACAATGGCGTTCCACGTTTCAATGCGTCCGCAATCCTCCCTGAAGCTTAAATCGGAGATACGTTTTGCAGAGGTAATCTCTTGGACGTCTTTGGGTGCTGCTTCATCGCGTACTTCAGCCTGAGCATAGAAGAGAGGATGTTCTTCGGAAGGACTGTTGAGCGCCTTATATGGTTCTGTCGGCTCAAACCAACCATCCTTGGTAAGGCTAAAGCGCAGACACGATATTTGCGGAAACTCATCGGTTTCAAGTGTGGGGCTTTGAGTTGCAGAAACGAGGCTTTCCAGGGAGGTTGCATTAACATTGCAGGAAAGGATGGGGTGTTCCGTATGTGCGTTGACAAATTCATTGATGACAACACGGGAAATTGGATAGTTATTCAGGATGCCTGAGGAAAGAACGGCGGCCACTCGCAAGGCATAGGCTCGAGCGTAGGTAGTTTGTACATTTTGCGCGGAAGACACAAAAGAGAATGCCCGGGGAGCCGGTACTTTAGTGTCAAATATAAGCGTTGCCGTGTCCGGGTCATACGCAAACAGTGTCGGTTGTCTAAAAGGCAAAGAGAGATTTTCCAGATAGGACGCTACGAAAAACCTCACGTTCCAGTCGGTCTCATTGGAGGAAAGAGTTGTGTGGGCGGGAAGATAGTTTTGCGGCTGAGGCACCTTGGTAAGTATGTTTCTCAGTACCGTGGAAATTTTTTCTGAGAGTGTTTCGTCGCGGTAATGTACCGGCAGAGCTTCAATGTCATCTGCGATGTTTAAGGTTGCTTCAAGAGCGATGAAGTCATTGTACTGGTCTTCGTTAAAATCTTTGGTCCTTGCGTTGAGCCAATATCGCTTGTTTTTAGGAAATTTAAACCCCTTGGTATCAGGTACCCGATGAGAATCGAGAAGGCCTGAACGCACGAGCATCTCTTGAAGCTCGGGTCTTTGGAGCTGGTTGGTATCGATAAGATCTTTGAGGGAAGCAGGAATATTGTCTGAGCGGGACATGGCCAAATCAAAAGCTGACGGAGCGCTTTTTGCAGGTTCTGGTAAAACAGCGTCCTGCGAATGGCTGGCGGTTTGTTCTTGCGGTATATCCGTTTGTGTTGCGGCAATGGTTTCTGCAGACGTGCCGTTATCTCGAAACAACATAACGAGAAGAACGATGCCGTAGATCATAAGAAGTGTTGCGCTCATATGTGCTTCATCAGAGATACGGGATCTTACAAATTGAGAGAGCCCAAACACGGTACCTCCGGTACCTAAAACAAAGAGAAAGAGTTTCATGGAAGGAGGGTACGGGCGCTTTGGTGATGGCGTGTTGGAAGGCGGAAGCTCTGAAGGCATATTTTGATTCCTCAATAGAAATGAGTCGGTTGTATACGGGTATCAAGTGTAGCGTATTCGTGATGGCTCAGGGTTTCTCGGATACGAAAAATAGAACAAATGTTTGTAATTTGTGAAGGAATAGGGTATACTACGGTTCAAGGGAGGGGGCTCTGTGGCAGTTTCAAATCATGATAGAGAATCAGAACGGGTAGGAGCAGAGCTCCGTCGTTTTGGTCGTGAAAGCGGAGAAGAGCGCCTCTCTGTCGTGTCTTCGTTTGAGCCGGCCGGCGATCAGCCGCAGGCCATCCAGAAGCTTGCACAGGGCATTGAAGAGGGATTGAGATACCAGACGCTGTTGGGAGTTACGGGGTCCGGTAAAACGTTTTCCATGGCTAAAACCATAGAAAAGCTTAATCGTCCCACGCTTATCATGGAGCCCAATAAAACCCTTGCGGCACAGGTTGCCTCTGAAATGAAAGAGTTGTTTCCCCATAACGCCGTCGTCTATTTTGTGTCTTATTACGATTATTACCAGCCAGAAGCATATGTTCCGCAATCAGATACCTATATTGAAAAAGATGCTTCCATCAATGAAGAGGTAGAAAAGCTCCGTCACCAGGCAACGTCTAGTCTGCTTTCTCGTCGTGATGTTATTGTGGTTGCCTCTGTTTCCTGTATTTATGGTATTGGCAGCCCGCAAGATTACGCCGGCCTTGCTCCCAACGTAGATAAATCGGTTCCGCTTGAGCGTGATGATCTGATAAAAGATTTAATAGATATCCAGTATGACCGCAATGACTATGACCTTCAGCGCGGAATGTTCCGTGTTCGCGGCGATGTTGTCGATGTTTTTCCTCCCTATGCGGAAAATCCGTTGCGCATAGAGTTTTTTGGCGATGAGGTGGAAACCATTGCTGAGATAAGCAACGTAACCGGTGAGGTCATCCGTGAGTTTGATGCCGTTCCCATTTGGCCCGCATCCCATTATGTAACCGAGCGTCCAAAGGTTACTCATGCACTGCAGACAATAAGCGAAGAACTTGAGCATCGCGTGGCTGAGCTTAAAGCAAACGATAAGCTGCTGGAAGCCCAGAGGCTGGCACAAAGAACGAGCTATGATCTTGAGATGCTTGAGACCATGGGATACTGCAACGGTATCGAGAATTATTCTCGGCATTTGGACGGACGCGCTCCGGGTGAGCCCCCGTATACGCTCATTGATTATTTCCCCAAAGATATGATTTGCATCATTGATGAGAGCCATGTAACGGTTCCTCAGATCCGAGGAATGTATGAGGGAGACCGCTCGCGTAAGGTCACTTTGGTTGAGCATGGTTTTCGTCTGCCGTCAGCACTTGATAACAGGCCGCTCCGCTTTGATGAATTTGAAGCACGTATCCCACAATTTATCTACGTATCTGCTACTCCAGGTGATTATGAGGAGTCGGTGGCACAGCAACAGGTAGAGCAGATTATTCGCCCTACCGGTCTTCTCGATCCTTCCGTTGAGGTGCGCCCCATACGTGGTCAGATTGATGACCTTATCTCTGAGGTAAAAGAACGCGTTGCCAAAAAAGAACGAGTTCTTGTAACTACACTGACTAAGCGGATGGCAGAAGATTTAACGGATCACCTGCTTGACGAGGGAATAAAAGTCAACTATATGCACTCGGATACCGCAACCCTTGATCGCGTTGCAATCATAAAAGAGCTCAGGCAAGGCAAGATTGATGTGCTCGTGGGTATTAACCTCTTACGTGAGGGTTTGGATATTCCTGAGGTATCTCTTGTTGCTATCTTGGATGCGGATAAAGAGGGATTTCTTCGTAACAGAAGATCGCTTATCCAAACTATGGGTCGAGCGGCAAGAAACGCTCAGGGGTCGGTCATTATGTATGCCGATCGTATAACAGACTCCATGCGCATTGCGATTGATGAAACGCGGCGCCGCCGTGAGCTGCAGGAATCCTTCAATGCCAGGCACGGTATCGTTCCGCAGACGATTCATAAATCTATAGCAGATATCTCACAGTTTATTGATGAAGCCGCTGAAAACGTAGACAAGCGTCAGCGCAAAGATGGCATTTTTTATACCGCCTCAGGCGAGGGAGCAGAAACACAAGGAGCTCCCGGCGAGGTGGACAGCATTGAAGCCATGGTCGAAGAATTCTCGGAGTTGCCTCGCAGTGAGGTTGAGACCATGCTTGCTCATCTTGAGTCAGATATGGCTCAGGCTTCCACTGATATGGATTATGAGCGGGCGGCACAGCTTCGTGATCAGATTGTCCGTATAAGAAGTCAGCTTGAAGGCACCACATCTGATGACGTTATTAAGAGACTCAAAGCAGGTGCTCGAAGGGGGAGTGCTCATGCTACAAGAAGAAGGTATAGGAAGAAACACTAGGTTTGTGTAATGGATTTTTCACTACACAAAGACTGTTACGGGTCTCTTTGGGTTTCTTCTACTGTTTTTGGAGAACTCGAGTGGTCAATTCTTTAAATACGTGATATACACGTTCAAGATCGACAACAGGAACATATTCATTGGGTTTGTGAGCGCGCTCAAGTTCACCCGGTCCGTATGACAAACATTCGGGATTTCCGCACGTAGAGGCTATAACGGCAGTATCGGTATAGCCCGTGAAAATATCAAGGTCCGCCGGTGTTTTGCACGCCTCGGCACAAGAGCGCAGAGTGGCGAGAAGCTCGGACTCAGCAGGAAGCACCACAGGAGACCTATTGCCGGTTATGTCGTAGTGGACATGTACACCGGGTATTTGCGTCTCTGCCTTCAACAGTGCAGCCTGGACTATCTTCTCGGCGCTCGCGGTATGAGCCGGTGGCACAAGGCGCATATCAATCCAAAGCTCCGCCTTATCGGGGACAACATAGGGCTGATATCCTCCCATAACTTGGCCAAAGGTAACGGTTGAGCGACCAAGTTCGGGATGTGTGGGCAGTGAGCCTACGCTCGTACGGATTTCATTGATGACGATGGCCATGGCGGCGATGGCATCGGCACCTTCCCACGGTGTGCTGGCATGTGCGGTAATACCGTTGACGGTAATCTTGAACCACGTGCGACCTTTGTGTGAGCCGCGGATACGGTTGTTGGTAGGTTCGGCGTCAAGCACCCAGCCCTTCTCGCCAACCCAGTCGGCCGCAATAACACGCTCAACGCCACGCATGTCAGCCTCTTCGTCAACGGTAAAGACGGCGGAAAGGGATTTTTGGGGGAGCACGCCGGTGCGAGCAACGGCTTGACACGCATCTCTGAAAGCAAGAAGCGCGCAGGCAAGGCCGCCTTTCATATCGCATGAACCGCGGCCGTAAAGAAGACCGTCCTTGTAAACGGGCGCAAATGCGGGCGTTTTGGGACTCCAGCCGTCACCGTCTGTTACGGTATCCATGTGGCATATGAACGTGAGATCGGAAGGCGGGCAGGATACGTCTTTGGAAACGCCGCAGTTGACGTTTGGAATTGTGGCGCGCAGACACTTACGCCCCGGGAGAGCTTCAACCTCTTGTATCAGGGGATAGGTAGACCCCGCCAGCTCAAACGTACAGTTTTCAAAAATCCAGTGTTTGATGAAGGTCTCAACATCTGCCTCAAAAGTACCGGGATCAGTACTCTCAATCGATACCAGCTGAGCGGTAAGTTCTGCCACTTCAGGGAGGCTTTCAGGTAGATGTAGTGCGGACTCAGGGTTTTTCTCGCTCATGGAGCACCAGACCTTACGAGACGGATTTTTGGCACGGATAATCAGCGTAGGCTTCAGGTTAATGCGCTGATTTTATACCTCAATCTAGTCTTGGTTTTTTGCCTCGTCAAGGTAGTTATAGAGCGTGTATTTTGAGATGCCAAAGTAGGAGCAAACTTTTTGACCTGATTTTGTAATGAGAAATGCGCCGGAGTCGTTAAGGAAACGGATTGCCTTGATCTTGTCGTCCTTTGTCATCAGTGCGCGCGGGCGTCCTACCAAACGAACGCTTTGATCGATAAGCTCGTCCAAAAGATCGGTAACGTTGTGCGGAATGGTTTGCGGAGCTGTATCGGAAGAATCACTGTGTGTGGTAAACGCGTGCAAAGCCTCTTCCATTGCCGAGAAGAGCGCGATGTCATAGTTAATGGCAAAGATTGCAATGGGCTTATTGTCATCGTCGCGCAGGTAGATGGTCGTAGATTTGAGAATCTTGCCATCTTCAGTCTTAGTAAGGTAGGAGTAGGAATCATGGAGTTTTCCGGAATCGGAGTGAAGTGCCTTAAGCACTACGTTTGAGGGGCCATCGCCAATTTTGCGACCGGTGATATGACCGTTCTCAATCGCAACGATGGTTCTGGCGGGATTGTCGGATCGCAGATCATGAACGACAACCTCACAGCTGGGACCAAATTGCAGAGCTATGCCATGGGCTAAGCGCTTCAAGAATTCAATTTGCTGGTTATCCATGTACGGATACTCCTTGTAAGTGGTCTATGGTTCTCGTGTATGTTTCGTTGCGCTTATATATCCTAACATTTTGTGTTTTTTCGCAAGCAAATTTTTTGAATTGAACCGTTTACCCCAATAAATGACCGTACACCGATAATTCTTTTACATACGGGGAAACTATGAGAACATAAATCTAATTAAAAGTTAGGTTTAATAACTAACTGTTTGCAGAACGCTCTTAAGAGCGAGAAACGCTTTGCAATACAGGGAAGTCGGACTCCCTTCAGATACGTCCGAACGGGGTGTCGGAGAGGGCACATCCGTCATTTTATACGCCGTAGCTGATCTGCGGCACGTGGCAAAGGGGTCCCCATGCTGCTTATTGTGAACGGTCGTGTTATTACGCGCGACGAAGCTCATCCGTACATCGAAGATGGCGCCGTAGCAATTGATGGCGATAAGATCGTTGCTGTCGATACGCGTGCGGAACTTGAAGCTGCCTATCCCGATGCAGAAAAGCTTGATGCGCACGGCGGCGTCATTATGCCAGGTCTTATCAACTGCCATACCCATATTTACTCTGGTTTGGCACGTGGTCTTGCCATCAAAGACTGCAACCCTCACAACTTCCTTGAAAACCTTGAGCAGCAGTGGTGGAACATTGACCGTCACCTGACGCTTGACGGCACCCGTGCCTGCGCCTATGCAACCATTCTTGACTCACTGCGTGATGGCGTTACCACTATCTTTGATCATCATGCCAGTTTCTGTGAGATCCCCGATTCGCTCTTTGCCATTAAGGACGTTGCGAAAGAGCTTGGTATCCGTGCCTGCCTTTGCTACGAGACATCTGACCGTGACGGAGAGGTCAAACGTGATGAGTCCATCGCTGAAAACGTTGCGTTTGCCAAATGGGCCGCCGATGAAGACGACGATATGATTGCTGCCATGTTTGGCGGGCACGCGCTCTTTACGCTTTCCGACGAGACGCTGGATAAAATGGTTGAGGCCAACAACGGTCTGACCGGCTTCCACATTCACGTCTGCGAGGGCATGGACGACGTGTATGATTCCGCCCTCAATCACGGTACCACCGCGGTGCATCGCTTACTTGACCACGGACTTTTGGGCGAGAAGACCATGCTTGGCCACTGCATCCACGTAACTCCTGCTGATATGGACATCCTTGCTCATACTCATACCAGTATTGTTAACAATCCTGAGTCCAATATGGGTAATGCTGTTGGGTGTGCGCCGGTGCTCGAGTTCTTTAAGCGTGGTATTGATGTATGCATGGGCACCGATGCATATACGCACGATATGCTTGAATCGCTTAAGGTCTTCTTGCCCATGCAGCGCCATAACGCTTGCATGCCAAATGTTGGCTGGGTTGAGGCTATGACCATGCTCTTCAAGAACAATGTCAAGATGGCCGAGAAGTACTTCTCAACAAAGTCTAACGGCAAGCCTTTGGGCAAACTCGCACCGGGCGCTGCCGCAGACATTGCAATCTTTGATTACAAACCGTTCACGCCGTTCTCTGACGAGAACATCGACGGTCACATGCTCTTTGGCTTTGAGGGTAAGAACTGCCGCACTACCATTGTCAACGGCAAGGTTCTCTATAAAGATCGTGAGTTTGTTGCCTTTGATGAGGACAAGATTAACGCTTGGACCATGGGTGAGGCCAAGAAGCTCTGGGGAGAGCTCAACGGCCGCCAGTATTAAGTCGGTATGGCGAGAAGAACTGCGAAGTTCTTCTCGTCTTGCGCATACGCGCAGATAAGGCGTCGCCCGCGGACGCCATAAGTGCGGGGACTATAACTCACATTGGTTAAAAGGAGAGGAACCAAAATGAGCGACATTATGCGTCCCATGAAATTCGACCACCTGATGAACTGGATTTTAGGCGAGCACGAAAATCAGAAGACTATTTTTGGAGTACGCGCTTTTGCCAAAACATCCGGTACGGCTCGTCCCATTTTTAACGAGAAGATTGAGACACCATTCGGTCCTGCGGCTGGCCCCAATACGCAGCTGGCTCAGAATATCGTGGCGTCCTACGTCACCGGTGCTCGCTTCTTTGAGCTGAAGACGGTTCAGAAGATGGACGGCGAAGAGCTTTCAGCTTGCGTTAACAAGCCCTGTATTTTGGCATCTGACGAGGGATATAACTGCGAGTGGTCTACGGAGTTAACGGTTCCTCAGGCATTTGATGAGTATGTCAAGGCATGGGTTATCTGCCATATTCTTTCCCAAGAGCTTGGTCTGGGAGATGCCGATGGCTTTGTCTTTAATATGTCCGTTGGATATGACCTCGAGGGAATTAAGACGCCCAAGGTAGATAAGTATATCAATGACATGAAAGATGCATCCCAAACTCCCGTCTTTAAAGAAGCAATTGCATGGGCCAAGGCCAATGTGAGTCGCTTCCGCAACGTTGACGAGGCGTTTATTGATTCCATTCCTTCTCGTATCTCCGATTCCATCACCGAGTCCACCCTTCATGGCTGCCCACCTGATGAAATTGAGCGGATTGCTACCTATCTCATTACCGAGAAGCACCTCAATACCTTCATTAAGTGCAACCCTACGCTTTTAGGCTATGAGTACGCGCGTAAAACGCTGGACTCCCTCGGCTTTGATTACATCGCCTTTGACGATCATCACTTCCTAGAAGATTTGCAATGGGCTGATGCAGTGCCTATGCTTGAGCGTCTTATGAAACTGTGCAAAGAGAAGGGTGTTGAGTTTGGTGTCAAGCTGACCAATACCTTCCCGGTAGACGTTACTCGCGGTGAGTTGCCAAGCGAAGAGATGTATATGTCCGGACGCTCACTTTGGACCTTGTCGCTTTCGCTGGCCAAGCGTCTTGCCGAGCAGTTTGACGGCAAACTGCGCATTTCGTATTCCGGAGGCGCAGACTATAACAACATTAAAGATCTTGTCGATACCGGAATTTGGCCTGTTACCATGGCGACCACTATTTTGAAGCCTGGTGGCTATGAGCGCATGACACAGATTGCCGGACTCTTTGCAGACGAAAATACGGAAGCATTTTCCGGTGTTGATGTGGCAAAGGTGTCTGCGTTGCTTGAAAGCTCACTTAAAGACGCGCGCTATCACAAAGAGATTAAACCGCAGCCTGATCGCCACGTTCGTGGGGCACTTCCGCTGACTGACTGCTTTATTGCACCGTGCCGTGATTCTTGTCCAATTCATCAGGATATTCCGGGGTACCTTAAGGCAGTAGATGAAGGTCGTTATGCCGATGCTTTGCATATTATTCTTGAGCGCAATGCCCTTCCCTTTATTACCGGTACCATTTGTCCTCATACCTGCACCAATTCCTGCATGCGTAACTATGTTGATGAGCATGTTCATATCCGTAGCTGCAAACTTACCGCTGCAAAGAACGGCCTTATGGAAGTTCTTCCAACGCTTGCTTCTCGTGGTGCCGTTAAAGACAAGAAAGTCGCCATCATCGGCGGTGGCCCCGCCGGTCTTTCCGCAGCTTCTTTCTTGTCGCGTGCGGGCATTGAGGTAGTTGTCTTTGAGCGTACCAATAAACTGGGCGGTATTGTTCGCCACGTCATCCCAGGTTTCCGTATCTCTGAGGAAGCCATCGATAACGATGTCAAACTTTGTCAGGCATACGGCGCAACATTCAATACTGGAGTTGAAGTCAAAGACGTAAACGCCCTGCTTGCTGAGGGTTATACCGACGTGGTGGTAGCCATTGGTGCGTGGGCGCCTGGCCGCAAGACCTTGAAGTCCGGCGAGGCTCTGGATGCCCTTGAGTTCCTTGAGGAGTTCAAGCGTGCGCCTGAGTCCGTTGATCTTGGTACTGATGTGGTCGTTATCGGTGCTGGCAATACCGCCATGGACGTGGCTCGTGCGGCAAAACGCGTGTCCGGTGTACAAAACGTACGTTTGGTGTACCGTCGTACCAAGCGCTATATGCCTGCCGATGAGGAAGAACTCCAGATGGCCATTGATGACGGCGTGGAGTTCATGGAGCTTCTCGCTCCGGGAGATTTGGCCAATAACCAGCTTACCTGTGAGGTCATGAAACTTGGCGCTCCTGATGAGTCTGGTCGTCGTCGTCCCGAGGGTACGGGCGAGTTTGTGACGGTTCCTGCAACCGCTGTTATTACGGCAGTTGGCGAGCAGGTTGAACCCGATCTCTACACTACCTCCGGCATTGCGTGTGACGAGAAGGGTCTCCCTGTTGTGGACAACAACCTTCAGACTTCTCTTGCGCATGTCTATGCAGTTGGTGATGGACGCCGTGGTCCTGCAACCGTTGTCAAAGGTATTGCAGACGCTATGATGGTTTCCGTTGCCATTGCAGACTTTAATTTCTCAGGCAAGGAACTTTCCAACCTTGAGGAAGACGTCGCTAAGATTTTTGGTAAGCGCGGACAGCTTTGTGGTGATACTGAGGCGTGCGAGCAATCACGCTGCCTTTCTTGTCCTTCGGTATGTGAGGCATGCGTTGAGGTATGCCCCAACCGTGCAAATGTTGCCATTAAGGTTCCCGGCATCCGCCAGCAGCAAATTATTCACGTTGACGGTATGTGTAATGAGTGCGGTAACTGTGCAGTCTTTTGCCCATACTCTAAGGGCCGTCCATACAAGGATAAATTCACTGCATTCTGGAGTCGCGAAGACTTTGACAATTCCGAAAACGAAGGTTTCTTACCCACGGCAGATGGCTTCTTGGTTCGTCTTGATGGCAGCACAGCTATTTATAACGTTGATGATGAAGCTTGCGGTCTTCCGGAGAATATTCGCAAGATGATTGTCACGGTACGGGATTCATATAGCTATCTTATGAGTGTCTAGAAGAAGCATAATGCAAGCGAGAAAATAGGTTTTTTCTCGCTTGCCGCTTACTTTCATACGGTCACCGAAAAGTTGTTAGGTAGTCTAAATTTTTGTTTTAATGTGATAGATGTTTGATAGCGCTTTTGCTATGAGACAATCGTTTAACGAGCGGGCCTGGGGTACGACACACAACATTCTCCCAAGCACGTAAGGAGAGGCACATGGTTGAAGAGGTTGAGCGGTACACCTTTACGGTGAACGGCAAGACGGTTACAACGACTGAGAATAAGTCGCTGCTCCGTTTTCTTCGTGATGATTTACACCTGCTGTCCGTAAAGGATGGCTGTTCGCAGGGAGCCTGCGGCACGTGTACGGTTGTTATTGACGGGGTTGCCACGCGCGGCTGTGTTATGAATACCAAACGCGCAAACGGCAAGGTTATAGAGACCGTCGAAGGTCTTTCTCATGAAGAGCAAGAAGCTTTTGTATACGCATTTGGCTCCGTCGGTGCAGTTCAGTGTGGTTTTTGTATTCCCGGCATGGTTATGAGCGGGGCGGCGCTTATCCGCCGCAATCCCAATCCCTCCGAGGATGAAGTCAAAGAGGCAATTAAAAATAATATCTGCCGCTGCACCGGTTACAAGAAAATTATCGAAGGCATCTTGAAGGCTGCGCGTATTTTGCGCGGAGAAGAACAGATTGATCCGGAGCTTGAGCGTGGCGACAACTACGGCGTTGGCTCTAAGGCGTTTCGTGTCGATGTGCGCCCCAAGGTTCTTGGCTATGGCAAATATCCCGATGACGTTACGGACGTTGAGTATCCTGATATGGCATATGGCTCATGTGTGCGCTCCAAGTATCCTCGTGCGCGCGTGTTAAAGATTGATGTCTCGGAGGCAGAAGCTCTGCCGGGTGTGATTGGTGTTCTTAAAGCAGAAGATGTGCCCGTAAACAAGGTTGGGCATATTCAGCAGGACTGGGATGTCTTTATCGCTGAAGGTTCCATTACACGCGATATGGGCGATGCGCTCTGCATGGTTGTGGCGGAAGACGAGAAGATCTTGGAAGCCGCAAAGAAACTCGTAAAAATTGAGTATGAAGAGCTTCCAGTGGTACGTGATATCTATGAGGCACGTGCCGAGGGAGCGCCACTGGTACATGAAGAAGCAACGAGCAATCTTTGTCAAAGCCGTCATATCACACGCGGCAACGCAAAAGAGGCGCTGGAAAACTCTGCCTTTACCGTAACCAGGCACTTCTCGACACCTTTTACCGAGCATGCATTCCTTGAGCCTGAATGTGCGGTTGCATTCCCGTATAAGGACGGTGTCAAGATCCTCTCCACCGATCAGGGTGCCTATGATACGCGCAAAGAAGTCGCGCACATGTTTGGATGGGATGAGACGCCTGATCGTGTGGTAGTTGAAACCATGCTGGTAGGTGGTGGTTTTGGCGGTAAGGAAGACGTTACCGTCCAGCATATTTCCGCACTTGCCGCATACAAATATCAGCGAACCGTCAAATGTAAGTTTACGCGCAACGAGTCTTTGGCTTTCCATCCAAAACGTCATGCCATGGAGGCTGATTTTACCCTTGGTTGCGACGCAGAAGGTCATTTAACGGGTCTTGACTGTGAGGTCAACTTTGATACCGGTGCGTATGCGTCGCTTTGTGGCCCGGTTCTTGAACGTGCTTGTACGCATGCGGTCGGTCCTTATAAGTATCAAAATACCAACATCCGTGGTTTTGGCTATTACACCAACAATCCGCCGGCGGGTGCATTCCGCGGCTTTGGCGTTTGTCAAACTGAGTTTGCCCTTGAAGAGCTCATAGACCTTCTCGCCGAGAAGGTTGGTATAAGTCCATGGGAGATGCGCTGGAGAAATGCGGTTGCTCCTGGAGACGTGCTTCCCAATGGTCAAATCTGCGATCAATCCACTGCTCTCAAAGAAACACTTTTAGCGGTTAAAGATGTATATGAGGCACATAAAGATCATGCCGGTCTTGCATGCGCCATGAAAAACTCGGGCGTTGGCGTTGGACTTCCTGATGCGGGACGCGCAAACATCCGTATTGAAAACGGCAAGGTTGTCGTCTATTCTGCTACCTCTGATATCGGTCAGGGCTGCAATACGGTCTTTTTGCAAGACGTGGCAGAAGCAACGGGGCTTCCCAAATCAGTTATCGTCAACGGCGAATGCTCAACAGAAAATGCGCCTGACTCAGGTACTACTTCCGGTTCTCGTCAGACGGTGGTTACCGGTGAGGCCGTCCGTGGCGTAGCGTTCCTGCTGCGCGATGCTATCTTGGATCTTGAAGCCGGCAAGGAAGTATCGCCTGAGCCCGTTGAGGCAAACGGTGATGGCAAGACCATCGTCTATTCCGACGGCCGTCCCTATGAAGGCGTGGGATATGCAGACGGAAAGGCGCTGATCGCGGGTGGAGGCGTCCATCCAAAAGACCCCGTTGCTGGTCTTCAGAAGCTCGAGGGTCATGAATTCCGGTACGTATACTTCGAACCAACCGATAAGCTCGGTGCCGATAAGCCCAATCCAAAGAGCCATATCTGCTATGCCTTTGCCACTACATGCGTAGTGCTTGATGATGAGGGTAAAGTTACCGATGTATATGCCGCCCATGATTCGGGCAAGGTCATCAATCCCATTGCGATCCAAGGGCAAATTGAAGGCGGCGTCTTGATGTCTCTTGGCTATGCAACTACGGAAAACTTTAAGCTCCAGGATTGTGTTCCGAAATCAAGGTATGCCACACTGGGGCTCTTCCATGCTCCTGATATCCCTCATATTGAGGCAATCTATGTCGAGAAGGAACACCTGCTTCCGGTTGCTTATGGAGGTAAGGGTATCGGTGAGATTGCAACGATTCCAACAGCTCCCGCCGTTGCAAATGCCTATTACGCTTTGGATCACGTTATGCGCACCAAACTTCCCATGGAAGACTCGTACTATAGCAAGCCAAAAACTAAGAAGTAATGCAATGTGAGTTGCGCCGTGTGCGTTCTCATAAAGTGTTCGTAATTGTATGTGATCTGATCGATATGTGTTAAAAGAGGAGGTACGGTATGGGAGAGCTTCTCAGGATGGAAGGCGTTGACAAACGGTTTGGTTCATTTTATGCAAACCGTAATGTCAGCCTGTCTATCCAAGAAGGGGAGGTGCATACCCTTTTAGGAGAAAACGGCGCGGGCAAGTCAACGCTCATGAACTGCCTTATGGGTCTTTATACTCCTACGGCGGGAAAGATATTCATGCACGGAAAAGAAGTCAAGATAGACTCTCCCCGTGATGCCGTGGAGCAGGGAATTGGTATGGTGCATCAGCACTTCATGCTGATAGAAGCCATGACAGGACTGGAAAATGTCATCCTCGGAACCAAGATGCACGCATCTCCTATTATGCAAAAAGAGCAAGACAAGAAAGACATTGAAGCTTTGGCTGCTCGCTATGGCCTTGAGGTCAACCTTGACGCAAAGGTCTCCGAGATGTCCATCGGAGAACAGCAAAGAATTGAGATTCTCAAGGTTTTGTACCGCGGTGCCAACCTCCTCATTCTTGACGAACCAACCGCCGTACTCACCGACATTGAGGTCGAAGGTCTCTTTGATATCATGAATTCCCTGACGGCCGAGGGTAAATCCATTATCTTCATCTCTCATAAAATGCGTGAGGTTATGCGTATTTCCGACAGCATAACCGTGCTCCGTGCCGGACGTTCCATAGCAACGGTGAACATCAACGATACAACCGAGCAGGAACTTGCCGATCTTATGATTGGGCGAGAGTTTACGGAAAGCTATTACGAAAAACACACCAGCTCCGATCAGCCAATTATGACCTTGACACACGTGGCGCTCCATCCGGAAATCAAACACGGCGGTCTCAAGGATGTCTCTTTGACCATCCACGCAGGAGAGGTGTTAGGTGTAGCAGGTATTGACGGTAACGGCCAATCTCAGCTTGCACAGGTAATTACCGGTCTTGTTGCTCCCGAAAAGGGTGAAGTGGAGACAACGGAGGGTAAAGTTGCACTCTTCTCGCCCCAAGATTTCATTGATTTTGGTATGGCAAACATCCCGGAGGACCGCAACAGAATGGGTCTTGTGGGAGACATGTCCATTGCCGACAACCTGATTCTTAAGCAGACTACATCGGAGCGTTTTTCCTTTGGTCATGGTGCATGGTTGAGAACCGATAAAATTCAGCAATACGCAGAAGATATGCGCGAGAAGAACGATATTCGCTGCGTCTCCGTGAATCAGTCTGCTCGTAGTCTTTCGGGCGGCAATCAACAAAAGGTTATTCTGGCCCGTGAGCTCGACGGAAATCCCAAGCTTATGGTTGCAGTGTATCCAACACGTGGCTTGGATATTGGAGCTACTGAGTTTGTACATGACTCGATTATTGCGCAACGTGATGCAGGTTGTGCGGTGTTGCTTATTAGTGCGGACTTTGACGAGGTCTTGAAACTATCCGACAGAATCGTTGTTCTTTTTGAGGGCGAAATTATGGGAATCTATCCCGGCGATAATCCACCTGTCAAAGAAATCTCTCTTGCTATGGCAGGCCAGACAGGAGGACAGTCTCGTGAGTAAGAAAACGTTTAGCGTTTTTGGAGGAACCAACAGAGAGCATCTTATTTCTGCGCTCGTTCCGGTTATTTCCATTATTTTGGCTCTCATAATCGGTGCCATTATCATTGCGTGCTTGGGCAAAAACCCTATTAAGGGATACGCGCTTTTGTTCTCAGGTTCTGTGGGCAGTAAGTCACGTATTGCACAGACGCTTATGAGTGCGTGCCCTCTGATCTTTACCTCACTGTGTGCTGCCTTTGCATATAAGTGCGGCGTTTTTAACCTGGGAGGAGAAGGTCAGTTTGTCATGGGTGCTACCTGCGCCATTATGACGGTTCTTGGTTTTCATCTTGAAGGCATAGTGGCTATTGTTGTCGCGCTTCTCGTGGGAATTTTGGTTGGTGGCATCTGGGGCTTGCTCCCCGGCATCATGAAAATCACTCGAGGCCTGAACGAGATGATTACGTCAATTATGTTGAACTATGTGGCCGTCTTGTTTATGAGCTGGGTCTATACGGGACCTTTCCGCGGTGGAGATAACCCCGAGACACTTCCTATCCCCGATAGTGCGCAACTGCCCCGTATTGCCAAATTTCACGTAGGCGTCATCCTTGCAATCCTGCTTGCGTTTTTCCTTTGGTACGTCATTTTTAAGACCTCGTTTGGCTTTAAGATTCGTGCGGTTGGTATTAACCCCATTGCATCTCGCGTGAACGGTTTTTCGGTTGGCAAACTCATGGTGCTTTCCTTCATCATTTCCGGTGCCATTGCCGGCCTCGGAGGGTCTGTCGAGATTTTGGGTAAGCAGTATCGTCTGCTCGCCGGTTTTGGAACGGGAGTTGGCTTTGACGGCGTAGCCATTGCGCTTATTGCCCAACTTAATCCCATTGGTTCTATGGTAGTTGCGCTTTTCTTCGGAATGCTTACTACCGGAGCTACTTCCATGCAGGTTGGCATCATGGTGCCTACCGCCATTACCGAGATTATTCGCGCTCTTATCATTATCTTTGCGGTTTCCGGTATTGCCATGCTGAAGCTGCCTAAGATCAAGGCTGTTCTTCTTCCTGCGATTACAGGAAAGACAACGGACGAGAAGAGTAACGATCCTAAGAAAGCGGAGGTGGAGGCATAATGGATGTTCTTATTGCTGCGCTTCCTGATATTTTTGCTGCCTCAGTGAGAATGTGCGTGCCACTTCTGCTGGTGGCTCTTGGTGAGCTTTATTCTGAGCGTGCAGGACTTGTAAACATTGGTCTTGATGGTCTTATGACCATTGGCGCCTTTATTGGCTTTGTTGTCGCATATAAGAGTGGCAATCTTTGGCTTGGCGTTTTGGTGGGAGCATGTTCAGGAGTGCTTGTAAACCTCATTTATGCCTTCTGTACCGTTACGCTTTGCGTAAATCAGGTAGTTGTGGGCATGGCTATCAATATTCTCACACCCGGTATTGCGATGTTTGCCTATAAGATTATCTTTGGCGATAGTTCAGGACTTGTCCAGGGTGCCTCGATGCCCATTATTGCCATTCCGTTCTTGAGCGATATTCCTTTTATCGGAAAGATTTTCTTTAGGCAGTCTCTTCTCGCATATCTTGCGTATCTTGCTATTCCGCTGTCGATTATCTTCTTTACGAAGTTCCGCTCCGGTCTAAGCTATCGTTCGGTAGGAGAGAATCCTCAGGCAGCAGAGACGCTCGGCGTGAATGTTATTAGAACAAAATATCTGGCATGCATTGTGTGCGGTGCCTTGGCAGGAATTGGCGGATCATTTTTGACGTTGGTGTATACCTCTACCTATGCTGATGGTATCGTGGCCGGCCGTGGTTTTATCGCCCTCGCTGCCGTTATCTTTGGTCGTTGGAGTCCGCAGGGTATTTTGGGCGCCTGCCTTCTCTTTGGTTTCTTCGACGGATTCCAGATCAATTTGCAGATTTTTGCGCAACAGGTTCCGTATCAGTTCTTCCAGATGCTCCCATATGTCTTTACGATTTTGGCACTCGTGTTTTTTGGAGCCGGAAAGATTGGTCCTAAGGCCAACGGTCAACCGTATTACCGGGAGTCACGTTAGCTCGTACGTATATGTTGGTGTGGGGTTTGTGCGACAGGTGCTGTCGCTGAGATAAAAGAAGTACCGGAAAGGATTCCGGTACATTGAATGGAGGAAGTCATGGATTATCGTAACGTGAGTCGTCGTGGTTTCTTGGGTCTGTTCGGAGCGGCAGCAGCAACAACCGCGGGTCTGTCCCTTGCGGGCTGTGACGACAAAGAAACCTCATCGGGCGGTGGGGATTCGTCCAAAAAGACCAAAAAAGTTGCCATGTTTTTAGACGGCCCCGTCAATGACGGTGGTTGGGGTGCAAGCTGCTATGGTGCTATGGTTGACTCCGCAAAGCAGCATGGCTGGGAGACAGCATATTCTGAGTCCGTTGCTCAGGCAGACTGGGTTTCCACCATGCAGAACTACGTTGACCAAGGCTACGATCTGATTGTTGCTCCGGGAAATCAGTACACCGCCGATGTAAAACAGGTGGCAAAAGACAATCCCGATGCCAAGTTCTGCATCTTTAACGATGAGGTCTCCGATGTTGCAAACATCGAGTGCACCATTCCAAACACCATCCAGATAGGTCAGCTTGCAGGCGCCCTTGCCGGACTTATGACAAAGACCAAGAGCATCGGCTTTATCGGCGGCGTTGAGCTTGACACCACCAAGAACAAGATTAAGGGATATACCGAGGCGGCTAAAAAGGTGGACTCGAGCATCCAGGTAACCACCGCCTACGCGGGATCGTTCTCCGATGCCGCCAAGGGCAAGGAGCTTGCAAGCGGTATGATCAGCACCCAGAATATCGATGTCATGTTTGGTGATGCTTCAATCGTTGATACGGGTGCCCGTGAAGCTTTGGTTGCAGCCGGCAGCGATCGCTACGATATCGGACAGCCGGGAGACATTACCAAGGATAGCCCTTGCATCATTTGTTCCGTGGTGACCGATAACGTCAAGATGACCAATGAGGTTCTTGATGACGTTGAAGCCGGCAAGTTTGGCAAGAAGACCGTATATGGAGACCTCTCCAACGGTGGTGTGGCTGTGGGTACCTATTCCGATGCTGTTTCTGCTGACGTTAAGTCGCAGTATGAAGAGATTGTCAAGAAGATCTCCGACGGCTCTTTCGTATAAGAATCAGTGCCGTTGTAAGGCGCCGTCATAAAGGTCAGGCGCACAGGTAGGTGCGTCTGACCTTGAAAGCTCTGTGCGTGCGTCATCGCACATATCGTGTCTGTAAGATGTGCGGACTATAGGATTGGCGCCCTTTTGCCTGACGCAAGAGCACCGAGACTTTATTTGCAGGAAGGGAAGTTTTAATGAAGAAATTAAAAGAAGTTGGCAGACCGCTCATACGAGTTGATGCGTATGACAAGGTCACCGGTCGCGCTAACTATACCGATGACCTCTGTCCCAAACCGTGCCTTGAAGCGAAGATTTTGCATGCAACCATAGGAAACGGCATTGTCAAATCTATCGATACGTCTGAGGCTTGTAAGGTGCCTGGTGTCGTCGGTGTCTATACGTGCTTCGACGTGCCTGAACATCCCTATCCTGTGGCCGGTCACCCGTGGTATGCGGATTCGCGTGCCGAGAAACGCGATCTTCCCGATCGTAAGCTTCTGGGTGCGCGCGTACGCATTTACGGAGACAATATTGCCGCCGTTGTTGCCGAGGACACTGTAGCCTGCGACAGGGCTCTTGCCAAAATCAAAGTTGAATATGAAGAGTGGCCGGTTGTCTATGATCCCAAGGACGCTCTTGCAGGTACCGAGCATCCTATTCAAGAAGGAAAGCCTGACAATGTGGTTGCGCATACGCATGTGCAGACCAGCGAGGAAGATCTTGCCAAAAAAGGCTACAAGAGTGTTGATGAGGTCTTGCACGATCCTGCCTATCATCATTTTTCAGCCCATCTCACCACGGCCGAGCAAAGCCAGGCTCATATTGAAACCTGTGTTTCGTACTGTTATGAGGAAAATGACAAGATTGTCTGTGTTTCATCAACGCAGATTCCTCATATCGTTCGCCGTGTGATTGGTCAGGCACTTGGTATTCCTTGGGGAAAGATTCGGGTTATCAAGCCCTATATCGGTGGCGGATTTGGCACCAAGCAGGATGTACATTACGAACCTTTGAATGCATGGCTCTGCCGTCAGGTAGGCGGCAGGTGCGTGAAACTTGAACTCAGCCGTGAAGAGCTCTTTTATGCTACGAGTGGTCGTCAGCCCAAGAGTTTTGATGTTGAGGCAAGCGTGGATGACGATATGCGCCTGCATGCTCGTTCCATCAAAGCATGGTCTAATACGGGAGGCTATATCCACCACGGCCACGCCCTGATTTTGAATTCCGTCAATACGTTCCGTTGGCTCTATCATACGTGCGAGGATGCCATCTCGTGCGAGGCATGGACCGTTCACACCAATGGACCTCACACGGGTGCCATGCGTGCGTACGGCGTTCCCGAAGGTAACTGGGCCGCAGAGTGTCTCATGGGCGACATCGCGTATGACATGGGCTGGGATGGCATTGAATTCCGTATGGCCAATGCCATTCAAGAAGGCTATGTGGATGAGTTCAGCCCCGGACATTATGTTGCGGCAAATACCTGCGGCCTGCCTGAATGTATCGAGAAGGGCAAGGCGTATATCGAGTGGGATAAAAAGAAGAAAGAGTATGCAAACGAGACCGGCCCCATCCGTCACGGCGTTGGTGTTTCATGTTTCGTCTATAAGACGGCGGTGGCACCGTTTGCGCTTGAGACTGCCACGGCTGCAGTAACGCTTAACCAAGACGGCAGCGTTCAGCTGCAGATGGGAGCAACCGAGATTGGTCAGGGTGCGGATACGGTCTTTACGCAGATGGCAGCGGAGGCCATCGGAGTGGATAGTGAAGACGTGCATATCGTTTCATTCCAAGACACCGATGTAACCCCGTATGACTCAGGCGCGTATGCTTCTCGCCAGACCTATGTCTCAGGTACGGCCGTCAAGAAGGCGGGCGAGCAACTCAGATCAAAGATCCTTGAATTTGCATCGTATATATATCCCAATGCACAGGGAACCCTTGACTTACACGATCATGCAATCTTTGATGCGGTTGGCGATAAGGTTTGTAATCTGGACGAACTTGCCCTTGAGGCGTACTACAACATGGAGCACAACGATCAGCTCTATGGGCGCGCCACCATCAATATACACTCCAATACCATTGCCGTTGGCTGCAGCTTTGCAGATGTTACGGTAGATATGCCTTTGGGCCAAGTTACCATCAACAAGATTATTAACGTACAGGATTCCGGCAGGCTTATCAATCCCAAGCTTGTGGAGCAGCAGGTTCACGGCGGCATGTCGCAATCTATCGGTTTTGCCCTCTACGAGGAAATTCTGGTAGATCCGAAGAACGCTCGCGTGCTTAATCCTACGCTTTTGGATTACAAGATTCCTACAACCATGGATGTGCCTGATCTTGAGGCTCAGTTTGTAGAGACCGATGATCCTACGGGACCGTACGGCAATAAGGCTGTGGGCGAAACACCAACCATTTCTCCGGCTGCCGCCATTCGCGATGCCATTTTGGATGCAACCGGGGTTAAGTTCTACGAAGAGCCCATGACCCCTCAACGTTTGTTCGAGGGCTTTAAGAGAGAGGGGCTGATTTAAATGTACGATATTGAATCATTGTATAGCGCCACCAGCGTTGACGACGCAATCCGAGCTCTTGCGGAAGATCCTGAATCCATCGTGGTTGCCGGCGGTACTGACGTGCTGGTAAAGATACGTGAAGGCAAATTTGCCGGTGCCCATCTGGTATCCATCCATGAGCTTCATGATGAGCTTGACGGTGTCAGTCTCGGCGCGGACGGTACTGTTGAGATAGGACCAATCACATGGTTCCATCATGTAACCACAAGCAAGGTTATCCAAGAGACCGTACCGGTGTTGGGAGAGGCTTGCGATACCCCTGGAGGTCCTCAGCTTCGTGTCTCAGGTACCATCGGAGGAAATGTCTGCAATGCTGCCACATCGGCCGACTCCGCATCTACTCTCTATGCCTACGGTGCGCTTCTCGATGTTAAGGGTCCTGAAGGCGCGAGAACCATTCCTATTGAAGAGTGGTATGCAGGTCCTGGTCGCTCTACAAAAAAGCGCGATGAGATTCTGGTTAAGATCAGAATTCCCAAGAGCCACTATGAGGGATTTACCGGCTATTATTTTAAGTATGGAAAACGCAGGGCTCTTGAGATTGCTACGATGGGCTGCTGCTGTTTGGTAAAGCTCAGTGCAGATAAAAAGACCGTTGAGGATATTCGCCTTGCCTTCGGCGTTGCGGGGCCAACGCCGATGCGTGCACTTTCCACTGAAGAGGCGCTGCGTGGTATGCCTGTTATTGAGGCTGTCGAGAAGATCGGCGAACTTGCGGCCGGCGACACCAATCCGCGCGACAGCTGGCGTGCGTCAAAAGAATTCAGACTTCAGCTGATCAAGGAAATGTCGAAACGTTCCTTTGCTGAAGCGGCTCGCAGGGGAGGGGCTGAACTGTAATGGATCACAAAATTCTCAAATGTACGGTAAACGGCAAAGAGGTTCAGGTTGGTTTTGATCCGCGTGAATCGCTTCTGGATACTTTGCGCAACAGGCTTGGTCTTACCAGCGTCAAGCGTGGCTGTGAGGTGGGAGAGTGCGGTGCCTGCACCGTTCTCATTGACGGCGTAGCTACCGATACCTGCCTCTATCTGACTGAGTGGGCGCAAGGTAAGGATATCCTGACGGTTGAGGGCCTTCAGGCTGCTGACGGCACTCTTAACCCGGTTCAGCAGGCTTTTGTTGACGAGTTCGCCGTGCAGTGCGGTTTTTGTATTCCTGGCCTCATTATGAGTACCATGGAGATTGTCAACACCGGAAAAACGTACTCGCGTGACGAAATCAGAAAAATGCTTTCCGGACACCTGTGCCGCTGCACGGGTTATCAGGATGTTATTAATGCAGTCGAGAAGGCCGTCAATCTTGTTAACGGCATGGTTGGCGAGGATGCGTAAATCTTACTATGCTTCTTCCTGGACCACATATTTCTGCAGAGTTGTGTTTTGTTTGAATTGCGAAATGTAAGGGGTAATCCTTTATGGAAAAAACATTAGACAGGTGGTTCCACCTAAAAGAGCGTAATACCTCTATAAGGACTGAGGTAATTGCTGGCTTAACAACATTTATTACCGTTGCGTATATCTTGGCGGTCAATCCAAGCGTTCTCTCAGCAGCAGGTATTGATAGCGGTGCGGTTTTTACAGCGACAGCTGTAACTTCGTTTGTCGGTACGTGTCTGATGGCTCTTTTGAGTAATTATCCCTTCATTCTTGCGCCGAGTTTAGGACTTAATGCGTACTTTGCCTATACGGTGGTATTAGGAATGGGTTATAGTTGGCAGATTGCATTAGCGGCGGTTTTCGTAGAAGGTGTCATTTTCCTGCTGCTCTCACTTACCAAGCTGCGTGATTTAATTATCAATGCCATTCCACCCAGCCTTAAGCTTGCTATTACTGCTGGTATTGGCCTTTTTGTTGCTTTGATTGGCTTGAAGGGTGCCGGCATTATCGTTGGTAATGAAGCAACGCTTGTAGGTATGTTTAATTTTCACGACAGCATTGCAAACGGTACTTTCTCGACCGCCGGTATTTCTGCTGTCCTCGCTTTGGTGGGCATTCTCATTACGGCAGTTTTTATGGCTAAGAATGTCAAAGGGAGTATCCTGTTAGGTATTCTTATCACATGGCTTTTAGGCATTATTTGTCAGCTTGCCGGAGTCTATACACCTGATGCAGCTTTGGGTTACGCAAATCTTATTCCGGATTTTTCTCGCGGCCTTGCTATACCGTCAATAGAGCCCACATTCTTAAAATTTGATTTTTCACATATGGGTGAGATTGGGTTTGTGACTGTTGTTTTTGCAATCCTTTTTGCTTCTCTCTTTGACACTATCGGGACTCTTGTAGGAGCTGCTTCTAAAGCTAATCTTCTTGAAGAAGATGGCAGTTTACGTAATGCGCGTGGGGCACTTATGGCTCAGTCTCTTACTACTATGGTCGGAGCTGCATTTGGTATTTCTCCGACTTGTACTTCTGTGGAGTGTGCTGCAGGTATTACAGCCGGTGGTCGGACAGGTCTTTCGTCTTTGGTTGCCGCCATACTCTTTTTGCTTTCACTTCTTCTCTCGCCTTTTTTCCTTGCAATTCCCATGTTTGCTACGGCACCTGCATTGGTCGTAGTGGGCTTTTCGATGATGGGTGCTCTTTTTGGCGTTGATTTTAACGATATGACCGAAGGTATCCCGGCATTTCTCTGTGCCATCTCCATGCCTTTTACGTATAGCATTGCTGAGGGCATATATTTAGGTGTTATTTCATACGTTGTTATCAACGTATTCTTTGGTGCAGAAGGCCGCAAGAAGGTAAGCCCCATGATGTATATCTTGGCCGTTGCTTTCCTCGTTAAATACGTATTCATATAAGAGCACAAGAGGCATGAGGTAGAAAAAAGACATGCACTGAAGAACCGTTAAGGAGGAGTTTATTATGGAAGAGAGAAATACTCGTTCGTTTGTTATAAAAGGTGACGTTTGCTACAACGTATCTCCAACACAATTTGATACGCGCAAGGACGCTTATGTTGTCTGTGTTGACGGAGTTTCGCAAGGTGTGTTTAGCGAGCTTCCCGAGAAATATACGGGATTGCCGCTTATTGACTGCACCGGCAAACTCGTTACTCCTGGCCTTAATGACATCCACGTCCATGCTCCGCAGTATACGTTCCGCGGTATTGCCATGGATCTTGAGTTGCTTGACTGGCTTAATACCTATACCTTCCCTGAGGAGAAAAAGTATAAGGATGTGGAATATGCCTCAGCGGCGTATGATATTTTTACGGATGACCTGAAGCATTCTCCGACTACTCGTGCCGTCATCTTTGCAACGCTGCACGTTCCTGCAACAAAGCTTCTTATGGATAAGCTTGAAGCCACGGGACTTAAAACCTATGTGGGCAAAGTGAATATGGACCGTAACAGTCCGGAATTCCTTTGTGAGGACTCCGCCGAGGCTTCCCTTGTGGCAACGAGGGAGTGGATTGAAGAAACAAAAGGCATATATAACAATACACAGCCTGTCCTTACCCCACGTTTTACGCCAACCTGTAGCGATGAACTTATGAAAGGCCTCGGCGATTTAGTGCAGGAGTATGGTCTGCCGGTTCAGTCTCATCTCTCGGAGAATCTCTCGGAAATCGACTGGGTTAAGGGGCTTTGTCCTTGGTCAACTTGCTACGGCCAGACCTATGAGCATTTTGGTCTTCTCGGTGGCTCAACCAAGACCGTCATGGCGCACTGTGTGTATTCGACCGATGAAGAGATTGCTCTTATGAAACAGGCGGGAACCTATATTGCCCACTGTCCGCAATCTAATATGTTCCTTTCGTCAGGAATTGCGCCTATCAAGAGATATTTGGATGAAGGATTGAATGTTGGACTTGGTACCGACGTTGCCGGTGGAGCAAATCTTTCCATGTTCAGAGCTGTTTCCGATGCCGTAGGTGTTTCTAAGCTGCGTTGGAGGTGTGTGGATCAGAGCTTTGCCCCTCTGACCATTCAAGAAGCATTCTACCTGGCTACCCTGGGCGGAGGTTCCTTCTTTGGCAAGGTTGGTAGCTTTGCTGAAGGATATGAATTCGATGCTCTCGTACTGGATGATAGTGGTATTCGCAGCGTGCGCGAGCTGGATATAGCACAGCGTATCGAACGCTTTGCGTACCTTTCAAGTGAAGGCGGAACCATAACTCAGAAGTATGTGGCGGGTGTCAGGGTTCTGTAAGTTTTATATACGGTTCTGAAAAAACTACCGGTCGCCTGCATTTTTCGACCAATCACCGATACAGCTCCTCTTTTTATAAAGGGGAGCTGTATTGTATCTATAACAGTATTTTAGTTTGCATTACAAACTGTTTGTTTGATTTCGAGAGTTTCCTCGGTTTTTTGCTTCATCAAGTTCGGTATGTTTTTTGAGCTCATATGGCCGTCGTTTGCGATTTCGGTTGTATGTGTAAAAAGCGGTGTATAGAGACATGCATATCAAAACATGTCATTTCGGCGGAGAGGGAGGCGAGAAATACAACCGTCACAGTATAGGGATACATAAAACGAGTAGTTAGGAGGGGTGTGCTCATGAAGGGTAAGATTGAGTCATTTTTTAAATTAAAAGAGCACAATACCAATATTCAAACCGAGGTAATCGCTGGTATTACCACATTTGTTACCATCGCATACATTCTTGTAGTCAACCCGTCAATACTAAGCGCCGGTGGTATGGACAGTGGTGCGGTCTTTACGGCCACGGCGGTTACATCTGCCTTAGGCACGCTCCTTATGGCGCTGTCGACAAATTATCCTTTCATCATTACACCGGGTATGGGATTGAATGCGTTCATGATCTACACGGTTGTTTTGAGCATGGGGTACAGTTGGCAAGTGGCTCTTGCGGCGTTTTTCGTTGAGGGTTTCATTTTCCTCATCATCTCGCTCACCAAGATTCGCGAAGTGGTTCTCGATGCAATTCCGCACAGCTTGAAGCTTGCCATTACTGCCGGTATCGGGCTCTTTATCACTTTCATTGGTCTCAAGAGTGCCGGCATTGTTGTTGACAGTCCTTCTACACTGGTAACCATTTTCCCCTTCCACGGTAGCATGGAGGCCGGTACGTTCTCTACCGGCGGCGTTTCCGCCATCTTGGGGCTTGTGGGTATCGTGATAACGGCACTTCTCATGATCTATAACGTTAAGGGCAACATTTTGCTCGGTATTCTCATTACCTGGGGTCTGGGTCTCATCTGCCAGCTTGCAGGTATTTACGTTCCCGATCCTGCTGCCGGATACGGTAGCCTCATTCCTGATTTTTCTCGCGGCCTTGCCATTCCGTCCATGGCACCTACCTTCCTTAAGATGGATTTCTCGCAGGTATTCAGCGTAGGATTTGCCACCATCGTTATTGCCTATCTGTTTACCAACATCTCCGAGACGTTTGGCGCCCTTGTGGGTTCAGCTACTAAGGTCGGTGTTCTTGACGATAACGGTAAGTTCCCGCGCTTTAAGAACGCTCTTGTGTCGCAGTCCGTTTCCTGCATGACCGCAGCCGCTACCGGTACCTCTGCAACCACTGCCGTCGTTGAGTGTGCTGCCGGCATCGCCGCAGGAGGTAGGACGGGACTCACCTCTTTGGTGACGGCAATCATGTTTGGCATTGCACTGTTCCTCTCGCCAATTTTCTTGGCAATTCCTTCATTTGCAACGGCTCCCGCCTTGGTTATTGTGGGATTTTTGATGATATCTTCGCTTTTAAGCATTGATTTTTCCGATATGTCCGAGGCAATGCCGGCATTTATCTGTCTCTTTACCATCCCGTTTACCTACAGCATTGTTGAGGGCATGGCAACGGGCTTCATTTCATATGTAATCATCAATGCCTTGGGAGGAAAAGAGCGTCGTAAGAAGGTCAGCATTGCCATGTATGTCATTGCACTGCTGTTTATTGTCAAGTACTTCTTTGTATAACCGTTTGTCCGGTTAGGTCTGTTCTGGCAGTTCCATTTGTTTTTCAATATAGGTAGCGATGTTTTTAGCATCACTCATGGTCACACCGAAGGGAGACCGATATGCTTAACAAGTTTTGTAAGATGCCTTTGTGGGAGTGCAACAGGACCCTTATTAGGGTTGCACAGGGACAAGAGCCCGCTGAGCTGGTTATCCGTCATGCTCGCCTGATTAGCGTCACTACGCACGAGATTCTTGAGGATACCGATATCGCTATTGCCTGCGGGCGCGTGGCGTATGTGGGCATTGCCCCCTATACGGCCGAGCATTGCATTGGCGAGAAGACCCGTGTCATTGACGCTCAGGGTTCTCTTGTAGCACCGGGCTTTATGGACGGACACATTCACGTTGAGAGCTCCATGGTCGGAGTGGACGAGTATGCGCGCGCCGTCGTGCCTCATGGCACCACGGGCATCTATTGGGATCCCCACGAGCTTTGCAACGTGACCAGTCTTGAAGGTGTTGCCGAAGTTGCCAAAGTTGCCGCAAAGGTTCCGCTGAAAGCAATGATTACCACGCCTTCTTGTGTCCCGGCCGTTCCAGGCTTTGAGGATACCGGCGCAAGCGTTGATGCCGCGGGTGTTGAGGAAACCATGAGCTGGGACGGTGTGGTCGCTCTCGGAGAGATGATGAACTATCCCGGCATCCTTTCGTGCCAAGACAATGCCATTGAGGAGGTAAACGCAACACTGAAAGCCGGATGTACCGCTACCGGTCACTACAGCGTTTGCGAGACGGACCGCGGGCTCAATGCATATATCGCATCCGGTGTTTCTTCTTGCCACGAGTCCATCAGGGCGGAAGATGTCCTTGCCAAACTGCGCCTGGGCATGTATGCCCAGATCCGTGAGGGCTCCGCATGGCAGAATCTCCATGATCTTGCTCCCGCTGTTACAGACGGCAAGATTGATACGCGTCTGTGCAACCTTGTCTCCGACGACAACCATCCCAACACGCTGGTTTCCGACGGACACCTTGACCGAATCCTGCGCATGGCGGTGCGTGAGGGCATTGATCCCGTTACCGCCATTCAGATGGTTACCATCAACGTTGCCACCTACTTCCAGGTGGGCGAGGACATGGGCTCCGTCACTCCGGGCAAATGTGCCGACCTTGTCTTCCTTGAGGACCTCAAAGACTTCCGTGTAACGCGTACCATCATCGATGGTGAGGTTGTGGCCGAAGACGGTAAAGCTCTCTTTGAGGCGGGCGGCTACGTATATCCTTCATGGATGACGGACACCATGCATGTTTCCGTCAAGATTGACGAGAATACCTTCCACATTCCGGCCGTTGATGCAGACGGTAAGGCTCTTTCAGGCGATTTTGCTACCGTGAGGTCTATGGTAGTGGCCCCCGGCTCCACCATTACCGGCAGCACCGAGGCTCAAGCACCCATTGTTGACGGCTGCCTGACTGCCGATCCGTCGCAGGATCTTCTCAAGACCTTTGTCTTTGAGCGCCATCACGATACCGGTACGTATGCATACGGCTTTGTAAAGGGCTTTGGCATCCATGGTGCCCTTGCTCAAACGGTTGCCCATGACGCGCATAATCTGCTCGTTGTCGGTGACAATGATGCCGATATGGCATTGGCCGCAAAGACGCTCGTTGAGTGCGGCGGCGGTGAAGTTGCCGTGCAGGACGGAAAGATTCTCGGCCTGGTAAAGCTTCCCATCTGCGGTTTGATGAGTCCCGAGCATGTTGAGAAGGTTGCGGCCGATGTTGATAACATTGAGGCGGCATGGGAGAACATGGGCTGCACCATGCCTTCTCCGTTCATGACCATGGGTCTGCTGTCGCTGGCGTGCATTCCAAGCCTGCGCCTTACCAACCGCGGCTATGTGGACACGGATACGTTCCAGTTTGTGCCATTGGTTATTGATAGCGAGGCTTAAGCGGTACGTTTGCTTTAAACTGTTCGTCAAGATTGTGCAAAAGCGGTGTCTGCATTCCAGGCACCGCTTTTGAAATACGTCCTATTCCCAAATGACGACGATGGTGCTGTTATCAAGACGGGCATTACCGTAGGGTTCGTTGCCGGTCTTAACCGTGAAACCCAGCTGTCTGAGCGAACGTACAAACTTTACGGTACGAGCGTTATAGGTGTTGAGAATTCGAGAAACTTGAATGGGCGAGAGGAGCGTCTGCTCGCGACCGTTAATGAGATCGGCAATGGCATCGGCAACTTCGGTGTTACTCTCCGCAACTAAATCGCTGTAAAACGAGTTGCCGCTTCCATCCCCATCTTCGACGCCGGGGGCAATTTTTACCGCAATGGCCGTCTTTCCATAGGTTGCATAGGTACGTATGCGAGCTTCGGTGCGGCCAATAAGATTTTTAATGGCCCAGTTTATGGCAGCGGTGGAAAGTGTGTCGGCTTCGGCGCGACTTCTGCCTGGGATGGCTTTTTTGACAAGTGCCCTTGCTTCAGTAACGTCTATCATCTCTTCTCCTGTCCGGGCAGTTTTTACGGTCACTCTTAGTGTAGCGAATCTTGCGTATTGTAGGCGTATGGTACGTTTGTTGCGCGTGTGCTCAAGTTCAGGTTCTTTTAATGACCGCTTATGCGTTGAAAGCTACCGTTTACGGTTTTTTGATAATCTTTTTTCAATTTCCAAACTATTTGTAAGGTTTGCTCACTATTATTTTGAATAGTCATGGAATTACAAAAGACGTGGGTAATTCCAGGGAGGGGACTTTATGAGTACGTCAGAAGTAGCGGCATCCGAAACCGCCGGTCAAGATTTATCCGCAGCGCTCTTTAGCAGGAGTGGATTTCCGCCGATAAAAGATCTTGTTCCAACATCACTGCAACATGTTTTAGCTTCTTTTGCAGGCGTCATTACGCCTGCAATGATGATTGCGGTAACGTGTGGTTTTACACCGGATCAAGAAACGGCCATCATCCAGGTGGCTCTTATCCTTTCCGGTATTGATATCTTATTGCAGCAATTTCCGCTTTTTGGGCGTATCGGTGCCGGGCTTCCGATTTTGACCGGCGTTTCGTTCGCATTTTTGCCGGCATTTCAAGCGGTCGGACTTCAGTTTAATTTTCCTACGCTCCTTGGCGCCGAGTTGGTAGGCGGTGTTGTCGCCATACTCTTCGGTATGTTTTACTCCAAGGTCAAATGGCTTTTTCCTCCTTTGGTAACGGGTACCGTCATCTTTACCATCGGCGTCTCTCTGTATCCGACGGCCATTAGATATATGGCAGGAGGTGCCGGTTCAGCAAATTTCGGCAGCATCAATAACTGGATAGTGGGACTTCTCACGTTTTCCGTAGTATTTTTCCTTGCAAACTTTGGCAAGGGTGTCTTAAAACTTGGCTCAATCTTCTTTGGAATTATTGCCGGTGTAATTATTTCCATTCCCTTTGGTATGGTGGATGTCTCGGAAGTTCTTTCATCTTCATGGTTCTCTTTTCCAAGGTTTATGCCGTATGAAATCATCTTTAATCCGGCTGCCTGCATGACGCTTGGCGTAGTCTACGTTATGGTAAACGTACAGCTTATCGGTGACCTTTCTGCGGCAACGGCCGGCAGTATGGATCGCATGCCAAATGAGCGGGAGATTGGCGGAGCCATTAAAGCTCAAGGCGTTGTCAGTATTATCTCGTCGTTTTTTGGTGGTCTTCCAACATCGGCCTTTGGTCAAAACGTCGGTATCATCGTTTCAAACCGCGTCATCAATCGTTGGGTTTTTGGCGGAGCTGCCTTCGTATTTCTTGCGGCGGGTCTTTGCCCCAAACTCTCGGCAACGCTTTTAATGATTCCGCAGCCGGTTATCGGCGGAGCTACCATCAGCGTTTTTGGAACGATTACCTTAAACGGTATTCGAATCCTTGTCAAAGATGGATTGACTCCGCGTGCATGCACGGTTTTTGGTATTTCGGTAGCTTTTGGCCTTGGAATTGCGCAGGTTGCAGGGTCCCTTACCGGTCCCGGCATGCCTGCATGGGTGAATACTATCTTTGGCACTTCGGCTATTACACCCTGCGCCATCATGGCCATTATCTTGAACAGTGTTTTGCCACCAGAGAACAAAGAAATGCCTGATGAGAAGAACCTTCGTCCGCTCGCGTACAATGATATGGAAGATGGCGAAGTGCGCTAGGTATGTAATGCTCGTAAAGAATAGGGGAGAGAGAAAGGGGTTTGTACTATGCAGCCAAAGATGAAGTGGGTATGCAACAAAATGCCTCAAAGCGAGGACAAGAACCTTGAGGTAATGTCGCTTGAGAATATCAAAAAAGCTCGTGCATTCCATAAGAGCTTTCCGCAGTATTCGGTGACACCTCTGGCTAACCTTGAAGGTATGGCCGCAGATCTTGGTTTGGGCGGTCTGTTCATAAAAGACGAATCGTATCGTTTTGGCCTGAACGCCTTTAAAGTGCTTGGCGGCTCTTTTGCAATGGCGCGCTACATTGCCGATGAGACGGGCAAAGATGTTGCGGAATGTGACTTTAACTACCTCACCTCAGAGCAGCTCCAAAAAGATTTTGGTCAGGCAACTTTCTTTACCGCAACTGACGGCAACCATGGTCGCGGCGTTGCATGGGCGGCTCATCGCCTGGGTCAAAAAGCCGTAGTCCATATGCCCAAGGGCTCTACCAAGACGCGCTTTGACAACATTGCAAAAGAGGGCGCTCAGGTTACCATCGAAGAACTCAACTATGATGACTGTGTGCGCCTTGCTGCAAAAGAAGCGGAAGAAACCGAACATGCCGTTATCGTTCAGGATACTGCATGGGACGGATATGAAAAAATCCCATCCTGGATTATGCAGGGTTACGGCACCATGGCCAACGAAGCCGCAGAGCAGCTCCGTGAACTTGAAGTAAATCGTCCAACCCATGTTTTTGTACAGGCCGGCGTTGGTTCTCTTGCTTCGGCCATGGTTGGCTATTTTACGAACCTTTTCCCGTCAAATCCGCCAAAATTTATCATTATGGAAGCCGGCGCTGCGGATTGTCTCTATCAAGGAGCTCTTGCGGGCGATGGCTCACCTCGTATCGTTGGAGGAGATCTTCAAACCATTATGGCTGGCCTTGCATGCGGAGAGCCTAATACTATTGGTTGGGATATTCTCCGCAACCACGCAACGGCCTTTATTTCGTGTCCGGATTGGGTGTCTGCGAAGGGTATGCGTATGCTTGCGGCTCCTGTTGCGGGCGATCCGAAAGTCATATCAGGCGAGTCCGGCGCCGTCGGTATGGGCGTTATTGCAACGCTTATGGGTGATCCTGCGTATGAAGAACTCCGTAGTGCGCTTGAGCTTGACAAAGATTCCAAGGTTCTTCTGTTCTCAACCGAAGGCGACACTGATCCGCTACGGTATCGTGAGATTGTATGGGATGGTGCGTGGCAGTCAACGGATGAGGTTCGCTAATCTCTGCGTTGCGTAGTGTTTATCGCACGGAACCATCGTTTACACAGAATTACCGTGGGTACAGTCCATTTGCCGCTTGAAAGGTGCCGCTTGCCGAGAAAACAAGAAGTTTGCTCTTTCTCTCTTGCAATACCGGCCACAAGTGCTTTAATTGATGGTACCAAACAAAAAGTTTGGTAAGCAGAAAAAAGGTTTGTAACACGAGGACAGATGTATAAACAGCTCATGTATCTCTGTGAACGCACATCTGCTTTTAAGACGAGTTGGGTACTGAAGGAAGTGAAGATCCCAGCTTCACTCCAAGAATAAAGGAGGATGTATGAAGGATTTGGATTACGGTGCAATTAAGGATGCGGCCAACAAGTATTCAAAGGATATGACTGCATTTTTGCGCGCCATGATTTCACACCCTAGTGAATCTTCAGAAGAGGGCGAGGTTGTTGCCTGTATTAAAGCAGAGATGGAGAAGCTCGGCTTTGATGAGGTTAAGGTTGACGGCCTTGGCAACGTTATGGGCTTCATGGGCACGGGCGATAAGATCATCGCTATTGATGGCCACATTGATACCGTCGGAATTGGTAATCGTGATAACTGGAACTTCGATCCCTATGAGGGCTTTGAGGACGACCAGCTCATTGGTGGACGCGGTGGCTCCGACCAAGAGGGTGGCGTGTGCGCCGGTGTGTATGCCGCCAAGATCATGAAGGATATGAACCTCATTCCTGAGGGCTATAAGGTTATGGTCGTTGGTACCGTTCAGGAAGAGGACTGCGACGGCATGTGCTGGCAGTACATCTACAATGTCGATAAAATCAAGCCTGAGTTTGTTATTTCAACCGAGCCTACCGATGGCGGCATTTATCGTGGTCATCGTGGTCGCATGGAGATCCGCGTTGACGTTAAGGGTATCTCTTGCCATGGTTCTGCTCCTGAGCGTGGTGACAACGCTATCTACAAGATGGCTGACATCATTAACGACGTTCGAGCACTTAACAACAACGGTGCTGAGGAATCCACTGCCATTCGTGGTCTCGCAAAGATGCTTGATCCCAAGTACAACCCTGACCACTACGAGGATGCCCGTTTCCTTGGTCGTGGTACCTGCACCGTTTCTCAGATCTACTTCACCAGTCCTTCTCGCTGCGCCGTCGCAGACTCCTGCTCCATCTCCATTGACCGTCGTATGACCGCCGGTGAGACCTACAAGAGCTGCCTCAAGGAGATTGAAGAGCTTCCGTCTGTCAAGAAGTATGGCGACGACGTCAAGGTCTCCATGTATATGTATGACCGTCCTTCCTGGACCGGCGAGGTCTATGAGACTGAGGCATACTTCCCAACGTGGATCAACAAAGAGTCCGCACCACACGTTAAGGCTCTTGTTGATGCTCACAAGGCACTCTTTGGCGATGAGCGCATTGGTTGCGAGAAGTCCATGGCAACCCGCACCGGTCGTCCTCTGTGCGACAAGTGGACATTCTCCACAAACTGCGTCTCCATCCAGGGTCGTTATGGTATTCCTTGCGTTGGCTTTGGACCAGGCGCTGAGTCTCAGGCACACGCTCCCAACGAGATTACGTTCAAGCAGGATCTTCCTACCTGCGCGGCTCTCTATGTTGCAGCTCTGAATCTCTACGATGGCTCTGCCGTTACCGGCGATGCCACTGAGTTCCGCGCCAGCTTGACCGATAACGATATCAAGTAAGCTACCCCCCCTCATACGCATCGGCGGCTCCAACCCACTCCTCACATACATTGGAGCCGCCCGATGTAGAGTTTTCCGGCGAGAAGCACCTCTGATTTCAAAGCACTGAATCTCAAAGCACGTACTTCTCACCGTTTGTTCAAGTAGACGTCCCATCTGGGACTGGTAATTTCAACGAGAGGATCTACTATGGCCGACACCATCCAGCCGTATCTTGACGAGCTTGCAAAGCTTGACTTTTCCAAGATGTATAACGAGGACTTCCTTTTGACGTGGGAGAAGTCAACCGATGAGCTGAGGGCACTCTATGCAGTTGCCGATGCACTGCGCAATCTTCGCGAGCGCAATATTTCCACCCGTCTTTTTGAGTCAGGTCTTGCCGTTTCGCTCTTCCGTGACAACTCAACTCGCACGCGTTTTTCCTATGCATCGGGCTCTAACCTTCTTGGTCTCCAGCTGATGGATTTGGACGAGGGCAAGTCTCAGATTGCTCACGGTGAGACCGTCCGCGAGACCGCAACGATGATCTCCTTTATGGCTGACGTCATCGGCATTCGCGACGATAAGTTTATTGGCAAGGGCGACGCCTATATGCGTGAGGTATCTGCCTCCGTTAAGCAGGCTTTTGAAGACGGCGTTTTGGATCATCGTCCAACGCTGGTATCCCTTCAGTCCGATATGGATCATCCCACTCAGTCCACGGCCGACATCCTCTATCTTATCAATGAGTTTGGTGGCCTTGAGAATCTTCGTGGTAAGAAAGTTGCCGTTACGTGGGCATATTCTCCTTCTTACGGCAAGCCGCTCTCTTGCCCGCAGTCCCTCATCACCCTTCTTCCTCGCTTTGGTATGGACGTTACCCTAGCACACCCCGAGGGCTACGATCTCATGCCGGAGCTTGTGGATGTGGCCGGCAAGTTTGCCACCGAGTCCGGGGCAACTTTCAAGAAGACGCACAACATGGCAGAGGCCTTCGAGGGCGCTGACATCGTCATCCCTAAGAGCTGGGCTCCGTATGCCGCCATGGAGAAGCGTACCAATCTCTATGCCGCCGGCGATGATGCAGGCATTGATGCTCTGGAGAAGGACCTTCTCGCCGAAAACGCCACTCACAAGGATTGGTGCTGCACGGCCGATCTTATGGCAAAGACGGCTCATGGTATGGATACCATCTATATGCACCCGCTGCCTGCAGACATCAACGGTGTTTCTTGCGAGCACGGCGAGGTTGCTAATGAGGTCTTTGATTACCATCGCGACGGTCTTTACAAAGAGGCTTCTTACAAGCCATACGCTATTGCTGCAATGATTTTCTTGCAGAAGGCAAAGGATCCCATTGCTACACTTAAGGCACTTGAACAGGGCAACACCCCGCGCTGGTTCCAGGCGTAATTAGAGTTTCACATATCTGAAAGGAGGCCATGCTATGACACGTATCGGGTGCATAGTCATGGCCTCCGGTGCGTCTCGGCGCTTTGGCTCAAACAAGCTTATGGCAGAGCTGGACGGCAAGCCCCTTATCCGGCGCGTTATTGAAACGGCTCAAGCCGCGGGCTTGGATCCCATCGTGGCAAGCGTTGATGACGCGTTTCACGCTCCGGTGATCTCTCTGTGTCGGCAGCTTGGCGTGCGCCTTGCACTCCATACCGGCACACTTCAAAGCGATACCGTTCGCTGCGGGATGCAAGAGGCAAACGTTGACGCTGCGGCCGGAAAGCCGTGGTCGGGAGCGGTGTTTCTTCAGGGCGATCAGCCACTTTTGCGTCCTGCAAGCCTGAGGGCACTTCTCGCCAGCTTTGAGGCAGCGCCGGATAAAGTTTCGCGTTTGGCATGGCACAGGACGCCGGGAAGCCCCGTGGTATTTCCCGCCGTCCTGTTCGATGCTTTGCGCAAGGTTAAAGGAGATACGGGAGGCTCGGGCGTGCTTGCAGTACACCCGGAGTATCAAGCGTCAGCGGTGCTTGTTGAGGCAACGTGTGCTGAGGAGCTCATGGACGTTGACACCCCCGCCGAACTTGAACGCCTTGCTCTGGCTACAAAAACATCGGTATCTATAAGCGGTTTAACGACCGAGAGATTGGGAGTTGACTGATGAACGTAATAAAGAACGGCTTTCTTGTGTTGCCCGAAGGCGTCTTCTGCGGAGACTTAGTGCTGGATGGCGAGAAGATCGTCCAGGTGGGAGGTACATACGAGGCGAGCGCAGATGACAGTGTTATCGATGTCACCGGTAAATACGTATTCCCTGGTTTTATCGATGCTCATACGCACATGCAATGCTGGACGGGCATGGATTGGACGGCCGACAGCTTTGAGACGGGAACGCGCGCCGCTGCCTGCGGAGGAACCACCACGATTGTGGACTATGCTACGCAGGACAAGGGCATGACGCTGACCGAAGCGCTTGATGAGTGGCACCGGCGCGCCGACGGTACCTGTACCGCCAACTATGCATTCCACATGGCCATTGCCGATTGGAACGAGCAGGCCAAGGTCGATATGCAGGTTATGCGTGATGCCGGAGTTATGTCATTCAAGACCTACTTTGCCTACGATCATCTGCGCTTGGATGACGCTCAGACGCTTGAGGTACTTGAGCGTATCCGCGATATTGACGGTGTTTTGTGCGTCCATTGTGAAAACGGAACTCTTGTCAACGAGATGCAGCGGCGCATGATAGCGGCAGGCATTACCGGCCCCGAAGGCCATCCCATGAGCCGTCCGGCTGCCTGTGAGGCAGAGGCTATTTCTCGTCTGTGTTATCTAGCGGAGCTTGCCGATGCCCGTATCAATATCGTGCATCTGTCCAGTGCTCTTGGACTTGAGGCGGTTCGTGCGGCTAAGGCACGTGGAAAAGTAAAGATGGATGTTGAGACTTGTCCGCAGTATCTGTTGTTGGACGATTCACATTATCTTGAGAGTGACTTTGAGGGTGCCAAGTACGTTATGAGTCCGCCTTTACGCAAGCCACATGACATTGAGGTTTTGCGTCGGGCCGTATGTGATGGTGAGATTGATACCATTGCTACCGATCATTGTAGTTTTAATCTTCATGGTCAGAAAGACCGTGGCATTGATGATTTCACTCACATTCCCAATGGCGGTCCTGGTGTAGAACATCGACCCGGTCTTATCATGACCTCGTTTGAGAATCGCTTGGGTGCTCAAGACTTTGCCCGTCTCATGAGTGAAGGACCTGCGCGCGTCTTTGGAATGTATCCACGCAAAGGTGTCTTGCGTGTTGGCTCAGATGCCGACGTGACGGTATGGGATCCAAGTGTGACGTGGACCATTAGCGAGAAGAACCAACATCAAAATGTTGACTATACGCCTTATGAAGGCTTTGAGATTCATGGACGTCCAGCATATGTTTTTGTAAACGGAGAGCTGGTAGTGGTTGATGGTGAGCCTACTGGTGTAAAACCGGGCGCATACGTCAAACGTTAGAGGATGGGCAAAGCTGATGATGATTCGCACCATGAGCATCGACGATTATGACGCGGTGTATACGCTTTGGATGTCCTGTAAGAACATGGGCTTCAATAATCTGGATGATTCCAGGGAAGGTATTAATCGTTTTTTGCTGCGTAATCCGAATACTGTTTTCGTAGCGGAAGAAGCAGATGCGCTTGTGGGAGTCATACTTTCGGGACATGACGGGCGAAGAGGCTATATTTATCACATGGCTGTGGCTGAAGCATATAGAAGACAGGGGATTGCTGAGGAGCTATTGAAACATAGCCTCAAGGCTCTGGAGGCAGAAGGCATTTATAAGGTGGCATTACTCGTCTTTAATCGCAACGATATCGGAAATGCTTTCTGGGAGAAACAGGGCTTTACCGTTAGGAAGGATATTACTTACCGGAATAAAGCTCTTGCAGAGTTTATCAGAACCGATACCTGAGACAGTGAAGCTGAGATTCCGAAGTTAATGTAAGGTTTGTACGTTGCTCAAGCGCATTCGTGTTTGAGCGGAAAGAAGGAGAATTTTATGACAAAGAAAGCAATCGTTACCGACAAGGCACCTGCAGCAGTTGGACCCTATTCTGCGGCTGTTTCTGCAAACGGATCCATTAACGTATCCGGTCAGCTTCCGGTTGACCCCGCAACCGGTGAGTTCGCCGGTGAGGACATTCGTTCCCAGACACGTCAGAGCCTTACCAACATTCAAAACATCCTTGAGGCAGCCGGTGCTTCCATGGCTGACGTTGTTGAGACTACGGTTTTGCTTTCCGACATCAACGAGTTTGGTGCCATGAACGAGGTCTATGCTGAGTTCTTTGCTGAGCCCTATCCTGCACGCGCAGCATTTCAGGTGGTAGCGCTTCCCAAGGGTGCCAAGGTTGAGATTAAGGCCGTTGCCCGTATCTAGGTTTGCGTTTCCATATCCGAGCAATAGGGGACTTTGGAGCGGGTTTCAGTGAGAAATTCCGCTCCAAAGCTTATTCAAGGCCTTAGCCTGTTGAGCGCGAGCAACGCACGAAACATAAAGCTACCTGCTATGTGGGTGGCTTTGGTTTTTGCGCGAGATATCTGGAACTCTTTGATTGCTTTAGTACTGCCAAGTTGGTGCCGTCGGAATGGTGCTGCCAAGAGGGTGCTGCCAGAAATGCGCCAAGTTGGGTCGTCATAATGGCGCTGCCGGAACAGCGCTGCCAAACTTGCAGCAAGTTGAGCACGATTAACCATACTTGCAGCAAGTATGGTTAATATATACCAAACTTGCAGTAAGTATGGCAATCCAAGCCATACTTGGCGCATTTTTGGCAGCACTAGGCAGTATGATCATGCTCGTAAGGTTTTCTCGCTTTATTGTCGGATCGTTGAAATTGCGCATCAACAGCTGTCTGCAAATCCGCAGGTAGGCGTTTTGCTTTCGTGGTGGTTTTCTTGTGACGTAGGCAATTGGTATCAAACTGGGTGTTTAGTGGTGATTTGATTCACCACTAAACGCTCAAATCAAAGAAAAACCACCACTAAACACACGTTTTGCTTCCAAAAACCACCCGTAAACGGTTGTGTCCCGAAAAGTGGTGTAAGAAAGCACCTCAGTGATGTAAAAGAAGTGCGGTTAATGGTATTGCACGAACACTGCTTGAAGATGTGGTAAATATCGTAATGGTCGAGCAAGTAGAAGAGCTTGAAGCAGGACATATCACCAAGCGTACAACTGTTATTGCTATAGCCACAAATACAGAAGCTAAAAGACAGAACCAAACCTTGTACGCACAGGCTTTGAGCATCTCTGTGAGGTGTATGAAAAGATAGATCCAAAAGGCGCAGTTGTGTTGTTGGCGTATTTCCTTCCAAGCAAGCAATGCTTCGTCTTATAGGAGGTGGCATAATGTAGGCTAGAAGGTAGTAAGGAAATGGCCCTTACACCACTTTTTGGGACGTGACTGAATTTTGTAGAGATGAGAAAAATGTAATGGCAACATATTCAACTTAAATTGAAATAATATAAAATTACGAGGAGATTATAAGATGAGCAATTATATAAAATTAAATCAAGATAGATGGAATAATGTAAAAAATGACTATACCGAGCCATTGACACATGAGTAATTAGAAGAAGTTAGAAATAATCCAATTTCTGTTGCATTAACTGTTGGGAAAAAAGTTCCAAAAGAATGGTTTGAAAAAGCCAACGGAAAAAAGATATTAGGTTTAGCTTGTGGTGGTGGACAGCAGGGTCCAGTTTTTGCCATAAAAGGCTATGACGTAACCATAATGGATTTTTCTAAATCACAATTACAAAGAGATGATATGGTTGCTAAAAGAGAAGGCTTAAAAATCAATACAGTTCAAAGCGATATGACAAAACCATTTCCATTTGAAAATGAAACTTTTGATATTGTTTTTAATCCGGTTTCAAATGTATATATAGAAGATTTAGAAAACATGTATAAAGAAGCCTCTCGAGTATTAAAAAGGGGCGGACTGTTAATGGTTGGATTTATGAATCCTTGGATATACATGTATGATGCTGACATTGTATGGGACAAACCCGATGAGGAATTACTTTTAAAGTTTTCAATACCTTTTAATTCAAGAGAGCTTGAAGAGGAAGGCAAAATAACCATAAATCCAGAATATGGATACGAATTTAGCCATACCTTAGAAACTCAGATTAGAGGCCAACTTAAAAATGGTCTCGCTATGATTGATTTTTATGAATCATGTGATAAAAGGCATAGGCTGTCACAATATGGAAATGACTATATAGCTACACTTTGCATTAAACTATAATGTTATAGAACATACTTCAGGAGAATAGCCCATTTTATTTTCCGTAAGGGTTAAAATCTAAATCTCAGTTTTTCGAAGTAAAACAATTAAATAAAATTATAGAGAGGAAGTAAAAGCAAATAGCTGATACTTCCTTTTTTGTTGTCAAAATTCAAAAAACGGAAAAGAGAATTTACGGAAGAACTAAAAACACCGGCAAAAAAGGCATTAGTACAAAGAGAAAGATTGGAAAGTCCACCTATGAGGTTGTTGTTCATTTCAATGAAAATGCAACTGAAACAATGCAAGATAAACTTACAAGGATAATGCTGAGGGAGCTTAGGAGAAAATCGGACGAAAAAAGATGATTTTGATTAAAAGGTCCTTGACAAGTAGCAACAGGCATTACAGCCTTTGATATTTTGGCAAGTCCTTGTTTAGCTATCTCTTTCTTGGTGTTGTACGTATTTGCGTGTTTCAGATCGGATCCATTTCTTACCAAATATAAATGCGATTAAGAGCGGAAAAACCAAAAGAGGCAGCACCAGAATAGAACCAACCAGAGCCAGTCCTTTGTAGGTATGGTTGTTCTCTGCAAATCCATTGACCGTATCCGCCAGCCAGAGAAACAGCGCTCCATCATTAATCTGAAATAACGCAACGCACTCAATAACCAGCAAAAGGGAAAATATCAATGCTATTCTCAAGGATGCTTTCTTGGATATTTCTACTTTCTTTTCAAGACCAATCGTTTTTGATTCCGGGACATCGCGGAACCATTTCTCTGCTCTTTCTTCTGGTGTCATGTGCTGCTCCTGTTAATTTGCAGTACCTTTTATTGGCTTGATTATAGAGTATATAGTCAGATTTTAGCGCAATCTTTCCCATTCTTGCCTTGTTATGCAGGTAATATGCTCTGTTCTCAGTAGTCCTTCGATTGCACAGGGAACGTTATTTGCTGTGTGGTGATAGATAAAGCCACATTTTTCCTGGACACGCTTTGACTTGATGTTGCCGTCAAAATATCCACACCAGAGTCGCTGGAGTCCCAAGTCTTCAAATCCATGTTGCATTATTTTACGAGTGGCTTCGGGAATGAGCCCTTGTCCCCAAAAAGGAACTCCTATCCAATAGCCGATTTCCCCCTCGGTATCAGGGATTCCTATGTTGCTGGCAGATCCAATCATAAGTCCAATACTACCTACCGGATGGCTGAGTTCTTTTAAAACTACCGCATACGTTTCTGGTGCAGAGAGTATATTCTCGATTATCTCGCGACTGTTTTCGACACTGGTATGAGGACTCCATCCTGCAATGGGTCCAACGTCAGGGTGACTGGCATATTGGAATAAGTATTCTGCATCAGCTAATTCCCATGGGCGAAGTATAAGCCGTTCTGTTTCAAAGATCACACTACGTCCTTAATTTTTCGGATGTCTTACCTTATCGGATTTCTGACTATAACATTTTTGCTAGGGAGATAATGATAGGTATTTAATACAGCGTAAGGTTCTTAAAGAATTTAATGACCACTAGCTGATATTTTTAAGCCATTGACAGAATTGTCTGGTAATTGAAAATCAAATCATGAAATAATCTGAATAGCTATCCTTTTGTAATTTTATGGTTATGGGAGGTTAGTATGAGGGAGAAGGTCCACAGAGCTATTTTCCTTTTCGTTATAGCTGCTGGCTTTTTGTTCTGGCAGGTATATGCCCCTTGCTATGCCTCTGAGATCGTCCCTAATCCGGATGAGGCGGTAAACGAACATATAAGGGAGTTTCTTTCAAAGATAAATGAAGAAGGAAAACAATTTTTGTTTCCTGATGAGGCCGATGAGATCAATCTTGACAATGTCATTATAGGTAAAGGGTACAAGACCTATAGTTTCAAAAACGGAAAGCTTACCGATACCGGATTTGTAGACTATCCCATCTACTCCAATGGAAAACTTTTTGCCCTTTATATGACAGGATATGACAAAGATGGATCAAAGCTATCTGATCAGTTTTCATCAATTGAGGGTAGGGCTTACTATGGAGAAGACATTGATTACTCAGATATAACCATTGTGACGGATTTTTACTCGCATGATTGGTATGTTATTTCAGGTTCGTATATTTGGCATTATGAGCATATAACTCTTATAGAAAAAACTAGTAGAGATGAAATTAAAGACTCTAATGAGGCTCTTATAAACTCTCTTGTTACACAAGGGAAGATATCAGAGCCAGAAGAAGACACTTTGTTTGACCGGATTTATAAATTTTGCTCTTGGTGTGTAGGTGGTCTTATACAAGGAGCTTGCGCTTCGTAGAGGAATGAGCTGCCAAGTTCTTAATTACTTAGGTTGCGTGATGACTATGAACAAGAAACGTAAATGGCTACCTCTAAAGATTATCTCTATAGTTCTGTTTCTTGCCGTCGCGGTTCTTCTTGCATGGAATGCATTTGCTACGCCCTACCCATGGGCAATTGACTCACTTCAGCAAAAAGCGGTAAAGCAGGCTACACAAGAGGCCATCAATACTGCCCGTCAGGAAGGAGATGCAGGAAAGCCTTACCTGAAAGACATCGACTATATGAAGCTCACGCTTGGTAGTTGCTATATAGGAGTAAAACCAGAAACCCGGAACAACCTTATTTGGGAGATTCGATATAGAGATAAACCTGTGGGATATGTCATGCAAGATCTCGGAACTTTAAGGTTCTCCGCTCTTGCCGGCAATTACGAGTCCTTCAAACTCGTGGATTTGGAGGAAATTTCTCTTGACGACTACAAAAAAGTGAAAGACAGCTCTGTAGAACTTGGACCTTTTGAATGGAAACTTCCCTTCGGTTGGGTAACGGTCGATGGATGTAAAGCGTACCGACAAATCAACGGCTACCTTTTTTTACATGGGCTAGGAATAGTTGATGACCACTATTATGAGTTCGATGAGAATGGATATCTCATAAAAGCGATAGGCTCGGCACTGGATTCAGAAACCGAAAATTAAGTGATCCCGCAACAGTTCTATATGTTGTTCACGATCATTCCGGATGCGTAACGTAGAATCTGGATACCTGCGGATATCCGTGTGTGGATGAGTTGCGTCAATTGAGTTACATAAACGCAATAGTATGTGGACTCATATAAAGCGAGCAAGAAGAAATCTGTAGTGCAGGAAGCTCAGGTAAACGTGCAAGGTTACATCCTGACCCCATATACGCAATAAGAATCAACACAAGGCCAATTGCGATAAAAATGCCACCGAACAGCGAGAGCAGTCTTTTCGAATGTCTCTCTGACCATGGCGTTGTATTTGTTCGCCCCGTAGAGACATCGTTCTTCTCGGCAGGAACTTGTGCAAAGAAATGAGCAATCCACTTTGCATAGTATCGTGCGCCTTGTACGAGAGAATGCATTATGCGAGCTACTATCGGTATTACCAGTATTGAAATACCTCCTATAAGTAGAAACACACCGGCAGAAAGTGCACCGGAAAGGAACATGTCGTGCAGAAATCCCACTACAAGTGCCGGGATACTCATTACTCCGCAGAAAAGACCACAGGCAACTGCAAAGCATAATGAAATAACAAGTGCCCAAATCACAAAATAAATGCTCAATGCCGTAAGTGCGAGGGCAAACGTAAGGGGTATCCAGACAATGGCGCCTATGACGAGAAGTACGATAGTTATGGACATAAGTACCGAATCAGAGCGGATACGCTGAGTTGCGCGTAGAAACGCAGGCATACTCTCCAGTGCTGATTGAACCGCATCATCAATGCTTCCCATGGCTGCCACGGCTTTTTCCTCGGACATACCGTCTTCCATGCGGTCGCGTATTGCCTCGTCGTAATAGGCAAGAGCATCATCAATGCTGATTTTGGGAACATGCTTTTTCTTAAGGTTTGCGCGAAGTTCGGCAAGAAACTCATCCTTTTTCATGACGATGCTCCTTCTTTAATGTAGGAGAGAATGTCTGTAATGGAGGCCTCATCAGCGGTAAATCGTGAGAGCTCTAAGCGTCCCGTGTCAGTAATCGAATAATATTTGCGGAGACGACCGTTGTGCTCACGTGTGTATTCGGAAAGGAAATGTTGCTTAGCAAGACGTTTCAAAATGGGATAGAGCGTTGACTCGGAAAGCTCAAGTGACGCAGGGGCATCCCGGATGATTTGATACCCGTAGGAATCTTTGCGGGCTATGGCTGCGAGGACGCAGATATCAAGAAATCCACGCTTCAGCTGTGCATCCACAATACGTCTCCTTCAATATACTATGCGATACATAGTATATATTACTCACGCATACTATGCAATACACAGTATGAAAAATACAGTATGAACTTGCCATCTTTGTAGGTGTTGTAATATTCCTATAGCGCTATGTGTGAAAATAGTATGTATGAAAGACAGTCCGGTGGCGGACAAAGGAGATACGAGTTGAACTTCCGTGAAGACGATGCCGATACACAGAACAATACCGACGTGCAAAAAGCAATGGACTCGCTTGATCACGATTTGCTGACAGGCGAGACGCTGGACGTTGGAGATAAAGTTACGCGTCGGCTCTCACAAGAGCAAGCCACCCTGCCCCATCCCGCTGCAAAATCGTTAGGACCCATACAGAGCAAGCAAGAAATCGCAGCGGAAGCGGTCAAGAAAACCACCAATAACCAGCTGTTTATTGTTGCAGTAACCGCAATCGTTGCGCTTGTGGTGTGCGTGATACTCATAGCGTTTCATCCGTGGACATCAAACCAACAGGCGCAATCCGTACAGCCCACCCAAACCGAGACTGTTAAAAAAGAGCCGGTGAAGGTAGAGGTTCCTCTCGCCAGCAAAGACGTCTCCGAGTATGACTACGAGGAAGCTCAAAAGAAATTTGAGCATGCGGGCTTTACAAACATCACAACCAAAAAGGACGAGGACCTCAAGATTGGCCTGCTCAATCACGAGAACCAGGTCAAAGAAATCACCATTGACGGCGATAAAAAGTTTTCGGTAGGCGAGAAGTACAACGAAGATGCGCCGGTAGTTATCACCTATCACGCATTTCCGCAAAAGTCGAATTAAAAAGCGAGCCCGCAACAACGGGCGTGTTGTCGTCCCGCAAACGGAGCTCCTTTGTAAAGTCTCTTGCCAGAGCGAGGTTTTTCTCGCAATCGGCTTGATTGGCGAGAATAACGTCCGCTTGTACGGCTCCTGAAACGTGTTCTGCGGCAATGACCATAGCAATGCGAGCCGGTGTAGCGAGATCGTCCGGCGAGCAGCCTGCGCGGTCGCAGAAAATCTCACTGCGGTGAACTGTTTGGTTGACGGGTAGCCCAAAGCCGGAAAGTCCGACGACTTGAATGGTGAGCCGGCTACCTTCGGGAATGACGGGCTCATGTGGGGAGTGAGCCTTCAGGGGCAGCCGTTTTGATCCGTCGGCTTCCACAAATACGTAGTCGGCAACCGACGCCAGCTCTTGGGCACAAAGCGCTGAGGGTCCCAATTTGTGCTTCTCGCCTGAAAAGGTTCCGACGCAGATGACGCGGTGTGTTGTCAAAGCGTCTTTCATCTCAGAGAGCGTGGGGTTTTCCAAAAGAGGCATATTCGGGAACGGAAGGATGTGCGTTGACGTGGTTAAAACGACCGTTCCCCGAACTTCTTGGGAAAGTTTTGAGAGCAGCGTGGTCTTGCCTCCACTGCCGACAACTGAGGTAACTCCCGGTAAAACGCCCAGCACTTCATAACAGTTCATGTGGTTGCCTAACTAAAAGTTTTTTATTAGCGATATACTTATTTTATTGCAAAAAGCACTCACATTGCCCGCTATACGTAGGCAGAATGTGCAATTTTAAGAGGGGGATTGCAATGAAAATTGATGCGCGCAACCTAACGTGTCCCAAGCCGGTTATCCTGACGCTTGAAGCGTTGCCAAAACTGGCACAGGGAGAAGTGCTTGAAGTGGTGATAAACGATACCGTTGCTCTCGGTAACCTTACGCGCTTGGCTGACGAGAAGAACTGTGAGCTTACCACGACAAAAGACGGCGAAGACACCGTTATGACTTTTACCCCTCACGAAGCAGTCGCGGCAAGTGCGTCCGCAGCTACCGAGGCTTCGTTCTTTTGCAATATTCCCGATCGTTCCGCTACGGTTGTTGCGGTTGATGCTGAGTTTATGGGTCGCGGTGATGATGAGCTTGGGCATATTTTAATGAAAGGCCTCATCTATGCTCTTGCGCACCAAGAGAGCGTTCCTGAGACCATGCTGTTTTACAACGGCGGTGCTCATCTGACGTGTGAGGGTTCGGAGTCGCTTGAGGATATCAAAGAGCTTGAATCGCGCGGCACCAAGATTTTAACCTGCGGTACCTGTCTTGATTTTTATGGCATTAAAGACAAGCTGGCGGTGGGTGAAGTTACCAACCTCTACGCCATTGCCGAGATTATCTCAAAGCAGCCGGGTGTAATGGTGCTGTAAGGCGTTCGAATGATATATCTCAACTGCGCCGCCACATCATATATGCGTCCTCCCTGCGTGGTGGATGCCGTTTCTTGCGCACTTTGCTCGCTTGGGAGCACCGGTCGCGGAGCTGCGGCCGCCGAACTCGATGCGGCTCGCGCGGTTATGGTAGCGCGTGAACGCCTTGCCTCGCTTCTGGGGTTTTCTCATCCGGAACGCGTGGTGTTTACCGCAAACGCAACGGATGCTCTGAACAAGGCAATTCTCGGCATTGTGAAATCCGGCGATCACGTCGTGGCAACCGATTGGGATCACAATTCCGTCTTGCGTCCTCTCTATCGTCTTCGCGAGAAGCACGGCGTAAACGTTGATTTTGTACCCGCAGACAGGCAGGGTCGTCTTGACTGGAGTGCGTTTGAGCGGCTGGTGACTTTTGGCACAAAGCTTGTGGTGGTGACGCATGCCTCAAATCTCACCGGTAACGTCTGCGACCTTACGCGAGCAGTCGCCATCGCTCATGCGGCCGGTGCACTGCTCTTGGTAGACACCGCACAGACGGCAGGATCTTTCCGGATTGACTTCGACGGTCTTGGTCTTGATCTTTTGGCATGTACCGGACACAAGGCACTGATGGGGCCCCAGGGAACGGGCGCTCTTCTCGTAGGTCCACACGTTGACCTTGAGGCGGTAGTTCAAGGCGGTACGGGAGTACTCTCCTTTGAGAAAGGTATGCCTGAGCGCTATCCCGAACATCTTGAAGCAGGAACACTCAACGGACATGGCATAGCCGGTCTGTCTGCAGCGGTTGCCTTCATCGCCGAACAAGGAGTAGATACCATCCACGCCCATGACCTGGCGTTAACCAAGCGCTTTGTTGCGGGGGTTCGCCGTATCCCCGGGGTGGTGCTCTATGGTGACTACCCTGATGACCTTGCGATTCTTGACGGTTCAAAACCAAATTGTGACCATGCTCCCGTTGTGACACTCAATCTGGCCGGATGGACTTCCTCTGAGCTAGCGGAGACCTTGGACATGAACTACGGTATTGCGGTTCGCGCAGGCGCGCATTGCGCACCGCGTATGCACCGAGCTCTTGGCACGCAAGAGACGGGCGCCGTGCGCTTCTCGTTTGGTTTTTATACGACAGAGGATGAGACAGATACTGCGCTTTCGGCACTTTTTGAGCTTGCCAAGGAGATGCGTTGAGATGTGTGGGTCGGATCAGCGCGGACATACTCATCAGATACACGTTCGGCATCTGCGGGCGGTGGTGGCGTTTGATTCCACGCATGAGGCGCTCGAATGTGAGCGCGTCTGTAAAGAACAGGAGATACCAGGCCGCCTTATTCCAACTCCCGTTGCAATTAAGGCGGATTGTGGATTGGCGTGGGCTATGCCGATAGAGGCGCGAGAGACGTTTGAAAAAGCGGCATGGGGAAACTTTGTGCCGGTGGGTATATATGAGCTTGAGTTGTGATCAGTGATACCAATGCCGTAAAACTCGGCAAGGAGAGGAAAGATATGCTGGTAGTAATACGAGGTGCAGGAGATCTTGCTTCAGGCATTGCGCTCAGACTTTATCGTGCAGGTGCACGCATCGTGATGCTTGATGTGGAGGTTCCCACGGCAGTGCGTCGCTCCGTTGCATTTTCCGAGGCCATTCGCCTGGGCGAAGCTCAGGTAGAGGGTATCAAGGCGTTTCGAGCAAAAGACATTACAGATGCGCTTCGTATTGTGGGCGAGAAGAACATTGCGGTTTTGGTTGACCCTGAAGGTGCATGTATTTCAGAGCTCAAGCCGGACGTGTTGGTAGATGCCATTCTCGCAAAACGAAATATTGGTACTACCAAGGATATGGCTCCTGTCGTAATCGGAGTGGGGCCGGGGTTTAAGGCCGGTACAGACTCGAAGTCTGACTGTCATGCGGTAATTGAGACAAAGCGAGGCCACTATCTGGGGAAGGTTATCTATGACGGCACGCCCATCCCGAACACCGGTGTTCCAGGTAACATCGGTGGCTTTACCAAAGAGCGCGTGCTGTGGTCACCAGCTGAGGGCATCTTTGAGCCTGTGGCAAAAATCGGAGACGTGGTTAAGCGCGGCGATATAGTGGCCATGGTTTCAGGCATTCCGGTCAAAGCGACCATTGACGGTGTTCTGCGAGGTCTTTTGCAAGAAGGTGTGCCGGTAACCAAGGGTATGAAATCGGGCGACATTGATCCTCGCTGTAAGGTAGGACATTGTTTTTCCGCATCCGATAAGGCTCGTGCGATAGGCGGAGGCGTACTTGAGGCTCTCTGTCACTTTACGGAAAGGCTGGATGGATAATGGCTGCAAAAGACGTAAAGCTGACAAAGCTTGCCGAATGTGCGGGATGCGGTGCGAAAGTTGGCGCGGGAGAGCTTGCAAAGCTTCTTTCGGATATCAAGGTACGCAAAAACCCCAACTTACTGGTTGGATTTGATAAGGCAGACGATGCGGCGGTCTATAAGGTCACCGATGACATTGCCCTGGTGGAGACCATTGATTTCTTCCCGCCCATTGCCGACGATCCATATACGTATGGTGCCATTGCCGCAGCAAATGCGCTTTCCGACGTGTATGCCATGGGCGGAGAGCCCAAGGTTGCGCTTAACGTTATGGCGGTACCTGAAGACATGCCCTCTGAGGTGGTGCATGAAATCTTGCGTGGTGGCTATGACAAGGTGTATGAAGCCGGAGCAAACATCGTGGGCGGCCACAGCATTTATGACAGTGAGCCCAAGTATGGGTTGGCGGTTTCCGGCTTTGTGAATCCGTCAAAAATGTATACCAATTCAGGGGCACATGCGGGTGACGTGCTCATCCTTACCAAGGCACTTGGCGTAGGTGTGATTACCACGGCAGTAAAAGCCAATATGGCAACCGCAGAAGAGATTGATGCTGCCGAGAGCTCCATGATGACGCTCAACCGGTATGCCCGCGACATTATGGTGAACTTTGACGTTCATGCCGTAACGGATGTGACGGGTTTCTCGCTTATGGGTCATCTGCTTGAGATGTGCCAGGGAGCAGATCTTGCTGCCGAGATTAACGTGGACGGTCCTGAGTTTCTCTCGCCCCATGTGTTTGAGCTTGCACGTCTTGGAATTTTACCTGCAGGAATGTATCGTAATCGTCACTATGCCGAGAAGTACGTGGAAGCCACGGGGATTGCTCGTGAAAGAGTTGACGTGCTCTTTTGTCCCGAAACCTCGGGCGGCTTGCTTATTGCCGTGGCGCCTGAAGATGCGGATGCGCTTCTTTCCGCACTTTGCGCCGATGAGCAAGTTTCTTCCGCGCGTGTGGTGGGGCGTATGACGGAGTATGAGGAAAGTACGCAGGATGCCAAGCGAATTAGGCTTGTGCAGGGATAGCTTGTGCAGGAATAATTTGCGCAGGCATACCTTGCACAGGGACAAGAAGAGAAACCGAGATGTGCGTTTCATCAGGTAAGAACGGAGGGCTGACATGGCGGATTCACAGGGTACACTTTGCGATGAGCATTTGGTGCGCCGTCTTCTGGCGGAGCTTGAAGCAGGTCGGAGTTTTGTAATTTCGACGCTGCTTTCCACAAAGGGGTCGATGCCACGGCATGCCGGTGCCCGTATGATACTTTTAGAGGACGGAACGTTTTTGGGGACCGTCGGCGGTGGTTCCATCGAGCTGATGGCACAACAGCGCTCGCGTGACATACTGGCCGGTACGGAGCATGATCAGATCGAATGGATGACCCACGCCAAAACAGGCATGGCATGCGGTGGGGACGCGCTCATTGCGTTGCGCTTGGTTACGTCTGCTCAAAAGGATTTTTTTGCAGACCGGCTGCTTAGCCTGATTGATTCCAAAAAGCCGTTTATCGTTACAGAACAGTGGGCAGATCCCGCTCATGTAATCGTTGAGGCACTTCCTGTTGAAGAGTTGTCGCAAGATGATCCTCGTGCTCTTTCTGATATGCCCGTGTGGGACGAGGCAACGGCAACGTATACGGAGCCGTTGGGACCTGATCCCGTAGCATATATTTTTGGAGGAGGGCATGTTGGCCGTGCGCTCACGCCCGTGCTTGCCGGCGTAGGCTTTCGGGTTGTGGTTTTTGACGACCGCAAGGGCGTGGCGGTAAAGGAAGATTTCCCTGCCGCTGAGGCGGTTTTTTGCGGTGACTTCAAAAATATTTCAGAGCATGTGCAGGTGACCCGTCGCGATTACACGGTAGTAACAACGCACGGCCACGCCTTTGACATTGACGTACTTGAACAGCTCTACCCATGTAAGCCTGCGTATGTAGGTTGCATTGGCAGTGCGAGAAAGTCAGCGTTTGCCCGCAAAACGTTGGGGGAACGTGGTATTTCCAAGGAGTGGACCGACGCCATTTATATGCCTATCGGAGATGATATTATGGCTGTTACCCCGTCGGAAATTGCCATTTCCATTGCAGCCGAGATGATTCGTTGTCGCGCCAATTTCCGCCCGGAGAAGCCGCATCAGAAGAGGCCGTCTTCAACATAAAATGCGTGGTGTGGTGCTGCGGGAAGAGGTACTTTTCGCCTGCAGATAGTTTGGTGTATCGGACTTTTCCAACGGAGTATGTTGGAGGGTCTGTCACATAAGGTTAGGTTCGTTTAAAGGAGTTTGTATGAAGTTCGAAAACAGTGTTTCCCGTCGTTCGTTCATTGTCGGCGCAGCAGGAGTTGCCACACTTGGGCTTGCCGCCTGTGGTAGTAACGGAGCTAAAAAGGAAGACACGTCCGGTGGCGAGAAGAAAGCCGATGCTCAAACGCTCATTGTTTTTGCGGCTGCATCTCTGACCGAAAGTCTGACCGAGGCCGGAGAGCTTTTTAAGAATGACAATCAAGGTGTTGATATCAGTTTCAACTTTGATTCTTCAGGCACACTCAAGACGCAGATAGAAGAGGGTTCTGACTGTGATGTTTTCATTTCTGCCGGCCAGAAGCAGATGAATCAGCTTGATGCAAACGCCAAGAAAGATCACGATAAAGATCTGGACTTCATTGCATCCGATACTCGTTTTGACATCCTTGAGAATAAGGTTACCCTGTGCGTTCCTCAGGATAACCCCAAAGCCGTTCAGAGTTTTGATGACATGGCTCAAAAGCTTGGTGCAGGTGAGATTTTGCTTGGCATGGGCAACTCAGATGTCCCCGTTGGTCAGTACACGCAGAAGATTTTGAAGTACTACAAACTCGATGAAGAAGCGCTTGCCAAAGAGGGGCATATCTCATACGGAACCAATGTTAAGGAAGTTACTACACAGGTTAAAGAAGCTTCCGTTGACTGCGGCGTTATCTATAAGACCGATGCCACCTCTGCAAAGCTTCAGATGGTCGGTGAGGCAACCGAGGAGATGTGCGGACGCGTGGTGTATCCTGCTGCTGCAACCAAAAATGCAAAGCAGGCAGACCTCGCAAAGAAATTCCTTGAGTTCCTGAAGACCTCTGATGCCAGCGCGTGCTTTGAGAAGGTCGGCTTTACTCCGCTTTCGAAGGCATAGTTGTTCGGGTTTTCACGTTTCTCTCTGGATTGGTTTTTATGGATTGGTATCCGCTGTATAACTCGCTGAGGATTGCTGCGGCATCAACTGCCCTTGTCTTTTTGTTGGGCATTGCTCTTGCAAACTTTGTTGCCAAAACGCCTCGGGTTGTTAAAGGGTTTTTGGACGTTATATTGACGCTGCCTTTGGTGCTGCCACCGACGGTTGTGGGCTATCTGCTCCTTCTGCTTTTGGGTCCACGCCGTCCCATTGGCCTTTGGGTGCTGGACGTATTTGGCATAAAACTCACCATGGTATGGTACGCGGCAATTTTTGCCACCGTTGTGGTGAGCTTGCCGCTTATGTACCGTACCGCTCGAGGCGCATTTGAGAGCTTTGACGAAACGCTTGCCGATGCGGCCCGGACACTGGGCAAATCAAACACGTGGGTGTTTTGGCATGTCAAAATGCCGTGCTGCATGAAAGGTGTTGTGGCGGGAACCGTCCTGGCATTTGCACGTGCGCTGGGCGAGTACGGAGCCACTTCGATGATCTGCGGATATACGCCCGGTAAGACGGCAACCGTGTCAACGACGGTATACCAGCTGTGGAGAACCAGCGACGATGCGGCTGCCATGCAGTGGGTGCTTATCAACCTCGCCATCTCGGCCGTGGTGCTTCTCGCCCTTAATGTTTTTGAAAAAGGGAGCCGCCGGACGCATGTGGCAACTCCTGCTCAGGGGGCTTGATCATGGCGCTTTCCGTTGACATTACCAAGCACTTGAGTGGCTTTGATCTGCATGTTTCGTTTGCCGTCGAGAAGAGCAATGAGGTTTTGGCGCTTCTCGGCCCTTCGGGCTGCGGTAAATCAATGACGCTCAAGTGCATTGCCGGTATCGTGAAGCCTGACAGTGGACGCATTGTTCTCAACGATCGGATTCTGTTTGATTCCGGAGCCCACGTCAATGTGCCGCCGCAAGAGCGGCGTGTTGGGTATCTGTTTCAGAGCTATGCGCTCTTTCCGCACATGAGTGTGATGCAAAACGTGCTGGTGGGGGCCCAAGGGGCAACACGGGCAGAGCGTGAAGCGTGTGCGCTCGAACAACTCAAAAAGATGCGGCTTGAGAGTCTTCTTGACCGTCGTCCCCATGAGCTTTCCGGCGGTCAGCAGCAACGCTGTGCCATGGCGCGTATTCTTGCCAGCAAGCCCGATCTCATTTTGCTCGACGAGCCCTTCTCGGCACTCGACAGTTATCTTCGCTGGCAGCTTGAGTTTGAACTGAGCGATACGCTGCGTACATTTCCGGGAGGGACAGTTTACGTTTCCCATAATCGCGACGAGGTATATCGCCTCTGTGATTCCGTGTGCGTCATAAACCAGGGGAACTCCGATAAAAAAGTATCGGTAAAAGAGCTCTTTTCGACACCCGTGACGCTTGCCGCCGCACGTATTTCCGGATGCAAGAACGTGTCCCGTGCTCATAAGGTGGGCGAGAAGTGCCTTTTCTGTGATGATTGGGGATTGAACCTTACCACCGCGTTGCCCATGGATGATAGTGTGACATACGTTGGGATTCGCGCGCATTATTTTAAGGTAGTTGGTTGCACCACTGAATACGAAAATGTTATTCCCTGTGAGGTTGATCGTGTGATTGACAATACGTTTTCAACCATTGTGATGGCCCGAACACCCGGAGGCACACTTCTTCGCTATGAGTGTTCTAAAGAGTCTTGGGCGAGCTTGGGTGAACCTCAACGGATCTTGTTCTACATTGCCCCGGAGTGTGTTATGCCTCTTTGTGATAGTGCAAAAGAATATGACGCGGCGGAAGAAAAGAAGTTGCCACATGCGTGATGATTTGGGAAGAAATATTCGCTACCTCAGGCTTTCGGTTACGGATCGCTGCAATTGTCGCTGTCTCTACTGCATGCCGGCGCAGGGTGTCCCCATGCTTTGCCATAAAGATATTCTTTCGTTTGAAGAGATGCGCATGATTGTTGAGGCCGCGGCACAACTTGGCGTGAAAAAAGTTCGTCTTACCGGAGGCGAGCCCTTGGTGCGTAGAGGCATTGTGGATCTGACGCGTATGATCTCTGCGGTAGATGGCATCGAAGAAGTGGTCATGACCACCAATGCCACCTTACTTGCACCTCTCGCCAAAGATCTGAAGGAGGCCGGTCTTTCTCGCCTCAATATTTCGCTTGATACGCTTGATCCCAAACGCTACGCAAGGCTGAGTCGTACCGGAACGCTTGCCGATGCGCTTGCCGGTATTGCAGCGGCGCGGGAAGCGGGATTTACTCACACAAAGTTCAACGCTGTGCTGTTGGGCGGCCTGAATGAGGATGAGATTCGTCCTCTTGCAGAAATGGCTAAAAATGAGCCTGTTGACGTGCGCTTTATTGAACTTATGCGTATGGGCGAATGCTCAAGATGGCCGACCGAGCGTTTTGTGAGTGCCGATTGCGTGCTCGATGTGTTGCCGGAACTTATACCGCTTGGCTCAGGCGGTGTGGCGGAGCTGTTTGGCGCGCCCGGTTGGCAGGGGAAGGTGGGACTTATCCGCCCCATGACGCATACGTTTTGCAGCTCTTGCGACAGGATTCGCGTGACCGCAGACGGTATGTTAAAGCCTTGTTTGCATTCGGCCCATGAGATTGCTCTCCGGGGACTTTCGGGTGAGGAACTCTTGTCTGCCTTAAGCAAGGGGATTGCTCAAAAACCTAAAGGTCATGCAATCGATTTGACGCACGCAAGCAAATCGCTTCGGGCGATGAATGAAATTGGAGGCTAAGATGGCGCTTACCCATTTTAATGAAGAGGGACGGGCTCGTATGGTGGATGTTTCTGCCAAGAATATAACGGTGCGCACGGCTCGCGCGGGAGGGAAGATTTTCATGCGCTCCGATACGCTTGAGTTGGTGCGTACCGGCGGCATTAAAAAAGGTGACGTTTTGGCAGTGGCACAGGTGGCTGGCATCATGGCGGCAAAGCGCACTTCAGATGTCATTCCCATGTGTCATCCGCTCCAGCTCACCGGAGTAAATATTTCGTTTTCGTTTGAAGAAGACGGCATTGCTGTTGAGACGTTTTGTCGTTGTACAGGGCAGACCGGTGTTGAGATGGAAGCCCTCACGGCGGCTTCCGTTGCCTGTCTGACCATATATGATATGTGCAAGGCTCATCAGCGAGACATGGTTGTCAGCCGGATTCGCCTGCTTGAGAAAGACGGCGGAGCATCCGGTCATTTTGTGCGAGAGGAAAATTGCGAATGAGTTTTAAGAACGTGAAATCCGCTGCAGAGGGTACGGTGCTCAGCTGCTGCATCAGCGTGAAAAAGGGTACACGCAAAAAGCCCGTTGAGTCCATTGAGGTTTGTGTGGGTGAAGGTATCAAAGGCGATGCGCATGCCGGAAACTGGCACCGTCAGGTGAGTCTTTTAGGCAACGAGTCCGTTGATACCATGCGCGAGAAGGGCGCAGAGCTGCATCCGGGAGATTTTGCCGAGAATATTCTTACTTCCGGCATTGACTTGCGCGCGCTGCCGGTTGGTACGGTGCTTGCAATAGGAGAGGCTCTTCTCGCGGTGACACAGATCGGCAAGACCTGTCATCATGACTGCGAGATTCGGAAACTCATTGGTACGTGCGTCATGCCCACCGACGGTATTTTTACGGTGGTTTTGCGTGGCGGTACTATCAAACCCGGAGATATTATTCATGTTTTAGACGCAAAGGAGCTTCGGCATGAAGCAGATTAGAACGGAAGATGCGGTCGGGCACGTGCTGTGCCACGACATGACCCAAATCATTCCCGGTGAGAGCGCTGACGACAAAACGCGCTTTAAGGGTGTGCGCTTTAAGAAAGGCCACGTAGTGGAAGAAGCCGATATTCCCGTGCTGCTCAGCATGGGCAAGGAGCATCTGTTTGTGTGGGAGCTGGGGAAGGATCAGCTTCACGAAAACGACGCGGCATACCGTATGGCGGCGCTTTGCCATGGCGAGAATTGCGTGGTATCCAAAGAGCCCCATGAAGGAAAACTCACCATTACCGCAGCGGTTGACGGTGTTTTTGAGCTTGATACGCAACGTCTGAATGCCGTTAATGCGGTTGACGAGGTAATGATTGCCACTCGTCGCGGTCATACTGCGGTGAAGAAGGGTACCCCGCTTGCCGGCACACGCGTTATTCCTCTGGTGGTTGATGCGTCTGTTGTGGAGGCCGCAGAAGCCGCCGCTGACGTTGCGCACCGCGGAGCACTCATGCGGGTAGCACCATTTTGCGTGAAAACTGCGGCTCTTATCGCCACGGGATCCGAAGTGCAGAAAGGGCTTATCGAGGATAAGTTCACGCCGGTCGTTGAACAAAAACTTGCTGCTTTTGGCATTAAGACGGTGCACTGCGCAAAGCCGGGCGATGATATGGACGCGCTTGTTGCGGCCATTCATGAAGCGCGGGATTTGGGAGTCGATCTGATTGCGTGTACGGGCGGTATGAGCGTTGATCCTGACGACAACACGCCCGGCGCCATTAAACGCTCCGGTGCGCGGATTGTAACGTACGGTGCTCCGGTGCTTCCGGGTGCGATGATGTGTCTGGGATATCTTGATGCTGCCGACAAGGGTGCCTCCGCCATTCCCGTCCTCGGCCTTCCCGGTTGCGTCATGTACAGTGCCACGACTGTTTTTGACTTGGTACTTCCTCGTATTGCTGCCGGTATTGAACTTACCAAACACGATTTCGTAGTGCTGGGTGAGGGCGGCCTTATCGTAAAGGAGTAGCCATGGCACACCAAGGAGCTGCCGCGACACACGAAGAATCATTTACGGCGCGGGTTATCACGGTGAGCGACCGCTCTTCACGTGGGGAGCGAGCGGACACCAGTGGCCCGGCTCTCGTTGCCTTTTTGGGCGAGAAGGGCTTTGCGGTTGAAGAGCAGGTAGTACTGGTACCCGATGAGCACGCAGAGATTGTCGCCGCCTTGCACGCCGCCGTTGCCGACAACGTTGCGCTGGTAGTAACGACGGGTGGGACGGGCTTCTCGCCACGCGACATAACGCCCGAGGCAACATGCGAAGTATGTGAGCGCCTGACACCCGGCATCCCCGAGGCCATGCGCAGCGCGTCGATGCTGATAACGCCCAAGGCCTGTCTGTCACGAGAGGTTGCCGGTATTGCGAAACGCACGCTTATCATCAACTTGCCGGGTAGTCCCAAAGCTGCAGTTGAAAACATTTCTGCAGTTATCGAACCTGTCTTTCACGGTCTGGAGATCCTTCGCGGTGTCGTTTCTGACGGATAGACTGGACACCGTAGCTGGTAGATAGAGTAGAGACCCCATCGGCAAGTTAGGTATGATACGCCGTCGATCTGGGGTCTCTTCTCATGAATCGTACGCTCAATCAAAATCCGCTTCAAAGCAGAAAATTTCTCTGAAATCAAATTAAGAATCAATTGCGCCCATGAGAATGCCGGAATAACAGTCTTACTTTTTTCCATAAGTTAGCCTAAGATAACATTATTCGTTAAAAATGAAGCGTTGGGGAAGAAGGCTTATATGGTGGATAAGAAAAAGCAAGAAAATAAAAAGAAGCGAGGAACAATCTCTCGCATCTTGGACTTTGCAGGAACACGACGGCCGCTTACCATCATCGGCTGTGTTCTTGTGGCTATCTCCATGGTTTTTACCATGATGCCCTACGTTTTTATCTGGCTGGTTGTTCGCGACCTTATTGCGGTTGCGCCAAAATGGGGGGAAGCAACGAGTATTGCAGGCTACGGGTGGATGGCTTTTTGGTTTGCCGTTGCGGGTATCGTGATCTACTTTGGCGGCCTTATGTGTACGCATCTTGCGGCATTTCGTATTGAGACCAACATGCGCAAAGCGTGCGCAAAACGCCTGATGGCAGCACCTCTGGGCTATTACGATACCCATGCATCAGGTATCCTGCGACGTCGTATGGATGCGGCAACGCTCAATATTGAGCAGCTGTGTGCTCATAACCTTGCAGATATCGCAGGCTCTATCTCGATGTTTGTCTCAATGTTGGTTCTTCTATTTATATTTGATTGGCGCATGGGACTTGCGTGTTTCATGATCGTGATTATTTCCGTAACGTCAATGTCCTTGATAATGTCCGGTAAAGGCAAAAATTATATGACCGAGTATCAGACGGCACTCGATAAAATGGGCAAAGCCAGTACCGAATACGTGCGCGGTATCCCTGTGGTAAAGGTATTTCAGCAGACGGTGCATACCTTTACGGTATTCAAAAAAGCCATTGACGAATACAGCACTAAGGCCGAGCAGTACCAAGGTGAGGTCTGTGAAAACCCGTATAGTGTCAATCTCAGCTTCACTGAAGCGGCTTTCGTGTTTTTGATTCCCGTCGCAATCTTTTTGGTACCGGGAGCAATTTCTTCCGGTAATTTTGTGCGCCTCGTGACAGACTTTGCGTTTTATGCGATCTTCTCGGCAGTCATGTCTACCGCATTGGCAAAGATTATGTTTGCCGCCGGTGGCATGATGCAGGCAGAAGACGCGCTGCGGCGTGTTGAGGACATTCTCGCCGCTCCGCAGGTGAGCGTGCCTAAAAATCCCAAGGTACCTGCAGGTAATGGCATCGAGTTTCAGACGGTGAGCTTTACGTATGAAGGGGCCGAGAAGAAAGCCCTGGATACTGTGACGTTTACGGTTCCCGCAGGATCTACCGTGGCTCTTGTGGGACCTTCCGGCGGTGGCAAAACTACGGCTGCAAGTCTTATACCTCGCTTTTGGGATGTCGATTCGGGCTCGGTAGCGGTTGGTGGTGTTGACGTACGGGAGATCGATCCCAAAGTACTCATGGAGCAGGTTGCTTTCGTGTTTCAGAATAACCGTCTGTTTAAGACGACGATTTTGGAAAACGTGCGCGCTTCTCGTCCCGAGGCAACGCGCGAGGAAGTTTTACGTGCGCTTGAGGCTGCTCAATGCAGCGACATTATCGAGAAAATGCCGAACGGCGTGGATACGATTATCGGAACGCACGGAACCTTCCTTTCTGGCGGTGAGCAGCAGCGCATTGCTCTTGCCCGCGCCATTTTGAAAGATGCACCGATTGTGGTTCTTGATGAGGCAACGGCTTTTGCCGATCCTGAGAACGAAGTCCTTATTCAAAAGGCCTTTGCCAAGCTTACGCAAGGTCGTACAGTGGTCATGATTGCGCACCGTCTCTCTACCGTCGTGGGTGCCGATAACATCGTGGTGCTTGATGAAGGACGGGTAGTTGAGCAGGGTACCCATGCAGAGCTGGTGGATGGGGACGGCCTGTATGCGCGCATGTGGGCCGACTATCAGAAGGCTGTTTCGTGGAAGATTTCAAAGGAGGTGGCGTAAATGTTTGGTGAGGCTTTTAAGCGCAAGTTTGCTCTTACCGACCAAGGTGTCGCAAACGTTAAGAAGGGCACGTTTTGGACCGTTATCGTTAACTTTATTGATTTTGCGGGTATCGGCATTTTATTCATGCTCATGAAACAACTGATGGCGACGTTGCTTGGCGGTGCTCCCTCTCCGGAGTTATTGCCGTATGTTGGCGGCATCGTCGTGTTTCTGGTGGTGTCGTTTGTTGCCCATAAGATGCAATACAAAAATACCTACGGCACCGTATACGGAGAAGTTGGAAAAATCCGCATAAGTTTGGCCGAACGTCTGCGTAAACTTCCGCTCTCCTTTTTTGCCGGTCGTGATCTGGCCGATCTTGCCGAGACCATCATGAGCGACGTTGATCGCTTGGAACATGTGTGGTCGCATGTGCTTGGTTATTTATACGGCTCATATATTTCGACGGCCGTGGTAGCCGTTGCACTTATTGCGTTTGATTGGCGTATGGGCATTGCGGTTATGTGGGGTGTGCCCGTAGCGTTTGGCTTGCTCTTTGGCCTGCGCAAAGTCTTTGCCAAAAGCACCAGAAGGTCTCGTGCCGACGCCCTGATTGTATCTGACGGCATTCAGGAAATGCTCGATACCGCACGTGAGATTCGTGCTACCAATCAGGTTGAGCGCCACCTTGGTGAACTAGAAGCTAAGATTGATACGTCCGAACAAAGTACTGCTTTTGCAGAGCTGAGGGTTGGGCTTGTAGTCAACGCAGCCTCTGTCATCATGCGCCTTGGCGTGGCAACAACGATTATCTTGGGTGTCAACCTCATGCTGGCCGGTCAGATTGATTTTTTGGTCTTTTTTATGTATTTACTTACCGTAAGCCGCATATATGCCCCCTTTGACCAGGCGTTGGCGCTTATCGCGGAGCTTTTTATCTCCGAGGTTTCGGCTGAGCGTCTGCAGGCTATCTACGATGAACCCGTTGCTGAAGGAGCAGACACGTTTGCTCCAGACGGGCACAATATCGTATTTGATTCCGTGAGTTTTGCATACAAAACAAAAAGCGCACATGGCGAGAAGAACATCCAAGAAGAAAATCCGTCTTCGGTACTCAACAATGTGAGCTTTACGGCAAAGGAGGGCGAGGTGACGGCTCTTGTCGGACCGTCAGGCTCGGGGAAATCCACCTGCGCACGTCTTGCGGCTCGTCTTTGGGATGCTTCTTCCGGCACGATTTGCGTGGGCGGCGTGAACATAGCCGATATTGATCCTGAGGTGCTCCTTACCGACTATGCCATGGTGTTTCAGGATGTCACACTCTTTGACGATACCGTGATGGCAAATATTCGCATCGGGCGCAAAGATGCTACGGATGAAGAGGTGTTGGCGGCGGCTCGCGCTGCCAACTGTGATGAATTTATCGACAAGCTCGCTGACGGCTACCAGACCATGATTGGCGAGAACGGCAGCAGGCTTTCGGGTGGGGAGCGCCAGCGCATCTCGATTGCCCGAGCGCTCCTAAAAGATGCGCCAATCGTGCTTATGGATGAGGCAACCGCCTCATTGGACGTGGAAAACGAGACTAAGGTACAAGAAGCGCTCACTCGACTGCTTGCCGGCAAGACGGTTCTGGTGATTGCTCACCGCATGCGTACAGTTGAAAATGCCGATAAGATCGTGGTGTTGGCGGACGGCAAAGTTGCTGAGGAAGGGTCTCCCGCCGAGCTGCGCGCAAAAGAAGGTGGCCTGTTCCGCCATATGTCTGAGTTGCAGCAACAATCTTCCGGATGGGCGCTTTAGCAAGAAGCTTTGGCGCTCTAGTGAAAAGCTGTCAGGCTTTGTAGGTGGAATATGAGTTTTTTGCCATTGATTCTTATTTTGTACTTGTAGGCGATGTCCCATAATTGTGGTACATCGCCTACAAGCCTTAAAGTACATTATCTAACCACGCAGTTTCTTTACCCCGCCATATATTCGTGTAGTTTTCCAGCTGAATTTTCTGGCTGAAGCTTTGTCTTTGTGAGCCTTCTCGGCTGTTTAGTCAGTGGACTCAGACAACAAATGGTCGATTGCATCTACAAGAACTTCAGTAGCCCCGGGAATCCATGCATCGTAGTAAGACCTGAATCGTTCGTCAGCGAGATAGGCGTGTGCAAGCCCTCGATGCGTTTCTGCGGAGTATAGCCCGTCTGGCCAAGATAAGCGCAGGTACTCAGCATGTAGCTGAGCGGCATGCAGAGCATGGGTACCCGTTGCGTTTCCTTCTTTGACGGCTGCAATGAGTTCGGCTTTCAACTCTTTTTCGATTTCGTCGCGATGCTGCCATTCGGATTTAGTGAGCTTCTTTATTTTTTCGTTTGACGCATCAGCGATGGTATCTCCCCAACGTTTGCGCACTTCTGCTCCATATTTCTTTTCGTTCTTATCGATAAGGTCCTGTTTAAATGCTTCAAACTTTTCCTCCGTACTCATGGGAGTACCTCCTTCTAAGCTCTCAAGTGTTTTTGTTACGCTTTTGATAAGTCGTTCAATGTGTGTTTTGCGCGCTTGCAGTTCTTTGAGGTGTTGGGCGAGAACGGCTTTTTGATCGAAGGATGGATCGTCAAGTATCTGACGAATATCCGACAACGACACGCCCATCTCGCGATAAAGCAGGATCTGCTGCAGCCGGTCTGTCTCAGTTGTTCCGTAGACTCTGTAGCCGTTTGCCAGGCGCTTGGGGTGCAGCAATCCCTGCGCTTCAAAGTGGTGCAGGGTTCGGACAGAAATTCCCGCCATATTGGCAAGTGCTCCTACAGAGTATTGTTCTGCCACGGTTGTAACCTCCGGTATCGGTTATACCTTCAACATCTTTTGTGTGAATCATGGCCATGGTCCATGACAGGATAGTAATCCCTTACGTTGCGTAAGGGTCAAGCTGAAATGATAAAAACGTTGGGAGCTTCAGAACGCGAGGATGTTTTATCCTGTTATCCGTATGGGTGTGTTGCGGTTCATTTTGAAGCGAGGAATTCTATGAGTATCTTTTCTTTCTTTAGCGGTGGGGCAAATATCAACGAAGGTGTCGCTGAGGCTCGCGAGACCTCGGGCGCTGTTTTGGTGGACGTTCGCGAGGCAGATGAATATGCGTCCGGTCATATAAAAGATGCCGTAAATGTTCCCCTTTCCGATATTGAGCGGATATCCTCAGTCGTTGCGGACCGCACGGTTCCGCTTTTTCTGTACTGTGCAAGCGGAGCCCGTAGTGCGCGTGCCGAGAAGGCCTTGAAGCAGATGGGCTATACGAATATACGCAATATTGGTGGTATCCGAGGGTATGCCGGTCCTCTTGAATAACGCCTTATAGTCTCATATAGTGAGCGGCAGCGGATAAGGCCGATAGCGGAATGGTTCTTCTCGCGTGCGGAATATCTGGAAAAAATCTAAAGAGTCTTTGATCTGAGATCTTTCGGATGTATGTACTACATAACGAAATAAATATGCTACACCAATGGCTATATCGTATCAGATTATTGACGTTAGGATACCGTGTACAGACCCATTCCTGCACAGACAAAAATAGCAGCAAGGCGCATTGGCGAGAATATTGCTACTTGGAGGAAGCTGTACGGTATTACCTCCCAACAACTCGCCGATAAAGCCGCCGTATCGCGTGCTACCATTTCGCGACTTGAAAACGGAGATCCATCGGTGAGTTTTGCAACGTTTCTTAATGTATGTCGCGCGGTATTCTCGCTTGACGACGTTGTTGATGCCACCGATCCTTACGAGACGGACTATGGTCGAATCCGCTCTGAGCAGGCTTTGCCACAAAGAGTAAGGAAGCCGCGCACCTAATGTCGGCACGTCTTGGCGTTTCAGAAAACTACCACTAAACAGGTTTTTCTCGGATTTCTACTATTTGTGAGGTTTAGTGGTAGTTTTTTCCGAAAAAATGGCATTTAGTGGTGGTTTTCTCGGAATTTGAGCGTTTAGTGGTGAATCAAATCACCACTAAACACCGGGTTTGGTACCTCTTTCGTTAAATTGAGTTGTAGGTGTTTTTGAAGTACGGAAATTTCGTGCGCGCATTAAGCCGCATTCTTTGAAGCACCGTAAGATAGCATATAAATTACAAAGCATATAGCCATATAGCCGAGAGACACAAACGTCGAGAAGCACAAACGACACCCTAAGCCAATCAGGTAATACCTAGATACTTAGATGTCGTTTGCGCCCCCTTGCTCTATGCGAAATAATCAACGCCGCCTTCGATGAGCGGTTGGAACTGGTCGCCCGGTGTAAGCTCGGGAATGTTACGGTACAGGCCGGAACCTGCGCGCTCGGTGTGCCCCATCTTGCCCAGCACGCGACCGTCGGGGCTGGTAATGCCTTCAATAGCCCAAATGGATCCGTTGGGATTGACCGAGAGATCCATGCTTGGGACGCCTTCCGCGTCAACATACTGTGTGGCAATCTGACCTGCGTCTTTGAGGCGGGCGAGAAGCTCCTTGGAAGCTACAAAGCGACCCTCGCCATGGCTGATAGCAATGGTGTGGATGTCGCCGGGCGTACAGCGAGAAAGCCATGGCGACAGCGTGGATGCCACGCGAGTGCGAACGAGTTTGCTCTGGTGGCGACCGATTGTGTTGAAAGTGAGCGTCGGACAGGTGTCGTCCATGGAGCGAATGTCGCCGTAAGGAACGAGCCCCAGCTTAATCAAGGCTTGGAAGCCGTTACAAATGCCCAGCATAAGGCCGTCGCGGTCGTTCAGGAGTCGGCGGACTGCTTCGGTGACCTGGGGCGACCGGAACAGCGCGCAGATGAACTTGGCGGAACCGTCGGGCTCGTCGCCGCCCGAGAATCCGCCGGGAATCATGACAATCTGGCTGCGGTCGATCTCTGCGGCGAGTGCGTTTGCGGACTCGGCAATGTCAGAAGCCGTAAGGTTGTTGATGATGAGCGTCGTGGGCTCGGCACCGGCTCGCTCAAAGGCACGAGAAACGTCGTATTCGCAGTTGTTACCTGGGAAAACGGGGATTACCGTGCGGGGCCGTGCAGGATGGATGAGCGCGGGGTGATCGATTGCGGGGCGGTTGAGTGCGGGACCGCTGTATTTGTGTCGTATGGCAGTACCGTCAAACGTGACAGTTTCGACAGCGTCGGAATCCTCACCTGCGCCGTGGCTGCGATACGGGAACACTCCCTCAAGCGGACGCTCCCACGCCTCCTGAAGCCAGGCGAGGTCGATCTTCTCGCCACACGCAGAAAACGTGTATTCGGAGGTCGTGACTCCAAGCGGAGCTATGGTAATGCCGTCAACGTCATCAAGGGAAGCTCCGGGTTTAAGCTCGACGATAAAAGAACCGTATGCCGGCGAGAAGAGTTTATCGGCCGCATATTCCGGCTCAAGCTCAACGCCGATTCCGTTGCCCAGGCAGCTCTTGAAAAGCACCTCGGCATCTCCGCCGTAGCCGGGTGTGGTAATTGCAAGGGCAGCTCCGGAGCGCGCAAGTGACGTGACCAGCTCAAAGACTGTCTTGAGAGATGTCGCTTCAGGCAACAAGCCGTTATCATCGTAGGTAGGGGCAATAACAACAAGCCGGTGTCCCGCACCTTTGAACTCCGGTGAAACAACATCGGATACGCGTGCAAGACCGGTGGCAAAAGAGACCAGCGTGGGCGGGACGTCCAAGTCCTCAAAGCTGCCGGACATGGAATCTTTGCCGCCGACGGCTGCGATCCCAAGGTCAATCTGTGCCATGAGAGCACCAAGCAGCGCCGCTGCAGGTTTGCCCCAACGAGCGGGATCGTCGCGAAGCTTCTCAAAGTATTCCTGGAAGGTAAGGTAGAGCCGTGTGTGGTCAAAGCCCGTTGCCACCAGGTGCGAAACGGACTCAACAACGGAAAGATACGCTCCGCGGAACTGGTCGGATTCCATGAGGTAAGGGTTGAAGCCCCACGCCATACCCGAGACCGTGGTTGTCTCGCCAAAAACCGGCAGCTTTGCCACCATGGAAAGCGCAGGAGTCAGTTGACGTGTGCCGCCAAAGGGCATAAGCACGGTAGCTGCGCCGATGGTAGAGTCAAAGCGTTCGGAAAGACCCTTGTTGGAGGCAACGTTGAGGTCTTGCACCAACGCGTGGAGCTTTTCTCGCAGCGTAGATCCTGCCCAGGCGTGTCTGTAACGCGTGTAAGCCTCAGGCTTTTTCAGTCGTACGGTCGTAGACTTAGGAGCGCCGTTTGAGGCGAGAAATGCGCGGCTGATGTTGACGATCTTCTCGCCACGCCAGCGCATCACCAGACGAGGATCTTCGGTTACGCGGGCAACCACGGTAGCCTCAAGGTTCTCCTCGCGGGCATAGCGGCAGAACTCCGCAACGTCATCGGGGTCAAGCGCCACGGCCATACGCTCTTGGGATTCGGAAATGGCCAGCTCCGTGCCGTCAAGACCGTCGTATTTCTTAGGTACTGCGTCCAAGTTAATGTCCAGACCGTCGGCAAGCTCGCCGATGGCAACGGATACGCCGCCGGCACCAAAGTCATTGCAGCGTTTAATCAGGCGGCACGCATCACCGCGGCGGAAAAGCCGTTGAAGCTTGCGCTCAACAGGGGCATTGCCCTTTTGGACCTCCGCGCCGTCGCGTTCAATGGAAGAGGCGTCGTGAGCTTTGGAGGAGCCGGTTGCGCCGCCGATACCGTCGCGACCGGTGCGACCTCCTAAGAGCACGATGGCATCACCGTCAGCGGGGCGTTCGCGGCGGACGTGATCGGCAGGTGTAGCGCCGACAACGGCACCGATTTCCATGCGTTTAGCCACATATCCCGGGTGATAGAGCTCCGAAACCTGACCCGTTGCAAGACCGATTTGGTTGCCGTAAGAAGAGTACCCGGCTGCCGCCGTGCGGACGATGGTGCGCTGCGGAAGTTTACCGGGGAGCGTTTTGGATACGGGAACCGTGGGGTCTGCCGCGCCGGTTACGCGCATGGCCTGATAGACATAGCTGCGTCCGGAAAGCGGATCGCGGATGGCTCCGCCGATGCACGTTGCCGCACCGCCAAACGGTTCGATCTCGGTGGGGTGGTTATGAGTTTCGTTCTTAAAGAGAAAAAGCCAGTCTTCATCATGACCGTTGACGTCAACCTTTACCTTAACGGTGCAGGCATTTATCTCTTCGGACTCATCCAAAGTCGTAAGGACGCCGCGGTGGCGCAGGTACTTGGCGCCGATGGTAGCCATATCCCAAAGCGAGACGGCTCGGTCTTCTCGGCCGAGTTCGTGGCGCAGGGAAAGGTATTTCTCAAAGGCCGCCCGTATGACGGGATCGTCTATCTGTACGCCCGTGATGCCGGTGTTAAAGGTGGTGTGCCGGCAGTGATCCGACCAGTAGGTGTCAATCACGCGAATTTCAGTGATGGTTGGGTCGCGGTGTTCCTCGCAAAAATAGTGCTGGCAAAATGCAAGGTCAGATGCGTCCATAGCAAGGCCGCGTGTGGCGAGAAAATCTTTGAGCCCCGCTTTGTCCAGCTCACGAAAGTCGTTCAAAATCTCGACATCGGCGGGCTCGGGAACGGCGGTTTTGAGTGTTTCAGGCAGGTTAAGTGACGCTTCGCGCGCTTCAACCGGATTGATGACATAGTTCTTGATGGCGACGACGTCGGCTTCGCTCAAGTTTCCGGTGATGACATAGATGCGAGCGGAGCGCACCGTCGGACGCTCACCCTGGCTGATGAGCTGCACGCATTCGGCAGCGGATTCGGCGCGCTGGTCGAATTGGCCGGGGAGAAACTCGACGGCAAACGTGTGGACGGGAAGGCTCTTCTCACCAAGGCCCTGCTCGTCAAGGTCCTGTTCGCCGGCGTAGTGCGGCGTTGGCATAGTGCGCGTTGCAATGTCAGACTGTGGCTCGGAAAAGACGGTGGGAATGCACGATTCAAAAAGCTCTTCGGAGATGCCCTCAACGTCGTAGCGATTGATGAGGTCTATATGGCGCAGTTCAGTAATGCCAAGTAAGTCTTGAATCTCTTTGAGAAGGGAAGTTGCCTCACCCTTAAAACCGGGCTTTCTTTGAACATAAACGCGCAAGACCATAGGTCCACCTTTCCCGTGCAGAGCGCTCAGTTAACCATCTCTATTCTACGGTACGATTACAACGCAGGTGTTGCGTTTGGCGAGAAGTGTCTGTTTTTGTAACAAGTTTTTAGTGTGAAAGGTTGTATTGAAATCAACTGAAGGTGCTACGAGGGTAATTGCTATACTGTGAGTAGTAATACATGAATTGATCGGCAGGGCTTAAATAATGCAACATACACATCCGATACTTCATATGGAAAACGTCTGCCGTTCCTATAAAGTAAAGGGAATAAAACGCAGTGTCCTTTCTGATTTGTCGCTGGATATACATCCCCAAGAGATAGTCTGTTTGCTTGGTCCCAACGGAGCAGGAAAGACTACCACCGTAAAAATTGCCTCCACGCTGCTTCTTCCCGATTCCGGCACTGTGGAGATTTGCGGCGCTGATGCGGTACGGCAACCGCGTAAGGCGTGCAGACACCTTTCTTTGCTTCTTGGCGGAGAAGACGGCTTTTATCTGAGTGCTTCTGCGGTGGACAACTTGCTTTTCTTTGCGCAGGTATCCGGTGTTCCTTTAACCAAGCAGAAAGCTCTTATCAATGAAGCGCTGGTAAAAGTTAATCTTTTTGAAGTCAGAGATCAGCCGGTTCGAACATTTTCGCGTGGAATGAGACAGAAGCTGCATATTGCACGTGCTCTTGTCGCACAAAACAGCCTGATATTGTTGGACGAGCCTACGGCAGGGCTTGACCCAGAGAGCGCGTCAGGTGTTCGTCAGCTCATTTCAGAGTTGCGTCATGTCCCCAGCGGTATTCTTCTGACTACACATACCATGCGGGAAGTTGAGCTTTTGGCTGACAAGGTCGTGGTCATTCAAGATGGCAAGAGTATTTTCAAAGGAACTCTTGAAGAGATGAGAAACAGCGTTGAGATCAATCATGTGTCTACCTATCTGGCGCATGCTGTTTCTGAAGACCAGATCAAAAAGCTTAAAGAACAGGCCGGTGTTTCATCCGTTGAGGTTCTCGACAAGTTTGATTCGTACTACATTGATGTTGCTTGGACCGCGTCTGTCCCGAACGAGCTTGACGAGCGAACGTTTACGTGGAAAAAGGTTAATGAGAGAAACCCCTCGCTGGAAGAAGTCTATCTGGGTCTTTTGAGTGGAAGGTGCAAGAAAGATGAACGATAAAGCGAGGCACATTTTAGAGATACGCATTTTGGACTTTTTGCCTTCCGAACTTATGATGTTAAGCTTTCATGTTCGAACGCTTCTGCATACACCGTTTTTTATTATCAGCGTTTTAGGCTCGGGCGTAAGTTTTTCCTTTCTGAAGGCTTTCTCCTTTGCAGGTGATACGGCTGGCAGTGAAGCGTTTTGGGTGTATTCGGCCATCGCCTCTTTGTGGGCTGCTACCACCCTTGCTACCGGTCTTATCGGCTACCAACGGTTTCAAGGCACGTTTCCATATCTTTTACTAAGTCCACAAGGAATACCTGCGGTTTTTGTACCTCTTATTGCATCGGCAGCGTTTTTGGGACTTGTTTTGGGCATACCAGCGTCGCTTTTATTTGGTTTCCTTTGGTTTCATCAAGTCGTGGTTCGCCCGGTTTATTTGCTTGCAATTCTTCTTGCAACACTTGCTTGTGCTGCGTCTGCTCTTTGTCTTTCTGCCTTATATCTGTTGACGAGAAGAGCTTCAATTTACGAAGGTCTTATTCTTACCGGTGTATGGCTTATCTCCGGAATCGTAGTACCACTTTCAAACTTTAGCAGACCTGTGCAGTTGCTCTTTTGTATCCATCCGCTCACCGTTGCGGTAAAGATTCTTGCGGCTGTCAGCGCTCAAGAGCTGGTACTGCTTTGTATCGCTGCCTGTGCGCTTTCGATTTGTTTTGCCATTGTTGGAAGCAAGGTAGTTGCTGCTTCATTTGCGCGGGTACGCAGGGAAGGAGACTTCTCTTGATACGTCAACGCATGAGGTGGTATGCGCAGACTTTGCGCTCGTGTACGCGGATTGCCCTTACGTCACTTCAGAGTTGGGGATCTCTGCACGCATTTGTAGTACAGTTTCTGGTCGAACCACTTCTGACATACCTCTTCTTTTATTGTTTTGGTATGCAGCTTTCTGACTCGTCGCTGTCTGCTCTGGTTGCGGCATTTGTGGGGCCTGCGTGGATTTTGGCTTTGCAATGCTCCGCTAACATCGTGGTGTTTGACCGTTTTGCCAAGACTACGACCTTTTTGACCCTTTCGTCTCATCAAACCGCCCGCATGTTTATGTGGCGATACGTTGTGATTGTGTTCATTTGTTTTCTGAGCTCACTTATTACGTCAGGTATTGCAGTGTGGTTGGCAGGATTTGGTGGATTTTCTTTACTATCGCTGAGTATCTTGTTGTTTTTCGCTACCGTGGGAGGCAGCATTTTTGGAGCCTTAGGTTCTATAGCAGGTCTTTTCTTTTCTGATGGCTTTGCGGTAACTAACGTCCTTCTCGTTGTATTTCCTCTTGTGGGTGGAAGCGTCATTCCTCTTACATATTTTCCCCCTGTAATTACAAAAGCCTTGCATCTGTTACCACTTTGCTGGCTTACCGATGCGGCAAGAGAACTTGGGAGCGCTGGTAGCTCTGAAATCACCGCATGGATTGGAGCTTTGACGGCACTTCTCGCCCTTTGGACGGTTGCAGCGATTTTGTTGTGGAAGCTCAGCGTGAGCACTCAGAGAAAGACAGGACACGTTGAAGGCATGGGGATTTAGTCTGCTGAACTACCGATAGCGGTATATGGTTGTCATTACCTCAAAGCCACCAGTCCGCCAATATACACACACGTAACGAGAAGTGCGATTCCATCACGGATGTGCAGCGTATAGGGATGCCAGCGGGTACGTTCTGCTCCAGCCACGTAGTTTCGAGCGTCAAGCGCTCGTGCCAGGTTCTCTGCATGTCGAGTGGCACTCGCAAGAAGTGCTACCAGTACAGATTTCAAAGTTCGCAGACGCGCGATAATTGATCCGTGTGCCACATCTCCGGCTCGAGAGGCCTGGGCATCGGAAATTGCGGCGGCATCGTGGGCAAGTGTAGGGATAAAGCGCAGCATGAGCGAGAATATCATGGCAAGCTCGTGCCCGGGAAGACCCATGCGCGACAGGGGAGAAAATGCGGCATCAAATGCGTCGCCAAGCTCTTTTGGCGTTGTGGTGAGCATAAGCAGCGCACCAATCAAAATTGCAACTAAAATACGCACGGGATAGAGGATTGCCGACCACGCCCCCATATCGGTAATGGTAAAAGGTCCCCAGGCAAAAAGCTGGTTTCCGTTTTGTGTAAGCAAAACATTGAAGATGGCGAGAAACACCAAGAGCCAGGCAATGGGAATAATCGATGCAATAACCTGCCTGACAGGAACTTTTGCCATAACCATGAAAAACAGTGCACTAATACAAAGAAATGCCAGTTGAGATGCCGAATGTACAAAAAACGTTGAAATCATAAGTGTGAGTGCGCATGCACACTTGATTCGAGGGTCAAGCGCGTGGACAGGAGAATCGGCGTGGTAATACTGGCCGACAGAGATTTTAAGCGCCATGCGTCTCACCTCGCAGTTGTTGATCTTTCAGTTGGCGGAGAAGAGTACTTGCAAGTTCACGCAGGGAAAGAGGCTGACCAAGATCTATGCCGGTTTTCTCCCAGATTCGCTTTGACCATAGAAGTGGTCGTGGGAGACCAAGGCCCAAAGAGAGAAGTTCCTTCTCGCCAAGGGAGGAGAAGACCTTGTGTGGTGTACCCGTGGCAATAAGGTGAGTTTTGTGTAGGACAATTACCTGGTCAGCAAGGGCTGCGTAGTCCATGGAATGGGTAATCTCCACGATGGTGGTACCGTTTTTTCGGACGGCATCCAAAACAGATTGCAGATGCGCTCGGCCGTGAGGGTCAAGACCCGCAGTTGGCTCGTCGAGTATTAAAATACGTGGATTCATGGCTAAAACACCGGCTAAAGCACAAAGTCGCTGCTGTCCCCCAGAAAGCTCAAAGGGCGAGGCCTGCGCTTTGTGAGAAAGCCCAACCAGACTCAGCGTTTCTTCCACGCGCTCTTTTACATCTTCTTTGGAGAGCTTCAAGTTAGTGGGACCAAACGCGACGTCCTCAAAAACGGTTTGCGCAAAAAGTTGTCGCTCGGGGTGTTGCATCACATAACCAATGACGCCATGCAAAAGGCGGCGGTTTTTCTTGGAATCCGTGGGTATCCCGTCAACGGTAATGTGACCTGAGTCAGGAACTTCAAGGGCACACAGAAGGCGCGCGAGCGTAGACTTTCCTGATCCGGTAGCGCCAATGAGTGCGGTGGTCGTGCCGGCTAAAATCTCAAATGAAACATCGGTAAGGGCAGCTTGGTTATATGCGTAAGAAACATCTTCAACATGAACGATGGGACTCTTGGTGTCTGTTGTGGGCGGCTGGGACTTTGTGAGGCCAAGGCTACTTTCATCACGTTTTGGATCGTTAGCTTTTGAGTGTGCACTCACTTGGCCGAGAAGTGCACACAGATTTTGAAACAGTTCATCCGCTGAGATGGTCCAGGGGAGCGTTATGTTGTGCGCGCGCAGAATGTTTACCAGTTTGACCTCAAAGGGTTCTCTGAGGTTGAGAGACGTCACAAGCGCTTCTCGTGCAAAAAAGTCGGTCGGCGTTCCGTCAAAGGCAATCCGTCCATGGCTCAGAACAACCACGCGATCAGCGCCAACTACTTCTTCCATAAAGTGTGTAATATGGACAACGGTGCGACCTTCACCGCAAAGCGTATTAACCAGTTTCATGACGCCGCGTCTACCAATTACATCCAGCGAAGCGGAGGGTTCATCAAGAATAAGAACCTTGGGATTCATGGCGAGCGCTCCGGCAATGGCTACGCGTTGCTGTTGGCCTCCCGAGAGCGTTGCGGGGTCTGCATGAGCGCGGTCGAGAAGGGCCACTCGTTTGAGCTCCCGTGCTACGCGTCTACTAATTTCATTGCTGGGAACCTGCAGGTTTTCAGGGCCAAAAGCAATGTCTTCATCAACGATGCTCGTAACTATTTGATCTTTTGGATTTTGAAACACCAACCCGAGCTGTCGTCGAGCCTGTTCATACGCTTGAAAGTTGGGCGTTCCGGCAACAAAGACCTTCTCGCCAACGAGTGTTACTGAGCCTGAATCAGGAGCAGAAAGGCCGGAGAGAAGCGAGGCTAAGGTTGACTTACCGGAGCCGTTAGCTCCAATAATGCAGGTACGTTTACCGACCTCAATACTCAATGAAATGTGGTCGAGGGCCACCGTACCGTTTTCGTAGACAAAAGTGACGTCCTCTAAAGATGCGATGGTCTCTGTTTTTGCCGTAGTGTTCGCTGGATTATGCATGAGGAGAAAAGACGTTAAGAGCACGGAGAGCAGACTTACCGATAAGGGCGCATACGATGCCATTGATAAGAACTTTAACGATGTTAAAGGGGAGAAGCGCAGGCAGAATAAGCCCAATAACGGCATCTGTGCTCATGCCGGTGTAGATTGGTGTGACGACGAGGTTGCCTCCGATGCAGACTATGACGCTGCAGACACCGCCTGCGACAAGACCAAAAACCATGACCTTGGTGGAAGTTGTGCGGCCGTGAATGATGGCAGTCGCAGGAAGCGTCATGGTAAGCGTTGCCAAGATAGCCATAACGGTTCCGTAGATTCCCGATTCGGTTGCGAGGTGTACGAGGTAGGGAAGGACTGATACAACGGCTCCTGCTGCCGGTCCGTATGCAATGCCGGCGAGAAGGGCGATAATGCCGGACGGATCATATTTAAGGAAGGTTACACCAGGCAAAATAGGGAATTGCAATACAAGAGTGCAGATTGCCGATACTGCGCACAGCATGGAAAGGATTGCAATTTTTTTGGTTGACCAGCCATTTGCAGATGCGCTGGTAGCATGCACTGCATGAGACTGATTAGTTGTATGAGCTGTAGACATATTGATATCTCCGCTTCTTTCATCCGGACTGTACCGTTGGTCTTGGATTCTCACCAAGTCAGCCGCTTGCGCGGGTCGCGGACTTCGTTTGATGGCGCATTCTGTTATGCGCTTAAACGTTACCGCCAGTAGGGAATTGCACCCATCCCTGAAACTTCCACGAAAACTATAGCACGTTTAGGCCTTATTAATAGGAAGGCAGTAATAAAAAACGAAGACTTCTATATAAGAGGTTTTCGGCTATTGAGGGTTGAAAGTTTTAAAGGATATAGTGATATCGAAACTTCTAATTATTTTTATCGGACAGACAAGAGAGTTTTAAAGTGTATTTAAAAACTTAAAGAGTATTGAGTCTTTTGGTTATCTGATTAAGTTAACTAGTTAATACTTTTTCATGATTATACAGGTAGATAGATATCTTCTAAAATAAGAGGTATCTCTGAGAGTCCAAAACTTTCTTTGGATAATTGTGAAGTTAAAATGTGGATTCATGAAGATACTGCATATGTTAGTTGATTCACCACAAATTTAAAAGTATGCTTATCAAGCATTGTTTAGCTTTTACCAAGTGTGATAACGATGGTTGCTATCAGCTTGGAAAAAGGTTTTTTATGTCGGTATGTTAGATGCAAGGCAGCTAAGCAGAAAGAAAGGTGAGGTACACCATGAGAAAGAAATTCTGCAATTTCTTGGGAGTAGTACTTGCCGTGAGTCTTATGATTCCAGGAGGTGCTCTTAATGCATTTGCTGATGAGAGTACATCTGAAACAATGCTTCTCAGGCAGCTACTGAGCAAGCTTTGAATGGCTCTGAGGCTAAAGATCAAGAGACTCAAGAAGAGCAAGTCAAGACTGTTCCCGAGGATAAGCAAAGCTCCTCTTCAGAGCAACAGGTATCTGAGGACGGTGCTAATCAGGACATCAATGGTACAAGGGCAGGCCCTTCGTCTAGAGAAGATATTGAAACAACGACTGAACAAAATTTTTCGAGCAATTTGATTGCTCCTGTAACGCTTATGAGTGCTGTTGCAGCTCCTAAGGTTGTTGATGTAAATATTACGAATTTTGAGATTCAAACTGTAGATCATAAAAAAGCAGATACCCTCTTTCACTCAGATACGTTCCTTTTAAAGATGGATTGGAATGCAACGGGGCATGGTACTGATTTGCATGAGGGAGACTACTTTGATATTGATCTTCCAAATAATATGAAGTTCCCTTCTGGTACAACAGCAAGAGACTTTGATATCACAGATGATAACGGGAATGTTATTGCACATGCCCATGTAACTCCTGGTCCCAATGATACTGGTGGTAAGGTACATGTTACCTTCGGTAAAGGCGTGGAGAATAAATATAACGTAAAAGGAAGTATTAACTTAGCTGCCCGTTTTGATGAAACAAAAATTAAAAAAGATCAAGAAAATAAGTTTGATATAACTGTCAATGGTAACGTTGCAGGACATTCACATACGGCTACTACAGGTGTAAACATTAATGGTTCAAAGCCAATTCAGGAAGAATATCTAACAAAATGGGGCCAAGGTACTTCTGATAAAACAAAAGCAGAATGGTGGTCTCGAATTAACTTTAGTAAGGCCTCGTTAACCAATGCGGTAGTTACTGATAGCCTCGGCTCTTCAGGTATGACTTATATTAAAGACTCCTTTATTCTTAGAAAAGTTGTATATGACAAAATGGGTGATGATACCAGCGTCTTAGAAGAATACAAGGCGAATGATCTTATTAATAGTGGTAAATTGAAATTCTCAGCAGATATGACGTCGTTTACGCTTAGTTTGGGAAATACGAGCGACCAATACCGACTCATATATAGAACTACGTATGTTCCTGGTACAGTACTCAAGAATCATATGAAGCTTGATTCTGACCAGAAGCAGAAAGAAGTAGTTGCAACGCACCAATCTGCTGAAAGTGGCGGTAGCGCAAGCGGTGATCTTGCAAGCAAAATCAAACTTGTCAAGGTTGATGAAGATGGTACGACACCTCTGAAGGATGCTGTATTTACAGTAACTAAACCTGACGGTAGCACCTTTGAACTTACTACAGGAGCGGATGGTACGGTAACCTCTGGTGTGTTGGTACAAGGCACCTATAAGGTTAAGGAAAAAACTGCTCCTAAAGGCTATGAGCTTGGAACTGATGAGTACACACTTCAGGTAACTCCTACAGGCGGTGCCATTCAGAAAGTCACCAATAAGCCAACTAAGATTTCGCTTCCTGTAAAGAAGAGCTGGATTGGTCCTAAGGTAGGACCTGTCACCGTACACCTTCTTGCTGACGGTGTTGACACCGGTAAGACGGTAACGCTTGATGAAGCTAGCGGTTGGAAGGGACAGTTTGATAATCTCCGTAAATGT
>NZ_ACFE01000005.1 GCF_000174015.1 Lancefieldella rimae ATCC 49626 | reverse complement strand
AAAGCTGACGGCACTGAGATTGTCTACACCGTCAAAGAGGATGATGTCGCAGGCTATACCTCAGAGGTAACCGGTGACGCTAATACTGGCTTTACTGTCACCAACACACAGATTCCTCCTAATGAGACACCTAAGCCCAAGAAGCCTTCTAAGAAGGTTCAGAAGGTTCCTTATACAGGCGATGCAGGTGTTCTGGGTGTAGTGGTGCCTTTGACTGCAGGAGCTATTGTCCTTCTTAGTGCAGGAATCTTTCTTGGAAAGAAAGATAAGTAATCGAAGTTCTGAAGTCTTCAGAAGGTAGATTAATAACAGGGTCATATCGAAAGATATGACCCTGTTTGTATTAAGGCTTTAGTCTGTTGCGTCCGTGCAAAACTCGAAATTTCCTTCTATCAGTAAGATTCGGCTATTCTGTTTCCTGAGTATACTAAAGGGCTCCTATGAGTACTCCTCTTCTCGTTTTAATTATGACAAGTATGAGGATTTTGGTCAGTAGTGAAGTCTATGCTCGAAAAAGGTCATAAATGATGTGCTGCATAATGGCCGAGGGTGAGTCTTACGTCATCTTATAGTAGATGACGTAAGCATAACTATAGCTCTTATACCAACGAACTCTTCTAAGTATCAAAAACTTGGTCAGTTACAGCTTTTGTACATCGGTATCAGGTAGGTTGAGACTTACTGATACTACTGAGTTTAAGCTGCAATGTAAGAAGAGTTTTTCTGTTTTGTAGAGCGACTGTTTATTTTATAGAAGAGATTTCTCTGTCGTTGAGACAATCATTCATTCCAAAGATAAAAATTTTAAGTACTAGGAGAATCTATATAGTTAAATCTAGAATGGGACTAAGGAATTAATAGAGAGTTTGAATGTGATTATTATTTAATTTTAAAGGAGTTATATAGGGTTAATTAAAGATATAGTTTAGCTTCTCTAAAGGTTTTTGGTTGCTGAAAGTAGCAGGGGAGGGGTATGCTCATAGCGTTATGTTTAGCTTTTTAATTCTTGATATGTAATTAGACGGAAAGGAAAGTGCGCTATGAAAAAGAAGTTTTGTAGCTTCTTGAGTTTGGTGCTTGCCTTGAGCCTTATGATTCCGGGAGGTGCTCTTAATGCTTTTGCTGATGATGCTGCGCCGTCAGCTTCTAAAGTAGCTACTGAGCAATCATCTCAAAGCGGCTCTGAAGCAAAAGAACAAAAAGAAGAACACTCTCAAGTCTCTACTGAGGACAATCAGAGCGTTTCTTCAGAGTCCGCTCAGGCAGAGGCCGGCAGTGAAGAGCAAGCTAATGCAACGCGAACTAGACCTTTGCCTAAGATGGACACTGGTATGGAGGAAATCTCTACAGATAATTCCATTGCTTCTGATCAGATCCTTTCCGTATCGCTCCTGCAGACTCCTTCAACTCCTAAGCAACTTGACGTAACTCTTACGGATTTTAAGATTTTAGACGCTGATGGCAACCCTGTTACGGAGTTAGCCATAGGGGCAAAATTCAAGTTGAAGATGAACTGGAAGCTCAAGCCTAGCGAGATTGTCCATACGGGGGATTATTTTGATCTCACAATACCTGATACGATTAATTTAAATACTGCATCAACACCTAAAACATTTGATATTACTGATAGCAATGGAAACGTTGTTGCAAAAGCAACAGTAACATCTGATACTGTCAATGGTGGTGGTAAGATACATGTTGTTTTTAACGACAAAGCTAATAATCACAATAACTATAAAGGCACAATTGAACTTGTAACCTATTTTAACCAGAAGAAGGTTACGGTTAATACGGACAAACCAATTACAATAGATGTAAATGGAAAGATTATTACTACTAATATACATATTAAACCAAATGCGACAGTCAAAGAGATTGTTGCAAAGTGGGGAGAAAAAACTGCAACTCCGGGAGTTGTAAAGTGGAATATACGAATTAACCAAGAGGGTCGAAATTTACAAAACGTCAAAATTACGGATACTCTTAAAACTAATAATGGAGAATATATCCCTTCCACCACAGGAACTCAGAAGTTTACGCTGATAGAAGTTGAATACAATTCGGATGGAAGCTTCAAGAAATGGGGCGCTGAACAGGATCTTACTGGCAAACTAACGGTGTCAGCTGATAAGAAATCATTTGAAATAAATCTCGGTAACATTGGTACCAAACAGTACTTTCTTATGTATTACTCAACTATGACTTCTGGAACTGTACAGACGAATGCTGCTCGGCTTACAGCCAACGGTGTCGATAAGACAGTCAACGTAAACTATCATGATCTAACTGGTGGTAGCGGACATGCAGATGGAGATCTTGCAAGCAAAATCAAGCTTATTAAGGTTGATGAGGATGGCACTACACCATTAAAAGATGCCGTATTTACCGTAACTAAACCTGACGGCTCCACCTTTGAACTTACTACCGGAGCAGATGGTAGCGTCGTTTCAAATGTTCTTCCTCAGGGTAACTACAAGGTTAAAGAAAAGACAGCCCCTAAAGGTTATGAGCTTGGTACTGATGAGTACACACTTCAGGTTACTTCTACAGGTGGTGCTATCCAGACTATTACCAACAAGCCTATTAAGACTTCAGTTCCAGTAACCAAGATTTGGGTTGGACCTAAGGCCGGACCTATAACTGTCCACTTACTAGCTAATGGAACTGATACCGGGAAGACTCTTACTCTTAATGAGGCGGGAAACTGGAAGGGTAGTTTCAACGGTCTTCGTAAATACAAGACAGATGGTACTGAGATCGTCTACACGGTCAAAGAGGATGATGTTGCCAACTATACCAATAGTATTACCGGTGATATCACAGTAGGCTTTACCATAACCAACACCAATACCGAGAAGGTAGATGTTCCTGTTAAAAAAGAGTGGGTTGGACCTAAGGCCGGACCTGTCACCGTACACCTTCTTGCAGACGGTGTTGATACTGGCAAGACCGTAACTTTGAACGAGGCTGGCAACTGGAAGGGCAGCTTCGACGGTCTGCGTAAATACAAAGCTGATGGCACCGAGATTGTCTATACGGTCAAAGAAGATGATATAGCCAACTACACTAACGCCATTACCGGTGACGCTACAACAGGCTTTACCATCACTAACACCAATACCGAGAAGGTCAGTGTTTCTGGTACCAAGACATGGAACGACAATAACAACCAAGATGGTAAGCGTCCTGTCTCCATTACTGTCAATCTTTTGAAGAATGGTACCAAAGTAGATTCAAAGACAGTTACCCCTGATGTATCAGGTGCGTGGACCTACAGCTTTAGTGGTCTTGATAAGTACAACGCTGATGGCACAGAGATTACCTACACTGTCTCTGAGGATCCGGTAGATGGTTACACTTCAACCGTAACAGGTACCAACATCACAAACTCCTACACTCCTGAAACCACAGTTGTCAAAGTAACCAAGGCATGGGTTGGACCTAAAACAAACTCTGTCACCGTACACCTCTTGGCTGACGGCACAGACACTGGCAAGACCATAACTTTGGATGAAGCCGGTAACTGGACAGGAACCTTTAGCAATCTTCCTAAGTACAAAGACGGTACAGCTATTACCTACACCGTCAAAGAAGATGACATAGCCAACTACACTAATGCCATTACCGGTGACGCTACCACAGGCTTTACCATCACCAATACCAATACTGAGAAGGTAAACGTTCCGGTTAAAAAAGAGTGGATTGGACCTAAAGCAGGACCTGTAACGGTACATCTTCTTGCTGACGGAGCAGATACCGGCAAGACACTCACCCTTGATGAGGCTGGTAGCTGGAAGGGTAGCTTCGACGGCCTTAAAAAGTACAATGACGATGGCACAGAGATTGTCTACACTGTCAAAGAAGATGACATTACCAACTACACCAGCACTACCACAGGTGACGCCACCACAGGCTTTATGATCACCAACACCAATACCGAGAAGGTAGATGTTTCGGTTACTAAGAAGTGGGTTGGACCTAAGGCAGGTCCTGTCACCGTACATCTTCTGGCTGACGGCACAGATACCGGCAAGACTGTAACACTCTCAGATTCCAACAGCTGGACAGACACCTTCTCTGGCTTGGACAAGTACAACGCCGATGGTATCAAGATTGTCTACACTGTCAAAGAGGATGAGGTTTCAGGCTACACCTCAGAGGTAACGGGAGACGCTACAACAGGCTTTACCATTACCAACACAGAAGTCCCTCACGATACCCCTAAGCCAAAAGAAGACACACCTAAGAAGTCCAACAGAAAACCTGCTAAGAAATCCGGTGGAGTGGTCCCTTATACGGGCGATTCAAACGCTACAGGTATTGCAATCGCACTTGCCTCTGCAGCAGTGGTTCTTATCGGTGGAGGAGTATACCTTCGTCGTAGAGACCAGCGCGAATAACGCCCCCATTGGCTAAGCCTCAAAAGTAAGAACAAAACAGGGTCATATCGAAAGATATGGCCCTGTTTCTTATGGAACAGGTACTTCTCACTTGCAATGAAGTAAAACCATAATTGAAGTAGAATAGATACGTTGTTTCTTCGTTAAGGAGTGTGTTTCATGTCTGAAAGCGGCTATGACTTAGAAAGCCTGGCCTGGAGACTTCGTTCGATTGTTGGAGAAGAAAACGTCCGTGTGGATGAACCAATGAGCGAACATACTACGTTTAAAGTTGGTGGACCCGCAGATATATACGTTATTCCCGATGATGCCGATGAGGTTCACGACGTATTGGAAGAGTGCAAGAGTGCGGCTGCTCCGTATTTCATCCTTGGATATGGCTCCGATCTTTTAGTTTCTGATGCAGGGTACCGTGGCGTTATTGTAGCCATTGCAGACGGTATGTCGGGCGTGACAGTTGAGGACAATGAAATCACTTGTCAAGCAGGTGTCGGCCTGAGAGAGGCGTCTGAGATGGCGTGTGAGCTTGACCTTACCGGTCTTGAGTTTGCCTGCGGCATTCCCGGCTCCATCGGTGGCGCGTGCTATATGAATGCAGGGGCCTATGACGGCTGCATCGCCGATGTGCTTAAAAGTGTGCGCGTGCTGCTCGCCGACGGTACGCAGACAACCATTGATGCTGCTGATTTGGATCTTGGATATCGCCACAGTCGCATTGCCGATGAAAACATGGTTGTGCTTTCTGCCACGTTTGCACTCCGACGAGCCGATGGCGAGAAGATCCGTGAAAAGATGGATGAATATACGCGTCGCCGCGAAGAAAAACAGCCACTTGAACTGCCTTCTGCCGGTTCAACCTTCAAGCGGCCGGAAGGCTACTTTGTGGGCAAACTTGTAACCGATGCCGGTCTGAGGGGCTATCGTTTTGGTGGTGCCGGTGTGTCTGACAAGCATGCAGGCTTTGTCGTCAATTACGATCATGCAACTGCCGCTGACGTTCATGCCGTTATTGAACATGTTCAGGCTGAAGTCAAACGCCAATTTGGCGTTGATCTTCATCCCGAGGTACGGTTTCTTGGAGATTGAGCTTTGGAATAAAGACAGACAGCTCTCCTTCTTCGGATTGTGCTCCGGATGCTCCGTTGGAGATTAAGGGACGCAGATAGGTGAGTACTCTTTTGGTCACCCAAAAACCGTCATCTGAAATCATATCCGCAGGTACATGCTTAACTTTATTGGCGATTTTAGAAACGGCAATGCAGTGGAGCTCCGTTTGATACGGGGTATCGCTCACTCTGTATAGGCCTATCATGCAGGCAGTCTTACCGGCGAGAAGTGCGTCTACTCCGGCAGCTCCGAGCTGCCAAGCCTCTCGTAGATCGGTTTTGCTTGCTGCGTGTATGGCGCAACGCTGTAATGAGTTCAAATTGATGCCACGGATTTTGCAATCAAAATGCTTTTGACAAAGCTCTGCGAGGTATAGAGCATTTCCTGATTGATCTGCGAGATGACCAAAAGCGTCCATTCTAGCTTTGCTTTTGGCGAGGAGTGTTGAGCCGTCAGGTCTTCGTACGCCTTCGCTTACCACTATAACGAGGCTCTTTTTGTATTTAAAAAGCTCTCTGATTTTTCCGATAAGCTTTTCTTCATAAAACGGCACTTCAGGAAGAAGAATAATATCTGGTGCCTGCTCGTTCTTCTCGTGAGCAAGAGCAGATGCAGCACCAAGCCAGCCTGCATCACGACCCATTGTTTCAATGATGGTGATACTCGGTTTGCCGTAGACTTCAGCATCTCGGGCAAGTTCTTGTACGGCAGTGGCAATATATCGCGCCGCACTTCCGAACCCGGGCGTATGGTCTGTGCCTTCAAGATCGTTGTCGATGGTCTTAGGGATACCAATAGTGGGGATATCAATAAGGTTTTCAGCAAAATACCTTGAGATTTTATCGACAGTGTCCATCGAGTCATTGCCACCAATATAGAGAACGCCATCAATGGCAAGTGAAGTAAGGCGTGATGCTATTTGTTGATAGAAGTTTTTGTCTTGTGTAGGATCTGGCAACTTATACCGACAACTCCCAAGGAAGCTTGAAGGAGTTTGAGCGAGAAGTTCAACGCTCTGTTTGTTACGTGTTGGATGGAATATATCGCTCAGGTTTACGGTATGACCTTCTAAAAAACCTTCGATGCCGTTGCACATGCCGATGACTTCAATGTCGTGTTTATGCGCTTGGTTGATGATTCCTGCGAGTGAAGAATTGATTGCCACCGTAGGGCCACCTGATTGGCCGACAAGTACTTTTTGAATCGTTCGCATGAAACTCCCTGTGTTTTGGAAACTGACAGCTTGAAAAACATAGAACGTTAGAGCGTCGAACTAAAAAGCCACACGGAGAACTACTATACGATGGATAAGTGGAGTGTAAACCCTCATTTCAGATGAGTACGTAGCCATACCGCTTACGATAGGAAGTCTTAGGTAAGCGGTATCTTTGTATATGAACCAGTTATTTTATGTTTTGCGATGGTATGAGTACGTGCGGTGTGACGCCAGGACTATGCTCGTAACGTATGGCGCTCGTCCAGCGCACCAAGAAAACGGGGAAGTCCATCTACAATGATAGGCTCTTCTGCTCCGGCTGCCAGAGGGCGCAGGTAGCGTAGTGCTGCCTCAGTTACGTTAAAACCATCGCTGGAGATCATTTCCGCAGGCACGAGCTTTACTTTATTGGCAACATCTGCAACCGGCACGGTACATATTTCAGTTGTATAGGGTGTATCGGCCAAGCGACGAATGCCGACCATAATGCCTGTCTCTCCCCGGAGAACGGCTTCAATCCCGGCGGCTCCGAGCGCTTCGGCTTCATCCAAATCAACTTTGCTTGCCATATGCGATGCACAACGCTGTAACGTATTGAGCTCAATGCTACGAGATTTTACGTCCAAGCGAGTTTTTGTCAGCCGCGACAGGTATGCCGCCGTTCCGGACTGTGCCGCAAAGTGTCCAAAGGTATCGGTTGCGACGGAGCCTGTGTCAAACAGGAAACTTCCGTCTGCACGATGTACACCTTCACTGACCACAACCATTACGTTGTTCTTCTCGGCAAGGCGTGCTTTGATGCGGGCGAGAAGAACTTCTTCATCAAGAGGAACTTCCGGTAAAAGTACAAAGTCCGGGGCGGTGCCGCAGATATCGCCCGCAAGTGCTCCGGCAGCGGTGAGCCAGCCGGCTTCTCGGCCCATAGCTTCAATGAAGGTAACGTTTTTTGTATCGTAAACGCCACCGTCGCAGGTAAGCTCTGCGGTCACGGTTGCTACAAAGCGCGCGGCACTTCCGAAACCAGGTGTGTGGTCGGTACCTTCAAGGTCGTTATCAATGGTTTTGGGAATGCCAACAACCGGCACGTCAATGTCTGTATTTGCAAAGTAGCGAGAAAGCTTATCGGTGGTATCCATGGAGTCATTGCCACCGATGTAGAGGATGGTATCTATTCCAAGCTCATTTATGCGCGAGGTGACGCGCTGGTAGAAGGAAGGGTTTTCGCCAGGTTCAGGCAACTTAAAACGACAGCTTCCGAGCCAACTTGAAGGTGTGTTTCTCAACAGCCTGAGGTTTTGCTTGGCTGTATGGGGGGAGGAAGTAAGGTTAAGAGCTTGGGTAAGATCAACCACGCGACCTTCAAGAAAACCTTGGATGCCGTTGCGCATGCCAAGAATATGAAGATTATGACTATATGCAGTGCGTATAACACCCGCAAGCGATGCGTTGATGGCAGCAGTTGGACCGCCGGATTGTCCTACCAAGATGGTTTTGATTTTACGCATGATTCCTCGTCAGATCTCCTTGTGTTTCTTATACATGTGCGATGTTTTGAGTGAAATATCTCACCGCATTTCTTCAACAATGTAAAGAATACTATTTCCCAATATACTTAATATAGATTTGACAGGGATTCCACTCATCCCATAAGGTGGGGAAGCACTCCAGCTCTTTATAGCCCATGGCAATATAGAAGCGATTGGTTATATCATATTCTTTATACTGTCCCATCTTGACAGTCTTTACTTGTGAATAGGTATATCCGAGCTTTTTTGCCATCGCCTCATAGGCGGCATTCAGTTTTGTTCCTATTCCCATACGATGATATTTTTTCTTAATGCCCATTACAAAAATATCTGCACAGTCTTTGCTTGTGGCGTTCAACACGATAAAACCCGCCACTTCGTCATGAATGAAACAGGCGAGAAGAGGCTTGTCCTGGGAATCTACAACATACTCTTCCGTGCTTTCCGGCATCCCAAACCACTCCGGAAGATCATTAAGTATTTCCCTTGAGATAGCCTCTTTTTCTTTTTTGTCGGAGATCTCTTTTATTGTGAGCTCCATGCATCCTCCTGTAAATGAGGTTGATAAATAAAAGTTCAGCTACAGTAATCGGTTGTAATAAAAAGCCGCACCCGTTGAGGTGCGGCTTTGTTGTTCATACTACGCAACTTGCTTTAGGGTTACGCAATAGCTTAGCGAAGATTATAGAAAGCATCGAGGCCAAGATACTCAGCACCCTCACCGAGGTCATCCTCAATGCGGAGAAGCTGGTTGTACTTAGCAACACGCTCGGTACGAGCAGGAGCACCAGTCTTAATCTGGCCGGCATTGGTTGCGACGACAAGATCGGCAATGGTGGTGTCTTCAGTCTCACCGGAACGGTGGGAGACAACTGCGGTGTAGCCGGCGCGCTTAGCCATCTCGATAGCCTCAAGGGACTCAGTCAAGGTACCAATCTGGTTAACCTTAATGAGGATGGAGTTACCGGCATGAAGCTCGATGCCCTTCTTCAGACGCTGAGTGTTGGTGACAAAGAGGTCATCGCCAACAAGCTGAATCTTCTTGCCAAGGCGCTCGGTAAGAATCTTCCAGCCGTCCCAGTCTTCCTCTGCAAGACCGTCCTCAATGGAAATGATGGGGAACTTCTCGACCATTTCCTCATAGTAGGCAACCATTTCCTCAGCGGTAAGGGCACGGCCCTCGCCCTTGAGCTCATACTTGCCGGTTTCCTTGTTGTAGAACTCAGAGGAAGCAGGATCCATAGCAAAGCGGAAGTCTTTGCCAAGCTCAAAGCCGGCCTCGGTAACTGCTTTAGCGAGATACTCAAGAGGCTCCTCATTGGAGTTAAGGTCTGGTGCAAAGCCACCCTCATCACCGACACCAGTGGAAAGACCAGCGGACTTGAGGGTGTTCTTGAGGGTGTGGTAGACCTGTGCGCACCAACGAAGTGCGGTTGTAAAGTCAGAAGCACCCACAGGCATAATCATGAACTCCTGGAAGTCAACGTTGTTGTCAGCGTGGACGCCACCGTTCAGGACGTTCATCATAGGAACAGGGAGCGTATGGCCATTTGCACCGCCAAGATACGCATACAGAGGAAGCTCTGCGGAAGCGGCTGCCGCATGGGCAACTGCCAAAGAAACGCCGAGAATGGCGTTTGCACCGAGGCGACCCTTGTTAGGAGTACCGTCAAGTTTAATCATTGCGAGGTCCAGACCGCGCTGATCCTCTGCGTCCATGCCGATAACGAGATCACGAATCTCAGTATTGACATGCTCAACTGCCTTCAGGACGCCCTTGCCAAGGTAGCGGCTCTTGTCGCCATCGCGAAGCTCAACAGCCTCAAACTCGCCGGTGGAAGCACCGGAAGGAACGATTGCACGGCCAAAGGAGCCGTCATCGAGAACAACTTCAACCTCAACGGTTGGGTTGCCGCGGGAATCGAGGACTTCACGTGCGTGGACATCATAAATCTGGCTCATAGCTCACCTTTCTATTGGTAACAGCTTTTCTGCCTTCACAGACAATATAAGTATACCCGTTATGGTCTTTGTGATAACGGTTGTGGCGGCAATTTCAAAACTAAATAGCCATTTGTCTCTTTACTCCTGTTTAATGGTTACTCGTATTATTCTCTGGAGCTTTCAGGATAAATAATAACAAGCATCATTTTGAAGTCCTCAAGAGCCTTAAGGGCATGAGGATGACCAAGCGGCATAACGATGGAGTTGCCCGCCTCAAGGACAAACACGTCGTCATCAACGGTAATCTCCACCTTGCCTTCAAGTGCGGTGACAAACGCATCGCCGCCGGCGCGGTGGCTTGCAATTTCTTCTCCGACACCAAAGGCAAACAGTGTGACGCTGACATGGTCATTTTGAGCGAGCGTTTTGCTGATGACCTGACCGGGAAGACACGCTACCTGATCTTTCAAAACCATTACTTCTTTAGCGTTGATGTTTTTCATAACGCCGGGTTTAATGTGTTCTGACATGATTTTCTCCTCCATGTATATAGTCTTCTTGCATGATGAGTTTAAGTAAGCCAAAGCCTACTCTATGGTTACCAGATACCCCAAAAGCTCAAGACTATCCTTAAAACCGATACATTGTTTTTGGCCATCAGATATGATTTGAGGAAGTTAACCTGCATCCAACAAGTGAAGAAACGAGCATTCCCATTAAAAAGCCGCTGCAAGTCTTTTTGCACGCATAGCATCCTCGCATTCATATGAGCATGAATCAAAGGTCACCTGATCTCAAAAGTATAGTCTTGGGTTGTATGCGTGGTGCAAGGATGCTGTTTTTTATATGCCAGCGCAATCATCCTTCAGGTGAGCGGTCAAAAGAGGTGTCATGGGGCCTTGCGAGACAATGGTTACGCGGTGCATGGCGCGCGAGATTGCCGTGTAAAGTCTTCGCCTGGAAAGCTCGTCATTTCCGTATACTTCCGCCTGCGCATCAGCAATGATAACCCTATCAAACTCAAGTCCTTTGGCAAGCGCAAGGTCGAGAAGGACAACCCCTTGCGCGGGCAAGGTGTTCTGTGATGTTACGACGGTTACGAGCGGTTTGTTGTGAGGCAGTACATCCTGCTTTTTACCGGCAGGCGTATCGTTTTTCTCGTGATAGAGTGCCGTGGTACTCAGTTGCTTTTCGAGCCACCGCATGCGTTGCTTGTCTTGAACAATGACAGCGGTGAGGCCGCCGTTATCGGCTGCTTCACCAATGGCCCCACGCAAGGCATCAAGATAGCAAATGCGTTGCGTATCCGTATCAGCGTTGACAACTTCCCGAAGAACGGGACGAGTTCCCTCGCGGTGAACGGAGCTTATCTGCACGCGCTCACGATTTGAAAGCAGCGAGGTAAAAAGCTCGGTAATCTCAGGAGAAGAACGGTAGCTCGTCATGAGGCGACATTCTTCAACACTGCCGTGGGTCTCGGTAAATATGTTACGAATCTGATCAAAAGTTGCCGAGTCTTGATAGATGGCCTGGTGCGCATCACCAAGGAGTAAGAAATGCGCCCGCGAGAAGTAACGTGCCAGCATCATAAGCTGCGTGACGGAATAGTCTTGTACCTCGTCAATCATGACGAAGCGAGCGTTTTGGGCGCCGGAGCCGGTAATCAAAAGGCGTAAGTAAACCCATTCGGCACCGCTCAGAGCTTGGATATTCAAAATACGCATACCGATGCGGTCAATACGCAGCCACGTGGCAGCTTCAATTTTGTCATGCGCGGAGGCAAAACGGTATGCAAGATATTGGCGCGTGGCAGCAAGAATTTCTTCGTCGCTTGACGGGTTGACGGTGTGTCCAAAAACCTGTACCTGTTCTTCAACATCAAGACCAAGCATTTCTTCTTGCAGATTGTCTTTGTGAGCCATCTGCCCCAAGCGTCGCTCAAGGCGCGTATGGAGCTCGTCTTTGGCAAGTGCAATAAGACGAGGTCCAACGGGGAATTTGGAAAACTTTGCTACCGCGCTTGCCACTTGTGCCGGTTTAATAAGCTGCTGGTTGTTAAGGGAGATACCCCGGAAATCATCTTCTTCAAGCACAAGGCTTGCAATACCGTCTTCAAGCTGAGTGAGAAGTGCGGGATCGTCGTGTGCTCCTGAAGCGTGATCTGCAAGTCCGAGGCTACCGAGAAATTCGTTCCACGTGGTAACGTGAGGGTTTGACTCACCCATGCTTGGAAGCACGGTATCTATGTAGCGACCGAAGACATCGTTGGGGGTGAAGAGGTGCACTTGATCGGCGCGAAGCGTCTTGCGTTCCCGGTACAGAAGGTACGCAATTCGCTGGAGAAGTACCGAGGTTTTGCCGGAGCCCGCAATGCCATTAACCAGAAGTACCGGTACGTCGGCGTGGCGGACCACCGTGTTTTGCTCGCGTTGAATGGTTGCCGTGATGGCCTGCAACTTTTCTGTATGATGACGGCGGAGTGCAGACAGAAGCAGCGAATCCTCAATGGCTACGGTAGTGTCAAAATACATATTGAGCGTATCGCGTACGATATCAAACTGGCGACGTAATTCCAGCTCAACCGTTCGTTTTTTACCGTCGACTTCGTAGGAGGTCTGACCCATTTCCTGGTTGTAATACGTTTCGGCGACAGGGCTTCTCCAGTCCACAATCAAGGGATTTCTGTCTTCGTCGGTAATGCCTGCAGCACCGATATACACGTCGCGAGAAGGACGGCCGGGTCGCATTTTAAGGCGGACTTTTGCAAAGTAGGGTTGTCTGAGAAGCATCTCAACACGGCCGAGTTTCTCGACGGTGAAATCGTGGTATTGGTTATAGGTGTCAATAACACTGTTGAGTGTTTCAATGGCGGCAAGGGTCTCAATGGTTTCATCTGCGCCGCCAAAGTCGGGGCGAATCTCTTCGCTCATTTGACGCAGGTCTCGAGCGGCATCTTTTTGCGTGGTATTGAGCGTCGTTTCAAGATCGGTACGTATTTTAACCAGCATGGCATAGATCTCGGAAAGATGTGCCTGCTCTTGAGCGTGAATTTCATCCATGAAGTGTCCTTGCGAGCGTGTTGTGGTACGGCATTACAGTGTTGCGTCTTCAATGCGACGGCGAAGCTCGTCAATACCAAGACCGGTTTCCGATGAGGTGATGATAATTTGTTCTTGCGCGAGGCCAAAGGACGAGCGTAGTGCGGCTGCGGCCTGGTTTTGCTTGTTTCGGGTGATTTTATCCGCTTTGGTAAGGGCCACCACAAAGGGGAGTTCGGCTTCTGTCAAAAAATCGACCATCTGTAGGTCAAGCTTTTGTGCTTCATGACGAATATCAACCAGAGAAATGACCAGATTAAAGCTGCGCTCCTGCTCAAAATATCCACCGATAAGATCGGCCCAGCGCTGCTTTTCTATATGCGATACCTTGGCATACCCATATCCCGGAAGGTCAACAAACTTCACGCCGTCAACGTCAAAGAAGTTGATGTTGGCCGTTTTGCCGGGGACGCTTGAAACGCGTGCAAGCTGTTTGCGGCCTAAAAGGCGGTTCAAAAGCGACGACTTACCCACATTTGAGCGACCAACGAAGGAGACTTCGGGGGTGGTTGGTTTGGGAAGCTGGGCGATTGTGCCATACGAGGCTTCATATCGGGCAGTTTCGTATTTGAGAGCCATCAATCCTCCGTTTTACTGGTAAATCATTTGGTAGCAAGTATTAATTTTGGCAATAAGTATCAATACAAGCTGTTTAAATCAATACAAGCTGTTTAAATCAATACAAGCTGCTTAAAGTTGTTTTACGCCATAGCGTGCGTAGTACGCATCTATGGCGGCTTTCAGTGTGTCATCAATTACAATACGTCCACTGACCTCGTGATTGTAGAGTGCTTCGGTTACCTCTTCCATGGTTACGATGGCAGCGGTGGGGAAGCCGTGGCGCTCAGATACCTCTTGAAGTGCGCAAACGTTGCCGCCTTTTCCAACTTCCATGCGATTAAGCGAGACCATAAGTCCCGTGACCTTGACGTTTGCAATGGATGTAATCAGCGGATACGTTTCTTCGATAGACTTGCCGGAAGTGGTTACGTCTTCCACCATGACGACCTTCTCGCCATCGTGAAGCTCGGCGCCTAAAAGCATGCCCGCGTCAGCGCCGTGGTCTTTAGCCTCTTTGCGGTTTGAGCAGTAGCGAACCTCTTTGCCATAGAGCTCCTGCAAGCCCATGGCAGTGATGACGGCCAAAGGAATGCCCTTGTAGGCCGGTCCAAAGACAACGTCAAAATCCAGGCCAAAGTTGTCATGAATGGCACGGGCATAATACAAGCCCAGCTTATGGAGCTGATCTCCCGTAACATAGGCACCGGCGTTCATAAAAAAGGGAGACGTGCGTCCGCTCTTAAGCGTAAACTCGCCAAATTTAAGTACGTCACTTTTGACCATAAACTCAATAAATTCCTGCTTGTAGTCTTCCATGGCGTCTCCCTTGTGGACGGATTGTATTAGTGGTCGTCATATTTGTGGTGAGAAGCTCTGTTTTGCGTGTGAACTTCTCGTGCACGATGTTTCATTTTAACCCGACAGTAGTAGTTGTGGTGCAACAAGCTTTGGGGATGCTCTAAACTAGACTTTACCTAGGAGGTAGTAAAGATCCTTTGCGCTCTAAAATGTCTTTGGATCTAGAGGAGGTTTTTGTGGAACGCACCAAAATTGCAGCACTTTATGCTGATGCGGAACAGCTTGGCGGTACGGAGGTTACCGTTGCCGGTTGGGTTCGATCAGTTAGGGATATGAAGAACTTCGGCTTTGTCACGCTCAACGACGGAAGTTGCTTCAAAGATTTACAGGTTGTTATGAATCGTGAGATATGCGCCAATTATGATGCCGTTGCATCATGCGGTGTTGGTGCGGCTCTGATCATTCACGGTGTCTTGGAGCTGACGCTGGAGCGCCCGCAACCCATTGAGCTTCAGGCTCATACCATTGCTATTGAGGGAGCCTCAAGTCCTGAGTATCCTATGCAGAAAAAGCGCCAGTCGCTTGAGTATCTGCGCACACAGCAGCATCTTCGTCCGCGCACAAATCTTTTCCGTGCGGTATTTCGCGTGCGTTCGGTAGCCGCATACGCTATCCACAAATTCTTTCAGGATCAAGGCTTTGTCTACGTTAATACACCTATCATTACCACCTCTGATGCCGAGGGTGCCGGAGAGATGTTTCAGGTGACTACGCTTGATTTGGAGAACATTCCGCGTACCGATGCAGGAAAAGTTGATTACACGCAGGATTTCTTTGATACTTCCGCGCATCTGACGGTCTCCGGTCAACTCCAAGCTGAGAACTTTGCCATGGCCTTTGGCGATGTGTATACCTTTGGTCCTACGTTTCGCGCCGAGAATTCCAATACGCGCCGTCATGCGGCGGAGTTTTGGATGATTGAGCCCGAGATGGCTTTTTGCGACCTGGCACAGGATATGGATATCGCCGAGGCAATGCTTCAGTACGTGATTTCTTACGTGCTTGAACATTGCGCCGATGAGCTTGAGATGCTTAACAAATTTGTAGATAAGGGTTTGCTTGAGCGTCTGCACCATGTGGCAACGTCTGAGTTTGCCCGCGTATCGTATACCGATGCCATTTCCATTCTTGAAGAAGCGATTTCACAAGGCGAGAAGTTCAACTATCCCGTCAAGTGGGGTATTGACCTGCAGACCGAGCATGAACGCTATTTAACGGAGAAGCACTTCAAAAAGCCGGTTTTTGTGACGGACTATCCTGCCGAGATTAAAGCGTTTTATATGCGCACAAATGATGATGGCAAGACGGTGGCCGCTGCCGATTGTTTGGTTCCCGGTATCGGTGAGATCATCGGCGGCTCTCAGCGTGAAGAGCGTTTAGACGTGCTTGAGCAGCGTATTAAAGACTTGGACATGGACCCGGAACAGTACAAGTACTATCTTGATTTACGCCGTTATGGCTCTTGTACGCATTCGGGCTTTGGTTTGGGCTTTGAGCGTTTGGTCATGTACCTGACCGGTGTCGACAATATCCGCGATGTTATCCCGCATCCGCGCACCGTTGGTAATGCGGAGTTTTAGGAAGAAGGAACGTATGTCTGAAAGTGTCGAGACCTGCTGTGTGCAGGGAGGTTATCAACCTAAGAACGGTGAGCCGCGAGAAGTACCTATTGTTCAATCGACCACCTTTGCCTATGAGAACTCTTCACAGATGGGGGACTTGTTTGACCTGAAAGCATCAGGCTATTTCTACTCTCGTCTGCAAAATCCAACGCTCGATAACGTGGCGGCAAAGATTTGTGAGCTTGAAGGCGGAAGTGCTGCAATGCTTACGGCATCCGGTATGGCAGCAGCTTTCTTCTCGATCTTTAATATCGCTGAGGCAGGAAGCCATGTCGTGGCTGTTTCCACTATTTATGGCGGTACGTTTAACCTGCTCTCTACAACGCTTCCTAAGATGGGTGTGGAGTGCACGTTTGTTTCGCCCAATGCGTCCGATGAAGAAATTGCTGCGGCATTCAGGCCCACGACCAAGTGCGTCTTTGGTGAGACTATTGCCAATCCGGCGCTTGTGGTGCTTGATATTGAGCGTTGGGCAAAGGCTGCACATGTGCACGGTGTCCCCTTGATTGTTGATAATACGTTTGCGACGCCAGTGAATTGTCGTCCGATTGAGTGGGGAGCCGATATTGTCATTCACTCCACCACAAAGTATATGGACGGTCATGGAGTGGCTGTTGGCGGCGCCATTGTTGATGGCGGAACGTTTGATTGGATGGCACACAAGGACAAGTTCCCTGGTTTGACGGAGCCCGATCCTTCGTATCATGGGCTGGTATATGCTCAGGCGTTTGGTCAGGGTGGAGCTTACATCACAAAAGCAACCGTGCAGCTTATGCGTGATCTTGGTGCAATCCAGTCGCCGCAAAACGCGTTCTATCTCAACTTGGGTTTGGAGTCGTTGCATGTTCGTATGGCGCAGCATTGCAAGAATGGCCAGGCAGTTGCCGAGGCGCTTGCAGCGAACGAGCGTGTTGAATGGGTGCGCTATCCGGGTCTTCCCACCGATCCGTATTTTGAGTTGGGAAAGAAATATCTGCCTCAGGGTTCATGCGGTGTTGTTTCGGTTGGCATTGCGGGCGGTCGTGAGGCTGCCGAGAAGTTCTTGGGTAATTTGAAGATTTTCAGAATCGAAACCCATGTGGCAGACGCCCGCTCTTGTGCCCTGCACCCGGCAAGCTCAACGCATCGACAGCTCTCCGATGAAGAGTTAATCGGCGCCGGTATTACTCCTAATACGGTACGACTTTCCTGCGGGATTGAAGGAACTCAAGATTTGGTAGCTGATGTGGAACAGGCCTTAGCGGCACTGTAAACGTGAGAACTACCGACAGTAAGTTATCACTTATATCTTAAAGTTTATGATTAAATCATGATTTTATAAGTTATAACTGATGAAATTTGAAAACGTTGTTTTAAGTAAGAAGCTCTTCTCAGGTGAGAAGAGCTTCTCGTTAGCTAGTCTTCAACCTCAAGAAGTTCAATATTGAAGTTCAAATCTTTACCTGCCATGGGATGGTTGGTGTCAAAGGTAATAGTGGTCCCGTCATTTTCAACGACCGTTGCTCTGATGGGGTAGCCGTTGGGTGTACCAAGTGTTACCTGTTGACCAGAAACGAGCTTTTCTGACCCGGGAAGCTGTGCTACCGGAATGCTCTGGATTGCTTCTTCACGACGCTCGCCGTAAGCTTCTGCTGCAGGGATATGGACGTCAATAACGTCGCCTACGTTCATGTCTTTGACGGCATTATCAAAGCCCGCAATCATCTGTCCGGCCATGCACGTAAATGCGAGCGGCTCATTGCGATCCCTGGAAGAATCAAATTTGGTTCCATCATCAAGGGTACCAACATAGTGTACTTTAACTTTTTTGCCCTCGTTGCTCATAAAACTCCTTGTGAACCGGATACTGTACGATATCTGTACTTTCACAGAATCTCTTTGTATCGCCATGTACCTATATCGTCGCTAGTGTACCCATTGCACTTGTGACACAACGCGACAATTAAGAACGGCTAGAATGACTTATGTATCAAGGGAGGCGTATGACAGACAGTATACCGAATAGCTTAGAGGGCAATACCAAAAGTAACGCCAAGAGTAGTACCAAAGATGCCTTTGTCGGGGTTTTTGACTCAGGTATTGGTGGCATTAGTGTTTTGAAACGTCTTGTTACTGAGCTTCCTTATGAACGATTTATATTTTATGGCGATTCCGCGCATGCTCCGTATGGAAGCAAGACCCCACAGCAGGTGCAGGCTCTTTCAGGAGCCATTACGGATACCTTTGTAGATGAGGGAGCAAAAGCCATCGTTATTGCATGCAATACCGCAACAGCCGCTGCAGCTCAGATGTTACGAGAAAGATATCCGCAGCTTCCTATTGTTGGTGTTGAACCTGCACTAAAACCTGCTGCTTTGGCGCATTCACAGGGTCGCATTATTGTGATGGCAACCGCACGAACACTTTCACTTTCCAAATTCCTCAGACTCGAGGCGCAATGGGGAGCAACTTCTCAAATTATTCCCATTGCCGGTACCGGCATTGTGGAGCTCATCGAGGCAGGTAAAGCCAACTCGCCTCAAATGCATGATTTACTTGAAAAGCTCATTGGCCAATATAGAGGAACGGTTGATGCGGTGGTACTTGGCTGTACGCATTATCCCTTTATTACAAGCCAAATACGTGCCGTTTTGGGCAATGTGGACTTTTATGACGGTGGTACGGGAGCAGCGCAGCAGCTGCATCGACTCCTTAAAACGGAAGACTTATTGGCTCAAGAACCTGCCATTCCATTTGATACACCGCTTGATCAAGTAGAGTTTCGCTCCAGCATTGTGGGTTCGCAGGAAATTGAGCTCTACAAGGAATTCTTTTTAACACCTATTGAAGCCTGTTAGCTTATACGACGGAGCTTGATCAAGCTGCTTAGCCGAGCTTTCTTTGCAGCCAATCTTTAAGAACGACGGCATTGTTGTACCGGGTGTCCTTATCTGAATACAAAAGCGTTATGCGAGAAGCACTTGTTGCGGTGAAATCGTTGATAAATTGCGCGGTATCCGGATTGTTGTTGAGTTCTTGCGTGTATTGTGCAACAAAAGAGTCAAAACGAGCGGGATCATGATTAAACGCTTTGCGGCATTCAGTGGAGGGAGCAATGGTTTTTGCCCAAAGATCCATGTGGAGATTCTCTTTTTTAATGCCCCGCGGCCACAGGCGATCAACAAGTACGCGGTAACCATCCGCCGGTTCAGAAGCTTCATAGGTGCGTTTGATCTGGATATCCATAGTTTGCCTTCTTCTGACAACTTCACCTTTATGCCTAATGGTTTATACCCGTTTATGTTGTGATGATTGAACAGAGCCAAAAAAACAAACAGAAAAATAAATATCACGTTAACAGATGCACTTCTCGCCCCATAAACGATAAGACCGTGCTTGTATAGAGGAGGCTTTGCTGTTAGGGGAGGATGATTTAATACGAGTCCTCTGTGACTGAAGGGAACGTCATGACAGATTTTGAGAGCGAAGATTTTGCTAATACGGTTGATAAAGTGAATCTCGACTGGTCAACTATTGGATTTAAGTATCGCAAGACCGACTATAGCTATGTTTCACACTACGAGGACGGTGCATGGGATGCGGGTGGGCTTACGCGCGATCATACCTTGCATCTTTCAGAGTGCGCAAACATCCTCCATTATTGCCAGGAAGTCTTTGAGGGTCTTAAGGCATACACCACAAAACAAGGCGATATCGTGTGTTTTCGCCCTGATCTTAATGCCGAGCGCATGGCAACGTCAGCCGAGCGCATTGTTATGCCGCCATTTCCGAAAGAGCGCTTTCTTGATGCGGTCAAGCAAGTTGTCTTGGCAAATGCCATATGGGTTCCACCGTTTGGAACGGGAGCGTCTTTGTATGTCCGTCCGCTTATGATTGGCACAGGCGATACCATTGGCGTTCAGCCTTCGTCTACGTATGAGTTTCGTATTATGGTAACCCCCGTTGGTGCGTATTATTCAAGCGGCGTTAAGCCGGTTGCCCTGACGGTATCCAAATACGATCGAGCAGCTCCGCATGGTACAGGCAACATTAAGGCAGGCTTGAACTATGCCATGTCGCTTCTCCCTACAACGGAGGCGCACAAGGACGGTTTTGCGGACAGTATGTATTTGGATTCTCAATCTCGTACGTATGTTGAGGAGTCGTCGGGAGCAAACTTCCTGTTTGTTGATGAGGCGGGGAAGCTTGTAGTACCCAAATCATTCACCGATTCCATCTTGCCGTCCATTACACGGCGCTCTTTGGTTCACGTGGCTAAGGAATATCTCAACATGGAAGTTGAAGAGCGTCCCGTTCGATTTGACGAAATTGATCGATTTGTTGAGTGTGGCATGTGTGGTACGGCTGCCGTTATCTCGCCTGTTGGTAAGGTGGTTGACGGAGAGAAGGAAATTGTATTTGGTGCCGGTATGGCTGAAGTTGGACCTGTGATGAGCAAACTCCGTCATACCCTTACCGGCATCCAGTCTGGTGAGATTGAAGCTCCAAAGGGATGGATTTTTAAGATTTGCTAGCGAGAAGAGCCTGGCAAGAACTTCTCGAAAGAGCGTCTTGCCAGGCTTGTCAGTTTTGGCACTACTTTTGATGCTATGTGTGCTGCGGTACTACGGTGTTTGACTACGCTTTTTATAATCCTAGGGTTTGACCATATGTCAGAGGTTAAGTAATATCATTTACAGTCAATCTAAACAAACTCATATTGAAGTCCGTGTTGATATATGTTGTTGACGAAAGGTTATTATGGCCGTGCTTACAGGAAAACAACCGCTTTATAGCCAGTTAGCAAATACGTTGCGAGATCACATTGAGAATGATCTTGAGCCAGATGATTTGATTCCCTCTGAACGCAGTCTTTCTGAATGCTATGGACTGTCTCGTACAACGGTTCGCCTTGCTCTTAAAGAGCTGGAACGTATTGGTCTTATTTATCGCCGACATGGTCGTGGAACCTTTGTAGCAGATCAATCTGGTCGTGTAACTGATCTTACTGGTGGATATAGCTTTTCTGAGCAGCAGCGTGATCTTGGACGTGAACCTAAGACGGTTATTCTAGAGTTTGAAGCCATTGAGGCAAATAAATTTCTTGCACAACATATGCAACTTGCGATTGGTGATAAGGTTTTTCGCATTAAGCGCCTTCGTCTTGCTGACAATGTTCCTATGATGCTGGAAACTACATTTATTCCCACTTCACAATTTTTATCATTCTCAAGAGAGAAATTAGAAGAAAACTCGCTCTACCATATTATGGAAGCTGAATATAACGTTACCATTCACTATGCTGAAGAAGAGTTTAAGGCCTCTATCGCGAAACAAAGTGATGCAGAGCAGCTTGATATCCCTGAGGGAGCACCAGTACTTAATCTTGAGCGTACCACATATAGTGACCACAATGGTATTGTTGAGTTTACGCTCTCTGTTGCACGGGCCGATCAATTTCACTATAAAGTGGTGCATGTCCGCAATTAAAAATGAAAGTAGGAAATACCCCCGATACTCCTTCGCCATCCGGAACGGTAAATCGTGTTGTAAAGGGTGTTACTATTCATCCGTTTGAGGTGTAATGTAGAGGATACTTATTTGAGCGTCTAAGGAGTTGGATGTATGGATACCTATGCTCTTAAGGCAGACAAATTTTTCCTTCCGGGAGCTCCGGTTGGTCCGGGATATCTTTTAATCGAAGACGGTATTTTTGGCCAGTTTACTACCGTTGAGCCTGCGTGTGAAATTGTAGACTATACCGGCAGTTGGGTAGCTCCGGGCCTCGTAGACACGCATATCCATGGATATCTTGATCACGACATTATGGACTGTGATCCCGACGGCGTTATTGAGATTGCTAAAGGACTGTTATCTAATGGCGTTACCTCGTGGCTTCCTACAACCCTTACTGCATCGATTGAACAAACAGGAGATGCATGCGAAGCCGTTGCTGACGCCGTAGATGGTATTGATGCCAACGACATCGACGCCGCGCGTATCCAAGGTATCTTCTTGGAAGGCCCGTTTTTTACCGAGAAGCACAAGGGTGCCCAGAATCCTTCATATTTTCTCGATCCTGACGTTGACGTATTTGATGAATGGCAAGAGCACGCCCGTGGGTGGATAGCAAAGATTGCGATTGCTCCTGAGCGTGCAGGGGCTCCGGAGTTCTGTTCGGAAATGGCGGATCGAGGAGTCCATGTAGCTTTAGGACACTCTGATGCAACGTATGACCAGGCACTTGCCTGTGTTAATGCGGGTGCGGATATTTTTGTTCATACTTACAATGGCATGCGCGGCCTGCATCACCGTGAACCGGGTATGGTAGGCGCCGCTATGACTACGCACGGCACCTATGCCGAGGCTATATGTGACGGACATCATGTAAATCCCATAGCTGCTCGTGCATTGGTACGTGCGAAAGGCATTGACCACATGGTACTTATTACCGATTGTATGCGTGCGGGAGGTATGCCTGAAGGTAACTACAATCTTGGGGATTTCCCGGTCATTGTAAAAGATGGAACAGCGCGCCTGTTAGACGAATCTCACAGTCTTGCGGGATCCATTTTGCGTCTTTGCGAAGGTCTCAAAAACGTGTTTGACTGGGGGATTGCAACGGCTGAAGAAGCGGTTCGCATGGCATCAGAGCAACCTGCGCGTTCTTGTGGCATTGATGATGTGTGCGGATACATTCGCCCTGGATATAATGCAGACTTCATTGTTCTGAGCAAAGATCTTGTGTTGGAAGAAACCTATCTTGGCGGAAGAAGCGTGTACAAGGCATAAAACACGCTCAAAAGCGAGATAGAAGGCGTTTTACACAGGGAAAGAAATGCAAAAACGAGCGCTTTCAGTGAATGACGATGGATTTTATGGGGTTTGGTATCCGAATCCCAAGGTGAAATCTGCTCGTGCCATAATCCTCATGCTGGGTGATTCTGCGGATAGTCGAATGGTTTGCTCCGGAGCAACATGGATCCACCGACAGGGATTTCATGCGCTTGCCGTATCTCCTGAGAAGAAAGCTCTTGGCAGACATAACGAACCGCTGGAACGAGTGGGAAAAGCGATTGCATTTTTACATAGCCAAGGTTGTGAAAAAATCGGAGTTTTGGGTGCGTCTGCAACAGGCATGATGGCTCTTGTCGCCGCTTCCTATTACCCTGATATCAGTCTTACCATCGCAATGACACCGCCGGACTTTGTTATAGAGGGGTATTACCGAGATAAAGCGGATGGGGCTCTCGAACGTCCGGGGAATCAGGAATCTTCCGTATCATGGAAGGGTTGTCCACTGCCGTATTTACCCTATGCGTATCGGCATCCAACGTATTGGCAAAAGATTAAGGAAGAAGCAAAAGCTGGCGATAATATCTTGGCTGCTCGCAACATGTTTGATGAATCAGAGCGCCTTCATCCCTTAACAGAGGAAGAAAAAATCAAGATTGAGCGTATCAACGGAAAAGTTGTCTGCATTGGAGCTGAAGACGATGCTTTATGGGATACATGTAAATACATTCGAAGAATGCAACAGAGATTGAAAAGCTTGCCGCATACCTGTGATTTTGAGGCTTTGATGTATGAGCATGGAACACATTTTGTGTTTCCCGAGTCTATGCTGAAACTGATGCTTCCCATTGGTTCCGGACTGCTTGTGAGGTTTATGTTTAAGGCGGCAAGAGAATACCCAAAAGAATGCAGAGAGACGAGATTAGATATTGACAGAAGGCTTATGAATATACTAAGCAGGTGGTAAGGCAAAAGTTCCTAAGGAGAAGAGCAAAATTGCTTGATTTGAATCAGAACAAGGAAAAGGTTGTCCTGCTTATCCATCCCATGTTGTCATCTGCTCATGGAATGAAACTTGTCATAGCTGACCATATGGGAGAAGAGTTTCGCTATATTCTTCCGGATTTGTCTGCGCACGGGGAATTATCAAACGAAGTATATGAGTCTGTACAAAAGGAAAGCGAAAGGATACATGAGTATTTGGTCAACCACCATATACAAGAACTAGCCCTCGCATACGGTGCCTCTTTGGGCGGTGTAGTGCTCTTGCAGTTACTTGCCTATAAAGATATCAAAGTGCGTACAGCGGTATTTGAGGGTTGCAGCTTATGGGAGCACGCAAAAGCTCTTAATTTTATTGCGACAAGTGTTTTTCTCCATAAGCACCGAAAGGCCATTCGTAATAGGGAGCTGGCGATAAAGAAAATGACAGGTCTCTATGGGGAGAAAGCAACTCCCATGGCAGAGCGCTTCATACAGATTGACGAGCAAAGCCTCAAGAATATCTTTCACGACTGTGCTTTTGTTAATCCTCCGGAATTATCCAAAGAGGAACAAGAGGCGTGCCTGTTTTTATATGGCTCGAAAGAGTTTGATTTGCGCTCTGCAAAGAAAGTTCTTCCTAAAAAATATCCTTATGCAAGATTCAAAGTTTGGGACGGATACGGTCACTGTACAAAAATGAGCGCGGATCCGGCAGAGTATGGTCACATGCTTAAAAGTGAGATAGAGAACTGCTGCAATTAGACGGCGGCCATACACTCATAGCATTGGACAATTAGCTCGGCTATGCGGATACCATCGGCAGCGGCGCTCATGATGCCACCGGCATATCCCGCGCCTTCCCCCACAGGCCAAAGTCCTTTGACATTTATGCTTTGTCCCGAATCGTTTCTCGTGATACGTACCGGAGAGCTGGAGCGTGTTTCCACGCCGGTAAGTACGGCGTCATCTGCAGCAAAGCCGTGCAGCTTATGGTCAAAGTGGGGAAGAGCTTCGCGGAGCGTATTCGTAATGTAGTCTGGAAGACAGCTCTCAATAGATCCCCATGAAACGCCGCGCGGGTAAGTTGGTTGCACTTTTGCCACACCGCTGGATTTCTGGCTTCGCACAAAATCACCCACCAATTGTGCCGGTGCCACATAGGTGCCACCTCCAGCTTCAAATGCGGCTCTCTCACAGGCGCGCTGTAAGGCAATGCCTTCAAGGACGTTGTCTCCCGGAAGATCATCGGGGAACACGTTGGCGAGAAGTCCTGAGTTGGCGTTTGTGCCGTTGCGTTTGGATAGGCTCATACCGTTGGTAACCACGCCGTTCTTCTCGCTTGAGGCGGCTACCACAGAGCCACCGGGGCACATGCAGAAAGAAAAGGCAGAGCGGCCGCTGGGGAGATGAACCGAGAGCTTGTATGCCGCAGCGCCGAGCACGGGGTTTCCGGCCTCAGATCCGTACAGAGTGCGATCAATATCGGCTTGTAAATGCTCGATGCGTACACCCATGGCAAACGTTTTACGCTCCATACGGACGCCATGGTGGTTAAGGAGCTCAAAGACGTCTCGCGCGGAATGTCCGGTGGCGAGAATAACCTGTGTTGCAGGGATGGTTTCGATTTTGATGTCACCGTGAGCTTCAGTGCGCTCAACAGTGATGGACTGTATTTGCTGGTCTTTGAGCGTAAGGTCAACAAGACGCGTGCGAAACGCTACGTCTCCTCCGGCGGCTTTAATCATACGTACGAGATTGGTTACAACGGTTGGCAGCACATCACTTCCGACGTGTGGCTTTGCGTCCCATAAAATACTTCGGGAAGCACCGGCTTCAACGAATGCCTCAAGGATGAAGCGGTGAGAAGGACTCTTAGTTCCGGTATTGAGTTTGCCATCGGAGAAGGTGCCCGCGCCACCAAGACCAAACTGGATGTTGCTTTCAAGATCGAGTTCGCCGGTTTGATTGAAATGAGTTACGGCTTCGGTGCGTCGTTGTGCATCGTCGCCGCGCTCAATAAGCAGGGGAGCAAGGCCTGCACGTGCCAGGACGAGAGCGCAAAAAAGTCCGGCACAGCCCGCGCCTATCACCACAGGACGCTGGCGGGGAGGCTGAGGGAGCATTGTTGGAAGTGCAAATGCTTCGGGCTCAATGCGTTTGATATGCTTGGCTATCGGTTTGCGCGAAAGCTTATGCAACAGGTTCTTCTCGGCAGCCAATCCGCCGCGAAGTGTAAGGCGATACGTGAGTACCAATATGATGTTATTGCGCTTTCGTGCGTCAATGGAGCGGCGATGTAGTTCTATGGAAGATATGTCTTCAGGCTTCAGATGCAGTGTTTGGTATAGGGCAGTACGTCCGGCTGGTGCTTCTGCTTTTGTGTTGCCATGAAGAGACGAAATAGGAAGTTTAATGTTTGATACTTCAAGCATGTAAGACCTTCTTTTGGAATGTGCTATACCAAATGTCGTGCGGCAGATATACCTGCAATCATGCCGGACCTCCATGCCCAGGCAAGGTTAAATCCGCCGCAGGGAGCATCGATGTCAAGCGCTTCTCCACAGGCAAAAAGTCCGGGATATGCATGGGCTTCAAGATTCTGGTCAAAATTCTCTATCGCAAGTCCACCGATGGTGATTTGCGGAGGCACGCTTTGTGCAACATCGGTAACGGTGAGGACAAGATGCCGTGCTGCGCTGATTTTTGCGGGAATGGATGTGCTAGGAGCCACAAACTCGGCAAGTGCGGAATCGAGAATACCGTCAGTGGTCTGCGCTTCAATGGCGGCCTGCAGGGCACCACGGTCAACTTCGTAAAGCAAATCAAGGCTGATTGTATCGCCGCTATGAGCCATGCGGGACAAATTAAACACCATGATGCCCGAGATGCCAAAGCTCCTAAAAAGAACTTCGCCTTGCTCCGTGGCTAGGAGCTTTCCGTCGCGCATCAAGTGCGCACGAACGTGAGCACGCTTGCCGTCCAGTTGCGCAGGAATTTTGGGCAGACAAGCAAGCGCACAAAGTCCCGGCCGCTCCGAAACCATGGCAAGACCAAGGTGATGAGTAACAGCGGAGGTAGAAGCTCCTCCTCCGGCAAGGATAACGGTGCGCACCGTCAGAGTGTGGCGTGTCTCTTCCTCAAACGTTTCCTTCCAGGCCACCTCAAAGTCTTGAGACGTTGTTTGAATGTCAACGATCTCTCGTGCACATGCAAGAATGACGCCTGCTTTCTTGGCACGGGTGAGAAGAACGTCTCGCACCGAAGATGCCTCGCGCGTAACGGGGTACATGCGCCCTTCGTCTTCGGTGATCCACGCAAGTCCGCATGTGCGAAAAAACGACAGCACCTCTTTTAAGTATTTGCCGCCCACAACGGAGCGTACAAACGCCGGATGCCGATAGTTTTCAGGACGCACGTCCTCATTGGCAAAGTTGCAGCGTCCGCCACCGGTTGCAAGGATGGTCCGTCCACATTCCAGCGCTCGTTCAAAAACAACAACGGTGCCGGGATGTCCTGCATCTTGCAGTGCCTCCGCTGCGCTGATGGCGGCCGTAAGGCCGGAAGCGCCTCCGCCTACCACAACAATGTCGGCAACGGAAGGCACCTTAACGGCGGCAGCCTGTGCGAGAAGCGCATTGTTCTTCTCGGTACGCGAAAGACGTTTTTTACGCTGAGCTGCCATTACCTGTCCAAGTCAAGTACGCACTCGGTGGCATGGGGGATAAGGTCGTGGGGGAGGTTGCTGCTAAACGTTCCCTGATCGGAAAGTTTGGAGAAAATAGGGTCAATGGGTAGCTGTCCAAGAGCGGAAATGCCAAAACTTGCGGCGGTATCCTCAAGGCGGCTGGGGCCAAACGGCTCAATTTTCTGGTTGCAATGCGGGCACTGCACATATCCCATATTTTCCACAAGACCCAGCACGCGGATGCCCATCATGTTGGCCATCTTAACGGCTTTGCCTACCACCATCTGCACCAAATCTTGAGGAGAAGACACAATGACAATGCCTTCAACGGGCAGTGATTGAAATACCGTGAGCGCCACATCACCCGTTCCCGGAGGCATATCGATAAGGAGATAATCGAGTTCTCCCCAGTTGCACTGTCCGTAGAACTGCTGGATTGCACCGGCAACTACAGGGCCTCGCCAAAGCACCGGGTCGGTTTCATTTTGGAGCACCAAATTGGCGCTCATAATCTTGATGCCACGTGCTTCGGTAACGGGGACGAGTTGATCGTTTTCACCGTGTGCATGAACGCCCGAGAGTCCGAACATCTTGGGGATTGAAGGACCAGTGATATCTCCGTCAAGGATTCCCACGCGTTTTCCTGCACGCATAAGATTGGTTGCCAAGATGCCGGCTACCAAAGATTTGCCGACACCACCCTTGCCTGAAACTACGCCGATGACGTGTTTTACTCGTGAGTTTGCATTCAGCTCAAAGCCGGAAGGCGCAACGGGCTCTTTCTTTTGGCCGTGAAGAGCTTCATCAACCTCGCGTCTCAAGGCCTCTTTATCAATGGTAACGTCGGACATTTCCTCTCCTTATAAAACGACCGGAATTGCTCGTTAATTGGTGATGGCAGCTTTATTCTACCCAAGCTTTTTGAAACTTCACAATACATCAGGAATGGCGAGATTGTGAGCGACAAAAAGGGGCCTCCATGCGTTGCGCTTTTGTGGTTCTCCGTTCAAAATTCAAGATAGTACTCATTGAAGGATGTCGGCTTGGGTAAACTAGAAGATTAGAAAAAAGTCGTCCGGTAGGGTTTGCTCCATTTGCCCTATCAGTATTGATATACCAAGTGAGGAAGTATGGCATCAAGCAAAATTGCGATCCGCGGCGCGCGTGAACATAATCTGGCGGATGTGGACATTGATATACCGCGCGACAAATTAGTAGTTATCACCGGTCTTTCGGGATCAGGAAAATCAAGTCTTGCGTTTGATACCATCTATGCCGAAGGCCAGCGTCGCTACGTTGAGTCGCTCTCAAGCTATGCGCGCCAGTTTTTGGGTCAGATGGATAAGCCCGACCTTGATTCCATTGACGGCCTTTCGCCGGCGGTTTCCATCGATCAGAAGACCACCAGTAGAAATCCCCGTTCTACCGTTGGAACCGTTACGGAAATCTATGATTACCTGCGTCTTTTGTATGCCCGTATCGGCATTCCGCATTGTCTCGAGTGCGGTCGTGTGATTGAGCGTCAGACTACCGACCAAGTTGCCGACAAGATCCTCGAGGCCGGACAGGGACGCCGTGCTCTTGTGCTTGCTCCCGTTGTTTTGGGTCGCAAGGGCGAGTATACCAAGCTGTTTGAAGATCTCAGGAGAGAAGGCTTTTCTCGCGTTCGTGTAGACGGAGAAGTGCGCGAGCTCGATGGGGAAGAGATTAAGCTGGGCAAGACCCTCAAGCACACCATTGAAGTCGTGGTGGATCGTATTGTGATCAGGCCGGATTCTCTCGGCCGCGTCGTTGAAGCGGTTGAACAAGCAACCAAACTCGCCCAAGGTAAGGTGGGTGTATTTCTTCTTGCGGATCGCAATGATCCGGAGCATATGCCTGACGAGCTTTTGCAGTACTCTCTGGCGCTCGCCTGTCCCATCCACGGCCATTCCATGGATGATCTGCAGCCGCGCGATTTCTCGTTTAACGCTCCTTATGGCGCGTGTCCTGACTGCGACGGCCTTGGTGTCCGCAAAATCATTGATGCTGCGGCACTCATCACCGATCCTAAGCTCTCCGTTTCCGAGGGCGTTTTTGGCAGTATTTTTGGTCATTCCAACTACTATCCGCAGATTCTTTCCGCCGTCTGTGCTCACCTGGGAGTTTCTGATACAACGCCGTGGGAAAAGCTGCCGAAGAAAGTTCAAGATGCGCTGCTCGGCGGTCTGGGGGCAACCAAGATCCGCGTTGATTATGTAACGCGCGACGGCCGCAATACCCATTGGTTTACCACGTTTGCAGGCGTGCGCAAGATTCTCTTTGACAAGTACCAAGAAACTACGTCAGAGACGATGAAAACCCATCTTGAGCACTATATTCGCGAGATGCCATGCTCTGCGTGCCATGGAGCGCGCTTAAAGCCTGAGATTTTAGCGGTCACGGTTGGTGAGAAGAACATCTGGGAAGTTACGGAGATGTCCTGTCGGGAAAGCCTGCAGTTCTTCAAAGCTCTGAAGCTGACGGAACGCCAGCATTTCATTGCAGGCCCCATTGTGAAAGAAATTGTGGCGCGATTGCAATTTCTTGTAAACGTTGGCCTTGATTATCTGACGCTTTCGCGTGCGGCGGCCACGCTTTCCGGCGGCGAAGCCCAGCGTATTCGCCTGGCAACCCAGATTGGTGCGGGCCTCATGGGCGTGCTGTACATCTTGGACGAGCCTTCCATCGGACTTCATCAGCGCGACAATAACCGCCTGATAGAAACCCTGAAACAACTTCGTGACCGCGGCAATACGGTACTGGTGGTAGAGCACGACGAAGACACCATTCGCGCGGCGGACTACGTGGTAGATATGGGACCGGGTGCCGGTGAGCTGGGAGGCAAAGTGGTTGCTGCCGGTACACCGGAAGAGATTATCGAAAATCCCGATTCCATCACCGGCGCCTACCTTACGGGCAAACGCCAAATCAGGCTGCCGGAAAAACGTCGTAAGCCCGGTCGAGGGGCGATTAAAATTACCGGCGCGTCGGCAAACAACCTCAAGGGCGTAACCGCCAAAATAGAGCTGGGCACGCTTACCCTGATAACGGGCGTTTCCGGTTCGGGCAAGTCTTCTTTGGTAACGGATACTCTTGCACCCGCACTCACCAATGCGGTTCAACATTCCAAGCGAGCCGTCGGGGAGTATAAGAAACTCTCGGGCATTGATCTTATCGACAAGGTCATCGATATCGACCAGAGTCCCATTGGCCGGACGCCGCGATCCAATCCGGCAACTTATATCGGGCTTTGGGATGATCTTCGTGCGCTGTATGCGTCCGTTCCTGAGTCTCGAGCTCGAGGATACTCGGCAGGACGCTTCTCGTTCAACGTACCGGGAGGCCGCTGTGAAGCCTGTAAGGGTGACGGTCAGATTAAAATTGAGATGAACTTCCTGCCTGATATTTACGTGCCTTGTGAGGTTTGCCATGGTAAGCGCTATAATCGCGAGACTTTGGAGATTCTCTATCACGGCAAATCCGTTTCCGACGTGCTTGACATGACGGTTCATGAGGCGCTTGCCTTTTTTGCCAACATTCCACGGATCAAGAACAAGCTTCAGACCTTGCATGACGTTGGTCTTGGCTACATTCATTTGGGTCAGCCTGCCACTACGCTTTCCGGCGGTGAGGCTCAGCGCGTGAAATTGGCAAAAGAGCTTCACCGGACGCAGACGGGCAAGACCCTCTACATTTTGGATGAGCCTACCACGGGTCTTCATTTTGAGGATGTCCGTCAGTTGGTGGACGTGCTGGAGCGTCTTGTGGACGCAGGCAATACGGTGCTGGTCATTGAGCATAACCTTGACGTTATCAAGATGGCCGACCGCATTATTGATATGGGCCCTGAGGGCGGAGACGGTGGCGGAACCGTGGTTGCCTATGGCACTCCTGAGCAGGTGGCTAAGGTAAAGGGCTCGTATACCGGAGAGTTTCTCGCCCCCATTCTTGAGCGAGACCGCAAACGTTTGGCTCGGGAGCAGGCGTAATATGACAAAGCGAGAAAAGCTCCAGAGGATTCAAAAGACAAACGCCATGCGTGAACTTGAGGCCGCCGGCATTTCATTTGACATACATCAATACGATGTGGATGACAGCATTCCCTCAGGTGAGCTAGGTGTGCGCATTGCAGAGTCATTGGGTGAAGATGTGGATGCGTCGTTTAAGACGTTGGTGTGTGAGGGCGCAGATGGCGGCTATGTGGTGTGTTGCGTTCCGGTAGCACAAGAGCTTGATCTCAAAAAGGCCGCGGCAGTGGCAGGCGAGAAGAGTCTCTCGATGTTGCCCGTTAAAAACCTTGAAGCGACTACGGGCTATGTTCGAGGTGGTTGTACGCCGATAGGGATGAAAAAACAGTTCCCTACGATTATTGATGAAACCGCACAGCTTTTTGATGAGATTAACCTTTCAGGAGGCCGTAAAGGTCTTGGGATCACCGTTTCACCGATTGCGGTAGCATCATGTATACATGCAGTATTTGCCGATATCGTTCGAGAGGCACGGTTGTGAGCTATCAACCAAAACATATGCGTGACGTCTACGCAAAGCAAAATGAATTTCTCTTGCATGATGATGCGCTTGCCACGGCATCCCAAAAGACGCTTGAAGAAGAACCCGGACTTCTCGCTGAAGACCGTCAGAAAGAAGTGAGCCGTTCTGCTTCCATGATGAGCGTGCTGGTTATTATCAGCCGTCTCACTGGCTTTGCCCGCACATGGGCTCAGTCGATTGCCGTTGGCACTACGGTTTTGGCCAGCTGCTATGCGATTGCCAATACGCTGCCCGATCAGCTGTATGAGCTTGTGGGGGCGGGTATGCTGACCACGGCGTTTTTGCCGGTTTATATGTCCATCAAGAAGAAGATTGGTAAAGAAGGGGCAAATGCATACACGTCAAACTTGCTTTCAATTGTAGTTATAGCCACTTTGCTCACTTCCATTTTAGGCATTGTTTTTGCAGGACAAGTCATTTATACACAGTCCTTCTCGGCTAATGTTGAATTTGACTCTGAGCTTGCCATCTATTTCTTCCGGTTTTTTGCCATTGAGATAGTCCTGTACAGTTTCTCGACCATTTTTTCCGGAGTGCTCAATGCGGAGCGTAGTTATTTTTGGCCGATGGCAGCGCCTATTTTTAATAACTTCATAACTACGGCTTCTTTTATTGCATACGCGCTTTTAGCTCCGGTAAACCCCTCTTTGGGCCTTCTGATTTTGGCATTCGGTAATCCGTTGGGTGTGTTGGTTCAGGTTTTGGTACAAATCCCATCCCTTAAAAAGAACGGTATCAGGCTCAGACTGCGCATTAATTTCCATGATCCCGCGCTGAGGGATACGCTTAAAATCGGAGCTCCGGCGCTCATCGTTGTCATTGCCAATTTTATTACGGTATCGGTCCAAAATTCTTCCCAGCTTTCCGTTAGCGCGGCAGGCGGCGCCATCTCCAACTATGCCCGTCTTTGGTATACGTTGCCATATGCCATTCTCACGGTACCTCTTACCACGGCACTCTTTACGGAACTTTCCGACAACTGGGCAAAAAAGAACATTGCGGCATTCAAGCGCGATCTCACACAGGGCGTCTGCCAGATTCTGCTTTTTACCGTGCCTTTTATGCTGTATCTGATTGTGTTCTCGGTGCCTCTGATCTCCATTATTTCATCGCGACAATTTGAGGCAGAGGATATCTTTTTGACCGCTGAGTTTTTAAGCGGCCTTTCTCTGGCGTTACCGCTGTACGGCGTAGGTATGTACCTGCAAAAAGTCTGTTCCGCCATGAGACGGATGACTTTATATGCCGTTGCGGCAACGCTCGGCTCCGGGGTTCAGGTAGCGTTGCTCATCTTTGGCACACCATACTTTGGCCTAGGGTTTGTAGCCGCAACCTCAGCGATATTTAACGTGATCATTGATGTCGTTATGCTCCTTGCGCTCCGTAGGCGCTTGGGACATATCGGACTGGTATCTATGGCATTTGCCTTTGTTCGCTCACTGGGTCTCGGTCTTCTCGGGTCGGCCGCGGCCGTTTTGATCATGCGTGTTCTTGAAGCGTTCATTGGTCCGGTTATCGGATCTCCTTTGCGCGGCATTATCAACTGCTTTGCCGCAGGCATTCCGGCTGTCTTGGTAACGTATGGCCTAGCTGTTATGTTCAAGTTCCCGGAAGCAGCGGCTATCCGCTCTCTGCTTGGTCGTCTGAGGCGCTAACATGGCACGCTCTTCTCGCGATGCAGAACTTCCAAGTCACAAAGATTTTGACGATTTGGTTTCCATACGAGAGCAGGTCGATCAGGTTCCCGTAAGTCCCGGCTGCTATTTGTGGAAGGATGGCTCGGGCAAAGTTATCTATGTGGGCAAGGCAAAAAATCTGCGCAGTCGCATGCGACAGTATGTGACGCTGCAAGACGATCGCGCCAAGATTCCTCTGATGATGCAGGTGGTGCGGAGCTTTGATTACATCGTAGTGGAAAATGAGCATGAAGCGCTGGTATTGGAGCGCAACCTCATTGCCCAGTATCGGCCATACTTCAACGTTGATTTTAAGGACGATAAGAGCTATCCCTTCATCGCCATCACGGAATCTGACGTATTTCCCGCCATCAAGTACACGCGCGAAAAGCATAAGAAAGGAACGCGCTACTTTGGCCCGTATACGGACTCGTATGCCGCTCGTCAGACTATCGATACGCTGCGAAAAGTGGTGCCCATCTGTACGGCAAGTTGTACGGAATGGAAGCGATGCCGGCGTGAGTTGGAAAAGCATCCCAATGAAGCGGCCGTGGCCAACATGATCTTTGCCGAGAAGGGAAGACCATGCTTTGACTATCACGTGGGGCGCGGGCCCGGCGTGTGTGTGGGTGCCATTTCAACGGCTGAGTACGGTAAGCACGTGCGGCAGGTGGAGAATTTCTTGCGAGGCAACCGGTCTGAGATTGTTATGGAAGTTCAAGAGCAGATGCAAGAAGCTGCAGCGGATTTGGACTTTGAGCGGGCGGCGCGCCTGAAAGGACGTCTTGATGCGCTGAGTGCTCTTGACGACAGGCAACAGGTGACATTTCCCACCTCGGTTAATCTGGATCTCATTGGATTTTATCGCGAGGAAACCATCTCTGCCGCATGCGTCTTTGTTGTCCGGGAGGGTCGTACCGTTCGCTCCGTTGAGTTTATTTTGGACAAGGGTCTTGACGTTTCGGAAGACGAGTTGGTTTCGGGTTTTGTGAAGCGCTACTATGACGAAACCGCGGACGTCCCTGCAGAGGTGGACGTACCCCTTGAACTCTCTGATGCGGAGGTTATCTCAGAGTGGCTTTCAGATAAGCGTGGACACAGATGTGGTCTTCATCTTCCACAGCGTGGCGAGAAGTTCCGTCTGCTTGAGATGGCTTCCAAAAATGCACGCCATGCTCTTATGCGCCATATGATTCGCACGGGTTATTCTGATGATCGCAGTAACCAAGCGCTCTTACAGCTTGAGTCAGCACTTGCCCTTGAAGCGCCTCCTTTGCGTATAGAATGCTTTGATATTTCTACGTTGCATGGTAGTTTTACGGTTGCGTCCATGGTGGTATTTACCAATGGAAAACCCGATAAATCACAGTATCGCCGCTTTAAGATTCACGCCGAGCTTGATGAAGCAAATGACTTTGTGTCTATGTCAGAAGTGCTTGGCCGGCGGTATAGTCCTGAGCGTATGGCTGACAAACGCTTTGGTTCACGTCCTGATTTGCTGGTAGTTGATGGTGGTAAACCTCAGCTAACGGCAGCCATTCAACAGCTTGCTGAATTGGGCTTGGATATTCCGGTATGTGGCCTAGCTAAGTCTGATGAAGAGGTGTTTGTACCTTGGGACGATACCCCTATTGTTCTTCCGTCGGGCTCTGCGTCACTATACCTTATCAAACAGGTACGAGATGAATCTCACCGCTTTGCCATTACGTTTCATCGTGAACTTCGCGACAAGGCCATGACGGTGTCGATTCTTGATGAAATCCCAGGCGTGGGTCCTAAACGCAAAAAAGACCTTATGCGTCACTTTGGTTCATTTAAGAAGCTGAACGCGGCGTCTGCAGACGATATTGCAGACGTTAAAGGAATTTCTCCGGCGCTAGCTCAGACAATTTTTGATGAACTGAAAGCATGGCGATCCTGAAAACATGGTGATTCTAATATGGTGTGAATCCTGACGTTCACACTGGTATGTTGGTTTAGGCCTATGTGGTATTAAATAAGAGACCAGTTTTCATAGGTAAAATAGGGGTAAACGGTATGATTTTGCCGGTAAACGGTAGATGTGGTATTAATTTTTCCGTCAATGGTTTAGCGGTAATTTAGATATATCTCTTAGAGGAAAACCAATAAAGTTGCTGTACAGCGCTTTATACTTCATCTATCTAAAATGCGAAGCTTATAAGTATACCGTAAGTGTTTGCTCTTTTTACCTGTGAGTCTCTCGTGCACCTTAAAAACTCCGTTTACCCGAATCGTCATTCCTTTCTGAGATGTATATCCAATATGATAGAGGAGAAAAGCCACGTCTGTGGCAGGGAGCCACGTCTGTGGCCTGAGATACTCAGAAAGAGGCAGAAATGGGCAAGCTTTTTGGTCGTCAACTATCACGTCGCACCTTCCTAGGCGGAGCTGTTGCTGCTGCGGGAATGGGCCTTACGGCGTGCGGCAACAACAATAACAACAACGCTTCAAATACGAGCGATGTTAAGGGTGAAGCAGGGGGCGGTACCATTACTGCCGGCGCTGCATATTCAACACAAAACTATGATCCTTCGTCCACGTCATCTGCTCTTGCACTTGGTGTTAACTGGCAGGTTTCCGAGGGTCTGTATGGCATGAATTACCATGACTATCATGTCTTTAATGAGCTTGCAACGGCCGATCCTCAGAAGGTTGATGACACAACCTTTGAGGTAAGCATCAGAAAAGACGCAAAGTTTTCTGACGGAACGGCGGTAAGCGCTGACGACGTGGTCGAGTCATTCAAGCGCGCAACTGCCGAGGGCAACATTTATGTTTCAATGCTTGCTCCCATCGCATCCGTTGAAAAGAAAGATGACGCTACCGTCACCATCAAAACGAATGTGCCAAACTTCTCGCTTTTGAAGGAGCGTCTCTCCATTGTCCGCGTTGTTCCGGCAAAGTCAGCTCAAGACGACATGAAAAAGATGCCCGTTGGATCCGGCCCTTGGATGTATAAGACCATCAGCGACAACTCTCTTGATCTTGAGCCAAATCCAAACTATAACGGAGTAACTCCCGCTAAGGATAAGGCACTTCACTATGACATCCTCAAAGATCCTACCGCTCGTCTGACTGCGCAGACCGATGGCACGACGCTTGCCATGGAAATGGTACCTGCCGATGCCATTGACCAGCTGAAGAATGCCGGTTGCACCGTTGATACCGTTCAGGGTTTTGGTGTGCGCTTCCTGATGTATAACCTCTCCAAGGCTCCATGGGATAACGTTAAGGTTCGCCAGGCAGTTATGTATGCGCTGGATACCGACAAGATGATCGCCAATGCACTGGCCGGTCAGGCTGAAGCTGCTACCTGCTATCTGCCGTCTTCCTTCTCAAATTATCACAAGGCTGCTACGGTCTATACCCATGACGAGGAGAAGGCAAAGAGCCTTATCAAGGATTCAGGCATCACTCCGGGTGAGGTTGTCCTGCGCACAACCGATAACGAGCAGGTTAAGAATATGGCTACGGAGGTCAAGCAAGATCTTGATGCTCTTGGCTTCAAGGTTTCCATCCAGACCGATACTTCACCTGCTACCTATTCTGCCATTGATGCCGCTGACGGATCGTGGGATCTGCTCTTGGCACCGGGAGATCCTTCCTGCTTCGGTGGCGATACCGACTTGCTTCTGAACTGGTGGTACGGCGACAACATTTGGATGAAGACGCGCTGCCCATGGAAAGAAACGGACGAATGGAAGAAGCTGCATGAGCTCATGGACAAGGCTCTGACCCAGTCCGGTGCGGATCAGCAGTCCACATGGAACGAGTGCTTCGATCTTCTCGCTGAGAACGTGCCTCTGTATCCGGTACTCTTTGCAAAGACCTCAACCGCTTCTTGGAGCGAGAAGCCCAACGGCAATGGCGTAGCGCTTCAGGGCTTCAAGGGTATTGGCACCACCGGCATGTCCTTCGTTGATGTTAATACGGTTACCCAAAAGTAACTGAACCTGCCGGATTATACGTAGTTATAGGGCTCGGGCGGGTCAATGTCGCTCGAGCCTTTTTCTTCGATGTTCTTCAGAGGGGGAGAGTGTGAATAATCTACTTCGTCTTATTGGACGCCGTTTGATCGCGCTGCCAATCATGGCGTTGGGAGTTACGTTTCTTGTATTCTTCCTAATGTCGTTTTCGCATGTTGATCCTGCGTACAATGCATTGGGTGAGAGCGCAACGCCGGAAGCGATTGCAGAGTATCATGCCGAACACGGTCTTGATGACCCATGGCCCGTTCGCTATGTGCGGTATATGGGAGATTTACTTCATGGTGATTTAGGCACGTACGGTACGGCAAACTACTCGGTAGCGGAGCGCATTTCAAAAGCTTTACCGGTGACCATGCAGCTTACCTTTATTGGACTCATCATTGGAGCCGTTGTTTCATTTTTGTTGGGCGTCATTGCCGCACTGTATCGAGACAGATGGCCCGATCAGATTATTCGCGTGTTCTCCATCGCAGGACTTGCAACACCCTCATTTTGGCTTGCGGTTCTCCTCATTTTGCTTTTTGCGGTTACCCTCAAAGCACTTCCGGCATCAGGTATGCTGCCCGATCCGGCCAAAAACTTTTCCGGGTATATAGCTCGAATTATCATGCCTGCCGTTGCGTTGGCCGTTCCCCTTACGGGTCAGATGACGCGTATTGTTCGTACGGCAATGGTTGAAGAGCTTGATCGCGATTACGTCCGTACCGCGCGTGGTGCAGGCATTCCCGAACCCATCGTCATTGCGCGTAACGTCTTGCGCAATGCTCTCATTACTCCGGTTACGACGCTGGGACTCAAGATCGGCTATCTCATGGGCGGCGCCGTGGTCATCGAGGTTATTTTTAACCTACCGGGCATGGGCATGGCAATTCTTGAGGGCATTCAGGGCAACGAGACTATGCTCGTGCAAGGGGTTGTTATTGTTGTGGCACTGTCCTTCATCATTATCAATATCGTGGTCGACATGCTCTATATCCTTATCAATCCGCGAATCAGGACGGTGTAGCCATGATTGAGATACGAAAAAAACAAACCGAGAAGCTCGAGGAGGCTGCGGCAAAAGGACTTAAGTTCAGCGGCTTCAAGAATATGAAGACCACATCCAAGATCGCATTGGTCATCCTTGTGCTTGTGGTACTTGCCTCAGTCTTGGCACCCCTTCTTGCTCCCCATGATCCACTTAAGACTTTTACCGCCCGCCAGGCTCCCGGAAACGGTTTTCTTTTTGGCGCGGACGATAAGGGCCGTGACATTTTGTCTCGCATGCTCTACGGTGGGCGCTATTCACTCGTCATTGGTTTTGGCGCTACGGGCATGGCTTTGGTGCTTGGATCCATTGTGGGTGCCATTGCGGCAGTATCAAGAAAAGCGGTGTCCGAGGTTATCATGCGTCTTCTGGACATCATCATGTCTTTCCCGGGCATTGCGCTTGCGGCGGTCTTTGTTTCCATTCTTGGAAACAGCATTCCGTCCATTATTTTTGCTATCGGCTTTATGTATACGCCACAAATTGCACGCATCGTACGAGCCAATATCGTAAGCGAGTATGGCGAGGATTACGTGCGCGCCACGATTGTTTCCGGCGCCCGTGCTCCGTGGATCTTATGGAAACACGTACTTCGCAACTGTATCGCTCCCATCATGGTCTTTACCGTTACGCTTGTGGCGGATGCCATCATCTTTGAGGCCTCGCTGACCTTCATTGGTGCTGGTATTCAAGAACCCACACCGACATGGGGAAACATCTTAGCCGATGCCCGTGGTGGCGTTTTGGCCGGACGTTGGTGGCAGGCGTTCTTCCCGGGTCTTGCCATTATGTTCACCTGCCTTGCACTCAACATTCTTTCCGAAGGCCTGACTGATGCCATGGCTGCGGCTCCGGGTGCACCCGTTGACGTTGACTCCTCCGAGTCTCGTCGAGCGGATGATATTCTCGCTTCAGACCCCGTGCGCGCCTACGCTGAGCAGGCAGAGTCTCTCAATCGCCGTTTGGGTGATTTGAAAGCGATTGAGCTTGCAAGAACGGACAGGCATAAGCCGAACTTTTCCGTTGATCCAATACTTAAGGTCAAAGATCTTTCCATCAGTTTTGAATCTCACGGTGCCGTCAAGGTCGTTGATGGCGTGAGTTTTGAGGTCCGCCCTGGTCAGTGCATGGCACTCGTGGGCGAGTCCGGTTGCGGTAAGTCAATTACCACCAAGGTCATTATGGGCCTTACCGACCCTAAAGAGTCTATTACCGGAACGGTGCTCTATAAGGGACAAGACCTTCTCAAGATTTCCAAAGACGAGCATCGTCGTCTTTTAGGGCATGAGCTTGCCATGGTGTACCAGGATGCCTTGTCATCGCTGAACCCTTCAATGCTCATTTCGTCTCAGATGAAACAACTTACGAGCCGTGGCGGTACTCGCTCGGCCGAGGAGCTTCTTGAGCTCGTGGGCCTTGACCCCAAGCGTACGTTGGAATCCTATCCTCATGAGCTTTCCGGCGGACAGCGGCAGCGCGTGCTTATCGCCATGGCGCTTACGCGTGATCCGTCGCTTGTTATCTGCGACGAACCTACGACGGCGTTGGACGTTACCGTTCAGAAGCAGGTTATCAAGCTCTTGAATGACCTGCAGGATCGCTTGGGCTTTGCCATGATCTTTGTGAGTCACGACCTTGCCCTTGTGGCGGAAGTGGCTTCCGAGATTACCGTTATGTATGCCGGACAGGTAATTGAGCAGGCGCCCACGACGGAGCTCTTAACAAATCCGGTACATGAGTATACGCGCGGTCTTCTCGGATCGGTGCTTTCGATCGAAGAGGGCGCAAAGGACGGAACAAGGCTTCACCAGGTACCGGGATCGGTGCCTTCTCCCGAAGACTTTCCTGCGGGTGACCGCTTTGCACCGCGCTCAAGCCATCCTGAGGTTGGCCTTGAGGTACATCCGGTTCTTAAAGAGATTCCTGGTCGCCATCATAGTTTTTCGGAACTTCCTGACGAGTACCTGAGAGAACACGGACTTACGCCATATCTTGAACGCATGAATACCAAGGAGGTGGACTAAATGACCGAGCAGCAACCCATCATTTTTTTGGATGATATCTCCGTTACGTTCAAGACGCGTACGGGATCAATATTTCATCCCAATAAGGTGCACGCAGTACAAAACGTTACGCTTAAACTCATGCCCGGCGAGACCATTGGTATTGTAGGCGAGTCGGGATGCGGTAAGTCAACGACTGCAAACGTTATGTGCGGTCTTCAATCACCTACGTCGGGTCGCGTGTTTTTCAAAGGTCAAGATGTGACCAAACGTACCCCCGATCTGCGCAAACAGATAGGTCGTGTGGTTTCGGTGGTCTTCCAAGATCCCGCAACGGCACTCAACCCCCGTATGATTGTGCACGACCAGCTCTTGGATCCGCTTTTGGTACATAAGGTGGGAACGCCGGAGGAACGCGAGAAGCGCATCGATGAACTTGTTGGCTTGGTAGGGCTTCCTCATTCTGCACTCCGCGCTCTCCCGGGTCAGCTTTCCGGCGGTCAGCGCCAGCGTGTGGCAATTGCTCGTGCCATGTCGCTGAACCCCTCTGCCATCATTGCCGACGAGCCAACCTCGGCGCTTGACGTTTCAGTGAGAGCTCAAATCCTGAATCTGCTTACCGATCTTAAGAGCGAGTTGGGTCTTTCGATGATCTTCATTTCGCATGACATTCAAACCGTACGGTATGTATCCGACCGTATTATCGTCATGAATCACGGACAGATTATGGAAGACGGTCCGGCACAGCAGGTATTTGAGCATCCGCAGGATGCATATACCAAAACATTGCTTGGAGCTGCGCCTTCATTGCTTCACCCAAAGCTTGGCAAATAAATCAGGCAGTAAGGGCGTATCCAAATGGGTGCGCCCTTAGCGTATCGTATGAAACGCACGAAGGATTAAGGATGTCCCTTTCAAAGCTTGACCATAGTGAACTCTGTAAAACGCGCCCGCGCACACCGATGCCCGCTGACTTTGAGCGGTTCTGGGAGGCTCGTATGGCCGAGGCCGACGCGGTGCCGCTGAGGTGGCAGCTTGTGCCTTCCGATGAAGTACCCCAAGCTCAAAGCTGCGGTTTTTATGATCTTTGGTTTGAGGGCATGGGAGGCTCAAAGCTGTATGCCAAGTTTCTCTCTCCAAGAGGCGAGAAGAACGTACCCTTGGTACTGCAATTCCACGGGTATCCGGGTGCTTCTCGATCTTGGTTTGAGCAGGCGTCTTTTGTAGGTATGGGCTGTGCAATCCTTGCACTTGACAATCCCGGTCAGGGTGGACGAAGTCAGGACGCAAACGCTTACGTAGGAACAACGGTGGCGGGACATCTTGTCGCGGGACTTGACGGACCCGTAAAAGATCTCTATTACGTACGCCTCTATCAAAATGTTCGAATTTTTTGCCGTATTGCGAGCCAACTTGAAGGCATTGATGCGAACCGTATCTTTGTAAACGGGCAGTCGCAAGGTGGTGGTATGGGCATTGCCTGCTGTGCTCTTAATCAAGATCTCGTTAACCGTGCGGCCATTCTCTTCCCGTTTCTTTCAGACTTCAAAGCCGTCTGGGAGCTGGGTGCTGATACCCAAGCGTATGAGGGGATTCGCTATTACATGCATTGGTTTGATCCGCGCGGGGAGCGCGTGGATGAAATTTTTGGCAAGCTTGCGTATGTCGACAGCGTCAACTTTGCTCGTTTTGTGCGCTGCCCGGTACTTTTTGGATCCGGCCTTGCCGATGAGGTATGTCCTGTTCCCACACAATTTGCCGTGTATAACGCACTGACGTGTCCAAAACGACACCTTTTGTTTGAAGGCTTCGGGCATGAGGAGATTCAGGCGTTTGACGATACGATCATCGACTTTTTTGACGCAAATGATGCGCGTGCTTGGCTTGCGGGAAAGGTGTGCTCATGAGAGACGTCTCGTCATATCGGGATTTTCTTAAAACCTATCATGGACGCACGCTTTGTCCGGACGTTTTCGACGAATTTTGGGCAGACGTTTGCGAGGAAAATAAACCCGAAGCAAGGGAAGTGCGGAAGGCTTCCGTAAACTGCTCACGTCTTACCTGCGAGGAGTTTACGTACCTCGCCTCTGACGATGTCTCTCTCAAAGCTCATATACTGCGCCCCAGGGGAGTGGCCTCTTTGCCAACCGTCATACTGTATACCGATTGTGGTCGAGAAGTGCGGGGCTGGCTGCATCTGGCGCGCTTTGCGTCGCTTGGCTTTGCCGTGGTGGCTCCTGAAATCCGCAGTCTTCCTCAGGCAGTGTATACATCGTTTGAGAAAGCATGGAAAGGCGAGGTCAGTGCCGGTAATCTGACGGCGTACTATTTCAATGCAAACGCACTCGATCGAGCGGAAGATTCCGCCGTTGAGTGTGCATGCAGAGCTCCTCTCTTTCAGTTGGTATCCGATGCGTATGCAGCGGCTCATGCCACACGACTGCTTCCCTTTGTTGACAAGGGTTGTCTTATAACCTGGGGAGAAGGACTTGGCGGGACACTGGCTTTGGATACGGCGGCATTGCTCGGCTCCCAATGCGCAGGTGTCATGGCACAAAACCCCTTCTTTGCCGACTCCGCAGCGTGCGTGCCGGATGGATTTTGCAGTGCGCAGGAAACACCGAAAAACGTACGGATTGCAGATGCCATGGGTCTTCTCGATACCGCAAGCTTTACCGAGCGCATCACCTGTCCAACGTTGATGGCATGCTCGCTGGAGGACCGGTCGTCTCTTCCCGAAGGAACGTTTGCGGCATACAACCGCATTCCTGCGGAACAAAAGCGGATGGCGGTCTATCCCAGACACGCACATGAGCGCATTAACGATTTTGAAAACTTGCAAATTGACTTTTTGTTGACGTATTCAGGCGGTAGACTTTAATGACTACGTTGAATGATATTCAACCGGAAAGGATTCGGTACATGTCTACAAATCTTGCATTCAGAGGGGTTATTCCTCCTGTCGTTACCCCCGATACCAAAGACCATCAGCTTGATGTGGTTTCCTTTGAGCGCTCCGTCAATCGCATGATTAATGCCGGCGTTGACGGTCTCTTTTTCCTCGGCTCATCAGGGGAGGTTGTCTTTGCCACCGATGAGAGACGTGATCAGATTGTCCGAGAGGCAGTCCGTATCGTTGCGGGTCGTGTCCCCGTGTTGGTGGGCATTATTGACACGCAGACCGAGCGCGTGCTTGAGCATGGACACCGTGCGCTTGAGGCGGGAGCCGACGCGCTTGTGGCAACGGCACCGTTTTACGCTCTTGGTGGCATCGCCGAGATAGAAGAACATTTCCGTATCCTTCACGCTGAGCTTGACGCACCTCTTTTTGCCTATGACATTCCGGTATGTGTGCACACCAAGCTTCCGTGGAAACTTCTTGCACGTCTGGGCGCAGAGGGAGTCCTTGCGGGTGTGAAGGATTCATCGGGAGATGACGCATCTTTCCGATATCTTGTACAAGAAAACGAGAAAAACGGTCACCCCATGGCGCTTTTGACCGGCCATGAGATTGTGGTTGACGGGGCGCTTCTCGCCGGGGCGGATGGATCCGTTCCGGGCCTTGCAAACGTTGAGCCTGAAGGATACGTTCGCATGTGGAAGGCTGCACAGGAGGGGGATTGGGCTTCGGTTAAGCGCGAGCAAGACCGGCTCAATGAAATATCTCACATTTTTGACGTTACCTCGGGCGTGCAGGGATACGGAGCCGGTGTAGGTGCCTTCAAATGTGCCCTTCACCTTATGGGAGTCTTTGACACGCCGCAGATGCCTCGTCCCGTAAGGCCTCTTTCCGCTGAAAATACCGAAGCAATCCGCACCGTTCTTGTTGAGAATAATCTGCTCTGATACGTAACCTTTTGAGGAGGGATGATTGTGTCCTACGAATGTGATGCACGCAGAACCGCCGTTGCCGTTGATATTGGCGGTACAAAAATTGCATGCGGCCTTGTTGATCTGGATGCGGAGAAGATGCCGCAGGTACATGATGTCAAAAAAATCCCTACGGAAGCGGATTTGGGCGGAGCTCATGTGCTTGAGCTGGTTATCCAATCAATTAAAGACGCCCTTGTTCGCGCGGAAGAGCGTGGCGAGAAGCCCGTGGGAGTCGGCATTTCTTCTGCGGGTGTCGTAGATCCGCGTAGCGGAAACATTACCTTTGCCAACGATCTCATGCCCGGGTGGGGAGGCACTTCTCTTGGCACCGTCGTAACCGAATCATGCGGTCTTCCCTGTGCGGTACTGAACGACGTACACGCTCACGCACTTGGTGAGGCACGCCACGGCGGAGGCAAAGAACTCCCTTCGGTACTGGTGGTTGCCGTGGGAACGGGTATCGGTGGTGCATTTGTAAACCACGGCATCATCATGCTCGGGGCTCATGACGAGGCGGGCCATATAGGGCACGTGGCCGCTTTGGCAGCCGCAGGGGTGGCTTGTTCCTGCGGAGCCACGGGACACCTTGAACCCGTTGCCGCAGGCCCCGGTATCATCCGCGAATATCTGCGGCTTGGAGGCATTGACAGCTGCGACGATGGTTCTCCCGTGGACGGTGCCGAAATTGATTTTCGTGCAAATAACGGAGACGTGCGTGCGCAAGCCGCCGAAGAACTCTCCGGCCGGGCACTTGGTGAAGTGCTGGGCAGCATGTGCAATATGCTTGACCCCGCCGCCATCATTCTTTCGGGTTCCGTGGCAGAGTGTGGTCCGTATTGGCAAAACGCCCTGCATGCTGCTTTTGAGAGTCAGGCAATGCCGCCTGTCAAATCGACACCCATCATAAAAGGTGTGCTCGGTGGCCGGGCACCGCTTATTGGTGCCGTTGAAAATCTTTTTGATCCCGCATATTTGGAGACGAGGAACACATGTCATTAAATCCGCTGGTACAGTCTCTCAAAGGTGGACTTATCGTAAGCGTGCAAGCATATCCCGGAGAGCCGCTTCGCCACCCTGAAACCATGGCACAGATGGCGCGCGCCTGCGAGCTGGGAGGCGCTGTCGCCATTAGGTGCCAGGGACTCTCCGATATTGCCGCCATCAAAGGACGGGTGGAAATCCCCGTTATCGGTCTTTGGAAAGAGGGACACGAGGGCGTCTACATTACGCCAACCTTGCGTCATGCTCTTGCGGTCGTCAATGCAGGAGCAGACGTGGTGGCGCTTGATGCAACCGATCGCGCCCGTCCCGACGGAAGGACGTTTGCGGAAACGGTCCGCTCTTTGCGTGAGCGTACCGACGCGCTTGTCATGGCCGATTGCATGACCATGGATGACATACGCCGTGCCGTGGCGTGCGGCTGCGATTTGGTTTCAACGACGCTTTCGCATAACAAGGCGGCAATCGATACCACCTTGGACGACGGTCCTGATTTGCCGCTGCTCCGCCAGGCGACCACCGAGTTTCCCGGTATTGCCATCATCTGCGAGGGACACGTGCACACGCCCGCAGATGCCAAGGCTGCCATTGATGCTGGCGCTTGGGCAGTTGTCTCCGGCACGGGCATCACGCATCCGACTTCAATTACGTCATGGTTCAAAGCAGCGATTGAATCATAGACAGAGCGAGAAGTACTTCTCGCCGTCGGCCTTGCAAAGGAAGAGGGCTTATGGGTCAAGATAATCCTATTCAAAGGCAAAAAGTATCCGTGCCTGACATTGTGATTATTACCGGTATGTCGGGTTCCGGGCGCACGCAGGCGCTGCACGTCTTTGAGGATATGGGATATTACTGCATTGATAACCTGCCGCCGACGCTTATCTTGCAGCTTGCAAACGTGGTGGGAATCAATTCAAGTATAGGCCGTCATCTGGCCGTTACGTGTGATTTGCGCTCGCAGGGACTTTTTGACGATATGCTTGAGGTTCTGCATTCGCTTGCCGACCATGAGCTGACCTACAGCATGGTTTTTCTCGACTCGTCGGATGAGGTTATCATGCGCCGCTATGACGAGAATCGCCGTCGGCATCCGGTGGCACAACAGGGTGAATCTCTTGAGAAGGCCGTCAAGCGCGAACGGAGGCAACTTGCGGTGGTGCGCAAGGCAGCAGATGTCGTCATCGATACGTCAACCATGCGCACGACAACGCTGCGCAATCGCTTGCGCCGCATCTTCTCGGAGCTTTCCGACCAGCAGCTTCTTGAAGTAAATGTTTTCTCGTTTGGCTTTAAGCATGGGATGCCCGTTGAGTCGGATCTTATGATTGACGTGCGGTTCTTGCCCAATCCGTTTTATGACCCAGAAATGCGCACCATGACGGGGCTTGATGAGCGCGTTGCCACATACGTGCTCGATAACCCCACAACCAAGAAATTCCTAAAGTCATGGTTTGAACTGCTGGACGTCATTATGCCCGGCTATGTGGCAGAGGGAAAGTCGCATCTCTCCATTGCGGTTGGTTGTACGGGAGGGCAGCATAGAAGCGTGGCCATTGCAAAGGCAACAAGCGAGCACCTTCTGCAGGCGGGCTATCGTGCTACACTTTCACACCGTGATCTTGCGCTTGCAAACACGCAGGCCAAAGGGCAATAGAGAGGGTCTATGTCATTTACCGCCGAGGTAAAAAATGAACTTTCGCGCGTCGTGTCCGCGTCAAAAGAGGCTGATTTAGCGCAGCTCTCCGCATTGATACGCGTGACGGGTACGCTGTCGTTTCACGGAACCCGCTCGTATAGCGTGCGCATTGTAACCGAGACGGGTACCGTAGCGCGTACCGTTGTAGCGCTGTCCCGCCAGCTTTTTGGTTTAGGTACGTCAATCGAATACCGACGTTCCATTATGCATAAAAAACGCAATTACTTACTTGAAATTTCCGATCAAGAAGCACTGGGCGATGCCCTGGCCAAGTTGGGTATCCTGACATCTGATTTTGGCATCAACCAGGGAATACCACGAACACTTCTGCAAACAAAACAAGCGCGGGCGGCGTTTCTCCGTGGTGCTTTTATGGCCGGTGGTTTTGTTGCTGACCCTCGTAAGGACTTTCATTTGGAGATTGCCGTAACGGGAGAGCGTTTTGCCCAGGATCTTGTGGTTCTTCTCGCCACGGCAGGAGTTACCGGCCGCTTGAATCATCGGAATAAACATACGTCTCAGGCAGAACGAACGCGTGAGCTGTATGCGGTGTATCTCAAGAGCTCAGACGATATCATTGCATTTTTGCGTTTTATTGGAGCTCAGAATATGGCAAAGGTTGTCTTTGCGGCTCGCCAGATGAAGTATGTTCGCAACAATGTTAATCGAGGAGTGAATGCGGAGGTTGCCAACCAGAGGCGCTCTTCTAATGCGGCGGCATTACAACTCAGTTTGATTGATCGTGCCGATCAACTTATAGGACTGAGCAAACTGCCGCCCGCGGTGCAAGAGTTTTGTCGGGCTAGGCGAGAAAATCCCGAGGTATCACTTGCGGCGCTGGGAGAATCTCTTGTGCCGTCCGTATCGAAATCGGCAATGTATCATCGTCTTCTCCGGCTTGAGGAAATAGTACAGAAAGCAGAAAAGTTTCAATAACTCCGTTTAACTTTTCGGTGAGTGCGGTAATATAAACGGTGTACGGTTTATATGTTTTATGACCGTTGGGGAGAAGCCCTGACGTCATCGAAAGGAGCATTACGTATGGCAGTAAAAGTTGCTATTAACGGCTTTGGCCGCATTGGTCGTCTTGCCTTCAGGCAGATGTTTGGCCACGAGGGTTCCGAGATTGTTGCCATCAACGATCTTACGTCCCCAGAGATGCTTGCTTACCTTTTGAAGTATGACTCTACCCAGGGCAACTATGCTCGTGATCACAAGGTTGAGTCCACCGACCACTCCATTATTGTTGATGGTCATGAGATTATCATCTACAAAGAGGCAGACGCAAACAACCTTCCCTGGGGAGACCTTAATGTTGACGTCGTGCTTGAGTGCACCGGCTTCTACACTTCAAAGGAGAAGGCACAGGCTCACATTAACGCTGGCGCCAAGAAGGTTGTTATCTCTGCTCCTGCAGGAAATGACCTCCCAACCATTGTCTACAACGTTAACCATGAGACTCTTACCGCAGATGACAACATCATCTCTGCTGCTTCCTGCACCACCAACTGCCTTGCTCCTATGGCAAAGGGCCTCAATGACTTTGCGCACATTGTCTCCGGCATTATGACCACCATTCACGCATATACCGGCGATCAGATGATTTTGGACGGTCCTCAGCGCAAGGGTAACTTCCGTCGTTCCCGCGCCGGTGCCGAGAACATTGTTCCTAACTCAACCGGTGCTGCCAAGGCAATCGGCCTTGTCCTTCCTGAGCTCAACGGCAAGCTCATCGGTGCTGCTCAGCGCGTTCCTACGCCAACCGGCTCCATCACCAATCTTTATGCCGTCGTTGATAAGAAGGTAACTGTTGACGAGGTCAACGCTGCCATGAAGGCATATGCGGAGACCATTCCTGAGACCTTCGGATACAACGAGGATCAGATTGTTTCTCGCGACATCGTTGGCGAGACCCACGGTTCCATTTTTGACGCTACACAGACCATGTGCAACGATCTTGGCAACGGCCAGACACTCGTTCAGGTTACCTCTTGGTACGACAACGAGAACTCCTATACTTCTCAGATGGTCCGCACCATCAAGTACTTCGAGAAGTTCGTTGCGTAAGTGCGCTCACATATGTGACGCTTCGGCGCGGTCGCAGCATCTGCCGCGGCTGCGCCTTTTTATGAGAAGTATTTAGCCTGTACATTTGTATTTGGCTTGTATGTCTTCTTACTGGATAAGAAGAAATCAGCATTCAAAGAAACGTGAAGAGAAAGAGGAATGACATGGCTTTCACAAAGAAGACCGTTCGTGACGCCGATGTCGATGGTAAGCGCGTTCTTATGCGCGTTGATTTTAACGTGCCTCTAAAGGATGGCGTTGTAACCGACGATACTCGTGTCCGTGCAGCTCTGCCCACCATTCAGTATTTGCTTGACCACAACGCCAAGGTCATCTTGATGAGCCACCTTGGTCGTCCCGATGGTACGGGCTTCCAGCCTGAGCTCTCACTGCGTCCCGCTGCCGAGAAGCTCTCTGAGCTTTTGGGTAAGCCGGTTAAGTTCGTAGAGGACACGTATGGCGAGAAGGCCAAGGAAGCCGTTGACTCCCTTGAGAGTGGCCAGGTTCTTGTCCTTGAGAACGTCCGCTTTGATAAGCGCGAGAAGAAAAACGATCCGGAAATTGCAAAGATCCTTGCTTCGTATGGTGACATCTTTGTACTTGATGCTTTTGGTACTGCTCACCGCGCACAGGGTTCTGTCGTTGGACCGGCTGCCTATCTGCCTGCCTATGCCGGCTTCCTGCTTGAGAAAGAGGTTGATACGCTGACCTCAATCTTTGCCGATCCTGCTCGTCCGTTTGTTGCCATTGTCGGTGGATCGAAGGTTTCTTCCAAGATTGGCGTCCTTGATCACCTTATTGATTCTGCCGATACCCTTATTATCGGCGGTGGTATGGCCTATACGTTCTTCCTCGCAAAGGGTTATACCGTAGGCACTTCACTGCAGGAGCCCGATTGGGTTGAGCCTGCAAAGAAGATGCTCGAGAAAGCCGAAGCCAAGGGCTGCAAGATTTTGCTTCCTGTTGACAACGTTGTGGCCGATCACTTTGGCGAGGATGCAAAAGGGGAGGCTGTCAATTCCGACAACATTCCTGATGATCGCATGGGCATGGATATTGGCCCCAAGACGGTTCAGCTCTATACCGATGCTATCAAGGGCGCAAAGACCGTTTTCTGGAACGGACCGATGGGTGTCTTTGAGTTTGATCAGTTTGCAAAGGGCACTGAGGCAGTTGCTCGCGCCATTGCAGATTCCGATTGCACGTCCATTATCGGCGGCGGCGATTCCGTTGCCGCTATCAATAAGTTCGGTCTTGCCGATAAGATGAGCTGGATCTCTACAGGTGGTGGAGCATCCATGGAGCTCGTTGAAGGTAAGGCTCTTCCTGGAGTGGAGGCGCTTCTCGATGCGTAAGCGTATGATTGCCGGCAACTGGAAGATGAATAAGACGTTCTCTGAGGCAATCGTACTTGCCCAGGGAATCGTTGATGAGCTCTCAGCAGGCACAGGAGACGTTGATGTCGTGGTGGCTCCTCCTGCCGTTGACCTCAAAGGCGTCTCTGAGGTTCTTACTCAGGCAAACTCTTCCGTTGCTCTTTCCGCACAGAATGTATATTGGGAGGAGTCCGGTGCATATACCGGAGAAACCGCACCTTCCATGCTGGAGTCCGTAGGTGCCACCTATTGCATTATTGGTCACTCGGAGCGGCGCGGATATTTTGGCGAAACTGACGAGGACATTAACCGCAAGGCAAAGGCATTGATGGCTCACGGTATCATCCCAATTTCTTGCTGCGGCGAGTCTTTGGAGATTCGCGAAGCCGGAAAGCATGTTGAGTTTGTCGTCGAGCAGATTAAAGCCGATACGGCCGGTCTTGAGATTACAGATCCCTCTAAGTACGTAGTGGCCTATGAGCCTATTTGGGCCATCGGTACCGGAAAGACCGCGACGGCTGATGACGCGCAAGAGGTGTGCGGCGCAATCCGTAAGACGTTAGCTGAGATTTTTGGCTCCGAGATCGCTGCCGGCATTCGCGTTTTGTATGGCGGCTCGGCAAAGCCCGAAAACATCAACGGCTTCCTCGAGAAAGAGGACGTGGACGGTGCTTTGGTAGGCGGTGCATCACTCAAGGCTGACTCTTTTGCCGCTATGGTAAAGAGCGCGATGAACTAAGAAAGGCTTTGAGCGCACGGCGGGTGCTCCCATGGTGTAAACGCCACGTGCAAGCCATCCTGAACGGTATACGTATTTTGCGAAAATACACACGCTGCATTTCAAAAAGATGTGGCGTGTGTTATTCTATTACGCTAGTTTTGTCTGTTAGAAAGTTTGTTTCCAACACGCTAACACATGCAGTAAAACTGCGTAACCTAAAGGAGCTTTTTGTGGGTGCACTAAATACTATTTTGCTGGTACTGCTTTGTATCTCCGGTATCTTAACTATCTTTTTGGTGCTGGCACATTCCGGTAAGGGAACGGGCATCTCTGACATGATTGCTGCATCCATGTACAATTCCAACGCAGGCACCGGTATTCTTGAGAAGAATCTTGATCGTCTGACCATCATCACTACAACCATCTTCATCCTCTGCATTGTTATCATGTCGCTTACATTTCCTTTGGGTTCTATGAACGTTGGATAAAAATCTCCACGGATGCACCATATGCGTCTTGCTGAAGGTTTTTGAGAAGCTGTAAACACTGTTGTATGGCGAGAAGATTGATCTTCTCGCCATATTTGTATTTATAGGTCTTATTTTGAAATGACGGCTTCATTGCCTGACTTTATCGCCTGAGATTCATATTCGAGAGGCGAGGAGTACAAAAAATCTGGCAGCCTACATTTCACAAAGGTAAACAATGGGTATTTCTCGATATACTGCCCAAAAAACACTGTCATTATAAGACATGATTTTGTTGCGAATGTGCTCTTTTGGCTGCTCAACACGGTGGGTAATTGCTCGGTTTTACATTTTTCTTGGAGTAATTTGGCTGATTGCGCGCTACTCGTGATAAAATTGCCGTTTAGTGTATGTGGGTTCCATGGGATTTTCATGCATAAGAGGTAGTATTCGTTGGAAATGTTCGATTGCCATTTTGAAAATTCCTCGTCTGTATTCGTACAGACGCATGGCGGTAAGGAGAGTAAATGGCACGGTTTGTCTGGTATTTGACCAAGAGGATACTGAGCTACATTGTGATGATTTTTGTCGCAACGTCGCTTACGTTTTTCCTTGCATCTGCATTTATGAGTCCTCGCTCTAACTATGAGCAGCGCACTCCTCGTCCACCTCAGGATTCTATCGAGCAGTCGCTCTACAAAGCTAATCTGAACGATAAGACTCCCGTTATTGAGAGATACCAAAAGTGGCTTGTTGGTGTCGTTACTCATTTTGATTGGGGTATGGCTCCGGATGGCAGCTCCATCAATACGCAGATGAGCTCAAAGTTCTTGGCTTCCGTTCAGCTTCTGACCTTGGCAACCATTTTGTCCATCTTTATAGGTGTCGGGCTTGGCGTATATACCGCACAGCGACAATATCAGTGGCAAGATCGTTTCTTTAGCGGCGTGGCCTCGCTCTTTATGGTCATTCCAACCGTTGTTCTTGCAATTTTGATTGTCTTTGCCGCAATTGAGATTAATGCTCTTACCGGCAGCAGGATTTTCTACGTTACGGGTCTTTCCAGCGGGAATTTCCCAACGTTTTTTGAGTGGCTCCTTGACTTCTTGCAGCACATCTTCTTACCAACGCTTGTTCTGACCATTGTCAGCTCCGTTGGCTATCACCTGACGCAGCGTACTTACCTCTTGGATGAGATGCATGCGGACTACGTACGCACTGCACGTGCAAAGGGATTAACGCGCAAGCAGGCCATTCGCAGACATGCCTTGCGGGCCTCGCTCATTCCAACGGCAGTAAACGTTGCCTTCTCTATCGCAGGCATCTTTACGGGCGCCGTTATGACCGAGAAGATCTTTGCTATCCACGGTCTTGGTGAGTACTTTATCAACTGTATCAATAACAACAACATTCATGGTGCCGTTGCAGTCGCCGCATTCTCTGCTGCATGTACGCTTGTGGGCGCACTTCTCGCCGATCTCTTTGCAGCTGCCCTTGATCCACGAATTAAGATGAGCTAAGGAGGCAGCAATGGCTAACGATAAAGAAAAAGTTACTGAAAAAGTGGAAGATTCCGCTGCTTCTCTTACCACAAATAAAGGACAGATGACAAACGCCGAGCTTGAACTCCAGGCTGATTCTCTTGGTTCCGGAGAAGTTAAGCGTATTAGCTACTTCGGCCTTATCGGCAGACGTTTCTTGCGTCAGCGCTCTGCCATGATAGGCTTGGGAATCTTGCTTGTTTTGATTCTTATTGCTCTTTTTGGTAAGTATCTGACTCCGTACAACTACGTTGACCCGGACTTTACTGCCATTAACCAAGCCCCTAATGCCAAGCATTGGTTTGGTACGGACGGAGCAGGCATTGATTTGTATGCCAGCGTTGTGCATGGCCTTGGCCGTTCGCTGACCATCGGTATTACCTATGCACTTCTGACTTCGGTGATTGCGGCCGTTATCGGTACCGCCATCGCATACGTTCGCGGCGTTCCCGAAAAGATTGGCATGTGGATTCTTGACATGCTCATGGTCATTCCAAGCTTCCTTTTGGTTGCCATGATTGTTCGCGCGGCTTCCGGTACCACAGGATGGGTTATGCTCATCATCGGTATGACGGCCTTCGGATGGATTGGCTATGCTCGTACCTTGCGCACTATGGCGCTTTCGCTTCGCGAGCGTGATTATGTACGTGCAGCCAAATATATGGGTGTTCCTTCAATTAAGATCATTATTCGCCACCTTATTCCAAACCTCGGTTCAATTCTTATCATTGACACGGTTCTTGGCGTTATCGGCGGTATTAACTCCGAAACAGCATACAGCTTCCTGGGCCTTGGCATTAAGGCTCCTGACACCTCACTGGGTTATCTTTTGAGTGCGGGCTCTTCGGCAATGCTGTCCACTCCTTGGCTCATTTTGATTCCATCGATTGTGTTGATTATTCTTTGCGTAAGCATGCAGCTTATCGGTGACGGTCTTCGTGATGCTTTCGATCCTTATTCTCGTGCGGCAGGCATGGTCGAGGACGATGACGATGCTGCTGAAGCGCAGGATTCGGAGAGTTCACGTAACGCCAAAACGGATACGGATACGACGGAGCGTGCGTAATGGCTGATATTGATATGAGTAAAACAGTTGAGAAGAACATGGTGGAAGACGACGTTCTTCGCTATGAGATGCTGGAGTCCAACGGACCAAAGGGTGCTCCGCAGGGCGCGCCCGTTATGAGCGTCCGTAATCTTAAGGTCTCCTTTAACACCGAAGCCGGCCGTGTTGATGCCGTTCGTGGCGTTAACTTTGACCTTTGGGGCGGTCGTACCTTAGGTATCGTTGGCGAATCCGGTTCCGGTAAGTCCGTCACCGCGCTCTCTTTGATCGGACTTCTTGATGACAATGCACATGTCACGGGTTCAATTAAGCTTGGAGACGAGGAGCTTCTCGGCAAAACCGATGAAGAGATGTCAAAGCTTCGCGGTACAAGGATTTCCATGATTTTCCAAGATCCGCTGTCTGCGCTGACTCCTATGTTTACCATCGGCGATCAGCTTGCTGAGGCTCTTTTGACTCATAATCCTCACATGCCAAAGGCCGATGTTCACAATCGTTGCCTTGAGCTTCTTGAGATTGTCGGTATCACCAATCCGGAAGAGCGCTTGGACGCCTATCCACATGAATTCTCAGGCGGCATGCGTCAGCGCGTGGTTATTGCCATCGCAATCGCCAATAACCCCGACATCATCATTGCCGACGAGCCTACTACTGCTCTTGACGTAACGATTCAGGCGCAGATTCTTGACGTTTTGAAGGTGGCGCAAAAGGAGACGGGAGCCGCCGTTGTCCTGATTACGCATGACTTGGGTGTCGTTGCGGGTACCGCTGATGACATTATGGTTATGTATGCAGGCCGCGGAGTCGAGCGTGCAAGTGTGGATACGCTCTTTGCCGAGCCTCGGCATCCATACACCATGGGTCTTTTAGGTGCAGTTCCAAAGCCGCATTTGCCTGCAGAGCACAGGCTCGTGCCAATTAAAGGTAACCCGCCTTCGCTTGCAGCCATTCCTTCGGGATGCCCCTTCAATCCGCGTTGTCCTATGGCAACCGAGAAGTGCCGCGCCGTTGAGCCTGAGTTGACGCTTGCAAATGCTGCGGAGGGTCATTTGGCATCGTGTCACCGCTTGGAGGAGATTTGTAAAAAGAATCTCACCTACGCAGAGGTATATCCTGAGTTTGAGCCGCTGCTGCCTAAATGGGTAGACGTGCCTCGCTCCGAGCGCCCCATTGTGCTTGAAGTGGATAACCTTACCAAGACATTCCCTGTTCAGGGCAAGGGCTTTGTCCGCCGCGAGAAGGGCACAATGACTGCTGTTGATCACGCGAGTTTTCAGATTCACGAGGGCGAGACGCTGGCTCTTGTCGGCGAGTCCGGTTCAGGCAAGTCCACCACGCTTATGCAAATCATGGATCTTCTGAAGCCTGAGGACGGCCGCATCGTTGTGCTTGGTAAGGATACGGCAGAGCTTAAATCCGCTCATGCGCGCCGTGCGGTTCGCAAAGATCTCCAGGTTATTTTCCAAGACCCCATGAGTTCTCTTGATCCAAGAATGCCTATCTATGATGTTTTGGCAGAGCCTCTGAAAGCACAGGGATGGAAAGATGCCGACATCAATAAGCGTATTGGTGAGCTTATGGTGCTTGTCGGTATTAACCCTGACTATGTTGACCGCTTCCCGTCTCAGTTCTCAGGCGGCCAGCGTCAGCGTATTGCCATTGCTCGCGCCCTTGCAACAAATCCTAAGATTTTGCTGTTGGACGAGCCCATTGCTTCGCTTGATGTTTCCATTCAGGCCGGCATCATTAACCTGCTTGAAGACCTTCAAATTCAGCTGAAGATCTCCTATCTCTTTGTTGCGCATGACCTTGCAGTTATCCGGCATATTTCCGACACCGTTGCCGTTATGCACCTCGGTAAGATTGTGGAGTACGGTGAGACTGAGGAAGTCTTCAACAATCCTCAAGATCCCTACACCAAGGCATTGCTTTCCGCAATTCCTATTCCGGATCCTAAGATTGAACGTACGCGCGAGCGTCTTATCTACAAAGACGGAAAACTCGTTCCGGCAGAGCGTATTACCGTCGAGTAGGGGATTAAAAGAACCCGCCAAAGACGGGGCAAGATTTAGATGTTGTATCGAGAAGTGCGTGCATGGAGCCGCACTTCTCGCGCTTTTAAGCTGCTTTTGAACTTTTAGGATTTCTTAAAGTGGATTTCAGATGTTACATAACTGTTTCTTCTTGCGAAAACGGCTAAAAAAAGCGTATATTTTAATGGTTATTGAATCTGTAGGCCAATAAACGGAATAGGTGATTTTATGGCTAACAGTCTGACCCGTCGATCTTTCTTTGAGGTTTCCGGTCTTGCTGCAGCAGGTCTTGGACTTACCGCCTGCGGTGGAGGCAACGGTGCTCAGGGAGGTTCCGGCGATACAGGAGTTGAGCCACAGGACGGCTCTCCGGCAACAACCGCTCTCGACAAGCTCCCGCTTCCTGAGAAGGGCAAGACGTACAACAACCCCAAGAAGCGCGACGACGTCAAAGACGACGGAACGGTAACGTTGGCCATCAATGAGGTCGGCCCCAATTGGAATTATGTGGGGCTTGAAGGTAATACAACCTACATGAACTGGCTGTGGTCTTTGTATATGCCCATTGGTATGGTTGTTACCGATGCAACCGGTTCTAAATACACAGCAAATCCGGATTATATTAAATCCCTATCCTCTGATGAGTCTTCAGGCAAGCAGGTTATTACCGTTGTGTATGCCGATCAAGCCAAGTTCAACGATGGAACCGATATTGACTGGAAAGCACTTGAAACTGCATGGAAGTGCCTCTCCGGCCAAAGTAGCGACTACGAGGTTCCCGGAACCGATGGCTACGACAAGATTGAAAGCGTTACTCAGGGTGATACCGCAAAGACGGCAGTTATTACCATGAGAGAGCCGGTTTATCCGTATGAGGCTCTTGTAGACAGGGTGCTTCACCCCGATTTCCTTGATGTTGATACGTTTAACAGTGGCTTTTTGAATAATCCTCATGTTGAATATGGTGCTGGTCCTTACATTGTTGATTCCTTCGATGATACCCATGCTACTTTCAAGCCCAATCCCAAGTGGTGGGGGGATGCTCCTAAATCTACGACGATAACGTATAAACAGATGGAAGCCCAGGCTACCTTTAATGCGTTCAAAAACGGTGAGATTGACTCTGTCGGTACGGGTCTTTCCGGTACTGCTGAGATGCTTTCCAACTTTAACAGCATGGAAGACGCTCAGATTCGTCGTGGCCTTTCTACCTCTATTGCGGTTATTGAGATTAACTCTACACGCGGAGTGCTTCAGGATATTGCAGTCCGTAAGGCATTCTGCCAGGCAGTCGATCCCGCAACCATCGTTTCCATCGTTTTCCAGGGCGTCAATTGGCAAGAGGAAGCGCCAGGTTCCATGCTCCTTCCGTACTGGGCAGACGGCTATGAGGACAACCGTCCTGATGATTTAAAGAACCTTAAGGACGCTTCCGCTCGTACCGCAGCTGCAAAGAAGACACTTGAGGATGCAGGCTATAAGGCTGGCTCTGATGGCATCTACGCAAAGGGCGATACCAAGGCAAGCTTCTCCTTTACTACCTTTGGTGACTCCACAAGCGTTAAGAACCGTTCTGCTGCCATTCAGAAGATGGCAAAGGATGCGGGTATTCAAGTTGATATTGACAACCACGCCTCTTCTGAGTTCTCTAAGCTTTTGAGCTCCGGTGCATGGGATACTTGTCTTTTCGCTTGGAATGGTACTACTACCTCCATTTGGAATGGTGTCCAGCTATACGGTTCAGAGTCTTCTTCTAACTTTGGTAAGCAGGGCACTGCCGAAACTGATGCTGAGTTTGCAAAGGTTCCTTCCATTAAGGATAAGACTGCACAGGCTAAGCAGTGCAACGATACCGAAAAGAAGCTGATGGAAACCTATGCCTATCTGCCTCTGTTCACCGGTCCTGACTGCTCTGTTGTCAAGAAGGGTCTGGCAAACTACGGTCCTTCACTCTTTGAGTCCACGCCTGTAACCGATCTTGGTTGGCAGAAAGACTAAGCTTGGGGGATAGAGTTTCGTGAAGGGCTGTGTTGAGAAAAACTTTCTTGATTTTCTCGCGCGCAATGGAGCGGAATGTGTTAGTATATCCCTCGCTGTAAAGCATGTCGGAGTGGCGGAATTGGCAGACGCGCTAGCTTGAGGTGCTAGTGACTTACTAAACGGTCGTGCGGGTTCAAGTCCCGCCTCCGACACCACGAAAAGAGTAGCGAGCCTCCCCGGAGGCTCGCTTTTCATGTGTTTATCGCATTTGTAAACAGAACGTTTCCATACGTTAAACAATCTGTTTCTATATATTGAACAGTCTGTTTCCGATTACATCCTCATTTTTTGATTTGCTATAGTGAGCAAATCAGCAGTTCACTGTTAATGGAATGGGTGATCGTATGACGTACAAAAATCTTTCCCGTCGTTCGTTTTTAACGCTTTCCGGTGTTGCCGTCGCAGGTTTCGGCCTTGTCGGCTGCAATAACGGTGGCACCGCCAACGATGGAAATAAGGTGTCCGGTGACGCTGAGCCATTAGAGGGAAGTCCGGCTACCACGGCTCTTGACAAACTTCCTCTTCCTGAGAAGGGCCAGGTCTACATCAACGCCAAGAAGCGTGACGAGATTAAGGACGGTGGCACCCTTACGCTGCCCATCAATGAGATTGGACCGGATTGGAATTACCTTAATGTAGCGGGAAACACTGTCTACATGCACGATCTTTGGAATTACTACATGCCTGCCCTTTGCGTGCTTGGTGATGCCACGGGATCCAAGATTGAACCCAATCCTGACTTCATCAAGTCCATCAAGGTGGACGAGAGTACTGGTAAACAGGTCATTACGGTTGAATATGCCGAGAAGGCCGTCTTTAACGATGGCACCTCCATGGACTGGCAGGCTTTTAATGCCGTCTATACCGTTATGAGTGGCAAGAATGCGGACTACACGCCTTCTGCTACCGACGGCTATGACAAGATTGAAAGCGTCGCCAAAGGTGATACTGACAAGATTGCCGTTGTTACCATGACAGAGCCCGTGTATCCGGCTGAGGCGCTCTTTGGCGTTGCCTTACACCCATCTGCAGTTGATGTCGATACCTTCAATAATGGCTGGGCCAATAATCCACATGCCGAGTGGGGCGCAGGTCCGTTTACCATTGACTCTTTCAATGACACGCAGGTGACCTTCAAGCAAAATCCCAACTGGTGGGGTGATAAGCCAAAGCTTGATACGATTGTCTTCAAGCAGATGGAGGCCCAGGCGCTCTTCAATGCGTTCAAAAACGGAGAGATTGATACAACCGGCGCAACTCAGTCCGGCTCTGCCGAGATGCTCTCCAACTTCAATAGCATGGAGGACGCACAGATACGGCGCGCATACGGTAAGTCGGTCTATAACATTGAGATTAACTCCACACGTGGCGCTCTTACCGATATCAACGTCCGTAAGGCATTCTGTCAATCCATTGATCCTTCGGTCATCGTCTCCATCGTTTTCCAGGGTGTCAATTGGCAGGAGGAAGCTCCGGGTTCCATGCTTCTTCAGACGTGGTCTGACGGCTATGAGAACAACCTGCCCTCTGATGTTAAGGATCTAAAGGACAGCGCTGCACATACCGCAGCAGCAAAGAAGACGCTTGAGGATGCGGGCTATGCGCTCGGCTCCGACGGAATCTATGCCAAGGACGGCACCAGAGCGGCCTTTGCCTTTACAACGTTTGGCGATTCGGCAACCACTAAGAACCGTGCGGCCGCAGTGCAGAAGATGGCCAAGGATGCCGGCATTGAAGTTACGATTGACAACCACCCGTCCTCCGAGTTCTCCAAGGTATTGGTTTCTGGCGATTGGGACACTTGCCTGTTTGGATGGAGCGGCACCGCAACCTCCATTTGGAACGGCGGTCAGCTCTATGGATCTGAGTCCGAGTCCAACTTTGCCAAGTGCGGTAACGCAGAAATTGATGCCGAGTTTGCGAAGGTTCCTTCCATTTCCGACCACGCCAAACAGGTCAAAGCAAGCAACGATGCCGAGAAGAAGAGCATGGCTACCTACGGTTACCTGCCTGTCTACTCCGGCCCTGAAGTTATTGTTACCAAGAAGGGTATTGCTAATGTCGGACCATGCCTGTACCTTGACATTCGTACCGAGGATATCGGCTGGGAGAAGTAAGGTAAAAAGCGGTTACGTACCACTTGACCTTGTCGGTTTGCATCTTTTATCGTGCATTAAAAGCGGGTCCTTCGGGGCCCGCTTTTTCGTGCTGCTTAAATCCATATAACCGTGCTGCTTAAATCTCTATAACTCCAAAACTTCAACGTCCATAATTATGGGACAGTTTGTAATTTGCTGATTGCATAATAGTCCGGAGTCTCTCTCATTGCTGATTTCGTGGCACAATACCATTTGAGAGATGAAAGGTGACACCTATGGCGGAGTCTGTAAAAAAGCATGAATTGAGTGTGCAGTCTGTTGATGGAATTATCGACGGCACCGTTACCGCAACACTTGCGCGTATTTTGCAACTTGTGGGAGATGCTATCGTTATTTTTGATGTGGACGGCCGCGTACTTCTCGCCAATGACGAGGCGGTAAGGCTTTTTAGATGGCATGAGGAAGACTTTGTTGGATCCGACATTCGCACATATTTTGCGCCCGGTACAACGGAAGTTGAGTCAACGGCGTTCTCTCCGGAGTCACTACCTTTTGCGCTTGACGGGAGCACAGCGCTTGTAATGGTCTCGGGCGCTGCCGGTGAACCTTTGGCGCTGCGAGTGCGTTCCGAGCGGGTAGGGACGCCTACAGAGGCTTTCGTGCTCGTTGCCGCTCCGGTAGACAATGAGATAATTTCCAATCGAGAAGAACTACGTACGATAGAAGACCTTCATCGAGCAAATAAGAGGCTTTCGGGAGCCCTCCACATTGTGCTGGATACATTGGACTCAGAGAATATGGGTCAGTTGCTTGAGCGCGTGCTCACGGAGATCTCCGACACCATGGAGGCTGACGGCGCGCTGATATATCTTGCAGAAAATGACGGCTTTCATTTGCATGGGGTAACCGAATCCGTTTCAAGGGCCCTGTCTCCTCGTTTTGTTCGGTTTGGTCATACCATCGAAAAGCTCTGCTCAGATGCGGGCCATGCATTGCGTCTGCGGATAATGCCGCCGGATCATGAGGATCTACGCAATGGGCACCTGGACTTCCGGAGCGTCGTGAACGATGACACGCGCGAGGTTTATGCAGTTGCGACACATCATCTACCGCCGTTTATGAGCTTTATCGCAGTACCCGTATGGTTTGGCGGGCAAATCATAGCGCTTATCGAGGTAGGATGGAAAACCGTGCATCCCTTAAGCTCTGATGACACGCGTCTTCTGGACTCTATTTCAAATTACTTGTCGGTACAGCTTGTTGGTGCGCTTTCCGCGATGCGTACGCAACGCCGTTCAGAATTGCGCGAGCTTTCGGTTGATATTCGTAATCGGTTACTTGCGGCGGCCAATACTGAGGGAAAATCTGCTTTTGAGTTGTTGCCGGAGATCATGCAAGAGATCGCTGAAGCTCTTGACGCGGTTGTTTTTCCGGTTGGTTGGTGTGAGGTATCGGGAAAGAAGGTAGTACATCCCACGAAGGGCTCGGTATTTGAGCTTCCGGCTGACTTGGGGGAGGACCTAACAAAAGAAGAGGAAGCTCAAGTAGTTGCAGTTGCGCCTGAGTCAGAATTGAGCGAAGCGCTTCATGCGCTTGGACAACCGTGTGTAGGCGCGGCACTTCTCGCCGGGAAACTAGAGGGAGCGTGTCGTACCTGGCTCTTTTTACGTGAGTATGGATCTGAGCCCATGAGTGACATTGATCTGGAGCTTTTGAGTCGCGTGGCCGTGAGCGTTCGCGCGATTGTCGCGGGTGCGGAGGAGAGTCAGCAAAATAAGCGTATCTCACAGGCGTTGATGACAGGCATGAAGAACGAACTGCAGCATGTTGATGGTATTGATGCGCAAGGGATTTATTCGTCCGCAACGGCCGAAGCTTTTGTCGGCGGTGATTTTTACAGTCTGGTGAGGCTTTCGGGGCGACGTGCATGCATCATTATGGGAGATGTTTCCGGCAAGGGCATCGAGGCCGCCTCAGTGTCGTCGGCGGTCAAGACCGCGCTTTCCGCATATGCGTGGGAGGGGATAGGACCCGCCCGTATGGTAGCAAATCTGAATGAGTTTCTTTTGGGCTTCTCGCGCGTTGAGACGTTTGCGACGCTCTTTGTCGGCGTGGTTGATCTTGCAAAGGGCGTTCTCACGTACTGCTCGGCGGGACATCCGCCTGCAGCGCTCGTGCGTGCGGCTACGGGTGAAGCTCAGCTTTTAGATGTGCAGTCCGGAGTCGTAGGGGCATTTCAAGATATGACGTACAAAAACGGCTATGTTGAGCTGCATAAAGACGACATTTTGTTTCTCTATACCGACGGTACGACTGAAGCGAGAAGCCCTGAGGGAGCTTTCTTTGGCGAAACAGGCTTGCGCGATATGGTCATGAGTGAGGTTCCTCGCGGCTTTGAGGGGCTTCTCGACCGGTTTTTGGCAACGCTTGACAGTTATACCGGGCGCAGGCTCGAAGATGATGTCGCTATGGTTGCACTGCGGTTTTCCGGCCTTTTGTCGTAGTCTTTTGGTGCGGTAGCTTTCTGGTGCGCATGCAATCGATGTGTGCAATCGATGTCCGAAATCGGTGCACGCAATCGGTGTACGAAATCGGCGCACGCAATCGGTGTACGAAATCGGCGTATACAATCCGATTGATGTGTTGGGGTGTCTTGTTGCTTGATGTGTTGGGATGGCTTGTTCTGAAATAAATTTTTGCATGTGGGAACAAAGCTTGTATGCGAACAAAACCCAACATAGTAGTGCTTTCCCTAAGTTCTGACCTTGATGTCACAACGGTTCCTGCCGTCCGTCGCGAGGTCGAGAGTCTTTTGAAGCAGGGATGTTTGCGAATCATACTGAATATGGCGGACGTTTCTTACGTTGATTCCGCCGGTATGAGCTTTATTATGTGCGCCCTACGACGTATCTGCGCGATGGGCGGGCTTATGAGTTTGACCAATGTGTCACAGCCGGTATTTCGCGGGCTGTCTCGTATGCGCTTGGTGGATTTTATGCCGGTTGCGCGCGTGGGGGCGCGTGAGCATATTGCTCCGTTGGATCCTCGGGTGCACCCGCTTTGGCAGACAACCTTTCGGGTGGATCCAACTGCACTTTGTACGGCTCGCACGAGGCTTGACGAGCTGCTCGCCAGTGTGCCGTTTTCCAACGACGCGAGATTTGATTTGAAGCTTGCGGTAGGAGAGGCCATTGGCAACGCCGCCGACCATACCTGTGAGGGTGGTATTTTGACAACGGTCGCGGCATACGCCGATCGGGTAATCATTGATGTGGCTGATTGCGGTGCGGGATACACGTTGGCGGACGACGAGGAACCTCCGGAGGTGAGCTGTTGTTCTGAGCGAGGTCGCGGGGTGAAGCTGATGCGACTTCTCACCGATGCGGTTTCTATCTCGGTAAAGCCATCGGGGAAGGGCACCGTTGTGCATCTCGTGAAACTCGTGCGGTAGAGATTTTGGGTTGTGATTTTATAACAGCTACCTGTGATGCACATCCTGTGACCTGTGATGCACTTCTCACAACCTGTGATGTACTTTTCTGCTTCAAAACAGGGGGCTGTGATGTACTTTTGGCGAGAAAACCGGTCTTATCGCCATAAAAAAGTACATCACAGCTCCGAAAAAGTACCTCACAACTCTGCAAGTACCTCACAGGCCATCTCGTTAATAAACTTGGTTGCTGTTGGCAGAGCCTCAATCAAATGGCGCACAGTTTTTGATAGTATGAACGGCTTGCCTGTTCTAGATCACTCCATAACTTCAATCTTTTTTGGAGTTCGAGTTTTTTCTTTTCTTGCGAGGGTTTATGGACGGGCATGTTCAATTCATTGCGAATCGTTTCAAATAGATTGTCCATTATAACGATATCGTCATAATCCTCTTTCCATATGACATATTCAATTATCCCTAAAGCCTGCAGCTCATTTCTGCGTATATCATCGAGCCTGTGTTGTTTTTGATTTGCATGATATCGGCCGTTATATTCAAGAGCAATGCCCCATTTTCTTTTTTCTGTTTGCGTTGGAACATCCTTAAAGCAAAAAAGCAAATCGGGTTTTCTTATAGACCGTTCTCTCATGCGAGAAGTCATTCGTTGTACCATGACGCTCTTATTGACCTCTATTTTTCCGAGGTTGTATCCGCCTTTTGAAAATGGAAGAGTTGCCCGGATATACAGTTTTGTTTCCATCGGCGAACCGGCCAGTCCGCAGCACATAGATAAAGCCTTAAGGACTCGGGTTTTGGCATTTCCGCTTTCAAGCTGTTTCAGAGTGTTTTGGATGCTGGCTATTGATGTAAGTGGAAATTGATGGGGATAAAGTACAGGCTCTTCATCGCCCTTAAAAGTATAGAGACCACAAATTTCCGAGATAAGAAACACTAGCTCAAGAATGCTAAGCGTTCGTGACATAACGACCGGCAAAAATGATGGAGAAACACAATAAAGCTCTCCAGTAATGTGGATAACAGCGTTTTCCGGTAGTGGCTTACTAAAAACATAAGCCGAAACCTTCTTTGATCGATGCCTGCAAAGAGGGTTAGAAACCAATACATCAAGAGGGAAATTCTTTTGCGTTTTAAAAAGATTTTGCAAAACTTCATGGGTTGCAGCAACATCAAATAGCTTAGGAAACTCTCGCGGAGCAAAATGCGGATTTTTGCCAAAAGCTACTGCAAAGCGACGAAAAGATTCTTGTCGCATCAAAATCAAGGCACTTTTATGTGAAATCAATACTCTCATAGACTTCTTTATAGGCCTCCCCATAGATCTCCTGTGGATTTCCTGTAGATCTCCTATCGATCTCCTATAGGCGTATTGTATGTGAGCGGAGTTCAAAGCTGAGGTGGTTTTTATATGGATTTATCAGTAGTTATTTGACCGTTATCTGACTGATATCTGACTGGTATCTGACTGGCATAGCCTATTGTTTGCTATGCCGTATGTAGTTAAGTCAGGAGATATCGAGGTGCGTTATATATAGAGGTGGTTATACGGTAGCCGCCAAACCTGTGAGGTACTTTTGCAGAGCTGTGAGGTACTTTTTTATAGCGATAAGACCGGTTTTCTCGCCAAAAGTACATCACAGCCCCCTGTTTTGAAGCAGAAAAGTACATCACAGGTTGTGAAAAGTACATCACAGGTCACAGGATGTGCATCAGAAGTCGTAAGAAGTGCACCGCAAGTTGCAAGAAATCACATCACAGGTTGCCGCAACAACTTTACAGGTTCGGAAAAACTACGGGTCTCATGGTGTCAAAAGCTCAGGGTTTCATAAAAAGCATCTGATGCGTAAATGCACCAGATGCTTAACATTTACTGGAGGCGAGACCCGGATTCGAACCGGGGATAAAGGCTTTGCAGGCCTCTGCCTTACCACTTGGCCATCTCGCCAAAGATGACGTATAAAAAAGGCCGAACAAGTCCGGCCGAAAAATCATGGAGCGGGCTACGGGGTTCGAACCCGCGACCTCAACCTTGGCAAGGTTGCGCGCTACCAACTGCGCTAAGCCCGCGAACGCGAGGAATAATATACGCAAACCTAGCGACCAATGCAAGCGAAAACATGAAATTCATGCAAACTTTTTGTTTCGGATGCTTTTTTCGGACGTTTATGGGCCTGAATTTACCGTTGCGTATCAAGATCGGTATGCGCAAATTGATGCACCTCTCAACTCTGATGCTCCGGTTCTCATATCGTAAAAATATCGTATCCTAGAAGAAGTGGCTATTGATTGGAATCGTTTCATGCTGTTTATCATTGCGTCGCTTCTGGCGCTTTTGGGTATTATATGGCTCGTCGTACGCGGATTTGCCAATGCATTCCGCTTCTTTGCCGATTGGCTTTCAGATGGCGAGAAGCTTGAAGATAAAGAGTCGGGTGTTGCGGCACCTGCGGCGACCGCAACAGCACCCGCAACGTCAACAGCGACGACAACAGCAACGGCAACGACAACGACAACGACAACGACAACGACGCCCACAACGTCAACGCCACTCGCAACCGCGGCGCGTGATGCGACAGCCGCAACCGCGGCAAATCCCACTGCAAAAAACAGAGTCGTTGCCATATTTTCATATCCCGAAAAAATACATTCCACAAAAGTAAAGAGGGAGAGTTATCTTGATGCCATGCATATGGGCTGGTACCAGGTTGTAATCCTTTTTGTGGTAGGCAGCATGGCGGGATTGCTCCTCGAAGAAATCTGGATGCTTATCACTGCCGGTCTCACCGAATCAAGAGTGGGACTTGTGTGGGGACCGTTTTCTCCGCTTTATGGCGCAGGCACCGTTCTTCTCACGCTCATAAGCTATCAACTTCGTAGAAGACACGCCCATAACGTGGTGGTTTTTTGCATCTCCGCCGTTGTCGGAGGTCTCCTTGAGGAGATTACCGGCTGGGGGATGCTGACATTTTTCCACATGCAGTCATGGACCTATGCGTTTCTTCCCGATCACATTACTGAATTTGTAGCGTGGCGATTTTTGTTTTTCTGGGGGCTTCTTGGCCTGATATGGTGCCGTTTTGTTATGCCTCGCGCGCTCTATCATATAGGAGAGCCAACTTCCAAGCGTCAAGCCATTTTTATTACGCTTATATCACTGTATCTTGTGGCTGATATAGGAATGACGGTAGCTTGCTTTATGCGGGCCACCGCGCGGGACGTGGGAATTCCGCCGCAAAATACGTTTGAGCAGTGGGTAGATATGCATTATTCAAATGAGTTCATTTCGGCCCGATTCCAAAATCTTTCGACCGGCGTTGAGAAAGCAAAATAGCATGAATGAGCAAAATAGCATGAATGACGAGATGCATGACGAGATACATGACGAAATACGTGACGAGATGCGTGACGAGAAAAACTTGAATGACAGCTGTCATGACCAAAAGGAATATGTTGAGAAGAACCGCTCGGTGTACCTCGACTTTGCAGCCGCAACACCCATGGACCCTGAGGTTGTTCAAGCAATGCTGCCGTACTATACCGAACTCTTCTATAACCCGTCTGCTCCGTACGCCCGTGCTCGGGCAATCAGAGATGAGGTGGAGCGAGCACGCGCATCACTAGCACACGGCATTGGAGCCAGACCGGGAAATATCGTCTTGACGGCAGGCGCTACGGAAGCCAACAACCTGGCATTTGCGACGGTATCGGAAGACGGACACGTCATTGTCGACGCCATTGAGCATGAGAGCATTCTTGCGTGCGCCGGAGGCTTCAGCCGCAAGACGCTTCGCGTGGGCGCAGATGGGCGCGTGGATCCAAAAAGCGTTGCCGCAGCGCTTAGACCTGAGACAGAGTTGGTTTCCATAGAGCTGGCAAACGGCGAGATTGGCACCATTCAACCCATACGAGAGATTTCCGCTGTTGTCGCGCGCGAACGTAATCGCCGCTTAAAGGCGGGCGAGAAGCGCCACATTTATTTTCATGCCGACGCTTCACAGGCCACTTCCACGCTTTCGGTCAACGTTTCTTCTCTCGGGGTTGACATGATGACGCTTTCCGCCGCTAAGATTTATGGCCCCAAGCAGGTGGGACTTTTATGGGCGTCTGATGACGTGCGGCTTCGGCCGCTTGTGCTTGGTGGTGGCCAGGAGGGAGGCGTGCGTTCGGGTACGGAAAACGTTGCGGGTATTATCGGCTTTGCTCGTGCACTTGAGATGGTACAGGCCCGGCAAAAAGATGAGGCCCGCCGTCTTTCTCGCCTGCGTGATCTTTTGCAGAGGCTGCTTGTCAAAGAGTTTCCGCAGATGGTCGTTTCCGGTCCAAAAAACGCAAAGCTTCGTCTTCCCAGTTTGTTGCACGTGTCGTTTCCTGAGATTGAAGCACGTCGTTTGGTTATTCTGCTTGAGCGCGAAGGCGTTTCGGTGGGAACGGGATCGGCTTGCGCAGCGTCAAAAATGCACATATCGCATGTCCTTGAGGCAATCGGAGCACCCCGTGAGGTAGCTGCGGGAAGTCTGCGCTTAACGCTGGGACACTCAACAACCGAGGCAGATATCATATATGCAGCCGAAGCCATTATCCGTGCGGTTCATGCGGAGCAAGATCGCATACAGAACGCGCGTTTATCGTATGGAGACATCAATGGATAAAGTGTATTTGGGCATGAGCGGCGGCGTCGATTCGGCGCTTTCGGCAGCACTTCTTTTGGAACAAGGCTTTGACGTTCATGCGGTGTATATGCGCAACTGGTCGAAGGATCTTCCCGGATTTCATTGCCCGTGGGCAGACGATTTGGCCGATGCGGAGCGCGTGGCCGTTTCTCTTGGCATTGATCTGGCGGTGTGGGACTGCGAGAAGGAATACAAAGAGACGGTCGTTGACTATCTGCTTGATTCCTATGCTCACGGGTATACCCCCAACCCCGATGTCATGTGTAACCAAACCGTCAAGTTTGGCACGTTTGCGAAGCGAGCCTTTTCCGAAGGGGCCGACTATATCGCAACGGGCCATTATGCGCGCCTCGCCTCCGGCGAGAAGAACGCCTGCGGTGGTGACGATGCAAATAATACGACCGGGATGGCCGGAGCAATGCACGGCAGCGGAACTTCTTGCCTTATGCGCGCCGCCGATGAGCATAAAGATCAGACGTATTTTCTCTGGCGTGTTCCGAGTGAGATTTTCGACAGAACGATTTTTCCGATTGGCGATATTCCCACAAAGGCTGAGGTGCGCGCCATGTGTGCTGATCGGGGTCTCGGCATTGAGAATAAGCCTGATTCCGATGGGATCTGCTTTATCGGACCGGTTGGGCTCCGTACGTTTTTGCTTGATGCATTTGAGCGCAAAACAGGCGATATTATTGAGTGGGAGAGCGGGAAAAAGCTTGGCGAACATGACGGTGCTTTTTTGTTTACCATAGGGCAGCGTAAGGGACTTTCCGTTGGAGGAGGCCCTGCTCATTATGTGGTGGCAACGGACACAAATACAAATACCGTGTATGTAACGTCTGATCCCCTGAGTGCGGCACTTTGGACAAAGACGATGGATATTGTGGACACACACTGGATTTCCGGATGTGTGCCGGCAGATGGCGCATATACCGTGCGCACGCGCCATACTGGTGAGCTGCGTCCGTGCATGTTAACAAAAGTGAGTGCCACGACCATGCGTATTACCTATGAGGTTCCGGTACGTACGGTAGCACCCGGTCAATCGGCGGTTTTTTATGATGGCCTGGTGTGCATCGGTGGCGGAATCATTGAGCGTGATGAAGAGCTTCTCGCCAAATTTGCAGAATAGCTGATGGCGCGTTTGTCTCGCTAGGCAGTGTCTGTTGCAGGTATACTTACATACGTTAGGGATAAGAAATTTACGAGAAGAGGCTTAAGGTCGGGAGGTGTTCATGGATCGTCCGGAAGATGTTGTTCCGTCAAAGTCAACAAGCGTAAAGCCTGGATCTCCAAAGGCGACCAAGCCTAAAGTAAAAATTACTCCGAAGGTGGCGGTGAGTCCAAACTCCGCTTCCGAATCAGTAGAAGATGCTCGTAAAAGTTATGGACAGGTTCGCAAAAGCGTTCTGTTTTTGGTGCTTGTGAGTGTTCTCTACGGTGTTTACATCGTATTTTCCGGACAGTTCGACGAGTTTGTTGGAGCGCTTGCCGGTGTTGATACCAGCTGGCTTATAGCCGGTGCTTTTGCGTACTTTGCATATTATTTGCTGGGAATTTTTGCGTACATTATTTCGGTTATTACCGATCCGGAATGTCCCGTAGGCATCCGCGACCTTATGAGCGTTGAGGCGGCGGGTATCTTCTTTATGAATCTCACGCCCAATGGAGCAGGAGCCGCTCCCGCGCAGATTTTTCGCCTTACAAGAGCGGGCATTTCCGTGGGACAGGCAGGCGCGCTTCAGTTTACGCGGTTTGTGATGTATGAAGCGGGAGAAGGAATATTTGCCGCTCTTATTCTGCTGTTCAGGTTCAATTACTTCTTTGAGCAGTTTGGTGATGTGACAATTGTCGGTGTCGTTCTCTTTGGTGCAAAAATTCTCATGGTTGGAGGGATGCTTGCAATCTGTCTGCTGCCGCGTATGGTTGTTGCACTGGGCAATTGGGGACTCCGGATCCTTTCACGTTTTGGCATTGTAAAGCGCTATGACCATTGGCATGAGATTATTAATACGCAGGTACATGAGTTTTCGGCCGGATTCAAAAATGCCGCTAAAAATATTCCTGAGATGTGCGTTGTACTTGTCATCACCCTTTTTCAGCTGGGATGTCTTTACTCCTTGCCGTACTTTGTGTTGAATGCCCTCGGACAACCTGCGGATCTTTTGACCTGCCTGGCGTCCGGTTCCATGCTGGAACTTCTTACCTCGGCAATTCCGCTTCCGGGAGGTACCGGTGGCGCTGAGGGCGGCTTTGCGTTTCTCTTTGCACACATGTTTGGCGAGAAGATCGCTGCGGGTTTCGTATTGTGGCGTGCCATTGAGTATTTTCTTCCGACACTCTTTGCGTCCATGCTCCTCGGCCTGCGCTCTCATGGCGGCCCGACGGTATATCAGCGTTGGACAAGAGCGGTAACTTCTCTTTCCGCATTTATTTCAGGCGAGAAGCGCTTGGGACAGAAAAAGTCTACGGCTGCCGGTGGTATTCGTGTCAAGGTGAATACCAAGTCTCAAAAGAAGTAGGGTATCAAGAAAGCTTAAAGAAAGTTGTAAATGGCACTTGCGCCAATCGTAGTTTTTGTCGTACTATATCCCTCGCTGCAATTGAGCAGCTTTATTCGGGCGTTTAGCTCAGGGGGACGAGCGCTTCCCTGACACGGAAGAGGTCACAAGTTCAAATCTTGTAACGCCCACCACAGACTCACAGGTCATCGGGTTTTCTCGATGGCCTGTTTTACTTAGAGTAATGCTATTTCTACTTAAATTGGCTGAATGCAAACGTGTCTAAAAACCTATTGTAAATCTAGAGAAAAAATGTACTCAATATAATCAGACAATTACTACGTTCGCCGATCCTATGAGCCTATTACCGAATAAAAGTAACCTTTAGTAAACATATTTCTGATGCTTTTTATATAATAGCGAATAAGGTTAGGGAGCTTTTGTTAAAGAGAGTGAGGTCTCTACGAGCCATGAACATAGATTTCAAATGGCGTCGGAGGCTACTGGTAGTTGAGACTATCATATCGGTAAGCTTTTCAACCTTGTTAAAGTTCAAGCTTATAAGCCCGGTAATTTTTGCATGGTCCTTGATTCCTGTTACTATTCTCTTTTTTGCAGCAACCGTAACGGGAAATGAGACAAAGCCGATATTTAAGATTATTTCATGTGTGCTCTGGCTTGTAATAGTGGTGTATTCAATGATGTTCTTTTTGAATCAATGGTACATGGATTAAAAGATTACATACATGTAGTATAAATATGCCCCTAGGGGGTATTATGCTTTATACATAGGGCATCTCAGAAGGGGTGTTCATAAAGTGTGTAAAAGGAGAACATGTGTCGGCACTCAGTCAACCAAAAGCAACAGAGTCAAAGACCGAAGCGCAGTCTCAATCGGAGACCTGTTTGTGTGCCCATAAAAACAAACCCCGCTCGCAGGAGCTTAAATCAAGTGTGTCACGGCGTATCAATCGCGTGATCGGACAGCTCGGTGGTATTAAAACTATGGTCGAGGACGATCGCTACTGCGGAGACGTTCTTATCCAGCTTGCTGCTGTGGAATCTGCAGTAAAGGCGATTTCTCGGGAAGTGATGCAAGACCACCTGAAGTCTTGCGTGGTCGATCGTGTGCAGCAAGGCGATACTGACGTTATCGATGAGGTTATGGATCTCTTCAAGAAGTTTATGTAAGGCAAGGTTGCAAGATGGATCAGAAAACGTTTGATGTCATAGGAATGACGTGCGCAAGCTGTGCCGCTCATGTGGAAAAAGTGGCTGCTTCCGTTAGCGGTGTCAAAGAAGCTCGGGTCAACTTGCTCAAGAACTCAATGGAGGTTGATTTTGACGGCAATCAAAAGACGCTTCAGGATATAAGCGCTGCCGTCTCAAAGGCCGGCTATGAGGCACAACCTCGTCTTGAACAGAAGGTTGCTGTTTCATCTGAGGCTCGTGCGACGGACGCTGCTCAAAAGGAAGTTGAATCAAAAAAACGGCAGCTTATAGAGTCTCTCGCATGTGCCGTTCCGCTTTTTTACATAGCCATGGGGGACATGCTTGGCTGGCCGGTTCCGCCACAGCTTTCCGGTATGCGCAACATGATGAATCTTGCGCTTACTGAGCTTCTTCTCTGCATTCCCATACTTTTTATCAATCGACATTACTTTATCGGTGGTTTTCGTTCGCTTATCCATGGCGCACCTAATATGGACGCACTTATCGCGCTTGGTTCTTCCGCAAGTTTTGCCTACAGTGTGGTCAGCCTCTATCAAATGGCAAATGCCTTTGTCGCAGGGGATTGGACGGCTGCTCACATAGCCATGCATGGCATGTATTTTGAATCGGCGGGTTTGATTCTTGCCCTCATTACGCTGGGAAAGTTCTTTGAAGCTCGTGCGAAGGGACGTACCACCGGAGCCATTGAGGCTTTGATGAACCTTACTCCTAAGACGGCAGTGGTAGAGCGCGACGGCAAAGAAGAAACCGTCTCTGCCGCGGACGTTCACGTGGGCGACATTTTGGTAGTTCGCGCGGGAAGCGCCATTCCTGTGGACGGTGTGGTGGTGGAAGGGGAGAGTTCGGTAGATGAGTCGGCTATCACGGGCGAGGCAATCCCCGTGGAAAAGGCGGTTGGTGCGCACGTAACCGGCGCCACCGTTTCCGTCGGAGGCTGGTTCAAGATGCAAGCGCAGGCCGTAGGCGATGATACAACGCTTGCCGGCATCATCCGTCTTGTTGATGAGGCAACGAGCTCAAAGGCTCCCATAGAGCGCCGTGCCGATACCATTGCAGGCGTCTTTGTGCCGGTGGTCATGGTATTAGCGCTTCTCACCTTTGTCGGCTGGCTGTTTGTGTTTGCACCGGGTGATTTTGTCGTCGCTCTTTCTCATGCCGTGTCGGTGCTGGTAATTTCTTGCCCCTGTGCACTTGGTCTTGCAACGCCGACCGCCGTCATGGTAGGTACCGGTTTGGGCGCTTCTCAGGGCGTTTTGGTAAAGTCTGCCGAGGCGCTTGAAGGTGCGGCAGCAGCCACTACGGTTGTCTTTGATAAAACAGGAACTCTTACCGAAGGTAAGCCCAGCGTAACTGACGTAATTGCCACCGAAGGTGTGGAGACAGAAGATCTCATTGCTCTTGCGGCAACCCTTGAGCGTAAAAGCGAGCATCCTCTCGCGCAGGCGATTGTGGCCTATGCCGATATGCACTCTGCCAGCGTACCGGCCACTCAAACACAAGGCGAGAAGAACGCCGAACTCACGGATTTTATGCAGGTTGTGGGAGGCGGCCTTACAGCAACTCTTGCGGGTTCAAAAATCGCTGCAGGAAATAGGCGTCTTATGGAGCAGGAGGGCGTTGACCTTGGCGGCCTTGAAGCTTCCGCGAATACCTTAGCCTCCGATGCAAAAACACCACTCTTTTTTGCGAGAGACGGCAAGCTTGTAGGGATTATCGCCGTGGCGGATACCATAAAGCCAACAAGTGCGAAGACAATTCTGAAGCTGCGAGCCATGGGCATACAATCCATTATGCTCACGGGAGACCAAAAAACCACGGCGGCGGTGATTGGGGAAAAACTCAACGTTGACCGAGTGATTTCTGACGTTTTACCAAGCGAGAAGGAACTTCAAATCCGTCGTCTTCAAGAGTCCGGCGAGAATGTCATCATGGTGGGCGACGGCATTAACGATGCTCCGGCACTTGCTCGGGCAGATATCGGTATCGCTATTGGAGCAGGCACTGATGTGGCTATCAGCTCGGCAGACATTGTGCTTATGAAGTCAGATCCGACAGATGTTGCCGGAGCTATTGAACTTTCGAAAGCAACTCTCAGAAATATCAAGCAGAATCTCTTCTGGGCGCTCTTCTATAATGCTATTTGTATTCCGGTTGCCATGGGCTTTTTGGCGCCTTTGGGCGTTACGCTCAATCCGATGATAGGAGCGGCGGCCATGGGATTCTCGTCAGTTTTTGTAGTGACAAACGCCCTGCGTCTGCGCACGTGGAAACCAAAAGAAATTGATGTGAGTCATGTGGGATCCGTTGAAACTCAGGTTCAATCAGGTTTTGATGCGCAGTCAAAACCCATATGTACAACAGCAATACCTGTAATCGTACCGACACCGAAGGAAAGGAAAGAGCGTATGGAAAAGAAATTGAATGTTGAAGGAATGAGCTGTCAGCACTGTGTTGCACACGTTACTCAGGCGCTTGAAGCCGTAGAGGGCGTTTCTCGTGTGGAAGTATCGCTTGAAGATGCGTCTGCCATCGTTGAGTTTGACGGTGCCGTTTCTGACGAAGCGCTTATTGCCGCAGTCAAGAATGCGGGTTATGAAGCGAGTATTGCGTAAGACACCTTTAAGCGATAAGGAGGGTTACATGGTAGATGGACCTCGCATCGGTGCGCTTGAAGCCGGTGGAACCAAGATGGTTTTAGCGATAGGAACGCGAGAAGGAAAAATTTTCGAGCGTGAGGTTATGCCTACCACAGAGCCTGCGGGCATCGTTTCGAAGATGATTGCCTGGTTTGCCGAGCGAGAGATTGATGCGCTTGGAGTGGGAGCTTTTGGTCCTACGTGTGTTAACCCTGAGCTGCCCGATTATGGCAAGATACTCTCGACGCCTAAGCAAGGTTGGGTCAACTATGATTTTTTAGGGGCGCTGAGAGCAGGACTTGGTGTGCCCATTGGCTACGATACGGATGTCAATGCCGCGTGTTTAGGGGAGGCTCTTTTTGGCTCGGCACGTGGTTTGAAAAACGTTGTTTATCTTACGGTAGGAACGGGTATCGGAGCGGGCGTTCTTTTGGGTGGGAAGCTTCTGCATGGCATGTTGCATCCGGAGGCCGGCCACATTCCGATTGAGCGGGAGAAAGACGATCCGCTGGCGATGTCCGTCTGTCAGTATCACGTATCTTGTCTTGAGGGCCTTGCTTCAGGTCCTTCCATCGAGAAGCGCTGGGGACTTCCGGCCTCCGAGCTTGATGAAAAGCAGGAAGTATGGGAACTGGAAGCTACCTATCTTGCAAAGGCTCTGGCAGTGTATGTACTTTGCTATTCGCCGCAGCGTATTATTTTGGGTGGCGGCGTTATGAAACAGACTCAGCTCTTTCCGCTTATTCGCCAAAAACTTTTGGAAAACCTTAACGGCTATATCAATACAGCCGAACTTAGTGCGATTGATTCATATGTTGTTAGTGATGGCTGCAGTGGAAATCAAGGTATTCTTGGTGCGCTTGCCTTGGGCCTGCAGAGCTTGGATAGTTAGAGTACAAGCGGGTACAATGGGTAGCATATATTCACCCCATAAGCGGGTGTATGTATCAGAAGGTTGAATGGGTGTCTAAGAGGGGAAGCGTATGCCGGCAATTCTTACTCATGACTTTTTTGGAAAAGATGCCTTTGAGATAGCGGCCGGTAAGCTCGGCTTTGCCACGCTCGAAGAGCAGGAGGCCTTTTTGCTGGGCAACCAAGGTCCGGACCCTCTCTTTTTTCTGCAGGCAGACCCTTTGCTGCACCGTTGGGCGAATATGGGCTCACGTATGCACAAAGCCCGTACTCCCGAGCTATTGCTTTCCATGCGTGATGCTCTTGCGCCGCTGCCGCTTCAAGATGTTGCCGTTGCGCGTGCATATTGTGCGGGCTTTCTCTGCCACTATCTTTTGGATACCACGGCGCATCCGTTTGTGTTTTCCTTGCAGGACGGTTTAACGTCGATGGGCGTGGAAGGGCTTGATGAGCAAGCGGGACCTTTGGTGCACGCCGAGATAGAACGTGATCTTGATGAAGCGATTCTCTATGCTCGGACGGGAAAAACAATTAAAAGTTATCGTCCCTATTCCGAGGTGTTGCGCGCATCGCTGCGAACGCTTTATGTGCTTGACCGTGTGTATTTTTATGTGCTTTTGTGGACCTATGATCAACCGACCGATACAAGGATTTTCTCGTCTGCCGTTGTGGATAATCGAATGATTCAGCGTTTGATATATTCTCCCGATGGTAAGAAGGCGAAGTTTTTGAGTCGTGTGGAGCGTACCTTTGCTCCTCATCGGTATTCTCTCATGGAAGCAATCTCGCATCGGCTACGGGCTTCGGCTGATTCTGACTTTGACAACCATGAAGGCCATGCGTGGATTGATCCTGCAACAGGTACGAAACGCCATGAAAGTTTCTGGGATCTCTATGATGCCGCACTTGCCAATGTTCCCTATGCACTTGACATGTTCTTCTCGCATGATTTTAATTTGGAAGCTGCAAGAAAATTGACGCATGGTCTTAATTTTGACGGCAAGCCGTCTGTGGAAGACTGTTTGGGATCGCATAATCGTTAGGAGTTTTGTGGCAACATACGTTTTTACCGATATTCACGGGCACGCCAAGCCGCTCAGGCGGATACTTGAACGCATTGCGCCTCAAGATGAGGATCAATTTATTTGCCTTGGCGATATGATTGATCGCGGTCCTGATCCGCTTGGTGTCATCGAAACGGTCAAAACGTTGCCACACGCGGTAGTTCTCCAGGGCAACCATGAGCAGATGCTCGGGCGTTTTTTAGCGAATGAAGACGATACGGAAGCGCTTATTACGTGGATATACAACGGCGGCGAGACAACACGCGATCAGCTTAAGAGCTACTCTCAGCAGCAACGATTTGATCTTTTGGAGTGGCTGCAAAGTTTACCCTTGCATTATGAATGCATCAGGGGAGGGCGTCCATACATTCTTGTGCATGCCGGTATTCGTGCAGGTATTTCTCCGGTGCCTCCGGCGTGGAACCTTGAGACTCTGCATTCGTTTGTAGAGTTACAGAACACGGAGGATCTCCTGTGGATTCGCGAAGACTTTTGGTCTCGGCCTACTGGACTCGTTGATTCCGGGGGAAACGGTCCCATTGTCATTTGCGGACATACCCCTACGCCATATCTCGCTTCCGTGGGTGCTTCAAATATTAATCGGAGTGCGCAAAATGAGGAGGGCCTTGCGCAGTATATCCGCGCTGGCGCAACTCCCGCCACCGGTAACGTGCATGATAAGTGGGGCATTGATACGGGAACGGTCGGAGGCGCCGGATACGGGCAAGTGAGCGTAATTCGTCTTGATGATGAAGCGGAATTTACCGAGCCGCTTCAGGTGGGAGACTAAATACATGGGAAAGCTCCCACAATCCGGGCGCGAGCATATCGTAAATCCCTTGCCTCCCATTGTAGATAGGGATTCTCGCGTTCTGTTATTGGGTTCGATGCCAAGTCCTAAATCTCGGGAAATTGGCTTTTACTTTGGTAATCCACAGAATCGTTTTTGGCGTGTTATGGCCGGTCTTTGGGGCGAGAAGCCCTTGGAAAGCAGTGAAGAAAAGATACGCTTCTGCCACCTACACCATGTGGCCATCTGTGATGTTTTGAAGGCGTGTGACATTATAGGCGCCAGTGATGCGAGCATTGAAAATCCGGTTCCCAATGACATTGCGAGTTTGCTTGAGCAGGCAAACATTGTGCAGATATATACGCTTGGAGGCATGGCTACACGGCTTTACCATCGCCATATTGAACCGACAACTCACCTTGCCGCTACGTCATTGCCGTCAACAAGCCCCGCGAATGCTCGCATGACTCTGGACGATTTAATTTCGGCGTTTACCGTTGTACGGAAAACGGCAGAGGCATTCAGATAGCATAATTGTTTCCAAATGATTATCGATTTTATGATGTGGTTGACAAATTCCTAGTTGCAAGTAGGATTATTCTCATGCGATTTAAGACGATGACATACACCATGCCGTGTGCATACACCGCAATCTGTCAAAAGCCCGGGTCTGCTATGGCCAGGGGTCGGGTGCTCTGTGTCCTCTTCTGGTAAGGGTTCGGGCGTTAAGCTGTTTGTTTTACCTTTCGGAAAAATAATACGCAGATAATTGGCTTGTATATGCAAAATGTGCTGCAAGCTTTGGAGAGGATTGTAATCGCATGGATTGGGGCTTCATCGGGAAATATCTTCCCCTGTATGCCACGGCTGCACGCATAACCATTGGTATTTCATTTTTTGGTATCGTAGCTTCACTTATAGTGGGTTTAATCTGCACGGTAGTTGTACAAGCAAAAACTCCCGTACTGAGACAATGTGTATCGGTATACGTTGAACTCTCGCGTAATACCCCCTTATTGGTGCAGCTCTTTCTCATTTACTTTGGACTTACCAAAATCGGTATCAAGATGGATGCGGAAGTGGCGGCGGTAGTCGGGTTAACTTTTTTGGGCGGCTCATATATGGCCGAGGCTTTACGCTCCGGCTTTGACTCTGTAGAGCGCATACAGGAGGAGTCGGCGTGGGTGCTTGGTCTCTCACAGAAGCAATCGCTTTGGTATGTGGTTCTCCCACAAGCACTTTCCGTATCACTGCCAAGTCTTGTTGCCAATACGATTTTTCTCATTAAAGAATCGTCGGTTGTCTCGGCTATTGCTCTGGCTGACCTTATGTTTGTTGCAAAAGATCTCATCGGCATGATGTACAACACAACAGAAGCTCTCTTTATGCTGGTGGTTGCCTACATTCTCATTTTGGTACCTGTTTCTCTTATGGGAAGCCGGCTTGAGAGGAGGTTTGACTATGCTCGCAGATAATATTCTTTTGCAAGAGGGTGTTATTCCTCGTCTTTTGGGAGGGCTGTGGGTCACCGTTGAGATTGGATTTCTTTCCGTCGCGCTTTCGATTCCTCTTGGAGTGTTTGTTGGTCTTTTGATGACGTCCCGCTCCAAAGTTATTCGTGCGATTTTGAGGATGTATCTCGAAGTTGTTCGTGTGATGCCCCAGCTTGTCTTACTCTATGTGGTCTTTTTTGGCACCGCAGCCTGGTTTGGTGCCAACCTTGACGGATTTGAGGCTTCAGTTGCAGTGTTTACCTTTTGGGGAGCTGCCGAGATGGGAGACCTTGTTCGTGGCGCACTTACGTCAATTCCAAGTTCTCAATATGACAGTGCATTTGTGCTGGGACTTTCTCGCCGTCAAACATTTCTACGAGTCGTTTTACCTCAGGCAATACGACGCTTGCTTCCGCCTGCAATCAACCTTATTACACGCATGATTAAGACGACGGCACTTTGTAATTTGATCGGAGTTGTTGAACTCATTCGCGTCGGCTCTCAGATCACTGATTTTTATCGTTTCAAATTTCCGACAACGGGAGCCTTGTGGATCTATGGCGCCATTTTCTTCTTGTATTTTGCCGCCTGTTTTCCCTTGTCGCTTCTTGCGCGCAGACTTGAAAGGAGTGCTCAAAAATGAGTGTCAATACCGCGAAAACTCCTGAAAAAACCACCGGTATTATGGACGGTGCTGTGCAGGTACCGGTGCTTGAGATTAAGAATCTTGTAAAGTCCTATAAAAGTAATGCGCCCGTGCTTGACGACGTTTCATTTTCCGTCAAGAAGGGACAGGCCGTTGTGGTTTTGGGTCCTTCCGGCTGCGGCAAGTCAACGCTTTTGCGTTGCGTTGTCGGACTTGAAGACATTCAAGGGGGAGAAGTAATCCTTGCGGGCCAAAAAATCTCTGGCGAGAAACACACTCACGTCCATTCAGGTATCGGAATGGTGTTTCAGAGCTATGATCTCTTCCCCAATATGAACGTTCTGAAAAACGTGTCCTTGTCGCCCCTCATTGCTCAAAAGCGCAACAAGGAAGAGGTATATGCGCAGGCGGAAGAGCTGCTTCGCCGTGTGGGGCTTTGGGATTTACGTGAGGCGTATCCTTCATCTCTTTCGGGTGGGCAAAAGCAGCGGGTGGCTATTGTAAGAGCCCTTATGACCAATCCTGAGGTCATGCTTTTTGATGAAATTACCGCAGCTCTTGATCCTGAAATGGTGTACGAAGTTCTGGAAGTGGTGATGGAGCTCGCCAAGCAAGGTCGCACGATGATAATCGTGACGCATGAGATGAATTTTGCACGTGCGGTGGCCGACCATATCGTCTTCATTGACCAGGGCAAGATCGTTGAGGAATCGGATGATGCCGAGAAGTTCTTCTCGGCTCCCACAACAACTCGTGCAAAAGAATTCCTTAAAACTTTTGAGTTTGATAAGACCTCTCGTCATACTACTTCGGACTAGAAAAGAGTTTATATGAACAACTTATTTGCAAACGTATCCCGTCGCGCATTTCTTGCGGGTGCCGCAAGCTTTTCCACAATGCTCCTTTCCGCATGCGACCATGGCGGCGGTCAAACGGCAACGGGCGGCGGTTCTGCAGGCGCATCCGATACATTCCGCAGTGTCGATGACATCAAAAAGGCAGGAACAGTCAATATTGGATATTTTTCCGATAAGGCTCCTTTCGGCTATGTCGATAAGGACGGTAAACCTGCCGGCTACGATGTGGTTTTTGGCAACCGACTTGCAAAAGACCTTGGGGTAGAGGCTAACTACATTTCTACCGATGGCCTCAATCGTGTTCCCTTTTTGCAGTCAAACAAGGCAGACATTATGCTTGCAAACTTTACGGTAACCGACGAGCGTGCCGAGAAGGTTGATTTCTCGCTTCCGTACATGAAGATCAAGCTCGGTATTGTTTCCCCTGAGTCGGCGGTTATTAAAAGTGTCGATGAACTCAAGGGTAAAAAACTTATCGTATCTAAAGGCACTACTGCCGAGACGTATTTTGAGAAGAACTATCCTGAGGTCACCATGGTTAAGTTTGACTCGTATGCCGATGCCTACAATGCGCTTTTGGACGGTCGCGGAGACGCGTTTTCAACCGATAACACCGAGGTTTTGGCATGGGTGAAATCTAACCCCGGCTTTGTGGTGGGTGTAGATGATTTAGGAAATGCCGATACCATTGCCGCTGCCGTGCATAAAGGCAATACGTCGCTTCTTGAGTTTATTAACAATGAGATTACGGGGCCGCTTGCAGAAGAAAACTTCTTTCACAAAGATTATGAAGAAACGCTCAAACCGGTTTTCGGTGACGACGTTGATCCGGAGACCATTGTGGTTGAAGGCGGGAAAGTGTAGCTCTCGTTTGCTACCAAATGGTTAATTACCTCGAAAGCTCAAAGATCTCAATCTTTGAGCTGTTAGAGTAGCTGAAACGTTTTGCTTGAATGCAGCGTTTGACAGTACGTGAGCACGGCGCAAGGGGAGGTATGTATCGTATGGCAGATTCTACTAAAAGGCAGAACAGAGAAGTGGCCTCAACGGCGAAGCAGGAAAAAAAGGGATTCAAGGTTCCGCGTATCCCAGGAGACATCATGCTCTATCCGCTTCTTGTCGGTCTGCTTCTAAACTCTTTTTGTCCACAGGTGCTTGCCGTTGGAAGCTTTACAACGGCGGTTGTCAAAGGCTCTTCTACCATTGTCGGCCTGCTTTTGATCTTTATGGGTGCAAGTATTAATTTACGTGCAGTTCCCGAAGCCTTGAAGACGGGTGTTGTGGTTCTTGTGCCAAAGTTGGCTCTCTCCATTGCCCTTGGTCTTGGTGTAGCCGCTTTCTGCGGAAACAATTTCTTTGGCCTTTCCGCACTGTCCATTATTGGCGGTATTGCATTTTGCAATGTTGCTCTTTATTCCGGCATCATGACAGAATACGGCGACTCAGGAGAGCAGGGAGCAACGGCGCTTCTCGCCCTTACCGCAGGCCCGACCATCACCATGCTTGCCCTTGGAGTTTCCGGCCTTGCCGACATCAAACCTTTGGTATACGTGGGAACGCTGCTGCCTTTGGTATTGGGCATCATCATGGGAAACGCAAGTCCGTTTTTGAAAAACCTGTTGGTTCCCGGCATTAACCCCTGCATTGCGGTCGTGGGCTTTTCTCTTGGCTGTGGCATGAGCCTTGAGCAGCTTATTCAAGGCGGTCTTTCCGGGGTACTTCTCGCGGTGCTCTGCATTGTCATTGGTATTTTGACTTCACTTTTTGAGAAACTGTGCGGAGGATCGGGCAAAGCCGGCGTCGCTTCCGGTACGGTCGCAGGAACCGCTGCTACAACGCCAAAAGCTTTTGTGGAAGCCGACGCGTCCTATACTGCCATCGCCCCCGTTGCTACGGCTCAAATTGCGGCGGCAGTGGTCATTACGGCGTTTTTTGCACCGATCATTACCGGATGGGTTGATAAAAAATTCTGTCACGATACGCTTAGTAGTGACGGTGTCCAAGAAGAGAATGCTGCAACAGTGCCTTCTTCGAAGGAGCCGCCAATACGGAAGTAGGTTATGGGTGGCGTGACGATAAGGAAGCGGATGTCAAAACTGCGGCAGGACATATCAGGGTATTCACTTGCTTGTCCTGCTGCCCGCTTTTTACAGGGTGCTTTGTGCTGTGAAGAGCTTGCGGATGGCTGGGTTCACCCCGAGCGATTTTCCAAAAGTCAAATGCGCGCTCTTGGCAGTTGTCTGGCTTGGCATCCCGGACTCTATCGCCAAATGGCGCGATGCACGTCCGGTGTTTTGCTTTCTTTTACAACCGACTCTCAACATATTGCGCTTGAGCTCTTGGTAGAAAAACCGCCGCAAGGCACCCAAGCGGTACTGCGTCAGGTACCTTCAGGCATACAGGATTCCTTGGCCGTTAGTGTCGATAAGAAGCAAACGGTCCTGGTACCTATTTCGATAGACAATGAGAACAAGACCTCACGACTCTCTTTTGGAGAGCCCGATGTTTTGCGTTTTAGCGTAGAGGACCAAGAAGATACAAAAGGGACGCCGCGGCTTCCGGGGTTTGGTGAGGTTCATCAGGTACGGATATGGTTTCCTTGTCTGACAGGTGTTTTGGTCCGAACCCTTTTTGGAGACGGATCGTTCTTCTCGCCAGTAGAGGCACAAAAAGGACTGGTAGTCATAGGAGATTCTATCGCCCAAGGTTTTGTGGCGGGAAGCCCGACTCGGACGTGGCCCGCACAGCTTGCGCATAAACTCAAACTCAGTCTGTGTAATCAAAGCATTGGCGGACAAATCTTTCAGGCAGAAGTGATTGAGAAGCCAAATGTGGCTTGGGATATAGAGCTTGTAATTGTAGCCTTGGGTTCAAATTATCGTTTTGAAAAAACCAATAAAGGGCAGGTAAAGCAGGATATCAGGCGGACATTGCATGAAGTTGCACAAGAATATAAAAACTCCCGAATCATTGCAATAACACCATTTCCTCACTTTGAAACACGGTATCCCACGCATCCTCTTTCTTGTTTTTCTGACGTAGAGGATTTTATTTTTGAATCGGCGAGATCCGAGCATATTGAAGTCATTCGTGGAGCGGATCTGATTGACGCAAACCCCAAACTCTTTGCGGACGATGACCATCCCAATGTACACGGAGCCACTCAGATAGCATCTCGTCTTGCAGATGCTCTCAAAGAAGTTTCCAAGACTTTCGAGCGGTTTTAATTTGTGTCCGGACACACCTTTATCATAGTTTCAAAATTAAGGATTGGAGGCGTACATGATACGCATGAACACCCTTGCTCCAACGCTTACAGGGTCCGTATCAAAAGAGCTTGAGAAAGAAATTGCGGCCCAGGTGAATTCGGGTACGTTGAGCCCGTTTGCGTGTCGGGAGGAGGCTATAGTACGTCGTGATATGTCGCGCGATACAGACAGTGCGCTCAGGCCTGCTTTTGTGCGCGATACCGAGAAAATCCTGCATACGCCGGCATACAATCGACTGAACGGAAAAACGCAGGTATTTTCGTTTCGCTCCCATGACGACATTACGAGACGCGGCTTACATGAACAGCTTGTTGGCCGCATAGCGCGTGATATCGGACGAGCTCTTGGGCTTAATCTCGATCTCATTGAAGCCATTGCCCTCGGTCATGATGTTGGACATACTCCCTTTGGTCATGCGGGTGAGTATTTCTTAAATGACGTGTATCAAAAACACACGGGGCGTTGGTTTTTCCATAACGTCCAGAGCGTGCGCGTACTCGATGGGCTCTACAAGAGAAATCTTTCTTTGCAGACGCTTGATGGGGTCATTTGTCATAACGGTGAGTTCGAACAGCAGATTTTGGAAATGAGCAATCTCGGCTCGTTTGAAGAATTTGATCGGATTGTTGAAGATTGCTGGGTAAGGGGAGATCAGACCATTGGTCATCTGCGGCCTATGACGCTTGAAGGCTGTGTGGTGCGCATCTCAGATATCATTGCGTATGTGGGAAAAGATCGCCAAGATGCCATTCGTGCCGGCGCAGCCACTGAAAAGTCCTTTGATGACGGTCTTGGTGGTGCGTATAATACGTGGGCTCTTTCTGCCTTTACGGCGGATATTATTGAGCACAGTTTTGGTAAGAACCGCATCTCAATGAGTGAAGCGGCATTTCAAGAGATGAAGCGTGCTAAACGTGAGAATTATCAGAAGATCTATGGTTCAGCGGAGGCCAATGGAGATTTTTCTGAGGATATTAAAGACCTTTTTGCCAGGCTTTATGACTATGAGCTTTCTGTTCTTGCCTCAGGAAATACGTCACACGCTCTTTTTAAGCATCATATAGAGCCACTCCAGAAACATCTTTCCTATTACGGCAATACCTATGATTGGGAACAGGACCCCCATCGTGTCGTGGTAGATTTCATCTCTGCAATGACTGATGATTACTTTGTAGCAACCTGTGAAGCTCTCTTTCCGGAAGCTCGCAAGCTGTTTCCTCAAAGGTCTTATTTTGAGGATGGGGTTTATGTGTAAGTGCAGGTGTCTCTTGGCAGTCGGTTCGTTACAATAGATGTATGGATACATTGTTTTCAGGCATACATCGTGCTGCCAAGCACGCAAATGCGCCCCTTGCCGCCCGCATGAGGCCCCAGACACTTGAGGGGTATGTGGGACAGACGCAGGCGGTGGGCGAGGGTTCATGGCTGCGTCGCGCCATTGAGCACGATACCCTTTCTTCTGTGTTGCTCTATGGGCCTGCGGGTACCGGAAAGACAACGCTCGCGCATATTATTGCAAACAGCACCCATGCGGCGTTTGTTGAGGTTTCGGCAATTACGGGTACGGTAAAAGACTTGCGTCGTGAAATAGAAGCTGCCGAGTCTCGTCTTCTTACCGCAGGAACGCGTACGATTCTATTTATTGACGAGATCCATCGATTTAATCGCTCTCAGCAAGATGCTCTGCTCCATGCAGTGGAAGATCGTACGGTAGTGCTTATCGGTGCCACTACGGAAAATCCGTATTTTGAGGTCAATAGCGCACTGATTTCACGCTCTCGCGTCGTGGAGCTCTATCCGCTTGATGATGAAGCCATTTCTCATCTGATTGAGCGTGCATGTGAAAGTTCTGATGGTCTTGCGGGCGCGTATACGCTTAACCCCGATGCTCTGCAAGAGATTGTTACCCTTGCGGGCGGCGATGCAAGAGCGGCCCTCACGTCTCTTGAGCTTGCAAGCCAGATGGCGTCTCCGGCTGAAAATACCGAGACAAAAGATGCAGACCAAAAGGATGTGGGTCAAAAAGAACCCATTGTTATTACGTTGCAGCATGTTTTGGAGGCAAATCCTCGCCGCGGCCTGCCTTATGATAAGGCGGGTGATATGCACTATGACGTTATCTCTGCTTTTATCAAGTCCATGAGAGGATCCGATCCTGACGCTGCTCTTTATTGGCTTGCGCGTATGATTGATGCCGGAGAAGATCCTAAGTTTATTGCTCGCCGTATTATGATTTTGGCATCCGAAGATATCGGTAACGCCGATCCGGAGGCCTTGCTTATTGCCGAGGCGGCGTTTCGGTCGGCAGAAGTCATCGGATATCCGGAGTGCCGCATCAATCTTGCTCAGGCGGTACTCTATATGGCACTGGCTCCCAAATCAAATGCCGCTGAAGCAGGCATTGATGCTGCTTTGGCAGAAGTGCGAAAAGGTCCTCGCCGTGAGGTTCCTCCGTATTTGCGAGATCGTCACAGGCCCGGTTCGGATGAGTATGGAGCTTATCTGTACCCCCACAATTACCCAGGAGGATGGGTCGAGCAGCGCTACTTGCCCAAAGGTCTTTCCCGTGGCGCGTTCTTCTCGCCGTCTGATCGAGGTTGGGAGGCGTGGAGGCTTGAGGCCATTGCCCGCGACAGAGGGGAAACAACATCTTCACAAACAAACAAAAAATCCAAGCCCAAAGGGTCAAAGTAGTTTGAGATGGGTAGAATAGGAACTGTCACTGATTGCTTGCCCCGTGGTACTGCATCGTCTGTAAGGAGAGGTACTCAATGAATTACATAGATATCGTACTGATACTTTTGGTAATCGCCGGTATTTGGGCGGTAGTTGAAATTGCCTTGACGGTGCGTTCGGCACGCAAGTCGATTGAAGAGGTAACCGTTTCGGCTAATCAGACTATCGAGCAGGCGCAGCCCATCATAGCCAAGCTTGATGGCATGATGGATGATCTTGATCCCACAATCAAGCAGATTCCCGCTCTTATGGAAAAGGTCGATACTACCGTTGACAGCGCTAATACCTCTCTTGAGAGCCTTAATGTGGTTTTAGGAGACGTTGCCGCGGTGTCAGGAGCCGCATCGGCAGTAACGGCAACCGTAAGCAAAGCCGCCTCCGATGCAGTAAGCGGTGTCGTCGATTCCGTCTCTAAGCTCGGAAGCGGTATTGGCTCTGTGGTAAATCCCTCAAAGCTTGCCGCTGCCGCTCAGGCTCGCCTTCACGGTGCTTCAAAAGAAGCAAGAGAAGGAACGGATGAAGTTTTGGAAGAGCTTCCTTTGCTATCTCAAGAGAGAACATCTCCAAAGCCAAAGCATGACGGCCCTGCATATGTTGACTATGGTGATGAGGCTAAAGGAACAAAATCCTCTTTTGTGGTAAACACCACACAGGATACCAAGCCGTCAAAAGATAAAGAGTAGTGGTGGGGATGAATCAAAAGGTCGTAACCCTTACGGTTCCAGCTGATGGTACCTTTGCTCGCTCGGTTCGTATGACTGCCGCAAATTTAGCGGTTCTTGTGGGTATGAACGTCGATGAGCTTGAAGATATCCGCATGGCTGCTGAGGAAGGGTTTGTGTATGCCTGTGGCACGCAGCCAGAAAACGTTGAAGTTATATTTACTCTCCAAGATGGCTCCATAGCCATGGACTTTAGCCTTGGCGAGAAGGATCCCGAGGATTGTGGAGATGTGGCTGAGGGTCAGCCTTTGGAGCTTGTCGAGTTACTTCTTTCGGCAATTTGTGACGATTTTTCTCTTGACGATGAAGGCTATACACTCCACCTTCTTAAGGTGACAGGCGGACCTTATGCCGGATAACGATGCTGCCAAACAAAAAGCGGCACGCAGGGCGGCACGTAGGATTTCCAGGGGCACTCCTGCATGGGATAAAGACCGTACGCGCAAGCTCTTCGCGCAGTATCAAGAGACACATGATTCCGAGGTAAGAGATCAGCTTATTGTGAGCCATCTTAATCTCGTGCGCTTTTTGGCTTCAAAATTCAAAAACCGTGGCGAGCCGCTTGATGATTTGATTCAAGTTGGAACAATCGGTCTTATCAAAGCAATTGACCGCTTTGATCCTTCAAGAGGTCTTGAGTTTACTACGTATGCCACACCTACCATTATGGGAGAGATCAAACGTCATTTCCGCGATAAGGGCTGGTCTGTTCGGGTTCCTCGTCGCCTGCAAGAGTTGTCTGCAAAAGTGAACCAAATAACTGATGAGCTTACGACAGAGCTTCAACGCAGTCCCTCCATTGAGGAGATTGCCAAAAAACTTGGGGTTTCCGTCGATGAGGTACTTGAGGCGATGGAGTCTTCAGGTGCGTATAGCTCGGTTCCTCTTGAGGGTGGAGGATCATCGGTTGACGGCGATGAAGCTCCCTCCATTATTGATCAGTACATTACTGAAGACGAAGCGCTTGCCGGATCTGACGATCGAATTGTCTTGGAAGATGCCATTGCTGATTTTTCTCCTCGAGAACAAGAGATTATTCGGATGCGTTTTGTTGAAGGTTTGACACAGGTTGAAATTGCCGAAAAACTCGGCATTTCTCAAGTACAGGTATCTCGTCTTCTGAGACGTACGCTCAAACGCATTCAAGAAAAGATTGATCCTGAAAGTGTGACCCGATAGGGCCGGAGGAGAGGCTTGTGCAAGGTAAAAACAAGCGCTTTACCAGCGTTCCTTTGGTAAATGAATCGGCATGGCGACGCCGTGGTATTGTTGCGTGGGCTTTGCTCGGTATGGCCGGTGTGTTTGTTGTGGTAATTATGGCGCTTGGAAGCGTGAGTCAAGCGGTAGAGCTTCTCGCCATTGGTGGAATCGTTGCATTTATATGTGCGCCTCTTACCAATAAGCTTGAGACGTGGAAGGTGCCGCGTGCTCTTTCGGCACTCATTGCGCTTATCGTTGTGCTGCTTATTCTTGTAGGCTTTATTGCGTTAATTGCGCAGCCGTTGATAGACGAATCGCTCATCTTGCTGAGAAACGCCCCTCTGTATGCAAGGCAGATTCAAGATATGGTGCAAGAAGCGTGGATAACCTATGACGCCATAGGAAATTCGGCTGTTCGCAGTACCGTCAATTCAATTATTCTGCAGGCATCCAATCTTGGTGTTTCGTTTGCGGGGGAAGCGTTTCGGTGGCTTTCCGCAAATGCCCTGAGCAATATTTCCACGCTAGGCGAGCACTTCATGAGTTTCTTTTTGGGACTGGTACTCGCGTATTGGCTTGCCAAGGATTATCCCGTTATGGTAAGAGAGCTTGCCGTCATTGCGGGTCCTCAACGAGACGATGAAGTGAGGTTGCTTCTTGCCATTTTAAGCCGTTCCGTTGGCGGATATATGCGCAGCACCATTGTGACGTCTATAGCAAACGGCGTACTTGCCTATGTCGGTTGTTTGTGTATTCAAAACCCCTATGCGGGGCTTATCGGTACCATTGTGGGTGTTTTGCATATCATACCGGTTGTTGGCCCTGTTTTTTCTGCCGGTATTGCGTTGATTCTTTCGGTATTACAAAGTCCAATGCTCGGGCTTTGGACGCTTTTAGTTCTTGTCGTTGCTCAAAACGTAACCGACAATGTCCTGTCTCCTGTGGTCATGGCCTCAAGTGTTAAGGTGCACCCGGGGCTTTCTCTCGTAGGCATTATGATTGGCGGTGCCCTCGGGGGCATTGTGGGAACAATTTTAGCCATTCCTATCACCGCAGCTCTTCGAGGAGTTTTTGTATATTACTTCGAGGCGCATACCGGCAGACAGATTGTCTCCTATGATGGAGCGCTTTTTAACAGTACGCCGTTTCATGACGCAGACGGCAATATTCATCCTGCGTTTGATGCTTTGGATGACGATTCGTTCTTTGAGTCCACGCGCTTGGTCGACAAGAGCGAGGCGGTTTGTGTTGAAGCGGATGAAAAGCCGGAAAAAACAATCAATATCGCCGAAGATATTGCAAAAGTTTTTTCAAAATTTTCAACTCCTGAAAATATAGGCGACCAACAAGTGTCGAGTACGGTAGACTCAGAAGCCGAAAACAAGTCGTCTTTGCCGAAAGAGAAATAGAACTGGAGCACTTTATATGTCTAATTACAAGACCATGACCACAGCTGAGATTCGCAAGAATTTCCTTGCCTTCTTTGAGTCAAAGGGATGCAAGGTATATCCCTCATCGTCGCTGGTACCCTCAGATCCGTCGCTTCTTCTCGCCAATGCGGGAATGAATCAGTTCAAAGAATACTATCAGGGCATTAAAACGATGAAGGAGATCGGTGCCACTTCATGTCAGAAGTGTTTGCGCACCAATGATATCGACAACATCGGCGATAATCGTCACCTGTCCTTCTTTGAAATGCTGGGCAATTTCTCGTTTGGAGGTTATACCAAACGAGATGCGTGTACATGGGCCATGGAGTTCATTTCAAGTCCAGAGCATCTTGGTCTGCCGCTTGATCGTCTGTATTTTACGGTATTTACCGATGATGATGAGGCTGCCGAGATTTGGCACTCGTTAGGTGTTGCCGAAGATCATATTTCTCGTTTGGGCGAGGAGGACAACTTCTGGGCAGCCGGTCCAACGGGTCCGTGTGGCCCTTGTTCTGAGATTTACTTCGATCAAGGTCCTGAGTTTTCCGGCGAGAAGCCCGGCGATGACGGAGACCGCTACCTTGAGTTTTGGAATCTCGTCTTTACGCAATACGATCGTCAAGAAGACGGCTCTATGCCGGAGCTCCCGCACCGCAACATTGATACCGGCATGGGCCTTGAGCGTATTGCCGCCATCATGCAGCATGCGGGCTCCAACTATGAGGGCGACATTATGACGTCTCTTATTGAGCTTGGTGAGAAGCTTTCGGGTAAGCGTTATCAAGCCGGAAACGAAGAGGTTGATCGCAGTCTCCGTATTTTGGCCGACCACAGCCGTGCGGTGTCATTTATGATTGGCGACGGAATTCTGCCCGGAAACGAAGGTCGTAGCTATATCTTACGACGGCTCCTGCGCCATGCGGTGTATCATGGCCGTCTTGTGGGCATCCAAAAAACATTTATGGCTGAATATGCAAATGAGGTCGTGCGCCTGCTTGGAGATGCGTATTCTGAGCTTGTTGAGAAACGCGTACTTATTGAAGGCATTTTGACGGCAGAAGAAGAGCGGTTTGGCACAACCCTTGAAGCCGGTGAATCCAAACTGGAAGATGAGCTGAAAAAGCTTACCGGAGATGAGTGCCTTTCCGGAGATGTGGCCTTCCTGCTTCATGACACCTACGGTTTTCCCATTGACCTTACGCGCGAGATTGCGGCCCGTGCGGGACACGCCGTTAATGAGGCGCAGTTTGATGCTGCAATGGCAGAGCAGAAGCAGCGCGCGCGTGCAAGTGCCAATCGCGATGCGTGGGGCAAAGCGCAGTCCGTGTGGGTGGCGCTTTCCGATCGCCTTGATGAAACGGTCTTTGACGGTTATAACCACAATGAACTGGAAGGCTGTAGGGTTGTCGCTTTGGTAAAAGGCGGGCAAGAAGTTGATTGCGCGGCCGTAGGCGATGAGGTTGAGGTAGTGCTTGACCGTACGCCATTCTATGCGGAGATGGGCGGTCAGGTAGGGGATACCGGTACGCTTTCGGCGGATAATCTTTTTGTTCAAGTGAGCGATACAAAGCACAAGGAAGGCAACCTCATTGCGCATGTGGGGCAGGTAGAAGAGGGAGAGCTTCATACAGGTGATGTCCTGATAGCCGTGATTGATACCGGCCGCCGCGAGCTTATCCGTCGCAACCATACCGCAACGCACCTTCTTGATGCGGCTCTCAAACTGATACTTGGTTCCCATGTGAATCAGGCGGGATCGCTTGTTGCCCCTGATCGTTTGCGGTTCGATTTCACGCATTTTGAAGCGCTTACTTCAGACGAGCTTGCCCGCATTGAGGGAATGATTAATGCCGAGATTTTTGCCGCCAAACCCATTGTTACTCAGATCATGAACATCGATGAAGCCAAAGCCGCAGGTGCGGTGGCGCTTTTTGGCGAGAAGTACGGTGATGTGGTCCGCGTTGTTTCGGTGGGAGAGGAAGACCATCCGTTTTCTCGGGAACTTTGTGGTGGAACCCATGCGAAAAACACTGCTGAGCTTGGTCTTTTTAAGATCGTATCTGAGAGCTCCGTTGGTGCGAACTCCCGTCGTATCGAGGCGGTGACTTCAATGGGCGCTATCAGCTATGTAGACGAGCGTCTTGTCCAGCTTGATATGGTTGCACACGGCTTAAAGGTTCGCCCCGAAGCGGTGGCTGCCCGCGTTGAACAGCTGCAGAGCGATCTTCGTGAGGCACATAAAAAAGCAGAGGCGGCAACGGTTGGCGCCGGTTCAAACCGGATAGCGGAAGCGCTGCATAATGCCCATGAGCTTGATGGTTATCGCTGCGTCATTACAAGGCTTGACGATCTTTCCGGCAAAGATCTGCGTTCTGTTTGGGACGGAATACGAGATGCCTCAGACGGCCATCCCGTGGCGTGCGTTATCGCATCCGTAACGCCCGATAAAAAAGTCGCTCTTCTCGCGGGGGCAACGGATACGGCAGTAGCCGCAGGCTTTAGCGCCGGCACTCTTATCAAAGATATTGCCGGCTTGGTGGGAGGTCGCGGCGGCGGTCGGCCAAACATGGCTCAGGCCGGCGGCGTTGATATCTCGGGTATTGATGTGGCGCTTGAGGCGGCAAAACAAAAGCTCGGAATATAGGCTCATGCGGGTTTTAGCGTTGGATATTGGGGATGCTCGAGTCGGGATCGCGGTAAGCGATCCCGATGGTCGTATTGCATCTCCGGTATGCGTGCTTCCGGCTCAAGAGGTCTTCTCGCATGCGCGTTCTTTTAGATCGGTGCTTGAAGATTGGGAGCCTGAGCTTTTGGTGTGCGGAAAGCCCCTTACACTTTCGGGAGAAGAAGGACCTCAGGCGCAAAAGATCATGGAACAGGCAAAAAAAATTGCCGACCGGACGGGTCTTCCAGTAGAATTAACCGATGAAAGGCTGTCTTCTTCAGAGGCTAAACGAATCTTACGGGCACAAGGGCTCAGCGAGAAGACCATGCGGGGCAAAGTTGATATGGTGGCTGCATCACTGTTTTTACAAGCTTGGCTTGATCGCAGCGCGACTGAGGGAGAATAAATGGCAGTTGAGCCTGAAACCGATACATCTTTTGTTGGCGGAACACACTTTAAAGAGGGCAAAGAGGCCCCAAAAGCTTCAGAGGAGTTCCCCGAAGATTGCGCCGTAGCAAAAGAGACGCTGCAGGATACTACGGAAGTAAAATCCGGGCTGGAAACCACACGGGCAAAATCGCCCTTGAAGATGGCGCATATTTCAACTCGGAGTGCCGCGGCCACTAAAAGAGCGGCTCGCGGAGCCATCAATCACCGAAATAAGCAGGCGCGTCGTCGGTCGAGGGTATTTATGGCTCTGCTTACGCTTGCGCTTATCGTGGCGGCCGCAGGTATTTTTATCTTTGTGGTTATTCCAAAAATCACCGATGCCGTCAATCCAACACAGACCATAACAAACGGAGAAGAGGTAACCGTAACAATTCCTGACGGAGCGGGTGCGTCTGCCGTTGCGGATATCTTGTACAAGAATAAAGTCATTGCAAACAAAGCTGAATTTCTCGCACAACTGAAAAAGCAGCAGGCAGATCAGACGATTAAAAGCGGTACGTATAAGATTGTTACCGGTATGACACCGGCAGAGATTATACGTTTGTTGTCCGAGGGACCAAACGTTGCCGCTGAGGGCTTGGTCATTCCTGAAGGATACACCGTTTCACAGGTGGCAGAAGCTGTCGAGAAGTACTACGGTATTTCGAAGGATGAGTTTATGGCTCAGGCCAAAGCATCAAACTACGTAGATGATTATCCGTTTTTACAAGATGCCGTCAACGCCAATGATTCACTTGAGGGATATCTTTTCCCAAAGACGTATAACCTTGACGGCACTCCTGATGCCAACAGCATTATTCGTGCCATGCTTGACCAGTACCAGCAAGAGATCGAGGACGTTAATTTTGACGCGGCTCGGGTCAACTTAAAAGCCCGGTATGGTCTTGACTTTACCGATCAGCAAATCCTTACGGTGGCATCAATCATTGAGAAAGAAGCCTCAAATCAAGAAGACAGAGGAAACGTCTCATCGGTTCTGTATAACCGTATGTCGCAGAATATGCCCCTGCAAAGTGACACAACGCTGGCGTACTCACTTGGCCGTGAGGCAACCGCCGATGAGTTGCAGAGCATGACGGACGATCCATACAATACCTATGCTCATGACGGACTTCCGCCCACACCCATCTGCTCACCGGGACTCAATTCAATCAAAGCGGCTCTTGAACCCAATACAACGGAGTATCTGTATTTCTGGATTACCAAAAATGAGCACGTGTTCTCCAAAACCTACGATGAGCACCTTGAGGCAATTCAAAATTCAAAGGACAAAGCATAGCGTCATGGGAATCTTTTCTGCGTCGGCATATGTTGCATCGGTTGATCGCATCGACGTTGATGCACTGGTAGATGGTGGGATTAAACTCGTTCTTCTCGATCGAGACAATACGTGTGTGCCAAGAGACGCCAAGGTGCCTCCCAAAGATGTCTGTTCTTGGTTTGAGTATGCGCAGTCAAAAGGGCTGACGCTTTGTCTTGTCTCCAACAACATCCATCTTGATCAGGTGCAGAGAAGTGCGCGCGAACTTGGAATTGACGGTGTTGGCTGTGCCTTAAAGCCTCTTCCTACTGCAGTTTTTGCGGCACTTCGACGTTTTGGCGTAGAAAAACATGAGGCCGTTTTCATTGGGGACCAACTTTTTACCGACGTTGCGGCAGGGAATTTGGCTGGTATCAAAACAATTCTTGTGCGTCCACAATCGGAAGTTGATCTTTGGTATACGAAGCTTTTGCGCCATGTGGAGCGTATTGTTTTGGGCCATGTAAAATTTGAAGGGGAAGAATAAACCCCAATAGAGTTCACCAGACGTTGCCGCCAGATGATACACTTTTCTTGATTGTCTGGAGGGATTTTGAAGTTTGATGACACAAGATACATCGTTCATGAAGGCTGCGACCATATTTTCTTTGTAGGATTTTTGGGTGCAGGCAAGTCAACTTTGGCACGTAATTTAGGCGAGATGTTTCATCGCAGATATGTTGACACGGATCGGTTGGCTGAAAAAGCTGCGGGCAAATCGCTCGGTGATATATACGCCACAGACGGAGAGATTTACTTTCGCAACATAGAAACCAAAGTTTTACGAGATCTTCGATCAAAAAAATCTCTCTTGGTGAGTTGTGGGGGAGGTATCGTTGAGAGGGCAAAAAACGTTGAGCTCATGCATGAGATGGGAGTCATTGTGTATCTCGACGGTAGTCTTGAAGATTCACTGCGACAAATTCAGCGGGTTGACCGTCGTCCCGATTTAGGAACGCTCGATCATGCGCGCCGTCTCTATGAGCATAGACGTCCACTTTATGAAGCGGCAGCCGATATAACCATTGACATACGAGAAAAAACATTCCAGCAAGTTACCTTGGCTTCAGGCAAACTGCTCTGGGAAAGGGGTCTTTTATGAATAAGGAGCTTGAGCCTACCTATATCAAACAGTGGGTTTCTCTCCCCATCGGATCCATGGCCTTGCGTGTGGGCTCCGGTGTTCTTGATAGTTTTAGCGCGGAGATGCGAGTTGCGGTAGGTCATCCGGAGCGCTGTGTCATTACATATTCAACGTCCGTTCCGGATGATATCGTGGAGCTTCTCACGCACGATCTTACAACGATTGGCTTTACCGTTAAAAAGTATCCCATGCCGGATGGCGATCAGGCAACTTCATATAACCAAGCCGAGAAGCTCTTCTCGCAGCTTGCTGAGGCAAAACTTACCGGCGATGACTTACTTGTCGCAATCGGTGATTCGGGAGTCGTATCAAGTGCATCGTTTGTGGCAAACGCATGGTGCGGAGGTGTTTCTCTTGCGCTGGTGCCGCTTGATTTGGAGGCAGCAATACTGTCTTGCGTGCAGCCAAGGGCGCTGAGCGTTATGGCAGAAAGACCGCGGACCATTACGTGTCCCGGAGTTGCCCGGTACTGTTTTGTGGATCTGGACACGATTCCTTTGGGTCTTGATGACGAACATGCCAATTTTGCTCGTGCGCTTATGGTGTCAACGGCAATGTCGGAAAGCGTAACGGCGTTTAGCCGTGTATGGGATACTGCCGATGACCTACGGGAAGGCAATCTCGATGCCATGGCTGAGCAGATTGCCGATGCAATAAAGGTTCGCGGGCGTCTTACTGCATCGGCAGCAATCGCCATCAGGCAGTCGGTACAATATGGTTTCGATTTCATGTATGCCATGGAGCGCTTTGTTCCCGGCCAATCACGTGCGGCGCTTTTCGCCGATGGGCTTCGTTTTGCCGCACGGATTTCGGTAGCCAAAGAAGATTTGGACATTGATGATATGCTCGCTCAAGACGAGCTCTTGGAGAAGTTGGGAATAGGATCGGTAACGTGCGATATCAGCGCAGAGCAGATGATTGCGGCGCTCAAAGCCGAATGTTTCCGTTCGACAAATCGTTTTATGATTGTCTTGCCCCTTGATATAAGTCGTGTAAGACTGTCATCGGTTGATGAAGATCTTCTTTGCGAACATGCACAGGCATGGTGCGATGCACACAGGGCATAGCGTAAGAAGTGCTTCTCGCCACAGTGTTTTATAACGGCGGTTTTAATCATTCTCGAGAAGGGATGTTATATGGCAAATGCACAGGTTGGCGCAAAGCGGGTTGCCCGTTTTCGCGAGGTTATGGCCGAGAAGGGCTATGATGCGGTTGTTCTTCGGCATAACCCGGATCTTCGGTGGCTGACGGACTCTGAACGTACGTTTGACTTTGAGGATGCCCATACGGCGTTCATTACGTCCGATGAGCTCTATCTGCATACGGATTCTCGCTACTTTGGCACCTTTAAGGATCGCCTGGGTAACGATACTCCTTGGCAGATTGATATGGACAACATTGGCCATGCGGCATGGGCGGCGCAGCATGTAGCAGCGTCCCGCGCCCGTGTGGTGGCTGTCGAGGATACCGTTGAGCTGGCATTTTTTGATGATCTTGAGAGAGAGCTTGCCGATCGGAGCGTTTCTGCATTGATGCCTCGTATGCACGGTGCCATCGCCGATCTTCGGATTGTCAAAGATCCTGCCGAAATTGAGCTTATGCGTCATGCTCAAACCATTACCGATAAGGCATTTTTGCACATGCTTGACTACATCAAGCCGGGCCTTACCGAGCAGCAGATTCGTGCTGAACTTGAGAATTACATGCTTTCTCACGGCGCGGATGCACTCTCCTTTGACTCTATTGTGGCCTCCGGTCCCAACGGTGCCAATCCACACGCACAGCCTGGCGAGCGCGTGGTGGAGAAGGGCGATATGATTGTTATGGACTATGGTGCGGGATACTTGGATTATCACTCGGATATGACACGTACCGTCGTACTCGGTCAGCCTTCCGAAGAGCAGCAGCATGTCTATGACGTCGTGCGTCTTGCAAACGAGACCTGTGCACGTGCAATCCATGCGGGTGTTTTAGGCTCTGATATCCACAACCTTGCCGTTAAGGTTATCTCCGATGCAGGGTATGGTGAGTATTTCGGACATGGCTTGGGTCATGGCGTTGGTGTCGAGATTCATGAGCGTCCGTTCTGCAACGCTCGCTATAACAAGCCTCTTCCTGCCGGTTCTGTTGTTACTGATGAACCAGGCATTTACCTGCCGGGCAAGTTTGGTATCCGCTTGGAAGACTTTGGAGTGGTTACCGAGGACAGCTACGATGTCTTCACTCAGTCTACGCATGACCTTATGGTGATAGATTGTTAGGCGGGTGCTTCTGAGAGCTTTTGGATAGCCATAAAAATAGCAACATAATTTCTGAAGAAGTAATAAAATTAAAAGCACATTGTCCGGTTATGTAAGGCCGGACGCGTATAAGGTAATGTTTGCGGCAACACTTAAAAGGAGGTAGAAGTGGTTAGTATCGTTCTTGCCAGCCATGGTAAGTTTGCCGAGGGCATACAAGATTCTGGCGGTATGATCTTTGGCCCACAGGAGGGTGTGGTTGCTGTCACCCTTACGCCCAATATGGGGCCGGATGATTTGCACCAAAAGCTTCTTGATGCAATTGCCACGCTTGAAGATCAAGAACACGTACTTTTCTTGGTTGATCTATGGGGAGGCACTCCCTTCAACCAGGTTTCTCGTATTCTTGAGGAGCAGAACAAAGAGGATTGGGTGGCTGTTACCGGCCTCAATCTTCCCATGTTGGTGGCAGCGTATGGCTCTCGTTTGGGTGCTACAACCGCACAAGAGGTGGCAAAGGAGATCTTCCCTGAGGCTCGCTCAGGCGTAAAGATCAAGCCAGAAGACCTTGAGCCAAAAGATGCCACGGCTTCTGCTCAGGTACCTGCGGCAGTCTCTCGCGGAGCCATTCCTGAGGGAACGGTTATCGGAGACGGTAAGCTCAAGATTGTTCTCGCACGTATTGACACCCGTCTGTTGCATGGTCAGGTAGCAACCACGTGGACCAAGATGACCAATCCGGACCGTATTATCGTCTGCTCCGATGGCGTTGCAAATGATGAACTGCGTAAGACGATGATTGTCCAGGCGGCTCCTCCAGGAGTTCACGTACACGTCGTACCAATCAAGAAGATCATCGAGATTGCACACGATCCTCGCTTTGGCAACACCAAAGCCATGCTGCTCTTTGAAACCCCGCAGGATATGCTTCGAGCCATTGAAGGCGGCGTTGACATCAAAGAAGCCAACCTCGGATCCATGGCGCACTCCGTCGGTAAGGTTGTTGTTACCAATGCGGTTGCCATGGACAAGAAGGACGTTGAGACCCTTGAAGCCATCAGGGATCACGGGGTCAAGTTCGATGTCCGTAAGGTTCCTGCCGATGGCGCTGAGAATTTTGATGCAATGCTTAAGAAAGCCACGTCCGAGCTTGCTGCTCAAAAGTAATTGAAGGAGGTAGACATGACGCCTATTACGATATTACTCGTCGTTATTGTCGCTTTTCTCGCCGGCATGGAGGGCATTCTTGATGAATGGGAATTCCATCAGCCTCTTGTTGCCTGCACACTTATCGGTCTTGTGACCGGCCATCCTGCTGAAGGTATTATTTTGGGTGGCTCGCTTCAGATGATTGCTCTCGGTTGGGCAAATATCGGCGCCGCCGTTGCTCCTGACGCAGCGCTCGCCTCGGTTGCTTCTGCCATTATTATGGTGCTTGCACTCAATGGTGGAGATACCGATACCTCAGCCGCCATCAACACCTCTATTGCTTTGGCAATTCCTCTGTCCGTTGCAGGTCTTTTCTTGACCATGATTGCCCGTACCATTGCAACCGGTATCGTGCACGCCATGGACGCAGCTGCCGAGAAGGGCAATTTTGGTGCCATTGAGAGATGGCATATTGTAGCCATCTGCATGCAGGGCGCTCGTATTGCAATTCCTGCTGCGGCTTTGTGCTTTATTGATCCAGCCATCGTAACCGACGCACTGAACGCCATGCCTGCATGGCTGACCGGTGGTATGGCCGTTGGCGGCGGTATGGTCGCTGCCGTTGGTTATGCAATGGTTATTAACATGATGGCTACTCGCGAGGTTTGGCCTTTCTTTGCTCTTGGCTTTGTTTTTGCAGCCATTCAGCCACTCACCCTTATTGCTCTTGGTGTTATCGGTGTTTGCTTGGCCATTATTTATATCGGCCTCAAAGACCTTGCAAAGCAGGGTGGCGGTTCCGGCGGTGGATCAGGCGATCCTCTCGGCGACATCATCGACAACTACTAATCCTGAAGGAGTGTGATAACAATGGCAGAAAAGATTCAGCTTTCTCAGAAAGACCGCATGGCGGTAGCGATTCGTCATCAATACCTTCAGGGTTCTTGGAACTATGAACGTATGCAGAATGGCGGATGGGCGTTTTCGATGATTCCTGCAATCAAGAAACTCTATCCTAAGAAGGAAGATCAGATTGCAGCTCTCAAGCGCCATCTTGAGTTCTACAACACACACCCATATGTGTCTGCACCGGTCATCGGTGTTACGCTTGCACTCGAAGAGGGTCGCGCCAATGGCGAGCCTATCGATGACGTTGCCATTCAGGGTGTCAAGGTTGGTATGATGGGACCTCTGGCCGGCGTTGGCGATCCGGTATTTTGGTTTACCGTTCGCCCCATTTTGGGCGCTCTGGGCGCTTCTTTGGCGCTTGGCGGCTCAATTCTCGGCCCCATTCTTTTCTTCGTGTTGTGGAATGTCATCCGTCTTGCCTTCCTCTGGTACACCCAGGAGTTTGGCTATAAGGCCGGAGCTTCCATTTCCTCCGATCTTTCCGGCGGTATGCTCGGCAAGGTTACCGAGGGCGCATCTATTTTGGGTATGTTTATCATCGGTGCGTTGGTTGAGCGTTGGGTTTCCATCTCATTTACTCCGATAGTTTCTACCATCCCTCAGCAGGCGGGTGCATATATTGATTGGTCAAGCATCCCTGCAGGAGCTGACGGAATTCATAAGGCACTGAGCTTGTACGCACAGCTTGGACCAACCGGCCTTGAGCAAATGAAGGTCACAACGCTTCAGCAGAACCTTGATTCGTTGATTCCCGGTCTTGCTGCGGTTGGCCTGACGCTTCTGTGCTGCTATTTGTTAAAGAAGAAGGTTTCCCCAATAGTCATCATCTTGGCACTCTTTGCCGTTGGCGTTATTGGTCGCTTCTTTAACTTCATGTAATAAGATGCGCGTAGGATACCAACGTATTTACAGGTAGCCTGTATAAAGGTGGGTCGCACTCTATAATGAGTGCGACCCATTTTGAAAGGAAGCTATGGCACAGTCTCAAAACAGCAGCGTTGATTTGACTATAAAAGCAAGCTCGTTTCACGGTCTGACAACCTATGGGGATGTTCTCATTGGCAACAAAGCTTTTGAGTTTTATAACGAGAAAAATCCCGAGGACTATATCCAGATCCCGTGGGATGAGGTTGATCATGTAGCCGCTTCGGTTATAGGGAAGGGGAAAGCCATTTCTCGCTTTGCTCTTTTTACCAAGAAAAACGGTACGTATTCCTTTTCCACTCGTGACAACAAGGCAACTCTTCGTGCGATTCGCGCTCATGTTGGAGAAGACAAGCTCCTTCAGTCTCCGAATTTCTGGTATGTGTTTAAGCACGGGTTGCTGTCGCTTCCGCATGCATTGAGCCTCATACGAGATTCCCGGAAAAAGAAGTAGCATTTTATTGACAGTCTTGGTTTTCGTGTACAAAACGACGGAGCCGGGACATGTAGCGTCCCAAAACTGCTAAAATGCACCATGCATATACCCGATCGCCCGTGTTTTGGAGAGATAATCCAAGCACTTCTCGCGACATACAAGAAGAAAGAGATAGACGTGGCAACCATTAGTACGGCAGATTTCAGAAATGGCATGGGCCTTAAGATTAACGACAAGTACTACACAATCGTGGAATTTCAACACGTAAAGCCTGGTAAGGGCGGAGCGTTTGTCCGTTACAAGATCCGTGATCTTAAAAGTGGTCGTGTCATTGATCAGACTTGCAATGCCGGAACCAAATTTGAAAACGTGCAGCTCATCACCAAAGAGATGCAGTATCTCTACAATGACGGTGAGTCATATTACTTTATGGACAACGAGACCTATGACCAGATTGCCGTTCCCGCTGATTTTATTGGTGAGAAGAGTGTTTGGTTCAAAGAGAATGATACGTGCCAGCTTCTTTACGCTGACACCGAGCTTCTTGGTGTTGAGCCTCCCATGTTCATTGAGGTTGAGATTACGGAGACCGATCCGGGCTTTAAGGGAGATACGGTGCAGGGTGGCTCAAAGCCTGCCACCGTTGAAACGGGTGCAACCCTTCAGGTTCCCATGTATTTAAATCAAGGTGAGCGCATTAAGGTTGATACGCGCGTGGGCAAGTTTGTTTCCCGCGTATAATGCACGCATGAATGTACGTCTCGCATCTATGTTGAGGAGGTCGTATGGCTGACAGTGAGCTTCGCATTGCCGGTATCGGTATTTCAAAAGAAGTGGTTTCTGCAATTGTCTCACGTGCTGCGGGAAGTGTAGCCGGAGTAGCTTCTGTAGGTGGAAACGATACCATTGCGTCAAATCTGATTAACGTCTTTACCAATAAATCCATTGCTCCAAGTCAAGTGGTTGAGTCGGTTGTTGAAAACGACGCTTTGCATATTGGGGTTCATCTTGCTGTTTTTTACGGCTATCCGTTCACGAAACTTGCCGCCGAAGTTCGCGGAGTTGTAGCAACTGCGGTGAACGAACAGATTGGTGTCAGTATTTCTGCGGTTGATATCTATATCGACAGCCTCGTCTTTCCCAAGGAGTAGCTTTGAGCGCAAAGTTCTTTGGCCGCACATTAGCTCGAAGCCAGGCACTGCAGCTTCTTTTTCAGGCTGAGCAGACAAATCGTACCGTAGAGGAGGTTCTCCAGGGAGAATACGTTCTCTCTGAAGGACCTCTCGATCCGTATGCAGAAAAGCTTGCCTGCGGTACCGATGGCATTCGAGACGATCTTGACATGATACTGAATGCCTATTCACACGGGTGGAGCGTCTCTCGTATGCCCTCCGTTGACAGAAACCTGCTCCAACTGTCGCTTTACGAGATGCTTGAGGTTTCCGAAGTCGATGTTTCGATAACCATCAACGAGGTTATCGAGCTTTCGCACGCGTATTGCGGAGATGAATCTCCTCGCTTTATTAATGGCATTTTGGGGCGTGTAGCCGCCGACATAGCGGAAGGTATGGATGTATATGAGCATTCTCGCTGTGTAAGTGCGGGCGAGAAGAGCGCGTCTCAAGAGGATGGCGAGTAGCTATGGCAAAGCCTGATACCTCTGCATATCAAACGTTTGATCAAATTACCGATCGTCTTGATGACATTGTGTCTCAAGTCCGCAACAAAGATGTTTCGCTGGAACATTCTCTTGACCTTTTTGATGAGGCCATTGCTTTGGGGTCAAAAGCAGTAGACATGGTTGATACCACGGAGTTTACTGCTGAGGAAGAAGCACGTCTTGCAGATGTGCATACCGATTCCCAAGACGGTGAGCCTACGGAGCCTGCACTATCCGATACACCGCAAGCGGTATCTGAGAGCCCTGAGGCGTAAGTGGTAAAGCGCACTTCCAAGCGCCGCCTTGATGCTGAGCTCGTACGTCAGGGCTTGTTTCCCGATACAAAGACAGCGCTGCGCTCTATCCTTGCAGGTGATGTTTCCACACACGACAGACGGCTGAGCTTTGCGGGCGAGCCGGTAGAAGAGGGCATTTTTCTCCACGTCAAAGGAAAAACTCCCTATGTAAGCAGGGGAGGTCTCAAACTCGAGAAAGCCTTGGATACTTTCTGCGTTGATCCTCAAGGGCTTACCTGCCTTGATGTCGGGGCTTCTACCGGAGGATTTACTGACTGTCTGCTTCGTCGCGGTGCACGTCATGTAGTCTCTGTCGATGTGGGATATGCTCAGTTTGACTGGGCACTCAGAAACGATAGCCGCGTAAAACTGCTTGAGCGTACCAATATCGTAGAGCTTCCGTCTTTGGGATATGACGCCGCGTTCGATTTGGCGGTATGTGATGTTTCTTTCACTTCAATCGAGAATATCTTGGATACAGTACTTTGCACGCTTAAGTCACAAGGAGCTTTTATTACGTTGGTAAAACCTCAGTTTGAAGCCCAAAAAGCAGAGGTTGGTGAGGGAGGCATTGTACGAAGTCCGGCAGTGCGTCTGAAGACGCTTACCCATGTGGCAGAGCTTTTCTCGAAAGCTTCACTGGGGCCTCTCGCCGCTTGTGAAAGTCCGATTTACGGAGCAAAGGGAAATACCGAGTATCTGTTATATGGGAAAAAGGGCAGTCTCCCGGCAACCTTAGATTTAGAAGCAGTGGTAAAAAAGCATACATTTGTTCGTGTATAGAGAAGCGGCATTCGCTATACTTTATGGTGGTTGTTGGTTGAGATGATACGGCACAGGAGAGTGGTTCTACGTGAAAGTGCTTCTCGTCCCTAATTATTCACGCGAGGTAGCGGTAAGCAGTGCCCATATGCTGGAAGAATGGCTTTTTGACCAAGGCTGCGACGTCGTATGGGCTCATGATAAAAAACTTTTCCCCCATAAGAGGATCGATCCTTCCGACTGCCAGTTGGTTATTTCGCTTGGTGGCGACGGAACGCTTTTACGGGCAGCTCGAATTGTGGGGTATTCAGAAATTCCAATCATCGGTATTTCTTACGGCCATTTGGGGTTTTTGACATCCGCTACACCTGATGAAATGCTTCAAACGCTCACCGATGCCTTGTCAGGAGAACTTCATGTATCGCGGCGAGCTACATTGGAGATAGAATCGGTTTACGAGGCGCCGGACGGCACCCAATATAGCGAGAAGAGCTTTGCTTTGAATGACTTTGCGGTTTCTCGTGGCGGAAACGGAGACATGATTGAGTTTAGCGTTTCCGTCTCGGGCAACTACATTGATACGCTCAGAGGAGACGGCTTTATTGTCAGCACCGCTACGGGCTCTACCGGCTATGCACTTGCAGCGGGAGGCCCTATTGTGACTCCTGAGTTTACGGGCATGTCGTGCGTTCCCATTGCACCGCACACCATTATGGCGCGTGCGTTTTTAACGTCGTCTTCCGATATTGTGGAGATTACCATGTCGCGAGAACGTCCGGCATATTGTCACTTCTTTGCAGACGGACAAAATGTTGTTCATCCGGATGGAGCGGTGGCAATTTGCGCTACCGTAAAGCGTGGACCCGGCGATATTATTTTGCTTGACCGAAGCGCGCAAAGTTTCTATCGCTCAGTGTCCCGTGTGTTTTATGGCAAGGCAAATAACTCATGATTGACGAGCTTTTTGTTCAAAACGTTGCACTTATCGAAGAGGCATCTCTTGTGCCTGCCAAAGGTCTTACGGTGCTTACCGGTGAAACCGGTGCCGGTAAAACCGCTCTGCTTTCCGCCATTAAGCTTTTGATAGGAGAGCGCGGTGACGTAACTGCCATTCGGGAAGGCAGCGATGAGCTTCACGTAGAAGCACGGTTTTTTCTGGCTGACTCGGGTGAAGAAGGAACCATCGTACGTCGTCGTATGAACACGGATGGCCGTGGTCGGGTAGAAATTGACGGTCATATGGCTTCGGTAGGAGAGCTTGCGGAAAAAATAGGAACAACGGTTGATCTGTGCGGACAGCATGAGCATCAACGTCTTTTGGACGTACATACGCACGTCGCTCTTCTCGATGCATGGATTGGAGCGCAGGCGTGTGAAGCGCTGGCGCACTATCGGTCTTGCTTGGCGGTGGCAAAGCAGGCGCACAGTGAACTTGAGCGTGTTCGTGCGATGAGTAGTGCGGCCACTTCAAAAATAGAAGAAGCAGCCTTCGTCGTGCGAAAGATTGGCGAGGTAGGACCCAAAAAAGGGGAGTATGAAGCACTTCAAGGACAACTGCCTCGCTTGGAGCATGCAGAGGCACTCATGGAGGCCACCCATCTTGCCCATGGTACCCTCTCTGATGACGAGGGAGCAACGGATAGGATAGCAGAGGCACTTTCGGCGCTTCGAGGGGTCTCCTCTTTTGATACAAAGCTTGCAACGCTCGCAGAAACTCTTGAGTCTTCGCTGATTGACCTGGAAGATACCGCTTCTGAGCTCCGGTCATACACCGATACGCTTGAGTTTGACGAGCAAGCGCTTGAGCGGCTGCAGTCTCGTTTTGCTGCGTTTCAGGGTCTTATGCGTACGTATGGTCCTACGATGGAAGATGTGTTTGCCCGTGCCAAAGAAGCCCAAGAGGTCATGGATGCTCTTGAGGACGGTGATGAGCGCATTGCTCAGGCGGAAGCAGCGTGCGCGGCAGCCGAGAAGAACCTTGAGGCAGCCGCCGATGCACTTGATGAGGTACGTATACATAACGCACCCAAACTTGCGGCAGAGATTACGCATCAGATGGCCTTTCTTGAAATGGGAACCGCTGAGATTACCATTGAACACAAACGTCTGAACCGTACACAATGGACCGATGCAGGACCAAGTCAGGTGGAGTTTTTGTATAAGCCGGGCAAAGAGCTTCGTGCGCGACCCTTGCGCAAGATTGCATCCGGCGGAGAAGTTTCGCGTGTAATGCTGGCGTGTAAGGTAGTTCTTGGATTGGCGGATGGCTGCAAGACGCTTGTGTTTGATGAGGTGGACGCCGGCGTTGGAGGAACCGCTGCGGTGGCACTTGCAGAAGTGCTTGCACGTCTTGCTCAGACCCACCAAGTAATCGTAGTCACTCATTTGGCGCAGGTAGCGGTAATGGGAGAAAAGCACTACGTGGTGCACAAGTCAGAAGACGCACTTCCAAAGACAATGCTTGGTGAAGTTTCGGGAGAGGCTCGCGTAGAGGAGATTGCGCGTATGCTTTCGGGATCGCTTTCAAAGGCTTCGTGTGCGCATGCGCGCGAGATGCTTAAAGAGGCAGCGGGTGCACTCAACGCGGGGTAGCACGAGTTCTTCTCGCCTGAGCGTTTTAACGTTATGTGCAATTGATTTTCTCGCTACACTTTGCACGAGAACGCGATAGTATAGAGACCCGTAGAAGTGGTTTTGGCAGTGCCGGATGGCTTGCTTTGGGTTTACGGGAGATTATTTCATGACCAAACATATTTTTGTAACAGGTGGCGTCGTTTCTTCACTGGGAAAGGGAATTACGGCGGCTTCATTGGGTCGTTTGTTAAAGGCTCGTGGATATAAGGTCATGATGCAGAAAGCCGATCCGTATCTCAATGTTGACCCGGGTACCATGAGTCCGTTTCAGCATGGAGAAGTATTTGTAACGGAGGACGGCAAAGAAACCGATTTGGATCTTGGCCATTATGAGCGCTTTATTGACGAGAACCTCACGCGTGAGTCTAATTTCACTACGGGCTTGATTTATCAGTCGCTTATTCAGCGCGAACGCGCCGGGGATTTTTTGGGCGGTACGGTACAGGTCATTCCGCATGTGACCAATGCCATTAAAGCCCGTTTTGCACGTATTGAAGAGGTTACCGATGCCGACGTGGTTATTACCGAGCTTGGCGGCACTATCGGAGATATCGAGTCTCAGCCATTTGTGGAGGCAATTCGCCAATTCCGTAAAGAGCGCGGTATGGCCAACGTTGCCATCATCCACGTTTCATTGGTGCCTTATATCGCCGCGGCACATGAAGTAAAAACGAAACCCACACAGCACTCCGTTAAAGAGCTGCGCTCAATGGGTATTCAACCCGACTTCATTGTGTGCCGCTCAAGTCATGCGGTTGAGCCGTCAATTCGTGAGAAAATTGCTAACTTCTGTGATGTTGATGCTGACTGCGTGTTTGAAAACAATGATCTGCCTTCAATTTATGACGTCCCGGCACATCTCAAAGAGCAGGGATTCGACCGCAAAGTTTGTGAGCGCCTTGGACTTGATACGCGTGTTTCGGATCTGTCCGGATGGCAGGACTTTACAGCATCAATGCACACAGCAAATGCCCTTGCTACTACTACTCGAATTTACGTGGTCGGTAAATACACGCAGCTTCCTGACGCATATCTTTCCGTGATTGAGGCGCTGCACCACTCAGGAATCTTCTATGGCCGCCATGTGGATATCCGACTGGTCAACGGTGAGGAGCTCACTGAAGAAAGCGTTGATGAAGAGCTGAAGGATGCGGATGGCATCCTTGTTCCGGGTGGTTTTGGTATCCGTGGTGTTGACGGCAAGATGGTTGCTATACGAAGGGCTCGCGAACAAAAGATCCCGTATCTCGGGGTTTGTCTTGGCATGCAAACGGCGGTTATTGAGTTTGCACGCGATGTCGTCGGTCTTGAAGGGGCAAACTCGGCTGAATTTGCTCCTGAGACGACCTACCCGGTCATTGATCTTATGCCCGATCAAGAAGACATTACCGATAAGGGCGGAACCATGCGTCTCGGTTCATATCCCTGCAAGGTAGTGCCTGCAACTCTTGCCTTTGAAGCGTATGGAAGTGAGCTTATCTACGAGCGTCACCGTCACCGTTTTGAGTTCAATAACGCATATCGCAAGCAGCTGAGTGAGGCAGGCTTGGTTATTTCCGGCGTTTCACCGGATGAGAGACTTGTTGAGATGGTGGAGCTTCCAAAAGACGTACACCCGTGGTTTGTGGCTTCACAGGCACACCCTGAGTTCAAAAGCCGTCCCACTTCGCCGGCTCCGCTCTTTCGTGAGTTTGCTCGTGCGGCAATTGCCCATCATGAAGAAATTGATCGCCATGATGTCCGTCCCGTACGCTAGGTGTAAACACGTACGCTTTCAGCGAGGTTGTGCCTGGTATCTTTTATGAGAATCGCTTTTGTTGAAAAGGATCTGCCGTGGATCTTGTTCAAGCGCTCAAGGAATTTTTAGCCTACGTTGCCGTTGAGAGGGGACTCTCCCACAACACGCTCGATGCGTATGAGCGTGATCTTAACGGTTATTCCGACTGGCTTTCCAGTTGTGGGATACATAACCCGTGTGCGGTAACGCAGCAGATTCTTGAGACCTATATCGCGGAGCTCAGAGAAATAGGTCTTGCGCCGGCTTCTGTGGAGCGCCATACCGCAGCCATTCGTAATTTCCACCGCTTTTTGGTGGCCGAGCAGATTTGCGCAACGTCACCTGCCGACGATCTTTCTTCAACGGCACGTCCACTGCGTCTTCCGGATGTAATATCTCGTGAGAAGGCTGCAGAACTTCTCGACCAGCCGTTTGAGAGAAGTCCTCGCGGCATACGAGACAAGGCCATACTTGAGGTGTTGTATGGATGCGGACTGCGCGTGAGCGAGGTAAGTGGGCTTGAAGTGCGCGGCGTACTTCTTGATGAAGAGCTTTTGCGCGTATTTGGCAAGGGATCAAAAGAACGTGTGGTTCCTATTTTTGGCACCGCACAGGAGGCGCTTCGTGAATATCTCGAAGGAGCACGAGGGGCGTTTCTTATTCACGGGCAGTCACCCTATGTGTTCTTAAACCGCAGAGGAGGACGTCTTTCTCGTCAGTGGATTCATACTTCCGTTGCTGCGTATGGACGAGCCGTGGGTATTGAGAATTTACACCCCCATACCCTGCGTCATTCTTTTGCAACACATCTTTTAGAGGGTGGTGCAGATTTACGCTCGGTACAAGAGCTTCTTGGCCATGTTGATATTTCTACGACGCAACTCTATACGCATGTGGATCGCTCGCATGTGCGAGAAGTGTATCTAAGTGCTCATCCGCGAGCTCACGAGGCCTTTCGTAAAGACGGAAAACCTCGTGAGTCTCATCGTTGACTTTTGATTTAGTGGGTATCCGTGTTTGGAGTATGCGAGCTTGAGCCTGACGGAGAAGCAAATCCATTATCCCGATTCAAGATATTCATAAACTCTTCGCCCGTAATTGTTTCCTTCTTCTGCAAGTAGTGTGCAATCTCGTGGAGCTTGAAACGATTTTCTTGCAAGGTTTTCAGTGCACTTTGGTGGCACTCTTCAACAATACGGCGTACCTCTTCATCAATTTCCTCGGCAGTTTTTTGGGAGCAGGTGAGAGCAGATCCACCGCCAAGGTATCGGCTTTGTTGCTGGGAAAGAGTAACCATGCCGAGCTTATCGGACATGCCATATTGCGTAACCATGGCACGAGCAATGCTTGTGGCACGCTCAATGTCATTGGAGGCTCCGTTGGTCATCTCACCGAAAATGAGCTCCTCGGCGGCACGTCCACCACAAAGTACCGCAATTTCATTCATGGCTTCGCTTCTGCTCATGAGGTGCTTCTCGTCATCATCAACCTGCATGGTGAAGCCCAGTGCGCCCGACGTACGCGGAACGATGGTAATCTTGGTTACCGGCGCCGATCCTTTTTGCAGGGCTCCAACGATGGCATGGCCGGTTTCGTGATATGCAACCACGTCTTTTTCGTGCTCCGTAAGAACGGCGTTCTTTTTCTTGGCGCCTGCGATAACAACGTCAACAGACTCAGTAAGGTCTTCCGTGGTAACGCGGCGACGTCCCATACGAACGGCACGCAGGGCTGCTTCGTTGATAATGTTTGCAAGGTCGGCACCGGAGGCGCCTGGTGTGGATTTTGCTACAAGCGAGAGATCCACGCCGGGCTCCATCTTGACATCGTTTGCATGCACCTTAAGGATGTCCTCGCGACCGGCAAGGTCAGGAAGTTCCACGGGAATGCGCCGGTCAAAGCGGCCGGGGCGAAGCAGTGCCTGGTCCAGCGTTTCGGGACGGTTGGTTGCGGCCAAAACAACGATACCCTTGTGGTTGTCAAAGCCGTCCATTTCAGAGAGGAGCTGGTTGAGCGTCTGTTCACGCTCATCGTTGGTATTCAGGGGGGCATCGCGGCGCTTACCAACGGCGTCGATCTCATCGATAAAGATGATGCAAGGTGCTTTTTCGTTTGCCTGTTTGAAGAGGTCACGAACCTTTGCGGCGCCGCGACCAACAAACATCTCAACAAACTCGGAACCTGCAATCTGGAAGAAGGGGACTCCCGCTTCACCAGCAACGGCTTTGGCAATGAGCGTTTTTCCGGTGCCCGGAGGACCTACCAAAAGCGCACCGCGCGGTGAGCGAGCACCAATCTCGGTGTACTTATCGGGGGTCTTTAGAAAGCCAACGATTTCCTGCATGGATTCCTTGGCTTCTTCTTGTCCGGCAACGTCTTTGAAAGTGACGCCGGTGTCTTCTCCCTTAATCTCTTTGGCGTTGGAGCGTCCAAGGCCACCGCCAAATCCGCCAAACGGATTGCCTCCACCAAAGTTCATAGAGGGGTTGTCGTCACCCATAGCACGTTTGAGTGCGCGGTTCACAAAGTATCCGGCAACAAGGAAGATGAGAAGCGGTATACCAAATTCAATCAGGATGTTCATCCATAGGTTTGCCGTGGGATCCGGGATGGTTGCGGAGAAATCCACGCCCTTGTCCTGCAGTGTTTTTACAAGATCAACATCATGAGGAAATGCTTTGGTGGTGTAGATTTTTTCTGAATCGCCTTCGCCCTCGGTGAAACGAATAACCTTGGTACCCTCGTTAAGGTCTACTTTTTTGACTTTACCATCTTTTACGTCACTCAAAAACTGGCTATACGATACGTCTTGCACCTGTGATTTTGTTACGTTAGGGAGAAGTCCCTGGTTGATTACAAGATACACTACGATGGCAAGGAGTACATAAAGCAACATCGATCTGCGTCGCCTGTTGTCGTTATCCATACACAGCCTTTCTTACTTCTGGGCTATATAAAACTTGCTATAGAGCCACTCACATATTGAGGTATGTTCTACCCAATTTTTGTGGCCTTAACCGCCAGCATGGAAGGAATGTTGAGTTCATGGAGGCGGCCCTCACCGTTGGTATCTTCATAGAGATCATCGATGGAAAATCCTGCCTTGAGCGTGGCGAGAAGGACTTCGGCAACAGTATGAGAAAACTGTATACCCCAATCACCATCAATCATTTGATGTGCTACCTCTTTATCAAGAGTGGGATCAACGGGCAGTCTACGTACAATGCACTTCTCGTCATCGTCAACGATGTCATTATAGGGAGTGCTGAAACCAAAGAGGAAGGTGCCTTGGGGCTTGAGCACTCGTGCAACCTCTTTCCAAACAGGTGCAACTTCGCGGATGTAGCAAATTGAAACCGGATTGAACACGAGATCAAAAGAGGCATCTTCAAACGGAAGGGGACGTGTCATGTCAGCACGGATAGTAGTAATCTCATAATTTTCTTGAGCTGCGAAAGTTATTTCAGAATCAATTTGGGCTTGTGAATAATCAAGTACGGTGCAATGCGCGCCGGCTGCGGTAAGAATGGGCATCTGCTGTGCGCCGCCTGAAGCAAGGCCAAGTACTCGGGTATTTTTAAGGTTTCCAAACCATGAGTGAGGCACTGGTTTTGTAGGCGTAAGCACAATATTCCAGTTTCCCGTAAGTGCTTGTTGATACGTCTTATGTGATATGGGCTGAGACCATTCCCAACCTTCGGCTGCCCAGCGGTCAACGGTTTCTGCGTTGAGGTCCTGATAACGTTTTGAAAGAATGTCTGCAGTATCGGTCATACTTCTCCAAATCGACGAAAACAAATGGCAAAAAATATACCATCTTTGACGTTTTGAAGATATCTGACAGCCGTTTTAAACGGTCCGTTCTCTTTCCGTCAATTTCGGCAAGGGTAAACGGGCAAATTGAGGGGTGGTATTGCTTGTGAGGCGTGCTACTATGGTGCACATCGGCTGTGAAGAGGAGAGTAGCTCGGGCAGCGCAAACTACAGAGAGTGGGAAAGCTGAGAGCCCGCGTTTGCGTCCGTGTGAAAATCACCTTGGAGCTGCAGTTCAAAAGCGTGGCGAGAAGATCTTCTCGCCCAAGCGTAAGTAGATGCTGCCGGATATGGTCGCCGTAACAGACCAACCGAGTATGCGATCATTCGCCGCTGGGTGGTTACAAGCGAAGTGTAGACGTAAGCGCTTCGTCCCAGCAACAGGGGACGGGCGCTTTTTTGTGCCCAGAAAGGTTGTTTTGGATGGCAAACGAGTATAAGAAGACCACAAACTTGCCACGCACAGGGTTCCCCATGCGTGCGTCGCTGGCGCAAAATGAGCCCAAGCGTTTGGCTTTGTGGAACCAAAATGCCCTCTATGAGCTGCTTATGAAGAAGAACGAGGGTCACGAGAAGTTCGTGCTCCATGATGGCCCTCCCTATGCCAATGGCCCCATTCACCTAGGCCATGCACAGAACAAGATTTCCAAAGACATCATCAATCGCTACAAGGCCATGCGCGGTTTTCAAACTCCCTATATCCCCGGATGGGACTGCCACGGCCAGCCCATTGAACATAAGGTTGAGGAAATGCTCGGCACCGAGAAGTTCAATGCACTGCCTACGGAAAAGATTCGTGAACTCTGCCGAAAGATGGCCGTTGAGCAGGTTGACACGCAGCGCCAGGGCTTTAAGCGCCTTGGTGTTTTGGCAAAGTGGGACGATCCGTATCTGACGTATACACCCGATTACGATGCAACCGATATTGAGATTTTTAAGGCTATCTTTGACAAGGGAGCGGTATATCGCGGGACCAAGCCGGTGCACTGGTGTACACACTGCCATACCGCTTTGGCTGAGGCAGAGATTGAATACCACGACGTCACCTCCATGGCCATTTTTGTTCGCTTTGAACTTACGAGCGTTCCTGAAGGCCTTGAGGCGTATGTGGGTAAAACGTGGGTTGATATTTGGACTACGACGCCTTGGACATTGCCGGCCGATGAGGCGGTTATTCTGCATCCTGAAGCAACCTATGTGGCGCTTGAGCTTTCTGACGGTCATGTTGAGATTGTGGCAGAAGCGCTTGCACAAAAATGTGCCGAGAAGTTCGGCTACGACAGCTATACTCTGGCAAAAGACTCAAGCGGCAATACTTGGAAAAAGACAGGCGTTGAGCTTGCGGGTAATACCTACAAGCAACCCATCTTTGGCGAGCAGGGCCGCGAAGGCGCGTTTATCTATGCCGACTACGTAACCCTTGACGACGGTACCGGCGTTGTCCACTCAGCACCCGGTCATGGCGTTGACGACTACAATGCCGGCGTAAAGTTTGACATTCCTCAGACCATGCCGGTTGACGATGACGGCCATTTCTTTACCGGAGAAGGCCCCGGTACGGGTGGTCCCTTCTCGGGTATGGAGGTCAATGAGGCAAATCCCGTCATTGTTGAGTGGTTGCGTGAGCGTGGCGTGCTTATTCTCGCAGAAGACATTACCCACAGCTATCCACACTGTTGGCGCTGCAAGAATCCCGTTATCTTCCGCGCCACCAGCCAATGGTTTGTTTCCATGGATAAGACAAACCTCCGTCAGGAGGCGCTCGATGAGCTCTCCAAGGTGGCCTTCTATCCTGCGAATGCCGTAAAGCGTATTGGCTCGATGGTTGAGGGACGTCCCGACTGGTGTATTTCTCGCCAGCGCAACTGGGGTGTACCAATTCCTGCCTATACCTGCGAGGACTGCGGCGAGACGATCATCAACGATGATACGCTTGACGCCGTGATCAAACTCTTTAGGGCGAAGGGCTCCGACGCCTGGTTTACCGATGACCCTGCAAGTTATTTAGGGGATGCGTGCACTTGTCCTCAATGTGGCGGACATCATCTCAAAGCCAATAAGGACATCCTGGACGTATGGTGGGACTCAGGCGTTTCCCATACGGCAGTGTGCAAACATCGGCCTGAACTTCGTTTCCCGGCCGATATGTATTTGGAAGGCTCGGATCAGCACCGCGGATGGTTCATGAGTTCGCTCATGACGTCTGTGGGTGCGTATGATATGGCACCGTATAAAGCCGTTGTTTCCCAGGGCTTTACCCTTGACGGTCAGGGCCGCAAGATGAGTAAGTCTTTGGGTAATGTTATTGACCCCAATAAGGTGTGTGCCGAGCGCGGTGCGGATGTGTTGCGCCTGTGGGTTGCCTCCGTTGATACTTCCAATGACGTTCCTTGCGACGATGCCATTTTGGCTCAGGTCGGAGATGCCTATCGTCGTTTCCGCAATACCATTCGTTTCCTTTTAGGTGAGCTTGAAGGTCAATTCAATCCTGCAACCGATGCCGTTCCTGTTGCAAAACTTACTGCGTATGATCGTTTGGTATTGGCTCGCATGTGCGAGGTACATGATGTCGTGACCGAGGCGTATGAGGGCTATCGGTTTAATAACGTTTTCCGCGTGCTCTATGACTACATCATTGAACTTTCCAATGGATACCTCAATGCCACCAAAGACCGCATGTATTGTGATGCCGCTGATTCCGAGTCCCGCCGCTGCGCACAGACAGTGTGGGCGGAAATCCTCTCTATGCTTGTGCATGATTTGCAGCCTATTTTGGTATACACCACCGATGAGGCAATGGAATTTTTACCTGAATCTTTGCGCGAGGGTCAGAAATTCGCAGCACTTCTCGATTGGTACCAGGCACCGTTAACACGCCTAGAATACGAGAAACTCCTTCCTGCCTACCAGGTACTTTCCGATGCTCGTGCGGCATATACCAAGGCATATGAGACGGCACTTGAGGCCGGAGAGATTACGGAAAAGACTACGCAGGCAACGCGCGCCGAGGTAGTGCTTCCCGCCGAGGCATTCCAATGCGTAAACGATGCTGATGTAGACTTTGCCGAGGTATTTGTATGCTCTGCGGTAACTGTTTCAGAAGGTGCCGAGCTTGCCGTCTCTGTCTTTTTGGCGGATGGAGAGCGCTGCGACCGTTGCTGGAACTGGCGCAACCTCGGTGAGGATCATCTCTGTCACCGCTGCCATGAGGTGGTTGCACAGAGCACGATTGAATAGGAGTACGTGTGACTGTTCGCACGCAACAAAGTCTTGGTATCCGCCTGGCAATCTTTTGCTGGGCGGGTGCCATTGCTTTTTCACTTGATCAGTTAACGAAGCGCTGGGTTCTCTCAAACATCCCTGCAGGTTCAAGGCGGCCGTTTATTCCAGGCATGCTTGATCTCTTTCATGTCCAAAACGATGGCGCCGCTTTTTCCATCGGGAGCGGGCGACCTCTGTTTTTTGCAGCCCTTACCGCCGTTGTGGTACTTGGCATGATATATGCAGTCATGCGCGAGAAAAACCTGCCGTTGCCGCTCATTGCCATCCTCGGACTTGTGGCCGGTGGCGGCATCGGTAATGGTCTTGAGCGCGTGGCTCATGGGAGTGTAACTGATTTTTTGGCTACCACGTTTATGAACTTTGCGATTTTTAATGTGGCGGACATCTTTGTGACATGCGGCATTATCGCGGCGTGTATCTACTGGTTTGTGTGGGATTCCAAAAGACGCTCTGATAAAAATGGTGAGGACGCCGGTGAGAAAGAGAGCGGAGCCAACAAAGAGAACGATGAGGACGGCGAGAAGGACGGCGAAGTAGCGCGTGGCTGAACGCGTCTTTGACATACTGGTGGGACCGGAAGGTGATGGCATCAGGATTGACGCTTTTCTCGCTGCTCAAGATGAGCTTCCTTCACGGAGTGCTTGTGCAAAGCTTGTTGAAGAGGGCAAGGTATTCATTAATGGGACGCCGGTATCTTCTAAGTCTGAGAAAGTGTTGCTTGGTGATCGCCTTATGGTAGTGCTTCCAAAGGGAGAACCTGAGGCGGGGCTTCTTGTTCCAAATCCTGACATTCCACTTGATATCCGCTTTGAAGATCAATATCTTATCGTGCTTTCCAAACAGGCAGGGCTTGTCTGTCATCCTTCACCCGGACATATTGACGATACCCTTGCCAATGCCTTGGTGGCTCATTGTGGCTACGAGCATTTGGGGCTTTTGCAGGGCGAGGATCGCCCTGGTATCGTACATCGCTTGGATATGGATACCTCGGGTCTTATGGTGGCGGCCAAGTCTGATGAGGTTCAGAAAGCTCTTCAAGATCTTATTCGCCTTCGAGTGCTCGATCGTCGTTACGTGGTTTTGGTACAGGGCTATGTTGCCCCTGACGAGGGGACCATTGAAACGGGCATTGCTCGCTCCATACGTGATCGCTTAAAGATGACGGTAACGGATGCACCCGGTGCTCGAGAAGCCATTACTACCTTCCGGACGCTTGAACGTTTTGAGGCAGGTCGTAGAGGTGAGGGTTATTCGCTTTTGGAGTGTCATCTTTACACAGGACGTACCCATCAGATTCGTGTCCACATGCGTCATGTGGGTCATCCCGTGGTAGGAGATCAGCTGTACGGCCGTAAAGACGAGCGACTTAATTTAGGTCTCAAGCGTCAGTTTCTCCATTCTTGGCACATTCAGTTTGAACATCCGGTTACGGGAGAAACGATAGAGCTTACAGACTCTCTGCCGCAAGACCTTCTCGCTGCGTTAAAATCACAAGAAGAGCTTTCTATGGGAAGAACAGCAGCCGGTACGGAGATTTGTCCTCGGCTTGGAGCGTAGGGGTATATATGCCAATGCAACTAAATAGGCTTGGGTTGACACCAATTGTTATTTTTAACCTGGTTATATGGCTCTTCTTTACGTTGGCATACTTCTATCAGATCATCTATATCATTCGCGTGATGTTCAAGGGTGAGGTGCGTCTTCCACCTGCCAAAAAGCAGCATCGGTATGCTTTTTTTATTGCCGCTCATAATGAAGAGCCTGTGATTGGAAATCTGGTGCGTTCAATCTTGGCACAGGATTATCCGCGGGAGCTTATGGACGTCTTTGTGGTAGCCGATGCCTGTACGGATAAGACCGCAGAAGAGGCACGCAAAGCGGGAGCCATTACGTGGGAGAGAAATGACCTTGCCCGTAAGGGAAAAAGCTGGGTTATGGATTATGGGTTTAATCGCATCCTCAATGAATATGGAGATACCTACGAGGCGTTTGTGGTTATGGACGCAGATAACCTCGTGGCCCCAAATTACCTTTCCGTTATCAATCAAGCGTTTGATGCAGGGTATCTGGTTTGTACAAGCTATCGAAATTCAAAGAACTTTGACTCCAGTTGGATAAGCTCGGCATATGCCACATGGTTTATGCGTGAGGCAAAGTTTTTGAACAACGCCCGAATGATGATGGGCACTAGCTGCGCTATTTCCGGTTCCGGATGGATGGTATCCGCCCGTATTGTCAAAGGTATGCATGGGTGGGATTTTCATACACTTACGGAAGACATTCAGTTTTCAACGTTTTGCTGCGCTCATAATATTCAGATTGGGTATGCTCCGGCGGAGTTTTTCGACGAGCAGCCTTTGACGTTTAAAGCTTCATGGATACAACGCCTACGTTGGACCAAGGGTTTTTACCAGGTGTTTTTCTCGTATGGAACTGATCTCTTAAAAGGAATTATAAAAGGACAATTTGCTTCGTACGACATGCTTATGACCGTTGCTCCCGGCATGATTTTGACACTGCTTTCAACGTTCATTAACGGTACGTACTTGTTGGTGGGATATCTAAGTCACGGATTTATCGCCACAGATGCAGAGCTCGCTCTTTGCTCGGGTTCTCTTGTGATGACGGTCTTTTCCATGTACATCGTCTTTTTTATTCTCGGCGTGATCACTACAGTATCTGAGCACAAGCACTTTCATGTTAAGAAGCGCTGGCGCATTTTTACCAATCTCTTTACGTTTCCGATTTTCATGATTACCTACGTTCCCATTACCATCGTGGCTCTTTTCAAAAAAGTGGAATGGGTGCCCACAAAGCATGACATTGCGGTTAATTTTGAGGATGTCGTAGCCGATTAACACGTGATGTCAAAACTGGTTTTATATGGATGTTGGATGCATATGGTGTTAAAGTGTCAAGGCAAAAGACTTTGGGTGGCTATAAGGCCGGAAAGGAGCCATACGTAATGGCAAAGTTCTTCGAGGGTGAGTCACATACCTTTTCTGAATATCTGCTCGTTCCAGGTTATTCTTCTGCTGAGAACATTCCTGCAAACGTGTCGCTCAAAACTCCTCTTGTTAAGTTTAAAAAGGGAGAAGAACCTGCCCTAAGTCTTAACATTCCTATGGTTTCTGCAGTTATGCAGGCTGTTTCCGGTCCTCGTCTTGCGATTGCGTTGGCACAGCAAGGCGGCCTTTCCTTTATTTATGGCTCTCAATCCGCTGAGGATGAAGCTCAGATGATTCGTGAGGTTAAGAGCTATAAAGCAGGATTTGTTGTGTCCGATTCCACACTGACGCCCGACATGACCTTGGCCGAGGTACTTGAACTAAAAGAGAAAACCGGACACTCAACAATGCCTGTGACCGCTGATGGTACCTCATATGGCAAGCTTGTGGGTATCGTGACGTCTCGGGATTATCGTCCTTCTCGCGATGATATAACCAAGAAAGTTGCCGAGTTTATGACTCCCGTGGATGAGATTATTTCTGCTCCTGAGACCACAACACTCAAAGAAGCAAACGATATCATCTGGAACAATAAACTCAATGCGCTTCCCATTGTGGATACCAGCGGATATTTGGTAAGCCTTGTATTCCGCAAAGACTATGATTCTCATAAATCGGCTCCGAATGAGCTGCTTGACGCATCAAAGCGCTATCTGGTTGGTGCGGGCATCAATACGCGTGATTATGAAACCCGTGTGCCGCTTTTGGTAGAGGCTGGCGCGGATGTGCTTTGTATTGATTCTTCCGAGGGATATTCGGAGTGGCAGGCTCGTACGCTCAAGTGGATTCGCCAGACCTATGGGGATTCAGTCAAAGTAGGAGCAGGAAACGTTGTCGATGCAGAAGGCTTCAGGTTCCTTGCAGATGCAGGAGCTGACTTTGTCAAGATCGGCATCGGCGGAGGCTCCATCTGCATTACGCGAGAGCAGAAGGGCATTGGCCGCGGCCAAGCCACCTCGGTTATTGACGTAGCCCGTGCACGTGATGCGTACTTTGAGGAAACAGGCATCTACATTCCCATTTGCTCCGACGGCGGTATTGTGTATGACTACCACATGACTCTTGCCCTTGCGATGGGTTCCGATTTCATGATGTTGGGTCGCTATTTTGCACGTTTTGATGAGAGTCCTTCTAATCGCGTGAACGTTAACGGCTCCTATATGAAAGAATATTGGGGTGAAGGTTCTGCTCGCGCGCGTAATTGGCAGCGCTACGATCTTGGCGGCAACAAGCGTGGCCTCTCGTTTGTTGAGGGCGTTGATTCCTATGTTCCGTATGCCGGACCGCTTAAAGAGGGAGTTGAAGGCTCGCTTTTGAAGGTAAAGTCCACGATGTGCAACTGCGGTGCTTTGGATATCAACGAACTTCGCGAGAAAGCAAAGATCACCTTGGTGTCTGCGACTTCCATCGTTGAGGGTGGCGCGCATGACGTGCTGCTGAAAGATCAACACCAGCAAGTCAGTTACAATTTCCGTTCGTAGTATGAAGTTCAGGTAATGCAAACAACAGCCACTGGAGTTTTCCGGTGGCGTTTGCTTTAGAAAGGAGTCGTCAGATGGCAGAGCAATCTGATACCGAGAAAAACAACCAGCCACAAGATGATTTTCCTGCCTATGACGCTGAGGCAATAGAAACAAAGTGGCAGCATATTTGGGATGAAGAAGGCCTATACAAAACAGAAGAAGACCCTGCGCGGCCAAAGAAATATGTACTCGAAATGTTTCCGTATCCTTCGGGCGATCTTCATATGGGGCACGCACGCAATTACACCATCGGTGACGCCATGGCTCGCCAAGCCCGCATGAGAGGCTATGACGTACTGCATCCTATGGGCTTTGACGCCTTTGGTCTTCCTGCAGAAAATGCTGCTATCAAACACAATACGCAACCTTCAGTCTGGACACACAAAAACATCGATCAAGCCGTGAAGACGATGTTTCGTATGGGTTTTGCATACGACAAAGACCGTATGTTCAATACCTGTGATCCCGAATATTACAAGTGGGGTCAGTGGATCTTTTTGAAGATGTACGAGAAGGGACTGGTATACCGCGCAACGTCTCCGGTAAATTGGTGTCCCAATGATAAAACCGTTCTCGCAAACGAGCAGGTTGTTAACGGCCGGTGTTGGAGATGTGGCGCCGTTCCCGAAAAACGCGAACTTTCTCAGTGGTATCTTCGTATTACCGATTATGCCCAGGAACTTCTCGACGATCTTAACCAGCTAGACGGATGGCCCGAGCGAGTAAAAGCCATGCAGGCAAACTGGATTGGTCGCTCGGAGGGCGCGGAGATTGATTTTGTTTTAGCAGACGTTGACGGCGTCACACCCACTGACACCAAAATCACCGTCTTTACCACCCGTGCGGACACTATTTATGGTTGTACGTTTATGCTGTTGCCGCCTGAGTCCTCGCTTGCGGCAGAACTTGTTGCCGACACAGAATATGAGGCTGCCTTTACCGATTTGAAGGAAGCTGCCACAAAAGTTACTTCCATTGAGCGGCAAGGAACCGACCGCGAGAAGCACGGCGTATTCACGGGACGCTACGCACTCAATCCCGTTACCGGCGAATCCGTTCCTATTTGGGTGTCTGATTATGTGCTTCTCGATTACGGTACCGGCGCCGTTATGGGTGTGCCTGCCGGCGATAAGCGCGACTTTGATTTTGCCAAGAAGTATGACCTTCCCATCGTTCCTATCATCTGTGAAGAAGGCACTGATATTTACGATGAGCTTAAAGGAGTTCAAGAGCGCCGTATGACTTCGGTGGATTGGGATGGCCCTATGGATACGACGGGCATCCTTGTTCAATCCGGTGAGTTCACGGGCCTTCGAGGAGGCAAGCATTCCGAAGCAGAGAAAGCCGTCGTTGCATTTTTAACCAAACATAGCGTCGGGCGACGCACGGTACAGTTCCGTTTGCGTGACTGGCTTATTTCACGTCAGAGGTATTGGGGAAATCCGATTCCTATGATCCACTGCGATCATTGCGGGGATGTGCCGGTACCCTATGACGAACTTCCCGTGAAACTTCCTGATGACCTTGACCTTTCCGCAGGTGACACGCTTGCCGAGTGCAAAGAGTTCTATGAAACAATCTGTCCGACTTGCGGACGTCCCGCACATCGCATTACCGATACGATGGATACCTTCACCTGCTCAAGTTGGTATTACCTGAGATATTGCGACCCACATAATGAAGAGCTGCCGTTTTCAAAGGAATCCGTCGATCGCTGGATGCCGGTCGATAATTACATCGGCGGTATTGAACACGCTATTTTGCACCTGCTGTATTCGAGGTTCTTTACCAAGGTTCTGCGTGATCTTGGCATGATCGGAATTGACGAGCCGTTTAAGAATCTGTTGACGCAGGGAATGGTGAAAGATGAACATGGCGACACCATGTCAAAATCTAAGGGCAACGTGGTGCCTCCAAGCTCTGTTATTGAACCATACGGTGCCGACACCATGCGTCTAGCCATTCTTTTCGTGGCACCACCCGAAAAAGATTTCGATTGGGATGAAAAAGCTGTTGCCGGAGCAAATCGCTTTATTAAGCGCGCCTGGCGTATTGTCTGGGAGCTTACCAAAACAGCAGACGCTTCTGCGACTCTTGATCCTACAACGCTTGATGCGGCGTCAGCGGCACTGAACCGAGAACTGCACGCACTGGGTCTTCGCTGTACTCATGAGTTTGATGAAGGTCAGTTCAATACGGCAATTTCGGCGATTATGGAACTCATCAATGCGGTCAGCTCATATCTCAATGACGTAGCGGAGAGCGAGCGCTCACAAGCTCTTTGTTATCGAGTTGCCTCTGATATTGTCGCCATGCTTGCACCCATCATTCCGCACTGGGCAGAAGAGCTTCAGCATACCGCTCTCCACAAAGAGACACCGGTCTACCATGAACCGTGGCCAATCTTTGACGAAGCGCAGGCAAAAAGCAATACCATTGAAATTGCAGTGCAGATTAAGGGCAAGGTGCGCGCCCGAATCATGGTTGATGCCGATGCATCTGAGGACGAACTTTCTCATGCGGCACAACAGGCGGTTGCACAGCAGCTTGAGGGAAGAGAGATTCGCAAGGTCATTGTAGTTCCGGGACGTCTTGTAAATATCGTAGCTTAGCAGGAAATTACTTGACGAGAAGGACCTCATGGCGTAGAGTATTTCTGCTATGAAGTTGTACTTGTGGGAAGTGGGACGGAGTTTTCGTCCCGCTTCCTTTCTATATGTAGATAAGGAGGTTTCATGTCAGTTGAGGGTTCCGTAGAGCGCATTATTTCCGTGCTTGAAGAGAGAGCTCTTGGTCATGATATCGATATCGTTGATGTTGAAGTGGTAGGATCTGCTAAGGCACCTGTCGTGCGAGTTCGTATTGATCATGCCGACGAGGACGGTAAAACCATCAGTCTTGATGAAGTGGCAGCGGAGACAGGATGGATTTCTGATGCCCTTGATGAGATTGATGTATTTCCGGGGTCTTTTACGTTGGAAGTGTCTTCGCCGGGCATGGACAGACCTTTGCGTCGAGTCCGTGATTTCGAGCGCTTTTCCGGCAGTCAGGTTTCTTTGCAGACCACGGCTTTGGAGGGGCGTCGTCGGTATACCGGCAAACTTTTAGGCATTCAAGAAAATATTGTTTCACTTGAGTCTGACGGTATGACCTATGACATACCTCTTACTGAGATAAAAAAGTGCACGCTTAAACCAACGTTTGACTTTTCGGGTCAAAACAAGAACTAAGAGGAAGGAATTGACATGGCATCTGAGATGATGGAAGCCCTGATGACGCTTTGCCAAGAAAAACATATTGATGAGCTGTATCTTCTTGATCGTCTTGAGCAGTCTTTGGCAAAGAGCTACGCAGACGTACTACATCTGAGTTATGGCGCACGAGTAACCATTGATCGTACAACCGGCAAGGTGTATGTATACGAACTCGTACCCAAAGGTGAACCTGATGAGGAAACGGGAGAGTATGCGGAATTTGATGAGGTTGATGTAACCCCCGAGGGCACCAGTCGTTTTGCGGCTCAACATGCAAAAAATGAGATTCGCGCTCTGGTACGTGACGCTGCACGTCAACAGATTTATGAGGAGTTCTCGCATCGTATCGGCGATATCATCACAGGAACGGTGCTTCAGTCAACGCCTGACTTTACCATTATCAAAATTCGTGAGGGCGTTGAGGCTGAGCTTCCTCATTTTGACCTCAGAAGGTTTCCGGAAGAGCGTGACGAGAGGCCCTTTGGCGAGCGTTATGGACACAATCAGCGCATCAAGGCAATAATCATTGATGTACGCAATCCAAACAACGCGCAACCGGCAGTTCGTGGTGAGCGTCAGCGTCCGCCTATCGTCGTTTCCCGTACACACCCCGATCTTATCCGCCGCCTCTTTGAGCTTGAGGTTCCTGAGGTATACGAGGGAATTGTGAGCATCCGCTCCGTTGCTCGCGAGCCGGGTATCCGTTCCAAGATTGCGGTTTCTTCTTCCGACGAGCGCCTTGATCCCGTTGGTGCCTGCGTGGGTCCAAAGGGAAGCCGCGTGCGTACGGTTGTCTCTGAGCTTAGAGGCGAGCGTGTTGACGTGGTGCCATGGTTCGATGATCCGGCACGCTGCGTTGCTTCCGCACTTTCTCCCGCACGTGTTTCTCGCGTGATTATCGATGCTGAAACCCGTCATGCCACCGTTATTGTTCCTGACGATCAGCTTTCTTTGGCCATCGGTAAGGAAGGTCAGAATGCACGACTTGCTGCTCGTCTAACGGGTCTGCACATTGACATCAAAAACGAGACGCTGGCAGCCAAGATTTTGCGCGACCTTCCGGCTACTCCCGCCGATCTTCCTGAGCAGACAAAGAAAGAAGAGGCTCATCGCTGCATCTATGTGAGCCCTGATGGCGTGCCTTGCCGCAACATGGCTCGCCCGGGTTCAAACTACTGCGGCATTCACGAGAGGATGGCTGAAGTTCAGGTTTCTGATGACGAAGACTCGCTTATCTAAGACGTGTTCTGCTGTAAGACTACGATCGGAAGGTTTCATATATGGCAAAAATGCGCGTACATGACCTTGCTAAAGAATATGGCATGCAAAGTAAAGAGATGCTTGAGCATCTTGCTGAAATGAAGATTCCTGCCAAGTCTCCATCTTCAACGCTTGAAGATGCCTATGTGGCAATGGCTCGCAAAAAGCTCAAGCCTATCCTTGAGGCTCGTGCTGCGGAGATTAGAAAGAAACAGGCTGAGGCTAAAAAGAGGGAAGAGGAAGAGAAGAAGCGTGCTGCCGCAGAGGCTGAGGCAGAGCGTCTTGCTGCCGAGAAGCGCCGTGAAGTTGAGCGTGCCGCCGAGGAGAAGAAGCGTGCTGCCGAAGAAGCGGCTCGCAAGAAGGCTGAGGCTCAAAAGGCCGCCCAGGCAGAGGCCGAGCGGAAGGCAGCAGAGGAGGCCGAGCGCAAGCGCGTCAAAGATACGGCTCCAAAATCCACGCCGTCTTTCAATACGCTCCTTGATCAGATTGCCCAGCAGGAAGAAGTTTTAAAGCAGCAGGCTGCTGAGTCGGCTGCACAGAAGAAATCGGAGAAGAGCAACAGAAATCACGCGCGGGCAAAGGCTGAAGAAAGCATTGGTAACGAGCGCCGCAACAATAGATATGCAAATCGTAAAGATCTTGATGCGCAAGAGGACCGTCCTTCTCAGGGCCGCCGTAAAAAGAATCGCCGCGGGGGAGAAGAGAGTGAAGATCGCTATAGCCGTATGGCCCGTGAGGCAGAGGCATATAACCGCAGCAAGGTTTTAGATGAAGCCCGCCGTGATATCGAAGAAGCGTCAAGAGAGTCTACGGGACGTCGTAAAAAGCGTAAAGAGCGTCGTCAGAAGCAGGCTGCCGAGGCCGCAATGGAGCAGAGGATTGAAGAAGCGCTTGCAAATGACCAGGATATCTCTCAGCTTGATACGGTCAAAGTTCCTCAGGGTTCAACCGTCTCCGAGCTTGCAGATCTTCTCGGCGTTTCCGCCAATGACATTATCAAACGCCTCTTTTTGCTTGGAAGCCCACTGACGCTTACCGAGACCATGTCCGATGATTTGATTGATCTTGTTGCGGAAGATTTGGGCCGGGAAATTAAGATCATGACAAAGGAAGAAGAAAATTCCTTTACTTTCTATGACGATCCAAAAGATCTTAAGCCCCGTCCTCCTGTCGTTACCGTTATGGGCCACGTTGACCACGGTAAGACTTCGCTTCTGGACGCCATCCGGCATACGGGTGTTGCTGCCGGTGAGGCAGGCGGTATTACGCAGGCCATCGGTGCTTCTCAAGTTACCATCAACGGCCGCCGTATTACCTTTATTGACACGCCCGGTCACGAGACGTTTACCGCCATGCGTGCCCGTGGTGCAAAGGTGACCGACATCGTTATTTTGATTGTTGCGGCGGACGACGGCGTGATGCCGCAGACCATTGAATCCATCAACCACGCAAAGGCTGCAGGCGTTCCCATTGTCGTTGCCGTTAACAAAATCGATAAGCCCGGCGCCGATCCAACCCGTGTCCGGCAAGAACTTACCGAGCATGGTGTCATTCCTGAAGAGTGGGGCGGACAGAACATGTTCGTTGATATTTCCGCTAAGAAGGGCCAGGGTATTGACGAGCTTCTTGAAACCGTTTTGTTGCAGGCAGACGTACTTGAGCTGAAAGCCAACCCTGATACCTTTGCTTCCGGTAATGTTTTGGAGGCAAAGCTCGATCGCGGTCGCGGTTCCGTTGCAACGGTTTTGGTAACCCGCGGTACGCTGCACGTTGGTGATGCTCTTGTGGCGGGTATGGCATTTGGCCGCGTCCGTGCCATGCTTGATCCTAAGGGCAATGCCGTAACACAGGCCGGACCTTCGGATGCCGTTGAGATCCTTGGTCTTCAAACGGTACCCGGCGCCGGCGATGAATTCCGTGTCTTCCCTGAAGAACGTGATGCCCGCGAGCTTGCCGATCAGCGTGCTTTGAAGGCCCGTATTGAGGAGCAGAATCGCGTCAAGCACGTTACGCTTGAAAACCTCTTTGATACGATGGCCGATGCTGACGTTAAAGAGCTCAACCTCATTATCAAAGCGGACGTCCAAGGATCCATCGAGGCGCTGCAGGACTCTTTGGACAAGATGGATCAATCCGAGGTTCGTATCACTACCATTCACTCCGCAGTTGGTGCCATTACCGAAACGGATGTTGTTTTGGCGGATGCTTCAAATGCCATCATCATCGGCTTCGGTGTTCGTCCTGATGCAAAAGCGCGTCTTGCCGCCGAGCGCGATGGTGTTGAGATTCGTACCTACAGCGTCATCTATAAGGCCATTGAGGATATCGATGCGGCACGTATCGGTATGCTTAAACCAACCGAGCAGGAGATACAAACAGGCATTGCAGATGTCCGAGATACCTTTAAGGTCCCGAAGGTTGGCATTGCAGCAGGCTGCATGATTGTTGAGGGTGAAATTTCCCGCGACGATCAGATCCGTTTGGTACGTGATGGCATTGTGGTATACGACGGGCATATTGCGTCGCTTCGTCGCTTCAAAGACGACGTCAAGAGCGTCAAATCAGGCTTTGAATGCGGTATCGGTCTTGAGAACTTCCAAGACATCAAGCCGGGTGATCAGCTTGAGGCCTATCGTATCGAGCAGGTGGCTCGTACAGAATAGAAGAGAGGGAAAACTATGAAGCAAAATCAGTATTCCCGCCGTACCAATGAGATTGCTCGCGAGAAACTCGCGAATATCCTTCTGTTTGAAATATCCGATCCCGATCTCCAGCTTGTGACCGTCACAGGCTGTGAGGTCTCGGTCGATAAGTCCTTTATGAGGGTATTCATCTCATGTGAACCCGATCGCTATGAAGTGGTAACAGCGGCATGCAAACGGGCAAAAGGGCGCATCCGCACGCTTTTGGGTCATGCACTCAAGTGGCGGGTAACTCCGGATCTTGAGTTTAAGATTGATACGACAACCGATGAAGCAGAGCGTATTGCACGTGCGCTTGAGCAGGTTCCCTCTACTCTTGAAATAGAAAAAGACGAGTTTGGCTACCCGATTGTCTCAGATTCAACCGTTTCAGACGAAAGTCCAAAGGAGTAAGGTTGCTTGATCTTTCAACCAACATCCAAAAAACTGAATTTGATGAGGTTATCGCATTAATTGAAAAAGCCTCGTCGATTGTTGTATGTGCGCATACCTCGCCGGACGGAGATGCCATTGGCTCGGGCTTGGCTTTGACGAGCATAATCAGGCGTCATTGGCCTCTGAAGCATGTCGTGCATCTTTTGGCTGATGCAGCCGGAGAGATTCCTCGCATCTATCAGTTTTTACCGGGGTCTGACGATTGTGTGAGCGCTTCTGTATATGAAGGTACTCCGGACCTTTTTATCTGTGTTGACTTGTCTGCGCCGGATCGTCTTGCCGACGCACAGCCTATTCTCGCCCGCTCAAAGATGGTTGCCGTATTCGATCATCATCCGTCTTCAAAACCTTTTTGGGATGCGGGACTTGTACGTCCCGGTGCCGCAGCGGCCGGCGTTATCGTTACGGAGTTTGCGCTTCATTTGGGAGTGCGTTTGTCAAAAGAAGAAGCGCAATGCCTTTTTTGCGCGTTGGTTACCGATACCGGTCGTTTTCAGTATCAAAATGCAGATAATGAAGCATTTGCGATTGCCGGTATTTTGGTGGGGGCGGGCGCAAGTCCTGCCGAGGTGGCGTTGCATGTCTATCAAAGCGACAGCTTGGCCTATATGCACCTTGCCGCAAAAGTCATGGGCCGAATTCGTACATTTGGCGAGGGCAGGCTTTCCTACAGCTATATTACGGCGCAAGACCTTGCCACTTCAGGAGTTCCCGTCTCGGAGATGGACGGTCTTGTGGATATTGTCCGTTGTGTTGACGGTACCGAAATTGCACTCTTTTTGAAAGAAGTTGCAGATGGTGTGGTTCGGGGCAACCTGCGTTCTAAGTCGGATTTAGACATTTCAGATATCGCGCGCGAGCTGGGTGGCGGCGGTCATAAGGCAGCTGCAGGTTTTACCATTCACGCTACCGTTGATGAAGCATTTTCCTGCATCTTGCCTAAGATCTTGGCCCTGTTTGAAGACAAAACTCATACTCTCCGATAGAGGCGTGATAGATGAAACGTACGGCAAGCACCATCAATGCCCTTCTCGCCATTGACAAGCCGGTTGGAATGACAAGTCATGATGTTGTTTCGCATGTTCGGCGAGCTTTACATGAGAAGCGCGTCGGACACGCGGGTACGCTCGATCCGCTTGCGAGTGGCGTTTTGATAGTGGGTGTCGGGCTTGCAACCAGGCTTTTAGGCATGCTTACCCTTGCCGAGAAGTGCTACCGGGCAACCATTTCGTTTGGAGCTGAAACACAGACCGATGATTCCGAAGGGGCAGTTGTGAGAACAGCACCCGTTCCTTCGGAGTTATTTGACAGTGCTTACGCGAAACGTGTTTTGGAAAAGCTCGTAGGAGAGCATGAGCAAATACCTCCTCAGTTCTCTGCCGTATCCGTTGAGGGAAAACGTGCGTATGCATTGGCCAGAGAAGGTAAGGCACCTGAGCTTGCGGCACGTCACATCACCATTCACCAGGCACAGCTTGTATCCATTGAGAGAGATTCTCAAGCCGATTCTCTTGTGCCCAATACATGTCTGTGGGTTGTTGATTTTTGCGTATCAAAGGGCACCTACATCAGAAGTATCGCGCGAGATTTGGGTAGAGAGCTGGGCTGTGGTGCGCATATCTCCGCGTTGAGACGAGTGGTTTCCGGAACAATCAGCTTAGCCGACTGCGTGGAGCTTGCTTTGTTTGAGGAGCGCGGTGGAACTCTCTGGAACGAGTGCTGCCTTGACCCGGTACGCGCTCTGGAACTTCCCATTCGGCAGGTAAGCTCACAAGAACTTACGGACGTGTTGGTCGGAAGACATATCGCGGCAGGTGAGGTAGAAGAGACGGACAAAGGTACTTCTCGCCGTATGCCATTGCAGCAGGAAAAAGTTGCAATCGTGCATGACCGTCGCCTTTTTGGGGTGTGGTACTGCCAAGGATCCGAGTTGATTTGCAAAGCAAATTTTCCCCAGGGAATCAGTGGGGTTATAGCATGATTGAAGCTACGAGACAAAAGATTACACGCGCCGTCTTTGCGCACGCGCTGCTGCCAACTCCAATAGAGCTGTCCGGGGGAGTTTTCTACTCCTGTGCACCCGACGTGCTTGGGCATGAGTGCGTGTGTGCCATTGGGGTATTCGATGGCTTGCATGAGGGCCACAAGGCGCTTATCGCAGAAGCTCGTGCCGATGCTCAAAGGCGTGAAGTGCCTTTGGTTGCAGTGACATTTGACCCTGACCCTGCAGAGGTTGTATGCAGCCGTTCTCCTCGACGTCTTCTGCAAGACGAGACGAGGATTCGTGCGCTTACCACCTGCTCGGTTGATGCAATTTTGGTTCATGCGTTTACTCCCGAGTTTGCGGGCCTCTCCGTGTGCGAGTATGTTGAGAAGGCACTGCTGCCCTATATCCACCCCGTTGCGATACATGTCGGATCCGATTTTGGCTTTGGAGCCCGTGGTGAGGGACGTGCGCGCGACCTTGCAACTTTGGGCACAAAGCATGGGTTTGAAGTCATTGCGCATCAACTGATTGAAAAAGACGGCTCTGCAATTAGCTCCACTCGCATCAGAAATCTTATAGAAGCTGCCCGGATTGACGAGGCCGCAGCTCTTTTGGGTAGGCCGCATTTTCTTTCGGGTACGGTTATGCATGGTCGCGGTCAAGGCGCATCATTTGGCTTTCCGACTGCCAACATTAGCCTCTCTCCAAAAGACTGCATGCCGGCCGATGGCGTATATGCGTGCTATATAGTGGATACGCAAAAGCCTGGGGGAGAAGAAATTTGGCCTGCCGCCGTCAATGTGGGAGTACCTCGCAGTTTTGAGGTCAAGAAAACCCCTCTTCTTGAGGCCAACCTTCTTGGATTTAAGGGCAACCTCTATGGGCATACTTTAAACTGTGTATTTATGAATTACCTTCGACCTCCGATTGTCTTTCAGAGTGTCGAGGAGTTGAGCACAACGGTTCTCAAAAACATTGAGTGGGTGCGGACACATTTGGATTCAGTGGCGCAGGAGGCAAGCTGTGATAACTGATGAGGATAAAGAGAGAGTTCGTCAAGCAACTGACTTTGTGCAGCTTGTTGGTGAGACCGTTGATCTTCGACAACGAGGCAACGAGTTTTGGGGCTGCTGTCCTTTTCATGGTGAGAAGAGCCCGTCGTTTAAGGTAAACCCCCAAACGGGCCTCTGGCATTGTTTTGGCTGCTCCGACGGCGGCGATGTCTTCAGCTATGTCCAGAAGCGAGAAAACCTTGAATTTCCCGATGCCATCCGATATTTAGCGGACAGAGCCGGCATTACGCTTTCGGAGGAGAAACAGTATACGAAAGGTCCTCGAAAGAAGCGGCTTTTTGACTGTCTGGCTGCGGCCGATGATTTCTTCCACCTCATGCTTATGCGGGGTAAAGGGGAGGACTTTGCCGCCGCGCGCAGCTATCTTGCCGGGCGTGGTTTTGGCGGAGACGTTTGCAAGCGGTGGAATCTTGGATATGCGCCGGGAAGAGGAACGCTTGTCGCGCACTTGCGAGAATTGGGCTTTACCAATAAGGAAATGATTGCCGCCAACCTTGCCGTTGATAGAGGAGGGCGTACCTCGGATTGGTTTTATGGGCGCGTCATGTTTCCCATTCATGACGAGCGGGGCCGGACAATCGCTTTTGGCGGACGTATTCTTACTAAGGCGGAAAATGCCCCCAAATACCTCAATACACGAGATACGGTGGTTTTTAATAAAGGAAAGCACCTTTTTGCATACGACCGAGCCAAAGAAACCATTGCCGCCACCGGCGTCGCCATTGTGTGCGAGGGCTATACCGACGTCATTGCCATGCATGAGGCTGGGTTTACCAATACCGTTGCGGCGTTGGGTACGGCCTTTAGACTTGATCACGTAAAATTGCTTGAACGGCAGCGGGTCAAAAAGATTATCTGTATGTTTGACGGCGATGCGGCAGGTCAGAGAGCTGCTGCTCGTTCTGTGCAGTTTATCGATAAGACCGCCGCTGCTTTTTTGTGTGTCGTGTTACCGGACAATCAAGACCCGATGGAGTTTCTTGCGGCACATGGCGCGGATGCCCTTAAACCATATCTTGCCCGTGCGCGTCCTTTGATGGATTTCGTATTTGAGAGCAAACTGGGTGAATTTGATCTTTCTATTCCGGGGAATCGTGTTGCCGCACTGCATGCGTTGGCAGAAATCTTGGCTCCGCTTAAAAATTCAGTGCTTCTTGATGAGTATGCCTTGCGCTTGGCAGATACATTGGGAGTTAATGTTGCCGAGGCAAAACGTACTATCACGGCCACGCCCATAAAAGAGATTTCAGAGCCGCGCTACCAAAATACTCAGCCGATACCTCCAGAGGAGCGCACAAATACAAGAGGCACTTCTCGCGTGGATATTGCCTCACACGCAGACAATACTTCTCGCTCTATGGCCTCTACGTATGATCTGCGGGCACTTTCGCATGACGACCGCACGCAGTTACAGTCGGAACGAGAGCTCCTATCTGCCATGGCATCACGCATTGATGCGGTGCGGGCGTATGGACAGCGCATTGCCGCTCTTTCGTGGGTTGATAGTCGTCATGAGTCCATGGCATGGGCCATGCTTGCAACACCGCAAGGTACGTCTTCACATGATGTGATTGCGGCAGCTGAGGTGGTTGAGCCACATGCGCTGCAGGTGCTTTCTGCCGGAAAGGTGTTTTCCGCAGAAGGTATGAACGAGCAGGAAAAGCTCAATTTAATCGTCGATACGCTTGAGTTCTTCTCCCTTAAACGACAAATACGGGCGCTTCGTCTGAAGATGCGCGAGAGCCCAACCAATAAATCTCAGGAATTTCTTGAAGAGATTTCCCGGATGCAGGTTCGCATGAATGAGATTGGCTCGCGCTTATCAACGAGCCAGTAGTCAAAGCACAACAAAGATAACAATGTGCAACAAAGCAGAACAAAGCGCCATAAAGAGAAAAAGTTTTGCAATAAGTTGCTGGTAAGTGGGTATACTTCCTCCAGTTGTTCCGTCGAAAGGATTTACGTGGCTGCAAAGAAGACAAAAGAGAGTGTTAAACTTCCCGATGAGCTTGCCAAAGTTGCAGATGAATTGGTTATTTCCGCAAAAGGATCGGGCTCAATATCAGAAGATGATATTCAGATTGCTCTGCAGGAAGTTGATGTCTCTGACAGCGAACTTTCTCTTCTTTATGAGACGCTTCGTAGCAAAAACGTTGAAATCACTTCCGTATCCGACGGATCGGTAGAGTTTTCCGATACGGTCTCTGATGATGATTTCGTGAGCGCTGACGATGATTTTGACGATGCTCCTCTCGACGATGAGGACGAAGACGATGAAGATGCCGGCGTGCTCAATGAGGCGCGGCAGGTTAAAGAGGCGTTGAGGTCGGTTCCTAAAGCAAAAACTTCCAAACCCAAGCGCTCTTCTCGCGCTCGTGCCCGTCGAGCCGATACCTCTACCGTTATGCTTACGGGAGATCCGGTACGCATGTACCTCAAGGAGATCGGCAAAGTTGACCTTCTCACCGCATCGGAAGAGGTCAATCTTGCAATGAAAATTGAAGCCGGTACCGAGGCAACGCAGAAGCTTGAAGACTTTGAAGACGAGAAAATTGAGCTTTCAAGAGCAGAGCAGCGTCGTCTGATGCGTATTGAGCAGGTTGGTCTTGATGCAAAACAGCAGCTTATCAGTGCTAATCTGAGACTTGTTGTTTCCATTGCCAAACGATATGTTGGCCGTGGCATGCTGTTTTTGGATCTTATTCAAGAAGGTAATCTGGGCCTTATTCGAGCAGTCGAGAAGTTCGACTATACCAAGGGATTTAAGTTTTCCACGTACGCAACGTGGTGGATCCGTCAGGCCATTACACGTGCGATTGCCGATCAGGCACGTACGATTCGTATTCCCGTGCATATGGTTGAGACCATCAACAAGCTTATCCGCGTACAGCGCCAGCTTCTGCAAGATCTTGGCCGCGATCCCACGCCGGAAGAGATTGGTGCCGAGATGGGGATGTCTCCTGATCGCGTACGTGAAATTCAGAAGATTTCCCAAGAACCGGTTTCGCTTGAAACGCCTATCGGTGAAGAGGAAGATTCTCAGCTTGGCGATTTCATTGAGGATTCAACGGCGATTGCACCTCCGGACGCAGCATCTGATTCCATGCTTCGTGAGCAATTGGAGCAGGTACTTGATGGTCTTGCGGATCGTGAACGTAAAGTTATCAAGTTCCGCTTTGGCCTTGAGGACGGTCGTCCCCGCACGCTTGAAGAGGTTGGTCGCGAGTTTGGCGTAACGCGTGAGCGTATTCGTCAGATTGAGTCAAAGACGTTGGCAAAGCTTCGCCATCCGTCGCGTTCTTCTCGCCTGAAAGATTATATGGAAGAATAGAGAAACCAATCAAATTAGTACTTGCATGGGTGCAAGACTGTCTTTATACTTAAACACCGCAAAGGATTTCTCGTCTTTGTACGAGCGGTACTTTTACATATTCCCCGATGGCGCAGCGGTAGCGCAGCTGACTGTTAATCAGCGTGTCGCAGGTTCGAATCCTGCTCGGGGAGCCAGAATTTTCGGGCCGAGGCATTTGTCTCGGCCTTTTTGTAGACAGCGGAGCCTCTTTGGGAGCTTTGACGACGGTTCGACGGTTCGCGCAGACCTGTGATGTACTTTTTCAAAGCGAAAGGAGCGATTTCTTAGCAAAATGTGCATCACAGCCCCGACTTTTGAAGCAGAAAAGTACATCACAGCTTTCAGAATCTACATCACAGCCCGCAGTATCTATATCACGACCCACAAGAAAATACATCACAGCCCGAGAATTTGCCGCGCAGGCTTTCTAAGATTTCCCCTATGGTCGGAAAAACTTCTCGTCACAAAAAGAACGCAATTTTTGTTATCAACCTCCGTTTACCACTCACAAACGACCGTCTGGCGAACTTATGGGTACGTTAACACTCAAGTTTGATACCGTATCCAATAAGGTTGGCGTCGCGTAAAAGGGCGCGACATACAGAGAAAGGGCAAATCCTATGGATATGTCTCGTCGTAAGTTTGTTGAGTTCTGTGGTCTTGGCGTTCTGAGCGTCGCTGGCACCAGTGTTCTTGCTGGTTGTGATGGTGGCAAGAAGGGCGATGATTCCGGTAAGGAAAATTCTGCCGGTGGTGCTGTTGCCAATAAGGATAAGCCGGTTGTCTTCTTCAACCGTCAGCCTTCCAATAGCTCAACCGGTGAGCTTGATATGACCACCTTGAACTTCAATAAAGATACCTACTACGTTGGCTTTGATGCGAATCAGGGTGCTGAAGAGCAGGGCAAGATGGTTCTTGAGTATGTTAAGAAAAACGCCGCTAAGCTTGACCACAACAACGATGGCACCATTGGCTACGTCCTTGCCATCGGCGACATCGGACACAACGATTCCATCGCACGTACGCGCGGCGTCCGCAAGGCTTTGGGTACGGCTGTCGAGAAAGACGGCAAGATCGTGTCTGATCCCGTCGGAAAGAACCTGGATGGCTCGGCAACGGTTGTTCAGGACGGTAAGCTTGAGGCAGACGGCAAGACGTATGTAATCCGTGAGCTTGCGTCTCAGGAAATGAAGAACTCTGCCGGTGCCACATGGGATGCCGCAACTGCAGGTAACGCCATTTCCGCATGGGCAGCCGACTTTGGCGACCAGATTGACGTCGTTGTCTCCAATAATGACGGTATGGGCATGGCAATGTTTAATGCCTATTCCAAGAAAGAAGGCCTCCCGACCTTTGGGTACGATGCCAACTCTGACGCGGTTGCAGCTATTGCAGACGGATTTACCGGCACCATTTCCCAGCACCCCGATGTTCAGGCATATCTGACGCTCCGCCTGCTTCGCAATGCTCTTGATGGCGTTGACATCAACACCGGTATTTCCACGAAAGATGACGCAGGTAACGTTTTGTCCGAGAAGGACTACAAGTACAGTGCAGATGAGCGCTCCTACTACGCTTTGAACGTTGCCGTTACCGGCGAAAACTACAAAGACTTCATGGATGCCACCACAACATATCCCGATGCTTCCAAGCAGCTTGATGCATCCAAGAGCCCTGAGAAGAAGGTATGGCTGAATATCTACAACTCCGCCGACAACTTCTTGAGCTCCACCTATCAGCCGCTTCTTCAGAAGTATGACAAGCTTCTGAACCTCAAGGTTGAATACATCGGTGGCGACGGCCAGACCGAGGCAAACATCACCAACCGTCTTGGTAACCCGAGCGAGTACGATGCCTTTGCCATCAACATGGTTAAGACCGACAACGGTTCTTCTTACACGCAGCTGCTCCAGAACTAGTAAACGTTGTAGACGCGTGGTACACGGGAGGAGGGGAGTTACTCCTCTCCTCCTTGTTTCTCGACAGCCGAGCTTCTTGCAGGTAAGAAGCATGTGGCGAGAAGAACGAGCACGGAGAAACAAAGGGGTGATAAAATGGCCGATTTGCAAGACGACATTGTTCTTTCGATCAAAGGGATGAGCAAGTCCTTTGGGCGAAACCGCGTACTTGACCATATCGATCTTGACGTGCGTAAGGGCAGCGTTATGGGTCTTATGGGAGAGAACGGTGCCGGCAAGTCCACCATGATGAAGTGCCTGTTTGGCACGTATCAAAAAGACGAGGGCCAGATTTTTCTCGATGGTAGGGAAGTAAGCTTCTCCGGACCAAAAGACGCCTTGGAAAACGGTGTTGCCATGGTCCACCAGGAGCTTAATCAGTGCCTTGAGCGCAATGTTATTGACAATCTTTTTCTTGGTCGTTATCCGGTTAATGCGATGGGCGTCATTGACGAAGGTCGCATGAAAAAAGAGGCAAACGAGCTGTTTCGTCGTTTGGGGATGACGGTTAATCTGACGCAACCGATGAAAAAGATGTCCGTTTCTCAGCGCCAGATGGTTGAGATTGCAAAGGCAATCTCCTATAACGCAAAAATAATTGTGCTTGACGAGCCGACTTCTTCACTCATGGCGCAAGAGGTCGAGAAGCTCTTTTCGATGATTCGCATGTTGAAAGAGCAGGGCATTTCTTTGGTGTATATCTCTCATAAGATGGATGAAATCTTTGAGATATGCGATGACATTTCGGTTTTGAGGGACGGCAAGCTGGTTATGACAAAGCCGTGTGCCGAGACCAACATGAACGAGCTTATCGCCGCCATGGTTGGTCGTTCTCTTGAGAATCGTTTTCCTGAAGTTGACAACAATCCGGGAGACACGTATCTCTCGGTACAGCACCTTTCGACAAAATATGCGCCATATCTGCAAGATGTGACTTTTGAAGTTAAGAAAGGTGAGATTTTTGGCCTCTATGGTCTGGTAGGCGCGGGGCGTACGGAACTTCTGGAGACTATCTTTGGCGTTCGTACGCGTGCTGCCGGCCGCGTGTATGTCAACGGTCACTTGATGAACTTCTCAAGTGCCACTGAGGCCATGGACCACGGCTTTGCCATGATTACCGAGGAACGTAAGGCAAATGGCCTCTTTTTGAAAGGCGACCTGACGTTTAATACGACCATTGCCAATCTCAATCAGTACAAATCGGGACCGCTTCTTTCCGATCCAAAGATGACGAAGGCAACCGTTAAAGAACTTAAGGTCATGAACACGAAAGCAATGGGACCCGACGATCTCATTTCAAGCCTCTCCGGCGGCAATCAGCAGAAAGTTATTTTCGGCAAATGGCTTGAGCGCTATCCTAAGGTTTTTTTGATGGACGAGCCAACTCGAGGCATCGACGTTGGTGCAAAATACGAAATCTACGAGCTCATTATTGATATGGCTAAGAAGGGGACAACCATTATCGTTGTCTCTTCCGAGATGCCTGAAATTTTAGGCATTACCAACCGTATCGGTGTTATGTCGGCAGGACGACTTTCCGGCATTGTAGATACCAAAGATACGAATCAAGAAGAACTCCTGCGCCTCAGCGCAAAGTACCTGTAGAAGGAAGGTTGATGTATATGCCAAACACAGGTGATACGGTCCTGACGGCTGAGCAGGAGTTGAAACTGCGCAAGCCTATTGATGAGTATATCGGCTCCATTCAAAAGAAGATTGACGATCTTCGTCTTGATGGCACCGACCAGGTTGTTCTTGCGATGAGCAACATTGAATCCGCAAAACGTGACAAGTCGATTACTGCCGATGAGCGCTCCGCACAAATTGCCGAGCAGAAGGCTCTTCTCGATAAGGCAAAGGCGGTTGAAGCATCGCATAAGGAAGAGATTTCCAAACTCATTGCCGATGCAGAAAGCTACCTTAAGCAGCACTTCTCGCCTGATTATTTGGAGCCCGTTAAAGCAAGCTGCAAAGCGGAGAAGGTCATAGCAAAGCAAGAGTACGAGAAGCGCTTGGCTCAGCTTGAAACAGAGCATACGCAGACACTCTCTGCCTTGACTGATTCCCAAGAAATAAAAGACGAAAAGTACGTCTACAAGAATCGTCAATTTGACGCAAAGGTGACCTACGAAAAAGAGCTCCAGCGTATTAAGGATCGCAGCCACGATGCGTTTAGCTATGAGTATCATTTGATTGACCAGTTGCGCATGTCGAAGTTTACGCTTCTTGAGACGCAGAAACAGAAGTGGGAGAACTATAAGTATTCCTTTAATATGCGCTCATTCCTTCTGCAAAACGGTCTGTATATTGTCATTTTGCTGGTCTTCATTGGTTTGTGTGTTGTGACTCCGGCCGTAAAAGGTACGCAGCTTTTAACCTATAACAACGTACTTAATATTTTGCAGCAGGCGTCTCCTCGCATGTTTCTGGCTTTGGGTGTTGCCGGTCTTATCTTGCTCACTGGTACCGATCTGTCCATCGGGCGTATGGTAGGTATGGGCATGACGGCTTCAACCATCATCATGCACCAAGGTATCAATACCGGTGGCGTCTTCGGTCACATCTTTGACTTTACCGGTCTTCCCATTCCCGTGCGCATTATATTTGCATTGCTTACCTGTATTTTGCTCTGTACAGTGTTCACCTCCATTGCCGGTTTCTTTACGGCAAAGTTCAAGATTCATCCGTTCATCTCGACGATGGCAAACATGCTCATCATCTTTGGCATTGTGACCTATGCCACAAAAGGCGTTTCTTTCGGCGCAATTGAAGCAAGCATCCCTACTGCAGTTATTCCTCGCGTCAACGGTTTCCCGACAATCATTTTGTGGGCGGTTGCCGCCATTGCGCTCGTGTGGTTCATTTGGAACAAAACCACCTTTGGTAAGAACCTCTATGCCGTCGGTGGCAACCCCGAAGCGGCGGCCGTTTCCGGTATCAATGTGTTCAAAGTCATGCTTGGTGCTTTTGTCATGGCCGGTATTTTGTACGGTTTTGGTTCTTGGCTTGAGTGCATGCGTATGGTCGGCTCCGGCTCCGCTGCATACGGGCAGGGTTGGGATATGGATGCCATTGCGGCCTGCGTAGTCGGTGGCGTTTCATTTACCGGCGGTATCGGTAAGATTTCGGGCGTCACAACGGGTGTGCTCATCTTCACCGCTCTGACGTATTCGCTTACTATCTTGGGTATTGATACGAACCTGCAGTTTGTATTCTCGGGTGTCATCATCCTTGCTGCGGTCACGCTCGATTCCTTGAAGTACGTACAGAAGAAGTAAGGTACACAGAGGACAAATGCGGCGCTGACGATACGAGCGTCTTTGATTTGAGCACTGACAATACGATTGCCTTTATGTAGATCAAACAGGGGCTGGTCTTTTAAGACCAGCCCCTGTTTTTGACCTTGTTTTTGAGCTTTCATGTAGAGATGGAGAGATACAAAGAAGAAGAGATACAAAGAAGGTTCGAGGGTTTACCAAATGTAAATCTTGGTTCCGTATGGAATGTTGTTATAGACCCACTTGGCATTTTCGGTGGCAAGACGCACACAGCCATGTGATCCGTGATACCCAAGTCGTCCGTCTCGCACGGTATATCCATCGCTGTTGTAAAGAATTGAATGAATGAGATAGTCTCCTGAAATTTGTGTGTAATACCAGCAGCGATATCCGGAACCGAAATAAAGACCTTTCATGCCGGCGCTGAACTGGCCATGAGGAGTCCACATACCAGGAGCACCCGTTGTACAATACCACTCGTGCCACGGAACCCAATTTCCGTATGAGCCGTAATAGACGGCAAAGCGGTTCTGGTGTGTATCAATTTGAATGAGCCATCTGGTTGCGCTGTAAATATTTTGCGCATAATAGAGCATATCGGGATAGTAACAGGGAGCTTCATACATGGCTCCGTCGGAGTCAGCGTGGTAGAGCTTTCCGCCCCAGCTTAGATATCCGGTCTTCATAGCTCCGCTTGTAGGGTCAAGATAGTAGTCTTTACCTCCGTCTTTAATCCATCCGGTGTCCATCTTTCCATTGGTTGCCAAGTGGTACCAATAACTTCCGCTTGGATGCACCCAGCCGGTTTGCATTAAACCGCTTGAATCGAGGAAGTACCAAGAACCGCCGTAGTTCAGCCATCCGGAAGCGGGCCGACCGTCGTCGTTGAAGAAATAATCTTTTCCGTCAATTTTTTGCCAGCCGGTCAGAAGTTTATGGTCCTCAGAAACATAGACTACAATGTCTCCCAAATCGACTTTACCCGTTGGCTGAGAGCCGTCGGCTGCAAAGAATTCACCGTTGATAATTCTTCCCGTGAGAGAACCTTCTTGAGTTGCCCATGCTTTATCACCATTGGGGAGCGTAACCCACTGCTTGCGAGCAAGACCCTCCGTTTTATCAAACCAATAATAGTTTCCACCCAGAGCAACCTCGCCGAGTTTTACCGGATGATCCGGCTGTTCTTCATCAAAGTAAAAAAGCTTACCGCCTGTGGTGTAATGCCATCCGGAAACAAAAGCACCTTCTTTGGAAGCAAATGATTTTGAGCCAGGCTTGGTTTC
>NZ_ACFE01000006.1 GCF_000174015.1 Lancefieldella rimae ATCC 49626 | reverse complement strand
CTGCTCTACAGAATAGACTTAAACGAGGCTGGTTAAAGATCGCATTACCAGATCAACATCTTTATTTTCAAGCTCTTGAATAATATGCAAGTAGGTCTTCTCGGTCGTATTCATACTTGCATGGCCAAGCCTTTTTGCAACACTTGCAATTGAGACTCCTGCAAACAATAGCAGCGAAGCGTGAGTGTGGCGTAGACCATGAACAGAAATGATTGGAATTCCAGCATCAATACACCTGCGCTCAAGAACGGAGTTTATGGTCGAGTTGTATACACGTCGCTTTTCACAAACAAACAAAGGATCGTCTTCATTCAATCCGCGAACCAAGGTTGAAAACTGAACGATAAGCTGCCAATCAATCTGGACCTTCCTGTTTGATGACCTATTCTTTGTAGCCACAAATCCGCCGCCATTTTTATAGTCCCAGGTCTTATCTATCGAAAGCACCTGCCTTGTAAAATCAAAGTCTCTAGGAGTAACGGCAAGTGCCTCTGAGAACCGTATGCCTGTTTTAGCAATGAGTAGAATTAGCCAGTCCCAGTTAATATTCTCCCCAAGTTCTAATGTAGTAATAAGCCGATGGAGCTCATACTGATTGAGGTACTTTCCCTTTTTAGGTCTTGGAGACTTCCCTTTAACAATTGCTTTTCTCGTTGGGTCACGTTCAATAAGACCTTCATCTACGGCATCAAGGATTGCTCCTTTTAGCTGGTGATGAAAGTCCATTGTTGTTTGACGTTCATGGTAAATCGCGTATTCGTTCAGAAGAGCTTGATAGTTAATTCTTGTGAGATCTCCAACCTTTAAATCAGGTACTAGTCTCTCGAGCCAAGAGTATGCGAGCTGGTATTTTTTAAGAGTAACAGAACGAACTGCCCCTTCTTTATATACGGCAATCCAGTTTTGATAGTAGTTCGTGAATAGGTCGTTTTGAGTAATATCGCTCAGCATCAGACCCTCCCTTCCTCACAGCAAGAGCGACTTACGCAGATGAGGGAATCTTTAGCTTTACATAAAAGCAAGACTAACTTCAATTAGAAGATAGTCTTGCTGATAAAGATAGAGAGGTCGTTAGACAATCAACAACATCTCAGGATGGGTCGCCAATAAACTACTTACCTGTATCCCTATAAATCAAATCCACCAGACAGAATGAAGTTTCGAAGCAAATTATCAACTTTTATACTCACTTGATATGGAAGTATTGATTTTCCTTCACGTTCTGAAAGGAATTTTTGTGCCTTGGAGCGATCTACGGTATCCTTCAAAGCAGTAAAGCGCCCGAACTGATCAATATTGCTTTCATCGACGTGATAAGACATAAGCTCCTTGAGCTTCTTCTCGTCCACTCCTAAGGCATCAACTATGGATTTTACCTGTGCGTTTTTACCCTCCAGCTGAAACTCATTAATGTAGTCAAGGAAGGTCATGCCTTCTCTTACATCCAATTCACCGCACTCTGCAGCATGAATAACACTTTCAGCATATACTTGTTGCTCTTTGTCGAGGGATGCAAATGTACCGTGTAGCTCCTCAAGAGCTCTCTCAAGTTCTTTTCCACCTGTATCAAGACGCTTGAGCCACTTTTGAAAGTTATCGTTCATATATTCCGTATCTATACGACCGGTATCGATCTCTGTTAGATAGCCATGTATATCAAAAGGTACATCGATAGACCCCTCACCTTCACTGCCTGTAAAAAGCTCCTTGTAACGCTTGGCAAGGATAAGATAGACATTCTCGTCTAACTCAAGCTTAACGACAGTAGTGCCTTTCTCACTTTCGAACGTATACTCGAGCTGCTCCCAGGTAAATCCCTGAATCTTAGCTGCTTCAAGATGGTCGGAAAGAGTCTTGAATAGCTGCGCAAATTTTGCACAAGCAGCCTCAGATTCCGGGATTTTGACGAAGTTCTCAACGCCTGCCGCCTCAAAGACATCCTTAATTTGTAAATAGGTTGAATTCATCAACTCAAGGTTTCTCTCAAGCTTATCTACAAAAAGTCCCATTGGACGGTCACCGGAGTAGAGCTTGACAGCTTTCTCTACGTTTTTCTCCATAGTATGAGGCTTGCGATAATAACGAATTACACCAAAGGGTTTCTCAGGGCCAAAGAGCCTGTTCGTTCTAGAAAACGCTTGAATAAGATACTCGTATTCAAGCACCTTGTCTAAATAAAGCGTATTGATCCATTTGGAATCGAAACCTGTAAGCATCTGATCTACAACAATCAAAAGATCGAGCTGCTCTTCCCTCTTGATACCGGTATAAGGCCTCTTATGCGCAAGTCGTGCAGCAGCATCTTTCTTAAACTGCGCATGACTGGAAATAGTGTAGTCTTTGTCAAAGAGCTCGTTATATCCTGTAAGAACTTCAACGAGACCGTCTTCTTTGAAGATAGCACCGCCATTATTATCTATATTGGGATCAAACAATGCCGTTATCTTGAGATTTGAGGCTCGGTCTCTGAACATTCGATAGTACGTAATGGCCTCAGGAATCGAACTTGTCGCGAAAATTGCGTGAAACATGCCCCCTTGAGAAAGGGTATTCCAGCCTTCAAGAATATCATCTACAACAGCAGAAAAGTGCTCTTCATTACCTGTCCCATCACTTCCCCGATATTGGCTGGGGTGTAGATAGTCCTCAATTCCTTTCACATGTTTTCCGATTTTTTTCGTATAACCTGCCATAGGCACTTCTGCCTTGTTCATAAAATAGAGGTACTTTTCTTTCTTGACAGGATCATCTAGAGCCTCTTCAACACTCTTAGCTTCAGCTTGCCTAAGAGCAACTGCAGTACGAACATCAGCATCCTTGTATGTAAGCACTTTATAGGGATCGAAACCTAAAACATTGTGGTCACGAATTCCATCGGCAATACTGTAGCGGTGAATTTCATCCCCAAATATATCTGTTGTTGTATTGAGCTTCTTTTGGTTTTCTTCTTGAATGGGCGTACCTGTAAAACCAAAGAACATAGCGCACGGAAATGCTGTACGTATTTCTTGCATCATCATGCCAAAAGTTGATCGGTGACACTCATCAACGATAAAAACTATCCGCTTGGAACGCATTTTCTCAAGATCTGCCGAGGTTAGACCATCTGCATCAACATGAATATTACTCATCTTCTGAATTGACGTTACGATAAGAGCATTTGCAGGATCGCTACTTTTAAGCTTTGCTTTAAGGACATCCGTGTTCTCAGTTGCCTGAACGCTTTGCGCATCATCAGCAAAATTTCGATATTCGTCAAGACTCTGAGTGCCAAGTTCAATGCGGTCAACTAAGAAGACAACTTTGTCAGCATCGTTCGAAGTAGCAATAAGCTGAGCACTTTTGAAACTCGTCATTGTCTTTCCGGAGCCAGTTGTGTGCCAGACATACCCACCGCGAGATCCTCTCTTATCCCATTTTGCATGTTTTACACGCTCAGAGATTCCTGCAGCTGCAAAGTACTGATAACTGCGCATGACCTTAAGCGTATTATCCTTACCGTCTGCCACTGTATAGAAGCCAATAAGCTGATGAGCCATAGGGATATAAAGGAGATAACGTACGACATCCTTCCAGTAATTAACAGGCTCGTTATTGAAATCACCCCAATGAAAACAATAGGACGAGAAATCTCCATCTGCACCCGGATTGGCAAAATAGATGCTCTCGTCTGGATTCATCGCAACAAATACTTGAACGAGTGCAAAAATTCCCCGAAAAACTCCTTCATGTGCATACTTCTCAATCTGATTACATGCCTGACTAATAGGAATCCCACTTCGTTTGAGCTCAAGATGAATAACAGGCATACCATTGATAAGCAGCGTCAGATCACCTCTACGCTGGTTAAGCATCTTTGATTTGGTTGAAAAGTAAGGCTGCTGAGCAATCTGATATGTACTTCTGCCACCTGCAATATCGAGGCGATTATAGATATAAAGGCTAACTTCCTTACCAAAATGAAGCTTGTCATCCTCGTTATCACGCTTAATGGAAACTGTTTTTCCATTTATAAAACCATTGAGACGCATAGGTGTTCGCAGCACCGTAATTTGTTCGATTATCTGGTGCATTTCTCCTGAGGTAAGTGGGAACCCATTAAGCCTATCTTGCTCTTTGTTATTTTTGAAAAGGATCTTAGCCCAATTGTCAAGTAGCTCCTTTTCAGTGGGATATTTTAGAACGCCATCCTTCCAACCATGCCGTTGCAGTTGCGCTATGACTGCTTCTTCAAAATCTGCTTCTGAGTTAAATATATCCGCCATTTTTATTCCTTACTTCTATATGAACATCTTCTCGAGCATGGATTGTTTGAGCTGTTTGAGTTTTTCAGACTTACGCTGATGAAGGGTGATGAGGGTATCGAGGTTCGCGAAGTAACGACCTATCTTGGCTGCTTCACGGCTGCTGGGGACTGCTATAGCAAATGCTTTAACCTTATCGGCATTTAGATTTCGCTGCGTCCCTGTCGAAATATAAGGTTCCCATTCGAAGCCTGCGTCCGCTTTTTCGAGTCTCGTGAATACAAAGTCTCTAATGGCGACGTCTTCGAAAACCATGTTATAGAAAGCCTGGCTAGTGGCAGTATCTTGCCTGATAATGCCTACTTTTCCGACGCTCGCATACATCGCAAGGCTTACTGCGCCAGCTGGAACAATCCATGCCGCACTATTGCGCAAGCCTTCTTCAGTGAGCGTTTTGGCCGTATGCGCAATATCCCTTCCCTCAATGTCGGCAATACCGAGAAAAGGTATTTCTCCCCCGTAGTAATTTGGGTTAGTTGCTGAGGGTGTTCCACCCGAGCCACCCAACTGGATAATTTCACCCAACTTACGCTGTTCCCAAGAAGAAGGCATTCCTATCGCACCTCCCAGCGACCATTTCGGTTGGCACCAATGCGGACAAGCTTTTTATCTTGCTTTAAACTTGAAACGATTCGCTCGGCTTGACGAATGCTTACCCCCAGCTCAGATGCCATTTGCTTAACAGTCATGCTCGGGTTCTTGCGCACAAGTAAAAGTAATCGTTCACGCATATTTTCTGCTTCATTTTTTATACCGTCATTTATACCGTCATTTATACCGTCATCATTGCCGGAAGTAATCACATCATCAAGTGCCTGTGAAATCATACCAAGCATGAATTCAATGAATTGTGTGCAGTCCCCCTGCTCATCAGAACCAGCAAGTGTATCGTAGTAGTCTTCTTGGTGTTCCTTAACTAGTGTCTCAACAGGAAGCCATGCAAAAAGGTCGTTCCATCTACTCAAGATAAGTGTCTGCCAGAGCCTACCCATACGACCATTACCATCTTGGAAAGGATGGATGAACTCGAATTCATAATGGAATACACACGAGGTTATAAGCGGATGAACCTCACCGGAAGCAAGCCATGAGAATAAATCAGCTAGAACGTTTGGGACGTACTTTGCTGGTGTGCCGGCATGTATAAGTTTGTCTCCTGCAAAGACGCCAACGTTGCCGCTACGCAGTCTACCAGCTTCGGAAACAAGTCCGCCCATGAGTTGCTTGTGAGCCCGCAAGAGATCGTCTATTGCAAGAGGGTCGAACGAATTAATATCCTCATAAACCTTAATGGCATTTTGCACTTCAAGAAGGTCTTTGGGTGGTGCGATAACATGCTTACCCTCAATTACTGCCGTAACTTGTTCGAGCGAGAGCGTGTTGTTCTCAATAGCAAGTGAAGAGTGAATGGTTCGTATACGGTTCTCCTTGCGAAGCTGCGGGCTTCGACTGAGCTGGCCGTATGCATCCACCTGACCAACCTTTTGGGCAATGTCGGCAACATAATCGAGCATCTGGTTATTGAGAGTAAAAGGCGGCTGATATGACATGGATTTTCCTTACACGAACATCTTCTCGAGCATGGATTGTTTGAGCTGTTTGAGTTTTTCAAGCTTACGCTGATGAAGGGTGATGAGGTGGTCAAATTTCTGAAAATAATAACCAATTCTTTTGCGTTCTTCAGTGTCACTGGGATAATTGATTGCTGTATTTCTGAGCTCATCACCACTAATTGAGTCAAAGGTAGAACCTGCAGATACAGTAGTCCAATAGCCATCAGATTCTATTTTTGATAATGCTTGGAATAGGAATTCATCACCTTTTATCCCAGCAACGCCACGACCTAATACCACGTCAAACGCAGTTTTTCCCATCGCGCCGACAGGTGCTCTAACGCTCATAATCAAATCACCGCGACTGGCAGTCTTAGTAATTTCAGTTGTCCAGACACGAGGATAAACCCATCCATTCTTAAGATCTGCGTTTCCCTGTACCAAAATTGCATCGTTTGGGTTGTCTGTATAACAGGTGCCACTTGGCGATTGTCCCATTGTAACTTCAGCTATATCACCCAACTTACGCTGTTCCCAAGGGTCAGTAAAACCTGCAAATCGAACTTCTGGTTTATTTTCTCCCTCTCGAGGGAACATTTTTTCGAGTAAAGACTTTTTCAAAACAGAAAGCTTTTCAT
>NZ_ACFE01000007.1 GCF_000174015.1 Lancefieldella rimae ATCC 49626 | reverse complement strand
GGCCTTAAAATAGCAAATGCCCCTTGTTGGTCAGCGACGTCCTGCTCTCCCACGGACTTCCTCCGCAGTACCATCGGCGCTCGGGAGCTTAACTTCTGGGTTCGGAATGGGACCAGGTGTGCCTTCCCTGCCATAATCGCTGACCAACAAGGGGTATTCGACTGTCAAAGGGTGTCCTTTGTACCCTGAGGGCCGCACAGTGTGATATTTATCGAGACCTTTTAGAAGCGTCGCACAAACACAAAAGAAAAAGAAGAGCTCGACCGATTAGTATTGCTCGACTAAATGCCTTGCAGCACGTACATCTGCAACCTATCAACCTCGTAGTCTACAAGGGGTCTTACCGAAAGGAAAACTCATCTTGGGATGGGCTTCCCGCTTAGATGCTTTCAGCGGTTATCCCAACCGGACTCAGCTACCGGGCCGTGCCATTGGTTGACAACCCGTACACCGGAGGTCCGTCCACCCCGGTCCTCTCGTACTAGGGGCAGCCTCCCTCAATTTTCCTACGCCCACAGAGGATAGGGACCGAACTGTCTCACGACGTTCTGAACCCAGCTCGCGTACCGCTTTAAATGGCGAACAGCCATACCCTTGGGACCTGCTCCAGCCCCAGGATGCGATGAGCCGACATCGAGGTGCCAAACCTTCCCGTCGATGTGGACTCTTGGGGAAGATCAGCCTGTTATCCCCGGAGTACCTTTTATCCGTTGAGCGACGGCCATACCACTCTGAGCCGCCGGATCACTAGAACCTGGTTTCCCATCTGCTCGGCTTGTAGGCCTCGCAGTCAAGCCTGCTTATGCTCTTGCACTCAAAAGAATGGTTGCCGACCATTCTGAGCAGACCTTACGTGCGCCTCCGTTACATTTTAGGAGGCGACCGCCCCAGTCAAACTACCCACCTGACACGGTCCCCACGCCGGATAACGGTCGCAGGTTAGGATGCCGAAACGTCGAGGGTGGTATTCCAAGGGTGACTCCCCAGAAACTGGCGTCCCTGGTTCAAAGTCTCCCACCTATCCTCTACACGACGAACCGGCAGCCAATGTCAAGCTGCAGTAAAGGTTCACGGGGTCTTTCCGTCCTTCTGCGGGTAAGTCGCATCTTCACGACTAGTGCAATTTCACCGGGTCTATGGTTGAGACAGCGTCCAAATCGTTACGCCTTTCGTGCAGGTCGGAACTTACCCGACAAGGAATTTCGCTACCTTAGGACCGTTATAGTTACGGCCGCCGTTTACCGGGGCTTAGATTCGCTGCTTCGCTTATGCTAACAACTCCTCGTGACCTTCCGGCACCGGGCAGGCGTCAGACCCTATACGTCGTCTTACGACTTCAGCAGAGTCCTGTGTTTTTGATAAACAGTCGCTTGGACCTATTTACTGTGACCGGCCGAGGCTCAAAGAGCGTGTCTTATCACCCAAACCGGCACCCCTTCTCCCGAAGTTACGGGGCAATTTTGCCGAGTTCCTTAACCATAGTTCTCCCGATCGCCTTGGTATGCTCTACCCACCTACCTGTGTCGGTTTTGGTACGGGCTCCAACAGACTCCCTAGAGGTTTTTCTTGGAAGTATGGGCTCACTCACTTCACTCAATTGCTTCGTCCAACACCTCAGCTCACGAGAAGCGCATTTTACAACTTCTCAACCTACGTGTTATCACGGGGACGTCCAGAACCCCGCCGAGCTACCCTTCTTCGTCACCCCATTGGTATAGCGCCTATATGGAGGGACAGGAATATCTACCTGTTGTGCATCGACTACGCCTTCCGGCCTCGCCTTAGCTCCCGCCTAACCCTGGGAGGATTAGCCTTGCCCAGGAACCCTTAGGTGTACGGCGGACGAGTTTTTTACTCGTCTTTCGTTACTCATGCCAGCATTCTCACTTCTTATAAGTCCACCGTGGGTTATCCCACGGCTTCAACCCATATAAGAAAGCTCCCCTACCACTCACACATACGTGCAAGTCCGCCGCTTCGGTACAATGCTTAGCCCCGTATATTGTCGGCGCATGTCCACTCGACCAGTGAGCTATTACGCACTCTTTAAATGAATGGCTGCTTCTAAGCCAACATCCTGGTTGTCTGAGCAAACGCACATCCTTTGCCACTTAGCATTGATTTTGGGACCTTAGCGGGCGGTCTGGGCTGTTTCCCTTTCGAATACACAGCTTAGCCCACATATTCTGACTCCCGGATTTAGACCCTATGGTATTCGGAGTTTGATTAATCTTGGTAGGCGGTGAAGCCCCCGCAACTATTCAGTGCTCTACCCCCACGGGTAAACATCCGAGGCTAGCCCTAAAGCTATTTCGGGGAGAACGAGATATCTCCAGGTTTGATAGGCCTTTCACTCCTATCCACAAGTCATCCCCTCAGTTTTCAACCTAAGTGGGTTCGGCCCTCCACGGGGTCTTACCCCCGCTTCAGCCTGCTCATGGATAGCTCACCTGGCTTCGCGTCTACGACATGCGACTATGTTGCCCTATTCAGACTCGCTTTCGCTGCGGCTCGCTTTTTAGCTTAACCTTGCCACATACCGTAACTCGCTGGCTCATTCTACAAAAGGCACGCCGTCACAGACAAAAGTCTGCTCCGACTGCTTGTAGGCAAACGGTTTCAGGTACTATTTCACTCCCCTCATCGGGGTACTTTTCACCTTTCCCTCACGGTACTGGTTCACTATCGGTCACAAGAGAGTATTTAGGATTGGAGGGTGGACCCCCCAGATTCCCACCGGGTTTCACGTGTCCGGCAGTACTCAGGTGCCACACGAGAAGACATCGCAGATTCGCGTACGGGGCTTTAACCCTCTTTGGCCGACCTTTCCATGCCGTTTTGCTTCCACGATGTTTTGTAACTTCTGTAGTGTGTGGTCCTACAACCCCGAAAGCGCTTGCGCAACTTCCGGTTTGTCCTATATCCCCGTTCGCTCGCCACTACTTGGGGAATCTCGTTTGATTTCTCTTCCTCGGGGTACTGAGATGTTTCAGTTCCCCCGGTTACCTCCTCTTCGCCTATATATTCAGCGAGAAGTACTAGACTACTAAATCTAGTGGGTTTTCCCATTCGGAAATCCACGGGTCACAGGTTATGTGCACCTTACCGTGGCTTATCGCAGCTTATCACGTCCTTCATCGGCTTCTTGTGCCAAGGCATCCACCGTTTGCCCTTACCATCTTCTTTTTAATGGTTTGAACATACTATTATGTTGTCCTCTTTTCAGAGAACATACTCGTTAGATGCGATCTTCTTGAAGAAAATCGAATTAATCACACTATGCAGCTCTCAAGGTACATAAGGGCGAACCCTTATAACCGGATACTGTGCTTTCGCATACAAAGACAAAAGATCAAAGGACTTTGAGCAGTCGTACTCTTATAAAACATAATCAATCTAGATGAGGGTATCTCCCTAGAAAGGAGGTGATCCAGCCGCACCTTCCGGTACGGCTACCTTGTTACGACTTCACCCCCCTTACCAACCACACCTTCGGCGTCTCCCTCCTAAAAGGTTAGGCCGACGACTTCGGGTGCAATCGACTCGGGTGGTGTGACGGGCGGTGTGTACAAGACCCGGGAACGCATTCACCGCGGCGTGCTGATCCGCGATTACTAGCAACTCCGACTTCATGGAGGCGGGTTGCAGCCTCCAATCCGAACTGGGACCGGCTTTAGAGATTCGCTCGCCCTTGCGGGTTGGCAGCTCATTGTGCCGGCCATTGTAGCACGTGTGTAGCCCAGGACATAAGGGGCATGATGACTTGACGTCGTCCCCACCTTCCTCCGGCTTGACGCCGGCGGTCTCGTATAGGTGCCCGGCCGAACCGCTGGCAATATACGACGAGGGTTGCGCTCGTTGCAGGACTTAACCTAACATCTCACGACACGAGCTGACGACAGCCATGCACCACCTGTGTAGGCTCCTTTCGGCCACGACGTTTCCGCCGCTTCACCTACATGTCAAGCCCTGGTAAGGTTCTTCGCGTTGCTTCGAATTAAACCACATGCTCCGCTGCTTGTGCGGGTCCCCGTCAATTCCTTTGAGTTTTAGCCTTGCGGCCGTACTCCCCAGGCGGGACACTTAATGCGTTAGCTGCGGCACGGAAGACGTATTCTCCCACACCTAGTGTCCATCGTTTACAGCTAGGACTACCAGGGTATCTAATCCTGTTTGCTCCCCTAGCTTTCGCTCCTCAGCGTCAGTTATGGCCCAGAAGGCCGCCTTCGCCACTGGTGTTCTTCCTAATATCTGCGCATTCCACCGCTACACTAGGAATTCCACCTTCCCCTACCAAACTCAAGTCTGCCGGTATCGGGAGCGGGCGGAGGTTGAGCCTCCGGATTTAACTCCCGACCTAACAGACCGCCTACGAGCGCTTTACGCCCAATGAATCCGGATAACGCTTGCCCCCTACGTATTACCGCGGCTGCTGGCACGTAGTTAGCCGGGGCTTCTTCTGCAGGTACCGTCACTTTCGCCTCGTCCCTGCTGAAAGCGGTTTACAACCCGAAGGCCTTCGTCCCGCACGCGGCGTCGCTGCATCAGGCTTTCGCCCATTGTGCAAGATTCCCCACTGCTGCCTCCCGTAGGAGTCTGGGCCGTGTCTCAGTCCCAATCTGGCTGGTCGGTCTCTCAACCCAGCTACCCATCATTGCCTTGGTAGGCCTCTACCCCACCAACAAGCTAACAGGCCGCGGGCCCATCCTTCTCCGCAAAAGCTTTCTCAATGTCGTCATGCGGCCACATTGAAGTATCGGGTATTATCCTCGGTTTCCCGAGGCTATCCCCAAGAGGAGGGCAGGTTGCCCACGTGTTACTCAGCCGTTCGCCACTTTATACACACCTAAAAGGTGCTTTAACCGTTCGACTTGCATGTGTTAGGCGCGCCGCCAGCGTTCATCCTGAGCCAGGATCGAACTCTCCATTCAAAATGTCATAGGCAAAAGCCTATACAAGTTAAAGAAGGCGAGTACTTACATCCTGCTCTTAGATCCCGCTGATCTCGGATTCGCTGAAATATAAGAATTGACGTGAATTTACATTCACATTCGATAATTTCGCTAGTCTGTCTTTGTCGATCATTTCTGATCACAGTATCCGGTTGTCAAGGTTCACTGCGCTGCGCATTTATTAACTCTAGTCTGCGTCGCGCGGGGATTAACTATAGACGCAACGACACTCATTTCACACAAAAAATCCCGTCTTCACAAATCCTCCACAATTCGGGATTGAGAGGGGTG
>NZ_ACFE01000008.1 GCF_000174015.1 Lancefieldella rimae ATCC 49626 | reverse complement strand
AATTTTTGAGGTAAGACCCGTTCTCATCCTTATAACGAAAACCCTCTGCGCATTTTTCCCAACCAAATGTGGGCTTGGGAGAATCGGAAGCAGATGCTTCAGAAGACTCTGAAGTGGAAGGTTGCGATGAGTCACCTGATTTCTCTAAGGAAGATGATGCTCCATTTTCAGTATTGTTTTTGTTTGCAGTGGAGGATTCTGTATTTGTATTGGTTTTTGGCGCGCCGTTTGAAGGAGCTGCGTTGTCTGCCTGCGAATTGTCCAAAGGTTTTGTCCCATGTAAGGGAGAGGTCTCGGCATTTTGCGTTGATTGAGAGGTATTCTCCGAAGTGGGTGTGCTTAATTGCGAATGTTCCTGAGAGTCTGTATTTTCCGCATATACGGTTTTTGCCGGAGCTATCAGCGAAATGCTTATCGCGAGCAGCGCAACAACAAGAAACAGTGGCAGGTCTTTTTGAAATTTTATATCAAAGTAGGTGCGCTGCATGGGCCTGCTCCTTCTCAAACTTAATGTTTATAAAATGTATATAAATTGAACATATGAGAATAGTATACAAATTTATATCTAAAATATGCCGCTCATCGGTGTACTTTATTCCGCCAACGGTTTCTCAATACAATATGGGTTCGTTAAGGTTATTATATTTGTTGTGGCATTGGCTACGGGTATCGCGCGAAAGCGCAGTGTTTGTCCCGCGGGACAAGAAAGAAAGGCACGAAATGGCTCAAGGTACTGTTAAATGGTTTAATCCGGAAAAGGGTTACGGATTCATCTCTCGCGAGGACGGCGATGATTTGTTCGTTCATTATTCCGAGATCGAGATGGATGGCTACAAGACTCTCGACGAGGGTCAGCCTGTTGAATTCGAGATTACTACTGGTCAGAATGGCAAGCTTCAGGCTTCAAGCGTTCACAAGATCTAGATTTTCTTGGATATGCCAAAGGAGGGGAGACTGGTTTTCAGTCTCCCTTTTTTGTTGCATTGGTTTATAGACCGGAATGTAGGCCAAAATGAAACGAGCTTTCCCGAATATGCCACTGGCTTAGCGTAAGCCGTTATTTTCACCGGTCGGCCCCACGAGTCTTGGATCGTTCCATGAGCTAATGGAATAGTCTGCGTACGGAGCCAGAAGATCCATGTTTTGTGTCTGGTCATCCGATTTGACCGCACAGGTAATAAGCGACAATGATTTTGCCGTCTTAAGGGCAACCGGAATATCTTCAAAAACTATGGTAGTGCGCGCAGAAGTTTTAAGCTGAGAAAGAACGTATGTATACAGATCGGGACGATCTTTTCCACATCCGACTTCAGATCCAAATGCTATGACATCAAAAAGTTCATGAAAGGGAATACGAGCCTCCATTGCACGAAAAACATTGGCATCGTTTACGGTTGCAAGTGCCGTTGCAATACCTTTACTACGGAGATAGCGGAGGTATTTCTCAGCACCAGGCCTCAAGACAACATCGTTTTGATATGCAGCTCTTCCTTTTGCGGTCCACTCGTCAATAATGTGGTCAACAGATTCATGCAGATGATAGGTTTCAATTACCCAGTGTGCGCCATCGGTAAAACCAAGAGGGGAAATGTGTTCGCTGAGGGTAGCATCATAGGGGATGTTCCGAGATTCAAAAAACTCCCGGTCAATTTTTTGCCAAAGCTGGGTTGTGTCAGCAAGCGTTCCATCAAAGTCAAAAATAGCTGCCGAGAAGTGCTCTGGAAAACGAAGGTTTCTGTCGGTTTTGCTCATATAAGATACAATTCCTCGCTGCGAATACATCTTTTCTTTGTGAACCATGTATTATGAGGTAAAATTAACAATTGCGTAATTTTTACACAGAAAATGCTTCACTCAGCTTTACATGGAGGATATATGAATCGAGCGAAGTTCTTATCCACAATGCGTCTGTGGGCGGTTTGCATCCTTGTTCTTTCTGCATTTTGTCTTGCGGGAAACATCCAAAGGGCATATGCCGAGACGTATACCACGATGGATTCATCAGGCAACTTAATAACATCAGACTCCCTTGAAAGCGCTATAGAAACTGCCCGAATAACCGGCAGACCCATTGCGCTTGATCCCGGACACAGTGATGGTATGAGTGGACGTGATCCGGGTGCCATTGGTCCTTCCGGTCTTCATGAGGGAGACGTAGCCTGGAACACCGCTATGAGCACGAAGTACTATCTTGAGAAATGGGGAATCAAGGTTGTTGTGGTGCGTGGGCAAAACGAGGATCCCACGCTGAAAGAGCGTGTACAGCGCGCCGTTGATGCAAAATGTTGCGCGATTGTCTCCATGCACTACAACTCAGCCGGTCCAAATGCCGTTGGATCGATGGTACTTACTCCTAGAAATATCCGCTACAACAATGATTTATATACCGCCGGTCAGAAGCTTGCGAAAGCCATCAATGGTGAGCTTAATAAGCGAGCCGGTATTACCAATCGTTGGGATTCCGCTCCAACAAAGGGATATGGCGGCGGAGATACGTATGACACCGGTGAGGAATCAGACTATTTTGGCATCATTCGATATGCTCGCAGAAATGGCATCTTAGGAGTCATCATTGAGCATGAGTTTATCTCCAACCCATCGATGGAGGCAAAGCTTTCCAACTCTGCCTTTATTGATCGTATTGGGTATGCCGATGCATGGGGCATCTGGGATCACTTCTATGCATCAAAGACGTGGTGGAGCATGAGCCGAGTTGACGCATGGTCCGGCTCAGACGGACAGATTACCATGCGCCCTCATCTTGTTGGCGTCGGTAGTGGAATGACGTACTCCTACTACTATAAGATCTCAGGAGGTTCGTGGGTAACTCTCGCAGAAAACACCACCAATACGTCGTATAGCTTTACGCCACTTTCAGGCGGCACCTACACCCTGTATATCACGGCAAAATCGTCTGACGGCACAAGCGTTTCTCGCCAGATGGAATATAAAGCCGGCACCATTCAACAAAGTTCGGGTTGGCACAAGACAGACAACGGATGGATGTATTTTAATTCCAATGGCGAAGCATATAGCAGCT
>NZ_ACFE01000009.1 GCF_000174015.1 Lancefieldella rimae ATCC 49626 | reverse complement strand
AACCCACTGATTTGAAGCCATACCCTGATTCTCGTCAAACCAGTAGTGATGTCCTCCGTTAAGGGTTACCTCGCCAAAGAGTGCGGGGTGTGTGGGGTCTTCGGTATCGAAGTAGAAGATCTTGTTACCGATGTAGCGCCATCCTGAGATAAAAGCACCTTCTTTGGAGGCATAGACCCAGTTGCCACCTGGGAGCTTTACCCATCTGTCCTGTGCAAGGCCGCTATGCTCATCAAAGTAGTAGTGACGGCCTCCGTTAAGGGTTACCTCACCAAAGAGTGCGGGATGAGTGGGATCTTCGGTATCAAAGTAGAAGATATCGTTACCAATATAGTGCCACCCTGAGATGAAAGCACCTTCTTTGGAGGCATAAACCCAGTTGCCACCTGGAAGCTTTACCCATCTGTCCTTTACAAGACCTCTGCTCTCATCAAAGTAGTAGTGATGTCCTCCGTTAAGGGTAACCTCACCGAGAAGAGCTGGGTGATGTTCTTGTGAGGGATCAAAGTAGAAGATATCGTTGTTTGTGGTATATGCCCAACCTCTTGCAGCTATGCCTGCACCATTAAAGAAATGCCAACCGTCACTGTCTTTGAACCAGC